>CACYIK010000001.1:0-289246 GCA_902774395.1 uncultured Bacteroidota bacterium
GTGGACCCGAAGATTCTGGACCCGCGCGACACCTATGGCGACGCTAAGGTGTGGGACGAGAAGGCCCGCGACCTGGCGCAGCGGTTTGTGAAGAACTTCGTGAAGTTTACGCATAACGAGGCGGGAAGAGCCCTTGTGGCCGCGGGGCCCAAGAGCGAATGAGGAATGAGGAGTGATGAGTGATGAATGATGAGTGATGAATTAGGAATCAATTGAATTAATTGAAAATGAAAGCAGGTAGCTGGGAGCGGGTAGCTGGTAGCTGGGAGCGGGTAGCGGTTTGCTGCCGGCTGCTGGCTGCTGGCTTCCGTTGCTGCCGGCTGCCGGCTATCGGCTTATTGCTGATATTTTCATTTTTGAATTGTGTGGAGGCGCAGGGGTATGACTTTGCCGTGCGGATGGGAACGGGTGACACGCTGTATTTCGAGGTCACGGACCCGGGTGCGCGGAGTGTGAAGGTTGTGGCGCCGCAGATGGAAGGTCCCAACTACTATGCGGGCCATGTGCAGCCCGCGGGGGTGCTGGTCGTTCCCGACCAGGTGAGCTACCGCGGGAAGAGCTATGTGGTGACGGCCGTGGGCGAGCGAGCCTTCTCGGGCTGCAGCCGCATACGCCTGGTGGAGCTGCCGCCGACGGTGGAGCGCATCGAGGACTTTGCCTTCTACGGCTGCAGCGGCATCAACGAGCGGGTGAGGATTGGCGAGAAGGTGAAGCATGTGGGCAGTTCGGCTTTCTATGGCTGCAGTGCGCTGACGGAGGTGAGCTTCGCCGCCGAGGACTGTGCGTTCATGGGCGGCTCGATAAGCACCACTGCCTTCGGCAACTGCCCGCGCCTAAGGAAGGTGGTGGTCGAGGAGGGCGTGAAGCGTATCCCCGACTATGCTTTCTGCGGGAACGATGTGCTGAAGGACACGCTGGGTCTGCCGCAGACGCTGGAATACATCGGCGACTATGCTTTTGCTTTCTGCAATGCCCTTGCGGGCAGTGTGGTGATTCCCGACCGGGTGCGGCGGATAGGCGAATGTGCGTTCCATCAGTGCCACAGCCTGAGGGCTGTGACGATAGGGTCGTCGGTGGCCACGATAGGCGGCCGTGCGTTCTACCACTGCATCAACCTGAAGAGTGTGAAGGTGAGGGCCTACAACCCTCCCGAGATAGCTATCACCACTTTCTCGAACCTGGCGAAAGGTGTGAAGTTCAGTGTGCCGTGTGTGAGCAAGGTGCTGTATGAGAAAGACGGCTACTGGAAGAAGCTGGCGCCGTTTAGCGCCGTAGGCAAGTGTACGTTCAGCGTAAAGGCCGCGCTGGAGAACGGGGCGGCCGGCCTGGTGACGGGCAGCGGCAGCTACCGGTACGGCGACAGCGTGAGGCTTGCCGTCATCTGTGGTGCCGGGTATGCTTTCACGGGCTGGTCGGACGGCAACAAGGAAAATCCGCGCGTGCTGAAAGCCGACAACAACTACGAGCTGGAGGCGCTGACGGAGAAGATCGGAGAGGCTCGGGTGGACACTATCTACAGTGTCGACACGGTGTACCGTGACGGCTACCGCATGGTGCACGACACGGTGGATATGTTCGACGTGGTGCGCTCGATCAACGAGATACCGGAGGTGACATACGACGCCGAGGGCAAGCATCTCGGCTGGTCGTTTCCGAAGACGGAGAAGGTGCTCGCGGTGGCGGTGTACAGCAGCGTAGGGGAGTGCCTGTATCTGACGGACAGCCGCAGTGGCGGCGTGAGGATGGGCCGCTTCCCGGCGGGGACGTATATTGTGAGGATTGAGACTGTGAAGAGGGTTTTGCGGCTTCGTCTCTTTAAGAATTAAGAATTAAGAATTAGCGGGTAGCTGGTAGCAGGGAGCACTTTTTAAAATTTAGAATTTAAGAATTAAGAATTAAGAATAATAAAAACTTTATGAAGAACAATTTTGCCTCGCGCCATAATGGCGTATCGAATCCCGTGGAGGAGCAGAAGATGCTCGACGTTATCGGAGTGAAAACGATGGACGAGCTCATCGAGAAGGCTGTGCCCGCCGCCATCCGACTGAAAGAGCCTATGCCCCTGCCGGAAGGAATGAGCGAGTATCAGTTCCTGAACCATGTGCGCTCGTTGGCCCAGAAGAACAAGATGTACAAGAGTTACATCGGTATGGGCTACTACGGCACGGTGACTCCCGCCGTCATCATGCGCAACGTCTTTGAGAATCCCGGCTGGTACACCAGCTACACCCCGTACCAGACGGAAATCTCGCAGGGTCGTCTGGAAGCCCTGATGAACTATCAGACCATGATTGCCAGTATGACGGGAATGCCGTTGAGCAACGCCTGTCTGCTCGACGAGGCCACCGCCGCCGGCGAGGCAATGATCATGTTCTACAACAGCCGCTCGCGTCAAGCTGTGAAAGACGGCATCTGCAAGGTGTTCGTCGACGAGGGCGTGCTGCCCCAGACGTTGGCCGTGATGCAGACCAATGCCGCCCCCCGCGGTATCGAGATCGTCACCGGCAAAGCTTGTCAAACGGAACTTGACAACACATACTTCGCCGCCTTCGTGCAGTATCCCAACCAGTTTGGTGAGGCCCAGGATTGGACGGGCTTCATCAGCAAATGCCACGAGAAGGGCATCTTCGTCTGTATGGCCACGGACTTGATGGCGTTGGCCCTGATGAAGACTCCGGGCGAGATGGGTGCCGACTGTGCCGTGGGTAACGCCCAGCGCTTCGGTCTGCCGATGGGCTTCGGCGGTCCCCATGCCGGCTTCTTCGCCTTCACCGAGACTTTCAAACGCGCTTTCCCCGGCCGTATCATCGGCTGGAGTGTCGATGCCAAAGGCAACCCCGCCCTGCGAATGGCCCTGGGAATGCGTGAGCAGCACATCAAGAGAGACAAAGCCACCTCTAATATCTGCACTTCGGCCGCATTGGTGGCCAACATGAGCGGCTTCTACGCCATCTGGCACGGACCCGAAGGCATCAAGGAGATTGCCGTCCGCATCTGCGCCCGTGCCCACCGTCTGGCCCAGGAGCTGGAGCAGTATGGCTACAAGCAGCACAACAAGGTGTACTTCGACACGCTGGCCCTGCAGTGCCCCGTGCCCACCGCCAAGGTGAAGGAGGTGGCCCTGAAGCACGAGATCAACTTCCGCTACATCTGTGACGAGTGCATCGGCATCAGCATCGACGAGACCACCGAGAAGAGCGACCTCGACGCCATTGTGGCCTGCCTGGCTGAAGCTGCTGGCAAGAAAGCCGCCGCCATTGAGTGCAAGGGCTGCTGCTGCCAGTTTGCCGACGAGGCTATCCCCGCCGAGCTGAAACGTGGTGGTGCTTTCCTCACGCAGAAGATTTTCAACCGTTTCCACGACGAGACCTCGATGATGCGCTACATCAAGATGCTCGAGGAAAAAGACCTCAGCCTGAACCGCGCAATGATACCGCTGGGCAGCTGCACCATGAAGCTCAATGCCGCTGCCGAGATGATGCCGCTGAGCTGGAGCAAGTTCGCCGGCATGCATCCCTTCGTGCCCGCCGACCAGGCTCAGGGATACCTCGAGATGATCAAGGACATCGAGAAGTGGCTCTCTGTCGTCACCGGCTTCGCCGGCTGCTCGCTGCAGCCCAACTCGGGTGCTTTCGGCGAGTATAGCGGCCTGACGGTTATCCGCAACTACCACATCGCCAACGGCCAGCCGCAGCGCAACGTCTGCCTCATCCCCGCCAGTGCCCACGGCACCAACCCCGCCTCTGCCGCTAAAGCCGGTATGACGGTGGTCGTGGTGAAGTGCAACGACAAGGGCGATGTCGACATCGACGACCTGAAGGCCAAAGCCGAGCAGTACAAGGAGACCCTCAGTTGCCTGATGATCACCTATCCGTCGACCCACGGAGCTTTCGAAGAGGGCATCCTCGAGATCATCAACATCATCCACAGTGTGGGCGCCCTCGTCTATATGGACGGTGCCAACATGAACGCCCAGGTGGGTCTCACCAGCCCCGGTCACATGGGTGCCGATGTGTGCCACCTGAACCTCCACAAGACCTTTGCAATGCCTCACGGCGGTGGCGGTCCCGGCGTTGGTCCCATCTGTGTCAGCCAGAAGCTCGTCGACTTCCTGCCCACGCATCCCGTGGTCGAGGTCGGTGGCAAGAAAGGCAACACTATGGCTGCCGCCCCCTATGGCAGCGCCTACCTTCTGCCCATCACCTACGGCTACCTGCTGATGCTTGGTGGCGAGGGTCTGACGGATGTCACCAAACATGCTATTCTCAACGCCAACTACCTCCGTGCCCGCCTGCAGAAGTACTACAAGATTCTCTACACCAACAAGAACGGCATGTGTGGTCACGAGATGATTGTCGACTTTAACGAGTTCAGCCTGAAGGTCGGTGTCGGCGATATCGCCAAACGTCTGATGGACTATGGCTTCCACGCTCCCACCGTGGCCTTCCCGGTGCACAACACCCTCATGGTGGAGCCCACCGAGAGTGAACCGCTGAGCGAGATGGATCGCTTCTGCGACGCTATGATCGCTATCCGTCAGGAGATTGACGACATTATGACCGGCAAGAGTGACGAGAAGAACAACCCCATCGCCAACGCTCCCCACACCATGCAGGTGGTCTGCGCCGACGAGTGGACCCTCCCGTACAGCCGTCAGAAAGCCGCCTTCCCGCAGCCGCACTGCGAGAAATACTGGCCCACCATCAGCAAGATTGACGACGCCTATGGCGACCGCAATCTGCAGGCTGTCTGGGCAGAATAATGTCCACGGACAGAAACAAAAAAAGCCCCGAAAGCTGAGTTGCTTTCGGGGCTTTCCTTTATTTCTTCTTCAGTTCGATGCGGAAGGCGGAACCTTGTCCGGGGATGGAATACTTCAGGAAGAGACGTCCGCGGTGGTATTGGTTGATGATGCGCCGGGCCAGCGGCAGGCCGAGTCCCCATCCGCGCGACTTGGTGGTGAAGCCGGAGTCGAAGATTTTGCGCTGGATGGCTTTGCTCATACCGCGTCCGGTGTCGCTGACGTCGATGTAGATTCTTCGAGCGTCCTGAGAGGCGACGATGGAAATGGTACCGGCCCCCTCCATTGCGTCGATAGCATTTTTACACAGATTCTCGATGACCCACTCGAAGAGGTATCGGTTGAGCGGGGCGAAGAAGTCCTCCTCGGGGAAGGAAACGTTGAACTTCACCTTCTTGGGGACGCGGCTCTGGAGGTAGGTGACGGCGTTGTCGACCACCTCTTTCACGTTCTCCTCTTTCAGTTCCGGCACGGAGCCAATCTTGGAGAAGCGGTGGGTGATGGTCTCGAGCCGTTGGAGATCTTTGCTGACCTCCTGAGCATAGGTGTCGGAGAACTCCTTGCCCTTGAGGTACTCGATCCAGCCGGTGAGTGACGAGATGGGGGTGCCGAGTTGGTGGGCGGTCTCTTTGGCCAGTCCTACCCAGATGCGGTTCTGCTCCATCCGTCGGGTGGTGCGGAACATATAGTATGCTGCGGCCACCAGCACGATGCCGATGAAGAGGTAGAAGAGCGGTACCCAGCTCAGTGCGTCGAGCAGGCGGGAGTTCTCGTAGAAGACATAGGCCACACCGCCGTCAGGCAGGGTGATCTCTATCGGGTCGTTCTCGCTGCGCATCTCATTGAGTCGTCGGTGGAGCTTCTCTTTGGTGTCCACCTCGTGTTCGTCGATGTTGCCTTTGGCCAGCATCTCGCATTGGCTGCTGTCGACAATCACGACGGGCACAATCACGGAGTTGTTGGTGATGTCTGCCAGGAAAGAGCGTGTGAAGCCGGTGAGTACGTGGCGCAGCTGGGTGAAATATTGCGACTCCTTATAGTAGAGCCGCATAGGCATACCCCAGAGTTTGTAGTCGAAAGGAGGATTCTGGGAGAAATCTTCCAGCAGAGCGCCTTCGAGTTTCTGTCCGGCGAGTTCCTGCGGGACGGTGATGATAGAATCTTTGGCGGTAGTGATGATGATGGGAGTCTTTGCGCTGTCGACGACATAGTTGATATAGGCCAGACTGAATCTCAGGTCGACCGACTGGTCGGGGTCGTTGAACGACTGCAGGATGTCGGTATAGAGCCTCATCTTGCGGTGTTCGTCAATCATAGCCTGCTCGAAGAACTCTTGTGTGACTTCGGCGATACCGTTGCGCTGGGCGATAGCATTGGCCCAGAGCCTAATTTTGGCCTCTTCGGACTCTTTCACCTGTCGGGCTACCGTCTCCACCTGCCAGAGGGCGAAGAGGGCGAGCATGATGGAGAGGCCGAGAAGTATCAGTTTCAGCTTATTTTTCATTTCTCATAGTTTTTGCAGGACTGATTTTCGCGATATATCCCGCAGGCAGCAGTAGTGCCGCCATGCAGACCAGCAGAGTGCCGGCGCTGATGAAGATGAATATCATGGGGTCGATATCGACGGGCACATGTTCCATGTGGTAGCTCTCGGCATCCAGTTTGAGGATTTTCCAGTGATGCTGAGCGGCACACAGTGCATAGGCCACGATATCACCGATGAGAATGCCTTCGAGCACCAGTCGCAGAGCTTTGAGCATGAAGATTTGTCGTACCGACTGGTTGGTGGCGCCGAGGGCTTTCAGCAGACCTATGGTACGGCCTTTCTCGAAAATCATGATAAGCAGAGCCGACACGATGGCTATCGCACAAACGATACCCATGATGGCGAGGATGAGGTTGATGTTGCTGTCGAGCAGATCCAGCCAGGCGAAGAGGGGAGGGTGGCTTTCTTTTACGGTGACGATGTTGAGGTAGTAGGGGAGAGTCATCAGTACGCCAGAGGCGATGTAGTCCAGATTGTCGAAATTGTCGACCAGCAGTTCGTAGCCACCGATGAGAGTGTCTTCCCAGCCGTTGAGGCGTTGCACCTGGCTTAGTGAGCCGATGACATAGAGTTCGTCCATCTCCGTAAGGTCGGTGTTGTAGATGCCGCTGACGGAGAAGGCCCGTGCGCGGTATCTGTCGCCTTCCCAGAAATAGCATCTCATCTTTCCGCCCACAGGGATGTTCAGTCGTCGGGAGATGGTGCTGGAAATCAGCACTTCATTGTCTGGGTTCTGGGCGTCGTTCCCTGTCCGCCAGGCGGGCAGGCGTCCTTCGACAAGGGTTTCAGAAAAGAAGGTTGTGTCGAAATTGTTGCTGAGTCCACGGAGGATGATGCCGTAGATTTGCTCTTCGGTCTTTGCCATTCCTCCTTTTGTGGCGAAGCATTGTACTTGGCGGACCCCAGGCACTGCCGCCATCTGGGCGATGAGGGAGTCGTCTAGTGTTACAGGCGTTTCCTGATAGTTGGCATTGCTGGCGAAGTTGCTCACGGTGAGGTGGCTGCCGAAGCCCGACACCTTCTCCCGGATGTCGTCTTGAAACCCACGTAGCACGCTCACGGCCATAATCATCACCACTACGCCCAGTGCGATGCTGGCTACTGCAACAACCGACAGGGGCCCCGAAAAGCCCCCGCCGTTTTTGCTATGCGGCATAAACCGCTCTGCGATAAATCGCTCGAATCTCATTTTAGAAACTCATTGCAATGGCAATGAAATCGTCGGCCTTGAGAGAGGCACCGCCGATAAGGCCGCCGTCGACATCGGCGTTGGCGAAGAGCTCCTTGGCGTTGCTGGGCTTGCAGCTACCGCCATACAGGATGCTGATTTCGTCGGCCAACTCTTTGCCGTATTTCTCGGTCAGCAGGGTGCGGATGAAGTGGTGGATCTCTTGTGCCTGCTCGGGAGTGGCGGTTTTGCCGGTGCCGATAGCCCAGACGGGCTCATAAGCAATGACGACTTCTTTCATCTGTTCGGCGGTGAGATGGAAGAGGCCTTCCTCCACTTGCTGCTTTACCACATCGAATTGGCGGTTGGCTTCACGCTCCTCGAGGACCTCGCCGACACAGACGATGGGCTTCAGACCGTGTTTCAGAAGCTGGTTGACTTTGGCGGCGACAGTGGCGTTGGTCTCGCCATAGTAAGCGCGGCGCTCGGAGTGACCGACGATGCAGTAGTCAATCTCCATGCTCTCGAGCATCTCGGCACTGACCTCGCCGGTATATGCGCCCTTCTCCTGGTCGCTCACATTCTGTGCGCCCACCATGAAGTAGCTGTCGTTGGCATAGTCACTGGTCATCTCAAGGTAGGGGAACGGCGGACAGACGATGAGTTGGGTGTCACGAGGGAGCTCTTTCTCTTCGAGAATCTCCATGATACCGTTGACGAGTTCATCGGCTTCGTTGAAGTTGCAGTTCATCTTCCAGTTACCGGCGACAATATGTTTTCTCATAATAAGGTTGTTTTTATTGGTTAATGTTTTTATTGGTTAAAATTAAATCAATAACGGATAGGCTTGCTTTTTATTATGTTACATTAGAAAAAATATTACAAGACAAATACTCTATGGTATGTCATTTTTTTTTTATATATTTGCATCGTCAATATTGTGGGCAAGAATGTCTAACGGATTGATTATTATGTTGAGAAATAAGTAAATAAGAATATTTATCACTATGAAAGTAAATCGCAGAAAAGAACTGTTCCCGAACGTCACCGACGAGCAGTGGAACGATTGGAAATGGCAGGTGAAGAACCGCATTGAGACTTATGAACAGCTGAGCCAGTATTTCACCTTCGCACCTGAAGAGGCCGAGGGTATTAAAAAGGCTCTGGCCAAGTTCCGCATGGCCATCACGCCGTACTACCTCTCGTTGATTGACCCCAACGATCCGTACGACCCCATCCGTCGTCAGGCCATTCCTGCCGGCGAGGAGTGCAACATTGCCCCCGCCGACCTCAACGACCCGCTGCACGAGGACGAGGATTCGCCCGCTCCCGGTCTTACCCACCGTTATCCGGACCGCGTGCTGTTCCTCATCACCGATATGTGCTCCATGTACTGCCGTCACTGCACCCGCCGTCGTTTCGCCGGTCAGAAGGACGACGAGTCGCCCAGCGAGCGTATCGAGAAGTGTCTGGCCTACATCGAGAAGACCCCGCAGGTGCGCGACGTGCTGCTCAGCGGTGGCGACTGCCTGATGGTCAGTGACCAGAAACTCGAGTATATCATCGGCCGTCTGCGCAAGATTCCGCACGTGGAGATCGTCCGCCTCGGTAGCCGTACCCCCGTGGTCTGCCCGCAGCGCATCACTCCCGAACTGTGCGAGATGCTGAAGAAATATCACCCCATCTGGCTCAACACCCACTTCAATCACCCCAACGAGTTCACTCCCGAGGCCGAGCAGGCTCTTGCCCGTCTGGCCAATGCCGGTATTCCTCTGGGCAACCAGACCGTGCTGCTGCGCGGCGTGAACGACTGCGTCCACGTGATGAAGAAACTGATGCACGAGTTGGTGCGTAACCGCGTGCGTCCGTACTATATCTACCAGTGCGACCTGAGCATGGGTCTGGAGCACTTCCGCACCCCCGTGAGTAAGGGTATCGAGATCATCGAGAACCTCCGCGGCCATACCAGCGGCTACGCTGTGCCTACCTTCGTGGTCGACGCTCCCGGCGGTGGCGGTAAGACGCCCGTTATGCCCCAGTATGTCATCTCGCAGAGCCCCGATAAGGTTATCCTGCGCAACTTCGAGGGTGTTATCACCACCTACACCGAGCCGCGCGAATACCACGAGGAGTGCCACTGCGAGGCTTGCCAGGCCAAGCGCCGCGTGGACGAGGGTGTCGCCAGCCTGCTCGAGACCGACCGTATGGCTCTTGAGCCCAGCCACCTGATGCGCCACGAACGCAACAAGAAATAATGAAAACGGAAAAAGGAAAAATGAAAAATAGGCTAACGCGGTTTGGCTGCGTCAGCTTATTTTTCATTTTTCATTTTTCATTTTTCAATTTAGCCAACGCCCAGATTGCCGGCCTCAACACCTTGACGGTGTTGGATCTCAGCAGTCAGGCTCGTACCTCGAGTCTCGGTTTCGACTATCTGTCTGTCTATGGCGACGACCCTACGGTGGGTATCGACAATCCTTCGCTATTACGCCGTGAGATGTGCGGCATCGGAGGCCTCAGTTTTGTGTCGGTCTTCGATGGCAGCATGATAGGAACCCTTTCCTATGCACATGAGTTCAAAGAGGTGGGCACTCTCATGTTCGCTTTCCGCTTCAATAACTATGGCTCTTTCGAGGGCTACGACGAAGAGGAGATGTCCACGGGTGAGTTTTCCGCCGCCGACTATTCGCTGTCGGTAGGGTGGGGAATGTGGCTCGACTCCAACTTCAGTGTCGGAGCGAACTTCAAACCGGTATTCTCTCATTATGAGAGCTACTCTGCTTTTGCGGTGGCGTTTGACGTGGCAGGCAGCTACGTGAGCGACAACCGCCGCTTTGCTGCCACGGTGATGGGTCGCAATATTGGTGCCCAAATTATGACTTTCGACGGCACCTCCGAGACACTTCCTTTCGAACTCTCGGCCGAGTTGTCGTATAAGCTGGAAAATGCTCCTTTCCGTATTTTCTTTGCCGTCACCGAACTGCAACGATGGAATCTTCGCTACGAGGATGTGTTGAACCCTACCTCCACGACCGACCCGTTCACGGGAGAGGTGACCACCGAAGGATGGTTTGAAGGATTTCTGGATAACCTGATGCGTCATACGTTGGTGGGTGTGGAGCTGAACCTGGGAAAGTCGCTTTTCGCCCGACTGGGCTACAACTATCGCCAGGCGGCCGAGATGAGCGCCATCGATGCCTTCAACCTCAGTGGATTCTCCTTTGGCCTTGGATTAAGAACAAAGAAGTTTGAGTTCAGCTATGCTCATCGAGGCTACCACCTGGGTCAGGCGCCCGATTTCTTTACCATTAGCTATAGATTTTAATGAAACTGCAATATATCATTTCTAATCAGACGGAGCCGTATTGGAATATCGCCGTCGAGAATTATCTTGTCGAGACGGCTGATGCCGTCACGCTCTATCTGTGGCGCAACCGCCGCACCGTCGTCATCGGACAGAACCAGAACCCCTATAGCGAGGTCAACGTCGAGGCTCTTGAGGCCGATGGGGGCTTTCTCATGCGCCGCAAGACCGGCGGTGGCGCCGTCTACCACGACGACGGCAACCTCAACTTCTCCTTCGTCGTTCCCAAAGCCATCTACGACCAGCAGCGCCAGTTCTCCGTCATCCAACGCGCCGTGGAAAGTTTCGGCCTCCACACCGAACTCTCCGGCCGCAACGATATCCTGGTTAATGTTGAAGGAGGAATGAGGAGTGAGGAATTAAATGCAGGGGCTAACAATTCCACACTCAACATTCCTCATTCCTCATTCAGAAAATTTAGCGGCAATGCCTTCAGCAAAGGCCGCGTCAACGATCTGCATCACGGCACGTTGCTCATCAGTGGCGATATGTCCGACTTGGCACACTACCTCAAGCCCAAGCCAGCTAAGCTGCAGAAGCACGGCGTGACGTCGGTGCGCAGCCGTGTGGTGAACCTTGCTGAACTGAACCCCGAGATAACGCCAGAGAGCATTGCGCCTAGATTGAAGGAGGCTTTTGAGGCCGAGTATGGCGCAGAAAGTGTGGAGGTCGGTTTCGCTGACCTCATGGCCTGTCAAGATGTAAAAACTCTCCACGACCACTTCGCCTCCGACGAGTGGAAATACGGTCGCTGGCGCACCTTCACCGCCCAGCGTACTGCCCAGTTCGACTGGGGTGGGGTAGAGCTGGCCCTCACCGTTGACGAGACCCGCGGCATCATCACCGATGTGCAGATAGCCTCCGATGCCCTCGACCTTGCCGCCCTCGACGAGGCCCGCAGCCTCCTCACAGGTGCATCAACAGAACAGCGCCCCCGAACCGAGAGCGCTGTCATCAACGATATTTTTTCGTTAGTATATTAGCCTTTACAATTTGGCCTTCAGGTAGGCGGGCAGCTGGTCGATGCTGACGCGCTCCTGCTGCATGGTGTCGCGGTGACGCACGGTGACGGCGTTGTCGGTCAGCGTGTCGTTGTCCACGGTGATGCAGAAGGGGGTGCCAATGGCATCCTGACGGCGGTAGCGGCGGCCGATGGCGTCCTTCTCGTCGTACTGCACCATCATGTCGGGCATCAGCAGGTGCTGTATCTTGCGGGCCTTCTCGGGCAGGCCGTCTTTCTTCACCAGCGGCAGCACGGCGGCCTTGTAAGGCGCCAGCTTGGCGGGCAGCGAGAGCACGGTACGGGTGCTGCCGTCCTCGAGGGTCTCGTCCTTCAGCGAGTGGCTGAAGATGGCCAGGAAGGTACGGTCGACACCGATACTGGTCTCGATGACATACGGCGTGTAGCTCTCGTTGAGCTCGCTGTCGAAGTACTGTAGCTTCTTGCCGCTGAACTCGCTGTGGCGTGAGAGGTCGAAATCGGTGCGGCTGTGGATGCCTTCGAGCTCCTTGAAGCCGAAGGGGAACTTGAACTCGATATCCGTGGCGGCATTGGCATAGTGGGCCAGCTTCTCGTGGTCGTGGTAGCGGTAGCAGTCGGCCGGGATGCCGAGGGCGAGGTGCCACTGCAGACGCTCCTCTTTCCAGTGTTTGAACCACTCCAGCTCCGTTCCGGGACGCACGAAGAACTGCATCTCCATCTGCTCAAATTCGCGCATGCGGAAGATGAACTGACGGGCCACAATCTCGTTGCGGAAGGCTTTGCCGATCTGGGCGATGCCGAAGGGTATCTTCATGCGGCCGCTCTTTTGCACGTTGAGGAAGTTGACGAAGATGCCCTGGGCGGTCTCGGGACGCAGGTAGAGAGTGTCGCTGTCGTCAATGACCGAGCCCATCTTGGTGGCGAACATCAGGTTGAACTGACGCACGTCGGTCCAGTTCCTGGTACCGCTGATGGGACAGACAATCTCCAGGTCGAGGATGAGCTGCTTCAGACCGTCGAGGTCGTTGCGGTTCATGCAGTCGGCATAGCGCTCATGGATGTCGTCGATTTTCTTCTGGTGCTCCAGTACGCGGGCGTTGGTGGTGACGAACTGCTGGCGGTCGAAAGCATCGCCGAAGCGCTTGTGCGCCTTCTCGCACTCCTTCTCGATTTTCTCTTCAATCTTGGCAATGTGGTCCTCGATGAGCACGTCGGCGCGGTAGCGCTTCTTGCTGTCTTTGTTGTCGATGAGGGGGTCGTTGAAGGCGTCCACATGGCCGCTGGCCTTCCAGATGCGGGGGTGCATGAAGATGGCGCTGTCCAGACCCACGATATTCTCGTGCATCTGCACCATGGCCTTCCACCAGTACTGCTTGATATTGTTCTTCAGCTCCACACCCAGCTGGCCGTAGTCATACACGGCGGCGAGGCCGTCGTAAATCTCCGAACTCGGGAAGATGAAACCGTATTCTTTGGCGTGAGCCACCACTTTCTTGAAGAAGTCGTCTTGGTTTGCCATAAATAATTGTTGTATTAGGGGTTAAGAATTAGAAAATGGCTGCCATTACGGACAGCCATTCCCTTTTTTCTTCGACGGATGGTCTTAGGCACCGATTTTGGCGGTATAGGCAGCGGCGTCCATGAGGGCGTCGATGTCGGCCATGTTCTCGGGTTTGATCTTGATGATCCAGCCATTGCCGTAAGGATCGGCGTTGATGGCGGAGGCATCCTCAAGGGCGGTGTTAAACTCGACAACCTCGCCTTTAACGGGCATCAGCAGGTCGGCAACGGTCTTCACGGCCTCGACGGAACCGAAAGCTTCGCCAGCCTCGATGGTCTCACCTTCACAGGTGACGTCGACGAAGACGATGTCGCCAAGCTCGTGCTGAGCGTAGTCAGTGATACCAACGAAAGCAAATTCGCCTTCGATACGCACCCATTCGTCATCCTGGGTGTACTTCAGATTTGCAGGAATGTTCATTGTTCTATTGTGTTATGTGATTGTTTTTTGTTTAATTTCTGGCTGCAAAAGTACACATTTTTTTCGATGTGTAGAAAAAAAAGATGCTTTTTTCTCTTTTTTTTTCTTCAATTGAAAAAAAAAAACTATTTTTGCATCGTCAAACAGAAAATGTGTGTTGCCGATTTTTCCTTCTGAGGGTTTGACAATAAGCATTTTATATTTCCCCCTTTCTGTTTTTCTGAAAACCATTTATTGGAACAATCCATTTAAATTATATGTATAGTAAGAACGATTTAACTGCCAAGGCCCATATCGAACTCATCGATATCGCAAAAGAAATGGGCATCCCTAAAGCTACTCGACTTGAAGCGCAAGAATTGGTTTACAAGATCCTCGACCATCAGGCTTCACACCCTTCGGGAGAGTCTAATGCCGCCAAGGAAACCAGGAATACTGCTAGAAATACCGGCAATGAGCAAAACGGTGCTGACGACGACAGAAAAGCCCATCGCCGTCAGCATTTAAAGCCGAAACTGTTGGCAGAGTCCACGGTGAAGAACCCCGATCTGCACAACAACCGCAAACGTCAGGACAATAATAATAAGAAAAAGGAACAGCCGGTGGTGGAAGAGCAACCGGCCCTCAATTTCCAGATTGATACGCTCGAGATGCCTCAGGTGCCTGAGGTTCCCGAGGTATTAAGCCTTTCGGGCCGTCCGCTTTTCTCGTCGATTTCTTCGACACCCACGACACCCACGACTCCTGCTGTCCAGGAGGAGGTGGCGGACACCGAGAAAACCGCCGAGGAACCCAAGTCTCAGCCTGCGAAAAAGAGACGTGGCCGCCCGAAGAAAGACGACCAGACCCAGGAGGACGGCGATCGTAAGGAGGAGACTCCCGCCAAGGAGACCAACGAGAAGAAGCAGGAGCCTAAGCAGTCTCATGACCAGGCGCCTAAACAAGAGCCGAAGCAGGAGCCCAAGCCCGAGGCTCAGCCGAAGCGCGAGTATGCTTTCGAACGTGAGGGTGTCATTGAGGCCGAAGGCGTCCTCGAGATGGTGCCCGACGGCTATGGATTCCTCCGCTCGTCCGACTACAACTACCTCTCTTCGCCGGACGATATCTACATCTCCCCGGCCCAGATCCGTAACTATGGCCTCAAGACGGGCGACACCGTGCGTGGCACGGTACGGCCTCCCCGCGAGGGCGATAAGTTCTTCCCTATGGTCAAGATTCTTGAGATCAATGGTCTTAGCCCCGACCGCGTGCGCGACCGTATACCCTTCGAGTCGCTGACGCCACTCTTCCCCGATCAGAAGTTCAAACTTACGGGCCATCCTCAGGAGACCCTCTCGACGCGTATTATCGACCTCTTCACACCCATCGGAAAGGGACAGCGTGGACTTATCGTGGCACAGCCCAAAACGGGTAAGACTACCCTGCTGAAAGAGGTGGCCAACGCTATCGCTTTCAACCACCCCGAGGTCTACCTGATGGTGCTCCTCATCGACGAACGTCCCGAAGAGGTCACCGATATGCAGCGCTCCGTCAAGGCCGAGGTGATAGCCTCCACCTTCGACGAGCCTGCCGACCGTCATGTGCGTATCGCTAATATCGTGCTCGAGAAGGCCAAACGTCTCACCGAGTGCGGACACGACGTGATGATTGTGCTCGACTCCATCACCCGTCTGGCACGTGCCTACAACACCGTGCAGCCCGCCAGCGGCAAGGTGCTCTCCGGCGGTGTCGAGGCCAACGCCCTGCAGAAGCCTAAACGCTTCTTCGGCGCAGCACGTAATATCGAGAATGGTGGCTCCCTGACCATCATCGCCACGGCACTCACGGAGACCGGCTCCAAGATGGACGACGTCATCTTCGAAGAGTTCAAGGGCACGGGCAACATGGAGCTTCAGCTGGATAGAAAACTCTCCAACAAGCGCATCTATCCCGCCATCGACCTTACCGCCTCTTCGACGCGTCGCGACGACCTCCTCGTCAAGTCCGATATCCTGACCCGCAGCGTCATCCTCCGCAACCACCTCACCGACCTGACCCCCGTCGAGGCCATGGAGTTCCTCCAGAAGCAGATGGCCAACACACACGACAACGAGGAGTTTTTGTATACAATGGATAAATAAAAGGATAAAAAGGTCCGCTTCGCTTAAAAGGTTGAAAAGGTTCGCTTCGCTTAAAAGGTTGAAAGGTTCGCTTCGCTTAAAAGGTTGAAAGGTTCGCTTCGCTTAAAAGGTTGAAAGGTTCGCTTAAAAGGTTGAAAAGGTTCGCTTCGCTTAAAAGGTTGAAAAGGTTCGCTTCGCTTAAAAGTTGAAAAGGTTCGCTTCGCTTAAAAGTTGAAAAGGTCCGCTTCGCTTAAAAGGTTGAAAAGGTTCGCTTCGCTTAAAAGGTTGAAAGGTTCGCTTCGCTTAAAAGGTTGAAAGGTCCGCTACGCTTAAAAGTTAAAAAGGTTCGCTTCGCTTAAAAGGTTGAAAGGTTCGCTTCGCTTAAAAGTTAAAAAGGTTCGCTTCGCTTAAAAGGTTGAAAAGGTTCGCTTCGCTTAAAAGATAAAAAGGTTCGCTTCGCTTAAAAGGTTAGAAAGGTTCGCTTCGCTTAAAAGTTAAAAAGGTTCGCTTCGCTTAAAAGGTTGAAAAGGTTCGCTTCGCTTAAAAGTTAAAAAGGTTCGCTTCGCTTAAAAGTTAAAAAGGTCAGCATAACGCTCAGTCTCCTCTTAAACCTTTCATCCCTTTCAAACCCCTTAACCCCTTAACCCCCTTTCAAACCTCTTAACCCCTTAACCCCCTTAAACCTCTTAAACCCTTTAAACCCCTTAAACCTCTTAAACCCTTTAAACCCTTTAAACCCTTTAAACCCTTTAAACCCCTTAACCCCCTTAAACCTACCAAACCTCTTAAACCCTTTAAACCTCTTAAACCCCTTAACCCTTTAAAACCCCTTAACCCTTTTAATCTTTTAATCTTTTTAACTTTTTAACCCTTTAACCCCTTTAACCCCTTTAAACCTTTCAAACCTCTTAAACCCTTTGAACCCCTTAAACCAAGAAAATAATGAAACGAGGATTCGGCTCAGATAATCATTCGGGCATCAGCCCCGAGATACTGGCGGCCATCGCCGCCGCCAACACCGACCATGCGCTGGCATACGGCGACGACGAATGGTGCGCCCGCACCGAGGAACTCTTCCGCCGCGAGTTCGGCCCGCAGGCCAAGGTCTATTTCGTCTTCAACGGCACCGGCGCCAACGTGCTGTGCATCGACGCCATGTGCCGCTCCCACGAGGCTGTGGTCTGCGCCGAGACGGCGCATATCAACGTCGACGAGTGCGGCGCGCCCCAGCGTGTGGTGGGCTGCCGCCTACTCACCGTTGACACCCCCGACGGAAAACTTACGCCAGAACTGGTGAAGACGCGCCTCCACGGCTTCGGCTTCGAACACCACTCGCAGCCCAAGGCCATCAGCATCACGCAGAGCACCGAGCTGGGAACACTCTACACCCTCGACGAGATTCGTGCCCTGGCCGACCTCGCGCATAGCTATAACATGTACCTTCACATGGACGGCGCACGCTTGGCTAACGCCGCCGTGGCGCTGGGCTGCTCCTTCAAGGAGATGTCCACCGACCTCGGCGTCGACTGCCTCTCTTTCGGCGGCACCAAGAACGGCCTCCTCATGGGTGAGAGCTGCGTGATACTCAATCCTGCGCTCGACATAGACATGAAATACCGCCGCAAGCAGATGACCCAGCTCTGCAGCAAGATGCGCTTCATCGCCGCCCAGTTCGAAGCCTATCTGGGAGGAGTGCAAGGAGTGCAAAGGAGTGCAGAGGAGTGCAAGACAAATGATAAGGATGTGCCTCTGTGGAAGCGAAACGCAATGCATAGTAATGCGATGGCCCAGCTGCTGAAAAAGGAGTTGCAGGAACTATTGTCCTCTCACTCTCTTTCACTCCCTCTCACTTCCTCTCACTCCATAAAGATTATGTACCCCGTCCAGGTCAACAGTGTCTTCGTCCAGCTTCCCGCCGACGTCTGGCATGCCCTGCAGAAGGAGTATTTCTTCTACGACTGGGACGAAGCCGCCAACGTCGTCCGCTGGATGTGCTCCTTCGACACGACAGAAGACGATATCCACGCCTTCGTCGCCGCCCTGAAAAGACACCTTCCCTAAAGGACCTTAAGGCCCCTAGAGTCCCTAAGGCCCCTAAAGACCCTAGAGTCCCTAAGCCCCCAATGCCAGAATCCAAATATCACCACAAATGGTGACCTCTCGGGTTGCCTTTATTACGTATCTTTGCACTCCAAAATTGCGACTAATGAAACAATATAAAGTGGCCGTCACAGGGGCCACAAATAGTGGTAAATCAGAATTGTGCAAGGCCCTCGAGGAGGCCTTCGCACGCCGCGCCGACGGAGTCGAAATCCTCTGCAGCGAAGTCCACGACTGCGAAGAAGTCGAGACAATGGACCCCGACGTGGTGCTCCAGGTGGTCGACAGCACCGACCTCGACGAGAGCCTCGTCTTCACTCCACAGCTCATCGATATGCACCGCCGGCTCTTGCTGGCTTTTGTGAAATACGACCTGCTCCTCGCCACCGGTCACTCGCTCGACATGCAGAGTCTCGAGAAGCAGATGGGTGTGTTGGCACGCATCGTCAACCCTCTCACCGGCGACGGCATCGACGACCTCGCCGCCAAGGTGGTGCATGCCGCCGAGGGTAGGGTAGAGTCCCTCCGCCACGTCCATGTCGAATACGGCCAGGATGTTATGCGCTCCATCAAGCAGATTATCGACTTCCTCATTCATCATTCATCACTCCCCACTCATCACTCATCACTCCCCACTCATCACTCATCACTCCCCACTCATCACTCATCACTCCCCACTCATCACTCATCACTCATCACTCATCACTCGAAGCGCTACCTCGCCATCCGTCTCCTAGAGCGCCCTGTCGAGACACTTCCGCTCTTCAAAGACGAGCCCTGGTACGACGACCTCGCTGCGCTCGTGGAGCGCGAGCGCAAGCACCTCTTCCTCGAACTCAAGCGTCCCCCCGAGGAGATCATCCATGAAGCCCGCCACGGTTATGTCAGCGGTGCCCTTGCCGCCGCCCTCACCCATAGCGACGACGACAGCGACCATACGCTCCAGCAGCGTGTCGACGCTGTCCTCACCAACCGCTGGATAGGCTTCCCCATCCTTGTCGCGGTGCTCTTGGTGGTCTTCGAATGCACGTTCTCGCTGGGTACCTACCCGCAGGACTGGATACAGAGCGGCATCGACGCCCTCTGCGGGTGGCTGTCGGGTACGCTGCCTGGCGGATGGCTCTCCTCGATGCTCGTCGATGGTGTCGTGCAGGGCGTCGGCGCCGTCCTCGCTTTCCTGCCCAATATCGTCATCCTTTTCTTCTTCCTCTCCATCCTCGAGGATGTGGGCTATATGGCCCGTGCCGCCTACCTCATGGACGGCATTATGCACCGCGTGGGACTCCACGGCCGCTCCTTCATCCCCATGCTCGTGGGCTTCGGCTGCAATGTGCCGGCCATCATGGCGGCACGCGACATACAGAACCGCAAGGACCGCACCCTCACCATGCTCATGATTCCCTTCATGAGCTGCTCAGCACGTCTGCCTGTCTACCTGCTGCTGGTGTCGGCCTTCTTCCCCGATCACAAGGCCTTGGTGATGATCTCGCTCTACCTCATCGGCATCGTCCTCTCCATCCTCTTCGCCCTCGTTATGAAGCGGATGCCCTATTTCCGTAAGGACCGCGACGAGGACTATGTCAGCGAGCTCCCTGCCTTCCGCCGTCCCACCGTCCGCAATACAGGCATGCATATCTGGGAGCGTTGCGCCGACTACCTGAAGAAAATTTCCACTGTCATCCTCGCCGCCTCCGTCATCATATGGGCCCTCAGCTACTTCCCCCGCCCCGTGGCAACAGCCGCCACCCCAACGGCCACTGTGGCCGACGGCTCTTCTGTCGCCGCAGCTACCACTGTCGACCCCTCGGCACGCGACTACGAACACTGCTACCTGGCCCAGATTGGCCGTGCCATGGACCCCGTCATGAAGCCCTTGGGTTTCGACTGGCGCATGAATGTCTGCATCCTCACCGGTCTCCCCGCCAAGGAGGCTATCGTCTCCACCATGGCCATCATATACCATGAGGAAGACGAGGCCAACCTCGCTGCCACGCTCCACGACCGGCACATCTTCTCCGAGACTACAGCCTTCGGCTTCATGATGTTCGTCTTGCTCTACTTCCCCTGTGTGGCCACCATCGCCACTTTGCGGCGCGAGATAGGACGAGGCTGGGCCGCTTTTTCCGTTGTCAATTCCCTCGTCCTCGCGTGGCTCGTCGCCTTCCTCGTTAACCTAGTTTTTTAAGCCCCTCAGGACCCTTAAAAAACTGTTAAAAATCGCATTGCGTAAACTTTTTTACGCAGTATCTATTTTTTTTCGTATCTTTGCAACAACTATACCTATAGGGCACAGTGTGTCCCGTATGGCTGTACGTTATTGATATATAGTTAAGTAGAAATAAAAAAGTAAAAACAAATATGACGAAAAAAATTACAAATTACGAGGCTCCACGACTTACGGTGGTGGATTTTCGTACGGAACGAGGGTACGCTACGTCGGGAGACAATCTTCTGGTTAACTCCCAGCAGTATATCCAAGGTTTCATCGACAGGGAGGTCGAGAACCAGCTTATGGGTGTGACAGATGATGGCAGAGTTGTCGCTGCTACCCTGGATGGTAATGAGGATCATACCAATGCCACGAGCGGTAGCGTCTGGGCGTATGCCGATGGAGGATGGTTTTAAACCGATGGTCTAACAGAAAGGAAAAATGATGAAAAACATTCGTATTGCATTGTTAGCTTGCCTAATGGGTCTGTTTGCCGTGGCATGCGAGAAAGAGCAGGATGAACCCGCTCCGGAAATTTCTACCAATATCTTCAAATTGAAATTTGAGTCATTTGTTGAGGACAATGGAACCAAAGTGTGGCTCCAATATGGTGATCCGTCGAAGCTTTTTTACGAGGATGGTGACAAGATAAGAATTACCAGCAATCATGGTATTAGCCGCGATTTTGTCATCAAGTACAGAACCACTTCCGATGGTCAGTCTCCTGCTGTGACGGAGGATGGTTGGTATGCACAGGGTACTGACACTTTGGGTGGCAATCTCTTCTATGCCGCTTTTGTTGATGGATATAAAGATTATAATGCCAACCTGTCTGGTAATGGTCCTTCTTATTCGTTCAATATTAACTCGGTGAAGGAAAGAAGCAATTATAACAAGGTGATTCTGGCTGGTTGCACTTCCACCAACGAGGGTAATACTGTTATCACGCTTAAGCCGGCTTGCGCTATCCTTCGTTTGAACACGGGGGGAGCATCCATGAATTATGTTAAAGTGGGTTTTGAAGCAACAAAAGTTCCTAAGACGGGTACGTTGAATGCTTCTACTCATACCATTTCTGTAGGTGGAGCTAGTGATTATTTAACTGGTGTTACCTCGGGAGGTGCCGGTGAATTCCTGTATATGCGTGAGAGTAATCAAGATGCTGGCGAAGACCGTTATTACTATGTGGCTGTTCCTATTATTGGATCCAGCGTGTCTACGACACTTTATTTGGAGTGGAATAACGGAAGCGGTGCTACTCAGTACAAAACTTCTGGCCAGGTAACTTTAGAGAAAGGCCGTGTCTATACTGTGGGTACTACGAGATCCACGCCATTTGATGTTGAGGGTTTTACCAAGAGTTACTTCTATATTAATGCAGGTCACGATGCGGTGTTGTTCTCGGCAGGAAACCTGCAGGGCCAGAGATATAGATATAGCGGAAGACAATATAACAAATGGCAGTTTGCGTCTAGTCAAGTGTCTGCTCTACAAGACGCAAATGCTAGTATTGGATTGGGTGTTTGGGTAGATTTATTAGGCTATGGTACAAGTGGTAATTCCGCGCATCCTAATGAATCATCAACATCAACCGGTACATATCCTTCTGGTGATATTGCTTCTACAAATGACGATTGGGGGGAATATAATTCCTCATCGCCAGGAATAGCCTATGGCTCTAATATAGTAACTGATATTCCATGGAGTACGCTTACTAAGGCAGAATGGGAATATTTGATAGGCCGAAGCGGTAAAGCAGGGTTAGCTACTATCACCATTGATGGACACTCACATTATGGTCTAGTCCTTCTTCCAGATGAGGATGAGGATGGTCGCACGTGGACAAAACCAGAAGGCGTATCGTTCACAGCTGGCTTTAGTAGTTATTCGCTTAATAATTATTCTTCTACAGAATGGTCGACTCTCGAGTTTTCAGGTGCGGTTTTTCTCCCTGTTACGAACTTCCGTAACGGAACTTCAATTGATGGTATAGATGAAGGCTATTATTGGACTTCTACCGGTGGCGCTGAAGGTCGAGGTACACCGTCATATGCGTTGAAAATATCAGCTGGTTCTGTGTCTGTTGTTTCCAAGTCACGTGCACATGGTTGTGCTGTAAGACTTGTTTTTAGAGCAGAATAATGAAAATTATAACTAAAAAAAGAATAATATGAAACATTTATTATTTTACAGAAGAAGAGGACTACGACGTATCGCTTTAATGGCTATTGCGTTTTTGCTGTCGTTCTCTTATGCAAATGCACAGTACACAATCACTGTTCATATCATAGATGACCAAGATGTGGAACAGCCATGGGGAACAGTGAGTGGTAATGAAGGTACTTTCGCCAATGGAACTACAGTGACCTTGACGGTTACTCCAATAAATGGGAAAGAGGTAAAGGAATGGTGGACTGATGATGTCATTGCGGTTAATACTAACACCTGTGATGTTATTGTTAATGGAAATACAGAAGTATGGGCCGTTATGGGTAACGCCACTATTCGCCATAATTTGAGCGTTAATGTATATCCGGTTGAGTGCAGGAATCTCTGCAGTGTAACCGGTGACGGTGAAAAGTTGGACGGTGCAACACCGACGCTATCGGCATCCTATGCTGATCCGTATACAATTGATCATTGGGAGATAGGCGGTGTTCAAGTGAAGGGTAATTCCAGCACCTACACACTTGAACCGATGCACAGCGATGTGACTGTTGACGCAATCTTCGCTTATATCCCTCAGGATCGCACCATCACTGTGGCTTCCAACAACCCTTCTCGCGGCACTGTCCAGATTGAAGATTATGAGCATAACACTAGCACCTCCTCGCTGACTATTACCGAGCGTACGCAGGTGACACTGACGGCCACAGCTGCTAGTAGCGCATATCGCTTTGCAGGTTGGTTCTATAACGATGAAGTTGTTAGCACGGAGAATCCCTACACTTTCAATCTGCCCGACGGCGCTGGCGACCGCACCTACACCGCCAACTTCGCCAACGCCAGCGACTCCTACACCATGTCGGCTGTCTACGACCCTTCGGAGGCCGCCAGCACCAAGGTTCCTAACACTACCACCGACATCCAGGTGGGCAACGCCTTCACCTACAACACCGCCCCCGCCGCCAACTGGGTATTCGATGGCTGGTACGACGAGAGTAATAATCAACTCACCACCTCCACCAGCTACACCATCTCCAATGTGATTCGCAACCGTACCCTTACGGCTAAGTTCCACCACGATCCCTATTCCATCACCGCAAATGTCAATCCCACCGCTGCTGGTATTGTCAATATCGACGGCGCCAACAATGCTGGCACCTATGACGCAGGCTCCAGCCCCGTGCTGACGGCTGTGGCCAACACCGGCTACCGCTTCATCAACTGGACTGGCGACTTCTCCTCCACAACTAACCCCTATACTATTAGTAATATCTCGCGTAACTATTCTAATATCGTGGCCAATTTCATCGCCACCCACACAATCACTCTCACTAACGCTACCCTCACCAGCGTTAGCACCACGCCTCACGATGGCCGCTACGACCATGGCACCTCTATTGAGGTTACCGCCAACCAGTTGGCCGACCATGCTTTCTCTCATTGGACTGTCAATGGTGTCGAGGATCCCACTGCCAACGTCAACCCCTACACGGGCACGCTGAACGGCGATATCACCCTTGTGCCTAACTACACTCCCATTTACAATGTGGTTCTCTACAAGAACCCCGCCAACGCTGTTGTGACCCTCAGCGGCAATGGCTCCTACCTCAACGGTGAGTCTGCAACCATCGAGGTGACCTACGATCCTGCTAACTACACTTTCGAGCGTTGGACTATCGCTGGTACCAATACCGAGGTCTCTACTGAAAACCCTTACACCTTCCCTGTTACCTCCGACATCGAGCTTACCGCCCAGTTGAGCGCTTTGACCCACTACTACAGTGTGACAACCTCCATCGACGGCACCGGTTCCATCCGTTCCGATCAGCTCTCCACTATTCCTGGCACCACCACCGGCATCGCCCAGGGTAGCACCATTGTCATCAACTATGACGAGGTCCCCAACTCTGGCTGGCGTTTCCAGAAGTGGGTCGTCAATGGTGTCGACAACACCAATACCTCCTGTCGCATCGAGAACATCTCCAGCGATGTCACCGTTCAGGCCGTCTTCCGTGAGACCTCTGTGATTCATGTCACCACCTCTACGCATCCTGTCAACGACCCCAATATCACCGTTACCGGTGGTGGCGAGTATGCCTCTGGCGCCAACGTCACCCTGACGGCTACCTGCCCCATCGCTAACTACCACTTCTGGGTCTGGATGGTCAACGGTGAGCCCACGGGTACCCCCAACGAGCCCACGCTGACCCTCAACAATGTCACCACCGATCTCGATGTCGTGGCTTGGTACTATATCCCCGCCGGCACTGCCGCCGCCGAGATCCTTGAGTTCAACGCCGACAGCACCGAGGTGATCCGCGTGAAGACCGCCTACCGTTCGCTTGTCACCTCCATCGCTATCCCCAGCACCACCAACGGCGTCAGCACCATCCGTGACCACGCCTTCGACGGCTGCACCAACCTCGAGCACCTCGAGCTGGCTCCCACGGTGACCACCATCGGCAAGTATGCCTTTGCCAACTGTGTCGCCTTGCAGGAAATGGAGATTCCCAACGCCAATGCTACCATCGACAGCTTCGCCTTCTACAATTGTGCCTCGATGCGCAGTGTGGTTCTGCCCGCTAATATCACTACCCTCAAGGGCGGTCTCTTCCAGGGCTGCTCCGCTCTGGCCGACGCTACCATCCCCGCTCAAGTGGCCACCATCGAGGGTCAGGCCTTCATGGGCTGCCGCAGCATCTACAGCCTTGAGCTGCCCGCCAGCGTGCGCACCGTCGGCAACCAGGCCTTCATGGGCATGAACACCCTCCGCTTCGTCACCGTCAACGAGGGCGTCACCTCCTTCGGCGAGGACTGCTTCGAGCGTAGCAACCTCATCGCTCAGACCAACTACAACGGCAGCCTGGTCGAATGGTGCAACATCTCCTTCGACAATGCCGCCGCCAACCCCGCCGCCAAGTCGCACAACTTCGTGCTCAACGGCGAGATGATTAACAAACTCGTCATCCCCCAGGGTGTCACTGAAATCAAGGACTTCGCCTTCTACTATAATATTCGTATCGACACCATCGTGCTGCCCGAGAGCCTGACCGCCATCGACAGCATGGCCTTCTACCGTTTGACCAACCTCAAGCGCATCGTCCTCAACGGCAACCCCGCCGCCATCAATGTCCATGCCGACGCTTTCAGCGCTGTCAACAAGAACGATGTCGTGGTCGAGGTGCCTTGCGCCTACTACACTGCTGGCATGAACTGGGAGGGCTTCACCACCGTGGTGGCCACCGGCATGCCTGTCCTTAAGGTTGTCCAGCGTCCCGGCGGCGTGGTGACCATCACCCACAGCCCCGCTTGCAACGACAACGAATACTACTACACCGTCACCGCCACTCCTGCCACCGATTTCGTCTTCCTCGGCTGGAGCGACGGCACGGGTTCGAGCCATGTCTCCTACGACATCTACCTCACTGCTGACATGACCATCTCGCCCCTCTGGGGTCACTCCGAGAATGCTGCCGACGCTGACGGTAAGATCTTCCGCTTCGAGGAGGCCAATGCCGATGCCAGCTGGTTCAGCATGAATGCCGGTGCCAACGAGTGGACCATCGGCAACGCTACCCATAGCTCCGCCCGCGACCAGAAGTCGCTCTATGTCTCCAACGACGGCGGTGCCCACAACACCTACTCCCTCGGCTCCAGCCCCTACACCTACACCGAGCTGCTCTTTGACGAGGGTCTCTATGAGATTCGCTTCAATGCCCAGGTCTCCAATGTCCCCGGCCACTTCCTGACGGCCGCCCTCATCGCCGTGCCTGACGATATCGAGCAGGATGACTACGAACACCTCGACCCCCACGGCGCTGGCGTGAAGATGCTCCTCGACAGCATCCAGGGCGACGGCACCTCCTGGAGCATCAAGTCCCGCATGGTTGAAATCTCCTCCACGGAGAGCGGCTGGTACCGTCTGGCCTTCTTCTGGAATGTGACCAACGACAACGAGGTGGCCACCACTTCGGCTGCTGTCGACAATATCCGTATCGGCTACCTCTACGACGACGAGCTCGACTATCGTCATGTCGTGGTGAACACCAGCTCGAACGACGATGCTGCCGGTTACACCCACACCGGTTCTGCCATCACGAGCCGCGCCCAAGCCAACGAAGACAGCGTCTACTTCTATGGCCAGAGCATCGAGATCCACGCCTATCCTGTCAGCGGCTACCGCTTCGTCAAATGGAACGACGGCAACACCGAGGCTCACCGCACCCTCAATTTCGTTGAGCTCTACAACATCGGCGTCACCAACTTTACTGCCATCTTCGAGCAGGTTCAGGATTCCTACACTGTTACTGTCACCCTGAACAATGACAATGCTGCTACCGAGTATGGCGTCAAGGTGAACCTTGGCAGCGCCCAGGTGGCTGGTGTGATGCGCGACTTCTACGAGGTTCAGTCCATCGCCCAGGTCTCCAACAACGAGGATGCCTCCGTGGTCCTCAACGAGATCCAGCCCGGCTGGGCCTTCATGGGTTGGGCCGACGAGAATGGCGACACCATCTCCGTCGACAACCCCTTCACCTACAACGGCCGTAGCGACATCCACCTCACCGCTCTCTTGGCCGAGTACCAGGAGTGCCCCGATCTGGAATACTTCTTCATCAACAGTTCTTATTACCCCAGAATGCCCCGTATCGACAACAACGATATCGTCAACAATGTTGAGATCCGTATCGTGAACGGTCAGGTGGTTATCGAGAACTCTGGCGACCTCGACGTCACCCTCTACGATGTCAATGGCCGCGCTCTCCAGACCAGCAATGGCAATGGTAATAATGTCGTCTTCGACGTTCCCGTCAGCGGCTCCTACCTCGTCTCCGTCGGCAACCTGCTGACACGCCGTGTCGTGGTGATCCGCTAAACATCCTACGGAATAATCAATGAAGAGGGCGCCCGCAAGGACGCCCTCTTCGCTTTTCCTCCGCAGGGGAGGCTCGGCATCAGCTGATGCTGCCGTTGCCGATGTAGTGGCTGTTGCTGCTCACGCCTGCGGCGTTGACGGCGAAGCCCCACACATGGACGGTCTCCCCGTTCCACGCATTCGGCACGGTGATGCTCACACTGCCGGCATTGCGGCGGACCGCCTGCGAGAGCAAGCCACGGCCGTCACCGGGGTTGTAGACGAAGAGGTACACCTGGTCGTCCTCCGAGACTTCAGGAAGGTCGCTGTTGGCACTGAAGCTCACGGCGACGGTCAGCGGCTCGTCAAACTGCGGGCTGCCGAACGATACCTCGCCAAGGCTGCCGGCGGCAAGCTCCAGCAGGGTGTAGTCCACATCGATGGTGTCGGGCCAGGTGAACTCTACGGCCTGAAGGTTCTTCTTGACGAAGAGGTCGGTCTCGGTGATACGTCTCTTCTGTGCCTCGGCATGCAATCCCAGGCGTAGGGCGTCCAGAAAGGCAGACGACAGGCTGCCGATGGTGGCAAAGCGCATGCGCTGCTCCACCTGCTTTTTGCTGCCGCGGTCGTGCACCTTCTTCTTGTAGGCACGCATCACAGCCTTGCCCTTCCAGAACGAGCCCACAACGGTGCCCACCTTACCAATGAAACCATCCAGAATTCCTAAACAAATCTTTGCCATAATTTTAAAGTTTTAAAAGGTTAATAATTTTTGATTGATTGATTTTTTGCCTCCCGGGTGGCCTGCCCGTCGGGCGTCTTCTGTCGGTCGCGACGACAATGACAATATACGGTCCGAAATGTGTTACCCCCGAAAATGTAAACGCCTTTTCCTGCGAAGTAACGCCAAGTAACGATTGGTAACAAGGTCTTCTTTCAACGGCGAATTAAACTAATTAAGCGAATTAAAATCTTAGCGTAATTAGCCCCCAATTGACCTGCGCAAGCCATTAGTAAAATTAGTAAAATTCGCCGTTAAAAAGAAAAAGGAGAGGCATTGTACCGCCGTCAGGCAATTTAGCGTAATTAGCCTCCCGTTGACCTGCGTAGCCATTAGTAAAATTAGTAAAATTCGCCGTTAAAACGAGCAGTTATCCGTTAGCCGTAGTGTCGAGTCGGCCGTTCTCGTTGATGGCGTGCGAGGCAATCACCCGGTCTATATCCTGCCGGTTATAGTACAGCCGTCCCTCGATCCTCGAGGGCGAGAACAGCTCCCGCTTGGTCCACTTCCATAGCGTCTTGCGCGAGATGTTCAGCAGCCTGCACACCTCCGACGAGTCCATCCAGTCCACTGGCGGCTGCCACTTCGGCCGTTCCACCCGCACCACTGTGCCTTCCCGTGTCGAGGGGTACTCACGGCGCATGAGGTTCTCAAGCTCTTTGTTGCTCATCGACTTCCCTCGGCGCACGCTGATGCTGAAGTTGTTCACACGCCCGTCGGGCAGCACATAAAACAGATAAATCAATGTCGGCTCGGCCTCATAGTCGAGCTCCAAAATTCGCAGAATCTCTGCAATCTCATCTTTTGTCATCTTTTTAAGGTTTTAATTGGTGAATTCGACGGCAAAAGTATATCTGTTAAATGGGCTAGATTACAGGATATTATGACGGTTGGATTGACGTTAGCCTGGCGTGTTTTTCCCGTCTTTTTGCCGACAACATGCGATGGCTTTGCGTTAATTCAGCGAAAACTATTTGCTAATTTTTTTCTTGCTTATGCTGGAAATTATCCCTATCTTTGCACCATCAATAATACCGCTACATATTCTGCTTATACTCCATTAGCTACTGATATTCAGTATGGTGGCGACAAGATGGTGGAGTGCTGCGGCGAGCTGTTGCCCGCCGATGCCGACCTTTTGCAGCGTGTCATGACCGACCGCCGCATTCCGTTGGCCGAGCAGAAGTCCCTGTGGCGCAGCTTCTACCTGCAGCTGCCTGACCCTGTCTGGGCGCGCACCTGCCTCGAGCGGGTGCGTGAAATCACCACCCTCCTGGCACTCGACCAGTCGCTTTTTCCCGCCTCCGTCGATTCTGCGTCATCCGTCCAGCCCTCCGTGCCACCGCTGCCGGACAGCGCCGAGCGCCATTTTGTGTGGCTCGGCGACCGCTTCTCCATTGGCGTCGAACCCCTGCGCGACGGCATCTCGCGGCTGGCGGCGGCAGGCCTCATCGCCTCCGAGCGCGACCAGCAGCAGGCCCTGCGCCGCTGCCTGGGGCTGGCACTCAACGACCAGGAGCGCTCCTCCGACCCGCCATGGGTGCTGTGGCTCGGCCCCTCCGACATGCTCAACCACCTCGTCGACACCCTCTGGCAGCTGGGCCTCATCTATTGCGCCGGAGGCAACCGCATGAAGTGGCAGACGCTCTGCGGCGCCTTCCTCCATGCCGACAAGTCGCGCTTCACCGCCGCCATCAAAAGCAACCGCTGCACCAACCCCGAGAAGATAAAAGTCCTCGACCGTGCCATCCTCGACGCTATGCGCTTTCTTACTAATCCCAAAAACACACGCTCATGAATCCCATCGCTCATATCGAGACCCCTTTCAAGACCAAGTTCGGCGTGCCGCGTCAGGCAGGCCTGGCCGACTATAATGCCCTCGTGGTCTTCGAACCCGACTATCGCATCCCCGAAGCCGTCCGCGGCATCGAGGAGTTCGACTACCTCTGGCTCATCTGGCAATTCCACCTAAATAACAAAGAAACTAATAATTCATCACTCATCACTAATCACTCATCACTTAATTCCTCACTTAATTCATCACTCATCACTAATCACTCATCACTTAATACATCACTCATCACTAATCACTCATCACTTAATACATCACTCATCACTCATCATTCCTCATTCAAACCAACGGTCCGGCCGCCGCGTCTGGGCGGCAACAAGAGGGTAGGGGTCTTCGCCACCCGCAGCCCCTTCCGTCCCAACCCCATTGGCCTCTCCTGTGTGCGCCTCCTGCGTGTCGAGCCAGGCCCCGTGCTGGTGGTCCAGGGCGCCGACCTCGTCGACGGCACACCCATCCTCGACATCAAGCCCTACCTCCCTTATGCCGACAGCCACCCCGACGCCCGCAGCGGCTTCGCCACCGCGGCACCGCCGCAGGCGTTGTCTGTAGACGACCCGCAAGGGCTGCTGGCCACCATCCCCGCCGACCTGCGTGCGGCACTCGTCGAGTCGCTGGCACAAGACCCCCGTCCCCACTACCAGGACGACCCCGACCGCCTCTACGCCATGCTCTTCGACCGCTTCGAAATCAAGTTCCGCGTCACCGCCACCACCGTCACTATCACCTCCATAAAACAAATCACTCATAACTCATAATTCATCACTCATAATTCATCACTCATAATTCATAATTCATAATTCATAAATCATAACTCATAACTCATAACTCGTAATTCATAATTCATAAATCATAATTCATAAATCATAATTCATAAATCATAAATAAAAAAGAATTTTTTCTTTTTTTGCAGCATTTTTAAATTTTTTGTGTCTATAAAGCATCATGAGTAACGAATACACCCGTATGGTCGAAGGCTGCCGCCGCCGCGATGCCAAGGCCCAGCGCGCGCTCTACGACGCCATGGCACCCATGGCCATGGGTGTGTGTATGCGTTACGCCCGCGACCGCGAGCAGGCGCAGGACCTCCTGCAGGACGGCTTCATCAAGGTCTACGAGAACCTCTCCAAGCTCCGCGAGCCCGAGAAGTTGGGAGCCTGGGTATACCATATCATGATCAACGTCTGCATCAACCACTGCCGCGCCGCCAAGCCCCAGACCTATATCGAGGACTGCGCGGCCGACGCCGTGACGCTGCCGCTCGACCCCTTCGCCGCCGAGGAGATTGTCAAGGCCTTGCAGCAGCTCTCCGCCCCCCTGCGCACGGTCTTCAACCTCATCGAGGTCGAAGGCTACAGCATCGAAGAGGTGGCAAAGGAGCTGAAGATGCAGCCCTCGAGTGTGCGCTCCGCGCTCTGCCGCGCCAAGGCACAGCTCCGCACATACCTGACTAGATAAAAATGAACCATCAACGATAAATAATATACCGAGAGAATATGAACCTGCAAGACTATAGACCCCAGCCCGATGAAGGGCTCTACGAGAAGATACAGCACCGCCTGCGTGTGCGCCGTCTCTGGCGCATGGGCGGTATCGCCGCCGGCGTCGCACTGGTCGCCGCCGTCACCCTGCTGCTGACGCTCTCCGGCAAAAACTCCGAAGCAGCAGGGGAGGACCTCGCCCTGGCCAAGGCCGAGAATGCCCCTGCCGCCCTCCATCAGCCGCAGCAGCCCGCCGTCCAGGCCGACGAGCCCGTGGCCCCTGCCACCACGCCCGCCGTTACGCCGCAGCCCCAGAAGGTCGAGCCACAGCCTGCCGTCGAGCCCCAGGCTCCCGCAGTGGCCGCGCTGCCGCTGCCGCAAGTCGCCGCACCCGTGGCGGAAGCCAGAGAACAGCCGCTGCCGCAAGCCAAGCCCGAGCCCGCCAAAGCCGTCAGCCCTACCAGAGTGCCAGAAAAATCAGAATATTCAGAACATTCAGAATATTCAGATTACTCCGAAAAATCAGAGTCACCGTCGGCGACCACAGAGTCTGCCAAGGGCGTCGACCCCTCCAATATTCCGGTGCATATCGACAACCTCATCTGGGCACCCAATGTCTTCGCCCCCGACGGCGACATCGACGACAACCGACGCTTCCAGATGCGCTACTCCTCCTCGGTGACAGAGTTCCACCTCTATATCTACAACCGCGGTGGCCGTCAGGTCTACACCAGCAACGACCCCTCCTTCTCGTGGGACGGCACCCACAATGGCTCACGCCTCCCGCAGGGCGGCTATGTGTGGATCGCCAAATTCCGCGACACCGACGGCAGACCGCGTCAGGAGCAAGGCACCGTCACCCTCATCAGATAAACAGGGAAACGATAATTCTTTTCCAACGGCGAATATTTCGAATTAAACGAAAGCTACGCAGGTCAATTTCAAGCGAATTGCCCGAATGCCGCGTGCTTCGCGCGGCAGGGCCGCCGTCAGGCGAATTGGCATGATTGGCCTGCCATTGACCTGCGTAGCAATTAGTTATATTGGATTCATTCGCCGTTTTTTATATATGTCGCTGTCTATATAAAAATTTTTTCGTATTTTTGCAGCCGAAATAGCATGGGCTATTCTATCGCCCGGCAGCGATGCTGGGAGGAAAGTCCGGGCAGCTCGAGCCACCATGCTTCCTAACGGGAAGACACTTTCCCGAACACGACCGAAAGGGAGTGAACGGGTTTACCCCGAACACGACCGAAAGGGAGTGAACGGGTTTACCCGGTGAGGGAAAGTGATAGCTAGCGCCACAGAAAACAAACCGCCTTCGGGCAAGGGTGAAAACGCGGGGTAAGAGCCCACGACATGTCCGGGTGACCGGCATGATGGCAAGCCTCATGGGCTGAAAGACCATGTATACCAGTCTGTCTCACGACAGCAAGCCGGCTCGCTTGCATGACTGGGGGGTAGGTTGATTGAGACCGTCGGCGACGGCGGCCCTAGATTAATGATAGAACACGACAGAACCCGGCTTACAGGCCCACGCTATTTTTTTTGAAATGGAAAAATGAAAACGGAAAAATGAAAAAGAATAGTTTGCACAAAACAAAGTCGCTGTTGTCGCTCTGCGCCAGCATCGTTTTCATTTTTCATTTTTCATTTTTCATTTTTTCGTGTTCCGGCGAATACATAGGTGTTCCGCGGGTCGAGGTGCTCAGCTATCAGACCGCACCCACCTATGGCGGTCTCCATAGTCTCGCCACCGCCTATGGGCAGGCTCTCAACGACGCCGTCAAGGCCGACACCCTCCACCCGGGCATGTATGCCGAATACGGCGTCACCCTCGCCCTCATGGGCCACAAGGGTCCCGCCTGCCGCATGCTCAACGCCGAGATGAAGGCTTTCCCTGAGAGCCGCGGCATCGTCACCCGCATCAAGCAACGCCTCATGCCCGACATGGTGGCCGACACCCTCGCCGCCCTCCGCGACACCGCCAACCTGGCGCAACTCGCCGAGTGGGCCTACGACTCCCTCACCGCCCTCAAACCTTTCGCCGACGTGCCGCCGGTCATCGACAGCTCCGACGCCGAATGGATAGCACAGCAGACTCCTGTCGACTCCATCAACTACCCCGTGCGCCTCACCGCTACCCAGAAGCGTGAGATCCTCGAACAGCAGCAGGCACAGGAGGCCCTGCGTCAGCAGGCCATCGCCGACTCCATCGCCGCTGCCAAGCAGGCCGCCATCGACGCCCGCGAGCAGGCCAAGAAGGACAAGGAGAAAGCCCGCGAGGAAGCCAAGAAAGAAAAGGAGCGTGCCCGCGAGCAGGCCAAGAAAGAGCAAGAACGCCAGAAGAAAGAACAGGCTGCCCAGCGCGAGGAAGCCCGCAAGCAGCAGGCCGCCCAGCGCGAAGAGGAACGCAAGCGCAGGGAAGCAGAACGCGAAGCCGCCAGACAAAACAAAACTAAGAATTGAAAATTAAAAATTGAAAATTGAAATTCATCGCTCATAAAAACAACAAGAGAATATGGCGCATAATGATGTGTGTCCTAATTTTCAATTTTCAATTTTCAATTTTCAATTTACTAACTTCTTGCAAGACCGAGTCGCGCCTCGGCCAGTACAGCAGCATCTACAAGGAGTGCCCGTCGGTCATCTATGTGGCGCCGCTCAACGACCTCTCTATGCGCCGCGCCGTGCGCACCACCGAGGACTCCCTCTATAACGCCTCGCTGAACATCGCCGCCAAGCAGCTCTTCCTCACCGCCTCCGACCCCCTGGTGCACAACGGCTACTACCTCCCGGGACCCCTGGCCTCGGCACAGCTCGCCGCCACCGAACAGCGCACCGGCAAGCAGCTGCGCAACAACGACATCTCAGACCTCAAGAACGACCTCGGCATCGACGCCGTGCTCTTCATCACCCTCCACAGCTGGAAGCAGACCTCCAACACCTGGACCGTCGAGGTGGAGTATGTGCTGCGCTCCGCGGTGTCGGGCAACGAGCTCCTCCATGTGTCGGTCAACGCCATGAAGATGCTCTCCACCGACTTTAAGGGCAACCCCCTGCCGCTGCCCGAAGACAAGGCCTTCGCCGAGCGCTACGGCTGCGACCTCGAGACCGCCCAGCGCTGCCGCCTCGTCGAGACTCTCAACCAGTATGTCTTGCGCGACCTGCCCTCCGGCAACCGCGCCCGCCAGCATACCACCGAGCGCTACATCCCCTCGCATCCCGAATTCTTCAACCTCCGCATACTCAACGATGGCAGCGTCCAGATGCTCAAAACAGAACTCTACGAGTGACACTAACACATTAACGCATTAACACATTAACACATTCATGTTGCTCGAAGTATCGCTCACGCCGGCCCTCTATCCCTTCCGTACCATCAAGAAAAACCATGTCACCGTGGCCATCGATGTGCTGCGTGCCACCACGGCCGTCTGCGCCGCCTTCCAGGCGGGATGCAGCGAGGTGGTGCCCCTCGACAGCCTCGACGACCTCGTCGACTACCACCACCGTGGCTATAGCCTCGCCGCAGAACGCGGCGGCAGCAAGGTCGACATAGCGCTGCCCGACGGCGGCACTGTCGTCGTCGAATACGGCAACTCGCCCACCGAGTACCTGCGCCACGACCTCAGCGGCGTGCGCCTGGCCTACAGCACCACCAACGGCACTCGCACCATCCTTCGCGCCGCCGACGCCGACAGCACCCTCGTCGGCGCCTTCGCCAACCTCGACGCCCTCTGCGACCGCCTGCAGGCGCTCACCGTCCCCTCCCTGAGGGAGGGGTGCAGGGGTGGGGGACTAGACGTCGTCATCCTCTGCTCCGGCTGGCAGAACGACTTCTGCCTGGAAGACACCCTAGTCGCCGGCGCCATCATTGAAAAACTTTCAATTTTCAATTCTCAATTTTCAATTTTTGGCGACGCCGCCCACATGGCCCTGACCCTCTGGCAGCTCGCCAAAGACGACCCCCGTGCCTACTGCGAGCAGGCCTCCCATGTCCACCGCCTCCGCCGCCTCGGCGCCCAGGCCGACATCGACTTCGCCTTCCAGCTCAACACCTGCCCCGTAGTACCCATCCTCAAACAAGGAATACTAGTAAAAAAATAATAAACGATATGAACCTCACCAGCAATCTCAAAGGCGACCTCTTCGGCGGCATCACCGCCGGCATCGTCGCACTGCCCCTGGCTCTGGCCTTCGGTATACAGGCCTTCGGCGCCGTCCCCGGTGGCGCCTCCCTCGGCGCCTATGTGGGCCTCACCGGCGCCACGCTCCTCGGCTTCTTCGCCGCCCTTTTCGGCGGCACCCACAGCCAGATCTCCGGTCCTACGGGTCCCATGACCGTCATCACCGCCACCCTCGTGGGTGGCGTGGCAGGCACCGCCGCAGGCGGCGACTTCTCCACGGTGCTCCTCACCATGGCCCTCGCTGCCATCTTCTGCGGTCTCTTCCAGATACTCTTCGGCATCATCAAGATCGGTAAGTACGTGCGCTACATCCCGTACCCCGTGCTCTCCGGCTTCATGAGCGGTATCGGCGTCATCATCATCCTGCAGCAGCTCTTCCCCCTGGTGGGCGGCGCCGGCAAAGGGTCGATGGTGGAGCAGCTCACCCAGCTGCCTGACGCCTTCGCGGCCACCAACGTCACAGCGCTCCTCCTCGGACTCGGCACCGTGGCCATCATCTACCTCTTCCCCTTGATTACCAAGAAGGTGCCGTCGACCCTCGTGGCACTCATCATCATGACCGTCGTGTCGCTCTTCCTCCCGGAAGGAACCTTCGGCACCATCGGCAAGATACCCTCGGGCATCCCCATGCCCTTCTTCGCCAAGGAAGGCGTCAGCCTCGCCGGCCTCGACTGGGGCACCATCCTCGTCGCCGCCATCATCCCCGGTCTCACGCTGGCAGGCCTCGGCTCCATCGACACCCTGCTCACCTCCGTGGTGGCCGACAATATCACCAAGACCAAGCACGACAGCAACCGCGAGCTGATAGGACAGGGCATAGGCAACGCCGTGGCGGGCCTCTTCTGCGGCCTCCCCGGTGCCGGTGCCACCATGCGTACCGTCGTCAACGTCAAGAGCGGCGGCCGCACACAGCTCTCCGGCATGGTCCACGCCCTCCTGCTGCTGGCCATCATGCTCGGCCTCGGCAGCGTGGTGCAGTACGTGCCCCTGTCGGTCCTCGCCGGCATCCTCCTCACCGTGGGTTGGGGCATCATCGACTTCAAGGGTTTCAAAGACTTGGTGAAAATTCCGCGCGCCGACGCCGTGGTGCTCATCGTCGTCTTCCTCGTCACCGTCTTCGTCGACCTCCTCACCGCCGTGGGCATCGGCATGGTCATCGCCTGCGTGCTCTTCATGAAACGCGCCTCCGACCTCGTCGAGGGCGGCTACAGCAGCCAGGAACTCACCAACTTCGACAAGGAGAGCCCCTGGGACGACGAGCACGGCATGCCCGACACCGTGGCACACAAGATCTATGTCCAGCGCCTCAACGGCCCCATCTTCTTCGGCACCATCAACAAGTTCAAGGAGGTGATGAACACCGTCCCGCAGGACGCCAAGATCGTCATCATACGCATGCGCCTGGTGAGCTTTATGGACCAGAGCGGCCTCTACGCCATGGAGGAAGCCATCAAAGACCTCCAAGGCCGTGGCGTACAGGTCCTCATGACCATCATCCAGCCCCAGCCCATGTACATGCTCACCAAGATGAACCTCATCCCCGACCTAGTCCCCGAAAACCACACCTTCAAAACCTTCGAGGAATGCACACAGTTCCTCCTCGAGGAACTGGAAAGTAAAAGGTAAAAACTAAAAAGTAAAAGGATAAGGTATGAAGGATAGTATACTGTATTCCAAAAGTATGGCTTTTGCGGTAAGATGCGTGAAATTTTACAAGTATCTTACCGACGAAAAAAAGGAGTATGTACTAAGCAAGCAACTGCTTAGAAGTGGAACCAGTATAGGTGCCAATATCAGGGAAAGTAGATTCGCACAAAGCGAGGCTGATTTTATCAGTAAGTTAAGTATTGCTCTAAAAGAGGCAGAAGAAACACAATATTGGATAGAATTGCTGTATAACTCGGAAATCATCACCGAAAACGAGTATCAGTCCATATATAGTGATTCGGGCGAAATGATTGCCCTACTGCTATCATCGTTGAAAACATATAAATCAAATAATATTAACATTGACTAAAAACCTTTTAGTTTTTAGTTTTTACTTTTTACTTTTAAGTTATGGGTCGAGCATTTGAATACCGTAAAGCACGAAAACTGAAACGTTGGGGCCACATGGCCCGCACCTTCACCAAGATTGGTAAGGAAATCGAATTGGCCGTCCTCGCCGGCGGCCCCGATCCTTCGAGCAACCTCCGCCTGCGCCTGCTCATGCAGACCGCCAAGAGCGAGTCCATGCCCAAGGAGAACGTCGAACGCGCCATCAAGCGCGCCACCGAGAAGGACAAGTCGGCCTACAAAGAGGTCGTCTATGACGGCAAAGGCCCCCACGGCGTAGCCGTCGTCGTCGAGACCGCCACCGACAACCCCACGCGCACCGTCGCCAACCTCCGCGCCGCCTTCGTGCGCGGCAAGGGCGAGCTCGGCACCATGGGCATGAACGACTTCCTCTTCGAGCGCAAGTGCTCCTTCGTCGTCGCCTGGCGCGACGATATCGACATGGACGAGCTCGAACTCGAACTCATCGACTGCGACATCGACGAGGTGTTCCGCGACGAGGACGAGATACTCATCTACGCCGACTTCACCAACTACGGCCCCATCTCCAAGTTCCTCGAAGACAAAGGTCTCGAGATCAAGAGCTTCAAGTTCGAGCGCATCCCCCTCACCACCCGCGAACTCAGCGAGGAGGAGCAGGAGGACGTCAACGGCCTCCTCGAGCGCCTCGAGAACGACGACGACGTCGTCAACGTCTTCCACAACATGGCGTAAGGCGAGCGCAAAGGGAACTTAAAAAATGTTAATTTTGCCATATAACACACTGATACCGTGTGTTATATGGCATTATTTCGTATCTAACTACCACGAAATCAGTATCATCACCGTACCAACACCGTATCAACTCCTACCCAACTCCTACCATGGTAGGACTTGATACGGTGTTGGGTAGGAGTTGGTAGGGAGATGGTGCTGAGTATGTGGTAGTTATGTATGACTTATATGTAAGACGCTCTATTCTAGTTTATTATCTTTTTGAGGGGGGGTCATGGCGCTGTTGGGCGGCGGTAGGGGAGCCGTTAGGCAATTTAGCGTAATTAGCCTTACATTGACCTGTATGATAAATTAGTTTAATTAGTTAAATTCGCCGTTTTTTTTTTGGTCGTATCAAATTATTTACGTATATTTGCAAAATAAAACGTAATCAAATATAGGAGGAAATAATATGAAAAAATCTCATTCATTGATACTTATGCTTTTTGTGGCGTTGGCGTTGCCGCTGGCGGCGCAGGAAATGCCGCACGGTGAGGCGGTGAAGTCTCCGACGCCTACCCCGCAAAAGCAGAAGAAGACCTGTGCCTATTGCGGCATAGAGATGCGCAATGTCACCTACCCGTGGATGCACTTCGAGTGGTGCCCCTACTATCGTGCGCAGAACACTGCGCCGAGCCGTCCGGCGGGTCCGACGTCGAAGCAGATTGTCGCCCAGGCTACCACCGAGGCCATCACCACCGCCATCGGGCAGAGCCTCGCCAACGATGTGAGCCGCGCCATCGACGAGTACGCTGCCAGCGCCTCGAAGGTCTATGTGAACAAGAACCCCGGCGAGTCGGCCGGCGAGAAGGGCCGCTATGTGGTGGGTGTCGACGAGCTGTCGCTGTCGAAAAAGGTGGGTGTCTATGACAACACGTACCGCACGTGGAAACTCAAAGCCAAATATAAAGACCTCCGCCTGCTGGGCATGGACGCCGCCATCGCCGTCAAAGGCGACAAGGTGGGTCTTATCGACTGGTGGTCGGATAGGGAAGTGGTGCCTTTCGAGTACGACATCTGGTCGTTCGAGCGCAACTGCTACTTCGCCGCCCTGGGCCGCTACACCGGCACGGAGCGCAATCCTTCGATTGCCGAGATTAGAAAACATTCGCTGTGGGGCGTGTGGGACGACAAAGGCAAGAATATCGTCCCCGTGGAGTATGACAGCATCCAGTACTGCTCGCTCCAGTATGGCGACAAGTGGGTGCTCTCCCTCACGGTCTTCAAGAACGGCATGAAGGGCTTGTGCGACTATGACGGTGTGCTGGTGCTGAAACCCGAGTACAGCTGGGTGTCGGGCGTGAGGAAGGTGCAGGGCGACTACTGCATCGGCGCGCAGCGCGACAGGCTCTGCGGCCTCTATGATGCCGCCGGCAAGGCGCTGACGGAGCACAAATACCCCTGGATGAGTGTGCAGACCTATGGTGTCGTGGCCCGCGAGCAGGGCAGGGGCACCTATGGCATGCTCGACGGCAAGGGCCGTACGGTCATCCCCTTCGAGTTTGATACCCTCCGCTATTTCGACGCTGTCGACTCGGTGCGCCGCAAGATAGGCGTGTCGCAGCTCGTGGCGGTGGAGAAGAACGGCCAGTGGGGCGTCAGGAGCATCTTCGGACAGGAGATACTGAAGGTGCGCTACCCCAAGGATTTCCGCGCCTTGAACCTCGCCATGGCACGTGTGACAGACTATTCCTATAGCTGGTACCTGCGCAAGCGCGCTGCCCAGATTATCGACACCAAGGGCGAGTTCGAGACCACGGCCGAGTTCGAGGCCCGCAAGAAAGACCCCGCCGTGCAGCAGAACTTCTTGGAGAACGAGCTGAAAGACGCCGACCGCGACTTCCTGAAGCAGCAGGTGGCGCGTCAGAAGATCAGCCTCCTGCTCGGCGAGTACAATGCCGACCAGGGCTGCTTCAAGATCATCACCCCGGGCTATACGGAGAACAGCTACCAGCTGTATATCAAGCGCGAGGACGCCAAGCAGTTCAAGGAGTCGTTCGGTGCCATGAAGGAGGCCTCGGCCGCCAGCGTCAAGCTCTTCGTCCACGACGACGCGCTGGCAGTGGCATGGATACAGTTCGTGATGCCCGACGGCCGCACCTACGACTACATCCATCCCGCCCTGGAGGACTACGACGGCAAGGCGTATTCGATTGACGAGTTGAAATAGTGTAGGCCTGTAGCAGTCAAGTGTTTAACATTTAAGAATTAGGATTGTTATGAAGAATATGATAAAAGTGGCGATGCTGGCAGTGGTGCTGTTGTGTGGCGCCAAGGCTTCCGCCCAATATATGATGGGGTCGTCGCGCCCCAATCACATGGTGATCGACTACCGCCGTCCGGGCATGATAGGTTTCGACCTCGGCTACACTTGGTCTCCCATGGACCGCACGGGTGGCAACACCGTGATACAGCCTAACGGCGTCAGTGGCTTCAACGTAGGCCTCAGCATGGACATCCCCATATCAAGATATCTGGACCTCGTCGTCCGTGTCCCTTACTATACCTGGAACGGCTACAAGCTCAACGAGGGCGGCAACGTGAGGCTGGCTGACGGCAGTGGCTACGTGACCATCAAGTCGGAGTCGTCCACCGTACACACCCTCACGCTGGTGGCGATGGGAATGAATGTCTATCCCTTCCGCAAGAGCTTTTATATCGGTGGCTATTTCTCCCTAGGCTTCAACTTCTTCAACCGCAAAGGCTACTCCGAAGAGAACCAGCAGGGTACGGAGTACGACCTCGATATCAACGGTTTCAACATGCATATCGACATGGGCTTTGAAACGGGCCTCAATATCGCCGACAAATTTGTCGTCTATGGCCGCTGGGGCTTGGGTCTGTATCCGTTGACCGACGAGGAAGACCGCGGAGGTTACAATATGGCGGCAATCTACCCGATGTATCTGCAGGTCGGCCTGCGCATACCCTTCTTCAACGAGCGTATGTGATAGCGGAAGGAAGACTTTTTTTCGGGCTCTAAGATAAATATTTGTAGGCATTTGCATCCTGTGGTGAAAATATTTTTTTCGGAGAGTAACAATTATGTCGCAAATTATTCGTATCTTTGCACCCGATTTTAGAGTGTAAAAAAAAGAAACAACAATATGAAAGTAAGACCCATCATTCAAATTCTGCTGGCCTTCGTCATCGTGGGCCTTGGCTGGCTGGTTTTCTCCAGCATCAAGAAACCTCTTGATTTCGAGAATGAATTTGTCAAGCGTCGCGACGCCTGCGCAGAGAAACTCAAAAACATCCGCACCCTCGAGGAGGCCTACAAGACCACCTATGGCTGCTATGCCAGTGACTTCAACACCCTCTTCAACCGTCTGATGAACGAGGACAGCATGCGCGTGGTCAGCAAGCAGATCAACTATTCTGCCATCCCCGCCGATGTCGACATCAACGAGGTGCCTGAGAGCGAGCAGATCAAGAAAGGCTACATGGTCAAGAAGGAAATCTTCGTGAACCCCATCGAGAAGCTCCGCGCCGACAGCGCCCTGATGATTACCGATGCGCAGACCGGCAAGCGCCGTTTCCTCACCGACCAGGAGATCCTCGACCTCCGCTATGTGCCCTATCCCCTGGGCAGCAAGGATGAGTTCGAGCTCTACGCCTCGAAGCTCGACAAGAGCGGCTTCATGGTGCCGGTGTTCCTCTGCCAGGTTTCCTTCGACGTGCTGCTGAAGGACCTCCAGGACAAGTATGAGGACCTCATCATGCGCAAGAAAGCCGACCTCGACGCCAGAACACAGGCCAACCCCTCCAATCCGCAGTATGCCGGCTGGAAGGTGGGCGACACCCTGCAGGCGATTACCGATGGTAACTTCGAATAATAAACCCTATGTCGTATAGAAGCAAAACTCTGATTGTTACCGAGAACGAGTTTGCTCCCAGCGAAAAGAGATTATCCATTTGCCTTCGGACGAATGGATTTTCTTTTTCGGAGCTCACCGACTCGGGAGTGCTGCTGACCTTCGGCGAGGCCGAGGGCGTGCATGCCGGCTCGATGACGGGCATCATGGCCGACGTGAAGGCGTTCTTCAGCACCGTGGGCATCCGTGCCTTGGGCTACCGCTCGATGGAGCTCGTGCTGCTGAGCAACGAGAGCGTCTGGGTGCCCGACGAGCTTTATAGTGCCGCCTCCAACCGCCAGTACCTGAAGCTCGTCGGCAGTGAGGCCATCACGCTGATGACGGCGCCCTGCAAGGCGCTGGCTTCCACGGCGGTCTTCGCCGCCTCCGACGCCATGGCTATGGCCTTCAAGGTGGCGCTGCCCGGCCTGACGGTGGTCAACCAGCATGTCAAGCTGGCCTCCATGGGTCTGGAGAAGCGCAGCGACAAACACCCGTTGCTGCTCACCCACTGGCGCGAGAAGGTGATAGACTTCGCCGCCTTCCGCGACGGCCACTATATCTATGGCAACACCATCCCCTTCAAAGACGACAACGAGGCGCTGTTCCACACCCTCGAGGTGCTGAAGAGCTTCGGCCTCGAGAACGCCAATACCGAGCTGCTGATGTGTGGCGAGGTGGGACGCGAACGCTTCGCCATGCTGCGACCCTACTTCCCCGTGGCTACCCTCTATACGGGCCGTCACACCTCCTTCCTCAATCCCGCCTTCAAGACTTTGCACACCTATAGGAATGCGTTGATTCTTTAATGTAGTTAAGAAGTTAAGTAGTTAAGAAGTTAAGCCAAATGCGTATAATCGCTGGAACACTCAAGGGACGTCGTCTCAACCCGCCTGCCAATTTGCCGGTGCGTCCTACCACCGACATGGCACGCGAGGGGCTGTTCAATATCCTGAACAACTATGTGGACTTTGAGGACTGCACGGTGATGGACCTCTTTGCCGGCACGGGAGCCATGTCGATAGAGTTCATCTCTCGCGGCGTGCGCGAGGTCACCTCCATCGACATCAACAACGCCTGTACCGACTATATCAAGTCGGAGGCGCAGCGCCTGGAGCTGCGGAACCTGCGTGTGGTGCGTGCCGATGTGTTCGACCTGCTGAAAAGGGCCAACCGCAAGTTCGACATCGTCTTTGCCGACCCGCCCTACGCCATCGAGGGGCTGGAGACACTGCCCGACCTGGTGTTCGAGCACCAGCTGCTCAACGAGGACGGCATCTTCATCCTCGAGCATCCGCGCGAGTACAGCTTCGAGGAGCATCCCCACTTCTGGCAGCACCGCAACTACGGCAAGGTCAACTTCACGTTCTTCGCAATGAAATTAGATTAATTAGGAATATGGTAGTTAAAGTAGTTAAATGTAGTTAAAGTAGTTAAAGGACAAATGAAAGGCATGTTCGTTGCTGGTGCTATTGTCCTTTAACTACTAGCGAGCGTAGCGAGCGATAACTACCTTTAACGTCTTTAACTACCCCCAAAAACAATATATATGAAAGCAGTAGTAAAAACCAACTTCAATTTCCCGAAGCAGAAGAGCCTCTATGTGGGCAAAGTGCGCGATGTGTACAACATCGATGACAAGTATATGGCCATGGTGGTGAGCGACCGCATCTCCGCCTTTGATGTCGTTCTCCCCAAGGGCATCCCCTACAAGGGTCAGGTGCTCAACCAGATTGCCGCCAAGTTCCTCGACGCCACCGCCGACATCCTGCCCAACTGGAAACTCGCCACTCCTGACCCCATGGTCACCGTGGGCCTCAAGTGCGAGGGCTTCCGTGTGGAGATGATTGTCCGCGGATACCTTGCCGGCAGCGCCTGGCGCGAGTATAAGGCTGGTGCCCGCACCCTCTGCGGCGTGCAGCTGCCCGAGGGCATGGTCGAGAACCAGAAGTTCCCCACGCCTATCGTCACCCCCACGACGAAGGCCGACGAAGGTCACGACGAGAACATCAGCCGTGAGGAGATCATCCGCACGGGCCTCGTCAGCAAGGAAGACTACGACCAGCTGGAGAGATATGCCCTGCAGCTCTTCCAGCGTGGCACCGAGATTGCCGCCCAGAAGGGACTCATCCTGGTGGACACCAAGTATGAGTTCGGCAAGCGCGACGGCAAGATCTACCTCATTGACGAGATCCACACGCCCGACAGCAGCCGCTACTTCTATTCCGACGGCTATGAGGAGCGTCTGAAGAAGGGCGAGCACCAGCGTCAGCTCAGCAAGGAGTTCGTGCGCGAATGGCTCATGGACAACGGCTTCCAGGGTAAGGCAGGCCAGCAGGTGCCTGAGATGACCGACGAGATCGTCAACAGCATCTCCGACCGCTACATCGAGCTCTACGAGCACATTACGGGCGAGAAATTCCAGAAAGCCGACGACTGCGCCGACGTCGCCGCCCGCATCGAGAAGAACGTCACCAATTATTTGGCTACGCTTTAAAAAGGTAGTTAAAGAAGTTAAAGTAGTTATCGCGCTTCGCGCTAGTAGTTAAAGCCATTACCACCAGCAGTCACATTTGGCTTAACTTCTTAACTACTGTCTACTTAACTACAAAAAAAACTATGGAAATTGAGCGCAAATATCTTGTGCGGGAACTGCCGTCGAACCTCGATAGTTTTCCCCACGTCGAGATAGAGCAATGCTATCTTTGCACATCGCCCACCGTGCGTATCCGCCGGATGGGCGATGCGCATATCCTTACCGTCAAAGAGAACCTCTCGAAGGGTATGGTTGGAGAAGCCATCCACAACCGCGAGGAGGAGTTTTCACTTACTGCCGAGAGCTATGAGCGCCTGAAGTCCAAATGTGAAGGGCGTCCGGTGCTGAAGACCCGCTACCGCATACCCATCCAAGGGGTGCCCGCAGGGCTGGGTGGGGGACTTACCGCCGAACTCGACCTCTTCCACGGCCATCAGGAAGGCCTGCGTCTCGTCGAGGTGGAATTCCCCGACACAGCCTCGGCCAACACCTTCGAGCCGCCCGCATGGTTCGGCGAGGATGTCTCCGCCGACCACCGCTACCGCAACAGTTATATGGCGTTCAATGTCTAACCATCTTCATATAGTGTCGTTCAATGTGCCGTGGCCTGCCGACTATGGCGGCGTCATCGATGTGTTCTACCGTCTCAAGGCTTTACACGAGGCAGGGGTGAAGATACACCTGCACTGCTTCGCCTATGGACGCGAGGAGGCACCGCTGCTGAACGACTATTGTGAGGAGGTCTTTTACTATCGACGCGACATGTCGCCGCTGCGTTTCCTGGACAGGCGGCCTTTTATCGTCAGCTCGCGCGACAGCAAGGAGCTGCGCCGCCGGCTGCTGCAGGACCGTCATCCCATACTCCTCGAGGGACTGCACTGCTGTGCGCTGCTCGAGGACGAGGAGCTGGTGAAGGGTAGGGAGGTGTTTGTCCGTGCCCACAACGTCGAGTCCGACTACTACGCCCGTCTGGCCAAGAGCGAGCGACACTTCTGGAGAAGACAGTACCTGCGGCTTGATGCCGCCAGGATACGCCGCTACGAGCCGGTGCTCAAGCGTGCCACGGCGGTGCTGGCCATCTCGCAGGGCGACAAAGAAAAGCTGGAGCAGATGGGCTGCCGCAAGGTGCTGCTGGTCACCGCCGGACACCCATTTTCATCATTCAACATTCAACATTCATCATTCAACATTCAACATTCATCACTCCTCACTCCTCACTCATCACTCCTCACTCATCACTCCTATGCGCTTTATCATGGCAACCTCTCGGTGGCGGAGAACTATGAGTCTGTGTGCTACCTGCTGGACCATGTCTTCTATGATGGACGGCACCCGCTGGTGGTGGCAGGCAACGAGCCTCCCGCATGGCTGAGAATGAAGATAGAGCATACGCCGGGAGCCTCCCTCGTGGCCAGCCCCGACGATGCCACATTGCAGCGCCTCGTGGCCGAGGCACAGGTGAACATCCTGGTGACGCACCAGCCTACGGGGTTGAAACTGAAACTCCTGCACGCCCTCTTCGAGGGTCGTCACTGCCTGGTGAACAGCGACATGGTGGCAGGTACCGGCTTGGCGCCGCTGTGTGAGGTGGCTGACACGCCGGAGACGATGCGCGAGCAACTCGACAGGCTGATGGCTCTCCCCTTCGACGAGGCCCAGCTGGACGCTCGTCGTGCCGCCCTGCAGCCCTATCTCACCGCCAACGCCCTCCAACCCTTCCTACTCATAATTCATAACTCATAAATACTCATAACTCATAATTCATAAATACTCATAACTCATAAATACTCATAACTCATAAATCATAAATCATAAATACTCATAACTCATAACTCTCAACTATGAAACGCATCCCCCATACCTTCACCATCGTCTTCGCCCTTATCGTGCTGGCGGCGATGATGACGTGGTTCATCCCGGCAGGTGAGTTCTTGCGCGAGACCGTCGACGGCCGCGAGGTGGTGGTGAACGACTCGTTCCATTATGTCGACAGCGCGCCGCAGACTTGGCAGATCTTTTCTGCACTCTTCAACGGCTTCGTCGACAAGGCCGACATCATCATCTTCATCCTGATGGTGGGTGGTGCTTTCTGGATACTCAACAACAGCCACGCCATTGACGTGGGTGTCATGTCCTTCCTGCGCAGGGTGAGGCGGCTGAGCCGCTACAAACTCATCCAGTGGCTGGGCGTGGAGAATATCATCATCACGCTGGTGATGATGATGTTCAGCCTCTTCGGGGCCATCTTCGGCATGAGCGAGGAGACGATAGCCTTCGTGGTGGTCTTCATCCCGCTGGCCATACAGATGGGCTACGACAGCATCGTAGGCGTCTGCATGTGCTATGTGGCTGCGCATATCGGTTTCGCCGGCGCTATGCTGAATCCCTTCACCATCGGCATCGCCCAGGGCATCGCCGACCTGCCGCTCTTCTCGGGACTCGAGTACAGGGTGTTCTGCTGGGTGGTGTTGACGGTCATCGGCATCGCCTTTGTGCTGTGGTATGCCCACAGGGTCAAGGCCAAGCCCGAGCGCAGCCCGGTGTATAAGCTCGACAGCTACTGGCGCGAGCGCCAAGAAAATACCCAACATTCATCGCTCACCATCCAACATTCGCTTATCCTCGTCATCCTCCTGCTCACCATCGTCGCCTTGGTGGTGGGTGTGCTGAAATTCGGCTGGTATATAGAGGAGATCTCGGCCCTCTTCCTGGCCATGGGCATCCTCAGCGGTATCGTCGACAAGCAGGGGGCTGACAATATCGCCAAGCTCTTCCTTGCCGGCTGCAAGGACATCCTCTCCGCCGCCTTGGTGGTGGGCCTTGCCAGCGGCATCATCTTCATCCTCCGCGACGGACATGTCATCGACACCATCCTCTATGGCCTCACGCGCTCGCTGGCCGAGTTGGGCGAGGTGGCGTCGCTCGGCGTGATGTATGTCTTCCAGACGCTGCTCAATATCGTCATGCCCAGCGGCTCGGCCAAGGCGGCACTCACCATGCCTATCATGACGCAGTTTGCCGACCTCATCGATGTGTCGCGCCAGACCACCGTGCTGGCCTTCCAGTTCGGCGACGGCTTCACCAATATGCTCACGCCCACCAGCGGTGTCCTCATCGGCGTCCTCGGCATCGCCCGCATCCCCTACGGCACCTGGCTCAAATGGGTCTGGAAATTCATCCTCGCCCTCATCGTCATCGGTTTCCTCCTGATGCTGCCCACCCTCTGGCTCGAATTGCCGGGATTCTAAAAAAAAGTTGTACCCCCATGTAAGATTTGCTGTCGTTTTTGCGTATTATATTGGCGTATGGCACATGATAACACACGACACGAAGCGTATGGCATCTTCATGCAGCGACACCGCGAGGCGGTGTGGCGCGTCTGCTGGCGCTACGCCAAAGGCGACCGTGCGCGGTGCGAGAATATGGTGCAGGAGGTGTGGATTGCGCTGTGGCTGAGGTTTGACGAACTGAAGACCGACGTCACGGAGTGGGAGCAGCGGGCATGGGTGAAGCGCATCACACGGTCTGTGCTGGTCGACCTCTACCGCCGCTCGGAACCAGAACCGGAAAGGCTCACGCCGGCACTCATCAACATCCTGCCGGACGCCAGCGTGGACTACGCCGAGAGCATCGACGACCTAATGGTGACGCTCACCGACGACGAGGAGCGGATGATGCGGATGCGTCTCGAAGGCTACGACGCGCAGGAGATTGCCGACGAGTTTAAGATGGAGCGCAACGCCGTCTACGTGCGCATCAACAGAATAATCAATAAATTACGGAAGCGTTATGGAACAAGACTATAAAGAACAGTTGAGGATGATGACCGAGGGTCTGGGCGAGTGGATGGACCGCCGCGAGCGCGAGCAGCGCCGCCGTCGCCGCTGGATGCGTGTCGCAATGGGCGTGGTGATTGTCGCCGCTGCCGTGCTGCTACAGATTTTTCTCCCTTGGCGTCATGAAACAGTGAAGTATATCTACGTCAACGATACGGCACGGTCAACCGTGATTGCCCCAGACTCAGCGGCTCCACAATCCACCGGCATTCACCTCGGCGGCGGCGATAAGGATGAGTGGGGCAGCATCGACATCGACGAGAAGGGAGTCCGCATCAGCGGTGGCGACGACGGGGAGAATGTAAACATAGAGATTAATGCCGGCGGCGTGCACATCAACGGCAAAGGCATTAGTAAATAGGGTACGTATAAAACAAAAAAAAAACGCCTCCGATGTAAGATTCGGAGGCGTTTTTGCGTATTATATAGGTAAACGGACAACCATGATGACAAGAATTCTGTTTACCCTCGCGCTCGCCTTGATGGGAGCGAATGCATTCGCCCAGACCATTACTGGCCGTCTGGCCGACGACAGCGGGCAACCTGTTGCCTACGCCAACGTGGCGCTCTATGCCGACACGGTGCTTCAAACAGGCACCACCACCGGTGAGGATGGCGCGTTCAACATCCCCTGCGGTGACGGCACCTACCGCCTCGTGGCCTCGTATGTGGGATACGAGAGACTCAGCGTCCGCTGCCAGGCGGGCGACCTCGGCACGCTGACCATGAGCGCCCTCCAGCTGCAGGAGGTGGAGGTCACTGCCAGCCGTACCACCGAGGAGGTGGACCGCTTCGTGGTGTTGCCTAAACAAGAGGAGGTCGAGGCTGCCGGACGGACGCTGGTGCTGCTCGACATGCTCGGACTGCCGGGTCTGAAGGTCGACGTGGCGCTGCAGTCCATCACCGTCGACGGTGGCGCGGTCATCCTCCAAATCAACGGCAAGGAAGTCTCCGTGGCACGACTGGCCAACCTGCGGGCTGAGCAAGTGAAGCGTGTGGAATACAGCAACAACCCCGGCACCCGCTACCTCGACCGTGGCGCGTCGGGTGTCATCAATATCATATTGAAAGAGCGCGAGGACGGCGGCAGCGTAGTGGCGCAGGGGAATACGGCTCTCACCACAGGCTTTGTCGACGGCTACCTGCTCGGCTCCTACCACAAAGGCAAGAGCGAGTTCGCGCTGGAATACACCCTGGGCTACCGCAATTATGACAAGGTTCCCTACGAACTTGAGGACAGCTACCTCGCCGCGACCCGCACCGTCACCCGCAGCCAGCGCACCAACATGCCGTTTTGGTACATCACCCATACGCTCAACGCCGAGTACACCTACCAGCACGACGACAGCACGATGTTCGTGGCTTCCGTACAGGACGACTTCTTCACCAAGACCCTCGACGCCACGGGGTCGATGACCGAAACAGACAACGGCACTACCACCAATCAGTCGATGCAACAACACAGCTATTCAAAGGATAACCTTCCCAAACTCGACCTGTTCTACACCCACAAAATGCCGCACGGGCAGAAAGTGGAGCTCAACGTGGTGGGCGAGTATGCCACCGACCGCTACGACAACACGCTCACCTACACCAGCGGCACTTACGCCACCACCGTCCTCGGCCACGGCTATGCCCTCAGTGGCGAGGGCGTCTACAGCAAGCAGTTCGGCAAGACGGAACTGCGCACCGGTTTGCAATACCAGCACAATTTCGCCGAGAACGAGTACACGCTCTATGGCACCACCACCAGTATGACCAAGGACAACGCCTACCTGTATGCCGAAGTGCAAGGCATGATCGGACAGAAGGTCGGCTACTATGTCGGTACGGGTGCCAAGTTGTTCAACGTCACCGACGGCGTGAACAGCCAGCTTTATCTCCGCAACCTCAGCACTGCCAGCCTGCAATGGCGCATCAGCCAGCAGTGGTCGCTCACCGCCACTTCGCAGTTCACGCCCACCTTGCCGTCGCTCTCCGCGCTCTCGCCCGTCTTCCAGCAGACCGACGACGTGGAGGGTCAGCAGGGCAATCCGAATTTAAAACCCAGCGAAATGCTCAGTGGTCGTTTGATGGTGCGCTACATTGATCCTGAGGGCTGGTATGTTGTGGCGCTGGGCGGCGTAATGCATCAGTTCCACCCCATCGTTTCCTCCTATGCCTTTGACCCCTCGCGCAACCTGTTCGTCCGCACACAGCATAATGCCGACCTCTGGCAGTGCCTCTTCGCCAATGCAGAGATTGGAGTGCAGGGACTCTGGGCATGCCTGAACCTCTCGCTTGACGCAACCTATTATCACTACTCCTCAACAGGTGCTGATTTCTCTCACTCCAAGGATAATATCACTGCCGCCGCCAGCGCACAGTGCTATTGGAAAGGATTTGTTGCCGGTGCCAATTTCACCATCCTGCCACAATGGACACTCTACGGCGAGGACTATTCCTTGAGCGAGATGGCACAGAGCCTCTATGTGCAGTATCGTTGGGAAAGCCTCACGGCAACGCTCATGTGGCACTGTCCCTTCAATTCCGACGGCTACCGCTACGAGACCGAAGGCCTCAGCGCCGTGCATCCCTATCGTCACACCAACTGGACCGCCAACAACGGCAACATGCTCGTCCTTGGCCTCACCTGGCAGATGGACTTCGGCAAGCAGTACCACAAAGGCATGGAGAAAACCCTTCAGAACGGCGGCTACGACAACGGAATGGTCAAATGATGATTGTCACCAGAGATTTTTTATTGTGGTTTCTGATTATTTTGTATTTTTGCAAATTGTTTTTTGCAACGATATAAAAGGCTTGAACTATGCAAATAATTGACCATCCGACAGACGCCGGGGTTCTGACGCTGAACTTTAATTGCATAACGAAATGAAGAAAATAATCATCCTTCTGACTTGTATGCTAGCCACTGTGGCGGCGGGCGCACAATCACGCGGCATCACGGTCTCGTTGAGGGAAGACTTGGTCGACTTCAGCACAATGGCTGTCGGCGACAACGAGATGAACCCCTACGGCACCGACTATCGCCACACTTTCGGCACCGAGCTCTCGGTGGGCTACCATTACTGCCTGACGGGCGGATGGGAGTTTGTCATCTCAGCGGGGCTGATGTTGCACGACTATTCGCAGACTGGTATCTTCAACACATGGGAAAAACCGACACACACTTCGTCGGACGGCCTTTTCACGGTAACCGAGTGGCAGACCTATGACCGCCAGACCACCCTGAACCTCCCTGTTATCCTCAACGTCAAATACCTGTTTGCCGACTGGGCCGAGGCTCAGCTGTGGGACGTGGTGCCGCTGGTTTCGGCACGCTTCGGATATGTGGCGGCCCTGACGCGCATCAAAGGGGAGTATTTCCGTGAGACGGTTGTCAATAATGTGCCGAACTCGCTAGGCCTCACCCCGGGCACCGAGCGCGAGTGGTGCACTACGCACTTCGACCGACAAGGTTGGTTTCTGGCCTTCGGAGTGGGACTGCGGTATAGCCACCTCGACTTCGAGTTGGAATACACCCTCCAACCTAGGCACCTTGTCACCGACCGGCACTATGAACGTCTCGACGGTGCCGGAGTCCCTACCACCGCGCCGGCCCCCACGCACCTCGACACCCACCGTGACAACAGCGACGGCCTGACCTTGAGGATAAGTTATAATTTCTGAACCTTTCCCGGCCCGCCATATTCACGCGTATCGGAAAAAAAGTTCTTTGCCGGTTGAAAAAATAATCTTATCTTTGCAGTTCGAAAACTTTAAAGATAAAAAGGTTCGAGTTATGCAAATAATTGACCATCCGACAAACAGTCACCACATGATGCTACGCATATCAAAACCACTGCTGCTTGCCAGCATAATTTTCAATTTTGACTCCGTCTACGCAGCTTGGCTTCGAAAAAGCAAACTTGTTTGCATTTTGCTCATCTTTGGCTGCTCCCAATTTTCAATTTTCAATTCTGCTACGGCGCAAGACAGCAGCTATGCTCGTCGCATCATCCGCGACCTGTCGTCGCCGGAGATGTATGGGCGCGGGATGCAGCACCGTGGCGACTCCATTGCCGCCGAATACCTGCGACAGGAACTTCGTACGCTGGGCGTAAAACCTCTGCCCGCGGGCCGCAATGTCAGCGCCAAGGACGAATACTTCCAGTATTTCCGCTTCCCCAATACGCGTACCACGCCGCCTATCGTGAAGGCAGGCTACCGCTCGCAGAACGTCTGCGGATACATCCCCGGTGCGACGGACACGATGATAGTCTTCACCGCCCATTATGAGCACCTCGGCATGAGTGGCGACACCATCTTCTACGGCGCCCACGACAACGCCAGCGGCACCGCCGCCGTCCTCGACCTCGCCCGCCAACTCATCACTCATCACTCATCATTCAACACTAAATACACCTACGTCTTCCTCTTCTTCGGCGGCGAGGAGAGCGGCCTCATCGGTAGCGGCTATTTCGCCGACATGCCGCTCATCAAGCTCAACAAGGTGAAGTTCTTGATGAATATCGACCTCTTCTGCGGTGGCGACGAGGGCCTCATGGTTGTCAATGCCAATGCGCCGGAGACGAAGCCGTATGTCGACCTGCTGGAGCGGCTGAACGAGGAGCGCCACTATGCCGCCAAGGTAGGACGGCGCGACAATGCGCCCAACAGCGACCATTGGTTCCTCAGCCAGGAGTGCCCTGCGGTGTTCCTCTACACCCTCGGCGGCCCCTTCGGCGGCTACCACAGTCCCACCGATACCTGCGAGGGTTGCGGACTGGGCAACTACATGAATTTCATGACGCTCCTCCGGGTCTTCCTGGAGCATATTGAAAACTGAGACGCTATGGTCAAGCCGTTACGAGGAGCATTGGGGCTTGTTATCTGCGTAAGTCTGCTTCTCCCGTTTCTCAGCACGACACCGGCAAGGGCCCAGAGGCGGCCTACGGCCGAGGTGGTGGGTACCCTTCCGTCGCAGATAGAGGGCACCTCTACGCTCTTCTTCCTCGACGGGAAGCTGTGGAGCTGTAACGACCACGGGGCGCTGGTGCTCTATGCCTTGGATACCTCGAATGCGCAGATTGTCGACTCCATCGTGCTGCCCGGGAGGGTGTATGACATGGAGGAGGTGGCGCAAGACGGGGAATACCTCTATTTCGGCGACATCGGCGACAATAACGGCGTGCGCACCGACTTGCATGTGTTGCGGTTGGCAAAAGGGCTGCTGGCTTCGGGAGAGGTGGCATTCGACACCATCTGGTTTTGCTATCCCGATCGGACGAGCGCTAACGCACGTGATTTCGACTGCGAAGCTTTTGTGGCGACGGATACGGCACTGCTGCTTTTCACGAAGCAGTGGCGCTCCCGTGGCAGCACCTGCTATGCCATCCCCAAGGTCCCGGGACACTGGGAGGCACGGCGGCTGTTCGAGATAGCGACCAAAGGCATGGTGACGGGTGCCAGCTATCAGCCGGAGCGCGGACGCTTGGTGTTGTGTGGCTACAATAGGTTGTGTTCGCCGTTTGTCTATATTGTGAGCGGTGGTACGATCGAAGGCCGTAGGGTAGGGCTGACGAACGGAATAGGGTGGCAGACGGAAGGTATCGCGACGACGGACGGCATCCATTATTTTCTGACATGCGAGCATCTGGATATCTATGGCTTCACCCATCCGGCCCAACTGCTGACACTCGACCTGAGCGATTTTTTTGCTAGATATTAATTTTTTTTCGTACCTTTGCTCTTTCCTCAATAAGGAGAAAGTGTATATAATAAACTGAAAACAAAGAAAATAGGATAGAATGAGAAAACTAGCTGTCGTCGCTTTCGGTGGTAATGCACTGCTTAGAAGCGGTCAGAAAGGCACTTATAAGGAGCAGTTGGAGAATGTGGAGAACACTTGCGAGAGTCTCTGCGCACTGCTCAAACGCAACTATAACATCGTGATAGGCCACGGCAACGGCCCGCAGGTAGGCAACGTGATGCTCCAGCACGAGGCTGGCAAGTCAGCCGGCGTGGAGGCTATGCCGATGGATTTCTGTGTCGCCGAGACTCAGGGTTCGATAGCCTACATGATTGAGGTGGGCCTGCGCAATGTGATGGCCCGCAACGACATCCAGCGCGATGTCGTCACCCTCGTCACCCAGGTGGCCGTCAACAAGCTCGACCCGATGTTCCAGAATCCCACGAAGCCCGTGGGACCTTACTATACCAAGGAGCAGGCCGACCAGTTCGCTGCCGAGACGGGCGCCAAGTACAAGGAAGACCCCAAGGGTAACGGCTGGCGCAAGGTGGTGGCTTCTCCCAAGCCTGTGCGCATCAACAATATCAAGATTGTGAAGCAGCTGGCCACCGCCGGCAATATCGTCGTCACCGTAGGTGGCGGCGGCATCCCTGTGGTAGAGGAGAGCGACTACGTGCGTGGCGTGGAGGCCGTCATCGACAAGGACCTCGCCAGCGCCCTCTGCGCCGTGGAGATTGGAGCCGACGAGTTCTACATCCTCACCGACGTGCCCAAGGTCTACATCAACTTCCGCAAGGAGAACGAGCAGGCCCTCGACACCATCACCGTGGCCGAGGCCAAGAAACTCCTCGACGAGGGACAGTTCGCCGAAGGCAGCATGGCTCCCAAGGTGCGCGCCGCCATCATGTTCGTCGAGCACGGCGGCAAGGAGTGCATCATCACCGAGGCCGGCCAGCTGGACAACCCCAACTGCGGAACCCGCATCGTGAGATAAAGACCTTAAGGACCTTAAAGACCTTAAGGACCCTAAGGACCTTAAAGACATTAGTAACAATCAAAAAATAATTAATTATGGCTTACAATTTAAGAAATCGCAATTTCCTGAAAATCCTCGACTTCTCGCCGAAGGAGCTCAACTATCTGCTCGACCTGGCCCGCGACCTCAAGCGCGCCAAATATGCTGGCACCGAGCAGCCTCACCTGAAAGGCAAAAACATTGCCCTCATCTTCGAGAAGACCTCGACCCGTACCCGTTGCGCCTTCGAAGTGGGCGCTAAGGACCAGGGTGCCCATGTGACCTACCTGGGTCCCACCGGCAGCCAGATCGGCATCAAGGAGAGCATGAAAGACACCGCCCGCGTGCTGGGTCGCATGTTCGACGGTATCGAGTATCGTGGCTTTGACCAGGCCACCGTCGAGGAGCTCGCCGAATACGCCGGCGTGCCCGTGTGGAACGGCCTCACCGCTGAGGCTCACCCCACACAGATCCTGGCCGACTTCCTCACCATCCAGGAGCATACCGACAAGCCCCTCAACCAGGTGAAGTTCGCCTACATTGGCGATGCCCGCTACAACATGGGTAACAGCCTGATGGTCGGCGGTGTGAAGATGGGTATGGATATCCGCATCATCGCCCCCAAGAAACTCCAGCCCGCCAAGGAGCTCGTCAAGAAGTGCCAGGAGATCGCCAAGGAGACCGGTGCCAAGCTCACCGTCACCGACGACGTCGAGAAGGGCGTGAAGGGCCTCGACTTCATCTACACCGACATCTGGGTGTCGATGGGCGAACCCGACAGCGTGTGGAAAGAGCGCATCAAGATGCTGATGCCCTACCAGGTCAACGCTGCCCTGATGAAGAAGACCGGCAACCCCAAGTGCAAATTCATGCACTGCCTGCCCGCCTACCACAACCTGGAGACCAAGGCTGGCCGCGACGTCAACGAGAAGTTTGGCCTCAATGGTATCGAGGTGACCGAGGAGGTCTTCGAGAGCGAGAACAGCATCGTCTTCGACGAGGCTGAGAACCGTATGCACACGATTAAAGCCGTCATGGTTGCCACCCTCGGTGACTAATAATTGATTTGTGATTTTTGATTTGTGATTTTAGAGTGGCATACTCAGCACTCTTAATTCATAAGTCATAATTCAAAATTAATAACATGTGGTTTACTAATCTGTTTACAGGTAGTGGAGTGGCCAGCACAGTACTGATGCTGGCCATCTCCATTTTTGCCGGCCTTCTGCTCGGCAAAATCAAGGTCAAAGGTGTCACCCTCGGCATCACCTGGGTGCTCTTCGTGGGCATCGCCCTGAGCGCATTGATGAGCATATATGGCGTAGACTTCAATAATCAGACCATTCCCCTTGAGGCAAAGAAATATGCAGGGGATCACATGAATCATCACATGCTCCACTTTATCAAGGAGTTTGGTCTTATTCTCTTTGTTACTGGAGTGGGACTTCAAGTGGGGCCTGGATTCTTCAAGTCGTTTAAAAAAGGTGGCTTGAGCATGAACATCATGGCCTTGGTCAATGTTGCTCTAGGCGTTGCTATCACTGTGTTGATTGCCAAACTGGCCAATCAGGGACTGACCGATATGGCAGGTGTCTACACAGGAGCCATCACCAATACCCCGGGTCTCTCTGCTGCTCAAGCGGCTATTGAGGATCCTCGTATTGGTGGCGATCCCAATAAGCTGGCTACCGGATATGCATTGGCCTACCCGTTGGCAGTGGTGGGAATGATTGTCACATGTCTCATCCTGCGTCCAAAGAATATTGCCGCTGAACCCACCGTAGCCGAAGGTGACACTGCGGTTACTGCTACCGGCAAGAAAAAAGGTGGAATCTTACTCATCCCCATCTTCGTCATCATCGCCCTCGGCATCGTCCTGGGCCAGATACCCATCCCCGTGGGTATGAAGGCTCCCGTCAAGCTGGGTCTCGCCGGTGGCCCCCTCGTGGTGGCCCTCGTTGCAGGATGGCTCGGCGTGAAGAAAGGCTGGTTCGGCACCGACTTCACCGACGGACAAGGCATTCACATGCTGCGTGAGGTGGGCATCGCCCTCTTCCTCGCCGGCGTGGGCCTCGGCGCTGGTGGCAAGTTCGTCGATACTGTCCAAGTCCACTATATGTGGGTCGTCTACGGCATCATCATCACCATGGTGCCGCCGCTGCTGGTGGGACTCTTCGGACGTCTGGTGCTGAAGATGAACTACTACACCCTCATGGGCTTCATTGGTGGCAGCCACACCGACCCGCCGACGCTGGCCTTCGCCAACACCGTGGCCCCCGAGGGCTGCAAGCTGCCCAACACCGGCTACGCCACCGTCTATCCCCTCACCATGTTCCTCCGCATCTTCACCGCGCAGTTGCTGGTCCTGATGGCATGAGGAAGATAGTACTTATACTGATGATACTTTGGACTGCGTCGGCTTCGGCGCAGTCCAAAGTGCATCATGTCGTTGTCGACAAGAATGCTACTGCCACAGAGCGTTATGCCGCTGCACAATTGCGCGAGTTCCTCTACAAAGGGCAGCTGGGCACCGACAGCATCTCTGCCAAAGAGGGCACTGTCTATGTCGGCGACACTAAGTATTTGCGCAAACACTTTGCGAAGTATATCGACAGACTACGCGACGACGGCTACCTCATCTGTGGCGACGGCCACAACCTCTGCCTGTATGGGGCAGGGGAGAAGGGCACTCTCTACGCCGTCTATGCCTTCCTCGAAATGCTCGGTTACCGCCTCTACACCCCCAACGCGCTGGTGGTACCCGACCTCTCAAAAGATTCTCACCTTTCACCTTTCACCTTTCACCTCGTCAGCAACCCCGCTTTCTCCTACCGCGAGGTGTCGTACTATTACCCCAACCACAGCCAGCTTTATGCTGACTGGCACCACCTGCACACTGTGGCTGACCGCGACAGCCTCTTCGGCATGTTCGTCCACACCTTCAAGGATTTGATTCCTCCGGCTCGTTACTTTGACGCACATCCCGAATGGTTTTCATTGAACAACGGCCGCCGCAGTCGCGACGGACAGCTATGCCTCTCCAATCCTGCCGTGCTTGAAGAACTCTGCCGTCGCCTAGCTGACACCATGGCCACCGCCCCCGAAAAGAAGATGTGGTCGGTCAGCAACAATGACAACTACAACGCCTGCCAGTGTCCTGACTGCTTGCACATGGATAGCCTCTATGGCGGACCTACGGGTACACTGCTGCATTTCGTCAATCAGGTGGCACGCCGTTTCCCCGACAAGACCATCTCCACTTTGGCCTATCAGTATACACGCTGCGCTCCAACCAATCCCGAGGTGAAGCCCGAGAAAAACGTGAACATTATGTTCTGCTCCATTGAGTGCGGCCGTGAACTGCCCATCGCCGACAATCCGCGCGAAGCCTCCTTCCGCAAGGACATGGAAGACTGGAGCCGCCTGACGGATAACATCTTTATGTGGGACTATGTGGTGCAGTTCCGTAACTTCTGGAATCCTTTCCCCAATCTCCATGTATTGCAGCCCAACCTCCAGTTCTTCCGCAAGAATGGTGTGCGCATGATGTTTGAGCAGGCCACGGGTGCCGACAACATCACCTCCTGGATGGACATCCGCTGCTACATGCTCGCCAAACTGCTGTGGAACCCCGATGCCGACATTGACGCCATTATGACCGATTTCTATAAAGGCTATTACGGCAACGCTAGCCGTTATATTAAGAAAATTATAGATACCATGACAAAAGCCCTTGTTAAGAGCGGCCAGCGTCTTGATATCTATGGTTTTCCAGTCGATGCCGCCAAGGGTTACCTCTCGCCCGACAGGATGCGTCTATACGAGTCTTTGATGTTCGAAGCTGAAGAAACTTTGATGTTCGAATCCGTAGAAACACATGGCGTCGATTCTGCCCTTTTCCGACGACTTAAATACTTTTGGACACCGTTGGTATTTGCCCGAGTTGAATTGTCAGCCAACTCCATTCCAGGCTATTCAGGAAGACCAGCGGATATAATGGCTTCCCTTCGTGGTCTTTTCTCAAATTTAGAAGAGTTTGAAGTGCCGCAGATGATGGAGATGGGCATCACTCCGCAAGAGTATTTCGAAACCATGGACCATTGGTTTGACAAGCGATGGAAAAACAAGTCGCAAGATAAGAGTGTCACCCTGCGCCGTCCGGCCACTGCGCCCTACAATACTGCCGGACTCACCGACGGCGAAGCGGGCATCATAGATTATCGACATCACTGGCTCGGTTTTTGGGGCAACACCCTCGACGCCGTCATCGACCTCGGCGACACTACTCTCATCCATGAGATAAGCATGGACTTCTATTTCTATCCGCTTTCTTGGATATTCCTGCCGCAACGGATAGAATTCCTAGGCTCTATCGATGGCAACAATTGGCAAAGCCTGGAGGTCTTCACACCTGAGAACCCCCAAATCCTCGCCACTCCCTCCATCAAAACTTTCTCCTATTCATCACTCAACACTCATCATTCAACATTCAACACTTACCGCTACCTCCGCGTCATCGCCGCTCCCCCAGCGGAAATCCCTGCCTGGCACCGCGCCGCAGGACAGAAACCATGGATATTCACTGATGAAATTATAGTCAAGTAGTTAAGTATACAGTAGTTAAGAAGTTAAGCCAAATGAAAAAAACAATCATTATCTGCGTCAGCATCTTTTTCAATTTTCAATTTTCAATTTTCAATTCAGTATCGGCTCAGGACACCACTCAAGCAGTCAAGCAATCAAGCAATCAAGCGATCAAGGTCTACGGCTTCGTCCGCAACTACCTCACCTTCGACTCCCGCAAGACCTACACTGTCGTCGGGGGCGAGTATAATATGATTCCCTTTAACGAGACGTGGAACGAAGACCATTCCGAAGACCTCAACGATGTGGCTTCCATGCAGCTGCAGGCGCTGACCTCTCGCTTCGGTGTCGACATCAAAGGTCCCATGCTTTGTGGCTGGAACACCAGCGGCAAGCTGGAAGGTGACTTCGGCGGCTTCGGCACCAACAACACCGTCCTCCGCCTCCGCCTGGCATATTTGAAATTGAGCAAGGGTGGCAGCGAACTCGTTATTGGTCAGGACTGGCATCCGCTCTCGGGGAATATCATGCCCGAGGTGCTGGGCATGGCTTCCGGCGCACCCTTCCGTCCCCACAGCCGCACACCGCAGATCCGCGGCACCCGTTATTGGGGCGCCTTTGGCTACACCGCCGCACTCCTCTGGCAGCTGCAGTATATGAACAACGGTCCCAAGGCGGCCAACGACCCGACGAGCACCAATAGCATCGACTTCGCTAACAATGCCCTCTGGCCCGAGGCTTTCCTGGGCCTTAATTTCAAGCAAGGGCCGTGGTATGCCCAAGTGGGTGTCGACGCGCAGATGATCCGTCCGCGCACTCACGCCTTTGACGGCACCGTCACCAAGAAGGTCGACGAGACCGTCAGCTCCTTCACCCCCACACTCTACGCCCAGTATGTAGAAGGACCGTGGAGCGTTAAGTTCCGCACCCTCCTGGCGCAGAACACCAGCCACCTCAACCAGCTCGTCGGCTACGGCGTCACCGGCGTTAACGCCGATGGCTCGTGGGACTATGCCCCTCTCCGTGCTACCATCAGTTACCTCAACATCGCCTATGGCAAGAAGGTGCGCTACAACCTTTTCATCGGCTACATGAAGAATCTCGGGGCAGGGGAGGATCTCTATGACTTCGGCACTAACAACTATCGTATCTATATGAAGGGCGGCGAGAATTTTACTCACCTCAACAGCGTCTACCGCATCGCCCCTTCCGTCAGCTACAACGTCAAGGCCTTCAGCTTCGGCCTCGAATATGAGTGGACCGCCGCCACCTATGGCGACCTCGCCTCCGACGGCTCCATCCTCGACAACGCCAACCTCCACCAAGTCTCCAACCACCGCCTCTGCGCCTTGGTAAAGTATAATTTTTGACAAAAACACTTCAGGCACAATAAATTCCTCTCCCTTGCGTTATCCTTAAAACAGAAGAAATCATGGCCAAAGAATATCATAGAGAAGAATCTGCAACGCAAAGCGTTTCTGAGCCAGGTGCAGTGTATGCTGCCACCCCTCGGACGGCAATGTCTGCAAATGCATCACCCTTCCTCCGTGTAGCTTCCGACGAAGAACTGGCACAATGCATCACTTTGGACCAGCTGCATGAGGAATTGACAGAGATGATACACCGGCATTATCACCCCGAAGCATGAAAGTGATTATTTCTCAAATGGTCCGTATCCGGATTAAAGAGTTTTATGATTATGCAATGAAAAATCATATTACTCTCAGTGAGGAGACCGTTGAGAAAAAGGAGTTGCGGATGTATAATGAACTCCAGACTTTGGGGCACGCACAAGGTTTTCGTAAGGCACGATTGAACAGGAAATGGGCTTCCTATGGTTGGCACGAATTCGTATGTGAGGATTTCCTTTTCGCCTATGAAAGTTGTCCAGAACAAAGAAGGTGAGCGTTATGTGATTGTCCACGACGCCGAACACAGCCTCCTGTATCGATAGATAAAACGCCCTCCCGGATGGGAGGGCGTTTCTGTATATAAGAAGGAAATGTGTTATTCTTCCACGGCGGCACCTTCGCCCTCTGCGACCACGCTGTCGCCGGCCAGGGCCTCGTCGAGTTGCTTCGACGTCTCGCCCTTCTCCACCTCGAAGAAGACATGCTCCTCGTCGGCGGTGATCTTGATCGTGTCGCCCGGCAGGATGTCGGCCTTGATGATTTCGTCGGCCAGGTCGTCCTCCACATAGCGCTGGATGGCGCGGCGCAGCGGACGGGCACCGTAGTTCTCGTCCCAGCCCTTGCTGACGATGAAGTCTTTGGCCTTCTCGTCCATCTCCACGCTGAAGCCCATCTTGCGGATGCGTCCGAAGAGGCCGCGCAGCTCGATGTCGATAATCTTATGTATCTCTTCGCGTCCCAGCGAGTTGAAGTAGATGATGTCGTCGATGCGGTTGATGAACTCGGGCGCGAAGGCTTTCTTCAGGCTCTTCTCGATGACGTCGCGCTGCATCTGCGACTTCTCGGCCTCGCGGGCGGCGGTGCTGAAGCCTACGCCCACGCCGAAGTCCTTCAGCTGGCGGCTGCCGATGTTCGAGGTCATGATGATGATGGTGTTGCGGAAGTCCACCTTGCGGCCGATGCCGTCGGTGAGCTGTCCGTCGTCGAGCACCTGCAGCAGCACGTTGAAGACGTCGGGGTGTGCCTTCTCGATCTCGTCAAGCAGCACGATGCTGTAAGGCTTGCGGCGCACACGTTCGGTCAACTGGCCGCCCTCCTCGTAGCCCACGTATCCTGGAGGCGCGCCGATGAGGCGGCTCACGGCGAACTTCTCCATGTATTCGCTCATGTCGATGCGTATCATGGCCTGCTCCGAGTCGAACAGGTATTTGGCCAGTATCTTGGTGAGGTAGGTCTTGCCGACGCCCGTGGGACCGAGGAAGAGGAAACTGCCGATGGGGCGGTTGGGGTCCTTCAGTCCCGCGCGGTTGCGGCGGATGGCTTTGGCAATCTGGGCGATGGCCTCGTCCTGACCCACGACGCTGCCCTTGAGCTCGTTCTCCATGCTCAGCAGGCGGTTGCTCTCGCTCTCGGCGATGCGCTCCATGGGCACGCCGGTCATCATGGCCACCACGGCGGCCACATCCTGGTCGGTGACTTTCACCTGGCGCTCGCGCTCGTCGGCCTCCCACTGGCGCTTGAGATCCTCCAGCTTGCTGCTGAGGTCGCGCTCGTGGTCGCGCAGCTCTGCGGCCTCGCTGTAGCGCTTGGTGGCCAGCACCTCCTTCTTCTGGGCGTTGATGCGTGCCACCTCCTGCTCGAGGTTCACTATCTCCTCGGGTACCTGCATATTGGCTATGCGCACACGTGCGCCGGCCTCGTCGAGGGCGTCGATGGCCTTGTCGGGCTGCAGGCGGTCGCTGACATAGCGCTCCGTGAGCTCCACGCAGGCCTTCACGGCCTCGGGGGTGTAGACCACCAGGTGGTGTTCCTCGTAGGTGCCCTTGATATTGTCCAGAATCTCAAGCGTCTGCTCCACGGTGGCGGGCTCCACTAAAACCTTCTGGAAGCGGCGCTCCAGGGCGGTGTCTTTCTCGATATACTGGCGGTACTCGTCGAGCGTCGTGGTGCCGATGCACTGGATGACGCCGCGCGCCAGCGCGGGCTTGAACATATTGCTGGCGTCGAGTGATCCGCTGGCGCTGCCGGCACCCACGATGGTGTGTATCTCGTCGATGAAGATGATAATCTCGGGATGCTGCTCCAACTCGTTGATGATGGCCTTCATGCGCTCCTCGAACTGGCCGCGGTATTTCGTGCCGGCCACCAGCGAGGCGAGGTCGAGGCTCATCAGCCGTTTGCCGTAAAGCGTGCGCGGCACCCTGCCCTCGACGATACGCATGGCCAAGCCCTCGGCGATGGCGCTCTTGCCCACGCCGCTCTCACCGATGAGGATGGGGTTGTTCTTCTTGCGGCGCGAGAGAATCTGGGCGATGCGGTCCATCTCCTTCTGACGGCCCACGATGGGGTCGAGCTTGCCCTCTTCGGCCAGCTTCGTCAGGTCGCGTCCGAAGTTCTCCAATGCCGGCGTGCCGCTCTTGCCCTTCTCCGTTTTCATCTTCCCTTTTTCGTTCTCCATGAGCGGATCGGCGAAGGCGTCGTCGTTGTCGTCCTCGCTGGTCTGGCTGTTGAAGTCGGGCATGCGGCCTGGCTCCAGGCCGCTGTCCGAGCGCACCAACTTGGCGAAACGGTCGTAGTCCACGCCAGCCTTGTTCAGCTGGTTGGCCACCAGGTTGTCGTTCTCCTGCAGCATTGCCAGGATGAGGTGCTCCGTGCGTATCTCGGGCGACTTCAGCTTGACGCTCTCCAGGTAGCTCAGGCGCAGCACCTTCTCGGTCTGTCGCAGCATGGGTATCTCGCTGTCTTCGGCATAGCGGATGTCGGCCTGGGCCTGCGACACCTGGCTCTCGATGCGCTCGCGGAAGGCGCCGGTGTCCACGCCCAGCGTGGCAAGCATGGTGATGGCCGAGCACTGCGGCAGGCGTGCCATGCCGAGGAAGAGGTGCTCCACACCGATGCCACCGTTTTTCAATCGGATGGCTTCGTCGCGGCTGAAAGCGATGGCTTTCTTTGTATTTTCACTCAAGTTGGCTTCCATAAAGAAGGTATAATTGTCTATTATTTGATTTTGCAAAAGTACTACAAATATTTCTATTGCAACTTCTGTGCCAACGTTTCTTTTCAACAACGGTTTGTGAATTAGCGCTTAGGGACTGCTCCTCCGGCTCCAGTGCCCCGATATACACTGTCTCCGAGGCGCGGCCCTTGTAGTCTGTGACGAAGCCGTAGAGGTGCACCGCCATGCCCTGCCAACGCTCAGGGAGAGTGATTCTTACGCTCTTGCTGCGGCGTGTGGCCGGCATCGACAGCACCCCCTCGCCGGCCTCGGGACAGAAGGCCCACAGGTACACCTCGTCGTCGCCGCAGGCTCGTTCGCCTTCGGCGTGGGGAAGGAATGAGAACGTCATTGTAGCCCCCACCCCGGCGCCTTGCGCCACCCCTCCCTCCAGGGAGGGGACGGGCTGCCGCATCACGTTGTCGTTCTGCAAGGTCGTCCTTTCAGCCTGCGTAGCCATCCCCTCCCTGCAGGGAGGGGTGGGGGTGGGGGCTATAAAGATCGGCGTCGCTAGCTCCCCCTCGCTGATAATCAGCTGCTCCCACTTCACGTCCATTTTTCCTTCCTGAGATAGTGCGAAGCACTCCTTGTTCCTCTTCACGAAGAGGTTGCACTCCGTCAGATGCTCTGCCAGTGCCACGTGGTGCATGCCCTTGCGCAGCGCCTGCTTGAAGGCCGACGCCAGGAAGACCATCTGCTTGAAAAGCTCGCGGTTGTGCTGCTGTTTCTCGGTGCGCGGATTGCGCACGCTGCGCGGCCGTGCCCGCAGGCACCATCTGCCGCGCCACATATACCCGATGACGGTACCCACCGTTCCGCGGTACCCGTCGTTGATTCCATAACGTTGCTTTGCCATAACTTTTGAATTAAGAATTAAAAATTAAAAATTAAGAATTTTGGGACTTTAAGGACCTTAAGGTCTTTAAGCTCCCTAATGTCGCTATATAATATAACCCCAAACCGTGTTACCGTCAAGTAAAAAAATGTTAAAACCGTAAAAAACACCTATCAACTCCTACCGTGGTAGGACTTGATAGGGCGATGGTAGGTCGTTCGTAGGGTGAAGATGAGGCGTTGAACGATATTTTTTGGATATTTTCATTTTTTTCGCATCTTTGCACTATTATTTTTTGTAGAATTCAAAATAAAATGTGTATCTTTGCACCGTGAAAACAGAAAAAAATTAGTAAAAGAAACAACATAAAACCAGAAATTAAAAGGGAGCAATAAGAAAGCGCTCTTTGTGTGTATGGCAGATAACGACAACATAAAAAATAATGAAATAGCGGTGAAATATAATTTGCCGAAGAATTGGAACGAAGAGACATCCTTTTCGTTCGATTATCTGTCTGATGTTGTTTTGCGGCTTCACGAATCTGCGTATAGTTCAGCTGTCAAAGCCATAAATCGTTTCTCCACGGTTAGAAATTATGTTATTGGTTACTATATTGTGGAATATGAGCAGCATGGGAGTGACAGAGCCAAGTATGGTGACCGTCTGCTCAAACGTTTAGCCGAGAGTGTCAACAAACGAGGTATCAACGAAACTCTTTTAAAGGTATCTCGATCATTCTATATTAATTATCCGCAGATAAAAGAGTATCTAGGAGGGAAAAGTGCGACGGCATCGCACCTTTTCTCGCAAAAAAGTGCGATGGCGTCGCACAAATTCAAAAAAAGTCCGGCGACATCAGACAAATTTGTCACTCCTGCTGAAATAATAATTACGCAACTCTCTTTTTCCCATATTAGGGAAATTCTGACTGTTGATAACCCGTCTGCTCGATTCTTCTACGAGACGGAATGCATACGTTGTTGTTGGAGCGTCACGGAACTGCGTCGTCAGATATCCACCAACCTGTATTTTCGTGCTGGGGTAAGCAAGAATCCGGAACTATTGCTGCAACGTACCGAGATGGGTATCACCCCGGCATTGTCGATAAAAGAACCATTTTCATTCGAGTTTCTCGGCCTGCGTCCTGAGACTTTCACGGAAAACGATTTGGAGAACGCCCTTATCTCTCATCTGCAAGATTTCCTTCTTGAGCTAGGCAAAGGGTTCTGTTTTGAAAAAAGGCAGAAGCGCATGATTATCGACGATGAATATTATTATGCCGACTTGGTGTTCTATAACCGCATCCTGCATTGTAATGTGATTATAGAACTGAAAGACGACGAGTTCCGACATGCCGATCTAAGCCAACTTAACGCTTATGTATCATACTTTAGGGAAAATGAGATGAACGAGGGCGACAATCCACCGATAGGCATTTTGCTCTGTACGCGAAAAGGTAAGAAGATGGTGGAGTATGCCCTTGCTGGTATGGACAACCAATTATTTGTTTCTACCTATATGCTTGCATTGCCAGACAAGAAAATTTTACAGGATTTTTTGTTGCGCGAGGTTGAGAGGTAGAAGCTGATATCGTAAATATATCGCACAAAATTCGTATTCAAAAATAACAATATATGGCATAAAACAACAGATTAGATAAAAAGACATATTAAAGCGTTTTCGCTTTTCTTAGCTATCGGGAAATCTGGTAAATTTCACAATTAGTACACAAGAGAAGGAAAGCGCTCACGGATTTCCGTGAGCTTTTCTTGTTTGTACTAAGGGTTTACCAGAGCCTCCGATGGAACAGAGATGTCTCACGGATTCTTTTTTTATGCTATATGAATACAAGAAAAGCAATGGAACCAATTGCCACTATACGAGAAGAAGAGATAAAGAATGCCCTGCGTGATCGTTTTTTCTCTGCATACGACGCCACCCCGATTCTCGGCGATGTTGATTTCGCCGTCACCTCGCGTCGTGACGACCCCACGCAGACGGAACTGTTTGAGCGAGAGTGGTTCCTTTGGGCCGAGGCTAAGAAAGGTTCCTCTCACAGCATCGTTGACTCCTTTATTCAACTTATTATCACCATCGGAAAGGCACATACTCACGAGAAGCATATGCCGCCGATGTTCCTCGGAGCTTTCGACGCAGAGAAGATTGCTTTTATCGAGTTTCACCACGTTGTGAGCATTTTCTACCAGAACGACTTTAATTGGAATGTCACTCCAAGCAATCACCAGACAAAGGAGTTTAAGCAGTTGAAGTCAATGCTCGAAGGCACGTTGCATGAGCATATCGCCACCTTCAGCCTCAAAAAAGATGAGAAAGCCCTACATCAGTTCATTAAAAAGAACTTCCGCGACGGTCGTAAGACCGACGGTGTGGCCATCACTCGCAATAACTACCTTTTCGTCTTCCAGCGTTGGGTGGAAGAGGTGAAGCCCACTATTGACGCAGATTGGAGCGATATTCCTGCCACCCGTGTGGCAGATTTCTTCTTCGCCGACCTCATTTCGCGTGGTGACTACACGCTTCGATCAGACCTCGCCGTTGTACTTCGGGGCGATGAATACAAAATACTTGAACAGATAATGCAGAGCGGCAAGGTACTCTTCAGCGAATGTACCTTCACCGACGGGATGAAAGCCTACCGCGCTTTCTGGAATATATACAAGCGTCCTCCACGACAGGAAGCCATCGACATCATCCTGGAGCGTCGCGACTTGCTTATCCCTCACGACCTGCGGCAGTACCAAGGGGCATTCTTTACCCCTCCCCAGTGGGTGGAACTCTCGCAGCGTTACCTCGCCGACGAGTTGGGCGAAGACTGGCAGCAGCAATACTATGTGTGGGATTGTTGTGCCGGTACGGGCAACCTGCTTTTTGGCCTCACCGAGCCTTACCGTGTATGGGCTTCGACTCTCGACCACGGAGATGTGCAAGTGATGAAAAATCGTGCTGCTGATGGCGAGTTGAACTTGCTGGAAAAGCACATCTTCCAGTTTGATTTTCTTAACGATGATTTCAAAGATTTGCCCGAAAGCCTTCGTGCCGTCATTGAAGACCCCGAGGAACGCAAACGACTAATAGTGTATATTAACCCGCCGTACGCAGAAGCCAGCAATGCACAGCAAAGAAGCAATACAGGAGAGAATCGGCCTAATATTACTAAAGAGAAAGCCACGTATAACAAATACTTTGGAGAGATAAAGACAGCAGCAAGAGAGTTGTTCGCATTGTTTTTCTACCGCATCTATCGTGAGCTCCCATCAGTAACGCTTGCAGAATTTTCAACCTTGAAAATTCTGCAAGCGTCAAACTTCCGCGAGTTTAGAAAAGCATTCAAAGCGCGGCTAGGTCGAAATTTTTTGGTGCCCGCATCCACTTTTGACAATGTAAAAGGCAAATTCCCGATAGGCTTCTTCATTTGGCATCTTGGTATCCCTGAGCAATTTGCAGGAACAAAAACAACTTTGTATGTATATGATGGGGAGGCAATTGGAGAGAAAGATATTGTTTGCTATGACAACGAAAAACTAGTTATAGAATGGCTGCGCCAATTCTATGACAAAACCAGCCATCCAATAGGATATTTGTGTATGGTGGGAACAGATATGCAGCATAACAACTGTATCTTTATTGCAAACAGACTTTCTCCAAACGACATCAAGAAGAAGCTATACACAACAATCACTGAAAAGAACATTGTGCCGATGTGCATCTATTGGGCTATCCGGCACGTTGTAGACGAGACATGGTATAACGACCGAGACCAATTCCTTTATCCAAATGATGGTTGGCAGAATGACTATGAGTTTCAAACAGATTGCCTAGTATATGCACTGTTTGGCAACAACATCAGCCTCGCCCACGGCACAAACCACTGGATACCATTTACCGAACAGGAGGTGGGGGCAAAGGACAACTTTACCAGTCATTTTATGAGTGACTACCTCAACAATACCCATACAGTCACCCAACAAGCAATGCAGACCGACCTATTCTCCGGCCAGCCCGAACAGGGACAAGCAGGAGTTTACCGTCATCTTGACTACCTTTCGCATGAGGCCGAAACCGCACTGGCCGCAGCGCGAAACCTATGGAACTATTATCACCAGCAGCCAGGCGCAAATCCCAATGCCAGCTACTACGATATAAGGCTCCACTTCCAAGGAATCAAAACGACTAAGAGCGGTAAAGAGCAGATGAATACTGATAGTATGGATGCTCAGTATACAACTTTGAATAATAACTTACGACAAGCGATGCGCCAACTAGCTGCTCATATCGAGCCCAAAGTTTACCAATATGGTTTCTTGAAATAATTAGCGATAAAGGTTTTTCATAAAACCCTATTTTTTAATGTGAAGCGGGATGGCCTTGTACGGGCCGTCCCTTTTTTGTATTCGGACATTCCCGGTATCTAAAGATGTACTTTACAAAAAAATATAATCTTTTCGGTGATTTGAATCTTAAATAATGGATATTAACTTAATGTGCGTTAAGTTAATATCGATTATAAAAAATAGAAACAACTTTCGGGTTGCAAAAAATATTTTTCTCAGAGGGCATTTTGTTTGGAGTTTTTGTTGATAAAAAAGCAGTTTTCTTTTCGGTATGTCGAAAAAAAATTGTATTTTTGTTTTTTAGTGCGAGGGTTTGGTGTGGGGTTAATAAATTAGTATACAATAATATAATATAATAATAGACTACCGATGGCTATTGAAAACGAAAGAATCAAACGGGTCGATATTGAGCAGACGATGAAGACTGCCTATATCGACTATGCCATGTCGGTCATCGTGGCGAGGGCACTGCCGGATGTGCGCGACGGCTTCAAGCCGGTGCACCGCCGCATCCTCTACTCGATGAACGAGAACGGCATTCTCTACAACACTCCTACGAAGAAGAGCGCCCGCATCGTGGGTGACGTGATGGGTAAATACCATCCCCACGGTGACTCGAGTATCTATGGCGCGTTGGTGCGTCTGGCCCAGGATTGGTCGATGCGCTACACGCTGGTGGACGGCCAGGGTAACTTCGGCTCCATCGACGGCGACTCGCCGGCAGCCATGCGTTACACCGAGGCTCGCCTGAAGCAGATTTCCAACGAGCTGGTGGCCGATATCGACAAGAATACCGTCGATATGGTGCCCACCTACGACAACGAGGGTGAGGAGCCCAGTGTGCTGCCCGCCAAGTTGCCGAACCTGCTCATCAACGGCTCCAACGGTATCGCCGTGGGTATGGCCACCAATATGCCGACGCACAACCTGCGCGAGGTGCTCGACGGCTGCATGGCGTTCATCGACAACCGCGACATCACCATCGAGGAGCTGATGCAGTATGTGAAGGCTCCCGACTTCCCGCTGGGTGGCATCATCTATGGCTACAACGGCGTGCGCGAGGCTTACACCACCGGCCGCGGCAGCATCATCATCCGTGCCATCACCGAGATTGAGGAGGACGCCAAGGGCCGCAATATGATTGTGGCTTCGACCATCCCCTACGGCGTGAACAAGGCCGAGATGATCAAGAAGACCGCCGAGCTGGTGAAGTCCGGCAAAATCGAGGGTATCACCGATATCCGCGACGAGAGCGACAAGGACGGTATCCGTGTGGTGTACATGCTGCGCCACGATGTGGTGCCCAACGTGATATTGAACAAGCTGTTCCAGCTCACCGAGTTACAGAGCAGCTTCCCGGTGAACAACATCGCCCTGGTGCATGGTCGTCCGCAGCTGCTGAACCTCAAGCAGCTCATCCAGTACTTCGTGGAGCACCGCGAGGATGTGGTGACACGCCGCACGCAGTTCGAGATGGACGAGGCCATGAAACGTGCCCACATCCTGGAGGGTCTGTTGCGCGCCATCGACATCATCGACGAGATTGTGGCCCTGATCCGTGCCAGCAAGACTCCCGACGAGGCCCGTCAGGGACTGATGGACAAGTACCAGTTCAGCGACCTGCAGGCCCGCGCCATCGTCGACATGCGTCTGGCACAGCTCACCGGCTTGCAGCACCAGAAGCTGCAGGACGAGTATGACGAGAAGATGCGCTTCATCGAGCGCTGCAAGGAGATTCTCGGCAACCACGACGTGCTGATGGAGGTCATCAAGGGCGAGTTGGCCGAACTGAAGGAGAAGTACGGCGACGAGCGCCGCACCATCATCAAGTATGATGCCGCCAACTTCCGCATCGAGGACACCATCCCCGACGAGCAGGTGGTCATCACCATCTCGCACATGGGCTACATCAAGCGCACCCCGCTCACCGAATACCGCGCCCAGAGCCGCGGTGGCGTGGGCTCGAAGGGCAGCGCCGTGCGTAGCGAGGACTTCGTGGAGCATATCTTCACCTGCACCAACCACAACTACCTGCTGTTCTTCACCGAGAAGGGCCGCTGCTACTGGATGCGCGCCTTCGAGGTGCCCGAGGGCGAGAAGAACACCAAGGGACGTCCCATCCTGAACTGCATCAATATCGAGCCCGACGACAAGGTGAAGGCCTATGTCAACGTGGAGACCTTGAGCGACAGCGAGTATGTGGGCAACCACTATATCGTGCTCTGTACGAAGAACGGCATCGTGAAGAAGACCTCGCTGGAGGCCTACTCGCGTCCGCGCACCAACGGCATCATCGCCGTGGGTATCCGCGAGGGCGACGAGTTGCTGACGGCCTGCCTCACCGACGGCGAGAGCTACATGCTCATCGCCTCGAAGAAGGGCAAGGTGGTGATCTGCCCCGAGAAGGAGTTCCGCTCGATGGGCCGTGGCGCCAGCGGCGTCAAGGGCATGGAGCTCGACGGCGACGACGATGCCGCCATCGAGATGCTGTGTCTGCCCAGCGAGGAGGAGAACCTGCTGGTGGTCACCGAGCACGGCTACGGCAAGCGTTCGAGCCTGAAGGACTACCGCGCCACCGTGCACCGCGGTGGCAAGGGCGTCAAGGCCATGCAGATTACCGAGAAGACCGGTCCGCTGGTGGCCGTGACCAACGTCACCGAGGACCACGACCTGATGATCATCACCCGCTCGGGCATCACCATCCGCATGAAGGTGGCCGACCTGCGCGTCCTCGGACGTGCCACGCAGGGCGTGAAACTCATCGACCTCCGCGGCAAGAACTTTATCGCCTCCATCACCAAGGTTCCGACAGACAATGAGGAAGAGAACCAGGAGACTTCGGAGAATGCGGAGAACACTGAGGTGTCGGAGAATTCGGAGAATTTGACTCCCGAGAGCAATAATTCCGAAGAAAACGATACTAAAGAGTAAGTAACGGTTAACGATTAATGGTTAATGATTAATGGTTAACGAACGGATAAAGGATAAAAGAATTAAATAAACCTTAAAATAAACAAAATGAAAATGAAAAAGTTTGTCATGACCGCCGCTTTCGCGGCTTTCGCCCTGGCCGCCAGCGCCCAGTCGCTGAATGTGTCGAGCGCATTTCAGGACATGAGAAAGAACTACCTCAACAAGGCAAAGGCTGAGATCGACGCCGCCTGTCTGCATGAGGACACTAAGGACGACGCCAAGACGTGGTGCTACAAGGCCCTCATCTATAGCCGTATCGGTGGCGACGCCCAGAGCAAGAAGCCTAAATACCCCAACCTGGCTCCCGACTGGGCCGAGCAGGCCTACACCGCCGCCAGAGAGTGCAAGCGTCTCGACAGCAAGTCGGAGTTCGCCCAGCAGGTGAACGAGGTGTTCAGCTTCGTTGGCCAGGAGTACTACAACCAGGCTGAGGCCGCCTACAAGGCCAAGGACTATGCCAAAGCTATCGAGATTGCCGACAAGTCGATGACCGCCTTCAACGAGTCGGGCAAGAGCAACTTCGCCACGAACGCCATGTACATCGCCGGTCTGAGCTCGGTGGCCACGCAGGACACCGCCAATGTGTTGAAGTACTTCAACCAGATGACCAACAAGCGTACCAACATCAACTATGTGTACACTTCGCTCTTCAACATCTACAAGGCCAAGGGTGACAACGCCAACGCCATGAAGGTGGCCACGCGCTACACCAAGAACTGCAAGAACGACTACAAGGCCTTCTTGCTGCTCGCCGAGGGTTACCTGCTCGACAATAATGTGGAGAAGAGCAAGGAACAGCTGAACATCGTGGGCGAGATGACCAAGGACTCGGTCGACCTCTATCCTCTGGTGCTGGTGCTTTCCGCCCAGGTGTTGGAGAACAGTGGTGACTACGATGGCGCTATCGCCAAGTACAATGAGAGCCTCACCCTCAAGCCCAACCAGTTCGAGGCCAACTTCGGTCTGGGTGGCATGTACTACAACCGCGCTATTGACAAGACCCTTGCCGCCAGCAAGCTCGATGTCTTCGACGAGGAGAATCAGGCCCTCATCGAAAAGCTGGAGTCCGAGGCCAAGGAACTGTATCGTCAGTCGATCACCTACTTGGAGAAGTCTGTGACTTTCATCGACAACATGACCGACGAGAACGCCAAGGCCGCCATGCGCGTCAACCTCTTCAACGCCCTCGGCGCTCTGGAGAAAGCCTATACCAAGGTGGATATGCTGAACGAGGCACGGGCCATCAAGGCTCGTCGCGAGCAGATCGCCAAGCAGCAGTAATGAATGTATGATGCGTTGATGCATCAATGATATTTGTCCGAAGAGGACACAATAAAAAAGACGTTTCATTGTTATTAAGGCAATGAAACGTCTTTTCCTATATATTGTGTTGCTCGTGGCCGGTGGCCAGTGGCTGGAGGCCGGTGCGCAGGGAGTGGTGGAAGGAGTGGTGACCGACGCCAAGAGCGGGGCGCCGCTGGAGTATGTGAATGTGGGTGTGCCGGGCAACAGCACGGGTGCCGTCACCAATGCGAAAGGCTACTACCGCCTGGAGTTGGGAAAGGGCGACAGCGTGACGGTGCGTTTCTCGTTCACGGGTTACGAGGCCGAGCATCGCCGTGTGGCGCGCCGCGGCCGCACGGAGCTCGACGTGCAGCTCAAGCCCATGGCCACGCAGATACAGACCATCGAGGTGAGTGACGAGAAGAACCGTCAGAGCACCTTCACCAAGATAGAGACCGAGAAGCTGGATGTGGCGGTAGGCCCGACGGGCGGTGTCGAGGCCGTGCTCAAGATGCTGCCCGACGTGCAGTCGAACAACGAACTCTCGAGCCAGTACTCGGTGCGTGGTGGCTCGTTCGACGAGAACCTCGTCTATATTAACGATGTGGAGGTCTTCCGTCCGATGCTGATCCGCAGCGGCCAGCAGGAGGGCATGAGCATCATCAACCCCGACATGGTGGATTATATCCAGTTCTCGCCTGGCGGTTTCGATGCCGTCTACGGAGACAAACTGTCGTCGGTGCTCGACATCATCTACCGTCGGCGGACGGACTCCGTCTTTTCCGGCAAGGTCAGCGCCAGCCTGCTTGGCGCCTCGGCCACCCTGCAGGGCAGGGCAGGGGAGAAGCTGTCGTACAGCGTGGGGTTCCGTCGCCACAGCAACCAGTACCTGCTGAGCAGCCTCGACACCAAGGGTAGCTATACCACCGCCTATACCGACATGCAGGCCCTGCTGGGCTATAAGGTCAACGAGAAGCTCGACCTGGGTGTGCTGGCGGTGTGGACGAACAATGTCTACGGCCTGGTGCCCGAGAGCCAGACCACAGCCTTCGGCAGCGCCTTGCAGCCGGGCATGGAGATAGACATTTATTTCGACGGTCAGGAGCAGGACCGCTACAACACGCTGCTCGGCGCCCTGTCGGCCGACTGGCGCCCCAACGAAGACTGGCGCGTGAAGGGCCATGTCGCCGTGCAGCACATCAACGAGGGCGAACGCTACGACATCCAGAGCCAGTACTGGCTGAGGCAGATCTCGCAGGGCGCGTCGTCCAATGATACCGCCGACTTCGGCGTGGGCACCTTCCTCGAGCATGCCCGCAACCGCCTCTCTACCGACATCGTCACGCTCGACCTCAAGGCCAGCCGCTATGCGCAGCTGGGCAGTTGGGATATGGGTATCAAGGTACAGATGGAGGACATCAGCGACCATCTGCGCGAATGGAAATGGGTCGACTCGTCGGGCTACTCGCTGCCGTCAGTCATCCTTCCGTTGGGCGACAGCACCAATATGCCGGTCAGCCCGATACTGCAGCAGTTTGTACGTTCCAACAGTGACATGAGGACCTGGCGTGCGGCGGCTTATCTGCAGCGCGAGTTGAACTTCCATACGCGCCGGGGCGACGACATAAAGGTGCTTTTGGGCGTGCGTGGCCATGTCTATGGCAGCCACATGGAGAGCAACGGTGTGCGCTCGGACGTCGGTCCGGAGTGGATGGTCAGTCCGCGTGGCAGCGTGAACTACAAGCCTGCCGTCGAAGCCGACCTGCTGTTCCGCCTGGCGGCCGGCATGTACTGCCAGTCGCCCTTCTACCGCGAGTACCGCGGAATGGATGGCCAGCTGACGCCCAACGTGGAGCCGCAGCGCTCGTGGCAGGTGTCGGGTACCACCGACTGGCGCTTCCGCCTGTGGGACAAGCCCTGCACACTCACCGCCGACCTCTACTACAAACACCTGTCCAACCTTATCCCTTATGTCGTCGACAATCTGCGCATACGCTATATGCCCGACAAGACGGCCGTGGGGTATGCCGCAGGACTCAGCCTCAGGCTCAACGCCGAGCTGATAGAGGGTCTTGAGTCGTGGGCCAGCCTCTCCATCATGAAGACCCAGGAGGACATCGAGGGTGATGGCTACGGATGGCTCGACCGCCCCACCGACCAGCGTGTGTCGTTCAAGGTTTTCCTGCAGGACAACGTGCCGGATATGCCGTGGTGGCGCATGAGCCTCAACCTGGTCTTTGCCACGGGTACTCCCATCTCGTCGCCTTATGGCACCAACGGCGGCGACCAGCTGAGACTGCCGTCGTACTACCGCGTCGACTGGGGCAACACCGTGCGCCTGTCGCAGTTCGAGAAGCTGAAGCACAAGCCCATCTTCCGCAAGATTGAGGACATACAGATAAGTCTTGAGGTGTTCAACCTTTTCAACTTCCGCAATGTGGTGTCATACCTCTGGGTGACGGACATCGACAACATCCCGCGGCGTGTGCCCAACTACCTCACCGCCCGTCAGCTGAATCTCAAACTGACCGTCCTCTTCTAACTATTAACGAATACCAGATGATTGAAATTCCTGCCATATCGACACTCCTTCCCGAGGAGCACCGTCTTTCTAACGGCCGCAAGCTCTATGCTTTCCCCTCGTCTACCGAGTTGGTGAAGCTGGACCTGTTGTTTGAAGCCGGTACGGCCTATCAGACGCTGAAACTGTCGGCCGGCGCCGCCAACAGGCTCTATGTCACCGCCAGCGAGGCCATGGATGCTGCGCAGCTGTCGGAGTTTCTCGACTACCGCGGCATCATCGTCGACAGCAATGCCGACGCGCTGCGCTGTTCGACGAGTTTCTACACGCTGCATCGTCACCTCGACGACCTGCTGCCGGTGGTGGACGACTTGGTGCACAGGCCGTCGTTCCCGCAAGGGGAGCTTGAGGTTTTCAAGAACAAGCGCCGTCAGGAACTGATGGCGTTGCGGCAGAAGTCGCATGAGGTGGCACGGAGGCTTTTTTACGAGTCTTTGTTCGGCCGGGAGCATCCGTTGGGACGCTATGCCGATGTGCCGGATGTCGACCTGCTGACACGTGAGTCGGTGAAGGCTTTCTACGACCGCTATCACCGCGTAGGTGACATGACGATAGTGGTTAGCGGTAAGGTTGACGACAGGCTGCTGGCGGCACTCGACGAACGTTTCGGACACGAATGTCCGTCGGAGGAGGTGCCCCACATGGTCTTCTCGCCATCCCAGTCGCTCTGCCATCCTGCTGCCGAGTCGCATATCGTAAAACCTGTCTCCGGGTCGGTGCAGACCACGGTCCGTGTGGGGCGTGTGCTGCCGCTGGCGTGGGAATCGGCCGACTATGCCCGATTCATGATTCTCACCACCCTGCTGGGCGGCTATTTCGGCTCGCGCCTGATGCAGAACCTTCGCGAGGACAAGGGTTATACCTATGGCATCTACGCCCGCACACAGCTCTACCGCGGCGTGATAGTGTTCTATATCACCGCCGATGTGGCGGGCAGCGTGGCCAAGGAGGCCGAGCAGGAGATAATCCATGAACTGCGCCGTCTGGCCGAGAAACCTGTGGGTGAGGAGGAACTGAACCTAGTGAAGGTGGTGCTGGCTGGCGACTTCATCCGTTCGGTCGACGGCATCTTCGAGCGGTCGGCACGTTTCTGCGACATGCTGGGCACCGATATCACGGAGCAGTTTACCGAGAACCTGCGCACGGCCCTGAACGAGACAACCGCCGAGCAGCTACGGGAACTGGCGCAGCGATTGCTCAATCCTGACGACATGACGGTCTGTTTGGCCGGTGCAGTTTGATCATTCCTCAGTGTTGTTATTCATGAGACAAAAAAAAATGCCCACGGCTTGTACCGTGGGCATATTTTTTTTTAAAGGGGTTGTCCCTTGCTACTGTTGACTGTTCTTTCTCTGCCGGTTGACGAAAATCACCAAGGCTACGGTCTCGAAAACCAGTAAGGCGGCGAAGCCGATGCAGAAGGTGATGGCGAAGGCTTTTGCCTGATGGGGATGAGTGAACAGGTAGGCGGCAAAGACCACCAGGTGGAGCAGCAGTGTTGCTACCGTGGCTCCCATGAAATACTGGACGAACTGACGGGGCGATTTCTTCATGTTCTTCACCACCACAAAATGCTGGACTCCGGCCACGACGCCGAAGTAGACTGCCAGCAACGGCATGAAGAGGTGGAACTGCGGGGCGTCGAACAGCCGTACGGCGATGCTCGCTGCCAGCAACAGCAGTGTCAGAATGGACAATGCGATGTAATAACGCTTCATTATTCGCAGAATTTCATCGTTTCCTTGGTGGTGAACTTCTCGCAGTAGTGGCAGCGGAGCTTCAGGTTCTCCTTGTCGACCACGTCGAACTTGGTGGGTACCACCTCGGCGTTGGTGATGCACTTGGGGTTGGCGCAGCGCACGAAGTTCTCGATATGGTCGGGAATCTCGGCGTTGAACTTCTTCACCACCTTATAGTCCTCGATGTCGATGATGGTGGCGAAGGGTGCCACGAGGGCAATCTTGCTGACCTCCTCGACGGAGAAGTGCTTGTTTTTGATTTTGACGATACCTTTCTTGCCCAGCTTGGCGCTGTCGAGGTAGTTGCCGATGAGTACTTCGTCTTTATATTTCTCCAGGCCAAGGATGCGGATGACCTGATAGACCGATTCGGTGGGGATGTGGTCGATGGCGGTGCCGTTCTCAATGGCGCTGACGACCATTTCTTTCTTGCTTTCCATTGTATTAAGTTTAAAAGTTTTTAGGGGGTTTAAAGGTTTTAGAGGTGACAGGTCGTAGCTAGACCCTTTTTACCTTTTAAGCGAAGCGAACCTTTATAACCCTTTTAACATATTATTATCTGACGCCGAGGATGGCCGCCATAAGAGCCTGACGGACGTAGACGCCGTTCTGAGCCTGCTGGAAGTAGTAGGCATAGGGCGTTGCGTCGACGTCGGTGGTAATCTCGTTGACGCGGGGCAGGGGATGGAGCACACGCATATTCTCCTTGCAGCCCTTCAGCATGTCGGCGCTGAGGATGCAGCTGTCTTTGACGCGCTCGTACTCCATGGGATCCGGGAAGCGCTCGCGCTGCACGCGGGTCATGTAGATGATGTCGGCTGTCGAGATGACGTCCTTGAGGTCGGTATATTGGTAGTACTTCAGGCCGGCGTTCTTGATGCTCATCTTCACGCTGCTGGGGAGTTTCAGCTCCTGCGGCGAGACAAGGTGGAATGTGGCGTTGAAGTTGCACATGGCCTGGACGAGGCTGTGCACGGTGCGTCCGTATTTTAGGTCGCCCACGCAGGCAATCTGCAGGTTCTCCAGCGTTCCCTGGGTCTTGCGGATGCTGTAGAGGTCGAGCATGCACTGGGTGGGGTGCTGGTTGGCGCCGTCGCCGGCGTTGATGACGGGCACCGAGGCCACCTCGGAGGCGTAGCGCGACGAACCCTCTTTGGGGTTGCGCATGACGATGAGGTCACTGTACGAGCTCACCATCACGATGGTGTCGTGCAGGCTCTCGCCTTTCTGGACGCTCGTGCCACCCGGGTCGGAGAAGCCGATGATGCGTGCACCCAGTTGGTTGGCGGCGCTCTCGAAGCTCAGACGGGTACGGGTGGAAGGCTCGAAGAAGAGTGTGGCCACCACTTTGTCGCTCAGGATTTTCTGTTTGGGATTCTTCTCGAATCCTTCGGCGATGTCCAGCACCTGGATGTACTCCTCCTTGGAGAAGTCGGTGATGGAAATCAGGTTGCGTCCTTTTAATGTACTCATGGTATTATTGTTTGATTGTTTGAATGCTATATTGTTTTAGTTGATGTTATTTTACACGTTTCATGCCTTCGACGGCGGGCTGGTAGGCGGCATTGAGGCTGAGGGCCGCCTCGAAGTCGGCTTTGGCCTTCTGGCGGTCGCCCTTGTTCTCATAGGCGATGCCGCGGTTGGCGTAGGCCTCGATATATCCGCTGTTGGCCTCGATGGCTTTGGTGAAGAACTCGATGGCACGGTCGAGGTTATGGTAGAAGAAGAGTTCTATCCATCCCATGTTGTGCCATGCGTCGGCACTCTCCGGCTTCAGGTCCAGTATCTGACGATAGAGCGACTCGGCCTTCTCCATGTCGTCATGGTCTTGGTAGAAGAGCGCGAGGGCGTACATCACGTTCGTATTGTTGGGCTCCAGCTGCAAGGCGGTGCCGAGATACTCCAAGGCCATGTTGTCGCCCAACTCGGCATATAGCACGCCCAGCTGCTCGAACGAGGGGGCATAGTCGGGGAACTTGTCGCACACGCGGCGGAACAGCTGCACGGCATTGGCGGTGTCGCCCTTTTCCTTGTAGATGAAGCCTTTCATGAAGAGGGCCGTGCGGTTGTTGGCATCCTTCTCGGTGACTTTGGTGAGATGTGCCATCGCGCGGTCGTAGTCGTGGTTGTAGTAGGTGATTTCGCCCAGCTTCAGCTGCACCTCTTGGCTCTCGGGATTGAGGGCTTCGGCCTGTTCGAGGGCGTTGTAGCTACCCTTGACGTCGCCGTTGCGGAAGCAGATGTCGGCCTTCAGGAGCAGATATTCGACGGTCTCGGGGGCCAGGCGGAGGGCCTTGTCGATGTCGGCGGCGGCCTCGTTGACACGTCCCAGGTTCAGCAGCACACGGGCGCGTGCCGCCAGCAACTCGTGGTCGTCGGGGTTGCGCTCGATATTGATATCCAGTGCCTCGAGCTTCACGCTGTCGGGCATCGAGTCGTTGAGTTCTTGCGGTTGCGAGCATCCGGAGGCTATCGCCGCTATGAGTGCGGCGGTCATCAAAATCCGCAGTATTGGCATAACATTCATTAAAGGTATTACGTAAAAAAGCATCTTTTATTGTAATAAATCGCAAATCATTTTTTCAACAATTGTCAATTTCTCCTCGCGTAGCACTGCACGGGCTTGCATCTCACTGATGGGTAGCGACTTCCAAAAGAGACACCAATACTCTTTCATCTTGTGGATGCGTGTCTCTTCGTTGGGTACACGGGCGTTGATCTCCTCCATCATGCGGCGGATGAAATGTGACACGAGTGAAGACCGTTGGTCAGTGAGGGAAGCGCCAGCGATTTCCATTGGCAGGGTAGGGTTGTAGAGTACGCCGCGGCCAATCATGAGGTCGACCACTTGTGGGAATCGTTCGTGGATATGGCGGGCGTCGGCGGCGGTGACGATGTCGCCGTTGTAGATGACGGGGGCTTTCAGTAGTGGCAGTACCTGTCCGAAGGTGTCGAGGTCGGGATGGCCGCCATACTGCTGGCGTCCCAGCCGTGGGTGCACGGTGACGGAGGTAAGGGGGTAGTCGTTCAGCACGGGGATGAGCCGGAAGATCTCGTCTTTCTCCTTCAGGCCCAGCCTGACTTTGACACTCAGGGAGGGCTTCAGCTCGGGCATCACTTTGTCGAGGATGGCGCGAACCTCGTCGGGGTAGGGCAGTATGCCGCTGCCGCGGTGCTTGGCGGCGACCTTGCGCATGGGGCATCCCATGTTCCAGTTTATCTCTTTGTAGCCCAGCTCATAGAGACGGTTACCTAAAGTGATGAATTCATTGGGCTCTTTGCCCAGGATTTGGGGGATGATGGGGATGGAACCCTCGTTGTTCTCGGGCAGCACGTCGTCGAGCAGCGAGGTGCGGATGCCGCTGCGGGCACTCTCGAGGTTATGGGTCAGCGACAGAAAGGGTGTGATGGCCAATGCGATGGCGCCGGGGAAACATTCCTCGTAGACTCGGCGGAAAAGCACCTCGGTCAGTCCTTGCATCGGCGCTAGAATCATTCTTCCTCCGTTTCTTTTTTGATGATTTTGTCGGTCACCTCTTGGTGCTCCTCGATGAACTCCTTGAGTGACGAAGTGAGCTTGTTGCCCGTGGCGTAGACAGGCTTGTAGAGGAGGCTCGACTCGCGGGCGCTGGCGCTGATGAAACTCTCGTTCTTGTCGAGCATGATGATGCCGTTGAGCACCACGGAGAGTATGCAGAGGGCTTTCACCATGCCCAGTGTGGCGCCGGCAAGCTTGTTGACGAGGTTGAGTTTTACCGCCTTCAGCGCACGTTCGGCTATGCGGCCCAGCATAAAGGCCAGTACCAGCGTGCCGATGAGGATGACGAAGAAGGCTATCAGTATGGCGTTCTCGCCGGTAAGTCCCAGGAGCGAGGCTATCAGCTGTGCGAAGTTGACGGCGGTCCAGATGCCTATCAGCACGCCCGCCAGGGTGGCGGCTTCGCGCACCACGCCGCGTTTCCATCCCAGGAAGACCAGGATGCCTATCGGCAGGGCAATGATTAAATCCAGAAGTGTCATTGTTCGACGTTTAGGGGTATAAAAACAAGCGCCCTGTCGTTGCCGACATGGCGCTCAAATAACACATTTCTTTCTCTATCAACAAGGATAGAAATAAGCAAGCACGTATTATATAACGAAAGATTCATTTTTTTGTTTCACGTTGTTGCAACTTTTTTTCTATCCAGCTGGCAATCAGGTGTACCATGTAGCCCATAAGGATGCCCAGCAGGGCGCCGCAGACCACATCGCCGGGGTAGTGCTTGCCCAGGTAGGGGCGGCTGTAGCAGGTGATGACCGCCCATGCCAGCAAGCCTACTGCCACCCAGTTGGTCTTGCTCTTCTTCCGGTATCTGAACCAGAAGAAGGCCACCAGGGCGAAGGCGTTGGCGGCATGCGACGAGACGAAGCCGTATTGTCCGCCTTTCTTGGTGTGGAACATCACTACGTCGTCGAGGGCCCAGCAGGGGCGCAGGCGGCAGACGCTGTCCTTGATCCAGTTCGACGTCTGGTCGGCAAAGAGGAAGCAGAGACCCATGGCCGCTATCGGCAGCCACCACAGTCGGCGGTCCTCCTGGTGGCGGAGGAGTGTGAAGAGGTAGGCCAGCACCATGGCCAACATCCAGCTCCACTTGCTGCTGAAGAACCACATCACGTAGTCCATCACGGTGCAATGGTGATGGTTGATGAGGTAGAATAGCTCGGTGTCGATATTATTCAGAGTCTCAAACATTTGTCATTTCACTCCTTTTCACTCCCTCTCACTCCTTTTCACTCCCTATCAGGTTTTTGTAGATTAGGTCTTTCAGCTCTTGGATATTCTGTCCGCTGACGGCGCTGATGAAGATGCTCTCCACGCCTTTGGGCAGGTGGCGTTTCAACTGCTTCTGCATCTCTTCGTCCATCATGTCGCACTTGGTGACGGCCAGGATACGCTGTTTGTCGAGCAATTCGGGATTGTACTTCTTCAGCTCGTCGAGCAGCACATGGTACTCTTTGGCAATCTCCAGCTGTTCGCAGCTGACCATGAAGAGCAGTATGGAGTTGCGCTCGATGTGACGCAGGAAGCGCAGACCCAGTCCTTTGCCCTCGGCGGCACCCTCGATGATGCCGGGGATGTCGGCGATGCAGAACGAGCGGTCGTCGCGGTATTTCACGATGCCCAGGTTCGGCACGAGGGTGGTGAAGGGGTAGTTGGCAATCTCGGGCTTGGCGGCGCTGACGACGCTGAGGAAAGTGCTCTTTCCGGCATTGGGGAAGCCCACAAGACCCACATCGGCCAGCACCTTGAGCTCGATGATGACCCAGCGTTCCACGGCGGGTTCGCCGGGCTGGGCGTAGCGCGGTGTCTGGTTGGTGGCGCTCTTGAAGTGGTCGTTGCCCAAGCCTCCGCGGCCGCCCTTGGCGATGATGAGCTCCTGGCCTTCCTCGGTCACCTCGCCCAACACCTCGCCGGTCTCGGCGTCGCGGCAGACGCAGCCCAGCGGCACCTCGAGAATCTGGTCGCGGCCGGTGCGGCCGGTGCAGAGGTTCTCGCCGCCATGCTCGCCGTCTTCGGCAAAGACATGCTTGGTGTATTTCAAGTGCAGCAGTGTCCAGCGCTGCGTGGTGCCGCGCAGGATGACATGGCCACCGCGGCCGCCGTCGCCGCCGTCGGGACCCGCCTTGGCATTGTACTTGACACGCAGCAGGTGGGCGCTACCGGCGCCACCCTTGCCGCTCCGCACCAAGATCTTGACATAGTCTACGAAGTTCGAGGTCATTGATGATGATTGATTATAGGATTGCCTAGGACCTCCTAGGCAATCCTAGGAAATATTTATCCAATTGCCTGGCGGATGCGGGCGGCGATGTCCTCGATGGTGCCGAGGCCGTCGACGACGCGTTGCTTGCCCTGCTTGGCGTAGTAGTCGGCCACGGGCTTGGTTTTGTTGTTATACTCCTGCAGGCGGTTGTTGATGGTGGCCTCGTTGTCGTCGGCGCGGCCCTGAATCTTGGCGCGCTCCAGCAGACGGCGCATCAGCTCGTCCTTCGGCACTTCGAGCTGCACCATGCAAGTGAGCTCGCGGCCGTGCTTGGCCAGCAGCTTGTCGAGGGTCTCGGCCTGCGCCACGGTGCGGGGGAAGCCGTCGAAGAGCATGCCTTTGGTGTCGGCGGCGATGGCTTTGTCCATCATCTCGACGACGATGTCGTCGCTCACCAGCTGGCCGTTGTCCATGATGCTTTTGATACGTTTGCCGAGTTCGGTCTGGTCGGCAATCTCCTTGCGCAGCAGGTCGCCGGTGGAGACATGGGTGAGACCGTAGGTCTCGACGATGAAATCGCTCTGGGTGCCTTTACCGGCACCGGGGGCTCCGAAAATGACTATATTCTTCATTTCACACTGACGATTTGGATGTCGAACACGAGGGGAGAGTAGGGGAGGATGCGGCCGTCGGGGGTACCCTTGGGACCATAGGCGAGAGCCGAGGGGATGACCACCTGGAGGACGGTGCCTTCGGGCTGGCCCATGACGGCTTTCTCCCAGCCGGGGATGAGGCTCATCTTGCCCACGACATAGGTCAGGGGCTCATACTTGCGCTGCGGATTGTAGATCTCGCCGCTGCGGGCGTCGCCCTCGACGCTGCTGTCGAACATCGTGCCGTCGAGCAGGCGGCCGGTGTAGTTCATGGACACGGTCTTGCCCATGGCCACCTTCGGACCGTTGCCGCGCTTTTTGATGGTGATGTAGAGGCCGTCTGCAGTGGGCTTGGCGGTGATGTGGTTCTCCTGCACATACTCGGCGATGGCCTCAGGTTCCTCGTTCTTGCGCTCGGCGCTGGCTTTGATGTAGTTGTCCTGCTCGGCGGCAAGTTCGTCCTTGGTCACGATGTCCTGCACGTTGAGCTCGTAGTAGAACTTCTGGCCCTGGCCTTCGACATAACCCTCGGGCATGCGCTCGGCACCGACATATTTGGCGGCGGTGTCGGCCTCCATGGCGAAGACGGCGATGTCACCCACATGCAGCAGCGTGAGGCCGGCGCCGACTCTGATTTCGAAGTTGGGGATAGCCTTGGCGATGCGGGCCACCTGTCCCTTGTTGCTGAACAGCTCGACGGAGTCGAATCTCACCGTCATCTCGCCGACAATCATGTCGCCCTCCTCCACCTTCTGTGCGGTGGGGTTTTCTTTCTCGAACTTGTAGTAGAGACCCGTGGGAATCTCGTTCTCGAAGTAGGCGGTGTAGCCAGCGTCGATCATCTTCTGGTCGACATTCTTGCTAGCGCTGTCACCTTGTTTGCAGGCGACCATCGTCGCCACTCCCGCCACCAACAGGGCGGCCAATTTGATACTTTTTTTCATGTTATTAATTAGTGTATGTTTATTTATTCATCATTATTCATCATTCATCACTCATCGTTCATCACTTTAATTTTCTCACTTTTAAGATTTTGACGTCGAACAGCAGCTCCATCGAGTGACCTATGCGGTTGCCGTCGCCCGGCACGCCGTAGGCCTGTTCCGAGGGCAGTATCACTTTGGCGCGGCTGCCTTCGCGCAGGGTGCGCACTGCGGCGTCGAGTCCCGGCACGGGCTCCATGCGACCGGCCACCACGGTGGTCTCCACACTGTCGTAGATTACCGTACCTTCCAGAGCCTCAACGCTGTAACGGAGGGTGACGGTGTCTTCGTAGTTCACCTGCGGTCCGTGGCCGTGCTCGGTCTCCATGACACGCACGCCCGAGCCCAGGGAGGTCATCTCCCACCCGCGGCGGGATATATAAGCCTCGATAGTAGTCTCTTGGCGGCTGGCATTGATACGGTTCGAGTTGATCATGTGCTCCTTCAGCGTGTCGCCCTTGTCCTGCTGCAGGTCCACCACGGGCACATCGCCGCAGGAGGCGAAAAGCGTGATGTTGAGAACGAGGAGCAGCAGGGTGGGGAGAAGGCTGAGACGTTGCTTGACTTTCTTCACGGTCTCCGCCAGCGACAGGTGGCTGGTGGCGCCGGCGGCGCGGGTGTGGCCGCCGCCATCGAAAAGCTCGCCGGCCAGGTGGTTGACGTCGGTGCTGTGTTTCGAGCGCAGCGAGAGGCGCACCTTGTCGTCCTCTTCGCGCACCAGGATGGAGCATTCCACGTCGCGGAGCTTCATCACCTCGTTGATGAGACCCGTGAGTTCGGCGCTCTCCACGCCGTAGGCCTCCATGTCCTCGCGGCGGATGACCATCAGGGCGGTGCCCTGCTCGGGGTATACCGTCAGCAGCTCGCTCATGGCGTGGCCGAAAAACTTCAGGCGGCGCTCGGTGAAGACGTTCTTGATTTGCTGGTTGATAGCCATGGGGTCGATGCCCATCTGCGACAGCTCGGCGGCGGCGAGGTAGAGGCTGGCCTGCCGGTTGCTGTAGCTGAAGGTGCCGGTGTCGGTGCAGAGCCCCGTGAAAAGGCTCGTGGCGGCGTCGGTGTCGAACACCTCGTGGCCGTAGGCTATGCGGAAGGCCCAGTAGATCAGTTCGCAGGTGCTCGAAATCTCAGGGTCCGACACCACAAGGTCGAAGCGTTCGCGGTCGGGGCCGATATGATGGTCGAAGAGCAGGCGCTTGGCGCGGCAGGCCTTGAAGGCCTCGGCCAGCACACCTGTGCGGTCCAGGTTGTTGAGGTCCATGGCCACCAGCAGGTCGGCCTCGTCGATGGCCTTGCGACAGCGGTCGGCGTCGGCTTTGCCGCTGAGGATGAGGTCGGTATGAGGAAGCCATGCCAGGTCGTCGGGACAGCCGTCCGGCAGCAGGGGGGTGATGGTGACTGAGTGACTAAGTGGCTGAGTGGCTGAGTGGCAGGAAGATTCGGTCACTCTGCGAAGCAGCGAGTACATGGCGGTGAGGGAGCCCACGGCGTCGCCGTCGGCGTTGGTGTGGGCCACAAGCACGATGCGGCGGGCGTCGGCCAGCAGCCCTCTCAGGGCCGCGGGGTCCCATCCGTCGGCGAATTGCAGCGTGTGTCTGTAGTCAATCTCCATGTACATCAACAATTTATCCGCATCATTCCTGCGGAATCAAAATGCAAATATACACTTTTTTCAGCTATTATATGTATTTATTCTATAAAAAAATTATCAACCGCTCAATACCCCCACCCCGACCCCTGACGGGGCCACCCCTCCCTGCAGGGAGGGGACGCTACGCAGCCCATTTCTACGAGTCATTTGTACGGACCTCGCCAGTCATCCCCTCCCAGTAGAACAGGCCTCTTCACCATCCCCTCCCAGTAGAACAGGCCTTCTCATCATCCCCTCCCTGCAGGACAGACCTCTTCACCATCCTCTCCCTGCAGGACAGACCTCTTCACCATCCCCTCCCTGCAGGGAGGGGGCAGGGGGAGGGGGTAAAGTTTGGGTTAAAGTGGTGTGAAGTACCTATGAAGACCCTACCAACACCCTATCATCTCCTATCATGGTAGGAGTTGGGTAGGAGTTGGTACGGTGTTGGGTAGGAGTTGGTAAGGCGTTGGTGTTAAGTATCAGTGAGATACAAAAGACCAAAAAAGCACCCCTTTTGCAAGGGGTGCCTAACCATTTTAAAATGATATATCTATTTGATTATCTTGGCTTTTTATCTTATCACCACCACCTTTCTTGCTTGATAGTTGCCAATTTTAATCATATAGGTACCGCTGGCCGGAGCATCGAAGCGCAGTGGCGTGCCGTAGTCCTGCTTGGTGGCGAGGATGCGGCCGGTGACATCGTACAGCGTCACCATATTGCCGTCGGCACCCTCAACGACCACCTGACCGTTGCTGGAGTAGACTTTGGCGTTGATGCCATCTACACCGTCGATGCCCTCTTGGGTGATGTAGATGGTGTCGTAGTGATGAGTGGTGATATAGACGGTGTCATAGTAATGGTTGTTGACGATAAGCGTGTCGAAGTGGTAGGTGTTGTAGATGGCGGTGTCGAAGTAGAAGACATTCACTATCGTGGTGTCGAACATCTGCGTGGTCATCCTGACGGTGTCGTGGATGTAGTTGTTGATGAAGGTGGTGTCGTGAACGTACTGGTTGACGTACTGCGTCATCGTGTCGTGCACATAGTTATTGATGTAGGTTGTGTCGTGGATGTACTGGCTCACGTACTGAATCATCGTATCATGGACGTAGTTGTTGACGAAGGTGGTGTCGTGGATGTAGTGGTTGATATACTCGATGGTGGTGTCGTGTACCGGCACGTAGGTCGTATCGTGCACTGGCACGTAGACGGTATCATATACCACGAGGGTGTCAGGTAGGGTGAACATGGCCTGCAGTGTGGTGTCGGAGTTGACGGTGAGGGTGTAGGGGTTGTTGCGAACGCCGTTGCTCCAGCAGAGGAAAATATTGTCGTCAGTTGGAATGGCAGTGAGTGTCGTTGTGCCGCCCAGAGGCACCACGCCGCCGCCCATTACCGTGCCTTTAGTGGGGTTAGCCGATGTCGCTCTGACCAACACACTGTCGATGGCGAAGATTGCGGTGAGGGTGGTGTTGCCGTTCAGCACTAGGGAGTATGGGTTTTGCGTGCTGCCGTCGCTCCAGCGGACAAAGTGATAGTGTTCCTCGGTGGTGGTAGCACTGACGGTGGCTGTGTCGTTGCCGCAGGAAGGATAGGTCATCACAGTAGCGGTGCCATGCTCTGCATTTACCGAGATTTGAGGAGTTTCTATTTCGTGTAAGTTGGTGAATTGACTCCAGAAATTTGAAGCTTGATATGCCGACAATGAATTGCAGGGTACAATGATGGGCGTTGAATAATTAACACCATCCATGCAATTAACCATATAGGCTGGTGGCGTATCCGTAAGAATCTGGATGGTGTCGAATATTAATCCATCAAAACGAAAACCTATAATTGGGGAACTTATTACTACCTTTCTAATATGTGTCCCATATGATTCAACAAACAATACTGAACTGGGTAAAGCTAGCTGGTCGAAAGTATAGTCCCAATCCCATAATGGCCATCCGATAATTCTTAAAACACCGTCAGGAACAACTGTATTTCTGCAACCCAGTATCAAATCGCCATAGCTGGTGATAATGGCATTGCAATTGTCTCTGCTGTCATAATACGGATTGTTGGGGTCAACTATTATTGAGGTAAGTGTAGATACACTTGCACAAGGGATAACACCCCAGCCGCTTGCAATAGCTTTAACAGAGGCTGGAATATACAAAGAGGTAAATGGATTACCCATCAAACACCCTTCCCCAAGCGTTTCAATGGAATCATTTAACGTTATACTTGTTACGTTAGCATTAATCATGGCGCCACTTTCCAGAACGCGTACAGACGGAGGCAATACCACGTCGCCCAGATAGCATCCACGAAAAGCATCTCTACCAATAAATCGCAAAGAATTAGAGAATGTTACATTCGACAAAACCGAACAAAAACAAAAAGCTCCTGTACACAAACTATCTATGGTATTAGACATTACAATCGAGGTGATAAGACAATGAGAAAAAGTATAGCATCCAATGGCCTTTACAGTATAAGTTATTCCGTTGTAGGATACAGTATCGGGCAAAACTATAGAACCCATTGGTTTTGGATTGCTTCCCCAAAGCATTTCGGCTGACACATCCCAAATGCCTAGTCCACAAGCATCAATTTGTGCATCATTAGGATAGGTGACTTTGACATAATGATTAAAAGAATCGATGATTTTGTAATACAGCGTTTGCCCCGACGGAGCTACCGCAGAGAAGTCATAGGCAAAAGCATTTTGCCCCATCGCCATTAAGGCGGCAATCAAAAGGAATAATTTTTTCTTCATAATGTTTATTGTATAAAGGGTTAATACTTTCGTTCAATAAACACATAAAAAAGAAGCGCGGACATCTAACTTTCGTTACTTATCCCGCGCGTAAGGCTCTGGTATGCCCATCAACCGAAGATAAGCAACGCCGAAGCCCACGCTGACGATATATACAGAAAAGCGTATATACACAACAATGGACGTTGACTGTTGCTTTATCGTGCGGTTGATTGTGAATTTACCAGATTCTACGCGCCGCAGATAAAACGTCTACAACGTCTTATTTATATGTCTCGCCGTCAGGCCCACTTCGGAGTCAAACGACGATGCAAAAATACGAAATTATTTCGAACCTACCAAAAATAAATTTCCCCGCCAGCAAAAAACACTGGCGGGGAAAAACTTTTGTTGGTGATTTTTTTTTATCCTATCCTTCCCGGGTCACGCGCTTCTTCTCTCATAGATTAGTTTTTTGTCTTGATTTGCAGTTTTTTCTGCCCATGGAAGTAGTGCTCCCTCTTCTACCAAATCCACCGCACGGTTCAATATTTTCTCAAGGTCCATCATCATGGAAGCGTACTTCAATAGACCTACCTTGGCATGTTCACGGTCGAACTTGACAAGAATGTCGATGTCACTGTCGGGGCGTTCTTCGCCACGGGCAAAAGAGCCAAAGACCCATGCTTTCTGTACGGGTTGGGTGGCGAGATAATCGCTAATCTTTTTATTTATATCGGCATTCATGCTGTGATGATTTATTTTGCAAAAATACATAATATTTTTGAACCCACCAAATAAAAATGCCTCGGCAAGCTTTTTTTTGCAGGTCGAGGCATTGGGATGGGCTTTGAAAAACAATCAAATTTCGGCACCGCCGAATTCCATCAAGTAGGCTTTGATGAAGTCGTCGAGTTTGCCGTCGAGGACGCCGGCGACGTCGGAAGTCTGGTAGTTGGTGCGGTGGTCTTTGACACGGCGGTCGTCCATGACGTAACTGCGTATCTGTGAGCCCCATTCGATCTTTTTCTGGCTGGCTTTGATCTTGTCTTTCTCCTCCATGCGGTGTTTGAGCTCGCGGTCGTAGAGCTGTGAGCGGAGCAGGCGCATGGCGTTCTCCTTGTTCTTGGGCTGGTCGCGGGTCTCGGTGTTCTCGATGAGTATCTCTTCCTCTTCGCCGGTGTAGGGGTCCTTGTACTGATAGCGCAGGCGCACACCCGACTCCACTTTGTTGACATTCTGTCCTCCGGCGCCGCCGCTACGGAAGGTGTCCCACGAGAGTTTCGACATATCAACCACCACTTCAATAGAGTCGTCGACAAGCGGTGTGACACTGACACTTGTGAAACTCGTCATACGCTTGCCTTGGGCGTTGAAGGGGGAGACGCGGACGAGGCGGTGGACGCCAGTTTCGGACTTGAGGTAGCCGTAGGCGAAGTCGCCCTCGATTTGCAGGGTGCAGCTCTTGATGCCGGCGCCGTCGCCGTCGAGGGAGTTGGAGATGACGACCTTGTAGCCGTGGGTCTCGGCGTAGCGTATGTACATGCGCATGAGCATCTCGGCCCAGTCCTGGGCTTCCACGCCGCCGGCACCGGCATTGATGGAGAGCACGGCGTCGAGGCGGTCGCTATCGGAGCGCAGCATGTTCTTGAATTCCAGCTCTTCGACCTTCTTCTGCGTGGTGGCAATCTGGGCGAGGAGTTCCTCTTCGGAGGCGTCGCCGCTCTCGAAGAACTCGCCCATGACCTCGAGGTCACCGCACGACTCCTCGACATCCTTATAGGCTGTCACCCAGCTCTTTTTGGCGTTTATGCCCTTGACGACTTTCTGTGCCTCCTTGGGGTCGGACCAGAAGTCGGGGGCCTCGGTCTTCTTCTCTTCTTCGGCAATCCAAGCCGCGGTCTTGTCGATATCGAGGAATTTCTTCAGCGCGTCCTTGCGCGAAATGAGGTCTTTTATCTGTTCTTGGTTGGTCATCTTCTGAGAATTATGATTTATGAGTTATGATTTATGAGTTATGATTTATGAGTTATGAATTATGAGTTATGAATTATGAGTTATGAATTATGAGTTATGAGTGTTTAGTATATTTCGGTGCAGCCGGGGGTGAAGTAGGCGGCGGCGAATGCGATGATGATGAGCAGCACCTTGGCCCATGAGAAGCGGTTGTCGTGGTGGTCGAAGAGAATGGAGGAACTGACGTGCAGGAGGATACCGACGACGATGCCGATGATGAAGGTCTGCAGTTCTTCGTCGGGGGGCAGCAGCATGAGGTTGAAGAGCGATCCCAGCGGCGTCATGACGGCGAAGACGGAGAGCAGTGCCAGGACGCGCCAGAAGCCGTAGCCGCGGGCGGTCATGAGGGAGACGAAGATGAGCGCCATGGGGATGTTGTGCAGCACGATGCCGTAGAGGAGTCCCTGGTGGATGTCGCCGTCGGTGTCGACGAGGGGCATGCCCTCGAAGAAGGCGTGCAGCGAGAGTCCCAGGAGGAGTCCCCAAAGGGTGTAGCCTTCGTGCTTGTGGCCGGCATGGGCGTGCTCGTCGAGGTGGCCGTGCTCGACGTGCGAGGAGAGTTGCTCGAGGAGTGTCTGGATGAGGAATCCCAGCGGGATGGCGGCGGCATATTTGAGTCCGAGGGTGGGCGAGGTGAAGCCGTTGAGGAAGACGTGGGGGAGGAGGTTGATGAAGCATACGGCGAGGAGGTAGGCACCGCCGAAGACGGTGACGGCACGCATCAGCCGCGGCGGGAGGCCTTTGCCGATGGGCTGGACCACGGCCCAGGCCACCACTCCGAGGAATATCAGTATATATGCTCCGATCATTCTTTTTAGCTGGTAGCTGGAAGCAGGTAGCTTGTAGCCGCTGCTTACAGCACAAATAAAAAAGGGCAAGCTGTTTATATCGCACCGCTACAACCAAACACCCTTGCTGTATTCCTACCCTGGGGGATTCAATGGGAGCTGGTCGTATAAGACTTGCCCTAACTCTCTTTTATCGTTTTTCGGCTATTGACTCGGGGTTATTGAGGAATCGCATGTTGTTCTGCATCAACTCTCTATAACCGCTAGTCGCTAACCGCTAACCTTTTTTTCGAGTTGCAAAGATACAACCTTTTTTTATATTGGCCAAATTTTTTTACTAGTGAAGAAAGAGTCGCCGAGCCTCTTTGCGGGCTTCCGCCATCAGTTTGAGGAAACGCTCGTCGGCATGCAGGCGTGCTACGGCAGCACTGGCCACCAGGCGGCCGGCGTCGACGTCGCTCTGCCAGTGGAAGCCTGCTATCACGCGGCTCTGTCCGAAGCGGTATCCCACAGCCATGATGGCGTCGGCGCTGTCGGGGTTCACCTCGGAGAGCAGCAGTGCGGCACTCCATCCGAGGATGGTGTGGCCGGAGGGGTAGGAGCCGTTGTGGCTCAGCTCCTCCTCGTCGCCGGGCACTATGGTGGGCTCGCCGAAGAAGACGTAGGGGCGTGTGCGCATGTAATGCTCTTTGGGCCGCTTGCCTGCTTGGTCGGCGGTCATGATGCCCACGCTCAGCATCTCATAGATGGCAGGGGTGGTCTCCTTGCTGATGGTCATGCCGAAGGGCTCGCTCATCACGCGACAGATATTGTCCACGCTCCAAATGGCGTCGCTCACCGCCACGGCGCGGCGCGCGCTGTCCTTGCGCTGCTCCAGACCCCAGCGGTACTGCGCTTTGTCGTATTGGAACCTTGCGCTGGCGGTGTCCGGTGGTGCCGGCAGGAAGTATACCGCGTTGGGCATCTGCATCGAGTCCAACAAGGGCTTCTGTGCCGTAGCTGTCAGGCAAAGGCCAAGAATCAGGAATGAGAGGATGACTCTTTTCATTTCAATTTTCGATTCTCAATTCTCCATTTTCAATTTCTCCATGATGGCTTTAGCGGCCTTGCGTCCGGCGCCCATGGCGAGGATGACTGTGGCGGCGCCGCTGACGGCGTCGCCGCCGGCGAAGATGAGCTTGCGGCTGGTCTGTCCGTTCTCGTCGGCCTTGATGCCGCCCCAGGTCTCGCATTCGAGGCCGGGAGTGCTGGTGCGGATGAGCGGGTTGGGGCTGGTGCCGAGGGCGGCGACGATGGTGTCGGCCTCGACGTCGCACTCGCTGCCTTCGATGGGGCTGAATTTCCTTCTGCCTTTCTCGTCGGGGGCACCCATCTCCATCTTGATGCAGCGCAGGGCGCGGACGGTGCCGTCCTCGTTGCCGAGAATCTCGAGCGGGGCGGTCTGGAACATGAACTGCACGCCTTCCTCCATGGCGTGGTGCACCTCTTCGCGGCGGGCGGGCATGTCCATCTCGCCACGGCGGTAGACGACGGTGACCTCGCTGCCGAGGCGCAGGGCGGTGCGGGCGGCATCCATGGCCACGTTGCCGCCACCCACCACGATCACCTTCTTGCCGAGGTAGATGGGGGTGTCGTACTGCTCGTCGTAGCCGTGCATGAGGTTGGTGCGGGTGAGGAGCTCGTTGGCGGAGATGACGCCGATGAGGGTCTCGCCCTTGACACCCATGAACTTGGGCAGGCCGGCGCCCGAGGCGATGTAGACGGCGTCGTACTCCATGTCGTCGAAGAGCTGGTCGATGGTGATGCTCTTGCCGATGATGACGTTGGTGCGTATCTCGACGCCGAGGCGGCGGAGGTTCTCGATCTCGGGCTCGACGACGCGCTGCTTGGGCAGGCGGAACTCGGGGATGCCGTAGACCAGCACGCCTCCGGCGTGGTGCAGGGCCTCGAAGACGGTGACCTGGTAGCCGTGTTTGGCGAGGTCGCCGGCGCAGGTGAGTCCGCTGGGGCCGGAGCCGATGACCGCCACCTTGCGGCCGGCGGGGTAGCAGGGGCTCTGCGGCTTGGACTTGGCGCGGTGGTTGTCGGCCACGAAGCGCTCCAGCGCACCGATGGCGATAGGCTCGCTCTTGACGCCCATCACGCAGCTGCCCTCACACTGTGTCTCTTGCGGACAGACGCGTCCGCAGACGGCGGGCAGGGCGGAATCCATGCTGATGGTGATATAGGCTTGGTTGAAGTTCTCTTCCTTGATATTCTGGATGAAACGCGGGATGTTGATGCCCACGGGGCAGGCCTCGACGCAGCGGGGCTTCTTGCACTGGAGGCAACGGGAGGCTTCCAGCAGGGCCTGGTGCTCGGTGAGGCCGAAGGAGACCTCGTCGAAGTTGCGGGCGCGGACCTTGGGGTCCTGCTCGCGGGGCTTCTGACGCTGTTGTGCCTCAGCCATGGCGCTCTCCACGGCAGGTGCGAGGTTGCACTTGTGGCCGCTCTCGGCGGTGGCTATGCGGTAGCGGCGGGCGTCGGGAGTTTTGAGCTTGCGGGCGGCCTCGTCGAAGTCGACGAGATGACCGTCGAACTCGGGTCCGTCGACGCAGCAGAACTTCACCTCGTCGCCCACACGGACGCGGCAGGCGCCGCACATGCCGGTGCCGTCGACCATCATGCAGTTGAGGCTCACAATGGTGGGCAGGTCGTACTTCTTGGTGGTGAGGCTGACGAACTTCATCATCGGCAGGGGACCGATGGCTACGCAGTGGCTGTATTCCACACCCTTGGTGCAGAGCTCGTCGACCTTGGCGGTGACGAGACCTTGCTCGCCGTAGCTGCCGTCGTCGGTCATGATGTGCAGGTTGTGGCACACGGCACGCAGCTCGTCCTCATAGAAGAGGAGGTCCTTGGAGCGGGCGCCGATGATGACGTCGGTGGGGATGCCCTGACGGAAGGCCCACTTCACCTGCGGGAACACGGGGGCAATGCCCACGCCGCCGGCCACGAAGAGCAGGCGCTTCAGTTCGCCATTCTCATGCTTCTCGATGAGTTCGGAGGGACGGCCGAGGGGTCCGACGATGGTGTAGAGGTCGTCGCCCTCGTTCATCTCAGCCAGTTGGCGTGTGGTCTCGCCGACGACCTGGAAGACGATGACCACCGACTGGCGCTGGTAGACGATGTCGCTGATGGTGAGCGGGATGCGCTCGCCGTTCTCGTGGGGGATGACGATGACAAACTGGCCCGGCTTGCCGCTAAGCGATATCCATGGAGCGTGGATCTCCATGCGGTAAATTTCGTGGCTGTTGAGCAGCCGCTTGCTGATAATCTCGTACATGGTTTTATTTTTTTGTTTTCAGGTTCATGACGCGCTCGAGGGTCTGGCAGATGCGGCCGTTGGTCTCGGCAATCTCGCCGCTGCCGTCGACGGTGATGAGGAGTCCGGAGACACGGTAGTAGTCGAGCACGGGCGTGGTCTGTTGGTCGTAGAGGTCGAGGCGGTGGCGGATGACATCTTCGGTATCGTCGGCGCGGCCGCTGATAGCGGCACGTTCGTGGATGCGTCGCACCAGTTCTTCGCGTGGCACGTCGATGGCGACGACACAGTCGATCTTCCGTTTCAGTTTAGAGAAGAGGAACTCGAGGGTCTGGGCCTGCGAGACGGTTCGGGGGAATCCGTCGATGATGCACCCTTCGGGGCGGTGGGGCATGCCGTTGCGTTCGACATCCCAGGGATCGAGTGCGGCGTCGGGGTCGGGGAGGGTGGAGCGCAGCTCGAGGGCGCGTCCGAGGAGCGACACCACGATGTCGTCGCCCACTAGGTCGCCACGGTTCATGATGGCCTGGGCGCGCTGTCCCAGGTGGGTGCCCAGGGAGACTTCCTGCCGCAGCAGGTCGCCGGTGGAGATGTGGAGGAAGTCATACTTCTCGGCCAGCAGCTTGGCCTGGGTGCCTTTGCCGGCGCCGGGGGCGCCAAAGATAACGATGTTGATCATGGTTTTATTTATTTATTTGGTGTACCATTGTTTGAACTCGGCGACGCGGGCTTTGGAGATGATGATACGGTCGGGCGTAGGCACGGAGAGTGTGAGGGCCAGCTTGGAGATGGGCCAGATGGATATTTCGCGTATGGCGTCGTGCGAGACGATATACTGCCGGTTGGCGCGGAAGAAGCGGTCTGGGTCTAGGTGCTCCATGATGATGTCGAGCGGGCGGTCGATGATCTGTTCGCGGCCGTCGAGGAGGATGGCGCGCGAGATTTTGTCTTCGAGGTAGAGGCATGCCACCTGCTTGACTTCCACGGGGATGAGCTTGTCGCGCATGGGGATGAGGAAATGCGACTGGTAGTGCTTCTGCTTCAGCTGGGTGCTGAGTGTGTTGATCTGACTGGCGGAGGGCGCCTGGAGGCGTTCGAGTCGTGAGAGGGTGTTCTGCAGGTCGTCGCGGTTGATGGGTTTGAGGAGGTAGTCGAATCCGCCGGCCTTGAAGGCGTCAAGAGCGTATTGGTCGTAGGCGGTGGTGAAGACGATGGGGCAGTCGATGCTGATGGAGTCGAAGATGCGGAAGGAGAGGCCGTCGGCCAGGTGTATATCGAGGAAGACCAGGTCGGGATGGGCGCCGCCTTTGAAGTATTCGACACTTTCCTCGATACTCTGGAGGATGCTGTCGACCTGGGCGTCGGGGATTACGTCGTGGAGTGTGCGCTCGAGGTGCTGGGCGGCGATGGACTCGTCTTCAATGATGAGAATATGTTTCATATAAGGGGTATTTCGACGGAGAATTTTTTGGCGCTCTCGTTAATTTTGATGTCGCGATGGTAGAGCAGCTGGTAGCGCTGGGAGAGGTTGTTGAGGCCGATGCCGGTGCTCTCCTCGCTGTCGCTCTTGGGTTGTATGGGATTGGTCACGATGAGGGTGTTGACGCCGCTTTTGATGGTGATAGTCAGGGGGTGGCGTGAGGAGATGACGTTATGCTTGATGGCGTTCTCGACAAGCAGCTGGAGGCTGATGGAGGGCATGCGTCGCGAGAGGAGGGAGGGGTCGATACGCTCCTTGATAATAAGGTTTTCGCCGTGGCGTATCTGCATCATGTAGATATAGGCGTGGGTAAACTCCAGCTCGTCGGCCAGCGACACCTCGTGCTGCTCCTGCATCGAGTAGCGGAAGGTGGCGGCGAGTTGCTGCAGGTAGCTGTGGGCTCGATCGGTGTCGAGGCCTATCAGTCCGTCGAGGGTGTTGAGCGAGTTGAAGAAATAATGTGGCGATATCTGCTGCTGCATGGTCTGGTAGCGGTTCAGGAGGTTCTCTCTCTGGAGTCGCTCGTTCTCGAGCACGATGCGCTGGTGCTGCATGATATTGCTTATGAGCATCGAGATGAGGAAGGCAATCAGTCCCGCCGCCATGTTGGCGATGAGAGTGATGCTGAAACTGTTGGATGTCTTGCCTTCGCCATAGATGAGTGTCTCGATGCGGAAGCTTAGTTCAGTGTATACCCAGGCGATGGCAAAGAAGGCAACAAAGCATATCGCAGCCTTGTAGGGGTCGGACAAGGCGATGCGCATAATCCAGAAGTTCGTCAGGTAGAGCAGTATCAGCAGGATAGCATTGGAGATGCAGAGGAAAGGAATGTTGAAGTGGTTGAGCGAGGGAGTATAGGCGTGGACGCTTCCATTCTGGCTGTCGGTGGTCAGAACACCTAGGATCATCACTGCGGAAAGGATTAGTGACGAGGCAATGCCAATCCATACCGCCCATGAGGTGCGGTAAGGCTGGAAGGTATAGTGCCGGGCAGCGGTCATCAGTGGTTAGTGTTTAGTGTTCAGTGTTAAGTGTTAAGTGTTTAGTGTTAAGTTATGTTGAATAGCTTGAGTTTCTTGATGAAGCGGAGCGAGAAGCAGGCGGTGACGAAGTAGAAGCCTGTCTGGAACCATAGGGCGATATACTCAGTCCGCACGTCGGACAGCGAGGCTCCCATGGTGGAAATCTTGATGAATCCCTGCACGCCAGGGGTGGAGGGGAAGATTAGCGAGAAGTTGTACCAGAAGCGCGGCATGTTGCACTGCGGCCACACCATACCTGTGGAGAAGAACAGCACTAGGCTGAAGAAGGCGAAGCAGAGCAGGGGAGACACCTTGTAGCGGACGAAGATGTTGCCCACCGTCATGCCGAAGAAGATGACGGCCAGGACGAAGGGCAGGAGGAAGATGAGGATGGAATAGAGGTTTCCGAGTTGCGGCAACTGGAATATCCGTGGGATGAACCATAGGGTGATGATGGTGATGGGGGTGTAGATGATGAGGTAGCAGAGGGAACGTCCGATGGTGACGCGGTGGGTGCAGCGGGTGCGCAGACGGGCGGGGATGACGAGCAGCGAGCGCTTGTTCTCGCGGGCGTCGCCGCAGAGGAGGCAGATGCCTAGGAAGAGGGTCTGGTGGACCACCAGCATCATCAGTGCCGGCAGCAGGAAGGCTCCATAGCCGTTGGTGGGGTTGAAGGCGGTGATCTCTTCATACGCCACGGGTTGCATCTGCTCTTTGGCCTGCAGGCCCGTCAGGCCGTCGGCGGCATAGCGCTCCAGCTGGATGGTGTGCATCTCGTCGATGAGCACCGCGTTGGAGCCCAGCAGGGCGGCTTTGTAGTAGTAGAACGAGCTCATGTCGGCAAACACCGCCACATGGGCTGTGCGTTTGGCGGCAAGGTCGGTGGCGAAGTCCTTGGGGAAGAAGAAGATGGCGTGTACGTCGCAGTGCCGCATCAGTTGTTCCGCTTCTGCCATCGTGGCACACTTGTATTTTACCGTAATCTCCGGCGTGGCGTCCATCTTGTGGATGAAACGGCGGCTCTCGTCGCAGAGCGCCTGGTCGACCACGGCGACCGGCAGGTTGGTCACGTTCTCCTTCTCGTACATGAAGCAGAAGATGACGGGGTAGAGTAGGGGGGCGATGAAGAAGATAAGCAGCACGGTACTGTCGTGGAACACACGACCGAACTCGGCGTACAGCACCTCGCGAATATCATATAATATAATCCTTATCTTTTTCACTTTTCGCTTTCACTTAATACTGTCTGTTTCTTTTTTACCTCTCTCTTCACCTCGGCGGTGTTGTTGTTGATCTGCCATTTCAACACCATGGCACCCAGCAGGAGCAGCAGTCCGAAGCCTAGCAAGGCGCAGAAGTGGGGCCAGCATTGGTGCAGGTTGTTCCCGTTAATGGCTATATCGGTGTAGTTGAGGAAGTAGTGTCTGATGGGGTAGAGCCATGAGAAGCTCTGGAAGAATCCCGGCATGGCGTCGATGGGGAAGGAGAATCCGCTCAGTGAGAACGACATGGCGCTGTAGAGCGTGCTGACGCTCATGGCCAGGGAGGGGTCGTTGATACAACCGGCTATCAGGCAGGCCGCACACTGGGCGGCGACGATGAGCAGCACGCTGTTGAGGGCCATCAGCAGCCAGCTGCCGTTCATGGGGAAGTCCATGAAGCCGAACATGATGAGGTTGGCCGTCAGCGCCAGCAGCGAATACCAGAGGGTGTAGGGAAGCATCTTGCCCAGAAGGGCGTAGACCGTGCTTCCGTGGGCTTTCTTCAGCCAGTGCTTCACCGTGCGGCGCTGTCTTTCGCGCACGATGGAGAACGCCGTGTGCATCAGTGCTATGAATGCGATGACGGCGGGTATGAGGGTCGTCATCAGGTAGACGCCATAGTTGATCCAGGGGTTGCTGATGTTGCGGGTCTCGAAGGCCACGGGCTGTATGAGTCCCATGATCTGTTTCTCGCCGACGCCTTTCTTGCGCAGCACCTCGCGTTGCACGCCGCCGGCCGCCAGCATGCCCATGGTGGCCAGTTGCTTGTAGCACAGCGTGCCTGCCAGCAGGTAGGCGGCATTGTTGTAGAGCACGAACTTGGGTGCGTGGAACTGCAGCACCTCGTTGTAGGTGTTTTTCGGTATCTCGTAGAAGGCGAAGATCTCGCCCCGCTGCATGGCGCGGCGTGCCGCCATGTGGTTGTCGAAGACCTCCTTCACCTGCACGCCGGGGGTGGCGTTGAGCTCATGGCAGATACGGCGCGAGAGGTAGCTCCCGTCCATGTCCACCACACCCACCGGCAGCCGTTGCGGCTGTCCTTCGTCGGTCATCGTGGCGAAGAATACAAATGTCAGCACTGCCCCGAAGGTGAGAATCACCAGGTAGCGCGGGTAGGCTATCAGCCTCTTGTATTCCCGCATGAAAACCCTATATACCGGATTAGAATTCAATTCTCAGTTTCAATTTTCAATTCTCAATTTTCAATTCTCCAGGATGGCCGTCATGCCGGGACGGAGGCCTTTGATTTCGTCCAGAGGCACCACTTTCACGTCGAAGCTCTTGACGTCGTACTGGCCGTTGGTCTTCGTGGCGCGCCAGGTGGCGTAGCTGGCCATGGCCTGTACGCGACGCACCACGCCTTTGTAGTGTTCTTTGTCGCTCAGCGCGGGAATCTGTATGTCAACGGTGTCGCCGGGGTTGATGCCTTTGAGCAGGTCCTCTCTCACGGCGAAGAAGAACCAGCAGTCGCTCATGTCGAGGATCGACATCACGGGGCTGCCGGTACCTATGAGGTCGCCCATCTTGCAGTAAATCTCCACCACCTGGCCGTTGCTCGGGGCGATGAGGTAGCTGTCGTCGAGGTAGCTCTGCACCTCGGCCACGGCTCCGCCGGCCTGCTTCACCAGGGCTTCCGCGGCGTCGATGTCCTCGCGGCGGGCACCCTCTTCGGCCATCAGGTACTGCTGTTCGGCAGCGGCACAGTCGGCCTGCGCTACCTTGTACTGGGCTTCCACCTCGTCGAGTTTCTGGGCGGGAAGGACACCTTTCTCGTGGAGTCCTTTCACGCGCTCATAGCTCTTGCGGTAGATTTCCACGGCGGCCTGGGCTTTCTGCCACACCTGGTAGGCCATCTGCTTCTGCTGGTCGCGGGCACCACCTTGGGCCTTGCGGCTCTGGGCGCTGGCGGCATTCTTCACGGCGGTAGCCTGCTTCATCTTGGCGGCCACCTGCTTCGAACCGATGTGGGCCAGCGTGTCACCTTTCTTCACGATGTCGCCCTCGTTCACATAGATGGAATCGACATGTCCGGGTACCATGTTGCTCACACGGTATTCCGTGGCATCGGCCTCGCCGGTCACCAGCTCTTTCTGCGGATTGATGGCGAACAGACCCACGAGAGCCACAATGCCTATTGCCGAGATGATCACGGCCAGACCTCCTAACAACGATTTACTGTTCTCTTTCATATCTTTTATCTCTTTTATTTCTTTTATCATTCATCACTCCTCACTCATCACTCATCGTTCATCACTCCTCACTCATCACTCATCACTCCTCACTCATCACTCATCACTCACCCATCGCTTGCTTCAGGTAGAGTTTGCTCATCTCTATCTCTATCTGGGCGTCGAGCACTTCGCTTTTGGCCTTGATCCAAGCCGTCTGGGCGGCCATGAGGTCGCTGCTGCTGCAGACACCGGCCTTGAAGCTCTCGTCGGCCAGTTTGAGGTTCTCGTCGGCGTTCTCAAGGTTGCTGTTGGCCTGCGCCAGCTTCTTGTAGGCCAGGTCAAGCTCGAACTTCACCTTGTTGACCTGCAGCTCGATCATCTCCTTGGCCTCTTCCATCTGGTAGCCCACTTCCATGCGTTTATGCTTGGCGGCTTTCACGGCGTAGGCTCCACCGGGGTGGAAGATGGGGATGTTCACCACCACGCCGGCAGTGAAGGTGCCGCCGAACTCTTTCTGGTAACCATTGAAGAGGTTGGGGTTCGACACCAGGTAGCCCCCCGTTGCCAGTACGTTGGGCAGCAAAGTACTGCGGGCCATGACCACGGCGTTCTGTGCCACGCTGTCGCTGATGCGCAGCATACGCATCTCTTTGCGGTTGGCCCACACGCTTTCCATGTCGATGGCAGGGGTGTTCAGATAATCAGGATTACTCGGAATGCCCTCCACGTCATAGACGGTGTCCAGGGGCATGCCGCAGCGCTGCGCCAGCAGCATCTTGGCCAGCACCAGGCCGTTGGTGGCCTTGGTGAGGCTCATCTGGGCTTCGTTGAGTTTCACGCGCACCTTCGTCAGGTCGCCCTTCGTGGCCACATCGGCGGCCACCATCTCTTCCACGTTCTTGTTCAGCGTGTCCAGCAGCGCCGCATATTGCTCGGCAAGTTCTTTCTTCTGCTTCACGCTCACCACCTGCCAGTAGGCCTCGTCGATGGCGATGAGCATCTCTTCTTTCTTCTTGTCGTATTCTATGCCGCTCAGTTCATCCATCAGGCTAGCGGTCTTGTACATGGCGCGGAGTTTGCCGCCTAGGTAGATGGGCTGCGTCACTGTTACCGTGCCGGCCATCACGTTGCGTGTGTCGGTCTCGAGGGCGTCGACGATGCGGTGACCTGCGTTGTCGATATTGGTGGCAAGCTGGCCGTTACTCAGGATGTTGATGATGCCGTTGGCAATGGCATCGCCGATAAGGGGCAAGCCGCCGAATTCCTGCATGATGGACGCGGAGATGTCGGCCTCCACCACATCGCTCAGGTTGTTCAGGTGGTCCTTCTGTTCGTCGCTCAGCAGGTTGGTGCTCTTCTGCATCCAGGTGTAGGCGCCGTTGGCGCTCACCTTCGGCAGCATCTGCCACAGTGCCACCTTCTTCAAAGCCTCGGCCTCGGCCTTCTTCTCCTTCGCCATCTTCAACCCTTTGTTGGCTTCCAACGCACGGCGGTGGCATTCCGCCAATGTCAACTTCTCCTGTGCCGCCACCTCGGCAGGCATCAGCGTCAACAAAAGCAACGAGCCAATTATCAGTGTCTTATTCATCATTCTTATCGTGTGAGGTCCTTTAAAAACAGCCTGCAAAATTAAACAAAATATTCCGTTCTGACAAATATTTGTTCGCCTAAATATATAATATTATTACCGAAATGTTAAAATTCCTTGCCGAAATGTACTTTATGCTCCCTCAGCTGCAGTTTTCTATATTTTTTCTCGTCCACATAATATTTCGTCCATCATGGCGTTATCCTTTCATATTAATATTAAATAGTACTAATTATGAAAAGCATTGCAATACTCACTGGCGGCGGTCCCGCCCCTGGAATGAACACTGTGGTGGCCTCTGTGGCCAAGACCTTCCTCCGCGACGGCTATCGCGTCATCGGTCTGCATGGCGGCTACAGCGCCCTGTTCACCGACAAGCCCCGCATGCAGGACCTCGACTTCCTCACCGCTGACGAGATTTTCAATAAAGGCGGCAGCATCCTCAAGATGAGCCGCTTCAAACCTACGCCCGAGGACTTCGAGCAGCGCTTCAACCTCAAGCTCTTCACCGACAACGAGATTAAGCTCCTCGTCACCGTGGGTGGCGACGACACCGCCTCGACGGCCAACCGTATCGCCAAGTTCTTGGCCGACAAGCACTATCCCATCGCCAATATCCACGTCCCCAAGACCATCGACAACGACCTGCCGCTGCCCAACAGCAGCCCCACCTTCGGCTACAACAGCGCCAAGGCCCAGGGTTGTGTGCTGGCTACCGCCGTCATGGAGGATGCCCGCACCAGCGAGAACTGGTTCGTCGTCAGCGCTATGGGTCGTTCCGCCGGCCACCTTGCCCTCGGCATCGCCGGCGCCTGCCACTATCCCATGGTCATCATCCCCGAGTTCTTCAACAAGACCGAGATTACCGTCGACAAGATCATCAATATGGTCGTCTCCTGCATCATCAAGCGCAGGCTGATGGGCATCAACTACGGCGCCGCCATGATTAGCGAGGGCGTTTTCCACTCGCTGAGCGACGAGGAAATCAAGAACTCCGGCATCCACTTCAGCTACGACGAGCACGGCCATCCCGAGCTGGGCAAGGTTTCCAAGGCCCACATCTTCAACGACCTGCTCGAGCGTAAAGCCAAGGAGATCGGCCTCAAGGTGAAGACCCGTCCCGTGGAGGTCGGCTACGAGATCCGTTGCCATACCCCCATCGCTTTCGACCTCACCTATTGCTCGCTGATGGGCATGGGCGTGCACACCCTCTTCAACCAGGGCTGCACCGGCTGCATGGTGTATGTCGACCAGCAGGGCAACGTCAGCCCGCTGTACCTCAAGGACCTGCAGGATCCCACCACCGGCAAGATTCCGCCGCGCCTGGTCAATGTCAACAGCAACAAGGTGATGTCCTACGTCAACGACATCATGGACTACATCACTCCCGCCGACTACGAGGCTGCGAAGAAATACGTTGCCAACCCCGAAGAATATGACTTCAAGAAGATTCTTAACTGGAACTAAAAAGGTGAAAGGTGAAAGGTTAAAGGTGAGAGGTGGCTGGCGCATATTATTGTATGCACTAATTTTCACCTTTCACCTCTCACCTTTCACCTTGAACGCGCAGTCGAAGAAGCAGCTCGAGAAGGACAAGGCCAAGGTCGAGCAGGAGATCAAGAAGCTCAACAACGACCTGGCCAAGGCCAAGAAGAACAGCAAGGCCGGCCAGCAGCAGCTGAACATCCTGGGTAAGAAAATCGACGAGCGCACCAAGCTCATCAACGTCATCAACGGCGAGATGAACCTGCTGGGCGAGAAGATGTCGCGCACCGAGGACAGCATCCGTCTGATGCGTGGCCAGGTCGACAGCATGAAGCTCGAATACGGCAAGGTGGTGCGCGTGCTCTATGCCGAGCGCGGCAACATCGACCCCATGTCAATGCTCTTCGACAACAAGTCGTACAACGTCGCCTACCTGCGCCAGAAATACTTCCGTGACTATAGCCGCTACCGCCGCCGTCAGGCCGCCTTCATCCGCGAGAAGGAGCAGGAGCTGAACGACGTGGGCGTGGAACTGAAGCGTCAGCAGCGCGAGCAGTCGACGCTCCTCGAGCAGCACCGCCGCCAGAAGGCTGAACTCGCCCGCGAGCAGAAGGAGCAGCAGAAGAACCTGAAGAACAGCCGTCAGCAGGAGCAGCAGCTGAAGAACCAGATCGCCAAGAAGGAGAAGCAGAAACGCGAGCTGCAGCAGCAGATACAGCGCATCATCAACGAGGAGATTGCCAAGGCTGCCAAAGCGAAGACCAACTCGACAGACAAGAGTGGTAAGACGGGTGGCAGCGGCAACACTGCCTCTCCCGCCCCCAGTGCCGCCGAGGTGGCGCTGAGCAACGACTTCGCCTCCAACAAAGGCCGTCTGCCGTGGCCCGTGAGCTACACCAAGGTGTCGCGCGAATATGGTCGCTACCAGCATGCCTCCGGAGGACAGAACATGAACAACGGCATCGATCTCATGTGCTCCGGCGGCGCCGGCGTGAAGTGCGTCTTCAACGGCACCGTGTCGCGCGTCTTCACCTGTCCCAACGGCACCAAGGGCATCATCGTTCGCCATGGCGACTACATGACCGTCTATGCCAACATGGGCAATGTCGCAGTCGGCGAAGGCCAGTCGGTGAAGACGGGTCAGAACCTCGGCGCCGTCTACACCAACAGCGACGGCACGGCCGAGTTCTCTTTCCAACTCTGGAAGGGCAAGTCCTCGCAGAACCCACGTTCTTGGTTGAGATAATAGTTAATAGATAATAGATAATAGTTGAGAGATAAGGTATATTTTGTTTCGGATGCGCATCTGGGTAGCGGGGCGGACACCCTCGAGCGGGAACGCCAGCTCTGCCAGTGGCTCGATAGCATCAAGGATGACTGTGGAAAACTCTTCCTCCTGGGCGATATCTTCGACTTCTGGTTCACCTACCGCTACCTTGTGCCCCGGGGCCACACACGGCTCCTCGGCAAGCTGGCCGAGCTGGCCGACAGCGGCGTCGAGATACACTTCTTTATCGGCAACCACGACATGTGGATGTTCGACTACCTCACCCAGGAGTTCGGTGCCATCCTCCATGACGATCCCGAGGTCTTCGAGCTCTATGGCAAACGCATCCTGATAGGCCACGGCGACGGCCTCGGACATACCGACCGTTGGTTCGACTTCGTGCGCGTGCTCTTCCGCAGTCGCCTCTGCCAGAAGCTTTTCAAGATGTTCCCGTCGGCGCTCACCTTCGGCATCGCCCACCGCTGGAGCGATGGCAACAAGCGCAAGCATGCCCGCCGCGACATGCTGCACTACCTCGGCGACGACCGCGAGGGCATCGTCATCTACATCAAACAACGTCTCCAGAAAGAACCCCTCGACTACTGCGTCTTCGGCCACCGCCACACGCCCCTGACTAAAGTGTTTAGTGGTCAGTGTTCAGTGATTAGTGATGCTACGCAGTCCGCTGCCGACCAACTAAACACTCAACACTCAACACTAAACACTGTTTACGTCAACACCGGCGACTGGTTCCACAACCGCAACTACGCCGTCCTTACACCGGATGGCGAGCTGAAACTCTGCGATTTTTTAGTTGATTGATTATCAGTGTATTGTCTATTTGGTCGTAGATGATACGTAAGACACTGATATTCTGCGTCTTTTCCCTATCAACACCGTACCAACACCGTATCAAAACCGTATCAACACCGTACCAACTCCTACCATGGTCGGAGATGATACGGTGTTGGTAGGTTGTTGGTAGGGTTATCGGGCGATTTTGACGTGGCGCAGGTCGAGGTTATTCATCGCGTTGGAGCGGAGACCTGTGACGTTCTTGTGTGTGAAGTGGAGAATCTGGTCGTAGTAGAGCACTATGACGGGCGCTTCCGCCATGACGAGACTGTCAATGCGGTGGTAGAGTGCGGTGCGTTGCTCGGGGTCGGTGGTGGAGCGTGCGCGGGTGTAGAGGCGGTCGACCTCGGGATTGTTGAAGCGTGTGTAGTTGGGACCTGCGGGTGCGCGGTTAGGCGAGTAGAAGAGCGAGAGGTAGTTCTCCGCGTCGGGGTAGTCGGCCACCCACGAGCCGCGGAACCACGGCAGTTTACCCTCGGACATCTGCTGGCGCAGAGGCGCCGGCGGGTTGACGTCGACCTCGACGGTGAGGCCCAGCAGTCCCAGCTGCTGCTGGATGTACTTGCAGAGGTCCACATAGTTGCTTGTGGTCGACAGCTTCAGTGGCGGAATCTCTTTGCCGCCAAGGCTTTTCTTTACCTCGGCTATCAGCGTGCGGGCCCGCCCGGGGTCGTACTCGTAGAGGGGTTGCTCGGCGGCACCCGGCAAGCCGCGGGGGATGAAGCCGTAGACGCCGGGCTCACCCACGTTGTTGCGCAGGTATTTCATCATCTTGCGGCGGTCGAATCCCAGGGCTATGGCCTGGCGCAGCCGGCGGTCGTGCAGGACGCTGTTGTGGTCCTCCATGTTGAAGCCCAGGTACTCGGTGTTGAGGTAGGGGGTGGAGACCATGTCGATACGGTCGGCATACTTCTCTTTCAGCCGTCCGTCGGGGGTGAGGATCTCGTCTTTGTAGCTGGCGTCGAGCGAGTTCATGAAGTCGAGGTTGCCCTTGACGAACTCCAGGAAGACAGTCTGGCGGTCGACGATAAAGGTCACCGCCACCGCATCCAAATAGGGGAGACGGTGGGTTGATATAACTTCAAAATATAGCGGGTTCTTGCGGAGGACGAGTTTCACGCCTTCTTTCCAGTATTGGAACTGGAAGGGGCCGGTGCCGCAGGGGTGCGAGCGGAAGTCTTTGCCGTAGTGCTCTACCACCTCGTGGGGCACCACGGAGCAGTAGACCATGCCGAGGAGCGAGAGGAAGGGGGCGAAGGGTTCTTTGAGGCGGATGATGAAAGTGGTGTCGGTGGGTGCGTAGAAGGTGTCGACCTCGCTGAACACCCAGGCGCCGGGCGAGAGCACCGTGGGGTCGACGATACGGTGAAACGAGTAGACGAAGTCGGAGGCGATGACGCGGCGTGTACTGTCGTGTTTTGGGGAGTGAGAGGGAGTGAGAGGGAGTGAAAGGGAGTGAGAGGACGAATGATCGCTGCTTGCAAATAACTCGTTTTTATGGAAGTATACGTCGTCTCTTAATATAAAGGTATAGGTGAGTCCGTCGTCGCTGATGGTCCAGCGTTTGGCTATGGAGGGCTGCACCTCGAGGGCGGTGTCGAGTTCGATGAGGCCGTTGTAAAGCTGACGGCAGGGCCAGATGATGCTCTGGTCCTTGGCGAACGCCGGGTCGAGGGTGGCGATGCCCGCCGTCTCGTTGTAGCGGAAGATCATCTTGTCCTCGTGACGGTGACCGCCGCAAGCAGCGAGAAGGATGACAAGCGTAAGGAGTGAAAGGGAGTGAGAGGGAGTGAAAGGGAGTGAAAGGACAAATGACTTCATTGTTGTTATTTTATTCATTGTTTTCAATAAATAATGGTTAACGATTAACGGTTAACGAGGAGGCTACGCTGTCTCCGTGTGGCGTCAGCCCTCTATAACCTATAACCCATAACCAATAACCTTTAATCATTAATCGTTAATCATTACGATAAACAATTTTCCCGTCGACGATGGTCATGGCTACGCTCTCGCCGTGAGTGGCATAAATCAAGTTGCTGAGTGACTGGGTGGCAGAGTGGCTAAGAGACTCGGTCACTTTGTCACTTAGTGACTCAGTCACTTTTACTAAAAACAGGTCGGCGGGTTGGCCGGGGGCGATGGAGTGGCCGAGGGTGGCGAGGGAGAGAATCTGCTCGGCGGGGACGACGGTGGGGTCGCCGCGCCAGCCTTTCTGCAGCAGGGCGGCGGTCTTCATCACCTCGATCATGTCGAGGTTGTTGCTCGAGGCGCTGCCGTCAGTGCCCAGTGTCACTTTGGCTCCTGCCTCCAGCAGCTCGAGCATGGGGAAGCGGTAGCCGCTGCCGAGCTTGAGGTTGCTGTTGGGGCAGTGGACGCAGGTGATGCCGTGGTCGCCGATGAGGCGTATCTCGTGGTCCGACAGGTGGAGGCAGTGGGCGGCGATGATGTTGCTGCCTAGTTTGTCCAGTATGCCTAGTTTGTCCAGCCACTCCCATGGGCGGCAGCCGTGTTCGCGGAGGCAGTCGTCGACCTCCTTCTGCGTCTCGCTCATGTGGATATGCATGGACAGCTGGAGGTCGGCGCAGGCGTCGGCGCAACGCCGCAGCCCCTTCTCAGTGACGGTATAGATGGAGTGGGGGGCGATGGAGAGTGTGATTGTGTTAGAGTGTGATTGTGTTATTGCGTTAGTGTTTGTCGTGTCATCACTAGCGCAATCACGCATTAACGCATTAACGCATTCTAAGTCGTCGGCGTCGCAGAAGAAATTCTGTCCCAGTCGGGCTTTGATGCCGCTGTCATTTACGGCCTGGGCCATGGCGGGGAGGCGGAAGTACATGTCGTTGAAGAAGGTGGTGCCGCTGGCCAGCATCTCGCGGCATGCCTGCAGGGTGCCCTCGTAGACGAGCTCGTCGGTGAGCTTCTGTTCGGCGGGCCAGATGTAGTCGTTGAGCCAGACGTCCAGCGGCTGGTCGTCGCCCAGTCCGCGGAAGAGGGTCATGGGCGCATGGGAGTGCATGTTGCAGAGGCCGGGGAACACGGCGAGGCCATGTGCGTCAATAAGGTGAGAGGTGAGAGGTGAAAGATGAGAGGTGTGTGGCTGTATAACGGAAATGGTGCCCTCGTTGATAGTAATATCAACGAGGGCACCATTAAGCAGTGCGTTGCTGATTACAGTTGTTTCACCTTTCACCTTTCACCTCTCACCTTATTATTGTACCAGGAGCATGAAGTCGTTCTGCTGACCTTTGACGACACCGCCGCGAATCGGGTAGGTCTGCTCTGTGTCGTCGGGCAGCACGATGCGTATGTTGCCGCTCTCGAGGGTGGAGATGATGGGGGCGTGGTTCTCGAGAATCTCGAACTTGCCACCCGTGCCGGGCAGCTGCACCAGCTTCACATCGCCCTCGAAGAGGATATTGTCGGGTTTGGTAATCTTTATCTTCATAGGGTCTAATGGGTTTAATGGGTCTAATGGGTTTAATGGGGGTTCTGTGAGGTGGCCACCTTATCCGTTAACCATTAACCGTTAACCATTATTTCGCTTCCGCCAGAATCTTCTCGCCTTTCTCAATGGCTTCCTCGATGGTGCCGACCATCAGGAAGGCCTGCTCGGGCAGGTAGTCGACGTCGCCGTTGAGGATCATGTTGAAGCCCTTGATGGTGTCTTCGATGTTGACGAAGCGGCCCTGCAAGCCGGTGAAGGCCTCGGCCACGAAGAAGGGCTGCGAGAGGAAGCGCTGCACGCGGCGGGCGCGGTTCACGACGAGCTTGTCCTGTTCGCCGAGTTCCTCCATGCCGAGGATGGCGATGATGTCCTGCAGCTCGTTGTAGCGCTGCAGCATCTGCTTCACGCGCTGGGCGGTGGCGTAGTGCTCTTCGCCGACGACGTCGGGCGAGAGGATGCGCGAGGTAGACTCCAGCGGGTCGACGGCGGGGTAGATGCCGAGCTCGGTGATTTTACGCGAGAGCACGGTCTGTGCGTCGAGGTGGGCGAAGGTGGTGGCGGGGGCGGGGTCCGTGAGGTCGTCGGCAGGCACGTAGACGGCCTGCACCGAGGTGATGGAGCCGCGCTTGGTGGAGGTGATGCGCTCCTGCATGAGACCCATCTCGGTGGCCAGGGTGGGCTGGTAACCAACGGCGGAGGGCATACGGCCCAGCAGGGCGCTGACCTCGGAACCGGCCTGGGTGAAACGGAAGATATTGTCGATGAAGAGCAGGATGTCGCGGCCGCCGGTCTTCTCGTCGCCGTCGCGGTAGTACTCGGCGAGGGTGAGGCCTGCCAGTGCCACACGGGCACGGGCGCCGGGGGTCTCGTTCATCTGGCCGAAGACCATGGTGCACTTGGAGTCTTTCAGGGCCTCGGGGTCGATCTTGCTCAGGTCCCAGCTGCCCTCTTCCATGCTCTTCTTGAACTCGTCGCCGTATTTGATAACGCCGGCCTCGATCATCTCGCGCAGCAGGTCGTTACCCTCGCGGGTACGCTCGCCGACGCCGGTGAAGACGCTCATGCCGGAGTATTTCTTTGCGATATTGTTGATAAGCTCCTGGATCAGCACGGTCTTGCCCACGCCGGCGCCGCCGAAGAGGCCGATCTTACCGCCCTTGAGGAAGGGCTGGATGAGGTCGATGACCTTGATGCCGGTGTAGAGGATCTCCTGGCTGGTGGAGAGGTTCTCGAATTTGGGCGGCTCGCGGTGGATGGAGTAGCGCTTCTCGGTCTTGGGGGCGGGCATACCGTCGATGGTGTTGCCGATGACGTTGAAGAGGCGTCCGTTGATGTCTTCACCCACGGGCATGGAGATGGGTTCGCCGAGGGAGAGGACTTCGATGCCGCGCTCGAGGCCGTCGGTGGAGTCCATGGCGATGCAGCGCATGGTGTTCTCTCCGATGTCTTGCTGGCATTCGAGGATGATTTCCACGCCGTCGGGACGGGTGACGCTGAGGGCGGTGTAGATGTCGGGCAGGGCTTCGCCGTCGGGGAACGTGACGTCCACCACGGCACCAATGATCTGGGATATTTTACCTTTCAGTTCCATTTATTAAATGTTTAGTGGTTATGGGTTAGTGGTTATTGAGGGCTGCCGCTTTACAAGGCTGAGCAAGCGTCTATAACCCATAACCTATAACCTTTAACCTTTATTAAATCGCGCTGCAAAGATACGAAAAAATATCCATGCATCGCATTTTTTTTATTCACTTCCCTATTTTTTAACATTTCACGGCCAGTCGACCTCTTTTTCCAACAGCGAATCATGTCAAGTTTGGCAGTAGACGCACACATGCAGCCGGTCATAAAATGCCTGAAATGAAAACTTAACAAAAACTTAACCTTTTCGTAACAATTTTGAAACAATCTGTTTGTATTTTTGTTGCGTCAAATCAACAGTACAGACTGATATGGACTTTACGACAATTCTACTGATTATCATTAACTTTGCAGGTTCGTTGGCAGTATTTCTTTTCGCCATGAAAATGATGAGCGAGGGCTTGCAGAAGGTGGCGGGTAGCAAGATGCGTGCAGTGCTTGGCCGCATGACGGGCAAACCGTTGAATGGTATTCTTACAGGCACGGCGGTGACGGCTGCCATCCAGTCGTCGAGTGCAACAACTGTGATGGTGGTGAGTTTCGTCAACGCCGGATTGCTGACGCTTAGTGGTGCGGTGGCGGTCATTATGGGCGCCAATATCGGCACCACGGTGACGGCCTGGATTATCACCCTGCTGGGTCTCGGTAGCGGCTCTGGCTATTTTGACTTGCCACTATGCATTGCCGCTGCCAGCCTTGCCTTCTTTTTCATGAAGCGCGACAAGATGCATTCCATCGGTCAAACCATTATCGGCCTTGCGTTGCTGCTGGTCGGTATGCGTTGTCTGCAAAATGCGATGCCTGACCTCGGCAATTATCCGTCGATGCTGCACGGCCTCGCATCGTTGAGCGGTTATGGTTTCTGGTCGGTGATTCTCTTCGTGGCCATCGGTGCGGTGCTGACTTGCGTGGTGCAAGCTTCTGCGGCGACGATGGCCATCACTCTGCTGATGCTTCACAACGGCTGGATTGGTCTCGATGTTGCCGTTGCACTGGTGATGGGCGAGAACATCGGCACCACAGTCACGGCCAATATCGCCGCCATGGTGGCGGGCATCAACGGCAAACGTGCCGCAAGGGCACACCTTGTGTTTAATGTGATAGGTGTCACTCTTACGCTCATACTTTTCCACCCCATCCTCTCAGTGGTGCAGACGGTCTTCCCCGACGATGCACCAATGGCTCTTTCGCTCTTCCACACTATGTTCAACGTGATGAACGTAGGTGTGCAGTCTTGGTTCGTGCCGCAGATTGTGTGGCTTGTCACACGCATGGTGCCAGAAAAGAAGGTGGAATCCGAGAGCGACGCCTACCGTCTTACCTACATCAGTCGTGGTCCAGTCGGTACCGCAGAACTCAATCTGCAAAGTGCCAAGAAGGAGTTGCAACTCTTCTCCAAGCAGGTGTTGCGAATGTACGCCCTGCTACCCGAATTGCGGACCGTGCGCAACATGAAAGAAATGGAGGCTGTGGTGGGACGCATAGAACGATATGAGCAACTGACCGACCAAATGGACATGGAATTGACCAAGTTCCTTACAGCTGTCGGCAGCGGAGGTATCAGCACCCATGGCTCCGAGCGTATCAGTGCCATGATGCGTGTCAGTGACAACCTTGAAAGCATTGGTGACAGCATCCTGCAAATAGCTTTGACACGAAAAAACAAATACTCCGACGCTGTGCATTTCAGTGCCGAACAAAACGCCAACCTCGCTGAGATGAGCGCATTAGTAGAGAACGCCTTGCTGGTGATGGATGGCAACCTCGTGGACTATGACCGAGCGGACCTTGATGCTGCCAACGCTGCCGAGAACGAAATCAACCTCTGTCGCGACCGCCTGCGCAACGAACACCTCGAAGCCCTCAAGCACAACCAATACGGCTATGAAGTCGGCAACGCCTACAGCAGCCTCTACGCTCAATATGAGAAGCTGGCCGACTTTGCCATCAACGTAACCGAAGCCGTCACCGGTGGCAAACGATGAGGTACCCGATAAAGTTCTTTCCCGTACCATGCACCGCAAAAAAAGTTATTTACAAGGGCTTTTTTTAACATTTCAGCCCGGGCTCACCTTATCACCACCACCTTTCTTGCTTGATAGTTGCCTATTTTAATCATATAGGTGCCGCTGGCGGGAATGTCGAAGTGCAAAGGTTTGCCGTAGTCCTGCTTGGTGGCAAGGATGCGGCCGGTGACATCGTACAGCGTCACCATGTTGCCGTCGGCGCCCTCTACCACTATGCGTCCATCGCGCTGGTAGATTTTGGCATTGACCGTCTCCACGCCGTTGATGCCCGTCTGGTCGACAAAGACCGTGTCGTGAATATAGACGGTGTCGAAGATGTAACGGTTCAGATAGATGGTGTCATAGACGTAGTTGTTGACAATCACAGTGTCGTGGTAGTAGTTGGTAACGAAAACCGTATCGTAATACTGGTTGTTGACCATCGTGGTGTCGTACTGGTAGTAGTTGTTAATTACCGTGTCATAGATGTTGACAATAGTGGTGTCGTACTGGTAGTAGTTGTTAATCACCGTGTCATAGATGTTGACGATTGTGGTATCGTACTGGTAGTAGTTGTTGGAGATTCGTATCGTGTCGTGGACAAGTTTCATAAAGTAGGCCGAGAGAGTGGTGTCAGATATCACTGTGATGATATGAGGATTATCGATGCTGCCGTCACTCCAGTGGTCGAAGTAAAAGTCCTCATCCGCCGTGGCAGTGAGCGTGGCCGTGTTGTCTTCGCAGGTGGGCTGCACTATAGCCACACTGCCGTGGTAGCTGTCAGCGATAGAGACCGTGTACTCCATTTCTCCTTGAATATTGTTAAAACGTTTCCACTCGGGGGTAGTCTGATAGATTGAAATAGCATTGCAGGGGACATAGAGGGAAATATTGTATCTTCCAGATCCGCCAATGATATATGATGGATGTTCTACTGATGGAGGCTCGAATGACATGGAATGAATTTCGGTCAACATGCTGCAGTAACTGAAAGCCATACTGCCTATTGTGGTGACGCTGGATGGAATGGTGACGGAGGTCAGGCTGCTACAGTCAGAGAAAGCGCCACCGCCTATTGAGGTGACGCCGTCGAGGATGGTAACGGAGGTCAGACTGCTGCAGTAACTGAAAGCATAACCGCCTATCGCGGTGACGCTGGATGGAATGGTGACGGAGGTCAGGCTGCTACATTCAGAGAAAGCGCTATTGCCTATCGAGGTAACACCGTCGGGGATAGTGACGGAGGTCAGGCTGGTGCAGAAAGAGAATGCCCCATTGCCTATCGTGGTGACGCTGGAAGGAATGGTGACGGAGGTCAGGCTGCTACAGCCAGAGAAAGCGTTATCGCCTATCGAGGTAACACCGTCGGGGATAGTGACGGAGGTCAGGCTGGTGCAGTAAGAGAATGCCCTATTGCCTATCGTGGTGACGCTGGAAGGAATGGTAACTTCCATGGCAGTTCCAATATACGCTATCAGTTCTGTCCTATTTTCGTCTGCATAGACAAAGTCTCCATCTATCACGCCATTCATAGTGCTTGCCCCCCAACGATCACCCGTTGCAGTCCCATGGTACTCAATGTGCCTTACCTCGCTGAAAGCCCGGGTTCCGATTGAAGTGACGCCGTCGGGAATGACGACGGAGGCCAGGCTACGACAGTAAGCGAAAGCCTCCTCTCCTATCGAGGTGACAGTGGATGGAATGGAGACGGAGGTTAGGCTGGTACAGTAAGAGAATGCCCTATAGCCTATCGAGGTGACGATTGATGGAATAGTGACTTCTGTGGCATTTCCAATATACGCTATCAGTTCTGTCTTGCTTTCGTCAGCATAGACGAATCCTCCATCCGTCACTCCATTTATAGTGTAAGCTCCCCAAGGTGCACCTGTTGCTGTCCCGTGGTATTCAATGTGTCTTACTCCATAAAAAGTTTCGTTTACAATTGAGGTAACACCATTAGGGATGGTGACGGAGGCTAGTCTCCAGCAGTAACTGAAAGCCATACTGCCTATTGTGGTGACGCTGGATGGAATGGTGACGGAGGTCAGGCTGCTACAGTCAGAGAAAGCATTACTGCCTATTGTGGTGACGCTAGATGGAATGATGACGGATGTTAGGTCCGAGCAATCACAGAAAGCATAACTGCGTATCCTTATAACATTGTAGGTGACGTCATTGAATGTTACCGTCGCAGGTATGACAAGATCACCCGTTGGAGAAGTTGTATAATACGGGCCACTCCCGTATTCATATGTCACTTCAACAGTATTGTCGCTTAGTCTGTTAAAATACAGCGTTTGTCCGCTTGGGGCCACGACGGAAAAGTCGTAGGCCTGGACAGTTGGAATCATTGCCATACATGCGGCAATCAAAAGGAATAATTTTTTCTTCATAATGTTTATTGTTTAAAGGGCTAATACTTTCGTTCAATAAACACATAAAAAAGAAGCGCGGACATCAACTTTCGTTACTTATCCCGCTCTATAAGGCTCTCGCATTGCCTGTCTTTCGAGGATAAGCAACACCGAGGCCCACGCTAACGATATATACTGAAACGTGTATATACGCAACAATGGACGTTGGATGCTGCTTTACCGTGCGAAAGACTATGAATTTGCGAGATTCTATAGAGCCGCAGATAAAACGTCTACAACGTCTTATTTATATGTCTGTCATTCCTATCGAATGACGGTGCAAAGATACGAAAACTTTTTAAACTGACAAAAAATAATTTACCGCCGCAAGCTTTTCAGCCTGCGGCGGCAATATACATTTTGCAGTAATCAATCTTATATCTCGTTTATTTTTTCTCTGCTGTAAAGCATTAACTACCAGTTCTCAATCAAACATAGCAACTCTCCTTTGTTATTCTGCTGCGGAGCAACGGATTCATGTTCTCCCTTACTCGCACGATGTCCACCTTGCATCCTAATAACTCTTCCAACTCACACTGAAGACTGTCCAGTGTTATCAAAGAAAGAGCTTTGCCTATATAGAAGACGTCGACGTCGCTCATTTCAGTCTGTTCCCCACGGGCCGCAGAACCAAACACGCCAAGTCTTTCAATACCGTAACGGTTTACAGCATACGGCTTGAATTGTCCAAGAGTGTCTAATATTTCTCTCGTCGTCTTCATCTATTTATCTTCTTCAGAAAGATACTTGTCAATTTGTTCTTCCAGTTCTGGCAGGTCAAGGGTCAGTACTTCCTTTACAACGCCAAACTTTACCTGGAAATATTCATGTGTGATATAGTTGCGCATGCCGATAATCATCTTCCATTCTTCCGATGGCCTCTTTTATATGCAGCAGGCGTTCTCTGTCACGCGCGGTTTCTCTCATAGATCAGTTTCTTATCACGGTTAGCACTCTCTTCGGCATAGGTCATAAGACACCCCTCGGCCACCAAGTCCACCTCACGACCGAGCAGCTCCTTCAAGTCGACATACATTCCAAAGAATCTAATCCCGATGCGTTGACTTTCATCGAGTTCTACCAGCAAGTCGATATCGCTGTCTTCGCGCTCTTCGCCACGGGCATAAGACCCGAACACCCAGGCTTTCAACACCGGCTGGGTGGCGAAATAATCGCTAATCTTCTTGTTTATTGAGGCATCCATAACATTTTATTTCACGGTGCAAAAATACAAATTTATTTTGAACCAACAAAAAAAAAGATGTTGTCATACAAAAAAAAGCCTCCGGCAGAAATCAACCGGAGGCATGAAAATTCTCTAATTCTCTAATTCTTGAAAAAGTCTACTTGATGCGCATCTTGTAGAACGAGCGGTAGACGAAGAAGAGGGCGACGACAAGGAAGACCAGTCCGACATAGGGGGCGGCGGCCTTGAAGTTGTCGTTGATGGCTATCTCCATGGCGAGGACGCCGAAGAGGGTGGTGAACTTGATGATGGGGTTCAGAGCTACCGAGGAGGTGTCCTTGAAGGGGTCGCCGACGGTGTCGCCCACGACGGAGGCGTCGTGGAGGTCGGTACCCTTGGCCTTGAGGTCAACCTCGACAACCTTCTTGGCATTGTCCCAGGCGCCGCCGGCGTTGGCCATGAACATGGCCTGGAAGAGCCCGAAGACGGCGATGGAGATGAGGTAGGAGATGAAGAGGCAGATGGCGTTCTGGCCTCCGATGCTCTCGGGCGACGAGATGCAGGCGAAGCCCAGGGCGAAGCAGAAGATGGCGATGAAGATGTTGATCATGCCTTTCTGAGCGTAGTTGGTGCAGATCTTGACGACTTCCTGGCTCTTCTCGGTGTCGGCCTTCTTGGGAGCGTTGGCGTCGAGCTTGATGTTATCCTTGATGTATTCCACAGCGCGGTTGGCACCGGTGGTGACGGCCTGCATGGAGGCGCCGGTGAACCAGTAGATGACGCAGCCGCCGAGGATGAATCCGAGGATGCTATAGGGGTTGAGCAGGTTGAGGATGTCGGCGGGGTTGATGCCGAGCTCTTCCTTGATCATCATGATGAGGGAGAAGATCATGGTGGTGGCGCCCACCACTGCGGTGCCGATGAGGACGGGCTTGGAGGTGGCTTTGAAGGTGTTGCCGGCGCCATCGTTGGCCTCGAGGTAGTACTTGGCTTTCTCGAAGTCGGGCGTGAAGCCGAACTCGCTCTCGACCTCCTTGGTGGTCTTCTCGATGTCGTCCTCGATGAGGGAGAGCTCGTAGACGCTCTGGGCGTTGTCGGTGACGGGGCCGTAGCTGTCGACGGCGATGGTCACGGGACCCATGCCCAGCATGCCGAAGGCCACGAGGCCGAAGGCGAAGATGGAGGCGAACTCGGGAAGGACATTGATGATGTCGGTATGGAAGCCCACGGTGGTCATATAGGCGATGAGCATGAGTACGAAGAAGACCATGCCGGTCCAGAAGCCGGAGAAGTTACCGGAGACAAGGCCGGAGAGGATGTTGAGGGAGGCACCGCCCTGTTCGGAAGCGGCGACCACCTCGTTGACGTGCTTGGACTTGGGCGAGGTGAAGATTTTGGTGAGTTCGGGAATGAGGGCAGCGCCGAGGGTGCCGCAGGAGATGATGATGGCGAGGGCGAGCCAGGCCTGGCCGGGGAGGGCTTCGCGGAGCAGGAAGTAGGAGGCGCAGAAGGTGCCGATGATGCTCAGGATGGAGGTGATCCACACCAGCGAGGTCAGCGGTTTCTCGAAGTCGAGGTCGTCGGCTTTCTTGTATTTGGCAGTGGCGATGGCGTTATTAATATAGTAGGAGAGGACGGAGGCCACGATGCCGAGGATACGCATGACGAAGATCCACACGAGCATGGGAATCTGGTATTCGGCGGGGACAGCCACGAGGATGAAGGAGACGAGGGCCACGCCGGTGACGCCGTAGGTCTCGAAGCCGTCGGCGGTGGGTCCGATGGAGTCGCCAGCATTGTCGCCGGTGCAGTCGGCGATGACGCCGGGGTTGCGCGGGTCGTCCTCACCAATCTTGAAGACCACCTTCATGAGGTCGCTTCCGATGTCGGCAATCTTGGTGAAGATACCGCCGGCGATACGCAGGGCGCTGGCGCCGAGGCTCTCACCGATGGCGAAGCCGATGAAGCAGCTGCCAGCCAGGTGACCGGGCATGAGCAGCAGGATGACGAGCATGAGCACGAGCTCGATGCAGATGAGCACGATGCCGATGGACATACCGGCACGCAGCGGGATGTTCAACAGGTCAAGGGGCTTGCGGCGCAGGGAGGCGAAGGCCATGCGGGCGTTGGCGTAGGTGTTCATGCGGACGCCGAACCAGGCCACGCCGTAGCTACCGAGGATACCTACGACAGTCCATCCGAGGATGAGGATGACGGCCTTGATGCTCTTGCCTTCGAGGGCACCGAAGTAGAGTGCGATGGCGGCGCCGATGATGACGAAGAGGAGGAAGAGGAACTTGCCCTGCTGCTTCAGATAGGTGGAGCAGGTCTTGAAGATGACGTTGCCGATTTCGAGCATCGACTTGTGGGCCTTCAGTTTGCGAATCTTGCTGAACTGCCAGAAACCAAAGAGGAGGCCGAGGACCACGACGGCAAAGCCCCAATAGAGGATAGAGGTCTGTGAATTGTCGGAGAAATTCTCGGGCATCTTGAGGTTCGCTTCACTGGCAAACGACAAAAATGGCGTTGCCAGAGCGAGAAGTGTTAATGTTAATTTCTTCATATTGAGATAATTTTAGGTTTCGTTGTGTAAAAAACGGGTGTACAAATATACTAAAATTTGTTAATTTGGCAGTTTTTTTTCAAAATCTGCCCGTTTTTAGCGCCACGTTGCGGATGTTTGCCTGTTGCCGGACAGGGGGTGGGGTAGAGGGGTGGTGGAGGGGAGGGAAAAAGTTTTTTTTATTATATTCAAAAAAAAGTGTATTTTTGCAGCATGATTACAAACAAAGACATGGCCGCTAAGACGGCAGATTTTTTATTGACAGTGAAAGCAGTAAAGCTCAACAACGAGCATCCTTTCACATGGGCTTCGGGGCGTAAATCGCCCATTTATTGCGACAATCGCGTCACTTTGTCGTATCCCGAGATACGCACTTTCATCCGCCAGCGTTTCGTGGAGATTGTCAACGAGACGTGGGGTAACGTCGATGTGATTGCCGGTGTGGCAACGGGCGGCATTGCCCAGGGCGCACTGGTGGCACAGGAACTTGGCCGTCCCTTCGTGTACGTCCGTTCCGAGAGCAAGAGCCACGGTCTGACGAACCAGATCGAAGGCGAAATTCACGCCGGCCAGTCGGTGGTGGTCATCGAGGACCTGGTGTCGACGGGCAAGAGCTCGCTCATCGCCGTCAAGGCCCTGCGCGAGAAGGGCTGCATCGTGAAGGGCATGGCTGCCATCTTCACCTACGGTCTGCAGGTGGCTGCCGACAACTTCGAGAACGAGAATGTGGAGCTGATGACGCTGACCGACTACGACACCCTCATTCAGGTGGCCCACGAGAAGGAGTATGTGCGTCCCGAGGACTTCGAGAGCCTCTCGGCCTGGCGCAAGAACCCCGAGCAGTGGAGCAAAGAGCACGGTGAAGAATGATGAATTGAAAATTGAGAATTGAAAATTGAAAATAACTATGGCTAAAAATACAATTGGAAGATTGTTGCTGCTTGTTTGCGCAAGCATATTTTTCAATTTTCAATTTTCAATTTTCAATTCGCTTCGGGCGCAGGAAAGCATGATATCTGTCCCGGTGGCCGAGGGCGTGACGGTCGATATGGTGTGGGTGAAAGGCGGCACGTTTACCATGGGCAACAACGAGACGCCCAAGGGCGTGAAGCTCACCTACGAGGCATCGAAGCCTGAGCACCGCGTGACGGTGGACGGCTACTATATCGGGCGTTACGAGGTGACACAAGGCCTGTGGCGTGCCGTGATGGGCGAGGTGCCGTCGAAATTCAGCGGCAACGACAGCCTCCCGGTGGAGAATGTCTCGTGGGAGGAGGCGCAGCAGTTCACCATCATGCTCAGCCAGCTCACCGGCCGTCGCTTCCGTCTGCCTACCGAGGCGGAGTGGGAGTTCGCCGCCCGTGGCGGCAGCAAGAACCCCTTCGCCGGTTGCGACAGGGGCCAGCTGGACAAGTACTGCTGGTATTGCGTCAACAGCGAGCGCTTCCCGCACCCCGTGGGACAGCTTAAGGCTAACGCCTTGGGACTCTACGACATGAGCGGAAACGTTGCTGAATGGTGTCAGGACTGGATGGAGGCCTACAGCGCCGACGACCAGACCAATCCCCGCGGCCCGAAGAAAGGCGAAGCCAAGGTGCTGCGTGGCGGCCACTACAACGGCACGTCGCCGATGTGCACCGTCTACGACCGCAGCTGGTATGTGCCGTCGGGCAAGAGCGAGTACTATGGCCTGAGAGTAGTGATGGAGGTGGGAGAGTGAGGAGTGATGAATGAGGAGTGATGAGTGATGAGTGAGGAGTGATGAATGATGAATGATGAGTGATGAGTGATGAATTAGGAGTGATGAATTGAAGTTATGAAGATTAAGGACAAGGAATTCGAGGTGTTCATCTCCGAGGAGGAGCTGGGCGCCATTGTGGACCGGCTGGCCTGCCGCATCAGCGACGACTATGCCGGCACCAACCTTGTGGTCTGTCCCGTACTCACCGGAGCCTACCTTTTCGCCGCCGACCTGCTGCGCAAGCTGACGATAGATGCCGAGGTGGCCTTTGTGAAATACAGCTCCTATGAGGGTATGCACTCCACCGGCAAGGTAAGCTGTCAGCTGCCGTTCCCTGAGAGGGTGAAAGGACGTGACGTGCTTATCGTGGAGGATATCGTGGATACCGGCCTCTCCATGGGACACCTGCTGCAGGAAGTGGGCAAGCTCGGCCCTCGCAGCGTGCGTATCTGCACGCTCTTCTACAAGCCCGAGGCTTTCAAGGGCGACTACAAGGTGGACTATGTGGGCCGCGACATTGCCAACGACTTCATCGTCGGCTACGGCCTCGACTACGACGAGGAGGGCCGGACACTGAAGGAAGTATGGAAAACGAAGAACTAAAAAATGAAGAAAGAAGGATTCACAATGATGGGTACGACAGCTGCTGTCACGGTGTGCAAAGGTATTTTGCGCAAGTCGTTGCTTCTTTTTTCATTCCTTGTTTTTCTCATTCCTCTGTCAGGTTGTGAGAAAGAGCAGCATCTCAACGTGAACCCTGCCGACCTTCATGGTCTGTGGGTGCGCAATCAGGAGTACTGGCGTTTCCTCGACAACGGCACCGGCGTGACGTGGGACGAGGCCGAGGATGTGTCGGAGCAGGAGAGCAACCTGCGCTTCGAGTGGACGCTTTCGCTCGACGAGCTGACTTGCGTGTTCCGCGGCGAGATGGGCAACCAGGCGGTCCCCAAACTCTATATCATCCGTGAGATTACGCCGACAAGGCTGAGATGGGAGGACTATTACGGCGAAGAATATACGTTTTCGAAAGTTGTTGAGTAGATGAAGATAAAGAAGGGTTGGAAGATAACGTGGATCACGTTGGGTTCGCTGCTGGGACTGATAGTGCTGGTGGTGGGTGTGGCGTTGTACGTGGTCTCCACCCCCAAGCACCTGACCAAGATAGTGAACAGCTTGGCAGGTGACTTCATCAACTGTGAGGCTCACTTCGAGAATGTGGACCTCACGCTGCTCTCCACCTTCCCCGATGTGGGACTGGAGGTGAAGAATGTGGTGCTGGTCAACAAGATGGAGGGCGCTCCATACGACACGCTGGCACATATCGAGAACCTCACCCTCGGCGTCGACCTCAAGGCCTACCTCTTCGACGACCGCGTCATTGTCCACCAGGTGCTGGTGGACGGCGTGGAGGCCAACCTTTACGTCAATGCCGATGGCAAGGCCAACTTCGACATCTTCCCCTCGTCGGAAGAGGAGGACACCTCCGCCGCCAAGCTGCCTGAAGTGATAGACCTCCGCGAGGTGTCGTTGAACCGTGTCTGCCTCGCATATGTCGACGACCTGTCGGGCATGAATGCCCGTGTCGACAACCTCGCTATGGCCCTCAACGGCAAGATGGAGGACGACAAAATCGATGCCGACCTCTCGATGGGCATCCCTAGGGTGAGTTTGAAAATGAACACTTCGGGAAGCGGCGAGAGAATGCTGGTCTCGGTCAAGGACTTGTCGGTGAACATGGGTGGCGAAAAGAAAGGTGAAGCGTTGAACGCCTCGCTGCTCCTTGGGAGCGAAGAGATAAACTTCGACATGTCCGACTCTCTGGGACAGCCTGCGCTGAAGAGCAAGTTGGACGACCTTGAGATGGCGCTGTTATGGAAAGAGACGAGCGGCGAAGTGGATGTCGACATTCGCAAGGGACTGCTCAATGTCGGCGGCACCGAGATGGTGAACAACACGCTGCAGGCGTCGCCCCGCAAGCTGCTGACGGCGCGTCTCCCGTTTGCCGTCGACCAGAACGATATGAGAATTACGCTGGAGTCTTCCGAGCTCCAACTCGACGAATACAAGCTGCTGCTGGAAGGCATGGCCCAGCTGGCCAACGAGAACACCCCCCTGACGGTGGATATGAAGGTGCAGACCGACGGCGCTTGGCAATTGAAGCCGCTCTTGGCCATTATCCCCGACAGCTATGCCGGATTCAAGAAGGGCATGGATGTGGACGGCCGCGTGAGTCTGGCAGCCACAGCCAAAGGCACGCTGACCGATACCACGATGCCCATGGTCGACGCCCGTGTGCAGATGGAGGGCGGCCGCTTCAGCTATCCCGCGGCATTGCCCTATACATTATATAATATAAGAGGTGACGTGGCGGCACATGTGGACATGAGCAGGGGAGGGGTGAGCGGTGCCCGCATCCACCGTCTCTCGGCCCAGACGCAGGGCAGCAAGGTGAGTGTCACCGGCCGTGCCGACAACCTGATGGGCGACATGAAGGTCGATGCCCATGTCATCGGTGCGCTGCCCCTCGAGGACCTGCTGCCGCTGGTACCCGAAGGAATGGCGGTCGACGCCCTCGGCGATGCCGACCTCGATGTGCAGGCCTGCTTCACGATGAGCCAGCTGAAGCGTCAAGCCTTCGACCAGATGAAGGCTACGGGAAGCCTCAAGTTGGCGAATGTCGACGTGACGCTCGACAGTATCCACGCCAGCGTGCCCCAATTCGACCTCTCGCTGCAGCTGCCGTCAACATGGGACAATAAGGTGGCCGACGTGACGCTGAAGACACAGAAATTGAGAATGGAGAGCGGCAACAGCATCAACGCCAAGCTCGAGTATGCAGACATCAATATCGGGGTGAACAACCTGCTGAAGGAAACGTTGCAGGCCGCATGGGGCATCAGCCTTGGCGAGGCAGAGGCCAAGATGGCTGAGACGCAGTTCTCGTCGGGCGGCCTTACCTGTGCGGGAGAGATGTATCTTGATACCACGGAGACACATCCGTTGCGCAGGTTCAACCCTCGCTTCCACTTCTTCACCAACAATGCCGTGCTGAGTAATCCCGACTTGCCCGACGCGCTACGTATGGCGGAGTTCGACGTGAACTATGATGAAAATATTTTCGACCTCAAGAGCGCACAGTTGCAGCTGAGCCATACCGACTGCGAACTCTACGGCACCGTGGAGAACTTCAGGGAGTGGCTGGCCGACAAGGCTATGCTGCATGGCGACCTCAATTTCAAGTCGTCGTATACCGACGTGGACCAGCTGATGAACCTTTTCAGCGGTGTGGGCACCGACAAGGACAGCCTCGAGGCCATGCGCCGCGAGGACACCGTGCCGGCCGACGCCAACCCCTTCATCGTGCCTAAGAATGTCGACATCACCTTCAATACCCATATCCAGCGCAGCGTGGCCTTCGGCAACGACCTGAACGATGTGGCGGGCTCGCTGACGGTGAAAGACGGACAGGCCATCCTCGACCAGATGGGCTTCGTCTGCAAGGCCGCGCGCATGCAGTTGACGGCCTACTACCGCTCGCCGCGTCCCAACCACCTCTTCACAGCCATCGACTTCCACCTGCTCGACATCGAAATTGACGAGCTCATCAATATGATTCCCACCATCGACACGCTGGTGCCTATGCTCAAGGCCTTCAATGGCAACGCCAACTTCCATCTGGCGGGCGAGACCTACCTCAACGCACGCTACCAGCCCAAGATGAGCACCCTGCTCGGCTCGGCGGCCATCAGCGGCAAGAATCTGGTGGTGATGGACAACGCCTCGATCTCCAATATTGCCAAACTCATAGGCATGAAGAGCTGGAAGGAAAAGGACGACAAGATACGTATCGATAGCATGGATGTGGAGATGACGTGCTTCCGCAAAGAGATAGAGGTCTATCCCTTCCTGCTGAATATGGGCAGCTACCACTTCTGTGTGTCGGGTACCCACAACCTCGACAACAAGTGCAACTACCATATCGAGCTCTTGAAACATCCCCTGCTATTCAAGGTGGGCGTGGATATCAAGGGTTCGCTCGACAATCCAAAAATCAGTCTGGGCTCGGTGCGCTACTCCGACTTCTACAAGCCCGAGGTGAAGGGCGCCGCCGGCAAGAAGGCCCTCGAACTGAAGGCGATGATACGTGAAGCCCTTGAAAAGAACGTCAGATAAAAAGGAGTGCAAAGGAGTGCAAGGAGAATAAGGAGTGCAAGGACAAATGAAAATAGAAATAAACCACTGAACACTAACCACTAACCACTAACCACTAAACACTAACCACTAACCACTAACCACTAACCACTAACCACTGAACACTAAACACTAAACACTGAATGAAATTCTTTCATAGATATAAATCGACAATTCATGGCAACTATCGCCGGGCATACCTCAGGAGTGGTCTCCTGACGGGTCTGATGCTGATGCTCTACATCTTGGTGCGTTGGCTGATGCAAAACCCCGCCGAGAGTCCTGTGTCGTACCTCAGCGACGGCATCCTGCTGGTGGCGGTGTTCCTTTTCATCATGCTCTACCGCAACTCGCTGCCCGAGCGTAAGGCCACCATGAAGGAACTGATGCTCTTTGGCATGGGCACTGCCGTGGTGGCATGTCTGCTCTACGGCCTCTTCGTGTGGCTGTCGGGCTTTGCCATCAAGGACCAGATAAAGGTGTTCACCGAGAACATGATGGAAAACGCCCCCTATGCCGACTATCCTGCCTACTACTGGTCGGCCCTCTGGGCGGTGGTGGCAGCGGCAGTCATGGCCGTGCTAGGCTGCTTCGGCGCCTTCATCTCGGCTCTGATACTCAAGAACGAAAAACCTGAAGTGGCCGCGGGGAGAAAGAGAAATGATGAGTGATGAATGATGAGTGATGAATGATGAGTGATGAATGATGAGTGATGAATGATGAGTGATGAATGTAAAGCCTTAAATGTAAAACATAAAACAATAAAATATATGGATATTTCAATCGTTGTACCTTCATATAATGAGGACGAGTCGCTGCCCCATCTGGCAGAATGGATTGACAGGGTGATGAAAGAACATGGCTTCAGCTATGAGGTCATCATCGTCGACGATGGCAGCAAGGACGGCACCTGGCAAGCCGCCGAAAAGCTCCATGCCGCCAACCCCTGCTACCGTGGCATCAAGTTCCGCCGCAACTACGGCAAATCCGCCGCCCTCAACACCGGCTTCGCCGCTGCCCAAGGCGACGTGGTCATCACCATGGATGCCGACCTGCAGGACAGCCCCGACGAGGTGCCCGAGCTCTACCGCATGATTAAGGAGGATGGCTACGATCTCGTCAGCGGATGGAAGAAGAAACGCTACGACAGCAAGCTGGCAAAGAACATCCCGTCGAAGTTCTTCAACTGGACCACCCGTCGCATGAGCGGCATCCACCTCCACGACTTCAACTGTGGCCTCAAAGCTTACCGCCACGACGTGGTGAAGAGCATCGAGGTGTACGGCGAGATGCACCGTTTCATCCCTGTCATCGCCAAGTGGGCCGGCTTCGGCAAGATTGGCGAGAAGGTGGTGCAGCACCGCAAGCGCGAGTTCGGCGTCACCAAGTTTGGCATGAGCCGCTTCATCAACGGCTACCTCGACCTTATGTCCATCATGTTCATGTCGAAGTTCGGCAAGCAGCCCATGCACTTCTTCGGCGCCGTGGGAACGATATCGGGTCTCTTCGGCCTCGTGTCACTCATCGTGGTGCTGATACTCCGTATGACGGGCAGCATCTCGCTCACCCATAGCGTCTGGTTCTACCTTTCCATGCTCTTCCTCGTGCTGGGTGTCATGCTCTTCCTCGCCGGTTTCATCGGCGAACTCGTCTGCCGCAACTCCACCACCCGCAACCAATACTTAATTGAGAAAGAGTTATAATACTAAACACTGAACACTAAACACTAAACACTGATATGAGCCTTCAATGTGGTATAGTAGGACTGCCCAATGTGGGTAAGTCGACTCTCTTCAACTGCTTGAGCAATGCCAAAGCCCAGGCAGCCAACTTCCCCTTCTGCACCATCGAGCCCAATGTGGGTGTCATCACCGTGCCCGACGAGCGTCTGGCCAAGCTGGTGGAGATTGAGCGTCCGGCCTCTGTGGTGCCCGCCACCGTCGAGATTGTCGATATCGCAGGTCTTGTCAAAGGCGCCTCCAAAGGCGAGGGTCTCGGCAACAAGTTCCTTGCCGACATTCGCAACTGCGACGCCATCATCCATGTGCTGCGCTGCTTCGACGACGACAACATCACCCATGTCGACGGTACCGTCGACCCCGTGCGCGACAAGCTTACCATCGACCTGGAACTCCAGTTCAAGGACCTCGAGACCATCGAGAACCGCTACGACAAAGAGGTGAAGAAGGGCAAAGCTGGCGGCGACACCCGTGCCAAGAAACTCGTCGAAGTGATGGACCTCTACAAGGCCGCACTCCTCGAGGGCAAGAGTGCACGTACCGTCCAGCTCGACGAGAACCAGGCCGAGGTGGCTAAAGACCTGATGCTCTTGACCACCAAGCCCGTCCTCTATGTCTGCAACGTCGACGAGAGTTCCGTGGTTAATGGCAACAAATATGTCGATGCCGTACGCGAGGCTGTCAAGGACGAAAACGCCGAGGTGCTCATCATCGGTGCCGGCATCGAAGCCGACATCGCAGAACTCGAGAGCTACGAGGAGAAGCAGATGTTCCTCGAAGACCTGGGCCTCAAGGAGAGCGGCGTCAACCGCCTGATCAAGGCCGCCTACCGCCTCCTCAACCTCCAGACCTTCCTCACCGCCGGTCCCAAGGAGTGCCGCGCATGGACCTTCCGCAAGGGCATGAAGGCACCGCAGACTGCTGGTATCATCCACTCTGACTTCGAACGCGGATTCATCCGCGCCGAGGTCATCAAGTACGACGACTACGTGGCTCTCGGCTCCGAGGCCAAATGCCGCGAAGCCGGCAAGATATCCGTCGAAGGCAAGGACTATGTCGTCCAGGACGGCGATATTATGCACTTCAGATTTAATGTGTAAAAATGATTTATAAGGAGTATAAAGGAGTAAAAGGAGTACGAGGAGTGCAAGACAAATGCACTCTAAAGGGTGTGTTGTCTCGCACTCCTGCACTCCTCGCACTCCTTGCACTCCTTGTTCTACTGGTCTCATCTTGCTCCACCCAGAAGGCCAAGTGGGCTAACATCCGTTACCACAACCTCACCTGCCACTACAACGTATGGTGGAACGGCAACGAGAGCCTCAAGGCTGGCAAGCTCAAGATGCGCAAGCAGGCTGTCGACGACTACACCCAGATGCTGCCTGTCGAAAACACCGGCACCGATGAGCTGGCGCGCAGCCTCAACCCCGACTTCGACCGTGCTATCGAGAAGGGCGTCAAGGGCATAAAAAAACATAGCATCTTCGTCAAAGGCGAGGAGCATGTGCCCTACATCAAGGAGTGTTACCTCATGACGGCCTATGCCACCTTCTACAAGCACGACTACGTCTCCACCGCCAACACCTGCAATATCCTCATCAGCCAGTTCACCGGCACCCGTGCCGGCGACGAAGGCGCCGTGCTGCTGGCGCGCTGTCTCACCAAAGATAAGCAGTATGCCGAAGCCGAGGCCACCCTCGACCAGCTGGTGCGCAACCTCGAAAAGGGCAACTTCTCCCGCTCACAGCGCGACAAGCTCTACATGGCCATGGTCGAGGCTACAGTCCCGCAGGAGAAATACAAGAAGGCCGTCGAGTACATCCATCTGGCCATCGACGCATCCTCCGACAGCTACGCCAAGGCGCGCCTAAACTTCCTCATGGCACAGATCTACCGCAAGCTCGAGAAACGTGCCGTCGCTGCCAAATACTACGACGAGGTGCTCTCCTTCGGACCGCCCTATGTCATGGAGTTCAACGCTAAACTCGGCGAGGCGTCCTGCGCGGACCTCAACACCCTCGGCGAGGCTGGCCTGAAGAAACTCGAGAAGCGGCTCGACAACATGCTCAAGGACAAGAAGAACGAGGAGTATCGCGACCAGATATACTTCGCCAAGGGCGAGATGTACCTCGGCGTCAAGCAGCCGCAGAAGGCCTGCGAAAACTACCGCCTCAGTGTCGCCGTGTCGCGCGAGAACAAAGCCCAGCGTGCCCAGTCATCCATACGCATGGGCGAGGTGCTTTACAGCGTCTTCGAGGACTATGACCAGTCGCAGCTCTACTACGACACCGCCATGCAGAACATCACGCCGGATTATCCGGGCTACCCCGCCATCCAGCGACGCTACAATATGCTCACCGAGCTGTGCTCCTTCACCCGTGTCTACCAGCGTTGCGACAGCCTGAAGAACTTGGCGATGATGCCCGAGGCCGAGCGCGTCAAACTCATCAACGAAAAGATAGAACTCCTCAAGCAACAGGAGGCCGAAGCGCGTGAGCGTGAACTCCTCGAAGAGTTGAAGAACGAGAACCAGGCACAGCAGAACACCCTCACGGGTGACTGGTATTTCTACAACGCACAGGCGGTGCAGAAAGGCAAGGAGGCCTTCCGCCAGCGCTGGGGCATGCGTGTCCTCGAGGATTTCTGGGTGCTCTCCAACAAGAAGATGATGGCCTCGTTGGTTATCCCCGAGGAAGAGGAAACCGCCGATGCCGACAGCGACACCATCGCCGCCGACTCATCACTCATCACTCATCGCTCATCACTCCACACTAATAACTACGGCAGCCCCGACGACCCACACGCTGTGGCTTTCTATCTCAAGGACATCCCTTCGTCGCAGCAGCAGCTCGACTCCATCGACTCGCTCACCTCGGTATGCCTCCTCGGCGCCGGCTATATCTTCTACGACGGCGTGCATAATGTGCCGCGAGCCCTCGAATGCTACCACCGCCTGGCTGCCGACTACACGTCGCATCCCGAGATTGTGCAGGCTTTCTATATGCTCTACCGCATCTACGACCGGCAGGGCAATACGCCGCAGGCCAACTACTATCGCGACATGGTACTCATGGGATTCCCCGACTGCGACTTCGCCAATCTCATCCGCGACAACGAGTATTACAAAGAACTCATCCGCCGCGAACGTGTCGTCGAGGCCGACTACGAGGAACTCTACGACCACTACGTCGACGGCCACTACACGCAGGTCATCGCTATTGCCGAGCGTGCCGAAGAGAACTACCCCGGCAATGCCTCGCTCAACAAGTTCCGCTTCTGGAAGGCTCTGGCGCTAGCTAACAAAGGACTGCGTGACGACGCTATCGCCACCCTGCAGCCCCTCGCCGCCTTGCCGACCACCGACAGCATACAGCCGCTCGCCGCCAAGCACCTCGCCTTCCTCCAGGATTCCACCTTCGACTTCAACAGCGAGGAAATCATCGAGCGCAAATCTATAGAAAAATCAAAAGACTCCATTAATTCCATTAATTCAATCAGTTCCATTAATTCCACCAGCTCCGAGTCCGCCGCCTCCGAGGAGGAACTCCCCCCGGAATCACAAATCTACCGCTACCGCGAGAACCAGCAACTCTTTGTCATCATCATCGTCAACGACCGCACTGTCAAAGCCACCGAGCTGCAATACAAGATTGCCGCCTTCAACAACCAATACTACTCCAACTCGGGCTACAAGGTCAACGCCACGCTGTTCTCCGACACCACGCAGATTCTCACAATACACACCTTCCTCTCCGACGACGAGGCCATGCAGTACTGGCGCCACCTGCAGCAGGAGGAGAGTCCGCTCCGCCAGCTCGCCGACGGCGACCATCAGGAGTTCGTCATCACCACACAGAACTACGCCACCTTCTACAATCGAAAAGACCCTGCGGCCTACGAACCCTTCTTCAAGAAGTATTACCTGAACAAAAAGAAATAATTCAATTAAATAATTAAAAATATGGCTAGAACAATGGAAGTAGAAAGCAACGCTATCAACATCATCAATCACGGTACCCTTATCAAGGGCGACATCACCGCCACCGGTGACTTCCGTCTCGACGGTACCCTCGAGGGCAACATTCAGCTCAACGGTAAGCTCGTCGTCGGCGACAGCGGCGTGGTCAATGGAAACATTCTCTGCCTCAACGCCAACATCATCGGCACCGTCAACGGCAACCTCTCCGTCAAGGAGCTCCTCTCCCTCAACGCCACCGCGCGTGTCAAGGGCGACATCCTCATCAACAAGCTTTCCATCGAGCCCGGCGCCGTCTTCACCGGCAAGTGCCGCATGCTCGATGAGGTGCGTCAGCAGCAGGAGGCCGAGGCCGCTGCCGCCGCCGCTCCCGCCGAAGAAGAGGAATAATGGAGATACTGAAGACCCTTTTTGAGCAGTGGGCGGGCGTTCCCTGTACGGAATGCCTCGCCCTGGGCGCTAACGGCTCCTCCCGCCGCTACTACCGCCTCGTAGGTGAAAGGTTAAAGGTGAAAGGTGAAATGGGTGCTGCCGCAGGCAATACCTCTCACCTTACGGCTATCGGCTGCATCAACGACGACATACGCGAGAACGAGGCCTTCTTCGCCTATTCCCGCCACCTCCATGCCAAGGGTATGCCCGTGCCCGAACTCTATGCCGTCGACGACGACCGGCGCCACTACCTCCAGCAGGACCTCGGCGACCAGACGCTCTACGGCCTCCTCTACGACAAGAAGCGGCAGGGTGGGGGATTCGACGCCGAGATGCTGGGACTGTATAAGAAGACCCTTGCCGACCTCGCCGCCATCCAGCAGGCGGGTGCCGACATGGACTTTTCCATGGCTTATCCCCGCGCAGCCTTCGACCGTCAGTCTATCCTCTGGGATCTCAACTATTTCAAGTACCATTTCCTCAAGCTCGCCCATATACCTTTCGACGAGCAACGCCTGGAGGACGACTTCAATACCCTCGTCGATTTCCTCCTTCAGGCCGACTGCAACTATTTCCTCTACCGCGACTTCCAGAGCCGCAACATCATGCTGCTACCCACTACCCACTACCCACAACCAACTCTATATTACATCGACTACCAAGGCGGTCGCCGCGGTGCGGCACAGTACGATGTGGCGTCGCTGCTCTACAGCGCCAAGAGCGACCTCCCCGAGGCAATCCGTCAGGAGTTGCTGGGTCATTACCTCGATGTGCGCGGCATCCGCGGCGAGGAACGTCAGCGCTGGCTCGGCCACTTCTGGGGGTATGTCCTCGTGCGTATCCTTCAGGCCCTCGGCGCCTACGGCTACCGTGGTCTCTTCGAACAAAAGGATTATTTTATTCAATCCATCCCCCTGGGACTCAATAACCTCAGGAACCTTTCCGAAAGCCACCCATTACCCATCAATTTACCGGAATTAAAGAGAGTGGTAGACCTTACTAATGTCCTTTCACTCCCTCTCACTCCCTCTCACTCCCTTTCACTCCCTGTAGGTTCTTCTCACTCCCTTTCACTCCCCCCCAAAAAATCACTCCTAAGTGAATCCTCTCTCACCGTCACCGTCCTCTCTTTCAGCTTCAAAAAAGGCCTCCCCACCGACCCCTCCGGCAACGGCGGTGGCTTCATCTTCGACTGCCGCGCCTTGCCCAACCCCGGCCGCTATCCCGAGTACAAGTGCTATACCGGCAAGGACCGCCCCGTCATCGAGTTCCTGAAGAAGGAACCCGCCGTTGACCAGTTCCTCGACCACGCCAAAGCCCTCGTCGGCCAGAGCGTCGAGAAATATCTGGAGCGCAACTTCACCAACCTTCAGGTCTCCTTCGGATGCACTGGCGGCCAGCACCGCTCCGTCTACTGCGCCGAACACCTCGCCCGCTGGATATCAGACACCTATCCTTGCCGCGTCGAGATTCACCACCGCGAGCAAGACAAATAAATTCGATATTTCATTTAAACGGCATACAACGTACTGACAATGTGCATTGTATGCCGTTTTTGCATTTCGTGCAAAAGGGTCTCAAAAACCACTTTTCCAACAGCTTGATTCCCAATACCTAATCCCTATCAACACCGTACCAACACCGTATCAACACCGTACCATCTCCGTACCAACTCCTACCATAGTCGGAGATGATAGGGTGATGATTGGATGTTGGTAGGCCGAAAAAAGCTGTCTTGTGCCTCCTCGAATCTGTTTTTGCACAATAAAAACGAAGGATTGATAAAAAAATATTAATCTGAAAACCAACGATATGAAAAATATTTTCACAAAATATTTTGTCAGTTTGAAAAATGTTCGTACTTTTGCACCCGATTTTGAGAGAGAAATCACCGCTAAAAGCGAAAAAATGCCGCATTCGTCTAGTGGTCCAGGACATCTGCCTCTCACGCAGAAGATCATCAGTTCGACTCTGATATGCGGTACCAAGCCTTCCCAAAACAGGGAGGCTTTTTTTATTTTGCTGTGTGCGGAAAAAGTTGTATCTTTGCATCTTGATTTATGGGACGTTATTTTATGCATCTGGCCTATAACGGTGCGAGTTACAATGGTTGGCAAACCCAGCCTGCTCTCCCGACCGTCCAGCAGACGTTGGAGGAGGCTCTCTCCACACTCCTGCGTCAGAAGATTGCCGTGGTGGGCTGCGGCAGGACGGACACCGGCGTGCACGCCAGCGATTTCTACGCACACTTCGACTATTCAGTGTTAGGTGAGCAGTGTTTAGTGTTTAGTGATGCTGCGCAGATCGGCGATAGCCAACTTAACACTAAACACTTAACACTAAACACTCTCATTTTTAAGCTTAACTCCTTCCTGCCGCCCGATATCGCCATCTTCGACATCTTCCCGGTGGCGGACAACGCCCATGCGCGGTTCGACGCCACGGCAAGGACTTACCAGTATCATGTCAGTGACCGCCGGCTGCCGTTCCGCCAGGGGCAGTACTGTCGGATCTATTACCGTCCCGACATCGACCTCATGAACGAGGCCGCTCGCGTACTCATGGAGTATGAGGACTTTACTTCCTTCGCTAAGCTGCACACCCAGGTGAAGACGAATATCTGTCACCTCACTGAGGCCCACTGGGACGAGGTGGGGGAGGAGTTAATCTTCACTATCCGCAGCAACCGCTTCCTGCGCAATATGGTGCGGAGTGTCACCGGCACACTGCTCGATGTGGGACGCGGCAAGCTCACCATCGACGGCCTCCGCGAAATCATAGAGAAGAAAGACCGTTGCGCCGCCGGCGTGAGTATGCCGGCCTGCGGACTTTTCTTGACGAAAGTGGATTACCCTGAGAAATTGAAAATTGAGAATTGAAAATTGAAATCGTATGAAATATATTGAGGTTAGTTTTACGATGGACAATACCAGCTTGTTCCGCGACCTGCTGGTGGATACGCTGGGCAACGAAGGCCCCTACGAGAGTTTTGTGGAGACGAAGGACGGCCTGAAGGCTTACGTGCCTATAAATCTCTTCGACGAGTCGTGGCTCCGACAGCAGATGCAAGAGCTCCACGACCAATTCCCAACTTTCAATTTTCAATTTTCAATTCAGGAAATGCCAGACAAGAATTGGAATGAAGAGTGGGAAAAGGGTCATCGGGCTGTGCTGGTGGAGTATGACGGTGGCAGCGTATGGGTTAGGGCGCCGTTCCATCCCCATCGTGACGATGTCAGCTACGAGCTGATTATCGAGCCCAAGATGAGTTTCGGTACCGCCCACCATCCCACCACCTATATGATGCTCAGCTATGTGGCTGAGCTCGACATGCAGGGCAAGCGGGTCCTCGACATGGGCTGCGGCACCGCCGTACTGGGAATCCTGGCCAAGATGCGTGGCGCCAGCTATGTGGAGGGCATCGACATCGACGAGTGGGCCTTTGCTAATGCCCGCGAGAATGCCGCCACCAACCACGTGGAGATAACCCTTAAGCTGGGCGACGCCAGCCTGCTGGCTGCTGCCGGCAGCCAGCAACCAGCTTTTGATATCATCATCGCCAATATCAACCGCAATATCCTCCTGGCCGATATGGATAAATATGCCGCTGTACTTAAGGCCGGTGGCACCTTGCTGCTCAGCGGCTTTTACGAGGCCGATGAGGCGGCGCTGGTGGCCCGTGCCGAAGAACTCGGCATGATGTTGAAAAACAGGAAAAACCGCGACGGCTGGTCCGCACTGGAACTAACTCTTAATTCTTAATTTTTAATTCTTAATTGTTTTGATTGTTTGTATAGCGGAGAAGCCGAGTGTGGCGAAAGAAATCGCCAAGGTGTTGGGAGCCAACACCTCGCATGACGGTTATATGGAGGGCAACGGCTACCAGGTGACGTGGACCTTCGGCCACCTCTGCACGCTGAAGGAGCCGCAGGACTACTGCGAGCAGTGGAAGCGCTGGAGCCTCGGATCGCTGCCGATGATACCACCCCGTTTTGGTATCAAACTCATTGATAACCAAGGCTACGAGAAGCAATTCAAGACCATCGAGCGTCTGATGCAGGCCGCCGACAGCATCATCAACTGTGGCGATGCCGGACAGGAGGGTGAACTCATCCAGCGCTGGGTGATGCAGAAGGCACGGGCCAAGTGCCCTGTGCAGCGCCTGTGGGTGTCGTCGCTGACGGAGGAGGCTATCCGCGAGGCTTTTGCACAGCTGAAGCCGCAGGACGAATATCAGAGCCTCTACGAGGCAGGCCTCTGCCGCGCCATCGGCGACTGGCTGCTGGGCATGAATGCAACACGGCTCTATACGCTACGTTTCCGTCGCGACCCTAAGCAGGTGCTGAGCATCGGGAGGGTGCAGACCCCCACGCTGGCCATGATAGTGAAGCGCTATTTCGAGATAAAAGATTTCAAACCAGAGAAGTACTGGATACTCTCTACCCTCTACCGCGGGGTGACGTTTAACTCTACCAAGGGTAAAATTAAAGACCCTAAGGACTTTAAGGACCTTAGTGCCCTTAAGGAGAAAGAGTTCGAGGTGACTTCCGTGGAGCAGAAAGCGGGCACCGAGGCGCCGCCGCGACTGTTTGACCTCACGAGCCTTCAGGTGGAGTGCAACAAGAAATACTCCTTCTCGGCCGACGACACGCTGAAGTATATCCAGAGCCTATACGAGAAAAAACTCACCACCTACCCGCGTGTCGACACCACCTTCCTCTCCGACGACATCTATGCCAAATGTCCTGCCATCCTACAGGGTATCAGGCCTTATGCGCCGCTGATCCAGCCGCTGATGGGGAAGAAGCTGAAGAAAAGCAAGAAGGTGTTCGACAGCAGCAAGGTGACCGACCACCATGCCATCATCCCCACGGGCACCGACCCGTCGACGGTGAGCATCTCGCTCGACGAGAAGCGCGTCTATGACATGGTGGCCCGCCGATTCATTGCCGTTTTCTACCCTGACTGCAAGTTCTCGACGACGACAGTCTTGGGGGAGGTGGAGAAGGTGGAATTCAAGGCCACCGGCAAGCAGATACTGGAGGAGGGCTGGCGCACGGTTTTCGGGGGAAAATCAGAATCCTCGGAAAATTCTGAAAACGCTGAGAATTCAGACAAGGAGCAGACGCTTCCGGCCTTTGAGAAAGGCGAGCATGGCCCCCACGAGCCCTCGCTCACCGAGAAGCAGACCACGCCGCCTAAGCCCTATACCGAGGCTACGCTGCTCCGCGCTATGGAGACTGCCGGCAAAACTGTGGAGGACGAGGAACTGCGCGACGCCCTCAAGGCCAACGGCATCGGCCGTCCTTCGACGCGTGCTGCCATCATCGAGACTCTCTACAAGCGCAACTATATCAGCAAGGTGCGCAAGAGCCTTGAGCCTACGCCCATGGGCATTGCGCTGGTGGGAGTGATCCAGGAGGAGCTGTTGAAGAGTGCCGAACTGACGGGCCAGTGGGAGAAGAAGCTGCGTGACATCGAGGCCCATAAGTACAGCGCAGCACAATTTATCGAGGAGCTGAAAGCCATGACAGTGCAAGTGGTGCAGCAGGTGATGAGTGACGGGACGAGGACGATGCAGTATTAATTTGAAAAATGAGGATTGAAGAATATAATAAACGGCTTTTATTTGCGTTATTATAAATTATGATTGCCGAGAACATAGAAAAGATTCGTGCGGAGTTGCCCGAAGGAGTAAAACTTATCGCCGTAAGTAAATTGAAGCCTGTGGAGGACATCCAGGAGGCCTACAACGCCGGTCAGCGCGCCTTCGGTGAGAACTACGCCACTGAGCTGCGCGACAAAGCCGCCGTGCTGCCCAAGGATATCGAGTGGCATTTCATCGGTCACCTTCAGGGCAAACAGCTGAAATACTACATCCCCTTTGTGAGCATGATACATGGAGTGGACAGCATTGAGCATCTCGAAGAGGTGGAGAAGGCTGCCGCCAAAGTGGGCCGCACGGTTGATGTGCTGCTGCAGGTGCATGTGGCGCAGGAAGAGACCAAGTTCGGCTTTGCCCCGGAGGAACTAGATGATTTTCAATTTTCAATTGTCAATTTTCAATTTGTAAGGGTCTGTGGTGTGATGGGCATGGCCTCCCATACCGAAGACGAGGCCCGTGTCCGCGCCGACTTCCGTGCCATCCGCGCCATCTTTGACCGCCTCAAGGCAGGTCCCTTTGCCGGCCACCCCGAGTTTAAGGAAATCTCCATGGGCATGAGCCACGACTGGCGCATCGCCGTGGAAGAGGGCAGCACCATGATTCGTCTCGGAACCTCCATTTTCGGCGCCCGCGATTATAGTAAACTAAAATCAATCCAATAACCTATAACCAATAACCTATTTATCATGCAGATTTTTAAAAATAGCAAACAAATCATCATGTCCTACGTGGTTATCACCCTGGGACTGATGATCTACACCTTCGGATGGTCGGCATTCATGCTGCCGGCAAAGATTGTCGGCGGCGGCGTCAGCGGCCTCTCGGCTATCCTCTATTATGCCGCGGGCATCCACATCCCCATCGGTATTCTGAACCTGGTGTTCAATGGCATCCTTGTGGCCATAGGCTTCAGGATGCTGGGCTCGAAGTTCGGCGCCAACACCATCTATGGCATCGCCATGAGCTCCGTCTTCTTCATCATGTGGCAGCAGGGTCTGCATGTGGAGAACCTCTTCATGAACCCCGACGGCACCATGCAGTTCGACCCCTTCATGTGCGCCATCATCGGCGGCGCACTCTGCGGACTCGGCATCGGCCTGAGCTTCATCATGGGTGGCAATACCGGTGGTACCGACATCATCGCACTCATCGTGTGCAAATACCACGATGTGTCACCGGGACGTATCATCATGCTTATCGATATCGTCATCGTGGGCTGCTCCTACTTCGTCTCCGGCAAGTTGGGCAACGTGGTCTACGGCTATGTCGTCATGGGTGTGATGACCTATGTGCTCGACATGGTGCTCGACGGCAACAAGCAGAGCTACCAGATCATGGTCTTCTCGCTCAAGAATGAGGAGATTGGCGACGCTGTGGCCCGCGAGGTGGGTCGTGGCGCCACGCTCCTCGACGCCGAGGGCTGCTACACCAAGCAGGGACAGAAGGTGCTCCTCATGATGGTACACCGCACCGACAAGTCCCACGTCATGCAGATCATCCACCGCATTGACGAGAACGCCTTCATCTCGGTCAACAAGGCCCAGGGCGTCTATGGTAAGAATTTTGAAAAGCTAAAATTGTAATAACGAAATACCGTAATACCGTAATATCGAAATAACGACATGAAACTCATATCTCCTTCACTTCTCTCTGCCGACTTCGGCAATCTTCAGTGCGACATCGAGATGCTCAACGCCAGCGAGTGCGACTGGCTGCATGTCGACGTGATGGATGGCCTCTTCGTGCCCAATATCTCGTTTGGCCAGCCCATCGTCAAGCACATCAAGAAGCACGCGCAGAAGCCGCTCGACGTGCACCTGATGATTGAGGAACCTGGCCGCTATGTGCAGGATTTCCGTGATGCTGGTGCCGATATCCTGACCATCCATTATGAGGCTTGCCACCACCACGACCGTGTGCTCCACGCCATCCACGACGCGGGCATGAAGGCCGGCGTGGTGCTCAACCCCTCGTCGCCCATCTGCCTGCTCGAGGACATCATCCAGGAGTGCGACCTGGTGCTTCTCATGAGCGTCAACCCCGGCTTCGGCGGTCAGAAGTTCATCGAGAATACCTATAGCAAGGTGCGTCAGCTGCGTGCCCTCTGCGATCGCAAGAATCCGCAGTGTCTCATCGAGGTTGACGGCGGCGTCAACCTGCAGAATGCCCCCAAACTCTTCGAGGCCGGTGCCGACGTCCTTGTGGCCGGCAACGCCGTCTTCAAGAGCGACGACCCGCAGAAGACAATCCACGATATGAAGAATTAACGACAAATCCTTTTTGTTTTAAAGACAAGAAAGGACAACAAAAACAATATTAATTTGTCTTTCTTGTTTTTCTTGTCTTCCAAAAAAGAAAAAATGAAAAGACCTTGTCTTATAATAGCCCCTGGCAAGGAGAAAGCCATCCTGCGCCGTCATCCGTGGATATTCTCGGGTGCGGTAAAGCGCATCGAGGGTGAGCCGCAGGAAGGCGACCTCGTGGATGTCGTCGACGCCCATGGCCAGTGGATGGCCACGGGACATTATCAGAACGAGAGTATCATCTGCAAGGTACTCTCTTTCGATACTCCCGACATCAACGAAGATTTCTTCCGCGCCCGTTTCCGTTCCGCCATCAGCTACCGCGCAAACCTCGGCTTCTTTAATTACCTTTCACCTTTCACCTTTCACCTTTCACCTACCAACGTCTTCCGTCTTGTCCATGCCGAGGGCGACTATCTGCCCGGCCTTGTGGCTGACTGGTACAACGGCGTGCTGGTGCTGCAAGCCCATAGTGCGGGTATGCACCGACTGTTCCCCATGTTTGTGGATATCCTGAAGGATGAGCTACAACCCTACGGCCTCCAGTCCATCTTCGACAAGAGCTCCGCCACCGTCCCCTCCCTGCAGGGAGGGGTGGCACGAAGTGCCGGGGTGGGGGAGGACGGCTACCTCTACGGCCCCGAGCCTCTCGAGCACGAGATTACGGAAAGTGGCAACCGCTTGCTCATCAACTTCTTCGAAGGTCAGAAGACAGGCTTCTTTGTCGACCAGCGCGAGAACCGTAAGCTGGTACAAGACCTCGCCAAGGGTCACCGTGTTCTCAACTGCTTCGGCTACACCGGGGGCTTCTCCCTCGCCGCCCTCCGTGGCGGTGCCGAGTATGTGGAGACCGTAGATATTTCGAAGAAAGCCATCGACCTCTGCAACCGTAATGTGGAGCTGAACTTCGGCCCCGACGCCCCCCACCAGGGCACCGTCGCCGACGTCCTGTCAGTGTTTAGTGGTAAGTGTTCAGTGTTAAGTAAAGCTACACAGGATTGCGTCAGCCGACTAAACACTAAACACTCAACACTAAACACTCAATTTGATTTCATCATCCTCGACCCTCCCGCCTTCGCCAAGAACCATCGCTCCCTCCAGCAGGGACTGAAAGGCTACCGCGCCATCAACCAGCGTGCCATGGAGGCGCTGCCCGCCGGAGGCCTTCTGATGACCTTCTCATGTAGCCAGGCCGTCAGCAAGGAAGACTTCCAGACCATGGTCTTCACCTCGGCTATGAACGCCCACCGCCGTGTCCGCATTGTCCGCCAGCTGCCCCACGCCATGGACCACCCCGTCAGCATCCATCACCCAGAAGGCGAATATTTAAAAGGACTCCTTTTGCAAGTTGAATAAGGAAACAGATACTAATAGTAACGAAATAACGTTATTGCATAAAAAAGAAACAATGGAATTAGGATACCAGAAAATAGACAAATACGACGAAGCATGCGTCAAAGAGATGGCTGAGCATTACAAGGCTATCCTTAAGTTGCTGGGCGAGGATACTGAGCGTGAAGGACTTCTGAAAAGTCCCGAACGCATCGCCAAGGCCATGCTCTTCTTCACCAATGGCTACGACCTCAACCCCGAGGATATCCTACGCAGTGCCATGTTCCATGAGGACTACAAGCAGATGGTCGTCGTCAAGGACATCGAGCTCTACTCGCTCTGCGAGCACCACATGGTGCCCTTCGTAGGCAAAGCCCATGTGGCCTATATCCCCAATGGCACTATCGTGGGCCTGAGCAAGATACCGCGTGTCGTCGATGCCTTCGCCCGTCGCCTGCAGGTGCAGGAGCGTCTCACCAAGCAGATCAAGGACTGCATCCAGGAAGTCCTCAACCCCCTCGGCGTGGCCGTGGTCATCGAGGCGCAGCACATGTGCATGTCCATGCGCGGCGTGCAGAAGCAGAACTCCGTCACCACCACCTCCGACTTCACCGGTGCCTTTATGAAAGACCCCAAGACCCGCGAGGAGTTCATGAACATCATTGGAGTGAATCTGCATTGAATTTTTAAGTAGACAGTAGTTAAGTAGACAGTAGTTAAGCCAAATGAAAGCGTTTCTGAAAATATTACTCTGCGCCAGCTTAATTTTCAATTTTCAATTCTCAATTTTCAATTCGGCTACAGCGCAGATTACCCACAACTCGCAGGGGCGTCTGGATGAGAATGCCTCCGCAGCCCTCGAGAAGTGCGCCAAGAAGCTCAAGAATGTCAGCGGCACGGTGACGCTCACCGTCACCGACAGTCAGAAAAAAGTCGTCGCCAAGCAGACTTCCGAGGTGAAGTATTCCTCGGGCAAATACCATCTGAAGATGGACAACCAGGAGATTGTCAGCGACGGCACCACGGTGTGGCATGTCAACAAAGACGCAAAGGAGGTGACCATCGAGAATGTCAGCAACGACGACATTGACCTCCTCAACCCTGGCCGCCTGCTGGCCAACTATAACAAGAGCTTCAAGGCCAAGTATATCCGCACCGACAACGACGGCACCGTCGTCATCGACATGCAGCCGCGCTCTTCGCGCAGCTACCACAAGATTCGCCTCTTCATCAACGAAGACAGCGGTGAGCTGATTCGTATCGAGGTGCATAAATATGACTCGGGCCGCGAGGTCTACGAGTTCAGCAAGTGCAAGTACGGTCGCGTCAGCGGCACCTTCAAGTACGACCCCAAGGCCAACCCCGGCTTCGAGGTCATCGATATGCGCTAACACATTACTCAATCAATCAGAAATTCATGCAGTCAAACATTCTCCTGATAGAAACGGCTACACAGATATGCTCGGTGGCGCTGGCTGTCGACGGCAAGGTCGTTGCCCGTCGCGAGAGCGACACCCCCAACGCACACTCCACCTGTCTCTCGGTGTTTATCGACGAGGTGCTGAAGGAGAGCCGTCTGACGTCACGTGATTTAGGCGCCGTCTGCGTCTCTGCCGGCCCCGGCAGCTACACAGGCCTCCGCATCGGCGTCAGTACCGCCAAAGGCTTCTGCTATGCCCTCGGTATACCACTGCTCTCCGTGCCTACGCTGCTCTCCATGGCCGCACTCTACTACCGTCAGCACCCCGACTACCACGGCCTCGTCTGTCCCATGATCGATGCCCGCCGCATGGAGTGCTACACGATGATAGTGGAAAGAGAATTAAGAATGAAGAATGAAGAATTAAGAATTCTTCGCAATACCTCGGCTGATGTTATCGAGGCGGGCTGTTTCGACGAATGGCTGAATAGGGGAGAGGTGATGTTTATCGGCGATGGCGCAGAGAAGACAAAAGAGATACTTGGTACACATCCCAATGCACGCTATGATAATAGTTTCCGCCTGTCAGCTGAAGGGATGCTTGAACTGGCAGAATCCCGTCTGCACGACGGCAAGACGGAGGATGTGGCCTACTTCGAACCCTTCTACCTGAAAGACTTCGTAGCCAAGAAAAGTGTCGTCCACGGCCTAAGATGAATTAAGAATTAAGAATGAAGAATTAAGAATTATGGGTAATGTCGTATTGGATAAGAGTCTTGACTTTGCAGTGCGTTGTGTCCGATTTTACAACTTTTTGAGGGAAGAAAAACATGAATTTGTTTTAAGCAAGCAAATTGTGAGATGTGGCACAAGTATTGGGGCCAATATATGTGAAGGACAAGGTGCCCAGTCCAACCCTGATTTTATATCCAAACTACATATTTCTCTTAAAGAAGCACGTGAGACAGCATATTGGTTGTTGGTCTTATATAGGTCAGAACTTATTTCTGAGGCAGAGTATAAGTCTATGAATAATGACCTTGATGAGTTAATCTCTTTGTTAATTTCAATATTGAAAACGACTAAAAAGAATACCGGGCAAAAAATTCTTAATTCTTAATTCTTAATTCTTAATTCGTGATAACGTACGTTGGAAAACGGTTGTTCTATGGATTCCTGGTGTTGCTGGGAGTTGTGACGTTGGTGTTTTTCCTCTTCAATGTTTTGCCCGGCGACCCCGCACGCATGATGCTTGGCCAGCGTGCCGACGAGGAGAGCGTCGAGGCTATCAACCGTGACCTGGGGCGCGACAAGCCTCTAGTGACACAGTATGTGAACTACCTTAACGACCTATCTCCGTTATCACTACATAACAATACAAATCCCAGTAGTTTCTTCTATCTCTCGCCCGACAAATACAGCTATGCCACCCTCTTGAGCATTGGCTCCACCTCGCTGGTGGTCAAGGCACCTTACCTGCGGCGCTCCTATCAGAGCCAGCGCAAGGTGTCGGAAATCATCGGCTCGGCATTCCCGCAGACCGCCGTCTTGGCACTCACGGCCATGCTCTTCGCCCTGCTTGTGGGCATCACCTTGGGTGTATTCTCAGCCCTTTACAAAGACTCGTGGGTCGACCGCTCGGCCCTGGTGTTCTCCACCCTCGGCATGTCGCTCCCCAGTTTCTTCGCCGCCATCCTCATCGCCTGGCTCTTCGCCTATGTGCTGGCCGACTGGACGGGCCTAAATATGTTCGGAAACCTCTTCTCGGTGGATGACTATGGCGAAGGCGAATATCTTGATCTGAGGAATCTTATACTCCCTGCACTGACGCTGGGCATCCGCCCCTTGGCCACGCTGACACAGCTCACCCGCAACTCCATGCTCGAAGCCCTCTCGCAGGACTACATACGCACTGCCCGCGCCAAAGGACTCTCGTACCGCCGTGTCGTGGTGCGCCACGCCCTGCGCAACGCGCTGAACCCCGTGGTGACGTCGGCCTCGGGATGGCTCGCCGGACTCTTCGCCGGCGCCGTCTTCGTAGAGTATGTCTTCGACTGGAAGGGTATGGGCGTGGTCATCGTCGACGCCCTCGATCAGTACGACTTCCCCGTGGTCATGGGGTGCATACTTTTCATCTGTGTCTTGTTGGTGATAATCAATATCCTCACCGACCTCGTCTACGGCTGGCTCGACCCCCGTGTGCGTGTCGACCGCTAGAGACTCTCGGCAAAAGCAAGCAAATCGTTGTAACGATAGTCCACCAGCCAAGGTTGTGCGGTGGCGCAGTCGCTATTGTCGCCCACCAGGACAGTGGTCATGCCGGCACGGCGTCCGAACAGCATGTCGGTGGAGGCGTCGCCTACCATCACACTCTCTTTGAGTCTCAGCCCGGGATGCTCACGGCGGGCTTGCAGCGCCATGCCGATGCTGGGCTTCCGCAGGAAGCTATGCGCGCTCTTGAGGTGAGGACAATGGTATATCTTGTCGATAAAAGGCAGTGCTGAAGTGAGCTTGGCATGTATATCCTCAAGGTCACGCTCTGTCATCAGTCCCTTGCCGATACCTTGCTGGTTGGTGACGACAAAGATATAGTCGAAATGCTTGTGGCACAACGTCAGTGCCTCGGCCACACCGGGCATCAGCACCAGCTCGTCGGGATTCTTTACATAGTCGTTGGGACGCAATACATTGAGTACGCCGTCGCGGTCGAGAAACAGGGCTTTCATAAGGTCGGAAGTTCTTGTTGTGCACGGGCATAGTCGTCGGGGATGCCGATATCGATGAAATAGGCATCGTCAGCATAGGCGTAATAGCGTTCGTTGAGGTAGCGCTGTTGCATGAGCTCTTTCTCGAACGAGAACGGCTGGCCGACACCGTAGCCATCGAAGAGGCTGCGCTCGACGCGGTAGATGCCGCCGTTGATGAGCCCTTGTCCGGCCGAAGGGTCTTTCTCGCGGAAAGCCGTGATGCGGCTGTCTCTGTCCACTTCCACGGAGCCGTAACGGCCGGCGTCGGGGACTTGGCGCAGCACGATGGCCAGCGCTGTCGACTTCTCCTCGGCGAAACGGCAGAGGCGGTCGTGGTCGATGTCGAACAGGGTGTCGCCGTTGAGTACGGTGACGCTGGCCTCATGGCAGTGCTGCAGGGCGTTGACCATGGCGCCGCCAGTGCCTAGGGGCGACATCTCGCGAGCATAGTCTATGGCGATGCCGTGGTATTCGTGGCCGAAATAGTCTTCCACCTTCTCGTGCAGGTATCCTGTGGCTAGCACCACGTGGCCGTAGCCGTAGCGTCCCAGCCGGTCAAGCAGGTAGGTGAGGAACGGCCGTTCCGCCACGGGAGCCATGGGCTTGGGCACGTCGCTCACTACGCTCTGCAGCCTCGTTCCGAAGCCCCCCGCCAATACAATCGCTTCTCTCATAAAAGACAACTTGTTGTTATATTAAAAGACAAGAAAGGACAATAAAAACAATCTTTTTGAGACAATAATTTTAATTTGTCTTTCTTGTTTTTCTTGTCTTTAATACAGAAACTATTGTTTTTTGAACATGGCGGACTCGACGAGTTCGCAGATGATATGGCCCAGCATGATATGGCTCTCCTGGATGCGTGGGGTGTCGGTGGAGGGCGCGTTGAGCAGGATGCCGCCGCAGTCTTTCATCTTGCCACCCGTGGCACCGGTCATCGAGATGATGCTTACGCCCAGCTCTTGGGCGACCTTATAAGCCTCGAGGATATTCTTGCTGTTGCCGCTGGTGCTGATGCCCACCAGCACGTCGCCTCGTTTGGCGGTGCCGCGCAGCAGGCGGGCGAAGATATACTCGTAGCCGTAGTCGTTGCCCACGGCAGTGAGGTAGCTGGTGTTGCAGTGCAGCGCCTCGGCATTGAGGGGCGGACGGTCGAAGTAGAAGCGGCCGCTCAATTCCGCCGCGAGATGCTGCGCGTCGGCGGCGCTGCCGCCATTGCCGCAGAAATGTATCTTGCCGCCGGCACGAAGGCTGGCCTCAATCAGCTGTGCCGCATCGGCAACACGCTGCATCAAATCATTGTCCGCCAAAATCTGCTGCTTGACAGCAATGCTCTGTTCAATCGATTCCTGTATTCTGTTCATAATATAAGACAATTCTTTTTTTTATTTTAAAGACAAGAAAGGACAAGAAAGACAAAATTAAAAGTCATCTTGTTCTGTGGTATAAAACGTTACCATCAACAGAGAGAATGTTTTTTTCTATGAAATCATAGAAATAACGCTCTATCTCTACTTGTTTATTGGAGAAATTAACCAATATTCCACAGGGTTTTCTTTGCAGACGCATGTAGTTGAATAGTTGAGCCCGGTGGGTGTTGGTTAATTCCGCCACTGATTTGCATTCGACAATGATTTTCTCTTTGCAAAGAAAATCAATTCTGTATTCGGCAGACATTTCTTTGCCATGATAATAAGGATGAAACGATAGTTCTCGCTCATAATTGACACCTGTTTCTTGAAACTCCAACTCCAATCCCTCCTGATAGCAATATTCATTCAGTCCAGGCCCTAGTTCACGGTGAACCTCATAGATGGCGCCAACGACATCATAAATAAAGCTCTTTAGTGTTGGAATATCAATATTCATGGCTCTTATTTTCGAAGACAAGCAAGGAAATAAACTTGTTTTTCTTGTTCTTTCTTGTCTTAAAAAACCAATATTTATGGGTTTCGTTTTCAAAGACAAGCAAGAGAATATATTTGTTTTTCTTGTCCTTTCTTGTCTTTAAAATATCACTCGGTGGTCCAGGTTTTGAGTCCTTCGCTGGTGAAGTCGTAGCGTTTGGTCTCGCCGCCGAAGGCGGAGAGGGCCTCGCGCACCGCGAAGCGTGTCAGCCCCGGGCAGTAGAAGAACATGAATCCGCCGCCGCCGGCGCCGCTAATCTTGCCACCCGAGGCTCCCGCCCCGATGGCGGCCTCGTAGATGGCGTCGATACGGGCGTTGCTCACACTCTGTGCCATCTGCTTCTTGTGCTGCCAGCCGAAATTGAGAATCTCGCCGATGCTGCCCACATGTCCTTTCAGCAGCGCCTCTTTCATCTGCTGCGCCTGCTCCTTGAGCTTGTGCATGCTCTCGATGCTGCTGCTCTTCTTGGCCTTGACGTTCTGTTGCTGCTCCTTGATGATGTCGGCACTGACATGCGAGGTGTCGGTCCAGTAGAGCAGCAGGTTGTGGTTAAGCTCGTCGATATACTGCTGGCGTACGCGCAGGGGGTTCACGATGACGTTGTCGCCGATGAACTCCATGAAGTTGAATCCGCCGAAGGTGGCGGCATACTGGTCCTGCTTGCCACCGGCGAGGCCGAGGTCCACACGCTCGATCTCGTAGGCCAGTCGGGCGATGTCGTATTCACCCAGGGGCAGCTTGAGCCATTCCACATAGGCGCCAAGGATGCTCACCACCAGCGTCGACGAAGTGCCCAGTCCGCTGCCCGCAGGGGCGTCGACGAAGGAGGCGATGCGCATCGACAGAGGCTTGTGGGTGAACTGCTTGACAATACGGTTGTACACACCTTTGTGGAGGATGAAATAGCCGTCGGTGTCTACCTCCATGGCGTTGTCGTATACTTCGCGCAGCCCTTTGTCGGGTGCCAGGAACTCCACGCGGCCGTCGTCGGTGGCCTCGATGGTGGTGTAGGCATACATGCTGATGGTGGCGTTGAGGATGGCGCCGCCGTAGAGGTCGCTGTAGGGCGACACATCGGTGCCGCCGCCGGCCAGACCCAGTCTCAAAGGAGCTTTGCTTCTGATAGTCATTGTTGTTGTATTTAGAAGACAACTATTTGTTATTTTAAAGACAAGAAAGGACAATAAAAACAATCTTTTTTAGAGACAATATTTTGTCTTTCTTTTTTTTCTTGTCTTTAAAAACTAAAGAGGCTGTCTTTATTAAACATCATTGTTTTATAGTTTGTTGTTGTATTTAGAAGACAACTATTTGTTATTTTAAAGACAAGAAAGGACAACAAAAACAATTTTTTAGAGACAATAATTGGTCTTTCTTGTTTTTCTTGTCTTTAAAAACTAAAGAGGCTGTCTTTATTAAACATCATTGTTTTATAGTTTGTTGTTGTATTTGAAAGACAACACCTTGTTGTTTGAAGGCAAGAAAGGACAACAAAAAACAACTTTTTTAGAGACAATATTTTGTCTTTCTTGTTTTTCTTGTCTTTAAAAACTAAAGAGGTTGTCTTTATTAAACATCATTGTTTTATAGTTTGTTGATGGCGGAGGTCATGTTGGTCCAGAGGTATTTCCGCTTCTCTTCGCGGACGCCTTCGGTGAGGCGCACCTCCCAGTAGTCGTTGAAGAAGGTGACGATGGCGTCGGCGATCTGCTGTGCGTCGGGTTCCACGACGAAACCCACCTTGCCGTCGGGCACAATCTCGGGCAGGCCACCTACATTGGTCACCAGCATGGGCTTCTCGAAATGGAAGGCTATCTGCGTCACGCCGCTCTGGGTGGCGGTCTTGTAGGGCTGCGCCACCAGGTCGGCGGCACAGAAGTAACGGTTCACCTCGTGGTCGGGGATGAAGTCGGTGTGCATCACGACACGGCTGCTGAGGTCCAGACGCTTGATCTGCTCCATGTAGGGCTTGGGGTCGCCGTAGAACTCGCCGGCCACGATGAGCTTCACACCCATCTGCTCCATGCGCTCGTCGGCCATGGCCTCGAGCAGCAGGTCGAGACCTTTGTAGTCGCGGATGAAGCCGAAGAAGAGCACGTAGTGCTGGTTTTCGCGCAGGCCGATGAGGTCGAGGGCCTCCTTGCGGCTGATGGTGGCGCCATAGTGGTCGTAGAGCGGGTGGGGGCAGAAGGTGCGCGGCTTCTTGTGACCGGGGTCAAAGAGGTCCACGTCGGCCAGCACCGACTTCGACATGGCCACCATGCCATCGACAGAGTTGACGAAATATTTGGCGAACAGCTTGTCGCCCGGACGCTTCTCGTGCGGGATAAGGTTGTCCAGGATAGAGATGCGGCGGGTGCCCTTATGCTTTGCTACACGGTTGGCGGTGCCCAGCGCCGGCGCCATGAACGGCAGCCAGAACTTGGTGATGACCAAGTCGGGTTTCTGACGCTTGATATACAGACCCGTGCTGATCCAGCTGAAGGGGTTGATGGCGTTGAGCTTGCGGGTGATCTTCAGGTCCTCAGGCGCCGGCTCCTCGCTGTATTGCGTTTTGCCGGGGAAGAGGAACGAGGGATACTGGAGCGTGAAGGTGACAATCTCCACCTCGTGGCCCTCCTGCTGATATTGTCGTGCCAGGCGCTCGTTGAAGGCCGAGAGACCTCCGCGATAGGGCCAGGCGGTTCCTAGGATGATTATCTTCATAGGCACTGTTTGGGTACTCATTATTATTAATGATACCATCTTTTAACGTGCTTCCTGCGCTTTTATTGTGTCTGTCGTCGAATATTTCCGTCTCGCCTGACAGAGAGCCAATATAGGTGCTGTAGGAGGCGCGCCCGGCGTAGTCGGTGACGAAGCCGTAGAGGTGTATCTCGAGTCCGGACCAGTCTTCGGGTAAGGAGATGGAAACCTGGCGGTTGCGTCGGAAATCGGGGGAGGAGAGCAGCCCCTGTTGCCGCTCGGGACACCAGGCGTAGAGGTACACCTCGTCGTCGCCCGACGAGCAGAGGTGCAAGGGGTTGCGCTCGAAGGGGACGGTGATGAGGGAAGTGCCTGCCGACGGGGTGGCGAAGCCCACCGGCGCCACGGGACCCACGGCGACGAGGAGGTTCGCATAATCGACCTGCAGCCGATTGTCGACGAGCGAGAAACAGGGCGCGTTGAGGCTCATGAAATGGTTGCAGTCGGTGTGGTGTATTTTCAGCGCTTCCGTGCGCATGCCCAGCCGCAGCGCGGAGCGCATCCGTGCCGCCAGCTGTGACACCAAGGAGAAGAGTCCGCGCGCGGCCATCTGCCTGGGAGTGCGCGGGTTGCGTACATGTCGAGGACGTGAGCGCAGACACCACTGCCCGCGCCACTGGTAGCCGATGACGGTGCCCACGGTCCCGCGGTAGCCGTCGTTGATTCCATAATTTTGCTTTGCCATAAACTGCTTATTTTTATTGTTATAACGGCGAATTTATCTAATTTAACGAATTATTTCTACCCTTTAATTTCAAGCTAATTACGCGAATATTGCCTGCGGCAGCCGCCGCGCGAAGCAAGCGGCATTAGTGTAATTAGCCAGCAATTGACCTGCGTAGCCATTAGTTTAATTAGCATAATTCGCCGTTGGAAAAATTTTGTCGCTATATAATATAATCCGAAATCGGTTATTGTTATAACGGCGAATTTATCTAATTTAACGAGTTATTTCTACCCTTTAATTTCAAGCTAATTACGCGAATATTGCCTGCGGCAGCTGCCGCGCGAAGCAAGCGGCATTAGTGTAATTAGCCAGCAATTGACCTGCGTAGCAATTAGTTTAATTGGTATAATTCGCCGTTGGAAAAATTTTGTCGCTATATAATATAATCCGAAATCGGTTATTGTTATAACGGCGAATTTATCTAATTTAACGAATTATTTCTACCCTTTAATTTCAAGCTAATTACGCGAATATTGCCTGCGGCAGCCGCCGCACGAAGCAAGCGGCATTAGTGTAATTAGCCAGCAATTGACCTGCGTAGCCATTAGTTTAATTAGTATAATTCGCCGTTGGAAAATTTTTGTCGCTATATAATATAATCCGAAATCGGTAACATGTCAAATTTTTAACACAATCTTAACTTTTTTGACCTCCCTTGGCCGCATCTTCGGTATACCATCGCCGACCGTGGTGGGCGATATCTCGGGGGTGGTACGTCGATGGTACGGTGATAGGACGGTGTTGGTGTCTGGAGGAACTGATTTTCAGCGCCCTTTTTGGACGTACCTTCGGCACGTTTTCTCAATAACCTTGCATGGGAGTGTGAGGAAAAAAACTATAAAAAGTTGTAATTTTTTTATCGAATAAAGATTTTTTTTGTATCTTTGTTTCCTCAACAATGAACGAGAATACTGTTAATTTAATTAATAATCAATAAAATAACCTATCATTATGCAGAAAAAAGGCAACAAGTACGGTACCCACCGCGTCATCGAGCCGAAGGGTGTTCTCCCTCAGCCCGCCAACAAGCTTGACAACAACATGGATGAGATTTGGGACAACGAGATCCTCATCGACGTTCAGACCCTGAACATCGACAGCGCCTCGTTCACCGATATCCACAACTATGCCAAGCAGCAGGCCGGCGAAGGCGCCAGCCAGGAGAAAATCATGGAAGAGGTGAAGAAGGAGATGCTTCTCAATGTTGAGCTCCAGGGCAAGCACCGCAACCGTCGCACCGGTTCCGGCGGTATGCTCCTCGGCAAGGTCGAGAAGATCGGCGACGCCCTGAAGGGCAAGATCGACCTCAAGGAGGGCGACCGTATCGCCACCCTCGTGAGCCTCTCGCTGACTCCTCTCCGCATCGACGAGATCCTCGACATCCGTCCCGACGTTGACCAGGTGGACATCAAGGGTAAGGCTATCCTCTTCGAGAGCGGTATCTATGCCAAGATCCCGACCGACATGCCCGAGAAGCTCGCTCTGAGCGCCCTCGACGTCGCCGGTGCTCCCGCCCAGACCGCCAAGCTCTGCCAGTATGGCCAGACCGTCGTCATCCTCGGTGCCGGTGGTAAGAGCGGTATGCTCTGCTGCTACGAGGCCAAGAAGCGCGTCGGTGTCACCGGTAAGGTCATCGGTATCGCCAACAGCCCCAAGAGCACCCAGCGCATCAAGGACCTCGGCTTCTGCGACATCGTGGAGAGTGCCGCCGGCATGACCCCCGTGCAGGTCTATGAGCTCATCGAGCGCCTCACCAACGGCAAGATGGCCGACGTCACCATCAACTGCGTCAACGTTCCCGACCAGGAGATGACCGCCGTGCTCTGCACCAAGGACGATGGTATCGTCTACTTCTTCAGCATGGCCACCAGCTTCACCAAGGCCAGCCTCGGTGCCGAGGGTATCGGCAGCGACGTGAACATGATCATGGGCAACGGCTACACCAAAGGTCACGCCGAGTTCACGCTGCAGGAGCTCCGCGAGAGCCCGAAGCTGCGCAAGATCTTCGAAGAGCTCTATGCTTAATATCCTAGGCTGACCTAGGCAATCCTAGGCAATCCTAGGAGAACCTAGAAAATCCTAGTCAAAGAAAAACTGCCGGCAGGGGAGACCCTCCGGCAGTTTTTTTATTAAATATTTTGTATATATAAATTTATTTACTATTTTTGTAGTCCATTCTCATTTTGAGAAGAGAAGTTAAGTAATTAAATATAAACCCTTTAAACAAAAACAAACAATGAAGACCGCTTATAATTTCAACGCAGGTCCTTGCGTCCTGCCCAAAGAGGCCATCGAGTCCACCATCGCCGCCATCCGCGACTTTGACAACACTGGTATCGGCCTGCTCGAGATCTCTCACCGTACCCCCGGTTGGGAGCGCACCATGGAAGAAACCCGCCAGCTCTGGCGTGACCTGCTGAACATCCCCGCTGAGTACGAGATCCTCTTCCTCGGTGGTGGTGCCAGCACCGGCTTCATGGATGTCCCCGCCAACCTGCTCAACAAGAAGGCTGCCTACCTGCAGACCGGTGTTTGGGCCAAGAAGGCTGCCAAAGAGGCCAAGAACTTCGGCGAGACCGTGATCGTTGCCTCCAGCGAAGACAAGACCTACAGCTACATCCCGAAGGGTTGGACCGTCCCCGCCGACGCCGACTACTTCCACATCACCACCAACAACACCATCTACGGTACCGAGATCCGCAAGGACTTCGCCGCCGACGAGATCAACAACGTGATGCTCGTCGCCGACATGAGCTCTGACATCATGAGCCGTCCCGTCGACGTGAAGAAGTACGGTCTCATCTACGGTGGTGCCCAGAAGAACGTCGGCCCCGCCGGTGTCACCTTCTACATCGTCCGCAAAGACATCCTCGGCAAGATCACCGACCGTCAGTACATGAACCCCCTGCCCACCATGGTGGACTTCCGCACCCACGCCGCTGAAGAGGCCAAGAACATCTCCATGTTCAACACTCCTCCCGTGAGCGCCATCTTCGTCATGCACGAGACCCTGAAGTGGGTTAAGAACACCATCGGCGGTGTCGCCGAGATGGAGAAGATCAACCTCAAGAAGAGCGCCATGCTCTACGAGGAGATCGACCGCAACAGCATGTTCCGCGGTACTGCCGAGAAGGAAGACCGTTCCATCATGAACCACTGCTGGGTCATGGCCGAGGGTCGTGAGAACCTGCAGGATGCCTTCATGGCCTTCGCCAAGGAGCGCGGTATGGTCGGCATCAAGGGTCACCGTTCGGTGGGTGGCTTCCGCGCCAGCCTCTACAACGCTTGCCCCGTCGAGGCCGTCGAGGCTCTCGTCCAGTGCATGCAGGACTTCGAGAAAGCCAACAAGTAAATTAATGAATGGTTAGGGGTTATTGGTTATGGGTTATAGAAATTGTTGCGAAAGCCCTCTATAACCAATAATCAATAACCTATAACCTTTAAGAATTGATCATGGAAATCAGAGACAACGTAAGAGAGGGTTTCGAGAAGAAGCTTCGCAAGGAGCCTACCTGCGTATTCTCCGATGAAATAAAGATAATCAAGAAGATGAAAGTTTTAGTTGCTACAGAGAAACCCTTCGCCAAAGTGGCCGTCGACGGCATCCGCGAAGTGGTTGAGAAGAACGGCTACGAGCTGGCTCTCCTCGAGAAATATACCGACGTGAACGACCTCTACAAGGCCGTTGCCGATGCCGACGCCCTCATCGTCCGCAGCGACAAGGTGACCAAAGAGGTTATCGACCACGCCAAGAACCTGAAGATCGTCGTGCGTGCCGGCGCCGGCTACGACAACCTCGACCTCGAGGCTTGCACCGCCCGCGGCATCGTCGCCATGAACACCCCCGGCCAGAACAGCAACGCCGTTGCTGAGCTCGTCATGGGTATGCTCGTCTACGCCGTCCGTAACTTCTACAACGGCAAGAGCGGCAGCGAGCTCATGGGCAAGAAGCTTGGTATCCTCGCCTTCGGTAACGTGGGACGCAACGTCGCCCGCATCGCCAAGGGCTTCGGCATGGATGTCTATGCCTACGACGCCTTCATGACCGCCGAGCAGATCAACTCCACCGCCATGGCCAAGGCCGTCGCCAGCCAGGATGCCCTCTTCGAGACCTGCGACATCGTCTCGCTGCACATCCCCGCTACCGCCGAGACCAAGCAGAGCATCAACTACAACCTCGTTGGCAAGATGCACAAGGGTGGTATCCTCGTGAACAGCGCCCGTAAGGAAGTCATCGACGAGGCTGGCCTGCTCAAGCTGATGGCCGAGCGTACCGATCTGAAGTATATCACCGACATCATGCCCGATGCCGATGCCGACTTCAAGGCTTTCGAAGGCCGCTACTTCGCCACCCCCAAGAAGATGGGTGCCCAGACCGAAGAGGCCAACATCAACGCCGGTATCGCCGCCGCCAACCAGATTGCCGACTTCTTCAAGACCGGTAACAAGAAATTCCAGGTCAACAAATAATCCTTAGAAGTTAAGGAGTTAAGAAGTTAAGTAGTTAAGACAAATGTTCTGTCTTAGCTACTTAACTTTTTGAATGTATCTATTCCATGAAGCTGTGTGTCTTTAATCCAGAGCATGACTTGTGTCTTGCGAAAGGGCGGTGGAACTATATCCCGCCGCGGTCGGCCGTAGAGTTTGCCTGCCGCGACGCCAGCATCATGTCCGTGCTCTATCCCGACGCCGTCTGCACATCCGTTTATGATTTTCAATTTTCAATTTTCAATTTTCAATTAGACGAAGTCGTGGCCTGGGGTTGGGATGCCGTGGTGAAGCACGAGCTCATCAAGCGCGGCATCCCTGCCGAGTTGCTGCCCACGGACGAGGAGATTGAGACCATCCGCGAGTTGCAGCACCGTTCCACCGTGCTGCCTCTGCAGGAGGGCTGCCATGCGGTGAAGTCGGTCGAGGAGATGGAGTCGCTGTTGCGTGAGCGCGAGCACTGGGTGATGAAAGCCCCGTGGAGCGGAGCGGGTAGGGGACTGCGCTGGGTGCACGGCGCCCTCACCGCCATCGACCGCGACTGGCTGCTGAAGACCGTCGCCAACCAGCGCTGCGTCATCGCCGAGCCCCGCCGAGAAGTGGTGGCCGATGTGGCGCTGGAATACAATTCCCAATTTACTGGGTATAGCTACTTCAAGACCGGCAGCGGCGTCTATAAAGAGAACATAGCGATGACCGATGACCGTATCGTAGAGACGTTTCGAGAAACGGCTCTACAGCAGACCAAGGCGCGGGTCGAGGCATGGCTTAAGGAAAACGTCGTGCCCCGCTACCGTGGCCCGTTGGGGGTCGACCTCATGGTCTGTGCCGACGGCAGCGTCCACGTCGCCGAAATCAACTTCCGCCACACCATGGGCATGGTGGCACATGCCAAGATAATAGATAATAGTTTATAGATAATAGTTTATAGATAATAGTTATGGGGTTTGTTGAAGCGTTATTATTGTCCTTGGCACTCTGTGTCGACACTTTGGTGGTCTCCGCCGCCACCGCTTTCCGCGAGAAGATGACCTATCGCCGCGGCCTTCTCATGGCTTTGATTCTAGGATTCTGCCAGTTTGCTTTTCCTCTGGTGGGAGCCTTGATAGGTGATGTGTCCCGTGCTTTCATCGAGTCTGTCGACCACTGGATAGCCTTCGGCCTGTTGGCCTTCATCGGAGGAAAGATGATTCTTGACGGCATCCGTGGCGAGGAAGAGGAGGCTGAGGAAAAGACTCCCGATAGCCACCGCTCGCTGATTTATACCTATTTTCTATTGGGTGTTGCTACCAGCATCGATGGTCTGGCCGTCGGCATTGGCCTTGGACTGGACAATCCGATGCTTGATGTTCTGTGGATTGTCATCACCATTGGTGTTGTTACCACGCTGGTTTCCCTCTTGGGAGTCTATCTCGGCAAGCGCAATATCCCCGTCCCCGAGCGTACCGCCAACATCGTCGCCGGCCTCGTCCTGATAGGCCTTGGTGTGAAGATCCTGCTGGAGCACCTTTTATAAAAAGAGCCACGGCAAGCGTGGGAAGAGGAATGCCAGTGGCATCCCGGGCAGAGCATGTGTGTGTGGCGGTGGAGAAGATAGATTTCGGTTTTATCAAAAAATTTTTTTTCCTCTCTGTTTTGTCAAAAAGTTGTATCTTTGCACCCGAAAAATCGTTAAAATATCCTTTTAATGATTAGTATTACGACATAAAGGGTAAAAATGACAATATCGGAGTTTATCAGAGAAAGTGAAATACGGGGTCGGGTGACGTTCACCACCGACGACGTCCGGAAGACTGTAAACCTTTCGGACAATACCCTATTGAACGAGTTGCAGCGGCAGGTGGCCCGAGGAAGAATACAAATTCCCTACCGAGGCTTCTATGTAATTATACCGCCACAGTATGCGCTGAAGGGCATTGTTCCCCCCACCTATTACATCCATGAGCTTATGAAGAAGGTGGGTAAGCCTTATTATGTCTGCCTGTTGTCGGCAGCGGAATATTACGGCGCAGCCCACCAACGGGCAATGGTTACTCAGGTAATGACCCAGCCTCCACGACTGAAGCATTCGGAGATGAACAACTTATTGAACTGGAACTACCGGCAGGTCATCCCGTCGGAGTTGCTGTTGCAGAAAAACGTGGAGATGGGTGTGATGCTTTATTCTTCGGCCGAGTTGACTACTGTCGACCTTGTCCAATTCGCTTCGCATGTGGGCGGCTACCAAAGGGCGGCTACTGTTCTCGCAGAACTGATGGAGAGCGTGGACATCAACCGTCTCCGTGAGGTAATCCCCTATACGACCACTGCCACAATCCAGCGGTTGGGGTATCTGTTAGAGTTTGTTCTGGAAGAGCAACACAAGGCTGACGAGTTGCATTGTCTGCTTAAGGAGACGAATCCCCGGTGGAAGACAATCTTGATGGACAATGGACGGGATAGAAACGCCAACGGCAAGAGCAACCGCTGGCATGTAAATATGAATACCAACATTGAGATAGACGAACTATGATAAATCAGGCAGCGATAATAGCATGGAAAGATAATGCACCATGGGTTCATGCCGCCATGGTCGAGCAGGATCTGATTATCTGCAAGGCGCTGGTGTGTATCTTCGGCGACGAATTCCTGGCTTCGCAGCTGGCTTTCCGAGGCGGGACGGCCTTGCACAAGCTGTATCTCCATCCGCAACAGAGGTACAGTGAGGATATCGACCTTGTACAAATCAATCCCGGCCCTATCAAACCCATCTTGCTACGTTTGGGAGAGGTGCTGTCATGGTTGCCCGATAAGGTCACCAAGCAGAAGCGATACAACAACACGATGCTTTTCCGCATGGAGTCGGAGGTCCCTCCTGTTCAACCTTTGCGGCTGAAGGTGGAAATTAACTGCTACGAGCATTTTTGCGTACTGGGCTTACAGAAGGTGCCTTTCGAGGTACGCAATCCTTGGTTCAACGGCAGATGCGAGATAACAACCTATGCTTTGGACGAATTGGTCGGAACCAAGTTGCGAGCCTTGTATCAAAGGAAGAAGGGACGTGATTTGTTCGACCTGCAGGTGGCGTTGCAAAGCGGAAGATTGGATGTACAACGGGTGCTGGAGTGTTACCAGAGGTATATGAAGTTTATGGTCGATAAGGTTCCTACCTACAAGCAATATGTCCAAAACATGGAGGAGAAGATGCAGGATGATGAGTTCCTTGGCGATATGGATCTGCTGCTTCGTGAAGATGCCGGTAAGTTCAATCCAATAGAGGCCTACGAGCAGGTTCGGGCGGAATTTATCGAGCAACTTCCGGGGAAGCGGGAGTAGAGAGAGTAAAAAAAAGAGCCACGGCAAGCGTGGGTAACGCTTGCCGTGGCGGTGGAGAGGATGGGACTCTTTTCGTATTGGGTTTGCTCCAGCCCTCTGCTCATGGCCGTATTAGCGTCGCAGGCCATGTCTCTTGCAGAACCAGGCAGGATAATCTGCTTAAATATGGATGTGGATTTATGGGGATACTCAACTGAGACGCAACGGCATATCATCGGCGAGGGATATGATGATGTGGTGTTGCATGATTAGTAGATGTTTGTTGGTTGTAGGGTGTACCCTATTCCTAATGTCAGGTTGAAGAGGCTTTCTGATGATTCCTTGAATATTTTCACCGACTCGATGCCTGTACACAACTGCACACGGAAGCGCTTGTACTCCATCCCCAACCCCATCATCGCTGACAGCGAGAAGTTCCATTCGGGTGTAGTCAGGCTCTTGACCAGCGGGTCGTCGTCGAACTTCTCACCGCGATAGCGCCTTCCGTTGTATCCGAATACGGGACCTAGCGATAGCGTCAACCTCATGTCGTTGCTGGGGAAAATACTGCCCGTGAATAGCAGAGGCAGTTGTACTCCACCGCTGACAGGGGTGTAGTCGTACATTTGGCCGTTGTGAAACACGCTGAAAATCATATCGTCTTTACCGGCCCACAGATATAATCCCGGCGTCATGCCAAAATGACCGTCTGTGCCAAAGAAATCAAAGTGGTAGCTTGTACCGGCATAAACGGCCGTGGTGAAAATCTCGTCACCCACGACAGGCACGTCGTTGCTGGAGGTGGAAAAAGAAGATCGCAAGCCTAAACCGGCGTTGATGCTCCACTGAGCATGGGCAGGTACAAAGTGTAGAGAAAGAAATGAAATGCATAGCAGCAGCGCTGCCGGTTTGATGTGTTTTACCATGATGTGAAAGTTTTTTTGAACATTACTATTTTATGCATTAAGCATCATTGGTATTCAATTCCTCATCATGGTATCAGGTTAGTTATACTTTTTATTTTACGTCCATATTAACGCCGCGATGCTATTTTTATTGCAATAATTTTTTTCATTTTTACCCGTTAATGATGTAATATTTTACCCCCTTTGCGCAACTATTATGTGTAAAGGAACTAAAAAGACTGCCTGATTGACTGCCAAGGAATATAACAAGGGAGTGCGCCTGTGGGCCGACGATGCGATGCGCTTTGCCATGCGCTGCTGTCCGAGTAGGCCCGACTGTGAGGATGCCGTGCAGGAGGCGCTGGCCTCCCTCTGGGACCACCGCGACGAGGTCTCCTCCGACAAGGGCAAGGGCTACCTCCTCAGCGCCGCCTACCGCAGCCTTATGATGACCCTCCGCCACAACAAGGTGGTGCAGCAGCATGCCGGCCAGGCGGACGTGGAGACCGTCACGGCGCCCGACGAGCGCTTCGACCTCCGCGAGGCCATCGAGCGAGCACTCCAGACGCTGCCCGAAGTGCAGCGGGCCATCCTCCAGCTCCGCGACGTCGAAGGCTACAGCTACGCCGAGATAGGGGAGATCCTTGCGCTCAGCGACTCCCAGGTGCAGGTCTACCTCTTCCGAGCCCGAGTAAATATGAGAAAACAACTGAAACAAATGGGATATGACAACAATAGATAATAACAACTACGAGCTGTGGCTCCTGCGCTATGCCGAAGGCGAACTCACCTCTGCCGAGCGCGAGGCCGTGGAGGCTTGGCTCGCCAGTCATCCCGAGGCCGCCGAGGAACTGGCCCTTTACAGCGAGGCCCCGCGCCTGGAGCGCGACGAGACGGTCCGGTATACTGCTATGCCACAGCAGCACACACAACGCCTCTGGCCAATCCTGCTGCGCTGGAGCGCGGCAGCAGCTGTGGTGGTGGCGTTGGTGATTCCCGCCCTCCGCTTGGGCACCATGGGCAAACCGGACCCCCAGCAGCCCCCGCTGGTCGCTACCGTCCAGAACACCCCGAATATTCCGAGCTCTCAGAGCTCTCCGAGCACTCCGAAAGAAACTATAGCAACTATAGATACTATAGTTACTTTAGAAACTATAAAAACTAAAGAATCTAAAGAAATCCAAAGGGCACTCTCTCCCGAGGAACCCATTCTGATCGCTCAGCAAGAGGACACCCTCCCCCTTCTGCCGCAGGAGACGCAGGAGGCTCCCTCAGCCATCCCCTCTACCTCCCTCATCGTCTATATTCCCAATCCTGATACCGTCTACAGCGATAACCTCATCGTCTATGACGACTCTCGTCCTCGTCTCCGCGACCTCGCCGCCGAATGGGTCGAAGACACCCCTGTGGGCAAATTTATCCGCCACAACCTCTCGCCCCGCAAGGCTGTCCTGATAGCATTACGATAATAAACCTTTAATTCATTATATTATGAAAGCAAAACTTTTCTCTTTGCAGTTTTCACTTTTTGCTTTGCTGTTCTGCTCCGCCGCCACAGCGCAAGTGCATGTGCAACCCGTCTCGGGTGTCCACACCATCAACGTCGAAGACAACGTTTTGTTGAAAATCTACGCCGGAGACAAGACCCAGCTCGAGGCCACCATGCCTGTCCCTGCCAATGTGGCCAAAGTGGCCAATGGTGTCATGTCTCTAGAGGGCAATTCCACCGTTGTTCTCCGCCTCAACCCCGCTGACGGAATTGTCAACTTTTCTGCCGAAGACGGAGCCTCGATTGTTTTCTTTGGCGGCTCATTTGACTTCGGCGACCAAAAGATTACCATTAGCGCCGAAGACAACGCCAGAGTCGAGATGGATGTGACTGCCAATGATTTCTACGCCAGTCATGCTTATTTTAAGGCGCAGGACAATTCGTTAATCATGAGCAAAATGGCGCCTATTCATGTCTTTGGTTACAATTTCATCGCCAATGACAATGCCTATATCGAAGTGCCCTCTGTGGACCTCAGAATTTTCGATGGCGACAGCACCATAGATCGCAACACCTACATCACTGTCACCGACTACGGAAAGATCGTTATCAAAGACAAAGGTCCGAACGGCATCATCGTCTGCGACCACGAGTTCTCCATCGGCCGCAAATCAAAGAAACCCAATCGCGGCTTAGAAACCAACTTGTCGTGGGGTTTCAACCACTGGGGTGACAAACCTTTTGGCGGCATGGACGGCGACGCCGAGGTGACCTATTCCTTTCTCAACCTGGGTTACACCCTCGACTATCCCCTTGTTAATACCCCCCACTTTGGACTCTATGCTGGCTTTGGAGTGGAGGTGAACCGCTACCACTTCCGGGAGCACCTCATATGCGCCACTCCCACAGGCTTCCATCAACCCTCCATGATGTATCCCGCTTATGCCACCATCACCACAGGCACTCCAGACCCCAACAACTGGGACTCCTATTTTATCACCGCCGCCATTGTTGTTCCCATCACCTTCAGCTTTGAACCCTGGAAATACGACGACTTCTGCATCCGCCTCACCGCTCTTCCCGGCATCAATTTCAACGAATATCTCACTCAGGAATATGAGACGAAGAGCATCGAACTTACTGTCCGTGACAAGGATGGCAGTAAGCAGGTGAACCCCTTTGTCCTCGATGCCCGCCTGTCACTCTTTTATGGCTCCCTCGGCATCTATGTCCAGATGGCCACCCAGAGACTCTTTAAGTCAGATTTCCAAGATATATACCCAGTGAAGTTCGGCCTCATCTGGTCCATCGGTGACAGATAGAAATATCCTTATAAAGATCACATAATGTCTAGCCGACTTCCACCACGGTGGAAGTCGGCTAGTGTTTCTGGGACAGGGTGTGAAAATTCTTTTGGAACACCTGCTGGCTTGACGTCAGCCGTTGATAATCTCTTCGAGTTCGAGCCAGCGTAGCTCTTTCTCGTCGAGCAGAGGCATCAGCTCGCCGATGCGGGTGCTGGCTTTTGTGATGTCTGCCGGCGAGGTGAGGCTGCCGTCGCTGAGCTTCCGCTCGAGGTCGGCTTTCTCTGTCGTGAGCGCCTCGATTTCGGCCGTCAACGCCTCATACTCTTTCTGTTCCTTGTAGGTGGCTTTGCGTTTCTCGCTCTTGCTGCGCTCGTATTTGGGCTTTTCCTGCCGTTGCTGCTGGAGGCTTTCGCGCTGCTGTGCGGCCTTCTGCATGCGGTAGACGGTGTAGTTGGAGTGATAGTCGCGTATCTTGCCGTTGCCCTCGAAGACGAGGAGGTGGTCGACGATGTGGTCCATGAAGGAGCGGTCGTGGCTGACGATGATGAGGCAGCCCTTGTAGGTCTGGAGGAACTGCTCGAGAATCTGCAGCGTATAGATGTCGAGGTCGTTGGTGGGCTCGTCGAGGATGAGGAAGTTGGGGTTGGCCATTAGGACCTGCAGCAGGTAGAGACGGCGTTTCTCGCCGCCGCTGAGGTTGCCGAAGTAGTTGTACTGCGTGGTGCCGTCGAAGCCGAAGTAGGTGAGGAACTGGTGGGCTGACATGCTCTTGCCGTTGTCGAGTTCTATCTCTTCGGCGATGTCCTTGACGAGGTCGATGACCCGTCGGTCGTCGGGGGCTTTCATGCCGGCCTGGGTGTAGTAGCCGAACTGGATGGTCTGTCCCACGACGACGCGGCCGCTGGTGGGCTTGAGCTTCTCGGTGATGATATTGAGGAACGTGCTCTTGCCCACGCCGTTGGGACCCACGATGCCAATCTTCTCGCCTTTCTTAAAGACATAGGAGTAGTCATCTATGATTGCGTTATTGTGTGATTGCGTTATTGTGTTAGTGGCTGGCGCGTCAGCACTTACGCATTGACGCATTGACGCATTAACGCAATAACAGATATTGTACAGTTCCAGTATCTTGCCGCCGATGCGCTCGGTCTTGACGGTGAGCTGTGGGCGTGAGTCGTCGAAGCGGGTATGTGCTTTGGCCTCGAGTTCGTAGAAGGCATCGATGCGAGCCTGAGCCTTGGTACCGCGGGCCTGTGGCATGCGGCGCATCCACTCCAGCTCGGTGCGGTAGAGGCTGCGGGCTTTGGCCACCTCGGCACGCTCGTTGGCCTCGCGCTCGGCCTTTTTCTCGAGGTAGTAGTCGTAGCGCCCTTTATAGTGGTAGAGGCGTGCGTTGTCGAGTTCGTAGATATTGTCGCATACGTTGTCGAGGAAGTAGCGGTCGTGTGTCACCATGAGGATGGCCAGCCGCTGGCGTGAGAGGAACTCCTCGAGCCACTCAATCATGTCGATGTCGAGGTGGTTGGTGGGCTCGTCCAGGATGAGCAGGTTACAGTCGTCCATGAGCAGGCGGCAGAGCGCCATCTTCTTCTGTTCGCCGCCGCTGAGAGACTCCATCTGGCGGTCGAGGAGGCTGTCGACCTTCATGCGCGAGAGGATTTCCTCCATGCGCTGCTCGAAGGTCCACTCGTCTTCCGTCTCAGGGCGCTGCACGTTGTAGACGAAGTCGCGGACGATTTGTTTGGGGTAGGCTTCGGGAGTCTGCGGGAGGTAGGCCAGCTTCAGGTCGCTGCGGAAGGTGATCTTGCCGCCGTCCTGCAGGGTGTTATAGCCTCGCTGGCCGGCAGCGGTCATAATAATATTCAGCAGTGTCGACTTGCCGTAGCCGTTGCGGGCTATGAGTGCCGACTTCTGTCCGGCATTGATGCCGAAGGATATATCTTCGAAGAGGAGCTTGTCGCCGAAGCTTTTGGTGAGGTTTTCTACGGTCAGTAATGCGTCAGCCATTATGTATTAGAGGGTTTTCTAGATTCTCAATTTCATTTTATGCCGGGTCCACGTCGTAGATGATGTTCACTCCCGACCATCCTTCCTGTTTTGTCAGGTCGTCGCCTATCTGTAGGATGACGCGCTTGGCGTCGGCGATAGGCTCGTTCTTCTCGAAACGCAGTGTCACGGTCTTCAGGTAGAGTCCGCGGATGCGGCTCACCAGTGGGTATTCGGGACCTATCACCCGTCCGGCGAAGGTGCCGCGCAGCGCCGCCGCCATCCAGTCGGCGGCAGCGTTGAGCACGCTGTCGTCGCGATGTTTCAGGGTAATCTCTATCAGCCTATAGAACGGCGGGTAGCGGAAGACCCTGCGTTCCTGTATCTGCTCCTCGTAGAGCCCGTGGTAGTCGGCGTCCATCACGTTGGCGATGACCTGATGGTGGGGATTGTAGGTCTGGATGATGACCCGTCCGCCGGCACCGTGGCGGCCGGCACGGCCTGCCACCTGCGTCATCTGCTGGAAGGCGCGCTCGTAGGAGCGGAACGACGGGTAGTTGATGATGTTGTCTGCATTAACGATGCCCACCACGCTCACATGCTCGAAGTCCAACCCCTTCGTCACCATCTGTGTGCCGACGAGGATGTCGATGCGGCGCTGCTCAAAATCGCTCAGCAACTCCAGGTACTGGTTCTTCTGCAGCGTGCTGTCGAGGTCCATGCGCGCCACGCGCGTCTCGGGGAAGAGTATCTGGAGGTCTTCCTCGATACGCTCGGTGCCCACGCCCGTCATGCGCAGGTGCGACGAGTGGCACGAGGGACATTCCGACGGCACCGGTATCGAATAGCCGCAGTAGTGGCAGCGCAACGAGTTCGTCGCCTTGTGGTATACCAGAGAGACGTCGCAGTGCACGCAATGCGGTATGTCGTGGCAGTCGTCGCATTCCAGGCGCAGCGAGAAGCCGCGGCGGTTCTGGAACAAGATGACCTGCTGCTTGCGGTCGAGCGCCTGCTTGATGGCATCGAGCAGGGTGGAGGAGAAGTGGCCCTTCACCATTCCAAGCCTGTGGGCTTCCTTCATGTCGACACATGTCACCTCCGGCAGGCTGAAGCCGCCGTAGCGCTTCGTCAGTGTCGCCAGGCCGTACTTGCCCGTCTGTGCATTGTAGAACGTCTCCACGCTCGGCGTCGCGCTGCCCAGCACTGTCTTTGCATTCCACAGCCGCGAGAGCACCAGTGCCGCATCGCGCGCGTGGTAGCGTGGCGACGGCTCGTATTGTTTATATGAATTGTCGTGTTCTTCGTCGACGATGACGAGGCGCAGGTCTGTGAATGGCAGGAACACCGCGCTCCGCGCCCCCAACAGCACCTGGTAGCTGCCCTCCAGCGTGCGCTGCCACACCTCCGTGCGCTCGCTCACGCTGAAACGTGAATGGTACACCCCCACCATGTTGCCGAAATAACGTCGCAGACGGTTGATGATCTGCGCCGTCAGGGCGATCTCGGGCAGCAGGAACAGCGCCTGCCCACCGGCTTTCACCACCTCGTCGATCATTTTGATGTACACCTCAGTCTTGCCGCTCGAGGTGACACCATGGAGAAGGTGTGTGGATTGGGAGGAATGCAGTGAAGCGAAGGCCTTGGATTGCTCCTCGTTGAGCACGATGCTCGCCGGGTCTGTCAGCTCGGCGTCGCTGTAGTCTTTCAGACGGCTCTCCACACGCTCCTCCACCGACAGCACGCCGTTCTTTATCAATGTCTGCAGCGCCGAGGTCTGCGGCAACTCGCGCTTGGCTACCGCCTCCTTTCCGAAATGCGACAGCTGCATGAACTGCATCAGCACCTCCACCTGTTTCACCCGCTTCTTGCGCTCAAGCTCGTCGAAGAGAGCCTTTATATTCTCTTCGCTCGCATCATTCAATACAACATAGGCGCTCTTACGGGGCTTGAAGCGCTCGCGCAGTTCCTCGTCCATCACCACTATCTCGCGCTCCATCATGCCACGCATCAGCGGCATAATCTTCTCGACGCCTATCGCGCGGCTGATGTCCACCACGCGCATTACCGAATGCTCCGAGAGTAGCTGTACGACGTTTATCTCCAGTTTCGAGAGTGACGATAATTCGCCCGTGAAGTCGGGATGGATTCTCACGGCACTTTCGCTAGCCAGCTTCAGTCCCGAGGGTAGGGCACAGGCCATCACGTCGCCCGGGCAGCACATATAGTATCGCGCCATCCATTCCCAGAATTCCATCTGACGCTCCGTGACGATAGGCTCTTCGTCCAACACACCCATGATATACTTCGACCGCCACCGTGGCGCATCCTCATGGATACGTCGTACCACGGCGGAATACATCCGGGCGCTTTTCGCGCCGAACTGCACCACCACACGTGCACCCACCTTCACCTGGCCATTCAGTTCCTGTGGAACTCTATAGGTGTAGGTATCAGGTAGATGTAACGGCAACAGCACGTCGACATAGTATACCTTCATCTCGTCCATTACAGCCTGCAAAAATACGAAAAAAATACCGATTATGCTTTTTTTATTCCTGTGTTAATTTTTTTTGCGTATCTTTGCACTCTAAACCAAAACAGTTACTCGAATGTAGAATCTTGATTTCCAAGGAGGTGCTATTATGATTGAGACAATCCAGTACAAGTCAATCCGATGGCTTGACATCACCAATCCGAGTGAAGACGACTATCGTCTGCTGCTTGAAGAGTATAATTTCCACCCCTTGGATATCGAGGACTGCCGCGGTACCAACCAGCGTCCGAAAATCGACGAGTACGACGATTATTATTTCCTCATCCTTCATTTCCCTTACTTCGACAAGGGCAACAAGTTTATCCGTATCCGCGAGGTGAAGATATTCTGGGGTAAGGACTATATCATCACTGTTGGTAAGGCCCACTGGGTGGTGAAGAAGTTCTTCGACGAGATACAGGAAGACCTTGAAGAGGGCGACGAGGAGACGCAGGAGATGCTAGCCACCAGCGACCAGCTGCTCTACCATATCCTCAACCGCCTGATGCTTGAGACCAACACCCTCGTGCAGCGTGTGGGCGCCGAGGTGGACCTCATCAACTACGACATCTTCAACAAGCGTGCCCGCTCCATCATCGAGCAGATTTCGGTGACACGCCGCAATACCATCCTACTGAACACCACATTCAAGCCGCAGCTGCGCGTGCTTCACATGTTCGAGAGTGGTGGCATCAAGGGCTTTGTCGACCCCGAGCTCATAGATATGGAAGACTACTGGGGCAATATCCTCGACCAATATCAGAAGATGTTTGACTCCATCGAGGACTTCGGCGAATTGATTGAGGGTCTGTCGCACACCTTCGACTCGTTGCTGACCAACCGTACCAACGAGATTATGCGAGTGCTGACCTATTTCTCGACCATCATGCTCCCCCTGACAGTGGTCACGGGATTCTTCGGCATGAATGTCGACTTCCCCTTCCTGGCCAATACCACGGCCTTCTGGGTCATTGTGGGTGCTATGGCTGTGATGACCGCCACCCTGATCTTCTTCTTCCGCCGGATGACCGGTCGCTAGAGATTGTAGCGCTCCGCTACCAGCATGCCCAGTGAGGGTTTGTGGCTCTTAGCGTATTCTATCACCTCGTCTGTGCGTTCCCCGAAGAAAGGACGGTCGGTGCAGATCTGCTCAAAGACGATGCCCGGGAATCGCAGGTTCATCTCCACCATCAACGGTTCATTGTTTTCATTCAGTGCGATGTCCCATCCCACGATGCCGCACATGGGCATATACTGCCTGTGCCACTCCAGCGTTTGCGCCACGGTAGAGGAGAGCTGGGGGATGACGACCCCTTCGAACTTCACGCCGTTGCGGCTTTCGGTGTGACGCTGATAGTATTTGTCGAAGGCATAGGGCATGAAGCGACCTTGCTCGTCGACGCCCACCATCAGCCCACCGGCACCGCCGTTGTCGACACAAGTGTTCCCCTGGCCGCAGCGGAACAGGATATTGCACAGCGAAACTCGTCCGTTGAGGAAGAGTGTGGTGATGCGGAAGGTGTTGACCGAGTCGGGGTTGAACTGTGCAGTCTGTGCCGACTGTCGGATAACCTCCTGGGCGATGAATCCGTGCTTGTATTCCTTCATCAGCTGTCTTACGGTCTCGCGGGTGGGGTTCTCCACACGTTTGATGCCGTGGCCTCGCGAGGTGTTGTGTGTGGGCTTTATGATGAATGATGCAGCGGAGAGAAGACTTGCTTCTACATCCTGTCGGGTCAATCTCTCGAAAGTGGGGGAGAGGAACTTCCCGTCGTGGTAGAGCACGATAAAACGGGGCTGAGGAATGGCGGAAAAGCGTAAGGGGAGTAGTGCCTTGTGCGAAAGGGTGAGTGCCTTGCGGCGTGGGTTGAGGGCGCGAAGGATGGCGGGGGCGTAGACCTCCTCGCTGACCCACCGCACGTCAAAACGTTGGAACGTCTTGTAGAGCTGATGGAACAAAGGCGTATACTCGCCGACGAGTCCTCTCCATTGGTTGTCGACACGCTGCGCCTCCTCTTCCGTGAGATTCACCAGAGGTAGCGTGGCCATCTCCCTTGCCGCCCTGCGGCAGACGCGGCGGCTGATGCTTTTTGTCAGATAATGGTTGACCATGACAGGATGTTGCTATTGTTTTGATAAAAAAAACGCCCCATTTCTGGGGCGTTTTACGAATCATAATCAGTGTTACTTCACGGCGCCTTTGGCGGCGTTGTAGAAGATCTTCAGGGCACCGGCCTGACGGAGTTCCTGCTTGATGTCGGTAATCAGACCCATGCGCACCAGCGTGTCGGCCTTGATGGCGGTGGTGAGCTGTGCACGCTCATCCTCGCTGCGCTGCTCGCGCTCCTCCTCGATGAATCCGATAATATCGGAGACCTCGGAAATCTGGTCGTTGAGCTGGATACGGGGTTCGGTACCATACTGCTTCTGCAGCTGCTCTTGGGGAACACCGACATTGATGTAGCTGACAAGGCTCTTCTTCTCGAGCTTGACAACCTCAGTGCCTTTAGGAACAGAAATCTTCACAAACAGTGTGCTTTCACGCATGGTGGTAATCACCATGAAGAAGAACAGCAGCATGAAGATAATGTCACTCATAGAGCCCATGTTCAGTGCGGGCGTCTCTTTTGCTTTTTTACCAGTAAAACGTGCCATTATTTCTTTTCTCCTATCTTTGTAGGCTCAGCCTCGGAGATGGACATGGGGATGGCCTGCTCGATGGCTTTGCGCTGTTCGTCATTCAGTTCAGTGTAGGGTGACTTGTGGAACACCTGTTGTGAGAGTTCGTTGCGCATCTCGTTGATGGCGGCGGTCAGCTCGTTCTGCACCTTGAGATACATGTTATAGGAAGTACCGCGGTCGTTGCGGAGGGAGATAACACCCTTCGAAACGGGATAGACTCCGATATAAGGTATCTCGGTGGGGTTCTTCTCGGGGAAGTGGGGCAGGTTGCGGGGATTTCCGAGGAATTCCTTGGCACGTGCTTTCAAATCCCTGATGTTACCATACTCGGTGTTGAAGAGCAACTGGTCGTCCTTGTTGACCATCACGATAAAGATATTGCGCTCCTTGACCTCAGGCGGTTTCACGTCCTCCGGCAGGGGAGGCGGCAGACGACGTGCAAGACCCGAATCGGTGTTGATGTTGGAGACCATCAGGAAGAAGGCCAGCAACAGGAACGAGATGTCGGACATTGCACTCGTGTTTAATCCAGGAGTTTTTCTAGCCATATCTTAGTTATTTTTTAAGCGATTTGGCAATTTCGGAATAAACAATGGAGATGGCGGCACCGGCAACGAGGATGTAGACCATGTAGCAGGCGGCACCAATCAGTTTGGAGATGCTCGTGGCGGATTCAACGTTCTCGTCAATCAGGGCGAGGTTGGCCTCGTTGACATCGGTACCGGTGGAGAGCACCAGGGAGACGATGACAACAGCGGCGCAGACGCCGAGGATGATGAGGAATTTGACCAGGTAGCCTTTCTCGTTGGCGAAACGCTTGGCGAGTTTCACGATGAGGAAAACAAGGATGGCTCCGATGGACACGGCGATGAGACCCACGAGGATCCAATAGGTGGCGTCAAAGAGACCTCCCTGACGGACGTCCTCAAGGAGCTTCACCTCGTCGCCAGGGTTTTTCATGGCGAAGATGATCGCCAGCACCATGCAAAGGATTGCAATGGCCAACCCACAGTAGGTGACTATTTTCGATGTGATTTCTTTCATAATGGTTCTTTTTTTTAGTTTAACGTTTAGTGTTTAACGTTTACGGTTTAACGTTTTACGTTCAACGAACCATTATTTGTGATATTTCACGAGGATGTCCATGAAGGAGATGCTGCCATCTTCCATCTGGTCAACCAGGCTCTCAATCTTGGTGAGGATGTAGTTGTAGAAAATCTGAAGGATGATAGCGACGATAAGACCGAAGATGGTGGTCAACAGAGCCACTTTCATACCGCCAGCAACGACGGTCGGGCTGATATCACCGGCAGTCTGGATGTCGTCGAAGGCCTGCACCATTCCGACCACAGTGCCGAGGAATCCGAAGGAGGGAGCCAGAGCGATGAACAGACCGATCCAAGTCAGGTTGTTCTCGAGGCGAGCCATCTGGACGCCACCGTAGCTGGTGACAGCCTTCTCTACGTTCTCAAGACCCTGGTCGATACGATCGAGACCCTGATAGAAGATGCTGGCCACGGGGCCGCGGGTGTTGCGGCAGAGTTCCTTGGCGCCTTCGTAGTTGCCGCCCTTGACGTTGTCCTCAATACCGTTGAGGAGTTTCTTCACGTTGGTGGTGGCCATGTTCAGATAGAGGATGCGCTCAATGATGAGGGCCATACCGAAGATAAGGCAGACGAGCACGGGGGTCATCCAGCCTGCACCACCCTGGATGTACTTCTCTTTCAGCACCTGGTGGAAGCTCTTGGTAGTTTCTTCTTTCACCTCGGTGTTCTGATCGGCAGCCTGATCAGCAACCGGAGCAGCAGCCGTGTCGACGGCCTCCGTTTTGGTGGTGTCAGTAGCCTCGGCTTTCTGAGCCATAGCACCGTTGAAATTGGCAAATGTCAATAAACCGACTATTGACATCAAAGCAATTACTTTTTTCATAATGTTTTAGTGTGTTGATTATTAAATTATTAATTGTCTTTCGTGCAAAACGATTCGTAGTGCAAATATACACCTTTTTTCGAAACCAGCCAAAAAATATTATTTTTTTCTTCCATTTAAGGTCTCCAGCATCTCCCTGAGGGGCGTTTTCAGCGCCTCGTCCGCTTGTATGTCGTCAAGGTGTTTTGTGGCGGTCCGGAATTCCTGCGCTATGGCATCCTCCACGGCGGCGCGGAGGCCGATGGCGTTGTACAGCTCCAGCACGCGGCGCACCTTCTCCTCCTCGTCCATATTGTCTTTGGCCGCGAAGAGCTTGGTGAGCGCTTCACGCTGTTCGCCCGAGCAGAGCATCAGCGCCTTGAGTGGCAGGAAGGATTTCTTGTTGTCACGGATGTCCTGTCCGGTCTTCTTGCCGAAGACGGCGGTGTCGCCGTAGCCGTCGAGGAGGTCGTCCTGCAGCTGGAAGGCCAGACCCATGTGTTCGCCGAAGGCCCACAGCTTCTCCACCTCTTTCTCCGGGGCTCCGGCGTAGAGGGCGCCGACCTTGAGTGCGCCGGCCAATAGCACGGCGGTTTTCTGGCGTATCATGTCCATGTAGTCGTCGAGACTCACCTCGTCGAGGGCCATGGTTTCGAAGTTCATGTCTTTCTGCTGTCCTTCACACACCTCGATGGCGGTCTCGTTGAAGCACTGCAGTATCTGCTGCAGGCGTGGCGACGGCTGTCGCAGGAAGTAGCGCCAGGCGAGGGCGAACATAGTGTCGCCACTGAGGATGGCGGTGTTGTCGTCCCACTTGCAGTACACCGTGGGCTGTCCTCGCCGCAGGGGCGAGCGGTCCATGAGGTCGTCGTGTAGGAGGGTGAAGTTGTGGAAGGTCTCGATGCCGAGGGCGGCATTGCGTACCTCCTCCTCCTTGCCCCCGAAGAGGCCATTGGCGGCCAGCAGCAGGGTGGGGCGGATGCGCTTGCCTCCCAGCCGCAGCGTGTAGTCGATGGGCTCGTAGAGCTCGTGGGGCTCGGCGACGAAAGTCTCCTGCTCGAAGATTTCCGCCACCTTGTCGAGATAATATTTTATATTATTATACATTAAATAAAGATTTATGTCGTGATGGTTCCGTCTAAAAGGCTATTCCTCGTTGGGTGCACCATTTCTGTGCGCCGGCATGTCCCAGTTTCGCCGCACGTTTGTAGTTGGCTTGCTCACGTTTGGGTTGTTTCTTCTTGGCGTAGAGTTCGGCGATGTGGCAGTAGGTCTCGGCGTCTTTCTTGTTGAGCTCCACCGCTTTCTGGTACTGGCTGATGGCCTTGCCGTATTCCTCCATCTCGGCATAGGTGCGGCCCATCAGCTTGTAGGCCTCGCTCTGCTTTGGGGCCAGCTTTATCGCTTTGCGGTATTGGGCGAGGGCCTGGTTGTATTCGCCGCGCTCGAAGTAGATGTCGCCCAGCCTGTTGTAGGCGTCTACGTAGGTGCTGTCTTTCGTGATGACTCTCTGCAGACTCTCGATGGCGTTCTGCGATTCCCCTTTAAGCAGGTAGGCCCAGCCCAGGCAGTAGAGCAGCTTGATGGAGTTCTGCTCCTCCTTGAGGCCTTTTTTTAGGGTAGTGATGGCCAGGTTGGGCATATTGCGGTAGCAGTACATCGAGCCGAGGTTGAAGTAGGCGTCGATATTCTTGGGGTCGGCCTGCACGGCCTTGCGGAAGGTCTTGGTGGCCTCTTCGTCGTTGCCGCGGTAGAATTGAATGATGCCTGCGACATTCAGCGCTCTCACCGATTTGCTGTCCTGCTCCTGTGCCTGGTGTGCCCAGGTGATGGCGTTGGTGAGTTCGCCGTCGACACAGTAGGCCAACGCCAGGGTGGCCATGGCCGAGGCTTTCTGTGCTTTGTCGCCCTCGGCGGCCTGCTCGATGGCCTTCTCTGCCGAGCGCTTGGCGGCTTCCCAGTCGCGGCACTCGGCCTGACAGACGGCCAGATGGGTCATCGCCAGGGCACTGCTGTCGGCCTTGACGAGCCATTGCGCCGCTTCGCTGAAATGTTCCTGTTTCTCGAGCAGCATGCCCAAGTGCAGACGGGCTTGCGCGCTGGTATCCACCGCCTTGCGGTAGTAGCTTTCCGCCAGGTCGTAGAGTCCTTTTTCTTCGGCAGCGAGACCTTTTGTCAGGTTTCCCTGTGCCGAAACGGCCAGCGTGAGCGACAGAAAGCTGCAGAGTATTGCCAGTTGTCTAATCATTAGTTTAAGTAACGCGCGCGGAGGCGAATTATTGCCTGTTGATAAATTATTTTGCCATGTTGGCCATTTTTCGTATTTTTGCACCTTCAAACCAAACGGAAAAAGATGAAAGTAAAGGTGGGTATCGCGCAGATGAGTTGCGTCGCCGACAAGGCGCAAAACATTGAGCGCTACACAGAAAAGGTCCGTCAGCTCGCCGCCGACGGAGCCCAGATTGTATGTCTTCAGGAGCTCTTCGCATCGCTCTATTTTTGCGATGAGGAGCGTTACCAGAACTTCCAGTTGGCCGAGCCCATCCCCGACGGGCCGACGACACAGCATTTCATGGCCTTGGCCAAGGAACTCGGCGTGGTGATTGTCTGTTCGATGTTCGAGAAGCGCGCTGAGGGACTCTACCACAACACCACGGCGGTAATTGATGCCGACGGCTCCTACCTCGGCAAGTACCGCAAGATGCATATCCCCGACGACCCGGGCTACTATGAGAAGTTCTATTTCACTCCTGGCGACCTGGGTTACAAGGTCTTCAAGACAAAGTTCGCCACCATCGGTGTGCTCATCTGCTGGGACCAGTGGTATCCCGAAGCCAGTCGCATCACGGCCCTCATGGGTGCCCAGATACTCTTCTATCCCACCGCCATTGGCTGGGACGTGCGTCAGGACGAGCACGACAATCGCGAGCAGTACGAGGCTTGGCAGACCATCCAGCGCAGCCATGCCGTCGCCAACGGCGTGCCCGTCGTCAGCGTCAACCGCACGGGTAGGGAAGGAGGCATGCAGTTCTGGGGCGGCAGCTTCATCACCAATGCCTTCGGCCGTGTCCTCTACCAGGCGCCGCACCTCGAGGAGGCCCTCCATATCGAGGAACTCGACCTCGACGAGACCGATCACTACCGTCGCCACTGGCCTTACCTCCGCGACCGCCGCATCGACTCCTACAAACCCATCCTCAACCGCTATATTGACTAATTTTCATTTTTCAATTTTCATTTTTCAATTTTGAAATGACTCCTAAAGAACAAGGATATTTTATGCCCGCCGAGTGGGCACGCCACGAGGCTACATGGCTCACCTATCCCAAGAATCCCGACTCCTGGCCGGGCAAGATAGAGACCATCTATCCCTCTTACCATCTCTTCGTCAAAATCCTCTCCGAGAAGGAGATTGTGCATATCAATGTCGACGACGAGGAGATGCTCCTTCATGTTCAACAGGAACTTGAGGCTATTGATACCAATATGCAGAATATCAAGCTGCATATCATTCAGAGCAACGATGCCTGGTGCCGCGACCACGGCCCCGCATTTTTGCTCAACAAAGATGGTAAATCGCGTGCCATCGTCAACTGGAACCATAACGCCTGGGGCGGCAAATACCCCTACGAGCTTGACACCCAGGTGCCCCTCCGTATTCACGAGTATCTCACCTCTCACCTTTCACCTTTCACCTTGTTTGAGCCGGGCATCGTCATGGAGGGCGGCAGCATCGATGTCAACGGTTGCGGCGACCTGCTGACCACCACCTCCTGCCTGCTCAACCCTAACCGTAACCCCCACTTGAGTCAAGACCAGATAGAAGGTTATCTCAGAGATTATTACGGTGTAGAGAATATCATCTGGCTGGGCGACGGTATCGTGGGTGACGACACCGACGGACACGTCGACGACCTCTCGCGCTTCGTGGCGCCCGACACCATCATCACCGCCGTCGAGGAGGATGCCTGGGACGAGAACTACGAACCCCTGCAGAAGAACCTCCGCATGCTCAAGCGCTGTCGCTTGGCCAACGGCAAGCAGCCCACCATCGTCGAGCTGCCCATGCCCGACGTGGTGTTCTATGACAATCAGCGCCTTCCGGCCTCCTATGCCAACTTCTACATCGCCAACGACAAGGTCATCTTCCCCACCTACCGCTGCCTGACCGACAACGAGGCGGCTTATATCCTCGAGGCCTGCTTCCCCGACCGCGAAATCATCGGCATCGACTCCACCGACATCATCTGGGGTCTCGGCTCCTTCCACTGCCTCTCCCAGCAAATGCCCTCCCTAATAAATTGAAAATTGCACCCCGAAGGGGAACTGAACACCTTGAAAAGAAAAGATAATTAAGTGAAGAAAGTTGAAAATGTTACAAAAAAAATACACCCTCAAACTCTTACTTTGCGTCAGCATAATTCTCAATTCTCAATTCTCAATTCTCAATTCATTTGCGCAGCGCCCCTTTATTCCGGATACTGTCACGCCGGGACAGCAGCTGGTTGACGAGGTGATGCTCATGATTGACGGCAACTACACCGAGAGTCCCGACATGGACCGTCTCTCCACCGAGGCCATCAACGCCATGCTCAAGGCCCTCGACCCCCATAGCGTCTTCATCGCTGCCAAAGATGTCCAGCGCGCCAACGAACCCCTGGAGGGCAACTTCGAAGGTGTCGGCATCTCCTTCCAGATTGTCCAGGACACCATCGTCGTGGGCTCCGTCATCGACGGCGGCCCCAGCGAGAAGGTAGGCCTGATGGTGGGCGACAAGATTATCCGCATAGACCACCAGCCCGCCACCGGCGACACTATCAACAACAACTACGTGTTCAAACACTTGCGTGGCAAGAAGGGTACCGTCGTCTCCCTCGACATCCTCCGTCAGGGCACGGTCTATACGTTCGATATCACACGTGACAAGGTGCCCATCTATTCCATCGACACCTACTTCATGGCCGACGACACCATCGGCTACATCCGCCTCATACGCTTCGCCCGCACCTCTGTCGACGAATTCCATAAAGCGCTGAAGGCGTTGAACAAGCAGGGCATGAAATCCCTCATCCTCGACCTCCGCGGCAATACCGGCGGATTCCTCGACATCGCCTATGGCCTCGCTAACGAGTTTCTCGGCCGTAACCAGCTGATAGTCTATACCGAAGGTCGCAAGTCGCCCCGCCAGAACTTCCGATCCAACGGCCGCGGCAAGTTTAGGGAGGGTCGTCTCGTTGTGCTCATCGACGAGAACTCCGCCTCGGCCTCCGAGATTGTCTCTGGTGCCGTGCAGGACTGGGACCGCGGCCTCGTCATCGGCCGCCGCTCCTTCGGTAAAGGATTGGTGCAACGTATGTTCCCCCTCAAGGACGGTTCGCAGATACGTCTCACTACGGCACGCTACTACACCCCCTCGGGCCGCTGCATCCAGCGCCCCTATGACGAGGGCTCCGACGCCTACCGCGACGACATCAACCAGCGCTACAAACACGGCGAGCTTGTCAACGCCGACTCCATCCATTTCGCTGACTCGCTGAAATACAAGACTGCTGGCGGCCGCACCGTCTACGGCGGCGGCGGCATCATGCCCGACATCTTCGTCCCCATGGACACCATGCGCCTCAGTGACTACTTTATCTCCCTCCGCGGCAAGGGCCTCCTCAACACGGTGCCCCTGCAGTGGGCCGACGCCCATCGCAAAGACCCCGAGGTAAAAACCTTCGAGCTCTACCTCCAGAACTACGAGCGCTTCAACCTCGACGCCATCCTCACCGATGCCGCCATCCAGAAAGGTGTCGTACGCGACGCCGAGAAGGAGGCTGCCGAACCTGAGCGCACCAAGCATAGCGACGACTACCTGCGCCTGCTGCTCAAGGCACAGGTCGCCAAGGACCTCTTCGGCATCGAATACTACTACAAAGTGATGAAAGAGACCGACGAACCCTACCTCCGCGCCTTGGAGGAACTCCGGAAAGACAACTAATAAAAAAATATATTAAAAAAGACCATGAGAAAAATCATTATTTTTTTGATGTGCTTTGTTGCCGTTCTTGGCGCCAAAGCACAGTTACGCAGTGTCGGAGCAGTGCCTGCCGACCTGAAGATGAGCGTCAAAGAACTCTATGAAGACGACCTGCAGCGTGCCCGAAAATATATCGGTAAGCGCGTGAAGAACAAACAGGAGGTGCTCGAGGCCTCCTACCAGATCAACAAGATGATGGCCGGAGGCCACATCGTCTACGGCGACCCCATTAGCCACATGATAGAACGCATCGCCGATACCCTGCTGGTCGACTATCCCGAATTGCGCTCCGAACTGCGCTTCTACACCGTCACAAGCCCCGAGGTCAATGCCTTTATGTCGGGCCAGGGCATGCTTTTCGTTAACGTGGGACTAGTGGCGCAGGTGGAAAACGAGGCCCAGCTGGCCTTCATTATCAGCCACGAAATTATACACTACTACCGCTCGCACTCGCTGGAGAAGCTGGTGGGCAAGAACGGCGACAAGAAAGAAAAAAAGGAGGCCTCGCTGGACGATGCCGACAACGGACTGGGCGACATGTTGCGCCGCCACGCCCGCAGCCGCGAGATGGAGAACGAAGCCGACTCTCTCGGCATAGCTATGTTCTACCTCAAGAGTCCCTACTCGCGCGAGGTTATCGACGGAGTATTCGACGTACTGCAGTACAGTGAGTTACCCTTCGACGACGTGCCTTTCGACACCACCTGCTTTAACACCCCCTGGTTCTCGCTCACCGGCTGTTGGCTCGACACCACAAAAAGCATCACCAGCCGCGACGACTATGACGACAGACGCAGCACTCACCCCAATATCCTGAAACGACGCCATGCCTGCGCCGATGCCATCGACGGCTACCATGGCGGAGAAGAATATGTCATCACCACCCCCGACGAATTTATGAAGCTGCGCCAGATAGCACGTGTTGAAAGCATACGGCAGGAGGTGATTCGCGGACAGTATCCTCGTGCACTCTATAACAGTTGGCTGCTTCTCTCCGACACCGCCCGTATGGACCTCCCTGTCAACCGTGAAGAGAAGAAACAACTCGAGACATATTTCGCCTATGCGCTGTATGGCAACGCCATGTTCCGCAACCGCGACACCAACGAACTCGATACCAAGGCTTACCAGGAGGTCGAAGGTGAAAGCCAGCAACTTCACTATGCCCTGCTCCACATGACCAAAGAGGAGGCCTCCCTCATCGCCCTCCATCGCGTGTGGGAACTCCATCGTCAGTACCCCGACGACGAATTCTTCTCGCTCATGGCCGCCGACCTTATGGACGACCTCGGCGCCATGGGTAAGCGCGCCCCCTCCGACTACTCCTTCACGCCGCCGGCTCCCCGAGATACCACGGTCGTCGAGACTCCCGAACCTCAGAAAAAGGAACCCCGAGGCAAATACGACCGTATCAAGCAGAAACGTGCGGCACATGCCAAGCAGAGCCCCACCACCTACGCCCTCACGGACCTCGCCCTCTCCGACGCCGAATTCAGAAGCCAGCTACAGCAGCACCTCGTTGTAGCATCCAAGGACACATCACGCGCCGACACCAACCGGATTGACGGCATGATTGTCTTCGACCCCACCTGCCTCATCTACGACTATAATTCCGAGCAGATGAAAGTGAAGAAAAGCGCCAGCCGTGAGGCCGAACTGGCACAGCACATGCTTGACGTCGGAAAAATGCTCAACATTCCCGGAGCCGACTTCTCCGATGCTTCCATGCATGGCATGACCACCGATACTCAATACAATGAGTTCCTGACTCTTTGCGAGTGGTCCAAAGAGTTCTGGCGCACTGGCGGCAGCTTCGACATGCACCGCCTCACCCAGCCTGCTATGGACTCCCTGCTCGACCGTCATGGTGCCAACGTCCTCAACTACACCGTTCTCTTCAATCTTGAAGGCCTGGGAAAATTCAACCTCGGAGACTTTTTTATTCCGCCCCTCTGGCCCATCGCACTCAACGAGACATTCTCGGGAATAGAATACACCGCCATGGCTTCCGTCATTGTCGACGCCCGCAAGGGCAAGGTGCTCTCCCGACAGGGCTACAGCTACAATGTGGCCGACCATTCCGACCTGGTCGACGCCATGCTCTACGACTCCTATGTACGTGCCATGCGTCCCCTCGAGCAACCCAAAGGTGTCTTCGGCTACCGCTTCTCGGTGGCGGCAGGTGCCAGCATCGGCCTCTCCGGCATTCAAACCCTTGCCAAGGAACTTCCCGTGTTGGCTGTAACCCCATGGGCCTCTTTGGAATACGCCGTCGGAAGGCAATACACCCTCGTCCTCTCGGCTCGGTACCACCCAGGCTACGAAGAGGTGCTGGACAAAAACAAACAATCTTCTGGCGACATGCTCTTCCTCGATTTTGGATTCCGCAAATATGCCCACAGCTCTTTTGCCCCCCTCGGACGTTTCTGGGGACTGGGTCTCCATGTTGCGCAAATCACACCTCTCGACAAGACTCTGGAACAGGAATACGCCTATGGAATCCATATCAGCGCCGGACGCAACTACATATTATTCCACCGTATGTTGCTTAATTATGAGATAACCTACGCATACACAGCGGGTTTAATAGAGTACATGTCCGACAGTTACGACTCGGACAACACTGCCGCCCGTCGCTGCGACGCCATCTTCTCCAATATGCTCACCATCCGTCTCGGTCTCGGTATACTTCCGTTCTAATACACTAGATACTAGTCATTTGTATACTTTAAGGCGTTTCTTCGGAACCTCCGGAAAAACGCCTTTTCTAATTCAATGACACTCAATATCATCACCCTATCAACACCGTACCAACACCGTATCAACTCCGACCCAACACCGACTATGGTCGGAGATGATACGGTGATGGTAGGTTGATGGTAGGTTTTTGGAGTGTTGTAGGGGTGGGGTGGAGGTGTGGAAAAGTTTTTTTCGCCGTATTGTAAAAAAGGTGTATATTTGCATTTTAAATCCTCTCTGCCAAAATGAGTTAAGGGTTAAAAATTAAGTAATTACGCGTTTAATAATTAATATAAATATATAAAAATTATGACACCTTCGCACATTGAACACATCGGCATCGCCGTGACCAACCTCGATGAGGCCATCCGTTACTGGGAGGACATCATGGGTCTGAAGTGCTATGCCATCGAAGAAGTTAAAGACCAGAAAGTGAAGACTGCGTTCTTCCGCTGTGGCGACGTAAAGATTGAGCTTCTGGAGCCGACGTGCCCCGAGAGCACCATCGCCGCTTTCATCGAGAAGAACGGCGGCAAGGGCGGCATGCACCACATCGCCTTCGCCATGGAGAACACCGACCAAGCCCTCAACGAGGCCAAGGATAAGGGTGTGCGTCTGATCGACCAGCAGAGCCGTGGCGGCGCCGAAGGCCTCCACATCGGTTTTCTGCACCCCAAGAGCACCCTGGGCGTCCTCACCGAGTTTTGCTGCAAATAAAAAAGTTTATAGGTTATGGGTTATAGGTTATAGAAAAGCTGCCGCATCACAGTGTCGACATTATGACTGCGCAAGCGTCGATAACCAATAACCAATAACCATTAACCATTAAAAATAAAATTATGGCTTTTGAACAGAAGATAAAAGAGTTGCTCGACAAGCGCGGCGAAGCCCGCATGGGCGGCGGCCAGAAAGGCATTGACAAACAGCACGAGCAGGGCAAGCTTACCGCCCGCGAGCGCATTGCCTTGTTGCTCGACGAAGGTTCGTTCGAGGAATTCGATATGTTTGTCACCCATCGTTGCACGAATTTCGACATGCAGAAGAAGAGCTACCTGGGCGACGGCGTGGTGACCGGCTACGGCACTATCAACGGTCGTCAGGTGTATGTCTTCGCCCAGGACTTCACCGTCCTTGGCGGCTCCCTGAGCGAGACCATGGCCCTGAAGATCTGCAAGGTGATGGACCAGGCCATGAAGGTCGGTGCCCCCGTCATTGGACTGAATGACTCGGGTGGAGCCCGTATCCAGGAGGGTATCAACGCCCTGGCCGGCTATGCCGAGATTTTCGAGCGCAATATCCTTGCCAGCGGTGTGGTGCCGCAGATCAGCGCCATCTTCGGCCCCTGCGCCGGTGGCTCGGTCTACAGCCCCGCGCTGACCGACTTCATCTTCATGAGCAAGGAGAACAGCTATATGTTCCTCACCGGTCCGAAGGTCGTCAAGACCGTCACGGGCGAGGATGTCACCGTCGACAAGCTTGGCGGCGCCATGGTGCATGCCAGCAAGAGCGGCGTGGCCCACTTCGTCGGCGAGACCGAGGAGAGCACCATCCAGACCATCCGCGAGTTGGTGGGTTACATCCCCAACAACAACTTCGAGGAGGCTCCCATGGTGGCCACCAACGACCCCATCGACCGTCTGGAGGATCACCTCAACACCATCATTCCCGAGAATCCCAACGAGGCCTACGACGTGAAGGATGTCATCCATGCCATCGTCGACGACGGCCAGTTCCTCGAGGTGCATGAGAACTGGGCCAAGAACCTCGTCGTCGGCTTCGCCCACATGGGCGGCATGAGCGTGGGTATCGTGGCCAACCAGCCCAAGGCTATGGCCGGTGTGCTCGACTGCAACTCGAGCCGCAAGGGTGCCCGCTTCGTGCGTTTCTGCGACGCCTTCAATATCCCGCTGGTGACCCTCGTCGACGTGCCCGGCTTCCTGCCCGGCACCGGCCAGGAGTACAACGGCGTCATCAACCACGGTGCCAAGTTCCTCTATGCCTATGGCGAGGCCACGGTGCCCAAGGTCACCGTCACGCTGCGCAAGAGCTACGGCGGCGCCCATATCGTGATGAGCTGCAAGCAGCTGCGTTCTGACATCAACTATGCTTGGCCCACGGCTCAGATTGCCGTCATGGGTGCCAGCGGCGCCACCGAGGTGCTGCATGGCCGCGCCCTGAAGGAGATCACCGACCCCGAGGAGAAGGCCAAGTTCATCGCCGAGAAGGAGAAGGAGTACAACGACCTCTTCGCCAACCCCTACAACGCCGCCAAGTACGGCTACATCGACGATGTCATCGAGCCGCGTAACACCCGCTTCCGCGTGATCCGTGCCCTCCAGGCCCTGCAGACCAAGAAGGACACCCTGCCCATGAAGAAGCACTGCAACCTGCCGTTGTAATATTAAGGTTAAAAAGGTTAAAAGGTTAAAAGTTTCGCTTCGCTAAAAAGGTTAAAAAGATTCATACAAACAACCTGTCACTTTTTAAACCTCTTAAACCTTTAAAACCCCTCAAACAAGAAAAACATTTTATAAACCAATAAAAAAAACATCAAAAAAAAATGAAGAAAGTTTTCTTTTCCGCTTTTGCCGCTCTGGCATTTGCTTTCACGATGACCGCTTGCGGTGGTAACACCGAGAACAACGACAGCACCGTCGACACCGCCAACCAGGCTGTCGCCGCTGTTGACAGCTGCGAACACCACTGCAACCACGAGTGCGACACCACCAAGTGCTGCAAAGCCGAGGGTCAGGAGTGCGAGCACAAATGCGACAAGGCTTGCGACCACAAGTGCGACAAAGCCGAAGGTAAGGAATGCTGCAAGAAAGCTGAAGGCAAAGAGTGCGAGCACAAATGCGCCAAAGCCGAAGGTAAGGAGTGCTGCAAGAAAGCCGAAGGCAAAGAGTGCGAGCACAAGTGCCAGCATGCTAAGTAATTAGTGTTAAGTGATAAGTGTTTAGTGTTTAGTTGACTGGCTCGGTTTTGCGTAGCTCACTGAACACTAAACACTGACCACTAACCACTTCAACATTTTTGATGTTTATAATTAAACAAGAACAATGAATACCATTAATAAATTGCTGATTGCAGGTCTGCTCAGCTGCTCGCTGCTCACCGTCGCCGCCCAGCCCGGGCACGAGGGTGTCGACGCCCAGTCAGGAGCTACCCCGATGCCAGAGGCCCCCATGCCGGGTCCCGAGGGTCACCATGGCTGCCCTGCCATGGGTCCCGCCTGTCAGCCGGTGGAGTTCCAGAGCGTGAAAATCTGCTATGCTCCCATGAGGGATATGTTTGTGGCCATCGACAGCGTCGAGTGCTCGGTCCACCTCGTCAAGATGGAGGAAGAGAGCCTTGACACCGTTGCCAGCTATCAGACCGACAATATCCACAAACGTCACGACCTGAAGAACATCCTCCGTCCCGTGAGTGTGGGCTTCATGGGTCCCTATGTCGTCGTGCTGGCTTCGGCCGTCAACGACACCGCCTATGTGGGACTGTTCGACGAGAGCCTCAAGCCCGTGGCCCGTCGTTCTTTCAAGAGCCCGATGTATGCCATGCACATGGAACCCGGCAGACTCTTCGTGGTGGGCCGCAACCCCTATGGCTATGACATCAACATCATCCCCGTCGAAGACCCTGAGGACCTCGAGGGCTTCGAGAAGGGCGAGATGCTCTCGCACCACTACCGTGTGGCCAAGCAGGCTGAGAAAATCAAGAATTCCGACCCCGTAGGTATCGGCCTCACTGCCGTGGCTGTTGCCGTGGTGTTCCTGGCGCTGGTCTGCATCTCGCTGATCCTCCAAGGTTCCGGCAAGCTGTTGTCGGGCATGGACGACAAGAAGAAGAAAGACAAGAAGAAGGGTGGTGCCGCCGTGCAGGCCTCTGCCGCCGCTGCCGACAAGGAGGGTGAGATCTACGCCGCCATCGCCACCGCCATCCACCTCTACAATGACGAGCTCCACGACGAAGAGGACGCCGTCATCACCATCCAGAAGGTGGAGCGCGAATGGACTCCTTGGAACGCCAAGTATTATAATATGAATCAATATTTCAATAAAGTAAGGAGGTAAGGAGACAAGGAGATAAGGAGATAAGACAAATGCTCAGATGCAGTATTGGCTTAACTACTTAACTACTGTCTACTTAACTACAAAAAAAGAAGAAGCAATGAAAAACTACAAACTCAAGATAAACGGCAACGACTATAATGTTGATATCAACGAGGTCGAAGGTCAGGAGGTGAAACTGTCGGTCAACGGCACCGAGTATGTCGTCACCGTCGACCAGGAAATGAAACAGCAGCGCAAGCCTGTGGCCCGTCCCGCAGCCGCCCCTGCCGCCCAGGTGGCTCCCGCCGCCGGCGGAGTGCAGAAGGCCAACGCCCCTGCTGCCGGCGCCAAGGTGACCACCCCGCTGCCCGGCACCATCCTCGACGTCTTCGTCAACGTTGGCGACACCGTCAAGGCTGGCCAGACCGTGGTGCTCCTCGAGGCCATGAAGATGGAGAACAACATCGAGGCCGACGCCGAAGGCACCGTCAAGGAAGTCAAGGTCCGCAAGGGCGACAGCGTCCTCGAGGGCGATGTATTGGTTGTGATTGGATAAGAAAGAAAGTTGAAAAGATTAAAAGATAAAAAGTTGTATAACCTTTTAAACTTTTAAACTTTTAAACCTTTAAACTTTAGAAGACAATGATAAGTTTAGCAACAGGTGGCTTCATGGACTTCATGTCGACGCAGCTGGTCCAGTTCCTGGAATATACCGGCTTCGCCAATGTGACCTGGGGCCATATCGCAATGATTTTGATAGGCTTGACGTTCATTTTCCTGGGCATCAAGTATGAGTTCGAGCCGTTGCTGCTGGTTCCTATCGGATTCGGTATGCTCATCGGCAATATTCCCTTCTATCCGGGACTGAAGATAGGTATCTATGAACAAGGCTCCGTGCTGAATATCCTCTACCACGGAGTGCAGAACGGATGGTATCCACCGCTAATCTTCCTGGGTATCGGAGCAATGACCGATTTCTCGGCGTTGCTCTCGAACCCCAAGCTGATGCTTATCGGTGCTGCCGCCCAGGTGGGTATCTTCGCCGCCTATATGGGTTCCTTGGCTTTGGGCTTCATGCCCAACGAGGCAGGTGCCATCGGTATCATCGGTGGTGCCGACGGTCCCACGGCCATCTTCATCTCGTCGCAGTTGGCGCCGGAGCTGATGGGTGCCATCGCCGTGTCGGCATATAGCTACATGGCCCTGGTACCGGTCATCCAGCCCCCCATCATGCGCCTCCTCACCAACCAGAAAGAGCGCACCATCCGCATGAAGCCTCCGCGTCAGGTCTCGAAGCTCGAGAAGATTACCTTCCCGATCATCGGCCTGCTCTTCTGCGCCTTCATCGTGCCGAGCGGTCTGCCCCTGCTGGGTATGCTCTTCTTCGGCAACCTGCTGAAAGAGTGCGGCGTCACCAAACGCCTCTCCGATGTGGCCTCCAACGCCGTGGTGAACATCTGCACCCTGCTCATCGGCATCACCGTGGGTGCCTCGACGCAGGCCTCGGTGTTCCTGAGTGGCAAGTCGGTGATGATCTTCGCTCTGGGTGCCGGCAGCTTCGTCGTCGCCACCTTCTGCGGTGTGCTGTTCGTGAAGATCATGAACCTCTTCCTTAAGGAGGGCAACAAGATTAACCCGCTCATCGGCAACTCCGGCGTCAGCGCCGTGCCCGATGCCGCCCGTGTGTCGAACAACGTGGGTCTGGAGTACGACAAGACCAACTACCTGCTCCAGCACGCCATGGGTCCCAATGTGGCCGGCGTGGTAGGATCGGCCGTCGCCGCCGGTATCCTGCTGGCCTTCCTGCACTAATCAAGAAGGAATACAACACCAACAACAAGAGGACGCTCCCCGCGAGCGTCCTCTTTTCTATTGTCAAAATAAATTTTGCCATATCGCCCAATTTTCGTATCTTTGCAGCGTGAAATATGACGCAAGAGAATAAGGACATATTATTGAAACTGCTTGAACGGCACCGCGAGTTGGGCATCTCTGAACAGATAGACTACGACAAGTTCTATCTGTATTCTATCATTGTGCACTCCACCGCCATCGAGGGCAGCACGGTGACCGAGGTGGAAGCACAGCTGCTCTTCGACGAGGGCATCACCTCCAGCAAACGCACCATGCAGGAACAGATGATGAACCTCGACCTGAAGGTGGCATACGAATATGGTCGCGAGTGGATCAAACAGCATAAGCCCATCACCGTTGACTGGCTTATCACTTTGGCCGCAAAGGTGATGGCCCGCACCGGCAGCGAATATAGTGCTTTGGGTGGCAACTTCTCCGCCGCCAAAGGCGAGTTGCGAAAGCTGAATGTGTCTGCCGGAATGGGTGGCAAGTCTTATATGTCCTATTTAAAGGTGCCGGAACGTCTGGCTGCTTTTTGCGAAGAACTGAACAAACGTCGCAAGGCTGTTGACCCAACGGATATCTGTGCCGTCTACGACCTCAGTTTCTGGGCGCACTACGAGTTGGTCACCATCCACCCGTGGGCCGACGGCAATGGCCGCACCAGCCGCCTGCTGATGAACCTCTTGCAATGGGAGTTTGGCGTGCTGCCCACCAAAGTGCTTACAGAGGACAAAGCTACCTATATCCAAGCCCTTATCGATACCCGCGAAAAAGAGGATATAGCCATCTTCCAGAACTGCATGGCCACCCTTCATGCCGAGCACCTGCGTACCGACATCGACCAATATGTCAACTCCGCTACTGAGAAAATGGTCGATAAAACCGTTTTGAGGAAGGAAATGGTCGATAAATGGTCGATAAAGCCCACTCTGGCCGAGAAATTGGTCGATATTTTGGACTTTGTAGCCAACAAGGGTGAGTTCACCACCGAGACAATCGTCAATCAGTTCGGATTTGCATCGACCACGGCCAAGCGCTACTTGCGTCAGCTCACCGAGTTTGGTTATTTGGAAGCATACGGCGGAAACCGCAACCGCTGTTATCGATTGAGAAATACTATTTCGGCATAAGATTTGGTTGATTGGAATTATTTCTGTATCTTTGCATCGTGAAATAATCCTTACGGGATAACGAAACCCCTGCGGTTACATACACCACAGGGGTTTTCTCTTTCTCTCATATACCTCTTAACCTCCTCATTCCCATAATACTTATACGTTCGTTCGACGTTCGTTTTACGATTGGTAAACGTTATACGAACGTTAAACGAACGTTATACTGACGTGCAAAACACTAACTAACAATGGATTAGAGTATTTCTATTCCACCCAGCGGATGTAGTCGGCTTTGCGGGGGAGGGGGGCAGGGATGGTTTTGGCGGGGTAGCCGAGGACGAGGTGGTCGATGCCCTCGTAGTCGCCTTCGATACCCAGCTCTTTCAGGATGGCTTTGCCTTCCTCGGAGTCGAACTCCTGCTTGGCACGGTGGATCCAGCAGGAACCGAGGCCCACAGCATGGGCGGCATTGGCGAGGTTGGTGATCACGGCGCAGCCGTCGTAGAGGTAGGTGGGCACCTTGCGGTCGGCCAAAACCAACAGCACCACGGGGGCGCCATAGAAGGGGTCAAAATCAGTGATGAGTGATGAGTGTTGAGTGTTGAGTTCTCCACGCTGGACCTTCAACTCGTTCCAGATGCGGCCATTCATGGCCGAGAGGCGGTCGCGGAGGTCCTTGCGGGTGATGGCGACGATGAGCGGGCTCTGCTTGCCATGGCCCGTGGGGGCCCAGGTTCCAGCCTCGCAGACTTTCTCGATGAGGTCGCGGGCGGGCATGTCGGGCAAAAAAGCGCGGCAGCTACGCCGCGCTTTCATATTGTCAAGGGCTTGTGTGTTCATTTCTTATCGACGGCGGTTAAGAGTGTGGCGATAGAAGAACTTGCCTGCTGGCTCTGGCTTTGGGTGGGGCTGGTAGTATTGGTGATACTGCTCAGACCGTTGAGCATGAGGAGGGTATTGACGACATTGCTGACGTTCTGGTTGGTGATGAGGCCGGCAGAGGAGATGACGAGGCCTTTGGAGAAGGCCTTGCGATAGGTGGCGTTGTCCTTGTTCTGCTTGAGCTGGGTGTAGCAGGTGGCGAGGGCGAGGGCGTTGGTGAGGTTGTTGCCCTGGGTGAGGTTGATGGTGCCGGTGGCCTTGTAGGAACGATAGAGGCCGACGATGGCGTTGCCGCAGGTCTGGCCGGTGGCTTGTGCGGCGGAGGAGGAAGCATTGCCAAGGATGCCGCAGGAGGCGAGTACAAGGGTGGCAAAAGAGACAAGGATAATGGATAAACGTTTCATAATGAATTGTTTTAAAGTTATTACTTAATGTTTATAATGATGCAAAGATACAAAAAAATTAAGGAAATTGAAAAAAAATGCGTATCTTTGCAAGTGGGAAGTGAGGGTGGATTGAGAGTTAAGAATTAAGAATTAAGAATTTAGAAATAGTATATGGATAATTTTGTTGTGTCGGCGCGTAAGTACAGGCCGACGACCTTTGCGAGCGTGGTGGGTCAGGAGCATATCACGCGGACGTTGAAGAACGCTATAGCGACGGGTCAGCTGCCGCAGGCTTTCTTGTTCTGTGGACCGAGAGGTGTGGGTAAGACGACATGTGCGCGTATCCTGGCGAAGACCATCAACTGTGAGCATCGTACGGCAGAGGGTGAGGCGTGCAATGAGTGTGAGAGCTGCAAGAGCTTCAACGAGGGCGCGTCGATGAATATCTTCGAGTTGGATGCCGCGAGCAACAACTCGGTGGACAATATGAGGGAGTTGGTGAAGCAGGTGTATATCCCGCCGCAGGGAGGTAAATATAAGGTGTACATCATCGATGAGGTGCACATGCTGAGTTCCGCTGCCTTCAACGCCTTCCTGAAGACGCTGGAGGAGCCTCCTGCATATGCCAAGTTTATCTTGGCCACGACAGAGAAGCACAAGATTATCCCGACGATTCTGAGCCGTTGCCAGGTGTTTGACTTCAAGAGGATAGAGAATGAGGATATCGTGCGTCACTTGAAGTATGTGGCCGACAGCGAGGGCGTGAAGTATGAGGAGGGTGCGCTGGAGGTGGTGGCACGCAAGGCCGAAGGCGGCCTGCGCGATGCACTGTCGATTTTCGACCAGCTGGTGAATTTCACTCAGGGCAACCTGACGTACCAGGGTGTGCTGGAGAACCTGAATGTGCTGGACTCGGACTATTATTTCAAACTGGTAGACATGATGCGGGAGGGAAATATGAGCGGTGCGCTGCTGTTGTACCAGGAGGTGATAGGCAAGGGCTTCGGCGGCCAGCATTTCCTGACCGGTCTGTGCGAACACCTGAGGAACCTTATGGTGAGTCTGGACCCCCAGACGCTGAAGCTGATAGATGGCGGTGACGCGTTGCGTGTGCGCTATGGTCAGCAGGCACAGAGCTGCGGACTTCCGCGGCTGCTGGGATGGCTGACGACGGCGAGCGACTACGAGTATCGCTTCCGCGAGGCGAACAACAAGAATCTGTTCGTGGAGGTGTGTCTGATGAAGCTGAGTACGGTGGCCCTCGGTCAGCCGCAGGCGGCTGCCAGCACCCCCAGTCCTGTGGCGCAGCCCAAGAGTGCTCCTGCAGCGCAAGGATAGATTGCAAGAGGCCGAGAGGCAGGCACGGAGAACTCAGTGAGTAGTGTTCAGCGTTCAGTGGTTAGTGAAGACAAACCAGTGAGCGATAATTCCGCACAACCCAGCGGTAGCCAACTTAACACTAAACACTCAACACTAAACACTAATATAGCGTCGATGTTGGGGGGAATCTCGATTAAGGGTATTGGTGCCAAACCGGCGACTGTGCAGCATATCGAGGTGGAGGTGAAGCCCTTGTCGGAAGAAGACCTGACGGCCTACTGGCAGGAGGCGGGAAAGGAGCTGGGACTCGAGGAGTTGCTGGCGGCTGCTGTGCCACATCTGGGAGAGAAGCAGGGATGCATAGAGATTGATGCGCAGACGGTGTCGTTCCATGAGGAGTTCAAGCCGAAGAAGATCGAGGTGATGGAATTCTTGCGGAAGAAGACCGGCATGCGGATGCTGGACTGCAAGGTGAATCAGCTGTTCGTGAGTAAGGACGAGGTGATTTATTCGCCGGAGGACAAATATCAGGCAATGCTGGAGCAGAACCCGCAGCTGGCAGAGTTGAGAAAGCTGTTCCCGATAATAGATTATTGAATCAGTAGTTAAGAAGTTAAGTAGTTAAGAAGTTAAGCCAATACAAATACATCTGTTTGGCTAAGAGTAGTTAAGAAGTTAAGCCAATACCAAAATATGTCTTCGGTTAAGTTTTATAAATTTGATGGGGCGGGGAATGATTTCGTGGTGATAGACAATCGCGACGGACGTTTCCGGGCGTCAGAAGAGGAGGTGGCGAGGATTTGCCACCGTAGGTTTGGCGTGGGCGCCGACGGCCTGATGGTTTTGGAGAATGGTGAATGTGGAAAGGCCGGTCAGTCGTTCGATTTCGAGATGAAATATTATAATTCGGACGGACGCCTGGGATCGATGTGTGGCAACGGCGGACGTTGCATTACTGCATTTGCTTATATCTTAGGAGTGAAAGGGAGTGAAAGGACAAATGGTGGAAATCGACACAATTGTTTTCATTTTAAAGGTTATGACGGGCCGCATGATGCGGAGGTGCTGTCATGGGACGAGGAGAAGAGGACTGGCGTTGTGAAGCTGGGCATGCGGAGTGTGGCCACGAAAGAGATGCGTCGCTGTTTAGATGGTTGGTTCCTGGATACCGGCTCTCCACATTACGTGCAGTGCGTCCATGATCTGGAACATTTCGACGTAGTGGGAGAGGGGAGGAGAATCCGTAATATTGCGGAGGAATTCCCGATGGGAACCAATGTGGACTTTATCGAGGAGCTGCCCGACGGCCGCCTCTTCGTACGCACCTATGAGCGCGGAGTGGAGGATGAGACGTGGGCCTGTGGAACCGGCGTGACGGCATGCGCCATTGTTAATGTTGAATGTGGAATGAGGAATGAGGAACGGGCCACGAAAAAGGTTGGCCTTGTAACGCGTGGAGGCGACTTCGAAGTGACCTTCGACGCCACGGGCGAAGAGTATAAAGATGTTTGTCTGATAGGCCCTGTGGCGCTCAACTTCATCGGAGAATGGGAAATGATGATTTATGAATTATGATTTATGAATTATGAGTTATGAGTTATGAGTTATGAGTGGTGAGTGATAAGTGATGTTTTTATAATATGGATTTGTTTAGTGCGATAGATACCGAGCCCGTACGCAAACGTATGGAACAGCTGGCCGAGGAGATCGACCGGCTGAACTATGAATACTATATGAACGACCGCTCGCTGGTGTCGGACTTTGAGTTCGACGCCATGCTGCGTGAACTGCAGGACCTCGAGCGGCAATATCCCGAGTTGGCCAGTCCGCTGTCGCCCACCAAGCGCGTGGGTGGCGAGGTGAACAAGACTTTCCGTCAGGTGACGCATCGCTTCCCGATGCTGTCGCTGGGCAATACCTACAGCATCGAGGAGATAGAAGAGTTTGAGGCGCGGACGCGCAAGCTGCTCGACGGCGTACCCTTCACCTACACCTGCGAGTTGAAGTACGACGGTGTGGCTATCGGGCTGACCTACAAGCATGGACGGCTTGTGCAGGCGGTGACACGAGGCAACGGCACCGTGGGTGACGACATCACGCTGAACGCAAAGACCATACCTACCATCCCGCTGAAATTGCGTGGAGAATATCCCGACGACTTCGAAGCGAGGGGCGAGGTGGTGTACCCCTTCGAGGCTTTCGAGGCGATGAACAAGCAGCGCGAGGCCGAGGGCGACGAGCCCTTCGCCAATCCCCGCAATGCCGCCAGTGGCAGCCTCAAGCTGCAGGACTCTGCCGAGTGCGCCAAGCGCAAGCTCCAGTTCTGCATGTACTTCATGATGGCACCCGACGGTGTGACGTTGCCAGACACCCATTACGGTCGACTGGAGTGGGCGAAGCAGATGGGATTCAAGGTGCAGCCTTACATCAAGGAGTGCAAGGATATCAACGAGATAAAGGGTTTCATTGACTATTGGGACAAGGAGCGGTGGAATCTGCCGTATGGTATTGACGGCATAGTGATAAAGGTGAACCAGACGGCCCTGTGGGATCGGCTGGGCCTGACGGCCAAGAGTCCGCGATGGGCCATAGCCTTCAAGTTCAAGGCTGAGCGTGTGAGCACGCCGCTGGAGAGCATCAGCTACCAGGTAGGACGCACGGGCGTCATCACGCCGGTGGCCAACCTAAAGCCTGTGTGGCTGGGAGGTACCACCGTGAAGCGTGCCACGCTGGTGAATGCCGACTTCATCGCCAAGATGGATATCCATGTCGGCGACCACCTGTTCATCGAGAAGGGTGGTGAGATTATCCCGAAAGTCGTCGGGGTGGACATGGAACAACGCAAGGAGGGGTCGATGCCGGTGCAATATATCGAGCGTTGTCCGGAGTGCGGCACCCAATTGGTGCGTGCCGAGGGTGAGGCGGGCCATTATTGTCCCAATGCCGATGGATGTCATCCGCAGATTATCGGCCGCTTGGAGCATTTTGTGGGCCGCAAGGCGATGGATATCGAGAGCCTAGGTCCGGAGCGTCTGGAATTGCTTTACAAAGCAGGACTAGTCAAGAATGTAGCTGATATATACGACCTAAGGCGTGAACAACTTATCGGTCTCGGGACGGATGCAACGATACAAGACAAGAGTGCCGACAACCTCTTGGCGGCTATTGAGGCCTCGAAGCAGGTGCCTTTCGAACGGGTAGTTTTTGCTCTCGGCATAAGATATGTAGGAGAGGTAGGAGCCAAGAAGTTGGCCCGCTACTTCAAGACGATGGATGCCCTGATGGTGGCCTCGGAAGAGGAGTTGGCACAGGTGGAGGATGTCGGCGAAGTGACGGCAAAGGCCGTCAGCGAGTGGTTCCTCAACCCACTGCATCGCCAGATTATCGAGCGTCTCCGTGCCGCCGGACTCCGGTTTAGCGGAGAGTGGAGCGTGGGAAGTGGAAAACTGGAGGGAATGACTTTCGTGGTGAGCGGCGTCTTCGAGCATTTCTCGCGCGAGGAAATCAAGGCTGATATCGAGAACCACGGCGGCAAGGTGTCGGGCTCCATCAGTGGCAAGACAACCTATCTGCTGGCAGGAGAGAAGATGGGGCCCGAGAAGAGAAAGAAGGCCGAGAAACTGGGCGTTCAAATACTCACGGAAGCGGAGTATTTAAAGTTGATAGGTTGATACGTTGATAAGGTGTCTAGGCGATGAGGTATTGGGTCGTTGCGATAATGCTGTTGTTGCTTTCCTCGCATCTGAAGGGACAGAACAGCCACTGGGAGGTGGGCGTGAACGGCAGCTATGCGGCGCCCAACAATTTCGACATGATGGAGTATGCCTGCGGGGCGGCGAGTGTGGATGTGACGTGGATGAGCCGCCAGACGGGCAATGACTATTGGCGACTCTACAAGCATTATCCGGCTTTCGGCGTGCGAGCCTCGTTCGCCTATATCCCCAAAGCTATTTACGGCCACCGCTTAGGTGTTGTGGGACTGGTGCGAGCCCCGATGGGCAAGTGGATAGACTACAGTCTCGGCGTTGGCCTGTCGACCTATACCAAAGCGCGTTGTTTTACGGGCGAGGAGGAGAATATCTTCATCAGTTCCGCCGTAAGTTGCCTTATCGATGTAGGCTTCAATTTCCGACTGGGCGACGACGTGCTGCTCAATGCCTCGCTGCTCCATTCGAGCAACGGTATGCTATATAAGCCCAACAAAGGGGTGAACTTCCTCCAGCTGGGTGTGGCTGTCAAACTGGACAACGACTACGAGAAGGATTTGGACTGGGAACATTCGCGCGAGCGCATCGACAGTGTGCTGGCCTTTCCCGACTTGGAGTGGAGCCTGGCGTTCTCGCCGGCCGTCGTGATGTCGCGCGACGAACTGATGGACGGCTACTATCCTTGTTTCGACCTGGCGCTCTACATGCAGCATTATGTCAATCCGGTCTTTGCCTATGGCGGAGCCATCGACCTGTGGTTCAACGGCAGCGACTGGAACCTCCTGCGCCGCGAGCGGAATATGTATCCCTTGCCCCTGTACCTTAGCGCCATGGGGGTGATGGAGTTTTTCTGGGGAAACCTAAGTCTGAAGCTGGGCGCGGGACCTGTCATCCTGTCGTCGACACAGATGACGACACCTTTCTATGAAAGGGTAGGAGTGTACTACAATTTCGGGAAGAAATATCTAGGAGCCGGAATCAATGCCCATGGTGGTCGCATCGAGTTCATCGAATGGACGATAGGGTGGAGGTTTTGATGTTTAACGTTGATACGTTGATAGGTTTTACGTTTAACGTTTAACATTCGGCCTGTTTCAGGATATCTTCGATGATTTTGGCTTTCCATGGAGTGTTGAGGTCGAAGATCTCGTTGACGGGACGGCTGAGCATCTCGATGAGGAGGTGCGTGTTGTCTTGGTGTTCCATCTTTTCCAACTCTTCGGCCACCTGCTGCCAGTCGTGCTGCGAGTAGAGTAGGGGGGCGAAGTTGTTAAGGTCGAAGTTACGCACCACCATATTGTCAATACCTTCGGTCTCGATGCGCGAGTGGGCGCGGGCGAGTTTGATTTCGCCCACTTCCTGCAGCACATGCAGGTATTTCTCGTACAGCACGTATTCGTTCATGAGCCAGGCGACGATGGCGTTGCTGAGGGCGTTCCATACGTGGCGGGAGAGGGGACGGGCGACAAAGCGTCCAATCATGAAGCTTCCGGCGGTGAGACCCGAGACATTGCGCTGGCGGCAAAGCTGGTAGGCACGGTGGAAGAAATTAATCTTATTTCTCTGCAGCAGCATGTTGAAGAGACGGCTTTGGTCGTTATGGTCACCCATGCGGCTCTGCATCACTTGGCTGACATATTCTTCGGGACGCCCCTCATACCATGTGTTCACTATCTCGGAGGCAATTTTCGGCTTGTTCTGCAGGTTGCAGCGGATGAGACGTGCCAACTTGTGGATGTCGGTGATATAATTGGCTTCCTGCGAGGTGACAATCGTTTGGTATTGCGTGTAGGCCTCCCTCATCTTTTCGAAGAAGAGCTTCTCGTTGTCGTCGAGTTCCACGGGTGCACCCTCGAGGTATTTGGTGAAACGCGCCGGTTTAAAGGCGGCCTGGCCTTTGTAGAGGCTCTGACGTTTGGAGCTGAGAGTTATCATCTCGCCCTCGTCTATTGTCAAGCCTGCGCTGTTCACTATCGAGTTGTCCTTTATGCTGATGCCGTAGGAGTGCAAGTCCATGAACGCGGGGATGCCGTAGCCACGGCAGGCGGTGACGACATGGATGGCTGCGGGCATCATGGAGAGGATGGCGTCGACCTCGTTGAGGGTGATGGTGTCTTGTGGCACAAAATGTTCCTGGCAGAGGCATACATTCTCGCCTTTGGCCTTGAGTTCTCGGGCTTTCGCCACCGAGAAGCAGAGGCGTGCCGAGATGGCGGTGCGGGGCAGCACGCTCAGTCCGCCGCCGAAGAAGGCAAGTTTGGCTATCGACCGGTCGTCGATAGAGGCCGAGATAATTTGTCTCAGGTGATAGGGCTTGATGAGATCCATCACCTGGGCGTCGCTGATCAGACCGCTATTGCGCATATCAATGGCGGAGACGAGTGCTGCACGCCCTGTCATTTCCGAGGCGTTGAGCTGCAACACCGAGAAGAGACTCAGCTTATGGGGACGGCTCTCGACGGCGAATTCGATGGTGACGGGGGTCTTGTAGCGGCCCTCGAGTTTTTTCAGCAGAGGGTCGAAATGATATACCGCGGGGAACTCGCCACGTATCTCGTTACGGTCCTCATAGGCGAGGTCGTCGGTTGTTACGTCGCCTGTCATGATTTCCTCACCGAAGATATTACGGTAGCTCTCAATCTGTTTGCCTGTGCCCATCCGGGAATGACGGCTGTAGAGCACACCAGGGTATGAGTCATTGTTTCCGATGGTCCATACCATACGCTGCAGTATCAGGCTGGGAAATGCCTGCTTGCCCTGCATAAAGGTCAATATGAGGTCGGAATTGCTGTCGTAGAACTTTTTGACAAACAGCGTCAGCTGCAACACCTGCTCCCAAGCGTCGGTAATCAGTTTCTCTCCCATGGCGCTGCTCTCGACACGGTGCTCCAATTCCTCGATGCGTCGGCACTGTGCCTCTTCGCTCAGCTGGATGTCTGATTCTTCATAGTGGTGATCCAACTCCAGCATCTCGCACAGGGTGTGCAGGGTGCTCAGATATACGCGGTTTGCCATTGTAGGGGCAAACTTCTTCCTGAGGGCTCGATAGGAGGTCCGGGTGACACCAATATTCAGCAATGTCGGCATCAGGCCCGGGATGTATTGCGGCATCGCACAGCGGATGGCGAACACCAGCGGGTTTTTGGCGTCGCCCAGACGGCAGTTCGTCATGATTTCCAGATTCCGTATAGCGCGTTCCAACATCGCGGGCAGGTGGTCTGGGTTCGTGAACGACTTGGCCGTCAAAATACAGAAATCGGGGACAGGGTAGCAGTTGCGTGTCAGGTCCAGCAACATGTGGCCCTTATAGCTGATGACCTCGTCTGTGAAGTCACCCTCTTCCGTCAGCGTCGTTATCAGCTCGTCGCAGTCCGACAGTGGATTCTCCGCCACATAACGGCGGCATTGCTCATGGAAATCTTTGCGCTGGTGTTCCAGCTGCTGCAGTTCGTTTTCATTCAGGGTACCTGCGTGCTCACCCAGCAGCAATTCGAGAAATCTCACCTGCTCTCCCTCGCGTAGCTTCAACAGTTGGTACATGTCGTACCATCGCGGTGGGAACTCGTATACATTCTCATCACCCACCAACCGGTAAATCACCGTTCCGGGTTTGTTGCCCTCCAGACGGTTCTCCGGATCCTCGCTGTCGTGGTCGAAAATCTCACGTCCCTCACGGGCATAGAGACAGACCATGAAGTAGTTAGGATAGCTCGCTCTGATTCTGAAGCGCTCGACTTTCATGGCGCAAATCAATGGTTACTATTATTTTTTCACCATTTTCAGCTGCTCTTCGGGGCTCATGCCCACCATCGGAAGAGCTTTCTTGACATCGGCAGCCAAGACATGGTCGGGATATTCCGTCACGAAGACGGTGTAAGCCTCGCGGGCTTTGTCGTACTGCTCGTTCTGTTCATAGGCCCATCCCTTCAGGAACTGGCAGCCTGCCACCTCCTCGAAACCGGGATAGAGGGTGATGATGCTGTCAAGATTGGCGATGCCGGCCTCAAATTCGCCGATGGATATCTGCGTCTCGGCCATCTTCATCAGATAGATAGGAGCCAAGCTGTCCTCGGGGTATCCCTTGACAAACTGGGTATATAGGTCGATTATGGCGTTGGCCTTTTCGGGGTTGGCGACCATCTCGAAAGCATAGAGCGAGTCCATCGTCGCAATCGAGTCAATCAGTTCGTCGTGACCCAGCACCTTCTCTTCATCACCTCCCTTGCAGCCAGCCAGCATGACACAGGCAAAAGCAAAAACAAAAAGCTTTTTCATAATCCTTATTTTATTGATTCTTGACTTATTTCATCCTGTATTTCGTGTGCACCTTCTTGTTCACGATGTCGTTCATCCTGCGCTTCAGCATGGTACGGCGCAGAGGCGAGAGGCGGTCGGTGAACACTTTGCCGTCCAGGTGGTCGATCTCATGTTGTGCGATACGTGCGAAGAGGCCGTCGATTTCCTCGGTATGCTCTTCCCAGTTCTCATCCCACCAGTGCATCACGATGCGTTCGGGACGCAGCACGTCCTCGTGGATGTCGGGCACACTCAGGCAGCCCTCGTTGAAATACTCTTTTTCGCCCTTGAACTCAAGAATCTCCGGGTTGATGAGCACATGCACGTCCGTCGGCTCGCCATAGGTGTCGGTCTTCTCATTGTAGGGACGCACGCCGATGGTCACCAGCCTTATCGACAGGTCCACCTGCGGTGCTGCGAGACCCACGCCGTCGGCGTTGTACATCGTCTCGAACATGTTGGCTATAAGCTCTTTGAGGTTCGGATAGTCTTTTGTTACAGGTTGCGCCACTTTGCGCAGCGTTGGATGACCAAGTCCAATAATCGGTAGTATCATAATTTTAATTCTTAATTCTCAAATAGTCTTGGAGCATGATGGTGGCGGCGATTTGGTCTATCATGCCTTTGTCGCGGCGCTGTTTCTTTTTCAGGCCGCTGTCAATCATCGTCTGGAATGCCATCTTCGATGTGAAGCGCTCATCCACACGTGCAATCTCTTTCCCAGGGAATGCCTCTGCCAACTGTTTCACAAAGGGCTCTATGAGCTTCATCGATTCCGACCAGGTGTTGTCCATGTGCTTGGCCTCGCCAACCACAAAGATATCGACCTCCTCGCGCGCGCAATAATCTTTAATATAGGCCATCAACTTAGAGGTCTCCACGGTCGTCAGGGCAGTGGCAATAATACGAACGGGGTCGGTTACCGCCAACCCCGTACGCACTTTTCCGTAGTCTATGGCCATTATTCGTCCCATAAAACTCACATCTCTTGACTCTCAATTCTAAACTTTTTTCGTGGCCCCTCTCGGGTTCGAACCAAGGACCCGCTGATTATGAGTCAGCTGCTCTAACCAACTGAGCTAAGAGGCCTGCCAAATCGGGTGCAAAAATACAACTTTTTCCCGACATGGCAAAAAATATTTTCATTTTTGTCTTCAGAGCATCTTCTGCAGTTGCTCCTCAAGTTCGGTTCCCATCTCTTTTGAGAAGCCTGTGTGTGTCTCCACAATCTTGCCGTCGCGGTCGAGGATGAAGAGGGTCGGGAAAGCATGAACATGATAGGCCTTGGACAGTTCGTGGTCGGAGAAAAGCACCGTGTAGGTGATGCCGCGATTGGAGAGGAATGTGGCCATCTCATCTTTCACGGGGTCGTCGTACGGGTCGATGCCGACCACCACCACGCCGCGGTCCTTGTATTTCTCATGAAGGCTCTGCAGGATGGGTAAAGCAGCGCAGCAGGGGGCACAGCTTTTATAGAAGAAGTCCACCAGCACCACCTTGCCCTTGAGGTCGGCGAGGCGCATGGTGTCTCCTGCCAGCGTGGGCAGCGACCAGTTGGGTGCCGGAGTCCCCTTGGACAGCGGCTCGGGAGCTTTGTGTGGGACATAGTCCCTCTGCACCATATCGTCGGGGATGGACTTCAAGGTCAGCTTCGACTCGTCAACCTTCGGGTCGAAAGAAACCAGCTTGAGTTCCTCGTATTGAGATACGGTGTCTGGCCCGTCAATGTTGTCGAAAGCTTCAGAGAACTGGATGGGCAGGTAGTTGCTCTTGTCAATCCAAATATTGATTTCGTAGCGGAGGCAGATAATGCCGAAATAGGGGTCTGGTTCACCGCTTTGCTTCACGAGGATGTTGACCAGATAGCAGGGCTTGTCGTTCAGATGGGTTTCCGAAAGCGAAATGAGATAGTCGTCGCTAGTGTCGGCAATCCATTTCTCTAATGAAGGGATGAAATAGGTTCGGGCAGTCAGCGGGGAGAAAAATTCGAAGTTGTGTTGCCTGTTCTTTATTTCATCCGCCCATTGGGCACACGAGAGAATGGTGGCTGTGTCGTTAAGATACACCAATTCATTTCCTGTATAAAGAAAATGGCCGTTCCATTCCGGATGACCCTGAGGCTCATTAACCATCGAGAAGGCTTTCCCGAAAATGGTGTCGTCGGGTAGCTTGCGGAAGTCGCAGGTGTTGCGGTAGTAGTCGGTGTCCTTGTCGTCCATGTGTTTCATTTTCCGTTCCATCACGTAGTGTCCGCCCTGGATGGACTGGCATTTCTCGCGCGATTTTCGGATGACGGTTTCTATCGACTCTTGTGCTTCGCACTCCGCAACGGGGAGCATTCCGGCCAGCAGCGCCACGGCTGCCAACACGAGTTTCAAATTGATTTTTTTCATGTTTTTATCTTCTTGACTTTATTGTTTTAAATGCCGTTTGTCAAGTTCTCAACTTGACAAACACGCCTTCTGCCATCGACCGTATTCATGTGAAGCTATGCTTCGATATTGAGGCCGATGTAGAAGCTATTGCTGTTGTGGAAGTAGAATGGGTTGGTGTGGTCGCCGCCGCTGGTGTGGGGAGGAAGGAGTCCGAGGCTGGCCTTGAACTCAACCCCCAATTTCAGATAGCGTGTGTACCAATCCAACCCACAGCCAAACGAAAAGCTTATGTCGTGGGCGTTTAGCGATTGGATGCTTCCGTCGTCGCTGTCATTGCGCAGCGAGGCGAAGTCAAACCTGTAGCTGAGTCCTGAGACGAGGTAAGGCTCCAGATGACCCCAGCGGATTGCAATGAACTTGACATCCACAGGCAGCTCGCCACAGACGCTTTCCACCTTGTAGTCGGTGGACGGCGAGGTGGGAACAGAGACATTGCCAGGCTCCCAGTTGCTCTTAAAGAGCGACACACCCGGCATGGCACGCAGGCTGAAGTTCCGATTCAGTGGGATTTCTCCTATCACGGCGAAACGAAAACCGGGAACGTGGATTGTGTGGTTGCCCTCCTCCAAGGCGTGCGCCACACCGCCTGAGGTGTTGTAGAGGTCGACAGTGTTTATGGTGACCCCCACTTGAAGACCATAGAGAATCTTGTGATTGCCCACCGTCGCGCTGTCCCGCTCTTGCGAATGGGCAGTCCCTGTGAAGAACAACAATTGGAGAACGCAAAGCATCGCGATGCCTCGAAACATTACTTTCATAACGGTTTATTTTTTTAGGTTAATAAATGAGGTTATTCAGCAAGTAATGTTTTCCTCGATAAGCGTCTGATTTTTGTTCATAATAACGTGGTGATTTCGGTTTTATTGTTTAATTCACATTTTCCCCTTTCAATTTATAAGACGGCGAGGTGCCTTTTTTGGGTAACATTTTAACAATAGTTAGGGTCTTTTAACATTTCGGTTGCACTAAATCATTTTTTTTTCTTATCTTTGCCAAATTGTATTTAATTATAATAAACAACCTAAAAATCTGAACAACATGAATATAGATTGGCAAAACCTTCCCTTCGGTTACGTCAAAACCGACTACAATGTGCGTTGCTACTTCCGCAACGGCCAGTGGGGTGAGATTGAGGTCTCCAGCTCCGAGAACATCAACATCCACATGGCTGCCTCCAGCCTCCACTATGGCCAGGAAGCTTTCGAGGGCCTGAAAGCCTACCGTTGCAAAGATGGTAAGATCCGCATCTTCCGTCCCGAAGCCAACGCCGAGCGTCTGCAGAGCACCTGCCGCGGCATCATGATGCCCGAACTGCCCACCGAGAAGTTCGTCGAGATGTGCAAGAAGGTCATCAAGCTCAATGAGCGTTTCATTCCTCCCTATGGCACCGGCGCCAGCCTCTACCTGCGTCCCCTGCTCATCGGTACCGGCATCACCGTGGGTGTCAAACCCGCCGACGAGTACCTGTTCGTCATCTTCGTGACCCCCGTGGGACCCTACTTCAAGGGCGGTTTCAAAGCCAACCCCTATGTCATCACCCGCAAGTACGACCGTAGCGCCCCCCTCGGCACCGGTATCTACAAAGTCGGTGGTAACTATGCCGCTTCCCTGAGAGCTCACGTCGAGGCTTGCCACGGTGGCCAGTACGCCTGCGAGTTCTATCTGGATGCCAAGGAGAAGAAATATGTCGACGAGGCCGGCGCTGCCAACTTCTTCGGCATCAAGGACGGTGCCTACATCACCCCGAAGAGCACTTCCATCCTGCCCTCCATCACCAACAAGAGCCTCATGCAGCTCGCCGAGGATATGGGTATGAAAGTCGAGCGTCGTCCCATCGACGTCGAGGAGCTCAGCACCTTCCAGGAGGCCGGCGCCTGCGGTACCGCCGCCGTCATCAGCCCCATCGAGCGTCTTGACGACCCCGAGACCGGCAAGAGCTACGTCTTTGGCAAGGAGCCCGGTCCCTACAGCACCAAGCTCTACAACGCCCTCCGTGCCATCCAGCTCGGCGAGGCCGAAGACAAGCACAACTGGAACACCGTCATGGACTAAGTTCCATCTGAAAACATTCAAGCCGTTGGCGATGCCAACGGCTTTTTTTTGTCCCCAAAACAACGTTTTATTGCTTTAAAAACGCTTTTTATCAACAAAATCACAACTCCTTGACAACCACCTACCAACACCCTATCAACTCCTAACCAACTCCTACCATGGTAGGAGTTGATACGGTGTTGGTACGGCTTTGGTAGGGTGATGGGGGCTAGTGGGTGAGGAAGGGCTCCACCTGATCGAGATTAAGGGCGTGATCAAGTGTGTATTCGCCCACCTGCTCACGGCGTAGCGAGGCTAGGAAGGCGCCACTGTCGAGGGAAAGGCCAAGGTCGCGTGCCAGAGAGCGGATATAAGTGCCCTTGCCGCAGTGGATGCGGAAGTCGGCCTGCGGCAGATGCGGGGGAACCTCGCCGAGGGGGTTCTGGTAGAGGTTCTTGGAAGGTGTATTCTGAGTAACCGGAGTACTCTGAGTAATCGGAGTATTCTGACTTCCTGGTCGGAAGGCTGTGATTTCGAAGCTGTAGACGTTTACTGGTTTACTCCTTACCTCCTTATCTCCTGATTCCTGACTCCTTGCAATTTCGTAGGCCCGCTGACCGTCAATCTTCACTGCGCTGAACATAGGCGGTACCTGCTGGATGGTGCCAGTGAACTGACGTACTGTTTCGTCGAGCAGCTCGCGGGTGATATGTTCGTAGGGGTAGTAGTGGTCTACCGGACGCTCTAGATCGTAGCAGGGGGTGGCGGCGCCGAAGACCATGGTGCCGGTGTAGACCTTGTCGCCGTCTTGCAGCTGAGGGATGGTCTTGGTGGCTTTGCCGATACAGACGAGCAGCAGACCTGTGGCCAACGGGTCGAGTGTCCCGGCATGGCCTATCTTAAATTTTTTAAGGCCGTAGGTGTTGCGCACTACGGCCTTGATTTTGTTTACCGCCTGGAAGGAAGTCCATTGGCGGGGTTTGTCGATGGGGATGACGATGCCAGCCTGAAGCTGATCCAATGTAATCATTGTCTATCCTAGGGTTGTCCTAGGTTAACCTAGGAGGGGAATGATAATGGCGGCGAGGCCCACGATGGCGCAGTAGACTGCGAACCAGATGAGTTTGCCTTTCTTGACGATGTTAATCATCCACTTACAGGCGATGCAGCCGACAATGAAAGCAGCGAGGAATCCGATAATCAGGGGTATAGTACCAATGGTGGTAGCACCGCTTTGGGCTGCGTCGGCGACAGCAGTGGCTGTTTCGCCGCTTATAAGTTTCTTGGCATCGAGGAGCGCTTCTCCGAGGATGGGGGGGATGACCATCAGGAAGGAGAATTGGGCCAGGCGTTCTTTCTTGTTTCCAAGGATGAGTCCGGTAGCGATCGTACTTCCGGAGCGAGAAAGGCCAGGAAGTACTGCCACAGCTTGGGCGATGCCAATGATGAAAGCGTGAAGGGGTGAGATGTTCTCGCGCTGGCGTGGTTTAGCCCAGTAGGAGAAAGCCAGCAATGTGGCAGTAATCATAAGGCAGATTCCTACCACCAGCAGACCACTACCGAAGACCTCTTCGACCTTGTCTTTGAAGAGGAGGCCGACAATACCTACAGGAATCATGGAAATGAGGATATTGACGGCATATTTCGAGCCCTCGTTCCATTTCCATTTGAAGAGGTCGGAGAATATCCAGACGATTTCCTTCCACAGAATGACTACGGTGCTCAGCACTGTAGCAATGTGAACGGCGATGTTCAGGGTGAGAATTTTGCTGCCATCATCGATACCAAAGAGGTTGGAAGCGATGGTGAGGTGGCCGCTAGAAGAGACAGGGAGATACTCCGTTAGACCTTGAATTATGCCAAGGATAAAAGCTTGGAACCAGTTGAGAGTTTCTTCCATTGTTTATTCGTTCTTTTTTCCTTTGAACATGATGGCGAGGATCTCGACCACGAAGCCCACGGTGATGAGGATGGGAGCCACAACGAGACGTCGCGAGTCGAACATGGCGTCGTTGAACGTGTTCGGGTCGTCGCTGCCGCCACCGCTGAGCATGATATAGCCTATGGCGAGGACGATGAGTCCCGCTATCATCAGGATGTAGTTGGTGCGTCCAAAAACGAGGTGGAAACCGTGCTTGGTTTCGTTGGCAGCCTCTTGCTTGGTGAGAGGTTTGTTTTTCATTGCTTTAACTATTTGCTATTATCTGTTTAATTTCTGGAGATATAGATTCTGACCGTAAGTGCCGTGGAGAGGTAGGCGATGCCGATGCCGACAAGCACGATGACCGCCCCGATGAGTCCGTACCACAGCAGGTGCTCCTGACCGATGATGTCGAGGGCGAATTCGTTGCTGAAAGCCCACACGGTGAAGAATGTGAGAGCGTCGGCTATCAATCCTCCGATGGCGCCGTAGGCGATGCTGCGGAGACGGAAGGGACGGGCGATGAATGACGACTTGGCGCCCACCAAACGCATGGTGGCGATGGTTTCTCTACTGCTGTAGATGGCGATACGTATCAGGCTGTTGATGAGCACGATGGTTATCACCAGCAGCAGTGCCACGAAGACGATGAGGAACCAGGAAAGCTTGTAGAACACCTCGCGGAGGTCGTTGACGACATTCTCCTGATAGGCCACGCCGGTGACACCCTCGCGGTGGCGCATCTCGGCACAGAAGCGGTCGAGGGTTTCTGTGCTGTTGTCAGGCAGCAGCGCCACGTTGAAATTCACCATCAACGACGGGTAGAGGGGATTGTAGCCAGCGAAGCCCACGAAATCTTCACCCAGTTCTTCGGTGAAGATCTCGGCAGCCTTCTCTTTCGAGATATAGTCGACATGCTTCACCACCTCCATCTTGGAGATGTCATCCTTTAGTGCCAGCGCCAGGCTGTCGCTCACATCGGGCGACAGGTCCACCTTGTAGGTGATGCGCTCCTGGGCATCGTGCGTCAGTCGATAGGAGTGGTACTCGATGGTGAGCAGGAGTCCCAGCATGAAGAGCACCAGCGAGATACCCAAGATGGTGGCTCCGTGATTACCCCAGAGATTTACCTTGTTTTTCAATTTTCAATTATCAATTTTCAATTATCAATTAGCAAGCATGACAGGCATGACGAGCATGAGGATATCGTCCTGCTTCTCGGTGTCGTCGTCGCCATAAGGGAATATGATACCCGCGCGCGAGGGATGAGACAGTTCGACGAGCACCTGTTCGCTGTCGAGGTAGGAGATCATCTCAGTGAGGAACTTGGCGTTGAAGCCGATGTCCATCGGTTCGCCCTCATACTGGCAGGGGAGAGTCTCATGGGCGTTGTTCGACAGTTCGAGGTCTTCGGCCGAGATGTCGAGCTGATCCTTGCCGATGGAGAGGCGCACCTGACGTGTAGCCTCGCTGGCGAAGATGCTGACGCGGCGCAGCGTGTTGAGGAACGACTGGCGGTCGAGGATAAGCTTGTTGGGATTGTCCTTAGGAATGGCGGCCTCGTAATTGGGGTAGCGACCGTCGACCAGACGGCAGACGATATAGAAGGTATCGAAAGTGATGAAGAGGTTCGTGTTGTTGTACTCGATGGTCACTTCGCCCTCTTCCTTACGGCCGGCAAGGATATTCTTGACGATGATGATGGGTTTCTTCGGCAGGATGAAGTTGGTGCTCTCGTCGCAGGTGACATCCTTGCGGCGGTAGCGCACCAGCTTGTGGGCGTCGGTAGCCACGAAGGTCACACCGTCGGGCGTCATCTCGCAGAAGATACCGCTCATCTGCTGGTGCATCTCGTCGTTGGAAGTGGCGAAGACGGTCTTGTTGATAGCGTTAACAAGTGCAGTGCTGCTCATCACCACTTTGCTGGTGCTCTCGCGAGCCGGCATAGTGGGGTAGGTGGCGGCATCCATGCCTGCCAGACGGTACTGACCCGTACCCGACACGATGTCGATGGAGTAGTTGGCGGGATCGACGTTGAAGGTCAGGGGCACATCGTCGAACGACTTCAGAATGTCCAGAAGCATCTTCGACGGCACAGCCACCTCTTCGGCGGCCTCCATACGGCCGGTCTCAACGGTCATGCGAGCCATGAGTGTCGTCGTCAGGTCCGTGGTCTTGATGGTGAGGTCGTTCTCCTCCAGATGGAAGTGGAAACAGTTGATAATGGGCATCGTGTTGCTCGACGACAGCACGCCGCTGAGCGACTGCAACTGCTTGTGTAATTGCTGACTATTAACGATAAACTTCATATTGTAATATTTTTATTTGTTCCTATTTTAAAATGCAAAAATACCAATTTATTCTCAAATCCAGATTCCTGTTTCTGATTTCTTATCAACTACTAATCAACACTCACCGTCGTAAAGACCCCTTCAGGAAGATGGATATCGGTCCAGTGGTAGGCACAGTTGGCGTGAGAGTACTCGTCATCCAGGTAGAAGGAGCCACGGATGTGGTCGTCGCGGTAGATACGGCAATCAGGTTCATAGAGCACTACGACATTGTTATAGGTTTGATTGTTGTTGAGGGTATAGCTGCCGCCGATGCTGTCGGGTGTTTCCAAATGGACGAAGTAGCCTGCCACGGGCAGTTGTCCTGACGACATCATTGTGCACTGACGCACATCAATCACCACCCCTTTGAACGATATCTCGTCATGCTTCGTACAGGAAGCGAGCAACAGCATGATTGCCGCAACGATGAATTTAGAATAACCGAAGTGCTTCATTGAGAGAGGTCTTTTTATCTGTAGATTCTTTTCGCTGGCCTATGATGAGAGCGCACGAGACGCTGTAGTCGCCTGCGGGGAAATGTTTCGGATAACTACCCGGAATCACTACGCTTCGTGCCGGCACACGGCCGATATATGTTACGGGTGTTGGGCCCGTGACATCGATGATATGTGTCGACGCTGTAATCACCGTACCCGACCCCAGCACTGCCTCGTGCTCGATATGGGCACCTTCGACGATGATGCAGCGGCTGCCGATGAAGCAGTTGTCCTCCACGATGACCGGTGCCGCCTGCACAGGTTCCAGCACTCCACCGATACCCACGCCGCCGCTCAGATGCACATTCTTGCCTATCTGGGCACAGCTGCCCACCGTGGCCCAAGTGTCTACCATCGTGCCGCTATCCACATAGGCGCCGATATTCACATACGAAGGCATCAGTATCGTCCCGGGAGCGAGGTAGGCACCATAGCGCGCCACTGCCGGCGGCACGACACGCACGCCTCCTTCAGCGAAATGGCGTTTGAGGGGTATCTTGTCGTGATATTCCATAGGACCTGCCTCGAGCGTCTGCATGCCGCAGACGGGGAAATAAAGCAGGACGGCTTTCTTGACCCATGAGTTGACTGTCCAGGTGGCGGGGTCGACGACACGTACCTCGCCACGGTCGAGCATGGCGACAGTCTCAAGTACCGCCTCCCTGTATTCTTTCTTCTCGAGCAGCTCTCGCTGCTCCCACGCTTGTTCTATATATTCTTTCATATAACCGTTAACCATTAATCGTTAATCATTAACCATTAACTACTTACCTTACCAGCAATATGGTACCCGTCTTTCTCTGCAGTTTTTCCGGCTGCAACCTTGTCCGATATTCCAAATTGAAGACATAGGCTCCCTGCGGGCACCGCTCGCCATCCTTCGTTCCGTCCCATCGGGCATCCAAACCCTCCAGATGTGCAACAAGCAGACCCTGACGGGTATATATCCATATTTTCAGCTCGGCGACATCGCGTATTGCCGGCTGCCAGGTATTGTTCGTTGATTCGTCGGGCGTGAACACATTCGGTATCGCCAACGCCGCACGGTCGATTTGTATCACCGTCTGTGCCGTGTCGGCGCATCCTTCGATGCTGTAGGCTATCAGCATCACCGGCAGTGAGTCGGCCTCTACGGGATAGTGGTAGGTGAAATGCTGCTCATCAGTACTGTCACCCTCAATAATCCACTGACGTGTGTAACGTTGTGTGCTGGCATCATAGAAGCGGACATCGGGATTAGAGGGCGTCACCACCATGGGTATCGCCTTGATTTCTGCCTTCATCCCCTCGGCCAGAAGACCCAGGTGGAGGGTTATTATGGAATCGCACCCTACGGCATTCGTCAGCGTCGTCGTGTAAATGCCAGAATGTGTATAAGATATGCCGTCGAGCACATAGCCTTCCGATGCGCACACCGTGTCATAGATATGTGTCTCGCTGTGCAGCAACACCGTCAGGTCTATGTTTAGCACCGAATCACAGCCCTCTGCCGTCGTCAGCGTCACCACATGGTGTCCCGAGCTGGTCATCGGCTGATCGGCAACAATAAACGGTATATTGTCACACGTCACCGTGTCGATATCCACACTGTAGGTCTTCATCACCCTCAGCACTAACGTCACCACGCTGTCAGCCCCGTAGCGGTCTGTCAACGGCAGCGTCACGCTGTCCGCCGCATCGAACCGCAGACCCATCCAATCATAGGGCAGTCTGTCGTCGCAAACGGCCGTCTCGTATTTGTATGCATGGTTGTGATGCACCACGAGTCTAATCCTCGTACTGCTATCGCACCCATATCTGTTCATATCATGCAGCACCGTGTCTATCGACTCATAAAACTGCCGCCCGGCATAGATTACAGGCAGCGCATTCTCTACTACCTCAAACGAGGTGTCTCGGTAATCCGTCGGGAAGACCGTCAGCGACAGCACCACCACACTGTCGGCGCCGTTCGAGGCCCCCAACACTATGGTGTCCTTTGTGGTTGTACTGTATTGTCGTCCGTTCCACAGATACGGTGTCGCGTCGGCACAGATGGTATCTGTCTCCACGGTCATACTATTCTCCATCACTCGCAAGGTATACACCACATTGCTGTCGCACCCGTGCACCGTGGTGCCTGCCAACAGTGTATCCTCCACGGGTCCATAGAACACGTGTCCCATGAAAGAGTGGGGGAGTGCGTTCTCCACCACAGACTCCTCCACCTCGCTGCTATAGTTGGGATAGACCCTCACATGTGTGGTGTGGGTACTATCGCACCCATAGCGCGACACGCCGTGGCTGACCAGGTCCGTGTCCGCCACATACACATGTCCACCGTAGCTCACCGTTCCGCATCCCACAACCTCACTCTCTGTGTTTTTCTCCGGATGGAACGTCAGAGATACCACGGTGTCAATATCTGTGCATGTGCTGTAGATATGATATGAATACTGTACCATGCTGTCGGCCAACAATTGCGTCGGTGCCGTAATGGTGAACGACGAATCGTTTACCATTGTCACGCCGTAGCCCGACACCATGAACGAGTCCGCCAGGCAGTTGTTGCTCGGAATCAGCGACGGATCCAAGGCCAGCTCCCATTCGAAAATATAACCGTTATCCATCGAATAGCCGTCCATCACCTCGACATACCAAGTGCCGTTCAGCGGGCAACCTATCAGCGAAGCAAAACTCTGGTCAGGATGGTAGAAATTGGTTCCTGCCGCCACATTCGACGAGTCTATCACCGAGTGCGTGGTCGGCGACCCCGTTGACGTGAAACTCGGTATCGTCCTGCTGTGTGCATGTCCGGAACGATAGATGATTCCATCATCGTTGTTATTGGCATGGGCGTAGACATAGCCTGAGTTGGTGTTGCTGCTCCAGCAATAGTTCCAACCGATACCAGGGGCATTGTATCTTGCCGTCGAGTCACACTTGTTCGAGCTATACTCATTGTCGTTCGCCAGGCCGAAGAAGGTCCCACCCGACACATTATTTCCACTCAGCCAGTGGCGCGACGCGGTGGGAATGGAGCTCGAGCAGGACGCCGTGTTTTGTCCATCGAAGCGCATGATATCCACCTTCTGTCCGTTGGGACAGGTCACATTGATATAGATATCCGCTATAAAAGAATGCTCTATATTCAACCTGATATATTTGATGTCGTTCACGGAGGTCACGCTGGCACCTGTAGGGAAGATGTCGAATGTCACCGGTGAGCGGTAGGAGCAGCCCAGCGTTCCGCACGGTACGCCGTCAGGCAGAAATATTCTGTCACTGTGGCCCAAAGTGGCTTGTTCATAGTCTATCACTACATTGTGAGTATCCTGATAGCCGAAAGTCACCATTTCCTGGGTTCCCACACACATAGAAGTCGGCACAGAGAAACTGACAATACTCTGCCCCCACGACGGCCCACAGGCCAGTGCCAGCAGCATCATTATTATCAGTCTTGTACGCATATTTTACGTTAGACGTTTGCGGTTTTACTTTTTAGTTTTTACCTTTTACTTCTCAACGTCACCTCACCACTTCTATCATTCCGTTGCGTTTTACCACGCCCCAGGCACTGCGTGCCATGAACCTATAGAAATAGGTGCCGTCGGGGCTATTTGTCTCGTCGGGGTCCCAGAACTCTTCCTCGCGGCTGATGTCCTTTGCATGGAACACCTCCGTGCCCCAACGGTTGTAGATCCAAACCTCGTTCATTGAATACAAGCCGCACTCCAGCAGATTCACCACCTTCCAGATATCGTTTGTTCCGTCGCCGTTGGGCGTCACAAGATTGGGGAACTGCAACCAGTCGTTCACTATCGTCACCGTTGCCATTGAGTCATCCACACACTCCACCGGCAGGCCGTAAGGACCGACATACGTCTGCGTTGCCAGCAACGTTACGTCGAAATCGCCAAACACATTCTCTCCATCGCGAGCCCAGGAATAAAAAGGCTTCGCCTCCTTCACACTATCTATACCGTCGTTTGTCTGCATCAGCCACAGATAACTCAATCCGGCTGGTGTGCTGTAGTTGAAAAACTCCGCAACAGGATGTGACAGCACGGGATTTTCGGGAGCCCATGAGAAGCTCGCATGCGGCGGCGTAAATGTCCAAACGGCGTTTTTCATCATTACCGTGTCGCGACAGCCGTGCAGGCTCACCGCGACATGTGTTATGTTGAACACTCCCGCAGTATCATAGATGTACGTCAGCGAATCGCCCGACAGCCACGTCGCGCTATCCACGCCCATGTTCCAATAACCCTCCAACATAAGAGGCATCGTATCCATTGCCCACACCGTCATCGGCACACAGCCTCCCAGCATGGTGTCGCCACTCCACAACTCGCCGTCGTCGCTCAGAAGAATCTGAGCACGGAACCCACTGTCCATATACGATATTGTCAAGTGCGTCAGACTGTCGCATCCCCACACCGTCGTGTCAGTAATCAAGAAATCGCCAGCCCCGGGATAAGGCACACCGGCATACCAAGGAATCAAGTTGCCACAGGGGAAAATGGAATCGTACACATCGTACCGTTCGTGGAAACGGACATTATACTCTGTCACGCTCAGGCATCCGTAAGTGGTCAAAACAGAATCAATCCGTGCGACGCTAGCGGTAATTGGGGTTCCCTCGAACCACAAGGTGTCACCGTCGCAGAAATCACCCTCCACCAGTTGGTAGGGGTGTTCGGTATAGTGTACCCATACAGCGGTGTCCAGAGTGTCGCCCGTCGAGCTGAACAGCAGCACACGATACATCACCATAGTGTCGTTCTCCGTTCCCGCCGGCGCCGACACCAAGAAGGTTGAGTCGCCCGTCCGTGTCACCTCGTTGCCTACCACATCAATCCCTGTCACCGTACCTGCCGAGGGCACAAAAGAAGGGTTGAGCGAGAGCTCCCAATCAAATATATAACCATTGTCAATACTCCAGCCGTCCATCACCTCGATATACCAACTCCCGTTAATCGGACAGCCAATCAACGAGCTGAAACTCTCGTTGGGGTGATAGAACTGACGTCCCTGGGCGACATTGGAGGAATCGATACGTCCGTTATGCACATTGGTATTACGGTATATCAGGCCGTCACCCGGGGCATACACGTAGCCGTTCATCGTATTGTCGCTCCAACAGTAGTTCCAACCTACACCCGGTGCATTTGACGGCTGTGTGGAGTCGCACTTGTTCGATGCACCATCGTCGTAGGCCTGGCCGAAAAAGGTACTTGTCGGTGCATTACTCCCGCTCGTCCAGCCACGGTGGCTCTGTGGAATCGTGCTCGTGCAGGAAGAAGTGCCACCATTGCTATAGTTCATCAACGAGGCTACCTGACCGTTGGGGCAGGTGATGCCGATATAGATATCACCAATCCAACTATGTTCTATATTCAGACGAATAAAATTGATGTCATTCACGGAAGAAATCACAGCATTGCTGGGGTAGCCGGAGAAAGTCACAGGAGAGCGATAAGAACAACCCAAAGATCCGCACGGAATACCATCAGGCAGAAACACGCGTCCGGGATGAGAGATGGCAGTCACCAAATCCTCGACGACGACCTCATGTGCGGGGTCATATCCTATGCCCACAAACACCGAATCGCCCAGGCAAGCGACGGTATCGAGATTGACACTCACTATACGTTGTCCATAAGAAAAAACGGGTATCAGACTTATAATCAGTCCGATAATATATGTTTTGATATTATTTCCTCTTTTCATAATCAACTGCAAAGATACGTTTTTTTTCGATAATAAAATAAAAATAATATTAAATAAAGGTTGTTGATTACTTTTTTCACCCCACACATCTGCTATATGATTTTTTTTACGTATTTTTGCAGCATCTAAAAACAATGTTATTATGAAACAACTTATTGAATGCGTGCCCAATATCAGTGAAGGCCGCAACATGGATATCATCAATCAGGTCACTGCCGAGATTGAGAAGATCGAAGGTGTCAAACTCCTCGATGTCGACCCCGGCCAGACCACCAACCGCACTGTCATCACCTTCGTAGGTGAGCCCGAGCCCGTCCTCGAAGCCGCCTACCAAGTTGTCAAGAAGGCCGCCGAGCTTATCGACATGACACAGCACCACGGTGCCCACCCCCGTCAGGGTGCCACCGACGTCTGCCCCCTTATCCCCGTGAGCAATATCACTATGGAAGAAGTTGTCGAGTATGCCCATAAGTTGGGCAAGCGCCTCGGCGAGGAGCTTCAGATTCCCATCTACTGCTACGAGAATGCTGCCTTCATCCCCGAGCGCCGCAACCTGGCCTACTGCCGTACCGGCGAGTACGAGAGTCTCAGCAGCCGCCTCGGCACCGAGCAGTGGAAGCCCGACTTCGGTCCCAACGTCTGGAATGACCACACCGCCCATACCGGCGCCACCCAGGTGGGAGCCCGCGATTTTCTTGTGGCCATCAACTACAACCTTAACACCACCTCTACCCGCCGCGCCAACGCCATCGCCTTCGATGTCCGCGAGAAAGGCCGTCCGAAACGCGAAGGTGGCAAGCCCAGCGGAAAGCCTATCAAGGACGAGAATGGCAAGACCATCATGATTCCCGGTACCCTCAAGGGCACCAAGGCCATCGGCTGGTACATCGAGGATTACGGTATCGCCCAGGTCTCCATGAATATCACCTCCATCAAGGTCGCCCCCGTGCACCTCTGCTTCGACGAGGTGTGCCGCTGCGCCGCCAACCGCGGCCTGCGTGTCACCGGCTGCGAGATTGTGGGCCTCATTCCCAAGAGCGTCCTCATCGATGCCGGCAAATACTACCTGGCTAAGCAGCAGCGCTCCCTTGGCGTCAGCGAAGAAGAGATCATGAAGGTGGCCATCAAGAGTATGGGTCTCGACGACCTCAAACCTTTTGATCCCAAGGAAAAAGTCATCGAATACCTCATCGAGGACCACTCGAAGAAGAAACTGGTAGACCTTACCTGCCGCGGCTTCTGCGACGAGACCGCCAGCGAGAGTCCCGCCCCCGGCGGTGGTAGCGTCAGCGCCTACATGGGAGCCCTCGCCGCCTCCCTCGGCACCATGGTGGCCAACCTCACGGGTGGCAAAGCCGCCTACGACGACGAATGGGAGAAATTCAGCGACGTGGCCGTGAAGGGTCAGGCCCTGAAGGATGAGCTGCTACACCTCGTCGACGAGGACACCGCCGCCTTCAACAAGATTATGGACGCCTTCGGCCTGCCCAAGAAGACCGACGAGGAGAAGGCCGCCCGCAGCGCCGCCATCCAGGAGGCCACCAAGTTCGCCACCGAGGTGCCCTTCCGCACCATGCAGCGTTCCCTCGAGGCCTTCGAGGTCTGCCGCGCCATGGTGGAATGGGGTAACCCCAACAGCGTCACCGACGGTGGCGTTGGCTCACTGGCTGCCCGCTCGGCCGTCATGGGTGCCCACCTCAATGTCAAGATCAACGCCTCCTCGCTCAAGGACGAAGCCTTCAAGGCTGACATCCTTGCCAAGGCCCAGGCTATCGAGGACGAAGCCATCCGTCAGGAAGCCGAAATTCTGAAGATTGTCAACGAAAAAATAGGTTTGTAATATGAAGAAGAAAGTTTTAGCCATCATGGCTCTGATGCTCTTTGTAGCCGGCGTCGTCGCCAGCTGCACCCATCACACCTGCCCCGCCTATCGCGGCTCCACCGTGATGGTTGACGACAACAGCGCCAGCGAGAACGCATAAGCCACCCCTTATAGGGGTTGGAGCACTTATCACCAGCCACAGGGCATCATCGTGATACCCTGTGGTTGGATGTGTGTAAATCATAACTCACCCTACAACACTCATCACCGACAACATGCCCACTACCGCCACAACACGTCGCAAAGACCGTCTCACCTACGCCCAAGCGTTCGACATCAACGGCAACACCCCGCCGCAGGCTGTCGAACTCGAAAGGTCAGTGCTCGGTGCTCTCATGCTCGACCAGACGGCGCTCATCAACGCCATCGAGACCCTGCATGTCGATTACTTCTACCTTCCCGAGCACCAGACCGTCTACCGTGCTATCCGAAAGCTCTTCGAGCAGAGCCAGCCCGTCGACCTCCTCACGGTTGTGGAACGTCTCCGTCTCGACGGCGAACTCGAGGCCGCCGGCGGTGCCTATGCCGTCTCGAAACTCACGGAGAACGTCGTCTCCGCCGCCCATATCGAGTATCACATCCGTGTGCTCAGCGAGAAGTTCATCCAGCGCGAGATGATACGCATCTCGACCGAGACCATCACGGAAGCTTATGACGAGACTACCGACGTGGTGAACCTCCTCGACAAGACCGAGCAGCGGTTGATGGACATCAACGACAAGAACTTCCGTTCGGACTACCATCCCATGGGCGACTTCGTCGGCATGGCTATGGACCAAATTAAGGAGGCCGGAGAGAAGAGTGACGGTCTCAGCGGCCTTGAGAGCGGATTCATCGGTCTCGATCGTATGACCGCGGGTTTCCAGCCCGGCACCCTCATCATCCTCGCCGCCCGTCCCGCCATGGGTAAGACGGCTTGTGCTCTCTCCATGGCCCGCAATATCGCCGTCGACTTCAACAAAGCCGTAGCTTTCTTCTCGCTCGAGATGACGGGACAGGAGCTGGCCATGCGTCTCATCAGCAGCGAAGCCAAACTGCCGGGCGACAAACTCAAGAAAGGACATCTCGAACCCTACGAGAAAGAACAGTTGAAACGCGGAGCACAACCCCTTAACAATGCCCCCATCTATATCGACGACACCCCGCAGCTGACCATCTTCGAACTCCGCGCAAAAGCGCGCCGACTGAAGCAGCGCTACGACATACAGATGATCTTCATCGACTACCTGCAACTCATGTCCTCCGGCAGCACCGAGAACCGGAACGGCAACCGAGAGCAGGAGATCAGCATGATCTCGCGCCAGCTCAAAGCCCTCTCCAAAGAGCTGCAGATACCGGTGCTGGCCATGTCGCAGCTTAGCCGCGCCGTGGAGAGCCGTGTGGGCAACAAGCCCCAACTCAGCGACCTCCGTGAGTCGGGAGCCATCGAGCAGGATGCCGACATCGTCATGTTCATCTACCGTCCCGAGTATTACGGAATCCAGGAAGACGACCACGGCAGCACCATCGGTATGGCCGACCTCATCGTCGCCAAGCACCGCTCTGGCGGTGTGGGCGATGTGCGTCTGCGCTTCGTCAAGGAATTTGCCCGCTTTGAGAACCCGCCACAGCTAGGTGTTGAAGGATTTGGTGGCGGGATGCCGCAAAACGGCAACTTCGACCAGGGAGGCAGCATGATTGTCGACTCGAAGATGAACGAAGACAACATACCGCCACTCGATCCCGACGGCGACGTACCGTTTTAGAAGTGAAGAATGAGGAATTAAGAATTATGAATTATGAGTCTATGGAAGAGCAGATAAGAAAGCAACTGAAAGAGATTATGCAGCAGGAGGTGGTCCTGGCCACCGGCTGTACCGAACCCGGCGCCGTGGCCCTCTGTGTGGCCAAGGCCGTCGAGACACTAGGTTTTGAACCCACAACCATCGATCTCAAGCTCAGCAAGAACGTCTACAAGAACGCCATGGGTGTCGGTATTCCCGGTACCGGTATGATAGGATTACCTATCGCTGTGGCCATGGCTGTCACTCACGGCAATTCCTCGCGTGGTCTCGAGGTGCTCACCATCCCTGCCAAGCAGGTCGAGGATGCCAAGCAATGGCTTGCCAACAACGGTAATCGCATTAACATCGGCGTGAAGGAGACATCGGACAAGCTTTATATTGAATGCACTGTGGCCAGTGCCAGCTGCTGCGCCGCTGCAGCATCCACTGCCACCGTCGTCATCGCCAAACGCCACACCAACTTTGTATTTATCAAAAAAGATGACGCGGTGCTCCTCGACCACAAGATAGGGCTCTTCCAGGAACAGGACAACGACGACAATCCCGAGGAGGACAACAAGCAGCGCCTGGAGCTCACTGCCCGTATGGTCTATGATTACGCCACCACGGCGCCGCTCGAGGAACTGAAATGGCTGCTCGACACTGTGGAATACAACAATGCCGCTTCGGAATGCGGCCTCACAGGAATGGGGCTTCATACCGGAGAAATACTGATGGGACAGGCCCGTGGAGACATGGTACACACCGTCGTGGCACGTACCGTCGCCGCCTCGGATGCCCGTATGGACGGATGCACTCGGCCCGTCTACTCCAACTCTGGCTCAGGCAACCAGGGCATCACCTGCACACTTCCTTCCTATTATTATGGGAAGCTCAAAGGCTGCAGCGACGAACAAATCCTGCGAGCGCTGACGATGAACCACCTCATGTCCATTTATATCAAGCGCGGCATCGGACGACTCTCTGCACTCTGCGGTATCGTCAACGCCACCATGGGCGCCAGTGCCGCCCTCACATATCTTGAGGGTGGGGGATACGAGCAGGTCTGCTATGCTATGAAGAACATGATCAACACCCTTGCCGGCATGGTGTGCGACGGCGCCAAACCCAGTTGCGCCCTGAAGATGAGTGTGGGACTCTACAGCGCCTTTGTCTGTGCCGAACTGGCCGTCCACAACCGCGTCGTTGACTGCACCGATGGCCTCAGCGAGAGCGACATCGACTGCTCCATCCGCAACCTCGGCCGTCTCGGCAAGGACGGCATGAACCAGACCGACGACATGATTCTCGACATTATGACACATAAGAAATAATAATGAGTGAAGAGTGGTTAATAATGACAAAAGGACTGCCAAAATGGCAGTCCTTTTTTGTTTGGTATAATAATTGCCTAGGATTTCCTAGAAAAAACCTAGGAATGCCTAGGGGAACCTAGGAATGCCTAGGACATCCTAGAAAACAAAGAGAAAACAATAAAAAAACCAAATAACTATGACCTTAGACAAGTTCACAATCAAAGCGCAGGAAGCCGTGCAGAAGGCGCAGGAGATAGCCCTCGGAGGGCAGCACCCCGCCATCGAGACGGCGCACCTGCTGAAGGGGCTCCTCTCGGAAGACGAGAATGTGACGCCCTACCTCCTCAAGAAGATGGAGGTCAACATCCCCCGCCTGACGCAGCAGGTGGATGAAATCCTTAACACAATGCCGCACGTCAGCGGCGGGCAGGTGTACCTTTCCAGCGACGCCAACCAGGCCCTCGTGGCCGCCAGCCAGCGCGCCACCAAGATGAACGACGAGTTTGTCAGCGTGGAGCATCTGCTGTTGGGAATCCTCAGCGGCCGTGACCGCGTCTCGCAATTGCTGAAAGATGCCGGCGTCAGCGAGAAGGCTCTCCTCGCCGCCATCGCCGACCTCCGCAAGGGTAGCAAGGTGACGAGCCAGAACCAGGAGCAGACGATGAACGCCCTGGGCAAGTACGCCAAGAATCTCAACAAACTGGCACAGGCCGGCAAGCTCGACCCCGTCATCGGGCGCGACGAGGAAATACGTCGTGTACTGCAGATTCTTTCGCGCCGCACCAAGAACAACCCTATCCTCATCGGCGAGCCCGGTGTAGGTAAGACGGCTATCGCCGAAGGTCTGGCGCAGCGTATCGTCAGCGGTGATGTGGCCGAAAACCTGAAGTCGAAAACCATTTACTCGCTCGACATGGGTGCCCTTATCGCCGGTGCCAAGTACAAGGGCGAGTTCGAGGAGCGACTCAAGAGCGTCATCCGCGAAATCAACGAAGCCGACGGCGAAATCATCCTCTTCATCGACGAGATCCACACCCTCGTGGGTGCCGGTGGGGGAGAAGGCGCCATGGATGCCGCCAACATCCTCAAGCCGGCACTGGCCCGTGGCGAGCTCCGCGCCATCGGTGCCACTACGCTGGCCGAGTACCAGAAGTACTTCGAGAAGGACAAAGCCCTCGAGCGCCGTTTCCAGAGCGTGCTCATCGACGAACCCTCAGTGCCCGACACCATCTCTATCCTCCGTGGATTGAAGGAGCGATACGAGGTGCACCACCGCGTGCGTATCAAAGACGAGGCCATCATCGCCGCCGCCGAGCTGTCGCACCGCTACATCTCCGACCGTTTCCTTCCCGACAAAGCCATCGACCTCATCGACGAAGCCGCAGCCAAGCTGCGTCTGGAGATCGACTCGGTGCCCGAGGAACTCGATGAAATCGAACGCCGTATCCGTCAGCTGGAGATTGAACGCGAGGCCATCAAGCGCGAAAACGACCAGGACAAGATTGCCCAAATCGACAAGGAACTCGGCTCCCTTCGCGAGCAGCGCGACCAGATGAAGGCCCGCTGGCAGAACGAGAAGAGCATTGTTGAGGAGATACAGGCCGAGGTGAAAAACATTGAATCCTACAAGTTCGAGGCCGAGCAAGCCGAGCGTGCCGGCGACTACGGCAAGGTCGCCGAACTCCGCTACGGACGTATCAAAGAGGCCGAGAAAAAGGTTGAGGAACTGAAAACCCGCCTCAAGGAGATGCAGGCCGACAACGCCATGATCAACGAGGAGGTCGACTCGGAGCAGATTGCCGAGGTGGTCTCCAAGTGGACCGGCATCCCCGTGACGCGTATGCTACAGAGCGAGCGCGAACGCCTGCTGCATCTCGAGGACGAGCTGCACAAGCGTGTGGTGGGTCAGGACGAGGCCATCAGCGTCATCGCCAACGCTGTGCGTCGCAGCCGTGCGGGCCTATCGGACGGCAAACGCCCCATCGGCAGCTTCATCTTCCTCGGCACCACGGGTGTCGGCAAGACCGAGTTGGCGAAGGCCCTCGCCGAAGTGCTCTTCGACGACGAGAACATGATGGTGCGTATCGATATGTCTGAATACCAAGAGCGCCACAGCGTCTCGCGACTCATCGGTGCGCCTCCGGGATATGTGGGCTACGACGAGAGTGGCCAGCTCACCGAGGCTGTGAGAAGAAAGCCATACAGCATCGTGCTTTTCGACGAGATAGAGAAGGCTCATCCCGACGTGTTCAACATCCTGCTGCAGGTGCTCGAAGACGGACGACTGACCGATAACAAGGGTCGCACGTGCGACTTCAAGAACACCATCATCATCATGACCTCGAACATGGGTTCCGACATCATCCGTGAGAAACTGGAGAACGGAGTCTCCTCGCAGTATGACCTCGACGAGACCAAGAATGCCGTGATGGAGTTGCTCAAGCAGCGCATCCGTCCCGAGTTCCTGAACCGTATCGACGAGATTATCATGTTCCAGCCGCTGACGCAGGGCCAGATACGTGACATTGTCCGCATACAGCTCAAGGGCGTCGCCCACATGCTCGAGCAGAACGACATCACCATCTCCGCCACCGACGAGGCCGTGAACCGCCTGGCCGAAGTGGGCTTCGACCCCGCCATGGGTGCACGTCCTGTCAAACGCGTCATCCAGCGTGAGATTCTTAACGAAATGAGTCGTCAGCTACTGGAGGGTAAAATCCACAGCAACGAGACCATCATCATCGATGTCATCGACGGCCAGTTCGTGTTCTACAATCCGAAGAAATAATAGCTGGTAGCAGGATAGCACGTAGCAGGTAATGGGTAGCAGATAGCTATCGATTACCTGCTTTTTTTTGTCCCCACCCATTCATCATTCATCACTCATCATTCATCACTATTACAGTATGGGTGCCAGGATGCGCGCGGCGGAGGCGAGGAATCTCTTCAGCGGAGGACGGCGGCGCCACTCGTCGGGATCGACAAGGGTGCAGAGGCGCTGGTCGTCGAGGAAGATATCGCGCTGGCGACGAGCGAGGTCGTTGTCGTAGATGAAAGCATTGACCTCGAAGTTTTGCTCTAAGCTACGGCTGTCGAGGTTGGTGGAGCCGATGGTGACGAAGTCGTCGTCACAGACCATCGTTTTGGCATGCATGAAGCCTTTGTCGTAGAGGTATATTTTGACGCCCGCTGGGAGCACGTCGCGGAAATAGGATTTTGATGCATTGAGCGTTATGGCTCCGCGGTCGGCGGTGGAGGGAAGCATGATACGGACGTCGACGCCGGCGAGGGCGGCATTGCGGATAGCGAGGAGAATGGGGTGTGTGGGAATGAAGTAGGGCGTCTGGATGTAGAGATAGCGGCGGCTCTGGGCGATAACTTGAACCATACCTTGCATGACGGTGTTCCACTCGTCCATGGGACCGGAGGTGATAATCTGGACAATTGCGTCAGTGCTTGATTGCTTGATTGTTTGAGTGGGGAAGAAACGGGGTTGTGCAAGGAGTTCTTTGGTGCAGTAGCGCCAGTCGGCGAGGATGGAGAGCTCGAGTTGGGAGACGGCAGGCCCCTGAATACGGATATGGGTGTCGCGCCAGGCGCCGTGGTTGATGCCGTCGCGGTAGCGGCGGGCGATGTTCATGCCGCCGGTGTATCCGACGAGGCCGTCGATGACGACGATCTTGCGGTGGGTGCGGCAGTTCACATCGCGGGTGAACATCGAAGGGATGAATTTCTGGAAGGACTGCACTTTGACGCCGTGCTCTCGCATGCGGTCGTAGTAACGGCTACGGACGAAGAGGTTGGCCCAGCTGTCGTACATCAGGCGGACATCAATACCCTGTTCGGCCTTGCGGATGAGAAGGTCGCTGAGCTGATGGCCCACCTCATCGTTCTCGACGATATAGAATTGTATGTGCACAAAGCTCTTGGCAGCGGCAATGTCGTCGAGCATGGACTGGAACATGGGGGTGAAGTCGGTAAAGATGCGTACCTGGTTGCCGCCGAGGAGGGGGGTATCGTTGGCGCCACGCATCATGTCGGCGAGTTTCTGGTACTTGTCGCTGTTGGGGTGGGCGAGGACGCTGTCGCCGGTGGCCTGATTGCGTAGAAGGTCAAGGCAGGCCAACTCGTCAGCCTTGATGATGCGACGGGAGCGATAGTCTTTACCGAGGAGGAAATAGAAGACCAGACCCACGCCGGGGAGGAGGATGACCAACATCATCCACAGCAGGGAGATGTAGGGCTTGCGGTTCTCAGAGATGATAAGGATGAGAGAACCGATGATGATGAACAGGACGCTGGTCTGGTAAATCATAGCTCTATTTATTCATTTGTTCTTTTATCTGGGCGGCGCGGGCAGTGAGCTGGGCTATCTGCATCTGCAAAAAGTCGTCGCTGTACTTGCTGTCGCAGAAGCCGTTGCCACGGGCCACAAAGGAGTCGTCATCGAGTTGGTCAACGGCAAGTTCCTGATAGCTGGAGAGCAGTTGCAAAGTCTCCTCCAATTGTTCTTCCAAACTCCTCATATAAACTCTTAACAATTAACTATTATCTATAAACTATTATCTATTATCTCATTAACCGCCATCTCTATTCCTTCATGGTCGACGTCGCTGGTGACACGGTCGGCATGCTGTTTGACGCCGTCGGCAGCGTTGCCCATGGCGACACCAATACCGGCCCATTCTAACATCTCGATATCGTTGGCGCCATCGCCGAAAGCGAGGGTCTCCTCCTGACGGATGCCGAAGTGGCGGCAGATGGCCTCCATGCCTCGGGCCTTGCTGTTGTCGTGAGCCACGATGTCGGTGAAGTAGGGGTGCCAGCGTGGCAGACGGCAGTGAGGGAGCAGTTCGGCGACACGGGCGTCCAGCGCCTCCGGCATGATGGCGATGATTTGGTAGACAGTCTCTTTGCGCATGGCGTCGATGTCGACCACCGGAGGCATCTCAAATTCAAGCTGGTTACGGAGTTTGAGTCCTATCTCATTGGGCTGGGCGAGAAGCATATTGTTGCGAGTGAACACCATGGTACACAAGTTGTTCTCCTTAGCGAAATCAAGCCACGCTTGAAGCTCTTCATCACGGATAGGATTAGAGAGTAATTCATCCTTCATCATTCCACACTCATCATTAAGGAAGACGAAAGCGCCATTCATAGTGATTTTGCCCTCAAAAGTGAGGGGCATGTCGGGGATAAGCACCTCGGGGCGACCGGTGGAAAGGAAGGTGCGCACACCCGCCTGGTGCAGGCGGTCAAAGGCACGAACGGTGCCGGGAGAGACGCGATGAGTCTCAAAACTGAGGAGCGTTCCGTCGATATCAAAAAATGCCGCTTTAATCTCCCCACATTTCCATGCGGGGTTATTGAGAGGCTGTCTCTCCGAGACATTATTGACTTTATCTGTTTTCATTTTTCAATTTTCATTTTTCAGTTTTCTCAATTGCCACGCGTTCCATACGTTTTGGTAGATGCTGTAGAAAGCGAGGAACACCGAGGAAAGGGGCGAGAGGAAGGTATTGGCCATCCAGATGCCCATGGCGGAGTTTTTCTGTCCGAGGAGTTGGCCACCGCCGATGACGTCGCCATATTTGCGGCCGAGCCAGCGGCCTGTGGCGAACTGCAGCACACAGAAGAGCAGCGAGAGACCTCCGAGCCACGCGATGCTATCCCAGTTGCCTTCACCATTGAGGAAGATATAATCGATGGTCTGACCGAGGGTGAAGAGAAGTGCCAGCGACCAGAGGTAGAACCCGAGACCATTATAACGAGCCAGGAAGGCGTTGGCTTTCGGCAGAATGAACTGCATCAGTGCTGCCAGGAAGAAGGGGAGGGCTAGCGTGGAACCAATCTTGGTAAACATCAGCATCATGCTGTCGGTAACGTCCAACTCCGGATGGTCGCCGATAAGGCTGAAGACCACAGGAGCCACGAGGGCCACCATCAGGTTGCCCGCAATGGTGTAGGTCGTCACCGTCTCGCGGTTGGCGCCGAGCATACAGGCCACTACCGCCACCGACGAGGCTACGGGACAGAGCACACCTATCAACACTCCTTCGGCCACGATGTGGCTGCCACCGCAAAGAGTGATAAGTCCGTAGCAACCAGTGCTCACCACCACCTGGAACAGCATCAGCCAGAAATCCAGCATTGTCAGCCGCAGTTTCCGCAAATCCACTGCCGTGAAAGTCAGCAGCAGGATGCTGAAGATGATGAATGGCACCAGAAACGAAAACATGGCGCACCACTTGTGGAGCAACAACCCCAGCACGATGGCAATGGGCAGTACGTATGGTCTAATCCTCTGCAACCTGAAAAACTATTATCTATTAACTGTTAACAATTAACTGTCTAAATAGCTCCGTCATTTTGTCTGCAGCCTGGTCGGCGGCACGCACCACGTCGTCGCCGTCGTTGACGACGCCATTGCCGAGGTCGGCCGACTGGTTGGTGATGACGCTCATTCCGAAGACCTCCATGCCGCAGTGGCGGGCTACAATCACCTCAGGCACGGTGGACATGCCGCAGGCGTCGCCACCGATGGTGCGGTACATGCGGTATTCGGCGCGTGTCTCGTAGGTGGGGCCGGTGCCGGCGACATAGACGCCCTCGCGGAGGGCGATGCCGAGACGTGCGGCCTCGCGGTGCGCCAGGTCGCGCAGCCGCTGGCTGTAGGGCTCCGTCATGTCTGGGAAACGGGGACCGAACTCCTCCTTGTTGGGACCTACCAACGGATTGGGCATGAAGTTGATATGGTCACAAATAACCATCAGGTCGCCCACACGATAGTCGGGGTTGACGGCACCGGCGGCATTGCTCACCAGCACCCGTTTGACACCCATCTTGGCAAAGACCCGCATGGGATAGGTGACCTCTTCCATGCTATAACCCTCATAATAATGGAAACGCCCCTGCATGGCCATAACAGTAGCGGTTGGTCTACTACCTGCTACCTGCTGCCCGCTACCTGCTAATTCACCCACTATCAGATTACCTTTGTGGCCGACGGCAGTGGAGGCTTTGAAGTGGGGTATCTCGCCGTAAGGAATAATCAAGGGATCCTCGATGCTCTCGCCTAGTTTACCCAGGCCACTGCCAAGCACAATGACGGTCTCCGGCAGGGTCTTTCCCACCGCCAAAATGCGCCCCTTTAAATAATCCGCTGTCTCGTTATAATTCATTTCGTTCAGTGTTTAGTGGTAAGTGTTTAGTGTTTAGTGCCGCGACCCATTCCTCATTCTTCATTATTCCTTAGTTCCTCTATTTTCTTCTGGATTTCTGCCGCCCGCTCATACTCTTCCTTCTCTTCGCACCGCTTCAGTTCCTCCTCCAACTCCTCCAAAGACTCTGCTCCCTCCACTCTCCACTCTCCACTTTCCGTTCTTACACCCGTCTCCTCGATAACACTCTCTTCCACCATGATAGGGCAGTCGGAGAGTAAAGCCAGCGTGATGGCGTCGGTGGTACGGCTGTCGAACAGTTTGTCGTTGAATCCGTCGGTGGTGTGGAGCGTGGCATAGAAGATACCCTCGCTGACACGGTCGATGGAGACACTCTTGAGACTCAGCCCATAGCCATCCATGAGGTTCATCATAAGCTCGTGGGTCATTGGGCGGCGGGTGTGAACAGACTCCTTGGCCAACATGATGTTCTGAGCCTCGCTGGCACCGATGAAGATGGGTATCTGCATACCACCCTCGGGCTCATAGAGCATCAGGATATAGCTGTCGCTCTGCGACATGCCACTCTGTATCGTCAAAGGAAAGACCCGTTTCATTTAAGAATTATGAATTATGACTTATGAATTATGAGTAAGATATTCTGCCAGTTTCTGTACGGCGAGACCGCGGTGGCTGATGGTGTTCTTGACTTCCAAGGGCATCTCGGCGAAACTGACGGCAAAGCGGTCGGGCATAAAGACAGGGTCATAACCAAAACCTTCGCCGTTAGTATGCCTCTCCGTCAGAATCTGTCCGTCGACTCTTCCTTCGAAATAGTGAATAGCACACTCATCACTCATCACTCCACACTCATCACTTCTTTCCATCAGACAGATAACAGTACGGAAGCAAGCCCTACGGTTCGTCTCACCATCCAATGCCGCCAACAGTTTGTCGATGTTGTCGTCAAAAGAGCAGTGCTCCCCGGCATAACGCGCCGAATAGACCCCCGGCGCACCGTCCAGAGCCTCCACCTCAAGACCCGTATCATCCGCAAACACCCCGTCAAAATCAGTGGCCTGTTGAGAAGCACCTGAATTTTCAATTTTCAATTTTGAATTTTCAATTCTCTCCCACACCCACTGGGCTTTCTGCAAAGCGTTGCCTTGCAGCGTGTCGGCAGTTTCCGGGATTTCTCCCTGGAGGTTGGCTTCCGCCAGGGAGACTATCTCGATAGCGCCCGATTGCGACAATGCCGCACGAACCTCTTCAAGCTTATGCTTGTTGTTGGTGGCGAAAATCAGTCGACGCTTCATTCGGCGAAGTATTTATAGAACAGGGGTATCGTCTCGATGCCTTTGAAGAACTGGGCGAGGGGATAGTTCTCGTTGGGAGCGTGGATGTCGTCGCTGGCGAGACCGAAGCCCATGAGGATGCTCTTCAGACCCAGTATCTTTTCGAAGCCGGCCACGATGGGGATGCTTCCACCGCTGCGGGTGGGGATGGGGCGCTTGCCAAAGGTGTCGGTCATGGCCTTCTCGGCAGCCTTGTAGGCCTTGAGTTCCAGTGGACTGACGTAGGCGGCACCACCATGGCAAGGCGTGACCTTGACGGTGACGTAGTCGGGAGCGGCAGCCTCGAAGTAGTTCTTGAACATTTCGCTAATCTTCTCGAAGTCCTGGTTGGCGACGAGGCGGGTGCTGATTTTGGCATAGGCCTTGCTGGGAAGCACGGTCTTGGTGCCTTCGCCGGTATGGCCGCCCCAGATGCCGCAGACGTCGAGGCAGGGACGGATGCCCGTGCGTTCCTTGGTGCTGTAGCCTTTCTCGCCTTTCAGCGCACGGACGCCGAGGTCTTTCTTATACTGCTCCTCGTCGAAGGGAGCCTGGGCCATGAGGGCACGCTCTTCATCGCTGAGTACCAGCACGTCGTCGTAGAAGCCGGGGATGGTGATATGGCCGTTCTCGTCGTGCAGATCGGCAATCATCTTGCAGAGCACATTGATGGGGTTGGCCACGGCACCGCCGAAAATGCCGCTGTGAAGGTCGTGGTTGGCACCGGTCACCTCCACCTCCCAGTAGCAGAGGCCGCGAAGGCCGCTGGTGATGCTGGGCACGTCGGGGGCAATCATCGAGGTGTCGCTGACGAGGATGATGTCGGCCTTAAGTAAATCCTTTTTCTTCTCGCAGAAGCCGTAGAGGCTGCCGGAGCCAATCTCCTCTTCGCCCTCGAGCATGAACTTCACGTTACAGGGCAGGTTGCCGGTACGGACCATATATTCGAAGGCTTTGGCGTGCATGAAGCTCTGTCCCTTGTCGTCGTCGGCGCCACGGGCCCAGATATAGCCGTCTTTGACCACAGGCTCAAAGGGGGAGGTGCGCCACAGCTCGAGCGGAGCCACGGGCATCACGTCGTAGTGGCCGTAGACCAGCACGGTGGGTTTGCTGGGGTCGATAGTCTTCTCACCATAGACCACGGGATTGCCGTCGGTAGGCATCACCTCTGCCTTGTCGGCACCAGCCTCAAGCAGCAGCTCTTTCCAACGCTCGGCGCAACGCACCATATCGGGCTTATGCTCCTGCTCAGAGCTGATGGAAGGAATACGGATTAAAGAGAAAAGTTCTTCAAGAAAACGATCTTTGTTCTGTTCAATGTATTGTTTCATGATATATTATTGTTTGATTATTTTTCTATCTGACAATGACTTTCACGCCCTCGCGTTCCATCTGTTGGGAGGGACCGTTAGGATCCAGCTCTATCATAGGGATGGTGGACATTCCAATAATAATTTCCTCGGGCAGCGGTGCGTCGAGCGACATCAATTGAAGGTCTACCACAGTGAAACCCGTCTCTTTTACCTTGATTCCTACCTTCTCATAGAGACGGTAGCCGACGGAAGACACTTTCATGTCATAGGTTCCGGGGTCGAGGCCTTCAATAAGATAGTTGCCGGTGGAGTCGGAAATCTCATTCGCGAAAAAAACTTCTTCGCCGTCTTTGTATAGCAGCACGTTGGCGTAGGGAACAGGATTCCTGTCCTGGTCCACAATGAGACCCTTGATTTTACCTGTGGCGTTTAACGAAACATTTCTGTTGATGGGCAATACCGTCGGTAGGGTATCTACTGGGATATATTCCAACTTTTGGGGATCCTCCGAAATCGCCCCCATAGAATATCCTGATGGAATCTCAATGATTGGAATGGTTTCCGCATTCTTCGTACGGACAGTGTCCTGCGCCGTGGCAACACCTGGCGTAGCCAACCCCAACGCCAGGCCGGCGACGGTGGCCACCTTTCCGAGACTAATCCTCTCTGCCAATGATTTTTCCAAATACCGCACCTCGGCCTCGCACCTCGGACAAGTCCCACGGCACTCGCCCTTGTAGGTGCACTCTTCAATCTCCAGAGGAATATCATTCTCCTCGGCGATGCGTTTCCGCACCTCCTTCAACTGCTTGCAGATGTTCTTCCCGTGGTTCATCGTGTAATCATTGATGCTTTTAGTATTCGGTCGATGACAACTACATCGCCTTCGAACGCAAGAAACTTCTCAGTTCCTCCATATCTTCACTCACCGATTTGTCAATCTCAACCTTGTATACTGTCATAGTATTCGTCGACATATCGATGTAACATGTTGCAAAACTCGTCCACTGTCATACGACCTTTGCGGGAAAGCTCTTCCTCCATACTCTCGACAGCATGATGCTCAGTAGAAAGACGAGCATACGCCGCCTCTGGTTCACTGGCCCTTGGTGTAGTCATGTCGTTCTTTTTATATTCTTTCATTACTATATGATTTCCTCTTATAACGAAAGTTTGTCCTTTTTATTGTGATGGAAGTTTTTTGTTAATAACGGAGTATTTTATTGGAGATAAGAGAAAAAATGGATGCAAAAAAACGAAGCCTCTCCGATTTATGGAGAGGCTTCGGATAAAGTGATGTAAAAGAGTGGATTATTTAACCACAACCACCTTTTGTGTTGGCAAGGTGCCTATCTTGACGAGGTACACACCGGAAGCCGGAACATCGAAGCGGGTATTGCGACCGCCATCCACCTTACGGCCTACGATGTCGTAAATGACAATTTCTTCTTTTAGCTCGGTTTCGACAACAATCTGACCACCGTGAGTATAGATATTGACAGCATCTGCAATCACATCGTCTATGCCCTGTGTTGCTACGAAATAGGCTGTATAGGTGGCATTGCCTGTAACGGTGATTGTACGCGGATTTTGCGTGTTGTTATCTTGCCAATGGTCGAAACGGTAGCCACTGTTGGCAATAGCAGTCAGCGTGGCTGTGGATCCAGAGTTATAAGTGCCACCACCACTGACGCTACCCATAGAGGAATTGGCTGAATTAACGGTAATAGTGTACTGGGTAGGTGTCGTGCCTTGGCTAATGGTAATATCGTCAATACAGATGTAATTATTGTCATAGGTGTCATGGTGATGGAAAGCGATGTAAATAGTTTGACCCGCGAAAGCCGACAAATCCACCGTTTGAAGCGTCCAGTTGTTGTTGGCTGCTGTGGGGGTGATGTCAATAAGGATGTTTGTGAACGCACTTGTGGCATTAGTGGTGGTGGATACCTTTACTGCAAGTTTATCTGCTGGGTATTCCCCATTGACTCTGTACCACCAAGAAAGAGAGATGTTGCTACTTGGAAGAACAATGGCTGGAGAAATGAGATATTCGTTTGCATTGAAGGGATTGGTGTTCCATGAGAATGACGCTGCCATTTTGCTTCCAGAATGAGGATTGACTACACCAGAGCCTTCTCCAAAGGAATTCGATACTACCCAAGTGTTGTTATCGTTGTTGGCATCGACAATCGTCCAACAATCCATTGAACCCTCGAAGCTTTCCGTATAGGGCAGAGTGGTAATTGTGCAGGGGTCGGTGGCATCCTGTTCAAAATAGGCTGTATAGGTAGCATTGGCTGTGACGGTTACAATACGCGGGTTCTGTGTGTTGTTGTCTTGCCAATGGGTGAAGTGGTAGCCGTCGTTGGCTGTAGCGGTTAATGTGGCTGTTGCATTAGCATTGTAGGTGCCACCGCCGCTGACGCTTCCCATAGACGGATTGGCAGTAGTAACGGTGAGTGTGTATTGCGTCGGAGCATCGGCTTCGAAATAAGCAGTGTAGGTGGCATCGCCAGTAACAGTCACAGTACGTGGATTACTGGTATTGCCATCTTGCCACTGTGTGAAGTGATAGCCGCTGTTGGCCGTGGCGGTCAATGTGGCCGTTGCTCCCGAATTGTAGGTGCCTCCGCCGCTGACGCTTCCCATAGACGGATTGGCAGAATTGACCGTTAGTGTGTATGCCGTGATGTTCTGGGTGATAACGATGTCATCAATGAATAAATAATACATGTCATTGCTGGTATAGTGGAACGTTATGTATGCACTATCGCCGGCATTGACAGTAAACTGAGCAGAACGTGTCATGTAACTGGTGCTGGAGATAGTTTCACTGAACAACAATGAATCCGACATATAATATACGCTATAAGTTTCGGGATAGTTGGAACTCATTGCACAAGCCTTCCATGAGATAGTATAGCTGCCGGGGGTGAGTATCCATGGAGAGTACAGATAGTCGTCATTCGCTCCGGAATTATTATATATGACCGCCATACAGCCAGTGCCACCTACACCATGATTGCCATTAAGAAACCACGACATACCATCCCCATCGCCATCATACGTTTCCCAGCAAGTAGCAATGGTGTCGTTATCGAAATTCATCGTGTATGGGAATTGGGTGATGACACATGTGGTGCCGAAATCATCGGCTTCGAAATAGGCGGTATAAGTAGCATTGGATGAAACAATAATGGTTCGCGGATTCTGTGTATTGCCATCCTGCCAATGTGTGAAATGGTAACCGCTATTGGCCGTGGCAGTCAATGTGGCTGCTGCATCCTCACTATAGGTACCTCCTCCGCTGACGCTACCCATAGTTGGGTCTGCAGAGTTGACAGTCAGGGTATATTGTGTTGCATTGTCAGAAACGAAGTAGGCCGTTATACTGGTATTGCTCGTAAGGTGTAACGTGTCCGGATTTGACGTGCTGCCTGTACTCCAGTGGTCAAAGTGATAACCGCTGTTAGCTGTGGCTGAAATCACGGCTGTAGAATCGCAGCGCACATCATGACCATAAAGTTGCACGATTTGAGCAGTTCCTCTATCGGTATTATTTGAAGAAACATTGAGTATTAAGTCATCGGCAGGATACAGCAAGGTTTGTGCTGCAAAATTATAAGTATAGGTTCCATCCACATAGTTGTTATAAGTGCGGTAATTTTCGAATGCTGTACATCCCTGTAACACAAATGCACATCTGAGGAAATGAAATGGTGATAAATGACTAACAAACGTTGGGACTGTTTCAGACATCATGTAAATATACACTGTATCTGTTATATAATAATAATCACTATGACCAAATGCGGATTGTTCAATAGTGTCAACTCCATTACCAATAATGATAGTTCTTAAACTATTTCCAACAAATGCAGCTGTTCCAATAAAATTGACGCTATTGGGGATGGTTATTGAACACAAGCTATCGCATCCATTAAATGCAGATTGCTCAATTCGTGTGACACTATTAGGAATAAAAACAGAAGTAAGCTTTCTACAGCCATCAAAAGCACCCGCGCTGATAGTAGAAACCGAATCTCCTATTATCACAGTAGAAATGCTTGTGTTATAGAACAAGTCTGATGGCATGGTCTGAACGCTGTTCCCAACAAACACAGTATCGAGACTACTGCAATAGGCGAATGACCTGTAACTGCCATAATTTGTATACTCGTAACAGTTGGTTGCATTATAGTATACTGTGGTTAGGTTATTACATGACGAAAAGACACTCCCATAGAGGGTGTCAACAGAGCTTGGAATGGTGATAGAAGTCAGCGAGTCACAATCTCTGAAAGCACAAAAGCCAAGATACGAAACACCATTCCCTAGGTCTAAATAGGTAAGTCCACTACATTGGTTGAAAGCATATTGGCCAATATGAGTGACCGAGTTGGGAATGACGATGGAATCTAAACTGGTGCATTGGGAGAATGCGTAACTACCAATACTTGCAACTGAATTTCCGAGTGAAACAGAGGTCAAACTGCTACATGCATTGAAAGCACTACCACCAATACTAATGACAGAATTTCCGATGGTTACGGAAGTCAATCCAGTACAATATCCAAATGCTTGAGACTCTATAGAGGTAACGTGATTGCCAATTGTAACGGAAGTTAGTCCCGTGCAACTCTGAAAGGCTGATGTACCTATGGAAGTGACCGAGTCGCCAATAATGACAGACGTGATAGAACTACAACTCTCAAAAGCCCTGTTGCCAATGGATGTCACTATATAGGTGTTCCCATTGTAGGAAACAACATTTGGTATTTCCACTGTGCCAGATAGATGTGGATTGTTGTAAGTTGGGGCAAGAGATCGTTGAAACGTCACTTGAGCTTCTCCATTTACAATATTGTAAAATAGTGTTTTCCCCTGATAGGTATAACTAAAATCATAGGCTTTCGCACTATTAGGGATGGCCAAAGCAGCAAACAAAACTGATAAAAGGAATACTTTGTATTTCATATTATTGATTATTAAATTTCATTTCTACAGAATACACTTTCAAGAAAGCTTCATGCAAGGCGTAATAATACTTGGTGCGGATGGATGTCTTGTTGTCAGACTCTTTCCGTCGCACTTCTGATTTTTCAATCAGTTCAGCATATTTCTTAACGGTGAACGCCTCATAGGGCTGCTCCAGAATGCCGCTGAGTAACACAGTAATACTCAGTTCATGGATAGGAGCATCTTTAACGGCGTTTTGCACCCATACACAAACATTGTCGCTGTAAACTATAGTAAAGGATTTGGACCCTGCACGGTTTCCTTCAAATAGATAGTTATCGACTTTCCTCTTCTCGATAAACAGCCTCAACATTCTCTCCGTTTTGATTGCCTCTTTGTCCATGCCATCAATTATTTTGTCTCATGGCTCGTGAGAGGTTTATGTGAACAGAAGAAAGTGGAGCCATCCATTTCCTATCTCTATCGGTAGGGCTTGGACTCCCTTGTAATTGGAATTAAGTAGATAAGGTCTTGATGTGGCTCCACTTGTGTATTTCGTAGACATACGAATACAATCCAAGTAGGCAATCATCCTTATTCCGACTTAATTCCTTTGATGAAAGTGTCCAAGTTTCACCGATAGCGGAATAGAAAATGCGCTTTCTCTGGCATACGGATTTCTCCCCGTTTGCGACTGCAAAAGTACGCATTTTTTCTCATTCAGCCAAAAAAAACTTTGTGAAACGGCTCCGCAAGAGTGGCTTTCACTTGCGGAGCCGTATCGATTTCAGGGCACAGACTAACCGAGATATTTCTCGATTATGGCTACTTGTTTGGGTGAAAGTCGCTTCTGAGAACGACGGTAGCCAGTGGCTTCCAATTCGGCCATAAGCTCGGCGTTGCCGTGGATTTCACGGGCTAACAGTCTGCGAGCGACCTCTTGGTCGTAACCTTCGAAATTTTTGTGGTTGCAATGATATTTTTTGTTCTCCGCTGCGCTATCGAAACAGCCACTGGCAGTTTCTTCAGATACGTGACAGTTTTTTTATGGGTCTAATGGGGCTGGATGTGGAAACAAAATGGCAAAAGTTTTAAAAAAAAAATTACCTCAAAAGGTAATTATTCAGAAAAAAGTTGTATCTTTGCATTTGAAAACAAAACATAAAAAGATGACTAAGGTAAAGATAGAAGAGGTGCAAAAGACTGATATTGCAGGGCTTTTCACGATTTGCTTCGAGGGTGACGACGCTACGGAATTCCAGAAATTCATCGAGAAATTCAAGGAAGATGCCACTCGCAAGGAAGATTTGTCGGTGATACTGACGGCCATAAACCGTATGCTCACCGCCAGCGGATTCCTGGAGAGGTACTTCCGTCCCGAGGGCAAGATGGGTGACCACGTCGTGGCCCTGCCGATAGAGCGGACACGGATGCGGCTGTACTGCCTACGGATGTCGGACAGCGTGTTGATTGTGGGCAACGGCGGTATGAAAAGCACCAAGACCTACGAAGAGGACGAGAGCCTGAACGGATACGTCATCACCTTGCAACGGCTCGACAAACTGCTGGGGCAGGCCATGAAGAGCGGCAAGGTAACGATTGAAGAGACGATAATCACAGGAATAGACAAAACAGAATTCGAACTATGAGCAAGACAGCGGAACTTTTCAACGAGTGTGTCGCTGCCACACCGAAGGACATAAAGCAGCGTGTGGAATGGTCGTTCGAGATTGCCGACAAGATAGATGGCATCTTGAAGGAACGCGGTATGACCCAGAAAGAGTTTGCCCGACAGATAGGACGGTCGGAGGCCGAGGTGTGCCGATGGGTAGGCGGTACTCACAATTTCACATTGGCGACGCTGGCCAAGATTTCGGATGCATTGGGGGTGCCACTGATACGGATTTGAGTAATTTGTTAATTTCCCGTAGGGAATTTCTTTTGATCAACACGGTACGAAAAGCCTATGAAGACCGTACCAACTCCTACCATGGTAGGACTTGGGTAGGAGTTGGTACGGTGTTGGTAGGTAGATGGTACGGTGTTTATATGGCTGAGGCAGATGGTGTTGGGCATAAAAAAAGGCATCCGATGGGTGTCGGATGCCTGAGGGTGGTGGTTTATTCTGTTTTTAATGGTTTTTATGTTAAATTTCTTCAGCTGTCGGATAGGATTTTCGAGAGGAGTTTGGCGGCGGGTTGGTTGAGGCGGTGGCCGAACTTGTCGCACCAGTGGATTTCGTATCCGAGGCGCTCAAGGGCGGCGGCATTCTGTTTGGCTGGCTCGCGACCCACCAGTTCGTCGTCGGTGGAGAAGAGCGCCACCATGCGCTTCGACGGCAGAGGCGTACGGCCGTCACGCACAGCCATATAACGCTTCACCAAGGGCTCGTCGATGGTGTACTCTTTGGCGCCGTCCTCGCGCTCACAATGGAACGGATGCTTGCCGTAGCCGATGCGGCGCAGGGTGGTCTCAATATTATAGGTGGGGTTGATGGCCACCTTTGTCGCCTCGGGGGCATCGAGATAGAGCAGATAGAGCCCGCCGAGCGAGGTGCCGGCGATAAGGGCAGGGGAGAAGACATTGACATAATCCTCCAGTATCACCATCGCCTCCTCCGGCTCCACGGGGAGTTCGGGCGACAACCATTCATAGCCGTCGAGGTAATGGCCCAGCGACGACTTCGTTCCGCTCTTTGCCCCACTACCCATGCCGTGGACATACAGCGCATAGGGCTTCTCCTTGGGCATATAAGCAAATGGATCGTAGCTCATACCTTGCTTCTCTTAAGGAGGAAGGGGAGGAGTATTTGGTGGAATCCCTGGGCGATGTCGACGGGGACATAGTCGATGCGATACTGCATGGCACGCTGGCGGAGGGTGGCGAACATCTCCGTCATCTGACGGCGGTAGTCGGCGGCGACCTCCTCGGGCTGCAGCCGCAGTTTTTCTCCACTCTCGAGGTCGATGAAGAGGTGCGGCCGGGCATCATAGTCGAGGTTCACCTCGTGGGCCATATCATAGGTATGGAAGATGATGACCTCGTGCTTGTTATGACGAAGGTGGCGCAGGGCGTCGAAGAGCTCTTCTTGATTGCTTGATTGCCTGATTGCTTGATTGCTTGAGTTTTCGGAATGAGTAAAGGCGTCGGTGAAGAGGACTACCAGGGAGCGCTTGTGGAGTTGCTCTGCAGTGAGATGGAGGGCCTGTGGAATTGAGAATTGAGAATTTGCTCCACTGAGGTCGCAGGCCGTGTCTCCTTTGGAGCCAGGCAGGAGAATTGAGAATTTTGACGGGTCGTGGGGTTGGAGGAGTTTGTCAAGTTCTTCCAAAAGGTATTGCTTGTGGACGCTGCTGGAGCGGCAGGGGGTCTGGACATCAATACTTGATTGATTGCTTGAATTCCCCTGACCAAAGAGAGTGAGGCCGAAGGCGTCGCGTTGGCGGTGCAACAGCTCTATCAGCACGGCGGCGGCATAGACGGCGAAGGTGAGCTTATTGGGATGGTCTATATCTCCGTGGCACTCTGTCGGGAAGAGCATGGAACCGCTCTGGTCTATCACCAACTGACAGCGCAGGTTGGTCTCCTCCTCGAACTGCTTCACGTAGAGGCGGTCGGTACGGCCATAGAGATGCCAGTCGATGTTCTTCGTGCTCTCGCCATTGTTGTACTGGCGATAGTCGGAGAACTCGACAGAGAAACCGTGAAAAGGACTTTTATGCCTGCCGGTGATGAAGCCTTCCACCACCTGACGGGCGAAGAAGTCGAGGGACTTATAACGAGAGATTTGACTGCGGTCCATGTTTTAGTGTTTAGTGTTAAGTGTTTAGTGTTTAGTTATGCTACGCAGTCCGGCGGCAGCCCACTAAACACTAAACACTTAACACTTTTAACACAGCTTACAGCAGCGCGTTCAGTTTCTCGGCGAGGGTTTCCTTGGCGACGAGACCTACGCTCTTGTCGACGGGCTGGTCGCTGCCACCCTTGAAGAAGAGGACGGTGGGGACGTTGCGGATGCGGAACTTGGCGGCGAGGTCGCTGCACTCGTCGACGTCGGCGGTGCCGATCATCACACGGCCTTCATATTCTTTCTCGAGCTCCTCGACACGGGGGGCGAGGGCTTTGCAAGGACCACACCAGGTGGCACCAAAGTCAACCATCACGGGCTTGCCGGAGGCAATCATTTCATCGAAGTTGGATTCTGTAACTTTCATATTGTAAGGGTTTTTTTGTTGTTTTAATCCCCAGACATAAAGGGTTCACTCCCTTTGGTCGTGTTCCCCTTATGTCTGGGGTTATTGAGAGGTTGTCCCTTCGGGACATTTTTGACTCTTTTATTATTTTCGTTATTTCGTTATATCGTTATCGCGTAATATCGTTTTTACGTTATTTCGCTCTAAAATAAATCGTCATTGGGACTCCGTGGAAGTCCCACATCTCGCGCATGCGGTTCTCGACAAAGCGCTTGTAGGGGTCGCGCACATACTGCGGCAGGTTGCAGAAGAAGACGAACTGCGGGTAGGCGGTGGGCAGCTGGGTGATATACTTGATCTTGACCCATTTACCTTTGACCGAGGGCGGCGGGTTCTGCTCCTTGACGATGGGCAACAGGGTGTCGTTGAGCTCAGCAGTGCTGATGCGGCGACTGCGGGCCTCAAAGACCTGCTTGGCGGTCTCTAAGACCTTGAAGATACGCTGCTTGTTGATGACGGAAGTGAAGACTATTGGCACATCGTCGAAGGGGGAGATGCGTTCCTTGATGAGCCGCTCATAGTCGCGGTGCGTGTTGGTTTCTTTCTCGACGAGGTCCCACTTGTTGACGACGATGACGACGCCTTTGTGGTTGCGCTGTATGAGGGAGAAAATGTTGAGGTCCTGCTGCTCGAGACCCTGGCTGGCGTCAAGCATGAGGATGCAGACATCGGCAGCCTCGATGGCACGGATGGAGCGCATGACGGAGTAGAACTCCAGGTCCTCAGAGACCTTGCTCTTGCGACGCAGACCTGCGGTGTCGACGAAGTTAAAGTCGAAGCCGAAGAGGTTGTAGTGCGAATAGACGCTGTCGCGCGTAGTGCCGGCGATGGGGGTGACCACGGAGCGGTGCTCGCCGGTAATCATATTGATAAAAGAGCTCTTGCCGACATTGGGACGACCGACGACGGCGATGCGGGGCAGGCCGTCGGTGGGGTCGTCTTCACCGGAGTCGAAGTCTTTCACAAGGGCATCGAGGAGGTCACCCGTTCCGCTGCCGGTGATGCCGGCGATGGGGTAGGGGTCTCCGAGGCCGAGGGCATAGAACTCGGCGAGGCCGTCCATCTGAGCGCTGTTGTCGACCTTGTTGGCAGCCAGCACGACGGGCTTGGGACATTTGCGGAGCATCTCGGCGACATCCTCGTCCATGGGCGTGAGACCCTCGCGGGCGTCGACGAGGAAGAGTATGACATCGGCTTCGTCGATGGCCAGGGAGACCTGCTTGCGGATCTCCACCTCGAACTCGTCGTCGCCACCCATGACATAGCCACCAGTGTCGATGACAGAGAAACGTTTGCCGTTCCAGTCGGAGTGGCCATACTGACGGTCGCGGGTGACGCCGGCGGTCTCGTCGACGATGGCGTTGCGACTCTCGGTGAGGCGGTTGAAGAGTGTGGACTTACCCACATTGGGGCGACCTACAATAGCGATAATGTTCATTTACTAGTGATGAGTGATGAATTATGAGTGATGAACGTTAACCATTAACCATAAATCATTAACCATTATTTAGAAGAGCAAACCTAGGCCGACTTTTATATTGAATGCTTTGGAGTCGGTGAGGTAGAAGCTGCTGACATAATCGGTCATGAAGTAGAGTTGGAAGAAGGTGCCGGGAGTGAGGATGAGGCCGAAGCCCGGGTTAAAGAGGTCGAGCGACTCGCCGTCATAGACTATCGACGAACCGACGACGGCCTCGACCCAGTTGGCGAGGTTTACGCTGCAGGAGAGGGTGGTGTTGAAGCGGAAGGTATTCTCGACACCATCGTTGCCCTTGCAGAGCAGACCGCGGTCGAACTGGCCGTGGAAAAGCAGGCCGGCACGGAACATCTTGGCGAAGCTGTAGCTGGCGCCGAGGTTGATCTTCGTGGGTACGGCGAACCAATAGTCACCGCTGTCGACCATCGTGGGGGTCATATTGCCGAGGCGCTCCTCGATATAGGCCGAGAGGGAGTCGGTGCTCATCTCACCGTGGTCGAGGATGGAGCTGACATCCATACCGGTGAACTCAATCACACCCTGACCGCCCTGAGGACGCCAGGTGATGACATTGTTCTTCCAGTGTATGCCTGCCGAGAGGTCGTTGATGGCCAACGAGAAGGTGAAGGGGCCCCAGTCGTATTTAGCGCCGAGGTCAAAGGCGAGACCCGTGTTGGCCTTTCCGAGGTTGAAGAGGTCGCCCACATTGATGTCGAAGCCCGTGGCGGTGTCGTAGGGGACACAGGCTGCCGACTGCACCTCGTAGTACATACGGGCGGTGACGGAGTCCATGCTGGGATCGGTGACAAACTCAAGTTTGGTGTTGTCGGTCCTGATATTCAAGACACCATAGAGCAGTTTGGCCCTCAGACCGACGGTAAGGTGGAGGTCGTCGAAAGAGTATGCAGCGCCGAGGGCGGTCTCGAGGTACGACGTGGCGTTGACGACATCGCCGCTCAAGAGCTCGACGACAGGACGAACGGTACCGTCATCATTCATGTTACCCACACGGAGGGCGTCGATGGCGGACACGGGTAGACCCATATTCACTGTGTTTGTCAAACGGCTCGAGAAGGTGAAGAACATGTTTTTCACTTTGAAGCCGAAGCCGAACACGTTCACGTTGGCTCCCAGACGGAACTTGTTTTCCTTGCTGAGGCACGACAGTATATTATCCAGGTCGATGACGGTGGTCTGAGAGGACTTGTCGTAATGGATAACATCGGTCATTGCCAGCGGGCTGCCGAACTGGAGTTCGGTGCCGGGCAGATTGATATAAAATGTGGTCTTAATTGGGTAAAAGGCAGGGTTGAGATAGTTGGACTGTGGGGTCCGCACGAGGTGATAGAACAGGTTGTTCGTCTCGTCGAACTGGGCCTTTGCACCCATCGCACCCATCACGCACATAATCCCTATGATAAATATCTTCTTCATGATACGATTGTCGTTTAATGTTTTACATTCATCATTCCGCACTCATCACTCATCATTTCATTATGCCGTTTTCCGTGACGACGATGTCTATCTTCGCCGTGGGGTGAACCTGGATGAAGGCACTCAGTTTCAAGAAGTCGTTACGCTTGATGGCGACATGTTCGTGGTTGGTGGTGGCCACCATGATGGAGACTCTCATCTTGGTGCACTTTTTCAATGCCTCGATGTCGGCGCTGTCGAGATCAACCTCAAGCATGGTGGTCTTCGGGCTGACAGCCTGCTTGATGATGGGATCGCCGGGGATGGCTCCCAGCTCTGCCGACTCGATGGTCTCGTTGTTGAAGGCGGTCCAGCGGAGGTTGGAGGGCACGGAGGGATCGCCCTCATAGGCTTTTGCCGTAAGGGTGAGGTTAAGGGGGATGCCGTTGTCGAGTTTCATTCTGAATTTCGACTCTCCGACGTCGACACTCAAGCCGTCGCTGACGGAGCGGAAGATGGAGTCGAGGTTGACACCCGAGAGACCTTCGCCGAGGTCGACGTCGAAGGTGTAGAAAAGGTCGTCCATGCGCACCTCGAGGGGCATCTCGACGGCGAGGTCGCCCTCGTAGATGAACTTCGTCATGCTGAGGCTGTCGAGGATGTCGCTGATGGGCATGGAGGCGATGTTCTGAGTGATAATGTCGTTGCTGACCTGCACTTTCATGTGGTAGCGGGCATAGACTCTCTTGGGAAGGTCGTTGACGACCCTGGCCATATCAATGGTGGGGAAGTCCTTGTAGAAGCCTTGTCTCACGTCGTCGACAACGATCTTGACGGTATCCAGATCTATATCCGTGGAGGTGAACTTCTTGTGTGCGTCGTAATGGTCGTCGTACCAGACCTCTAAGGAGTCGAATTGAACCTTTACATAGGGCGCCACCATGGACGGGCAGTCACCCCAGGCCCTGACTTTCAGGTCGAGCCATACATGGGAGAGGTAGAGACCATCCAAGGAGTTCACGTCGTCGAAGAAGTCGACATAGACGGTATCGACGATGACGGAGTCCTTGGTGAAGTAGGTGCCGCTTTTCGAAGCGGAAGGCCTTGGGGCTTTGAGGCCGCTCACGAAACTGGAGGCATAGATGGTGTCACTGGCGTGACCCTGGTATTCGACAGTGATGATGTTGCTGTCGGGGTTGACATATCCGTTGTATTGGGCGCTGAGACGGGAGAGGAGGTCGCTGAAGTTCATCTCACCGTAGGCCACGGGGATTCCCCAGTGGGGATCGACGGAGCCCTGGACATGTATGGGGTGCTTGAAGAGCTCCCAGTCGTCGTCCCTGATGCACGACGACATCACGCCGAGCATAGTCAGCAGCGTTGCGAAAATAACAGTTTTTTTCATATTCATTTTCTTTTTTGTTTGTTATCACTCAATGATTTACCCTATACCAATAGATATGGTATAATATGCAAATATAATAAAAATTCTGATACTGAGCAAATTTTAACAGATTGTCTTCGCTCAGTCGCACATGATATACAGGTCGTCGCGCTGGTTCAACAGCAGCACGGGGATGTGCTGCGGGTTTGTTATCGCACGCAACTCGGGGCGCGTGGTGAAGAGGTCGCCCAGGTCGCGGTCGCGTCCGTCGGGCACAAGCATGATGAATATTGTAGCCGGTAGCCCGTAGCCGGTAGCCAGTAGGTTGCTGTCTGCTACCTGCTCCCTGCCACCCGCTACCTGCTTAAAAGCGGCGAGGTCGGGGTTGCCCATCTCAGAACCCTGCAAGACCTCGGTCTGATATTCCAATCCCAGATTACCAAAGACCTTCTCCAAATACCTCATATTGTTGTGCCAGCGCATCTTGAAGGCCGCATCGCGGTAGTCGAAGTGCATGATGCGTACCGTGCTGCCCAAGAAGCGCGCCATATAGGATGCCCAGACGAGTTTTTCCTTGCTCTCCCGCTGGTGGTCGATGGTTAAAACAGTGTTAAGTGTTAAGTGTTCAGTGGTTAGTTGGTTAGTGTCGGACTGCGTAGCATCACTAAACACTAAACACTGCTCACTAACCACTAGATATGCAATCTTACATTCGCGGAAGTTCTTGAGGAGCTGCTTGGGGTGGGTGAACGAGCGGCGCGGCGCGGAGGGATCGCAGAGGGTGATGGCGAGGATGGCGTTGAAGGCTGTGGGCAGGCTGTCGATGGCAGCCTTCCAGTCGCCCCCGGGCAACACCACATGCGGCACGTCAAAGCGGCCGACCCACTGGTCGCCGTCGGCGGCACAGGTGAGGAGGATGAGTCCTTTGCGCAGCTTGTCGGCAAAGAGGCGTCCGGCAGACAGCAGGCCTTCCGCCGCCTGGGCCGTATCGGCACACAGCACTATGAACTGATCTTTCTTCATCTTATCAAGGTGATATCACCCTTTAGTTCCGTCTCGACCTGGTTGACGCATCTCACGCGGCAAGTATAGGTATAGACACCCGGCAGGCAACGGCTATTGCGGTAGGTACCATCCCAGCGGCAGCGCGAGAGGTCGTCGCTCTCGAAGACACATTCGCCCCAACGGTTGAAGACGGCGACATGTATCTCAGTGAGCATGGGACTGCCGAAGTCCACCACGTCGTTCACGCCGTCACCATTGGGGGTGAAGGCGTTGGGAATGATGTATTCCGGGGCACCACAGATGATGGATGTGCCGTGCAGACAGAGGCTGTCCACAGCCTCACAGCCTTCGTCTGTGGAGGCGGTGACGGTGTAGCAGGCCAGCGTGTCGACAGGTGTCGCCACGGGGTTGGGAATATCGGGACGATCCAGGTCGGTGGCGGGACTCCACAGGTAGCTCACGCCTGACACTCCCGGTCCCACAGAGGCATGCAGACCGACGCTTTCGCCAACATATATCTCCGTCCTGTCGGCCCAGACATGGAGGCTGTCGAGGAGGTGACTGCGGCTAATGACAGAGGTGTCGACAAAGGGGCATCCCAGCGACACAAGGCTCGTCAGGTGTGTCCCCTCGCAGAGCCCTTCAATAAGGGTATCGAGGACAGGGATTTCAGGAATAACGCTGAAGTTGTAGCGTATCTCGACCCATCCCTCACAGCTGTCGCTGCAGAGCGGCGGCGACACACGCTTCTCATAGTAGGGCAGGGGAGGATTGTCGAGTTCAAAGTCGCGCTCATACATACAGCCATAGCCACTGGCAGTGAGATGGTATGAGCCGGCCGCCAGCCCACTGAAAGTGTAGGTACGTCCGGCGATGGATGGAGTGATGAGTAACGAGTGATGAGTGAGGGTAATGGTGACGGAGTCGGGGTCCACACTCGCACCAAGTTGTAAGGTGAGACTGCCGTCGGCGGAGTCGTGGCACGAGATGGCCGTAACCTGCCATTGGTCGACGAGCACATAAGTGTCGACCCTGAAGGTATCAACCTCTGAGCAGCCCGGCGCCGACACTCGCAGCAGATAGGTGCCTGCATGGTAGACCCACGGATTGGCAACAGAGGGGTCGCTAACACCGTCGGTAAGCCACTGGTAGGTGGCACCCAACTGCGGCTGCACACCAATCTGCACCGGCGTGCTGTCACAAGCTATCTGGGGGGCGAAGGCGCTGGTACCACTGCCGATGACATGCAGCGTATGGCGCTGCGTGTCGGCCGTGGAACAGCCGTCGGGCATCGTGGCAATGAGAGTGACGGTATAGATGCCTCCCGCACTGTAGGTGTGCGACGGATTGGCTTCGGTGGAGGAGGCGCCGTCGCCGAAGTCCCAATGGAAAGCCGTCCCACGGCCAGTATTGCGGAAGTTCACATGATAGGGAGCGCATCCTGCGGCAGGAGGGATGAACTCGGCCACGGGGAAGTCGTCGGTGACATTGAAACGGAAGAGGGCGTTGTTGCAGTTCGACGAGTGGTTGGTGGCACTCCAGGCATTGGCGGTATGAGGGAATCCCTGCGTGCCGCCGCACGACCCACAGACCGACTGATAGAGCGTTCCCAGACGGTCAAAACGCGACGTGCCGCCGTCGACATGGTCGCCGCCACTACTGTAATGCGTCGAGTCGTGCATCTCGCCGAAGAAGGTGGCATAGTCGACACTGCCGGCATTCTCGTCGATGGCGATGATATAGAAGTCCTGACCGTCGGTCGAGTCACAGAACGCCCCCGCCGTGGTCTCCATGCCCGTGGTGCCGGCGGTGTACCAACGAACGCCGTTGTAGTTCACGAAGTCGCGACCCCATCCCGCAGCATAGACGCGGTTGCAGATATCCGCAGCAAAAGCCGTAGGGGAGAGGTTGATACGTCCCGGCGTGCCGAAAAGGGTGCTCCACACCCGGCCGCCGAGGTCGGGAGCCATACGCAGCAGCAACATGCCGCTGTTGAAGACGCTGTAGCCCGCATTATAGATAAAGGTGCTGTGGTTCAGGGGCTCCGTCTGCCCGAAGAGGAAGACCTCGTCACGTTTTCCGGTACGTACAAAATAGAGCTGATCGTAGGCCTCGTCACCAACAAAGGTCGACGCCATCAGGCGCTCGCCGTTGGAGGATATCTTGCAGGCGAAGCCGTCGGCCGAGCCGCCACCATAGTGTTGCTGCCAGGCCGTGGCCGTCACGGGGAAGTTGGTGCTTCCCGTACCGCCGCAGGCCAGCAGGTTGTAGGAACTGTCGACATCGATGGAATAGACGGCGTCGTTGCCGGAACCACCCAGATAGGTGCTCCAGAGCATATTCTTCAGGTTGTGGTCCAGCTTGAAGACCACACCCTCCTGGGCGCCGCCACTGACGGGCTGCACACTGCCGGCCGTCGTGGGGAAATCCGAGCTCATCGTCGTGCTCCCCACATAGACATTGTTCAGGTTGTCGGTGATAATCTCGCCACGGGCACCGTCACCATAGTTATAGTATAGCGAATCGTTGCCGCCCATGATGACGGCATAGGGGTTGCTGCCCGTATTGAAATATTGATAGTAGTTCAGTCCGTCGTTGCCCGATCCACCCACATAGGTCGAGGCCTGGAGCTGGCTGCCGTCGGCACTCAGACGGCTGACGAAGATGTCGCTGCCATTGCTGAAACGGATGTCCGACGTACGCTCATAGTCCACCTGCGTGCCGCCCCCGTGCGTCGTCTGATAAGCGCCGGCGGTCACGGGGAAATCAGTGGAGCCCGTGGTGCCGAAGACTATCAGCTCGTCGAAGGTGTTAACGAAGAGGCTGTGCGGCATGTCGGCCGACGAGCCACCCAGATAGGTGGCGAAGAGGCGGTTCTGGCCTGTGGCGTCGAACTTGAAGATTCCCACATCCACGCCGCCAGCCGGCGTCACACGGTAGGCACCCGTCGACACGGGATAGCCCGTGCCGAACACCAGGCCTGCCGTATAGGCGTTCTTCTCCGAGTCGTAGGCCGCCGTGGTGCCCCAGTTGTCGGCGGTGGAACCCGTGTAGGTGGAGAACAGCAGCAGGGGGTCGATAATCAACTTCTTATTATGGTTGTACTCGCCAATTTCAATCCATACCCGCCATTTTCCACTCTCCACTTCCTTGACCTTCCAACGGCTCGTTATCCGCACCTCATGACCCGCGCCATAGACCTGATAGACGTATGGCTTCGACTCCACGATATAGCGCACGGAGGTCTCGATGATAAGAGCGCCGGTCTTGCCGCTCACGTGCATGTCGTCGACTCCCTCATACTCCATCACTATCTGCGAAGCATCGGCGCCAGGCTCTACAATAAAGTTGTATTTCAACACCTTCTGGCCGCCAAAGAGTTCAAACGACACGCCGGGCCATATCTCGTCGTAACGCACCGCGGCATAGCTGCTCACCTTCGAGCGCCACCGCGCCGGGTCGTCACCAAGGTAGTAGTTGCTGTAGCCTTCCTGACGCTCGCTGCCCACAGGCACAACAGAAGTCCCGCCAACGAAGCGCATCCTATAGGCATGTCCGCGGTCTCCGGCGCCGTCACCTGCTCCCATTCCGGGATGGCCATGACGCTCCCTCAGCGCCACCATCACACCCTCCTCCTCGAGGAATAAGGCACCGTCGTGCAGCTGCGCTTCGAATCTCACCCTCGAATCCCACTGGCCCAGGTTCTCCACAAAATCCACCATCCGGCCAATCCACAACGTATCACCCTCTACACGGGCTAACGCCGTGAGACTGACGGCTAGAAACAACATTATTATGGTAATACCCTTTTTCATGTCCCCATGATTTGATTTGCAAAAATACATACTTTGCCCCACATGGCCAAATTTTTTTTAAATAAAAAAGAGAGAACATCGCTGTTCTCTCTTCCTTGTGACTCCTGCAGGATTCAAACCTGCAACCTTCTGATCCGTAGTCAGATGCTCTATTCAGTTGAGCTAAGGAGCCATCTTCGATTTCTACTCTTTTTCTCTCGAAATCGGGTGCAAAAGTACGAACTTTTTAGATACTGACCAAATTTTTTTTCAAATATTTTTTCGGCAATCCTACACCTTACTATCTTTCAATCGATTGTACAGAATAAATTTTCAACTTTCCATTCTCAATTTTCAATTTATTCCGTACACTTCCCTATATAAAAGGTCCCTAATTTCACAAAATTCGTCATCGTCAAGCTCATATTTCGACATAATAATCATCGGGACCTCTTTACCGCCCTCACGATAAGGAGGTTGCACATATTCTTGGGGATTCTGGAAGAAACCCATGCTGGCATAGAATTCGACACGGTGGTCAGCCTCCTCGGTGTTGGGGTGCTCCACCTCGAGCACCACCTGCTCCTGCTGCTGCGAGAGGAAGTTGAGGAACGCCGCCTTGCCAAGTCCCTGGTTACGCAGTTCTTCCGCTATGGCGAAATGCTCTATATAGATAAGGTCTTCGAAAGTCCAGTAGGTCAGGATGCCCACCGGGTCGTCGCCGTTCTCGGCCACGAGGAAATGGAATTTGCCGGCATCTCTATGCCGGAGACTAGAGAAGGGCGGGCGCTCCTGCTCGGGAAACGCCTCTTCGAACAACTCTTGCGCAAAATGCGAATGGTCGCTTTCTGCTAATTTGGTAAAGGTTATCATTTATAAAAAACTAAAGTTATTGATTTCAAATCTTACTGTCAGACAATGCACCCATCCCATGGCGGTATAGCCTTCGAGGGTGATTTTCGAGTGATGGCAAGTGTAGCCCGCCTTGATGGCGCCTACACCCTCCATCTCGTAGCCGATGAAACCACTCATGAAGACACCCCAGCCCAGGCCTCCCTGGTTGACATATTCATAAGTGCCCGTATAGGAGCTGGGCGACTGTCCTCCCCAGATGTCGAGGATGCTGTAGTTCGCCCCGGCAATCTCCATCAGGTTCTCCCGCACCTTGGTATTGTTCAGGCTGACACCGAGGTCCACCTCCAGACTGAGGTTGTTGCCGAGGTAGGCAGTGCGCGACAACGCGAAGTCTATGTTGATACGGTCCTCGTTGCCCAGAATGCCACAACGGATATAGCGGCCGTTGTTGGTGAGGATACCCGTACCATTGGTACTGCTGAGGTTGAAGGCGCCGATGGCTTGGGCGCGTGCTATGTCGAAACGCAGCAACCAGCCGAAACCACTCTCATAATCATAACGGAAACCCAGACCATACTGCAGAGACGTACGGTAGTACATCTCGGGGTACTCGACCACCTGAAGCTCGTTCTTGCTGCCGATGGCCGACGAGATGAACCCGGCAGTCTTCAGGTCTGCCCATATTTTGTTGCCGTAGGTTTCACTGTAAAGAACACGGTTGATGGTATTTGCATTTTCAGGACGACCGGAATAGAAATTGGCATTGACGTCGTCGGCCCAGAAGGCACCGGCGTTGGCGAAGACTGAAAGTCCGGTCGTCCGACGCCTCGGAACACCGTCGTCGGCAGCAGAGGCCTCCGACGACGTCTTCAACCCGTCGGCCATCGCAGCCGACGATATCAACAAAGTCCCTATGATCATCAATACCCGTTTCATAATTTAATATTCATCACTCCTCACTCATAACTCATAATTCATCATTCATCACTCATCACTCATAATTCATCACTCATAATTCATAATTCATCACTCCTCACTCCTCACTAAATTTCCCCTCCTCTTTTCTCCACTATACTGGTCAGCAGTGCCTTGGCTCTCATCAGTCGCACCTTCACCGTGCCCAGCGGCAACTTGAGCCGCTCGGCAATCTCCTCGTAGGAGAGGTCCTCATAGTAGCGCAGTTCCACAATCTGGCGATAGGGCGCTTTCAGCTGCGACACTATCTCTTTCAGCGCGGCATCGCGCTGCATGCGGATCATCATTTCCTCGGGATTCGGCTGCGACGACGGTATCTGGTATTCGATAAAATCGTTCTCACCGGTACGCGTGATGCTGTTCAGCGACACCGTGTCGATCTTGCGCTTGCGCAGATGGTCGATATAGGTGTTCACGCCGATGGAAAAAAGCCACGAACTGAAGGTCCCCGTGGGGGCGTAGCGATTCAGCTGAAGGAAAGCCTTGCTGAAGGTCTCCACCGTCAGATCCGACGCCGTGGTGGTGTTCCTCGTCATGCGAAGCAACAACAAGTACAACGGCTCACGATAAGACGCCATCAAGTCGGCATACGCCCGATGGCTGCCCTTGTCGCGGGCCTCGCAAACTAACTGATAGTCACGCTGCAGACGACTATTTTGTTCGCAATTGGCTTCCATTGTTGCAACGATTCGATAACCAACAACCTGTATTCAAGAAACTTTATTTCCCGAATTTTCTATTGTTATCTAACGGCGTTAAGACCAAAATAGTATTTGCAATGATAAAATAAATTTCTAAAAAAGGTGCCGCCAAGTAGGTCAGACCACCGTCAAACCGTTTGCACAGCTGGGCAAACGAGAATATCTGCCATCCCCATTTCAACAACACCGCGATGGCCACCACCGTCCATGGGAGGGTGCCCGCCAAGAGCAAAAGCACCGCCATGGCATAGAAGGCCACGTTGGCCAGCGGCAGCACATCCTCCATCAGACGGCTCTTCACACTGTGGCGGTTGCGCGTCGACACACGGTCCAGACGCTGACGATGCCACTGGCCGAAGCTCTTCTTGGGCTCCGTGCTCAGACAGGCGTCGCTGCCTATACACACCGCCGTATTGCCCTTCTCAGCATTCTGATACACAAAGAGATCGTCCGAGCCGCCGGCGACATTGTAGTGGTTGATGAAGGCGCCTTGCTTGAAGAAGAAATTGCGTCGATAACTCAGGTTACGCCCGCTGCCGGTATAGGGATGACCCAAGAGGGCACATCCAAGGTAATTGGAGCTGTAGCAGAGGTTGTCATACTGCTGCATGAGGCTGAGTAGACCCTTGGTGCGCTTCAACCCGCAGAAGCCCAGCACAATTTGCGTTTCCTTGTTAAGGTATCCTTTAGCCATGCCACGCAGCCACTGCATGTTCTTCGGCGTGCAGTCGGGGTCGGCCAGCAGCAAGATGTCGTTCTTGGCACTCTTGATACCAATCGACAGCGGATATTTCTTCCCCTGGAAGAGGTTGACATCCTCCTTGAATGGCACAACCTTCAGGTGGGGATAGTAGTCTTTCAGCAACTTAAGGACAAACTGGGTGTCGTCGTGGCTCAGGTAGTCCACCACCACCACCTCGAAGTCGGGATAGTCCTGCTCGAGCAGATACACCAGATTCTCCTTCAGCCAGGAGGCATCATTGCGGGCCGTAAGAACCACGGAGACAGGAGGAAGGGCCTCCTTCGAGAGGTTTCCGGAGCCCTCGCCGGCAGGCACAGTGCGGTGCCAGCGACCCACACGGAAATAAATCAGCCCATAGTAGAGGCAGCAAATAATCATTGCCAACACCATGAGGATAGCAAAACCAATAGATTGTTTATCAGTCAGAAACAAAGAAAAGTCAAACATTTGTGCACATGTTTTTTAGTGTACAAAAATACAAATAATACGTGCGCGCCAGTCCCCCGCGAAAGTATAAATATCAACAACTATTCAACACCACCACCCAACTCCCTCATTTCCACCTACGAAGACCCTACCAACACCGTACCAACTCCTACCCAACTCCTACTATGGTAGGAGATGATACGGTGTTGGTACGGTGTTGATACGGATTTGATAGGTTATAGGCGGCGGCCAAGCTTCTGTACCATAGAGCCTTTCCAGGTGGCATAGTCACCGGTAAGGATATGGCGGCGGGCTTCGCCGACGAGCCATAAATAAAATCGTAGGTTGTGGATGGAACAAATCTGCAGTCCGAGTATCTCCTCGGCACGGATAAGATGATGCAGATAGGCGAGGGTATATACCCGGTCGGCCTCGGCAGAGGAGGTGGGGTCGATGGGTTCAAAGCAGCTCTCCCACTTCTTGTTCTTGATATTGATGGTGCCTTCGGCGGTGAACAACAGGCCATTGCGGCCGTTGCGGGTGGGCATCACACAGTCGAACATGTCCACGCCGCGCTCGATGGCCTCAAGGAGGTTCTGTGGGGTGCCGACACCCATCAGGTAGCGCGGACGGTCCTTGGGAAGGATGGCGTTGACAATCTCTATCATCTGGTACATCACCTCGGTGGGCTCGCCCACGGCAAGACCGCCGATGGCGCAGCCCTCGGGGTCCTTGCTGGCGATATACTCGGCAGAGATTTTTCTCAAATCCTCATACTGGCATCCCTGCACGATGGGGAAGAGCGCCTGGTGGTGTCCGTAGAGAGGTTCCGTCTCGTTGAAACGCTTAATGCAACGGTCGAGCCAACGATGCGTAAGTTCCATTGAACGTTTGGCATAGCGGTGGTCACTGTCGCCCGGGGCACACTCGTCGAAGGCCATCATGATATCGGCTCCGATGATGCGCTCGATGTCCATCACGCTCTCGGGCGTGAAGAGGTGTTTGCTGCCGTCGATATGACTTCTGAACGTGCAGCCTTCCTCCTTGATTTTGCGGTTGTCGGCCAACGAAAAGACCTGAAAGCCTCCGCTGTCGGTGAGCAACGGACGCTCCCATCCATTGAACTTATGCAGTCCTCCAGCCTGTCGCAGCAGGTCGCATCCCGGACGCAGATAGAGGTGATAGGTATTGCCTAGAATAATCTGAGCACCAATATCATTACGCAACTCATGTTGATGCACTGCTTTAACTGAACCGACGGTACCGACGGGCATGAAGATAGGGGTCTCAATGTCGCCGTGGTCGGTATGGATGACGCCCGCACGGGCATCGCTGCAGGTGGCTTTGAGGTCGAAGGTCAATGGCATAACGGTTCCCGGCTCCTTAGAGGACTATCTTCTCGATTTTGGCGCGGGCTTCGAGCACGGCCTTGTAGTCGTTCATGGCACGGAGCTGCAGGTCGTAGATGCTGCGGGGGCAGTCAGGAGTGAAGGGCAGCTTGCCGCTGTCCCATAGCTTGATGACGGCTTCAAGATTCTCCTTGCGGTTCATCAGATGATAGTACTCGGCTTTCATTCTGTCCTTGTAGTCGGACGAAAGCATCAGGCTTGTGATGGTCTGTAAATCCATAGTATTGTTGTTTTAAAGGTTTTCGTTATTCGTTATTTCGTAATCACGTTATTACGTTATTACGCCTCAATTAAGGTTTTTGCAAGTGCCAGGGCCTTGTCGAGGCCGTCGGGGTTCTTGCCGCCAGCGGTGGCGAAATGGGGCTGTCCGCCGCCACCACCCTGTATCTCCTTACCGAGGGTGCGCACCATCTGTCCGGCATTCAGGCCGCCATCCACACGGCTCTTTCCCAGCACGATAAGCAGGGCGGGCTTGCCGTCGGTGACACTGCCCAGCACCATGGCCATGTTGGGGTTGTCGTTGCGGAGGGCCATCATGGCATCCTTGACGGTGTTGACGTCGAAATCGACACGCTCGACGAGGATGGGGGAGGCCTTCAGCCTGTCGCCAAAGCCCTTAGCTACACCAGCGGCCTTTTCCTCTTTCAATTTACCATTTTCAATTTTCAATTTTCCATTCTCTTCCTGCAGCTTGGCGATGGAAGCGGCCAGGTCTTTGGTACCCTTGAACATGTCGGTGAGCGACGCTATCATCTCCTGCTGCTCGTCGGCATAACGCTCGGCAGCGGCAGCGGTGACGGCCTCGATACGGCGCATGCCGGCGGCGATGGCGCCCTCAGCGACGATACGGAAGGAACCAATCATGCCGGTGTTGGCCACATGGGTACCGCCGCAGAACTCGATGCTGGGGCCGTACTTCACCACACGCACCTTGTCGCCGTATTTCTCGCCGAAGAGGGCCATGGCGCCCAGCTTCTGGGCCTCGGCGATAGGCATGGCGCGGTGCTCCTCGAGGGGCAGACACTGACGTATCATCGCGTTGACGCGGCGCTCCACGTCGCGGATCTCCTCATGGCTGAGCTTGGCGAAGTGGCTGAAGTCGAAACGCAGACGGTCGGCGTCGACACTCGAGCCCTTCTGCTCCACATGGTCGCCCAGGACTTGGCGCAGAGCATAGTGCATCAGGTGCGTAGCCGAGTGGTTGCAGGCCGTCGCCTGACGCTTATATGCATCCACGGATGCTTTGAATTGAGAATTGAGAATTGAGAATTGAGAATTGAGGGCAGAGAACTCTTCTGCGTCAACAATGTGAACAATCAGCCCGTTCTCTTTTTTCGTATTGACAATTTTCAATTTTAAATTTTCAATTTTCAATTCGCCGGTGTCGCCTGCCTGTCCACCGCTCTCGCCATAGAAGGGGGTGCGGTCGAAGACCAGCTGGTAGAACTCTTTGTCTTTGGCTTTCACCCTGCGGTAGCGGGCGATGCGCACGTCGGCCTCGAGCATGTCGTAGCCCACGAACTCCTCCTCCACACCCGGCAGCAGCTCCTGCCAGTCGTCACTCTCCACTTTCGCGGCACCGCGCGAGCGCTCTTTCTGCTCCTGCAGACCTCTCTCGAAGCCCGCCATATCCACCGTCCAGCCTTTCTCGCCGGCCATCAGCTGCGTGAGGTCGATGGGGAAGCCATAGGTGTCGAAGAGCTCGAAGGCGAAGGCACCGTCTATTGTTTTATTGCCTGATTGCTTGATTGTTTGAGTGAGGTAGTCGTTGAAGCGCTTGATGCCGCCGGCCAGCGTGCGCAGGAAGGCCTGCTCCTCTTCGAGGATGATGCGCTGGATGAGCTCCTGCTGCTTCTTGAGTTCGGGGAACTGGTGACCCATCTGACCCACGAGGGTAGGGACGAGGGTGTTGATGAAAGGCTCGGTGAAGCCGAGGAAGGTGTAGCCGTAGCGCACGGCACGGCGCAGGATGCGGCGGATGACGTAGCCGGCCTTCACGTTGGAGGGCAGCTGGCCGTCGGCGATGCTGAAACTCACGGCACGCAGGTGGTCGGCGCAGACACGCATGGCGATGTCGGCATCCTCGTTGTCACCGTATTTCTTGCCACATTTGGCGGCAATCTCCTGGATGAGGGGCTGGAACACGTCGGTGTCATAGTTGCTGCGCTTGCCCTGCATCACCATGCAGAGGCGCTCGAAGCCCATACCGGTATCGATATGCTTGGCCTTCAGCGGCTCCAGGGTACCGTCGGCTTTGCGGTTGAACTGCATGAAGACGAGGTTCCATATCTCGATGACCTGGGGGTTGTCCTTGTTCACGAGGTCTTTGCCGGGCACTTTGGCCTTCTCCTCGTCGGGACGGATGTCCACATGTATCTCGGAGCAGGGACCGCAGGGACCTTGGTCGCCCATCTCCCAGAAGTTGTCCTTCTTCGAGCCGCGCAGGATACGGTCCTCGCTGATATGCTCTTTCCAGAAATTGTAGGCCTCCATATCCATCTCGAGACCCTCCTTCTCGTCGCCGCCGAAGACGGTGACGTAGAGCCAGTCCTTGTTGATCTTCATCACCTCGGTGAGGAACTCCCAGCCGTAGGCGATGGCCTCTTTCTTGAAGTAGTCGCCAAACGACCAATTACCCAGCATCTCGAACATCGTGTGGTGGTAGGTGTCGTGGCCCACCTCTTCGAGGTCGTTGTGCTTGCCGCTGACGCGGAGGCACTTCTGGCTGTCGGTGGCGCGGGGCCACTGGCGCTGCTGGTTGCCCAGGAAGATATCCTTGAACTGGTTCATGCCGGCGTTGGTGAACATCAGCGTCGGGTCGTTCTTGATGACCATGGGGGCGCTGGGCACCACATGGTGATCCTTACTCTCAAAATAGTCTAAAAAGGCTTTTCTTATCTCGTTAGATGTCATATCTTTTTTTTGTTTCCCCGCTTCGCGGAAATCCGTAAATCCATTTTCTGATTTATAGATTACGCCGAAGGCGGGAGGTTTTCAAAATTCTTCGCGTTCCACCATCAGTATGCCGTTCTGCGGCACGATGAAGTATTTCTTGCCGTCGTATTTTATCTCCACGGCGTTCTTCAGCAGGAAGATAGCCATGTCGCCGGGACGCACCTGCAGCGGCAGGTAGCGCGGCTCGCGGTCGGCGGGGTTCCAGTCCTCGCCGTCCGAGGAAGAGGGTAGGGGGTAGCCGGGACCGCACTTGAGGATATAGCCCGTCTGCACCTCCTCTTTCTCCTGATAGCCGGCAGGCAGCAGCAGTCCCCCTTTGGTCTTCTTCGTGGCCATCGAAGGCTCTATCAGCACCCTATCGCCAATGACTATCAGATTGTCAATGTTGTTCTTCGCCATCTTTTATACGTACAATATAAAATGCAAAGATAGGAAAAGAAAGCGACATAGCAAAAATTTTTTTCATTGATTCGTCCCGTAGGGACGTACTTTCAATCTGCCTGACCGTAAGTAATGGCATTGAGCACCGCTGATTCAAATCCAGCAAAAAACCACGCCATGCGTATACCCATCCTCTTATTCGTCCCGTAGGGACGTTCCCTCAGTAACCCCACACGGAAGTGTGGGGTACCAAGCACCACCTCCTCCTCTCCGCGTCTCGGAGAGACGCCACCACGCTCATTCCACCTAGTGGTATCAACCTACTAAAGAACTTATTTTCATCATATTACCATTTATTATGTTCATTATTATTACTTTTATAATAATTACAAAGATAATAAAAGAAAGCGATGTGTCAAAACTTATTTACACCCTACCTTTTGAAAGGGTTTTCCCTATTACGTATTTTTTCGTAACGAACTTTTTCGTAGTAGATACGGTGGGAATATACATAAAATATTTTACACTGACACACTTTCTGAATAGAATTCTTTGTAAATATAAATAAATTAGCAATATATGAGATGTATTTTATTTATAGGACAACATTATATAGATGGAATATATCATTCAAAAAAGTGTCCAAGATGACACTTTTATAAAAAAAGGCGACGGAAGATCGAGTCTCCCGCCCCCTTGATAGTTTTCACAACGGAATAATCCTTATTGTGAATTGCTTGAAAAGTGATGCAAAAATACGACTTATTTTTGAACTGGCAAAATAAATTTTGTCAACACACAGAAAAAACGTATCTTTGCACCATCAAAATAGACATCTATGAAAAAAATCTTAGGACTCGATCTTGGCACGACCAGTATCGGTTGGGCAATGGTAAATGAACGTGAGAGCAACGATGAGACTTCGTCAATCATACGTCTTGGTGTTCGTGTAAACCCACTTACTGTAGACGAGCAGACAAATTTTGGGAAAGGCGCTCCCATCACAACAACTGCTGACAGAACGCAGAAGCGTAGTATGCGGCGTAATTTACAACGATACAAACTCCGTAGAGACAATTTAATTGCATTACTGAAAGAGCAAGGGTGGATAACTGATGCCACAATCCTTTCGGAGAGCACCAACAATAGTACTTTCGAAACATACAGACTTCGGGCAAAGGCAGCATCAGAAGAAATAACGCTCGAGCAATTCGCCCGGGTGCTGCTGATGCTCAACAAAAAGAGAGGTTACAAAAGTAACCGAAAGATGAAGAACGACGAAGGAGGCCATTTTGTCAGCAGCCTTGATGTGGCAAAAGAGATTTATGACTCCAACCTAACTCCCGGACAATACGCCTACCAACTCATTAAAGAAGGAAAACATAATATTCCAGACTTTTATCGTTCGGACTTGGAAGCAGAACTTGACCAAGTATGGGCATTTCAATACAAGCAACACAAGTCTATCTTAACTAACGAGTTTAGAACAGCCATTGCCAACCAAAGCAAGACCGGAACATCGAACATGTTCCGTAAGAAATACAATATCTTTGCCGCCGACATCAAGGGCAATAGAATTGAAAAAGCAGAAAAGATATACAAACTCCGAAACGAGGCTCTCGAACGGGCGCTGACGGAAGAAGAACTGGCCACGGTAATAAGTGAAATAAATGGTCAGATTAATGGCAGTAGCGGTTATCTTGGAGCCATAAGCGATAGAAGTAAAATACTATATATTAATAAGCAAACCATAGGGCAATGGTTAATGCGGCAATTGGACAGCAATCCCAATGCCAGCTTGAAAAACAAACCTTTCTATCGCCAAGATTATTTGGACGAATTTGAGCAGTTATGGGAGACGCAGGCGAAACACCATGCAGAATTGACCCCAGAAATCAAACACGAGATAAGAGACATCATCATCTTCTATCAACGACGGCTGAAATCCCAGAAATGGCTTGTTGCCAATTGTTCTTTTGAGAAAAGGAAAGTATGTCCTAAGTCATCCCCACTCTTTCAGCGCTTCAAGATATGGCAAATGCTTAACAATGTTGTCATAACTATTGACAACGAAGAGTACGTACTCAATGAAGATCAGAAAGCGTTGTTAGCGCAAGAGCTACAATACAAAGAAAAACTCAGCAAAAGCGACGCTCTTAAACTGCTGTTTGCAAAAACAAGAGGGATAGACATGAATTTTGCGGCTCTTGAAGGAGACCGCACAATGGCACGCTTGCTGTCTGCCGCACAGGAGATAGTATCGGTTAGCGGACACGGGGAATATGATTTCGCAAAACTATCGGCCAAAGAAACCGTGGAAATTGTACGGATGGTATTCGGCGGATTGGGATTTGCCACCGATTGGCTTACTTTCAATACCGACGCCAGCGATACCGAACAAGAGCCTCTGATGCGTTTATGGCATCTTATTTATTCTTTTGAAAGCGACAATTCCGCCACCGGCGACGAGAAACTGGTGAAGCGCATCATGCAGATGCTCAACATGCCTAAAGAATATGCCCGCCTATTCGCCAACATTCATTTTGAAGACAACTATTGCAACCTCTCCAGCAAAGCCATAAAAAACATCCTTCCCTTCATGACCGCAGGGCATGTATATAGCGAAGCATGCTCTCTTGCCGGTTACAATCACTCCGAGCAGTCGATCACTAAGGAGGAGAACGAAAAGCGACAACTAAAAGACCATCTTGAAAGTGTTCCTAAAAACAGTTTGCGCAATCCTGTTGTGGAAAAAATATTAAACCAGATGGTCAATGTCGTAAACGAGGTAATAGACACCTACGGCCGTCCCGACGAGGTTAGAATCGAACTTGCCCGCGAACTCAAGAAGAATGCCCTTGAGCGCAAAACAATGACGGACGCCATAAATCGCAACACGCACGAAACTGAGCAATACCGCGAAATCCTTCAAAAGGAATTCGGCCTAATCCACGTAAGTCGAAACGACATAATACGTTATCGGTTATACAAGGAGTTGGCCAGCAATGGCTACAAGACACTCTATTCAAACCAATACATCCCACAAGAGAAACTATTCAGCAAGGAAATAGACATCGAGCACATCATACCACAGGCTCGTTTGTTCGATGATTCCTACTCCAATAAGACTTTGGAATACCGTAGCATCAACATAGAGAAAGGCAACTCTACGGCCATCGACTTTGTCAGGCAGAAATATGGGGAAGAGGGTATGGCTGGCTATAATGACAGAGTAAGCAATCTGCTCAAGTGCGGAGCCATCTCTATGGCAAAGGCACGAAAGCTGAAGATGTCAGAACCCGATATACCAGAAGACTTTATCGACCGCGACTTGAGGAACACACAATACATCTCCAGAAAAGCACAAGAGATGTTGCACGAAGTGGTCCGGATTGTTACAGCGACAACAGGTAGCGTGACCGACCGCCTCCGTCAGGATTGGCAGTTGGTCGATGTCATGCAAGAGCTCAACTGGGACAAGTATAAACAGCTAGGGCTCACAACCATTATCAAAGGAAGAGACGGCCAGCAAATACGACGAATCACCGATTGGACCAAACGCAACGACCATCGCCACCATGCAATGGACGCACTAACAATTGCATTCACCAAACCCATATACATCAACTATCTTAACCACCTCAACGCTCGCGGCAGCAGCGAAGAAATAAAACTGATAGAATACAAATATCTTGAACGCGACGCGAACAACCACCTGCGCTTCAAATCACCAATCCCCGGCAATTTCCGCTCAGAAGCCCAACGGCATCTTGATATGATACTTGTATCTACCAAAGCAAAGAACAAAGTGGTGACCCGCAACACAAACATCACTAAGAAGAAATGCGGATATAACAAGAAGATTCAGTTGACCCCTAGAGGGCAACTGCACATGGAGAATGTCTATGGCAGCGCCCTGCATCCTATTACCAAAGAGATTGCCGTTGGTAGCAAGATGACGGCCGAAATGATAGCATTGGTAAAAAATCCAATATATCAGGATTTGTTATATGAGCGTCTCTCTCAACATGGCGGCGACCCCCAAAAAGCTTTTACCGGAAAGAACAGCCTCGCAAAGAACCCAATCTGGATTAATAAAGAACAAACTGAATGCATCCCAGAAAAGGTGACCATACAAGAATTCGAAAGACAATTCACCATCCGCAAACCTGTAGACAAAAGTCTGAATCTTGAGAAAGTAAAAGACGAGGGAATCCGCCGGATACTTGAAGCACGTCTCAAAGAGTTTGGTGGTGACGCAGGCAAAGCATTTGCCAACCTCGACAGCAATTCCATCTGGCTTAATCGAGACAAGGGCATCGACATCAAACGTGTGACTATCGTGGAGAGCATACCTGGCGAGCCTTTGCATTACAAACATGACAAAGACGGTAAACTCATACTTGATGCTAATGGCAATCCCTTGCCTGCAGACTACGTCAATCTTAGGAATAACCACCATATTGCAATATTTCGCGATGCCGACGGTAACCTGCAAGAACACATTGTATCGTTCTACGAGGCTGTCGCACGTGTTGTCGAGTTAGGTTTGCCTGCCATAGACAAAGAATACAACAAAGACAAAGGGTGGCAGTTTTTGTTCACAATGAAACAAAACGAGTACTTTGTGTTTCCCAATCCCTCACAAGGCTTTGACCCCAACGAGATTGACCTCACAGATGAGCGCAACTACAGCCAAATAAGCCCCAACTTATTCCGAGTGCAGAAACTTTCCAGCAAGGATTACTGGTTCCGTCATCATCTGGAGACAACCATTGACACAAAGAATGAACTAAAAGATATAACCTGGAAAAGAATCAATAGTATTAATGCTTTGAATGGCATTGTTAAAGTACGAATAAACCATATTGGCCGTATAGTACAAACAGGAGAATACTAAATAATAATGATCAAGCGCGCCCTCTGTTTTTCGCATCCTGCATATCTCTCGCTACGCAACGGGCAGCTGGTGGTCAAACTGGAAAAGCACGATGACGAGCCAGAGAAGCAGGCAACGATACCCATCGAGGACATCGGCGTCGTGGTGCTCGACCACCGACAGATTACCCTCACCCACGGCGTAATGGCCGCCCTGCTCGACAACAACGCCGCAGTTAAATGCCGACGTGCACCTCAAGCGCGTCAAGGCCGCTCTCCCCGCCTTCGGACAGGTTGGCTGCCTGACCATCACAGACAAACAGTTTCGGAGATTGAACTCTTCGTTGCCAAAAAGGAGGTCGAGCCCAACGCTCCTGGACAACAGTTGGAGTTATTCTAGAATTGAAAAATCAATCACCACAAACAAAAAATCCCGCCCCGAAGAGCGGGATTTTTTAGCCTTTGACAGCTAACAGAACATTGATTATCATTATATTGCTGACATCGTGATGTCAAAGAGCTAATATCAATGTTTACTTTTCAAGCAATTCACAACAGCAGCAGAGGAATTTTGTTTCTTCTCTTGATGTCAAAGAGCTAATATCAATGTTTACTTTTCAAGCAATTCACAACTGCCTTTTTGGGCACCAGGGCGCCCGACTGGATGTCAAAGAGCTAATATCAATGTTTACTTTTCAAGCAATTCACAACCCACCTCGGTGGCTTTGGCTGCTACAGCCTGATGTCAAAGAGCTAATATCAATGTTTACTTTTCAAGCAATTCACAACTTGTACTTCTTGTTAATCTCATCGATAGCGGATGTCAAAGAGCTAATATCAATGTTTACTTTTCAAGCAATTCACAACACAAAGAACTTCGTCACCTCCGCGGCTGCTGATGTCAAAGAGCTAATATCAATGTTTACTTTTCAAGCAATTCACAACTCCTTGAACTTCATGCCTCCGGCACAGCCGGATGTCAAAGAGCTAATATCAATGTTTACTTTTCAAGCAATTCACAACTGGCGGTATATTTGAACACCTTGCCGTGTAGATGTCAAAGAGCTAATATCAATGTTTACTTTTCAAGCAATTCACAACTAGATACGATTTCGATTTTTCCGTGAACCTGATGTCAAAGAGCTAATATCAATGTTTACTTTTCAAGCAATTCACAACTCTTCATAGCTCCAATGGTGGCCGTGTGGAGATGTCAAAGAGCTAATATCAATGTTTACTTTTCAAGCAATTCACAACTAAGAAAATAACATTTTGGAAACAACTAAGATGTCAAAGAGCTAATATCACGATAAGTGCTGCACCGCCCTGATGTCAAAGAGCTAATATCAATGTTTTCAAGCAATTCACAACAACCCCGGCGCCCAGGAAACACTGTTCCCGCCCCGCCACCCCTACTACAAGGTTCCACAGGCAGACAAAGAAACCATCACCGCCGCCGTCGAAAAGGTTGCAGCCAACAAAACTCTGCGCAAAACGGCTGTCGAGAACCTTAAGGTGTTCCAGTCCAAGCCGCCTGTCTCCAAAATTATCAACGGGGAAAAGGTGGATGTGCTGTTCGACTCCAAGACAACAAGCCACATCGCCAACGATATAGCCAACAACAGGAACTTCGTCTGGAAGGATCTCTCGGCAAAGCTTCAGCATATTCTCAAGCAGGCCCCTCTTGTGGCCCACGAGCCAAACACAAAAACCCTCGAGAAACCTTCGGCCAGACACTACTATTATTTTGAATGTAAAGAAGGAAACGAGGTGTTTTATTTGGCTGTTGAAGAGAACCTCGTCGAGAAAACCGGACGTCATTTCTTCCGCCTTTACTCAATAACTAAAACACTGAGAAACACCGCAATCCCATATAAATAAACAACTGAGAACAGGCGGCCACGGGCTGAAGCTTGCGTGGGTTGTTCTCAGCTGATTCGGACTGCAAAAATACAACTATTTTTTAAACTGACAAAAAAAACTTGTTTTTTTTTCAAACCACCACGCCCATTAAACCCAGATGTCAAAGAGCTAATATCAATGTTTACTTTTCAAGCAATTCACAACTAAGAAAATAACATTTTGGAAACAACTAAGATGTCAAAGAGCTAATATCACGCACGGGATGTCAAAGAGCTAATATCAATGTTTACTTTTCAAGCAATTCACAACGTTCAACTCGTCCCGCAACGCTCGGAACCTGATGTCAAAGAGCTAATATCAATGTTTACTTCAAAACGCTTCAATATGTCTTTTAAACTATTCTATCCTTCGTATACATCATAAGCTATCAAAGTATTGCTGCATTTCTTCGGGTGAGCTGCACCCGACAGTTTCGCCTCGAGCAGATTCTTCACGCGCCTTTTTGATTTTGGTGCGCAACGCAGGAGTAACCACATTGTGGCGTGAATTCCCCTCAGCATAATGTATCTTTGCACCTGCAGCCAACATAGCCTCAATGAGATATTTCATCACGTTGCTACGTCCATCATAATTGAGTGTTATCGTTGCCATGATTATCTTTATTTCACGGTGCAAAGATACAAATAAAAACTGATTCCACCAAAAAAAGTTTTTGCCAGAGTGAAGTGGGGAAAATATTTTTCGCGCGCGAATAAAATATTTCGCGCGCTATCGCGTTAAATAGAAGTAATGAAGAATAAAGAATTAAGAATGAAGCATCCGGCCACCGCTGTACGGCTACGCAAAATCTTATGCGCCAGCCTATTTTCATTTTTCATTTTTCATTTTTCATTTTGCTCGGCACAAGACAAAGCGCTGATGCAGAGCTACCAGAGCCGCCTGTCGGCACTGATCGAGCGCGTGGCCGCGGCACCCACCGACAACGAGCGCTACCTGGCCTCGGAAGAGGCCATCCAGCTGCTGTCCAAAGCCCTCGACGAGGAAGACTCGGAGAAGTGGAAATGGCAGCTGCCATCCTACGCCTCGGTGCTGACATCGCCCGACGGACTCCTCCGCATCTTCACCTGGGCGGTAATCCGCGACAACGGCGAGTTCGAATGCTTCGGCGCCATACAGTTCTACAACGAGCGCGAGGAGGAGTACGAATACCTGCTGCTCCACGACAAATCCGACGAGATCATGAACCGCGAGGAGACGGTGCTCTCGGCCGACCAATGGCTCGGGGCCGTCTACCAGGAGATCATCCAGACCACCGCCAGCGGCCACACCTACTACACACTCCTCGGATGGAACGGCGTGGACAACATCACCGAGCGCAAAATCATCGAGCCCGTGACGTTCCGCAACGGCATACCTCAGTTCGGCGCCCCGCTGTTCCGCCGCATGCGCAACCAACGACGCATCGTCCTCGAATACACCAACGACGCCATGGTCAACCTCTCCTACGAGACACAGTACGTCCAGCAGGTGGAGAAAAAACGCGAGAAGGTGAAGGGCACCAACCGCTACCAGACCGTCGACGTGGTGAAGGAACACAAGGAGAAGATGATCATCTTCGACGAGGTGGAAGCCCAAGTCCCCGGCATGGAAGGGCTCTTCCAATACTATGTGCCGTCGGGCGTCGAGCTGGCCTACGCCTGGAGCGACGGCAAATGGGAACTGCGCAACGGCGCCCAGGGTCGCCTGAAAGACAAGAAACTCAACAAAGACTTCTCCCCGCTGCCCAAAACAGCCCCGGCTTATAAATTCTAATCTAAATATGGAAGTTAATGAAGTTATAGAAGTTAAAGAAGTTATAGCCACTAGCACCTGCTGGGACATTTGGCTTTAACTTCTAGCGCAAGGCGCGATAACTTCTTTAATTCTTTAACTTCCCAAAGAAAAGATTAATGAAACTGACCGATATCAATACTCCCGCCGACCTCAAACAACTGCAACCCGGCGAACTGCAAGCCGTCGCAGACGAACTGCGCTCCTATATCGTTAACACCCTGTCGACACACCCCGGCCACCTGGCCTCGAGCCTCGGCACCGTCGAGCTCACCGTGGCACTCCATTATGTCTTCAACACCCCCGACGACAAACTCATCTGGGACGTGGGACACCAGGCCTACGCCCACAAGATTCTCACCGGCAGGCGAGAGGCGTTCTCCACCGTACGCACCTACGGCGGCATCAGCGGCTTCCCCAAGATGAGCGAGAGCCCCTACGACGCCTTCGGCACCGGCCACAGCTCCACCTCCATCTCCGCAGCCCTCGGCATGGCCGTAGCTTCGCGCATGCAGGGCAACACCTCACGCAAGCATATCGCCGTCATCGGCGACGGCTCGCTCACCGGCGGCGAGGCCTTCGAGGCCCTCAACAACGTGGGACTCTCCAAGGCCAATATCCTGGTGATCCTCAACGACAACGGCATCTCCATCGACAAGGCCGTGGGAGGACTGAACAACTACCTCATGCGCATCACCTCGTCGCCTCGCTACAACCGCCTCAAAGAGCAGGTGTGGCAGCGCCTCGACTCCGGCGAGGGCCTGCGCCAGCGCTCGAAAGGGGTCTTCCAACGGATGACCAAGGTGGCCAAGACCATAGCCCTCGGCAGCACCAACCTCTTCGAGGCTCTCGGCATCCGCTATTTCGGACCCGTCGACGGACACGATATCGTCCACCTCACCGAGATACTCTCCCGACTGAAGGATATGAACGGCCCAGTGCTGCTCCACGTGGTGACACGCAAGGGTAGGGGACTCAAGCAGGCCGAGCAGAACCCCATCGTCTACCACGCCCCCGGCCTCTTCGACGCCGAGACCGGCGAGCGCACACTCATCACTCATCACTCATCACTCACTCACCCATTGAAGTATCAGGAGGTCTTCGGCCGCACCATCATCGAGCTGGCCGAGAAGAACCCCGCCATCGTGGGCATCACGCCGGCCATGGCTACGGGCTGTTCGCTGAACCTCATGATGGAGCAGATGCCCGACCGCGTCTTCGACGTGGGCATCTCCGAGCAGCATGCCGTGACCTTCGCCGCCGGCCTGGCGGCACAGGGCATGGTGCCGTTCTGCAACATCTATTCCTCCTTCGCCCAGCGCGCCTACGACCAGATCATCCACGACGTGGCACTGCAGCAGCTGCCCGTGGTGCTGTGCCTCGACAGGGCAGGACTCGTGGGCGACGACGGCCCCACACACCACGGCGTCTTCGACCTCGCAGCCCTCAGACCCATCCCGAACCTCACCATCTGCGCACCTATGGACGACCACGAGCTGCGCAATATGATGTACACCGCACAGCTGCCCAACCACGGTCCCGTAGTCATCCGATACCCCCGTGGTTCAAGCGTTTACAGCGACTGGCAGTCGCCCATGCAGGAACTCACAATAGGGGAGGGTCGCTGCGTCAGAGAGGGGAGCGACGTGGCTTTCCTCAGCCTCGGACACCCCGGCAACGATACCGTCGCCGCCGCAGAAGAGCTCCAAAAACAAGGCCTCTCGGCCGCCGTCTACGACATGCGGTTCCTCAAGCCGCTGGACACCCGTTTGCTCGACGAGGTTGCCTCAAAAGGTTTCCGCAGAATCATCACAATCGAGGACGGCACGAAATTAGGAGGCTTTGGCGAAGCCGTGGAGAGCTACTTCACGGAGCATCATCCCGAACAGGCGGCACACATCACCGTGCTGGCCATCCCAGACGAATTCGTCACCCACGGCAGCGTCCCACAACTCAAAGCCGACTGCCACATCGACAAAGATTCCCTTATAAGATCAGCATTATTATAGGAGAACAATCTGTGTCGAAGACACAAGCCCTCAGTAACCCCGCACGCTAGTGTGGGGACAAACCCCGCACGCTAGTGTGAGGACAACCCCGCACGCTAGTGTGGGGACAACCTCGCACACCAGTGTGGGGTATACTCCAGTATATCCTACTTAACATAACCCCGATATTAGTTAAAAATATATAAAAGAAAAACTGGCGCAAAACCCCGTCCGCGCCAGCCATAACTATTATCTATTATCTATCTGCCTGACCTCTGGTCACGGCCTGCGACGCAAGCAAGGAATTGATTACCCTCGCATTCACGCTAACTCCACGAGAATTCAATATTTGGAACCAGGTCGCATCATTGTCCTGTTTACGCAAAACTGAGAGCGTATCGTCAGGTTGTGTTTCGTGCTGATAATTTATCTCCACACTGAACGGCTTGTCCAGATCGAAATCTGTCTGCATCAGACTGTCGAACAGCAGCCTGACATATTCAGCGTTGTTGACATGCTGTGCGTGGTCTATCATCGAATAGCGTGCCGGCTGCTCGAAGCGTCCGTCGGGATTGCTCATGTCCGGCAGTCTCAGACGCTCCAGGACACTGTGGTCCGTGGCCTCGTCCGTGCAGCACTCGTAGTTGGCCATAATCTCCTTCAGCCGGAGTGGCTTGCGAGTAGTAAAATCTATCATCGGCCAGTATGTGGTGCCGGTGAGCAGCGTCTCGCCGGCCTCGTTGGTCATCCGGTAGTCGCGGAACGCGAACAAGCCGTCGGTGCCACGCGACCACGTACTTAACATAACCTTTTCGAAGGCCGCAGGCCTCTTATATATATTATAGTACGCGCGCGAGAGTATCCAGATGCTGTTCCTCTGCATAAGTTCCTCGTAGCCAACGCCCATGGCGCGACTGTGGGCCTCGGAAATCTCCTGACAGAGCCTCACCGCCGCCCACGGCTGCAGGCGGTCCTTGCGGTCACAAAGATACGCCGCCGTCTCCTGTTTCCAACTAAAAGTTTTCAATTTTCAATTCTCAATTTTCAATTCAACTTACATTCTTTCCGGCACCTCGATACCGAGGATATTCATCGTGTTCTTCAAAGCGTTGGCCACCATGGCGCAGAGCTGCACACGGAAATGCTTCAGCTCGGCATTCTCCTCTTTCAGGATGGGCGTATCCTGATAGAAGCTGTTGAAGGCCTTGGCCAGCTCATAGGCATAGTTCGCCACCATGGCGGGACTGTAGGCTGCGGCGGCAGCGGCAACGGTCTCAGGCAGCGCATGCAAAACCTTCACCACTCCCCTCTCCTTCTCATTCAACTGAACACTAAACACTGAACACTGACCACTTTCTCCCGCTTTGCGCACGATGCTCTTGATTCTAGCATGGGTGTACTGGATAAACGGACCGGTGTTGCCGTTGAAGTCGATACTCTCGGCGGGATTGAACAGCATGTTCTTGGTCGGATCCACCTTGAGGATGAAGTATTTCAGGGCGCCCAGGGCGAGGATATGATACAGATGCTTCTGCTCCTCGGCACTCAGCTCGTCGTTCTTGCCTTTCTCACGGCTCATCTCCTCGGCGGTCTTCTCCATCTCGTCGATGAGGTCGTCGGCGTCCACCACCGTACCCTCGCGGCTCTTCATCTTGCCGTTGGGCAGCTCCACCATGCCGTAGCTGAGGTGGTACACCTTGTCGGCCCACTCAAAGCCCAGCTTGCCGAGGATGAGTTTCAAGACCTTGAAGTGGTAGTCCTGCTCGTTGCCCACGACATAGATGAGGCGCTCGGCGCCGAAGTCCTTGTGGCGAAGCAGCGCGGTGCCGAGGTCCTGCGTCATGTAGACGCTGGTGCCATCCTTGCGGAGCAAGAGCTTCTGGTCGAGGCCGTCACCCGTCAGGTCGCACCACACCGAGCCATCCTCCTTGCGGAACAGCACACCCAGCTCCAAGCCTTTGTTGACGAGCTCCTTGCCGAGCAGATAAGTATTTGATTCATAGTATATCTTGTCGAAGCCGACACCCAGACGGCGGTAGGTCTCGTCGAAGCCGGCATACACCCAGCCGTTCATCTTCTCCCACAGGTCGCGCACCTCCTTGTCACCCTCTTCCCAGCGCTTGAGCATGCTCTGGGCCTCCACCATCAGCGGAGCCTCACGCTTGGCCTGCTCCTCCTCTACCCCACTCTCCATCAACTGCTTGACCTCGTCCTTGTAGTGCTTGTCGAACTCCACATAGTATTTGCCCACCAGGTGGTCGCCCTTCATGCCGCTGCTCTCGGGGGTCTCGCCATTGCCATAGCGCATCCAGGCCAGCATGCTCTTGCAGATGTGGATGCCACGGTCGTTCACCAGGTTCACCTTCTTCACGTTGGCACCGTTGGCCGCCAACAGCTGGCTCACCGACCAACCCAACAGGTTGTTGCGGATATGACCTAAGTGCAACGGCTTATTAGTGTTAGGACTGCTATATTCAACCACTACTGGAGACTCATCAGGATTAGCCTTGGCTATGCCAAAGGAGGTGTCGGCAGCCTTCTCGGCCACGAAGGAGGTCCAGTAGGAATCAGCCACCTCGAAGTTGAGGAAACCCTTGATGACGTTATAGCCCTCGACCTCGGGCAGCGCGGCCTTCACGGCCTCGCCAATCTCGCCAGCCACCGCCTCGGGTGACTTGCGGGCCTGTTTCACATAAGGGAACACGACGAGCGTGTAGTCGCCCTTGAACTCCTTGCGGGTGTCCTGCAGGACGATGGTTTTGGCATCGGCATCGATGCCGTAGAGACTCTTCAGAGCGTCGGCAACAGCCTGAGTGAGAGTGGTTGTGATATTCATAATAGGTACATTATTATTTACGAAAACAGGATGCAAAAATACACAAAAAAAATGAATCAAAAACCCCTATTTTAACACTTTTCGCAACTGCCTGATAATTAACACCAAGACCGTATCAACACCGTACCAACACCGTACCAACTCCTACCAAAGTCCGACTACAGTCGGAGATGATACGGTGTTGGTAGGTGGATGGTAGGTCGACGGTACCTCGATGGCAGGATGGCGACGCGAAAAGAGTTGAAAAAAATATTTTGTGGGGTCGATTTTTTTATCTATTTTTGTACGATTGTAGCCGACATAATGTCGGTGGTTAAATTATTGACAATAATAATAATATAAAAATAGTACGATATGGAAATTACAGGCAAATTGATTCAGCTTCTGCCCGAGGTGTCGGGTGAATCGGCCCGCGGTCCCTGGATCCGCGGCGGTTTTGTTATCGAAACCGACGGCGACTATCCCCGCAAGGTGGCCTTCACCGCTTTCGGTGAGGAGCGCGTGGCCATGGCCAAGAGCCTCCCGATGGGTTCGCTGGTGCAGGTGACCTTCTCGCCCGAGAGCCGCGAGTTCAACGACAAGTGGTACACCGACTTACGCGCTTCGCGCATCCAGCCCTTCGTCCCCGGACAGATGCCCGCAGCTCCCGCCGGCTACAACTGGGCCGGTGCCGCTCCCGCCGCAGCAGCAGCTCCTGCCGCTGCCCCCGCAGCTCCCGCACAGCCCGCCGAGCAGCCGGCGAACTTCGCCGCCGCTCCCCAGATGGCTTCGAACCCCGACGACGACCTGCCCTTCTAAGATTTAAAGACAAGAAAAAACAAGAAAAACAATAACATACACTATCCTGTTTGTCTTTTGTTGTCTTTCTTGTCTTCAAAACGACACTGGTCTAGATGGAATAACCCTTCTAAGTTGTAATTTGTCTTTTTTGTCTTTCTTGTCTTCAAAGTAAAATGATGGAATTGTCTTCTAAATCCGAAGTCAGGAAACAGATTCGCGAGCTGAAGCGTGCGGTGTCGCTGGAGGAGAAACTCCGGCGGTCGGAAGGCATCATGCGTCAGGTGGAGGTCCTGCCCGACTTCCTGTCGGCAAAGACGGTGCTGCTCTACTGGTCGATGACCGACGAGGTGCAGACCCACGACTTTGTCAACAAGTGGTACAACGAGAAGGTGCTACTACTCCCCTGCGTGGATGGCGACGACCTGGTGCTGCGCCAATACACCGGTCCCGAGTGCATGGTGGCCGGCGAGCAGTTCGGCATCGGCGAGCCCGACGCCAGCCTGCCCGCCTTCACGGCACTGGAGCGCATCGACCTCATCATCGTGCCGGGCGTGGCCTTCGACAGCGAAGGCAACCGCATGGGCCGCGGACGCGGCTTCTACGACCGCCTGCTCAAGACGACACCCAACGCCAAGAAGATAGGCGTGGCCTTCGACTTCCAGATGATCGAGCACGTGCCCGTCGAACCCTTCGACGTCAAAATGGACCACGTAATCACCGAATCCTAACCCCTCATCACTCATCACTCATCACTCATCACTCATCACTCATCACTCATCACTCATCACTAAACACTTAACACTTAACACTTAACACTTAACACTAAACACTCCCCACCACCATGCCCCTGTTTTACATACCCAAGCCGCGACAGTTCCACTACCAGCCCCGCTTCTACGACCCGCAGAAGGAGCGCTGGGAGGCCCTGAAGCAGAAGTATGCCGACGAGCAGAACCCCAAGGGGGTGAGCGAAGAGGAGCTGGAATACTTCGAGCGGAGGGTGCGCAACCTGGAAAACCCCGAGCGCGACAAGCTGACATGGAAGGACCTGTTCCGCAAGCGCAAAGTACGTCGCTTCGAGTACAAACCGCGCTTCTCGACCAACGGACAAGAACTCATGAGCGAGTTGCCCGACAACGCCACGGAGCGCGTGGAGCAGTACAAGAAGGCGCACACAAAGATGAAGCGCCGCTTCGACTTCCACGAGACCGTCAAGCGCAAGCAGCGCAAGCCGTGGGTGACTGTGGCGCTGGTGTTTGTGGCAGCCTACCTCTGCTATCGCTACTACGGAGTGGTAGTACAATTCTTTTACGATATATTTTTTTAGAAAGAGATGTATATTGAAGTATTGAAATCGAAAATCCACCGCGTGACGGTGACAGAGGCCGACCTCGACTATATCGGCAGCATCACCATCGACGAGGCCCTGCTGGAAGCCAGCGGCATCATAGAGAACGAGAAGGTGGAGATTTACAATATCACCAACGGCGAACGCTTCGCCACCTACGCCATCCGCGGCGAACGCGGCAGCGGCGTCATCGGCATCAACGGTGCCGCAGCACACAAGGCAAAGGTGGGCGACCTGCTGATCATCGCCGCCTACGCACAGATGGACTTCGAAGAAGCCAAGCAGTGGCACCCCACGGTGATATTCCCGAAAAACAACAAGATATGAGCACTGAGCAGACAGCAGGTGGCAAACAGCGCTGGAAAGACCTCCTGAGGATGGTCATCTTCCTCGGCATCGGTTTCTTCTTCATCTGGTGGTTTCTACTGAAACTCGACGAGGAAGAGAAGAGCGCGATATGGCAGTCGATGAAGGATGCCGACTACCTGTGGGTGGCACTGGCCATGGCCTGCAGCCTGCTGAGCCATCTGGTACGCGCCCTGCGGTGGCGCCTGCTCTACAAGCCTCTGAACCTCAACCCGTCACTGAACCACACCTTCGGCTCGGTGGTGGTGGCCTACCTGGGCAACCTGGCCTTCCCGCGGGCGGGCGAGGTGATGCGCTGCGCCACCCTCCGCACCAGCGAGGGCATCCCCGTGGAGAAGTCGCTGGGGACCGTGGTGACAGAACGTATCATCGACCTGCTGGCCTTCGCAGCCATCGTGCTCCTCGGCATGGTGGTGATGCTCGGCAAGGCCAAGGACTGGCTCTACGACACCCTGTCGGAGAAGTTCAGCACCCTGCCCAGCATGACGCTGATAATCATCGTGCTGGTAGCACTGGCGGTGGCGGCATTCGTGTTCTACAAACTCTTCTGGAAGAAGCTGCTGCACATCGGCATCTTCGCCAAAATCAACGACCTGGTGGTCGGCATGATCGACGGCGTGAAGAGCATCCTCCACATGGGGGCGAAGAACACGGTGCTGTTTGTCGTCTACAGCGTGATGATCTACTCGCTCTACATCCTGGGTGGCCTGATCATCTTCCACGCTTTCGGTGAGACCTCATGGCTGGGCCTCCGCGCAGCCTTCGTGGTGTACCTCTTCGGTTCGGTGGGAATGACCTTCTCGCAGGGCGGCATCGGCGTCTACCCGGCACTGGTGATGATGGGGCTCACCGACATCTACGGCATCAGCAACGCCGTGGGCACAGCCTGCGGATGGATGCTCTGGGGCTCACAGCAGGCGGTGGTGATCGCCGTCGGCGGCGCCTACATGATTTATTTCAGCTTGAAGAAAAAACGTAATAACGTAAAATAGTAATAACTAAAGAATATGGAAAAGACCCGTTGCCTTATCATTGGTTCCGGTCCCGCAGGCTACACCGCGGGCATCTATACCGGTCGCGCCGACCTCAAACCCCTCCTCTACGAGGGCGAGCAGCCCGGCGGCCAGCTGACCATCACCACCGAGATCGAGAATTTCCCCGGCTATCCCGAGGGCATCAGCGGCACCGCCATGATGGAAGACCTGCGCAAGCAGGCCATGCGCTTCGGATGCGACGTGCGCACGGGCTATATCGTGGAGTGTGACTTCAGCCACCGCCCCTTCCACCTGAAGGACGACCACGGCGTGGAGATCGAGGCAGAGACCGTCATCATCGCCACCGGCGCCTGCGCCAAATGGATAGGCCTCGAGAGCGAGAAACGCTTCTACGGCGAGGGCGTGTCGGCCTGCGCCACCTGCGACGGCTACTTCTATAAGAACCAGGAGGTGGCAGTCATCGGCGGCGGCGACACCGCCTGCGAGGAGGCCAACTACCTCTCGACACTCTGCTCGAAGGTCTACCTCGTGCACCGCCGCGACGAGCTGCGCGCCTCAAAGGCCATGCAGCACCGCGTCCTCACCAACCCCAAGATCGAAATGTGCTGGAACAGCCGTCCGGCAGAGATCCTGGGCAGCGACCTCGACGGCGTCACCGGACTCGAGCTCGAGGACACCAAGACGGGCGCCCGCCGCACCATCGACGTCACAGGAGTCTTCGTGGCTATCGGCCACAAGCCCAACACCGACTTCCTCGGCGGACAGATAGCTCTCGACGAGCAAGGCTATATCAAAGTGCAGAACCCGTCGGCAGCGACCAGCGTGCCTGGCGTCTTCGCCGCCGGCGACGTGTGCGACCCCAACTACCGCCAGGCCATCGTGGCCGCCGGCAAAGGATGCGTCGCAGCCATGGATGTGGAAAGATTCCTGCAGGCATGAGGATGAAGGAGATAAGGTGCAAGAAGAGAAGGAGAAAAGGGTCTATTTTATTGTTCCTTTTCATCTTTTTCCTCTCGCCTTTGACCCTACCCGTACAGGCCCAGACACCTTTCGGCATCTCCTCCGAGCGCTCGTCGGGCGGCATCCCGAAGACCAGCCGTAACAACAGCCGTAGCAACAGGACTAACAACAACGCATACAACAACGCCGACAGCGCCTACGTCGACACGTCGGCGACCAAAGGATTGGAATACCACGAGGAGGTGCCCGACTCGGTGCTCCGCAGCAAGGTGTTCTTCTTCCACTATAACACTCATACCGTGAAGATTGACGAGCTGTGGAATCCTACGCTGGATCCCACAGGCGTCCAGTTCAGCAACGACCCCATCGACGCCTTCAACGGCAACTACTTCCTCGGCAAAGGGTCACCAGGCCATCAGCACTGGAGCCTCTTCCCCACCCTGGCAAACGGGCTCGCCTACCGGCTGCAGGACGAAGAGTTCGCGGCATACCTGAAGACACCAGCGAATATCCGCTTCTATCAAGTGCTCACCCCCTACACCGTTCTGGCCTACAACAACTCGCTGAAGAAAGACTACCTGGTGGAGGTGGCACATACACAGAATATCATCCCGGGATGGAACGTGGCCGCCAACTACCGGCTCATCAACCCCGAAGGGGTGATTTCGGGCACAAATGCCAAGAACCACTACCTCGACGTGACGACGAACTATTTCTCCGACGACGCACGTCTGCAGGCACAGGCGGGATTCATCTGGCAGTCATTCTCCACGGGCGAGAACGGCGGCCTGTCGGACGACAGATACTTCACCGACAACCTGATGAACAACTTCGCCGGTCTACCGGTACGCTACTACAATTCGGGCTCCAACCACCTACGACATAACGCCTTCGGACGCTTCAGCTACAACTTCGTGCGACAGGTAGAGCGTACACGCGAGCGCGACTCGCTGGTGGTGAACGACGATATCATCGACACCGTCGTGGTCACTGATACCCTCCGCGTCGGCACCCCCCATGTCATCAACGCCGGCGTGCTAGGCCTCGAAGCCGACTACAGCCGCTGGAAACGGTCGGCCTACCTCACCGGCTTCGCCGACTCGGCACTGTGGAACGAGGCCAGCGCTACCCTCTTCTGGACCAACGACGCCTACCTCGACCACCGCTGGCACAACCCGCTGAAGATCACCATCGGCATCACACCACGGCGCCTCGAGGCCGTCGTGCGGGCCGACACCACGACCTCCCACGACACCCTGACGGCATCCTCGCTCTTCAATCCCTTTGCCAAAGTGGAGTTGCAGCTGGGGAAGGCCACGCTGAGCGCCACAGGCGAGATAGACAACACGCTGAAGGCGCTGAGCCCCCTCATCAAGGAGGCCGACTACCATGCCGCCGCATCATTCCTCGTGCCTTTGGACAGCCTCACCCTCTGGGGTAGACCCCTCACCACCCTCGAGGTTTACGGCGCCATCCAGTCCACACTGCCGTCGGTGCGGATGCTGAACGCCACAGGCTACACCCTCGCACCTATCAAGTCGGAACGCTATGGACTGCGCCTCCGTCACAACAGCGAGAAGGGACTGCTGCGCATGGTGGACCTCAACATCAACGCCTCGCACATGGACCACAACGTGTGGTACGACTCACTGCTGACGGTGCAGACGGGCAGCAAAGACCTGTGGCTCGGCCAGGCGGCACTGACGCTGCGTATGGCTTGGGGCTGGTTCCATGTCGATATGCAGCAGCTGCTGCAATACTCCACCGACGAGGAACAGCTGGCGGTGCCACGCTGGGCCAGCAAGAACTCCGTCTACGCCGACCTGACACTCTTCGGCAAGGCCCTGCGCATGCAGATTGGCGCCGACATACGCTGCTACACACACTTCACCCCCGACGGATACCATCCCGGCACGGGCCTTTTCTACCGGCAGGATGTCGAGACAGGCAACTACTGGTGGGGCGACCTCTTCCTGAACCTACAGGTCAAGCGCGCCTCCATCTATCTAAAAGCAGGACATCTCAACGCCCTGTGGGAGAGCAACCCACAGTATTTCCTCCTCCCCCACTACCCCGGCCGACAGTTCGGCCTCTACTGGGGTCTCATCTGGCATTTCTTCGATTAAAGCACTTCCGACAGCATACCGGCGGCATCAGCCACCATGTCGGGACAGGGCTTCTTGCCCTGGGCAAGCAGGCGACCACAGACGATGTCGCCCTCTTCCTCGCGGAATTTCTCTATCAGCGACCGCACGTCGGCGTTGTGTCCGGTGAGGCCACAGACCATGGCCATGCCGCTGACACAGCCGCAGACCTCTCGCGTGCCGGCGAGGCCGCGACCGAAGGGAGCGGCCACATCCATGGCAGCCTTCTCGTCGATGGGCAACCGGTCGGCCCAAGCCATCACCACAGCCTGACAACAGTTGCAACCCGCACGGTGCAACCCCCGACCACGATCCATACGTTCTTCCTTAGTCATAGCAGAAATTCTTAATTCTTAATTCTTAATTCTTAATTCTTAATTCTTAATTTTTAATTCTTAATTCTTAATTTTTAATTCTTAATTCTTAATTCTTAATTCTTAATTCCTTAAACATTTCCCATATCACAATGGCGCCAGCGCAGCTGACATTAAGGCTATGCTTGGTGCCAAACTGCGGTATCTCGAGACACCCATCGCACAGCGGCAGCACCCCCTCCTGCACCCCCTCAATCTCATTACCCAAGACGATGGCAATAGAATGCCCCTCAATTGCTAATTCCTCATTCCTCATTCCTCTGCCTGGCTCCAAAGGAGACACGGCCTGCGACCGCAGTGGAGCAAATTCCTCATTCCTCATTCCTAATTTCACACTATCGTCCACCTGTTCGACGGCATAAACACGATATCCTCGTTCTTTGAGCTCACGCACACATTCCACCGTGTCCTCATGGTAGCTCCATGCCACGCTCTCCTCGGCGCCGAGGGCGGTCTTGTGGATCTCGCGGTGCGGCGGCGTGGCGGTGATGCCGCAGAGGGCTATATGCTCCACGCGGAAGGCGTCGGAGGTGCGGAAGATAGAACCTATATTATTGAGCGAGCGCACATTGTCGAGAACCACCGTCAGCGGCAGCTTCTCGCTGGCGCGGAACTCTTCCACCGTCAGGCGCCCCATCTCCTCTGTCGTCAGCTTGTGTGTCATTCGGATAGCGTTTCTAGTGTGTCAATATAAAGCACCCGCGTTATGGGGCAGATGCGCAGATGCTCTTTGTGCTTGTTGAACCACAACTTCCATGCCGTCAACGCCATGCTGGACACATACTGCGTACCCACGGGGTTGTGATCGATACTGTTTTTTGTACCTGTAAGCAGTTCGAAGTTATACACTATGGCCTCCAATTCCAGCGACAGCGGCTTGCGGCTGACACTGCGGAGTCTGTCCAGCCGCGCCAGGTAGACCTCCTGCGCCAACTTGTTGTCACTGTGACATTCGTGCACGTTTGCCCCTCGGCTGGGGTGGCAGCTATGCATTCTTACCAAACCGTCGTTGAGCGGCTCCTGATGGTACTTGGAATTCATGTATTCCTTGATTACCCATTGTGAGCACCGGACCATGGTCAGGCTGTCGTGATTCTGCAGGTAGCCCTCGGTGGCAAAGCCCTGCAGCGCTGGCTCAACCTGGTATTGTGTACCCAAGGTATTCTGCGCCGTAACAGATACGGTAACAGTAAACAGCAGGACTATGAGCAGCTTCTTCATCCTACGCTGCCTTCGAGTGATATGGAGAGTAGTTTCTGCGCCTCGACGGCGAACTCCATGGGGAGTTTCTTCAGCACATCCTTGGCGTAGCCGTTGACGATGAGGCCCACGGCGCTCTCAGGTGTGATGCCACGCTGCTGGCAGTAGAAGAGCTGGTCCTCGCTGATCTTGCTCGTCGTGGCCTCATGCTCCAGGATGGCCGTGTGGTTGTCGGCCTTGATGTAAGGCCAGGTATGGGCACCACACTGGTCACCCAGCAGTAGGCTGTCGCACTGCGAGTAGTTGCGGGCGTTGTCGGCCCCACGGCCTATCTGCACCAGACCGCGGTAGCTGTTGTGGCTCTTGCCGGCCGAGATACCCTTGCTCATGATGGTCGAGCGCGTGTTCTTGCCCACATGTATCATCTTGGTGCCGGTGTCGGCCTGCTGGTAGTTGTTCGTCACGGCGACAGAATAGAACTCCGCCGTGGAGTCGTCACCCTGCAGGATGCAGCTGGGGTACTTCCACGTCACGGCACTGCCCGTCTCCACCTGCGTCCAGCTGAGCTTCGAATGCGAGCCCTTGCAGATGCCACGCTTGGTGACGAAGTTGTAGATGCCACCCTTGCCCTCCTTGTCGCCTGGGTACCAGTTCTGCACGGTGCTGTACTTCACCTCGGCATCTTTCATGACGACGATCTCCACGATGGCGGCATGCAGCTGGTTCTCGTCACGCTGCGGAGCCGTGCAGCCTTCCATGTAGGAGACATAGGCGCCCTCGTCGGCCACTATCAGCGTGCGCTCGAACTGGCCTGTGCCCTTGGCGTTGATGCGGAAATAGGAGGAGAGCTCCATAGGGCAGCGCACCCCCTTGGGAATGTAGCAGAAGGAGCCGTCGCTGAAGACAGCGCTGTTCAGGGCGGCGAAGAAGTTGTCTGTCGACGGCACCACGCTGCCCAGGTATTTTTTTACTAGGTCGGGGTGCTTCTGCACGGCCTCACTGATGGGCATGAAGATGATGCCTTTCTCCTCGAGGGCTTTCTGGCTGGTGGTCTTCACGCTCACAGAGTCCATGATGGCGTCATAGGCTACGCCTGCGAGGGCTTCTCTCTCCCTCAGCGGGATACCCAGCTTGTCGAAGGTCGCCAGCAGCTCGGGGTCCACCTCGTCCATACTTTTCTTCTTCTCCTGCTTGGGAGCGGCGAAATAAATAATGTCCTGGTAGTTTGGGGTCTCGTATTCTAGGTGTGCCCAGTCGGGCTCCTTCATCTTCTGCCAGCGGCGGAAGGCCTCGAGACGGAACTCCAGCAGCCACTCCGGCTCGCCTTTCTTCTGCGATATCAAGCGCACAATATCCTCGTCGAGACCCTTGCGGATTGTCTCAGTGTCGATATCCGTGGTGAAACCCCACTTGTATTCCTCGTTGGTAACTTCTTGAATAATATCTTTTTCGTTGTCTTCCATGACAATAAAATACCTATTTTAAGAGTGCAAAGATACGAAAAAAGTCCGACATACCGTCGGACTTTTTTCTTTTCTCTCACCAGCCCACAGGGAACTCAATCCAGCGATACCAGTGACCCTCAGAAAGCGAGTAGGTCCATGTCGGCGGATCCCAAATGCCGATATAACGCTTGCCACCGTTCTGGAACGTCCGCTTGCTACCGGTAGGCTTGAAATACTTTTCATTCACTCCCTGAAATATCCTCCGCTGCCTCCTCCTCTGGAACCCCAATCTCAAGTATCGGAGTGTCCTCAATCTGAACTTCCTTCCATGTTTCGCCCTGCTCCATCTTAATGTTGCACACAGTGAACCCTGTCGACTTTACCCATACGCCAGACTTCCTTGTAGTGTTATATCCATCACTTGGCATCGCCACAATGTCGTACAATCCCGAGTCGACATACTTCATGGTGTATACCCCATCGAAATCGGTCACCACATTTTTAATAGTTTCACCGTCGCGCTGCAACAAAACTTTTATAAAGGGAATCGATTCCCCTGTTGCGGCATCAGTCACCGTTCCCTTGATGCACTGCGCAGAAAGCGATGTTGCTGTCAATAACATAAACAACACTATGACAATTCTTTTCATACCATATTGTTTTTCAGTTTACGATTAATCCACACCACATAAGGGATGCACAACAGGAAGGTCATCGCATCGGCGATCCCCTGGGCCATCTGGACGCCCGTCATGCCGAGCCACATGGGCAACAGCAGCAGCGCCGGCAGAAAGAAGAGGCCGTTCCTACAGACACTCAGCAGCGTGGCAGGACCCGTCATGCGGATGTTCTGGAAGAGCATGCCCGTGGTGGTGAACAAGGCCACCAACGGGAAGGCGGCACACTGCCACCTCAGCGTCACGGCGCCAATCTCTATCAACACAGGGTCTTCGGCACGGAACAACGCAACTATCTGAGGTGCAAAGATCAAACCCACCAACGAGATAACCAGCAGGAAGGCGGTACCCACACAGCTGGCGAAGAGCCACGACTCCCGCACCCTACCATAGAGTTTGGCACCATAGTTGTAGCCACACACGGGCTGGAAGCCCTGCGAGAAGCCGAGCACCACACTGAAGGCGAACATCATGATACGGGTCACCACGGCGAAGGCCGCCACGGCACTGGCCTCCTGACCAGGGGCGGCATAAAGTGCGGCACAATAGTTAAGCGAGACGGCGGCGGCACAATTGAAGACCTGACGGAACAACGACGGCAGACCGCCACGGAATATCTCATAATAGACCTTCCAGCTAGGCTTGAAGTCACGAAACCTAATATGTACGCTTTCAGGTCGGAAGGTTCCATATAACAGTAGTCCCCAGGCGAAGACCTGACTGATGGCAGTGGCCAGCGAGGCACCGCTGACACCCATATCGAAGGTGAATATGAGCAGCGGGTCAAGGGCGATATTCAGGATGGCACCACTGACGATACCCACCATGCCGAAACGGGCGTTGCCCTGCAGGCGCAGCTGGTTGTTGAGCGTCAGCGCCGACATCATAAAGGGCGTAGCCACAACGATATAGCGCAAGTAGTCGTTGGCGTATGGCACCACAGCATCGGGAGCACCGAGCAGCCGACTCAGCCAGCTGAGGTTGGGCAGACAGCACAGCGCCGCCACCGTGCCCAGCAGGAAGGGGGTGACGAAGCCTACCGTGGCCATCACGCTGGCCGACGTTACATTCTTGGCACCTAACGCCCTGGAGATATGATTGCCGCTGCCGTGGCCGAAAAAGAAGCCCAGCGCCTGGATGAAGGTCATGTAGGCAAACGAGATGCCGATGCCCGCCGTACCCTCGGTGCTCAGCCGCCCGATGAAGGCAGCATCGACAACATTATAGAGGGCGGTGGTGACCATCGCAATGATGGTCGGCACCGCCATCTGACAAACCAGCCGCTTCACCGGCCGCTGCGTCATCTCGTTGTAGCGCTGCTCCAATTCCTCATTCATCATTCATCATTCCTCATTCATCATTCCTCATTCCTCATTTCTCACTAAACACTAAACACTAAACACTAAACACTAAACACTAAACACTAAACACTAAACACTAAACACTAAACGCTCATCACTCATCACTCCTCACTCATCACTAAACACTGAACACTAACCACTAACCACTAAACACTAAACACTAAACACTCATCACTCATCACTCCTCACTCATAAATCATAAATCATAAATCATAATTATTCATTCCTCATTTCCTAATCACCTCCGTATCACCATTAGAATTAAGGAGTTTGGCCTTAACGGTATTCGAGTTTCCGTCTCTCACATAGTCCACCTCGACCTCGTCGCCAGGGGTGAACAACCCCAGCTCCTCCATCATCTCGGCAAAGGTGTTCACCTCCCTGCCGGCGACACGGATGATGATGTCGCCCTGACGGATGCCGGCACGGTCGGCGGCACAGTCGCGGATGACCTTGGCGACATACAGTCCCTTGGTGTCGCGGGCACCTGTCTGACGCGCCACAGCGGCATCAACCTCAGTAACTTGCACTCCCAGGTAGCCACGCTGCACATAGCCGTAGCGCTGCAGGTCGCCAGCGACCTTGAGGGCGATATTGCTCGGGATGGCAAAGGAATAACCGATATAATTACCACTGTTCCCCGAAGCTATGGCGGTGACAATGCCGATAAGTTCGGCCTTGGAGTTCACCAAAGCGCCTCCACTATTGCCTGAATTGACGGCTGCATCTGTCTGAAGGAACGACTCCAACGGAGTCTCGTTGGAGCGCGGATTGTCGATGATATGCATGTTGCGGGCCTTGGCACTGATGATACCCGAGGTGACCGTGGAGGTGAGGTTGAAGGGATTACCGATGGCCAACACCAGCTCGCCAACCTTCACATTGTCGCTGTTACCGAAGGGAATATACGTCAGATCTTCAGCCTCCACTTTAATCACCGCCAGATCGGTGGCGGGGTCGTTGCCGACGAGTCGGGCGGGCAGCTCGCGGCGGTCGTTGAGGGTCACGGTGATACGCTCGGCATCCTGCACCACATGGTTGTTGGTGAGGATATAGCCGTCGGAGGTCACGATGACGCCCGACCCATAGGCGTTATACACCTGACGCTGGACACCCTGCTGGATGATGAAGCCGAAGAACGACTGGTAGAGGGGCGTCAGCTGCGTCATCTCGGTCTTGATATGCACCACACCGTCGATGGTGGCCGCCGCCACATCGGTGAAGTCGGCCACCCTCACCAAAGGCGAGGTCTGTGTGGCGAGCGACGGACGGCGATCCTCACCGGCGTCGCCGGACTGTGCATTGCACGACTGCATCGCCACGGCCATGAACAAGGCCGTCAGATAGGCTATCTTTTTCATCTTTTGTCTGTTTTATCTACATTTCAAAAACACTAAAAGGCCATTTTTATTGCCCCAAAAAAGCAAAAAAAATGGCCTCACGCAACTGCCACCAAATCAGTACCATCTCCCTACCAACTCCTACCCAACACCGTACCAACTCCTACCATGGTAGGAGATGATAGGGTGTTGGTAGGGTCATGAGAGGGTGAAAATAGGTACTAGGGGGCAATAAAACTGCCGGTTGGCCGTTTTAGAAGACATGACAAAAGGACGTTTGATACTGTTCCCCGTACCCATCGGGGCGGAAGAGATAGGGATGTCGCTACCGGCGGCGAACCAGGAGCTGCTGGCTTCCTGCCACACCTTCATCGTCGAAGAGTTGCGCACAGCACGCCGCTTCCTCAAGAAGGCAGGATACCCCTTCCCTATCGACGACACTGTGTTTCTGGAACTTAACGAGCACACCACACACGAGGAGATAGGCCACTACCTGGATGCCATCGAGCGCGGCGAGAATATCGGCCTGCTCTCCGAGGCCGGGCTGCCCTGCGTGGCCGACCCGGGGGCCATGATCACCCGCGTGGCACAACGGCGCGGCATCGAGGTTGTGCCACTCGTCGGACCTTCGTCACTGATGCTGGCACTGATGGCCTCGGGATTCAACGGCCAGAGCTTCGCCTTCAACGGCTACCTGCCCGTGGACAAGAGCAAACGCGCCGCTGCCATCCGCCACCTCGAGGAACGCCTCCACCGCGAACACCAGACACAGCTCTTCATCGAGGCGCCCTACCGTAACAACCAGATGCTGGAAGCATTGGCATCGACGTTGAGTCCACAGACGATGGTGTGCGTGGCCTGCGACCTGACGATGCCGACACAGTATATTCGCACCCTCTCCGCCGCCAAATGGCAAAAAGAGCGAGAAAAGCTAAACCTCCACAAAAGAAACACCGTCTTCCTAATAGGAGAATAGCGACAGACAGACTATACACCAGCGTGCCAGCGGCACGCGCTCTCGATAACCCCGCATGCAGTGTGGGGACAGCACAAGCCCCTCAGGGCGCAGTGTGGGGTATAGCGCCAGACACACTCTACACCAGCGTGCCAGCGGCACGCGCCCTCAGTAACCCCGCACAAGCCCCTCAGGGCGCAGTGTGGGGACAGCACAAGCCCCTCAGGGCGCAGTGTGGGGTATAGCGCCAGACACACTCTACACCAGCGTGCCAGCGGCACGCGCTCTCAGTAACCCCGCACGCAGTGTGGGGTGTCCGCACGCAGTGTGGGGCGCCCGCACGACATACATCATCCTGCAGCGTGCCAGCGGCACGCGCTCTCGATAACCCCGCACGCAGTGTGGGGTTTCCGCACGCAGTGTGGGGTGCCCGCACGACACACATCATCCTGCAGCGTGCCAGCGGCACGCGCTCTCAAGACTAATCCTTTAGGAAATACTCCTCTCGTATCACCACACCATTCTCTTCCAAGAACTCCCTATACTCCTCCTGAAACGTCACCCTCTTGTGGTGCTCTTTCTGCCCTTTGATATAGTTCACTATCATATCTTTTTCACGCACACCATACGAGATAGCAGCATACTCATGCCCCCATCCGTTCCAGTAAGGAAACGAAGAACTCTCACGTAACCACTTGCTAGTAAATGTCTTCACTGCTTGCACATATTGTGCTACCGAAAGCGTGGCGGGCAGAGATACAAGGATATGCACATGGTCGGGCATGCCTCCGATACGATATATCTTGGCCTTCAGATTCTCCGACTGGCTGAGGATAACACCATACAGCTCTCGCTCATGCTCGACGTTAATAGTTTTCTCGCTCCTGTATGTACGAAAGACGATATGATATATTGACTGAACGTAACTCATAGCTTATATCTGTAGTGAGAACGCGTGCCTCCGGCACGCATACACAGTTATCATCGTTGTTTACCTCACACTTCGTGCTCTCCCCCACACTTCGTGCGGGGTTACTGAAAGCATGCCTCTCCGAGGCATTAAGCACATACATCCAGTACCCCTGCATATGTCGTACCGAAGGTACGCGTTCTTAATAACCCCGCACAAGCCCGTCAGGGCGCAGTGTGGGGTTATAGTACCTCTCTCCTATATCATCTTCAAAAACCCCACCTGGATGGCAGCTGGCTTTCTCAAATCATTTTGAGAAAGCCCACCTGGATGGCAGCTGGCTTTCTCAAATCATTTTGAGAAAGCCCACTTCCTTTTCCGTCAGTTCTCTCCAGCGGCCGCGGGGGAGGTCTTTCTTGGTGAGGCCGGCGAAGGTGGTGCGGTCGAGCTTGTGAACCTCGTAGCCGAGGGCTTCGAAGAGGCGGCGCACAATGCGGTTGCGGCCGCTGTGGAGCTCGACACCCACGATACGCTTGTCGATGGTCTTGCCGACGGCGGCATACTGTATGTCGTCGACATGCATGGGGCCGTCCTCCAGCTCGATACCCTCGAGGAGCTTCTTCATGTCCTCCTTGGTGACGGGCTTGTTGAGCTCCACCTGATAGATCTTGTACACCTGCGTGGAGGGGTGCGTCAGCTTCTTGGCCAGCTCGCCGTCGTTGGTGAAGAGCAACAGACCTGTGGTGGCGCGGTCGAGACGGCCGACGGGATAGATGCGCTCGGCGCAGCAGCCGTCCATGAGCATCATCACCGTGCGACGCTCCTGCGGGTCGTCGGTGGTGGTGATGAAGCCCTTGGGCTTGTTGAGGAGGAAGTAGCGCAGACGCTCACTGCGGAGCTTCTCGCCACCGTAGGACACCTCGTCGCCAGGCATCACCTGGTAGCCCATCTCCGTGACCACCTTGCCGTTGACCTTCACGCTGCCGGCAGCGATGAGCTCGTCGGCCTCGCGACGCGAGCAGATGCCCGCATGGGCGATATACTTGTTGAGACGCATAGCTCCCTCGGGATGCGGCTCCTTAGGTTTCTGCGGCGCGGCACTTTTCTTTCTCCCCGCTGCGCGGAAATCCATAGATCCACTCCTTCTGGTTTTGTAAGATTTATGGATCTCGCCAGAGGCGGGAGATTTAGTCCTATTGTTCTCCTTGTTCAGTCTGTTGTCTTTCTTCTGTATCATAATAAAATATTTTTCACTAACCACTTAACCCTCCTCACTCATCATTCCTCACTCCTCACTCATCACTCATCACTCCTCACTCATCACTCATCACTCCTCACTCCTCATTTCTCACTAAACACTAACCACTAACCACTAAACACTAAACACTCCTCACTCATCACTCCTCACTCCTCACTCCTCACTCATCACTCATCACTCATCCCTCATCACTCCTCACTCATCACTCATCACTCCTCACTCCCTGCTCCCTGCTCCCCGCTAATAATTTTAGTTTTTACTTTTTACCTTTTACTTTTCCCTTCCTTCCACTCCTCCAGCTCCTTCATCGCGCGGTAATGTCCGCCGAAGTGCATGACATAGGGCCAGGTATACTCTTTCTCCTGGTATTTCAGGAACTTCTCCACCTCGCGGACGAGGAGCAGGATGACGCCGAGCTTGTTCTTGTAGAGCCACTTGAGCGATTCGACATCATGGCGGCAGGCCAGCGCGAAGCGCAGGTTGACGGGCGTGAGGCCGTTGCGCACCCAGTCGATGGCTTTCTCGTCGCCGTCACAGGCGTTGCTGAGGATGGCGAGCCACGCGTAGTCGTGCTTGAAGAGCCACACCATGGCGTCGTCGTCGCCACGGATGGCGTTGCTGAAGGCCGCCAGCTCAGGGTAGCCGCCATTTACGAGGAGCTTGAAGAAGTCGATGCGGCCACTGACACTCTTGACGAGTGCCAGCAGTATCTTGACGTCGTATTGCTCCAAGCCTTTCATCTTAACAGATAACGCAAAGGCAGCGCGATTATTGCGCTACGAAACGAAAAAAGGCAGCGCAGGGTCTCCCCTGCGCTGCCTTTACGTTACTATTACTCCCCAACAAAACGGGGGAAGCTGTGATACTGCCTTCTTATTCAGCGCTGCTGATGAAGGGGTACTTGTAGTCGTAGGCGGGATCGAAGGTCTCCTTGACGGCCTGCGGCGACGTCCAGCGGATGAGGTTGAGGTAGGAACCGGCCTTGTCGTTGGTGCCGCTGGCGCGGGCACCGCCGAAGGGCTGCTGACCCACGACAGCACCGGTGGGCTTGTCGTTGAAGTAGATATTGCCGGCGGCATTCTTCAGCAGGTCGTAGCCGGCACGGAGAGCCTTGCGGTCGCTGGAGAAGATGGCACCCGTGAGGGCGTAGGGCGACGTGGTGTCGCAGAGCTGGCAGGTCTTCTCGTAGTCCTTGTCGTCATAGACATAGATGGTGATGATGGGTCCAAAGATCTCCTCGCACATCGACTTGTAGTCGGGTTTCTTGGCCAGGATGACGGTAGGCTCGACGAACCAGCCTTTCTTCTTGTCGCACTTGCCACCGAAGATCACCTCGGCATCTTTGCTCTTCTTGGCATGGTCGATATAGTTCTTGCAGTTGTCGAAGGAGGCCTCGTCGATGACGGCATTGACGAAGGCGCTGAAGTCGCGCACGTCACCCATCTTGATCTCCTTAAGCATCTTGCCGACAATCTTCTCGACCTTGGGCCACAGGCTCTTGGGCACATAGGCACGGCTGGCGGCGGAGCATTTCTGGCCCTGGAATTCAAAGGCGCCACGGACGATGGCGGTAGCCACCTGGTCGGGGTCGGCGCTCTTGTGGACCATGATGAAGTCCTTGCCACCGGTCTCGCCAACGATCTTGGGATAGCTCTTGTATTTGTCGATATTCTTGCCGATCTCTTTCCAGAAGCCCTTGAAGGTGGCGGTGGAACCCGTAAAGTGGACACCCGCGAGGTTCTCGTCGGCGAAGGCTACCTTGCCGATGAGGGCGCCACTGCCGGGGAGGAAGTTGACGACGCCGTCGGGCAGACCGGCTTCCTTGTAGATCTTCATGAGGAGGTAGTTAGAGAGCATGGCGGTGGTGCTGGGCTTCCAAATACAGACGTTACCCATGAGTACAGGACTCAGGCAGAGGTTGCTGGCGATGGAGGTGAAGTTGAAGGGGGTGATGGCGAAGACGAAGCCTTCGAGGGGACGGAAGACGTTATAGTTCAGCGTACCCTTGTCGGAGCAGGGCTGGTCGCTATAAATCTGGGAAGCATAGTGGGCGTTATAGCGCAGGAAGTCGCAGAGCTCGCAGGCGCTGTCGATCTCGGCCTGCATGGTGGTCTTGCCCTGGCCGAGCATAGTGGCGGCATTGATGAGGTAGCGGTACTTGCCGCTGATGAGGGTGGCGATCTTCAGCATGACGCTGGCACGGTCGATCCAGGGGGTCTCGGCCCATTCCTTCTGGGCCTTCATGGCGGCTGCGATGGCGTCCTTGACCTCTTTCTCACCGACCTTGTGGTAGCGGGCCAGCACATGGTGGTTTTCCGTGGGCATCACAATCTCGCCCATATTCTTGGTCTTGACTTCCTTGCCACCGATGATGGCAGGAATCTCGGTCACTTTCTTGTAGAGCTCGTCAAGGGCTTTGCGGATTTCTTTACGCTCGGAGCTGCCGGGGGCATAGCCTTTCACGGGCTCGTTCTCAGGTTTCGGAAAAACAAAGATGCTGTTGTTCATGTTTGTGTGTTTTTAATGGGTTGAATTTGGGTGCAAATTTACGAAGTTTTTCTGAAAGTACAAAAAAAAGTTTCTAACGGGCATAAAAAAGGGGCCTCACGGCCCCTGACGGTTGGATGTGGCAATGACTGCTCACTTCTTCTTGTTCTTGTGTTTTCTGTGCTCCTTGGAAGCTTGCCTGAACTGCTGGCGCTGCTCTTTGGTAAGCACCTCGTCGATGCGCACCTTGGTGTTGTACATCTCGCGCGATATCTCGACCTGCAGCTTGGCTTCGCGGTCGAAGAGCGGGTAGAGCTTCTTGCTCTGGTTGCCGTCGCGGTCCATATAGAGGGCGATGCTGTCGCGCACAGCCTGCTGCTGACGGCGCAGCTTGTCGACACGCTGGCGCGAGGCCTCCATGAGGGTCTCCAGCTTCTCCTTCTGGGCGTCGGAGAGGTTGCTGACAATCTTCGTGATGTCGGGGTGACGACCCTGGCGGTCGTGCGGTCCGCCATGCCGCGGATTCTGGGCATAGGACAGCGTGCATTGGAAGGCGAAGAGCGACACTAAGGCAAGGAGAACAATTCTTTTCATATAGGTTGAGGTGTTTTAATCATTATAATAGGTATCCTCATCATAAAGGTATTCGACGGGGTTGACTGCCGACTCGACGGAGGAGTAATAGCTGTAGTCGGAGACATAGGCCATGGTGATGCCTATCTGCTCCTCGTCGTAAGAGTGCGAGCGGAAGAGCGTGATATTGATAACGAGGAGCGCGATGACGGCTGCCGCCGAGGAGATGGCCAGACGGGGCCACAAGGGACGGACATTACGCGAAGCCGTCGGCACACCCATCCGGCGCACCTGCGCCATCACGGGCTCGACGACATCCACCTGCCGCGGACACCGCTCCCGCGCTAACACTTTCAGTTGTTCGTCAATATTCATAATAGTTTATAGATAATAGATAATAGATTATAGTTTATAGATGATAGATAATAGTTTATAGATAATAGTTTATAGATAGATTATAGTTTATAGATAATAGATTATAGATAGATTATAGTTTATAGATAATAGATAATAGTTTAATAGCTTAGTAGGTTAATAGATAATAGTTTATAGATAATAGATTAAAGATAGTAGTTTTTATCTTTTACTTTTTAGTTTTTACCTTCTACTTTTTAGTTTTTATCTTTTACTTTTTAGTTTTTACCTTTTACTTTTTAGTTTTTATCTTTTACTTTTTAGTTTTTACCTTTTACCTTTTACTTTTTACTTTTTACCTTTTACTTTCCCCATTCCTCACTCCTCACTCCTCACTCCTCACTCATCACTCCTCACTCATCACTCCTCACTCCTCATTCCTCATTACTTTAGCGAGGTTCTTCTTCGCCCGGAAGATGAGCGACTCCACCTTGGCGAGGCTGCACTGCATCACCTCCGCTATCTCGTTGTAGGAGAAGTCCTCGAAGGTGTAGAGCACCAGCGCGGTGCGCTGCTCGTCCTTGAGGCGCCCAATGGCGGTGCGCAAGGCGGCCATCTGCTCGTTGTGGATGATCTGCTGCTCGGCATTGCGGTCGCCCGAGACCTGCTCGGGAGGCGTCTCCCACTCGTCGCTGCTGACAAAACGCTTGCTTTTGTTCATCATCTTGCAGACGACGTTGACGGTGATACGGTATATGAAAGAACTCAGCTTCGAGTCGAAACGGAAGCGCGGCAGAGCGGTGTAGAGCTCGACGAAGACCTGTTGTGTGACCTCTTCTATCTCGAGGCGCGTGCCACAGAGCTTATAGGTCAGGTTGGCCACAATCTGCTGGTAGCGACGCACTATCTCGGCATACTGTTCAGTATCGCCTGCGAGGATTCTCTCGACTATCTCTTTGTCTTCCACGTCTCGATTCGTTATTAGGTACTAGATGGTTTTGATTTATTGCAACATATTTCGGAAAAATATGTTTTTTTTCGGATTTTTCTTTTTAACGCACTATTTAAAGACAAGAAAAACAAGAAAGAACAATAAGATTCTTGTTGACATTTAGTTATTTATATTTGTTTTTCTTGTCCTTTCTTGTCTTTTAAAACAACCCAAACAACCCAAACAACTCTCTTTTTGTTGTTTATCGTTGTTCCTGTTGTTTTTTGATTTCTTTTAAAACAACCCAAACAACTCTCTTTTTGTTGTTTATCGTTGTTCCTGTTGTTTTTTGATTATTTATTTTTCTTGTCCTTTCTTGTCTTTTAAAACAATCCAAACAACCCAAACAACTCTCTTTTTGTTGTTTATCGTTGTTCCTGTTGTTTTTTGATTATTTGTTTTTCTTGTCCTTTCTTGTCTTTTAAAACAACC
>CACYIK010000001.1:289264-302663 GCA_902774395.1 uncultured Bacteroidota bacterium
ATTATTTGTTTTTCTTGTCCTTTCTTGTCTTTTAAAACAACCAAAACAACCTAAACAACCCTATTTTTGATATTTATTGTTGTTTATCGTTGTTCCTGTTGTTTTTTTGATTATTTGTTTTTCTTGTCCTTTCTTGTCTTTTATTCAGAAAGGGGTTGTCTTCATTCGTCGTCCTTGAAGCGTTCCAATTCGCGGCGGTCACGTTTAGTCGGACGGCCAATGCCGCGGTCGCGTTTCTCGAAGGCATACTGTCGCACCATCTGTATGCGCTCGTATTCCTCCGCAGGGGTGCGGTCAATCATGAAGCCCTGCACCAGAGGTGCACCGACGCGGTTGGGCGGGAGGGCGAGGACCTCTATCTCTTTGTGCAGCTGGTCGATATTGAGACTATAACGCTCACCCTCTCTCACGTCGTGTGAGGGTTTGAGGGTGCGGCCGTCGGAAGTCATGGTCACCTTGCCACACTGACAGGCGTCAGCGGCCAAAGAACGTGTCTTGTAAAGACGCACCGCCCAAAGATATTTGTCAAGTCTCATATTATAAGTATCTGAGTTACTATGTATCTAAGTATCTGAGTAATTAATAGACTTTTAGACTTTCAGACTTTTAGTCTTTTAAACTTTTAATCTTTTAATCTTTTAAACTTTTAATCTTTTAAACTTTTAAACTTTTAAACTTTTAAACTTTTAATCTTTTAAACTTTTAATCTTTTAAACTTTTAATCTTTTAAACTTTTAAACTTTTAAACTTTTAAACTTTTAAACTTTTAATCTTTTAGCCTTTTAATCTTTTAGCCTTAATCTTTTAGCCTTTTAATCTTTTAGCCTTTTAATCTTTTAGACTTTTAATCTTTTAAACTTTTAATCTTTTATTCTTTTAATCTTTTATTCTTTTAATCTTTTAATCTTTTGGTCTTTTCGCCTTTTAGTCTCTCAGCCACTCTATATCTTAAATATATAGGTAATGGTGCCAATCTGCTGCTCGGGGGCGTCGGCAGAGGCGTTGAAACGGGCACGCTTGGCGGCGTTCTTGGCCTGCTCCACCATGGGACCTGCCGAGATGGTAGAGCCCTGGGCAGGGGCGTCCACACGGGTCACACGGCCCTGCTGGTCCACCCATATCTTCACCACGATCTTGCCCTGCTGGTTGGAGTTGTACTCGGGCTTGGGGAGCGCCACGGCCGACCGGCCGTTCAGGTTAAAGCTGCCGCTGCCGTTGCCGCCACCGTTGCCACTGTAGTTGTGTGAGTTGGGATTCCCGTTGGGGTCACCCTGGGTGCCGCTGTCTTGGGTGTTGCCCTTGCCACCATCACCCGTCTGCTGGTTGCGCTTGCCAGGGAAGAGGGCATTGGTGTTAATCTTGGGCTCATCAGGTTTCACCTCCTGACGAGGTTCGGCAGGCTGCGTCACGGGGGTGGGGTTGCTGACCACCGGAGCGGTCTGCTGGGTGGTCTGGGTGACGATATGCTCGGGGGGAGTACTGTTGGACGGACGCGAGGTCTGCTGCGTCGACGGCGCGGGGTTGTCGCCGAGGCCCTGCTCCTGATTGCCGAGGCTCACCTCGAAGCCCTCAGGTGGGTCCTTGGGAGGGTTCTTCTGCTCGTACTCCTCGGGGTCGAAGGTATAGGCGAAGGATGTCAGCAACAGCACGACGAGACCCATAAAGGCCGCCGTGATGATTCCCGATTTGACTTTCGTTGACATGATTACGACTGTTTGGTGGCCAGGGTGACTTTATGTTTGTGGTTCTCGTTGTCGGCGCGGTTGATCTGTTCCACGGCGTCGAGGGTGTATACCACCTCTTCGACAGGGAGACTCTTGTCGGCACGCACCACCACGGCGGCGTCGGGGGCGCTGCCCTCGAGGGCCTTCAGCAGCTCGGCTTGCAATGCCTCGCGGGCGATGGGATCCTTGCCCATGTAGTAGGCCGCCACCTCGTTCTCATAGGTGATATACAAGGTCAGGTCCTGCTTCACACGCGTGTCGCTGCTGCTCTCGGGCAGGTTCAGCGGGATGGCGTTGGGACTGATGAGCGTGGAGGTGATCATGAAGAAGATGAGCAACAAGAAGACCAGGTCGCTCATGCTCGACGACGACGTCTCGACTTTTATCTTGTTCTGCAGATTAATCATTTCGATTGTGTTATTGTGTTATTGCGTTATTGCGTTAGTGATTTACTAACGCATTCACACATTTACGCATTTACGCATTCCAAATCAAGCGGGCTCATGCAGCAGGTCCATGAATTCGTTGGCACGCACCTCGAGGTCGAAGACGACCTTGTTGATGCGGGAGACGAGGAGGTTGTAGAGGAAGTAGCAGATGATGCCGACGATGAGGCCACCGACGGTGGTGACCATGGCCGTGGAGATACCGCCCGAGAGGGTGGCGATGCTGATATCGGTGCCGGCATTCTTCATGTCCTGGAAGGCGGTGATCATGCCGGTGACGGTGCCGAGGAATCCGAGCATGGGTCCCAGGGAGGCCACGGTGGCCACGAGGGAGACACGCTTCTCGAGGTTGGCCACCTCGAGCTTACCTTCGCCCTCGATGGCAGCCTGGATGTCGGGCAGCGGACGGCCGAGGCGAGAGAAGCCCTTGTCAATCATGCGGCCCAGGGGCGAGGCGGTCTGCTTGGCCAGCGAACGGGCCTCGTCGATATTGCCTTCGTGGACATACTGACGGATGTTGTCCATGAAGACATTGTCATCTTCGCCCTTCAGGGCGGTACTCAGGGTGAGGAAGCGCTCGACGAAGATATAGACGGCCAACACCAGGAGGAGTGCCAGCACAATCATAATCCAGCCACCGCTGACAGCCATATCCCAGAGGCTCTGTGATTTGGGCTCAGCCGTTAAAAGAATGAAAAGAGGGTTTGTCATGTGTCTTGTGTTTTTGTGTTATTTGCTTATTGTAACGTGTTATTTGCTTTTTTATTGTGTCTCCTAGAGTTTCCTAGTCCCCCCCCCCTAGGATTGCCTAGAATAGCCTAGGATATCCTAGAATAACCTAGAATCACCTAGAACCGTAACGAAACCCCCAGCGAGGGATGAAAGCCCATGGGTGTGGGGGTCACCGACGGGGCGACAGCCAACGAGAGGTCATCGTCAATACGGAAGTCGTAGAGGTGGCCGAAGACATAGGCGTCGATAAGGTTGAGGGCGTAGATGCCGGCCGTGATGATGACCATCAGCTGGAAGTCACGGTCGTAGGAGTCGTAGAGGCGGTAGATGCTGGAGGTGGGATAGGAGGCATAGTCGGCCATCCGGGGCGTGTCGCCATGATTCACTCGGTAGAGGTATTCGTCCTTGAAGGTCGACATCAGGTCGTAGTTGTAATAGATGAAATAGCCCATGGCTGCGAAGGAGCCATAGATGACCGGCACCTTCCAAGCTTGTCCGTTATAGACCTGCCCGGCACCGGGCAGCAGCGAGAGCAGCAACGCCTTGGTGGCGGAATGCTCCTCGGGCACCACGACAGTCCGCCCTAGCGTGGCTGGCACGCTATCGTTCTGTCGTACCACCACACTGACGGTGTCTTGCGCAGAGACGGTGTTGGCAAGAGGGAAAAGAAAAATAAGGAGAGAAAGGACAACAGCACAAGTATGCCCATTTGTCCTTTCACCCCTTTTCCCAACTATCATCTGATGTATAATCGTCTTAATATATTATTTCATTATTGTATTATCACTCATCCCTCCTCATTCATCATTCACCATTCATCATTAGTTCCGCTCCCAGCTAATAATTTTAGTTTTTACTTTTTACCTTTTACTTTTCCCTCCTGCACTCCCTAGCACTCCTGCACTCCTTTGCACTCCTAAAAAAATTCATCACTCCTCCCTCCTCCCTCCTCACTCCTCACTCCCCACTAACCACTAACCACTAACCACTAACCACTAACCACTCCCCACTCATAAATCATAATTCATAAATCATAATTCCCCACTAACCACTAACCACTAAATTATTTCTCCAACAAAGAAATAATCCGCTCAAAGTCGTTGTCCGAGTTGAAGTGTATTGTCAGTGTTCCTTTGCCGCGCAGGGAGCGTTTGATCTCGATGGTCGACTGCAGACGGTCTTTCAGACGGCTTTGGGCGGCGGCATGCTGCGACGGCAGCTCACCACGTTTCTTGGCAGCGGGAGCCACGGGGCGTTTCTTGGCGCGTTTCACCATCTCCTCGGTCTCGTGCACCGAGAGGTGGCGGTCGATGATGGCGTGGAGTATCTCACGATGAAGGTCGATATCCTCGACATTCACCAGCGCACGGGCGTGAGCCATACTTATCTGGTCGGTACTCAGCGCCAGCTGAGTCTCGGCCGGCAAGTTGAGCAGACGGAGGTAGTTGGTGATGGTGCTGCGGTTCTTGCCCACGCGCTCGCTGAGCTCCTCGTGGGTCAGCTGGCACTCGTCGATGAGGGCGTTGTAGGCCAGCGCCACCTCCATGGCGTTGAGGTTCTCGCGCTGGATATTCTCCACCAGACCCATCTCCATCATCTGACTGTCGGTAGCCACACGCACGTAGGCGGGAATCTCTTTCAGACCCGCCATCTGCGAGGCACGGCAGCGCCGTTCGCCGGCGATGAGCTGGTAGGTGCCGTCGGGCATCTTGCGCACCGTCACAGGGGTGATGACACCCTGCTGACGGATGGACTGTGCCAGCTCCTCCAGGGCTTCAGGAGCGAAATCCTTACGCGGCTGATAGGGATTGGCTTCAATCTTATCCAAAGGGATGGTGCTGATGGTCGGAGTGGCCACAGCCTTGCTGACCTGCAGATTATCGATGTCGGGCAGTATCGATCCCAGTCCGCGTCCCAAACCGCCACTCTTCTGTTTTGTTGCCATAAATATTACTGTGTTATTGCGTTATCAGCTACAAGTAGATAATAGTTTATAGATAATAGATAATAGTTTAATAGCTTAGTAGCTTAGCAGGTTAATAGATAATAGCTAATAGATAATAGTTTATAGATAGTAGTTTTTATCTTTTACTTTTTAGTTTTTACCTTTTACTTTCAATAGATTATAGATAGTAGTTTTTATCTTTTACTTTTTAGTTTTTACCTTTTACTTTCCCCATTCCTCATTCCTCATAGATAATAGTTAATAGATAATAGTTAATAGTTTATAGATAATAGATTATAGATAGTAGTTTTTATCTTTTACTTTTTAGTTTTTACCTTTTACTTTCCCCATTCCTCACTCATCACTCATCACTCATCACTCATCACTCCTCACTCCTCACTCCTCACTAAACACTAAACACTAAACACTCATCACTCATCATTCACGCATTCTTGTTCCTCTCCAGTATTTCCTGCGCCAGATTGAGGTAGTTGACGGCACCTGTGGAGGCTGCGTCATGCATGATGATGCTCTTGCCATAGGAGGGTGCTTCCGCCAGTTTGGTGTTACGGTAGATAAGCGTCTCGAAGACCATCTGCTTGAAGTGTCCACGCACATCCTCGACGACCTGACGGGCCAAGCGGAGGCGGTTGTCATACATGGTGATGAGCAGTCCCTCGATGGAGAGCTTGGGGTTGAGGCGCGTCTGGACGATACGGACGGTGTTGAGGAGTTTGCCGAGACCCTCGAGGGCGAAATATTCGCTCTGGATGGGTATGATGACGGAGTCGGAGGCGGTGAGGGCGTTGATGGTGATGAGACCCAGCGACGGGGAGCAGTCGATGATGATAAAGTCGTAGTCGTCGCGCACAGGCGCCAAAGCACGGTCGAGGAAATGCTCGCGGCCTTTCTCGTTGATGAGTTCGACCTCGGCACCCACCAAGTCGATACGCGTAGGCAGAAGGTCCAGGTTGGGGGTATCGGTCTCGATGATGACCTCCTTCGCCGACACCTGTCCGAGGATGCAGTCGTAGACACTTTTCTCCAACTCGTCGGGGTTGAAGCCGAGACCCGAGGTGGCGTTGGCCTGCGGGTCACAGTCGACCAAGAGCACCTTCTTCTCAAGCACGGCGAGGGAGGCGCTGAGGTTGACGGCGGTGGTGGTCTTCCCTACCCCACCCTTCTGGTTCGCTATGGAAATGATTTTTGACATGTTTAAAATTTAAAGTCTATCTCTTCGAGCTTTCGGTCGTCGCTGTCGCCATGCCAGTTTTCCTCGACGACAACGGGAGGAGGCACGATACCCGTCTCGATGAACGAGAAGGCGTTATCAAGACCCTGACGGAATTTGTCGAAATCTTCCTTATAAAGGAACATCTTGTTTTTCTCAAAATAGACCTCACCGGTGTTGTTGTCGAACAGTTTGCGGCTTTCTGTGATGGTAATAAATTTGTCACCTCCACGGGTTTCTTTCACATCGAAGAAATATCTACGTTTACCGGCAGGAATGGCCTGGCTGTAGAGTTCCTCTTTTCTTTGCTCTTTGTTGTCCATAACTCTTTATTTATTACGTTTGAAATCGACTGCAAAAATAGATATTTTTTTAGATATGGCACCTCGCACCAAAATAAAGTTATCAACACCCACACTTTAATATCAAAAAAACGCACATGAAACATTTTTATTATTTCGCGACCATTTTTTTGAATACAGTTTTAATTTTTTGTGTATCTTTGCAAAAAATTTACTCCCCACTCCCCACTCCTCACTCCCCACTAAACACTAAACACTAACCACTAACCACTAAACACTAAACACTCCTCACTCCTCACTCCTCACTCCCCACTCCTCACTCCTCACTAAACACTAAACACTAAACACTAAACACTAACCACTAACCACTAACCACTAAACACTAATCACTAACCACTAAACACTAAACACTCATCACTCATCACTCATCACTCCTCACTCCTCACTCCTCACTCCTCATTCCTCACTAACCACTAAACACTAACCACCACTATCAAATGTCCCTTCTCTCTCAAATAGCACTCACCTTCACCGCCGGACTTGGCAACACTGCCATCCGCAAACTTATTGACATTTACCCTAACGAGGACATCTTCTCCCTGCCGCCGTCGGAGCTCAAAGCGGCTTTCGGAACACACAAAAAGGCACTTGAGGGCATCCTCAACAAAAGCGCCTTCTCCCGTGCCGAAGAGGAGCTACGTTTCTGCGAGAAAAACCATATACGTCCACTTTTCTTCACCGACCCCGACTATCCGGCAAGACTGAACTCACCCGAGACCGACGACTGTCCTGCCCTGCTCTACTGCCTCGGAACCGCCAACCTCAATCCGGAACGGTCCGTGGCCGTCGTGGGCACCCGCCGCGCCACCACCATCGGACGCGACAACACCGATATGCTGGTTCGTGATCTGAAAAGCTATGAGCCGCATATCATCAGCGGCCTCGCCTACGGCATCGACTCGGCAGCCCATACCGCAGCACTGGACCACGGCCTGCCCACCGTGGCGGTACTTGGCCACGGGCTCGACCGCATCTATCCTGCCGCCAACCGGCCGCTGGCCAAACGCATACTCGAAAACGGTGGTGCCCTCGTCACAGAATATCCCTCTGGCACCGCCATCAATCCCCGTTATTTCCCCGCCCGCAACCGTATCATCGCGGCCATGTCCGATGCCACTGTCGTCGTAGAAGCCTCAGAGAAAGGGGGCGCCCTCATCACCGCAGCTATCGCTGGCAGCTACCAGCGCGAGGTCTTCGCCATCCCCGGTCGCCTGGGCGACACCTACTCGAAGGGCACCAACAACCTCATCGCCACCAACCGCGCCCTGCTTATCCGCAACGCTCGCGACATAGCTTTCCAGATGGGCTGGCCCATCATGGGAGAACAACTCGCCATTGAAGATCTCGACGACGAGCGGAAACTGTCACCGGAAGAGCGACGCGTCGTCGACCTGCTGAAAGAGCGAGACATCCTCACCCTCGAAGAGCTCTCTTCTGCCACCGGCTTCTCCTTGGCCAAGACAGCCTCTATCCTCTTCACCCTCGAGCTGGACAACCGCCTCCACACCCTCCCCGGCCACAGCTACCAACTCATCACCAAACACTAAACACTAAACACTAACCACTAAACACTCATCACTAAACACTAAACACTAAACACTAAACACTAACCACTAAACACTAAACACTCATCACTCATCACTCATCACTCCTCACTCCTCACTCCTCACTCCTCATTCCTCACTAACCACTAAACACTAACCTTTCTCACTCATCATTCCTCACTCCTCACTCATCACTCATCATTTCTCACTAAACACTCATCACTCATCACTAAACACTAACCACTAAACACTAAACACTAAACATTCCTCGCTCCTCACTAATCACAACCGTGCCCGCCGCTTCTCCGGCGGGATCCCTCACCTCGCTGGAGAGTAGCCCGCTTCCCTAGCCAGAAAGACGATAGTCCCGAATGTTGTCTGGCCATTGGAGTGAGCGTAGCAGTAACCCAACAGCCGACGGCAGGCATCGGGGTCGAACTTGTCGGCATCCTGCTGACTGAGAAGCAGGAAGAAGGTATCACCGAATTTAGGGCTGAACGTGGCCGCAATAGCGTAAGCCACCCGCACCCAGTTCTCGTACTCGTGGGTGATGGAACGGCCGCTCCTCCGCAGGTAGCGGATGATGTCCCAGACGGTATCGATGTCCGACTGGCGGTCAAAAAGATTGCTTGATTGTGTTATTGTGTTAATGCTTGAGTGTTTTGGGGGAGCAATCTTTGTGGGCTTGTCGACAGCAAATATCTTTGCGGTCTGCTTTATGACTAAATCTTCATCCCAACAGGCGTAGCAGAGGCGGGAGTAGTCGGAACCCGACTGGTCAATGTCGATGGAGTATTTTGCCTTGAAATAATCTGTCAGTTGGCGGAAGGCCTGCCGGTGATGCTCATCCAGCTGTTTCTCGTCCCCGATGCTGATACGCACCAACCCTTTGAGGCCCTGTCCCGAGGGTGACTTCCAATAGGCAAAGACGTATTCGTCCTGCTGGAGCTGTTGTGCGACGGTGGGCAACACCTCCTCCGACAGGTGGTCGATGTCAAGGATGACGATATTGTTGTATCGGATGAGGTCGGCTTTCGAATGTCCACCCTCGAACACGCCACAAAAAGCGACGACGGGCAGCATCGACTTGCAGGCCTTGTACATCTCCGTATCACCATCTTGCAGATATCCACGAGCTTCACGTATAGTCTTTGCATACCACCACGACGCGAAACTCTTCAACACGCTGCCCAAGGTGTACCGCTTGGCCTCCTTACTGAAGACGCTGGGGAACAGCGACACCTCGCATTGAAGCATCTCAGAGACAAGGTATGTGCCAGTATCGCTCATCAGAAGCACATCACATTATAGGCGTTCTTGAGGTGCTTGATCTCGGTACCGTTAGCATTGGAAACGATGCTGACAATATCGAAGCGCACGTTCTCCTTGCGGCCATGCGTTTTCACATACTCGTTAGCCAGCCGGATTAGGTTGAGGCGTTTCTTATGGTCCACCGCCTCTTCGGGATGCAGGATGGTGTCGTAGGCGCGACTCTTCACCTCCACGATCACCAGCTCGCATTCTGCCCCCCTGTCCGAGGGGGGCTGTCCGCAGGACTGAGGGGTTGGGTCCAGTGCGATAAGGTCAATTTCCAGATGTCCCCGGCGGTAGTTGTGCTCCAGTATGACATACCCTTTGTCCGTCAGGTACTTCGCCGCCATCTGCTCCCCCATCTTACCAAACGCCAGCGCCTCGCGCCGCTCCTCCTGCGTGGGCTTATGTCTTTTTTCCGTATGAAACTTCAGCAGTGCCATAAGTTATGCTTTTTAGTTCCCAGTTTTTCTGATTACAATAACAGCCTCTTTCTGTTTGGGTTGGCAGTATGCGGCGTAGAGTTCCTCATTCTCTTGTTTGAAGGTTTTGCTATTGAACTGCATGATAGTTTTTTCAGGAGTGTAGCTGACGCTGTATTTCCCTGTTGTAATTTTTTCCAAATGCCGTTTTTCCATTTGATGCTTAATACGAGAACGTAACTCTTTTATCTTTTCTTCGATGTCGTCCTTTTCTAACAACAGTTTATCTAATTCTTGCTCGTATCCATCAAACCAATCATTGTTTTGTCCTTGGTTCTCAATCTCCACAGATGGCACTTTCACCTCCATAGGAACATCTATCGTTTTTTCGCTTTCCCTTTGAATCAAGCACCCCGACAACTGCAGATAGCAGCGCTCTTCATCGTCCGAATCTTCCGGCTTCCACCAATGAGCTAGCGAGAGACGGATTAGGGAACCCGCTTCAATATCAGCAGGTGGTTCTGCTGAGCCAACGTAGGAGATGGCATAGCCGTAGCGATTCGACATGTCGTTGTAGCGGTACTGCCAGCGCCCGCGGTCGTTGGTATAGCCAAGCAGACGCTTGTCGTTAATCCAGAAGCAGGTGCTATAGGTCGGAACATCCTCTTTCGAGATGTACATCTTATCCGCATCCGTCAGCTTCAATTTGCCTCCAAAAACCGCAAACAGAGAACCTCGGAAAAGCGGAATGCCCGAACTCTCAAGGAAAGAAGCAAATCGGTTGACCGACAAATTGGGTACATCGACAGTCTCAACCTTCTGTCGTCGTACCACATTCACATCTTCGGTATGTGGATTTGGCCGCCTCTGGTTCGGGTAATAGTCGATGTTCCATATATCCCATATCTGATAAGGGCAATCGGCAGCAGTCTCATGATGTCCCCGTGCGTTGAGCAGTCTTACCGAACGGCGATTATCAACGTCCACCCCTCCGACACAAACGCAGTCGCCGGCCATTCTCGTCCTTGAAACTATGATAACTTGTGCCATTACAAATGCTTTACGGGGTAACCAAATAGCTTGTGCAATCTCTCCGCCACTATCGACCGATGGCAGGCGTAAGGCGACTCCTCAACACAGAAGAATACTACTTTTTCGGCATCTTTCAATTTTTCAACCAGTGCTTCAAAATCATAGTCTGCAATATGCTGTTTGTAACCATTGACAAACACATCGCCCAGTCTCGTGCGGTCTTTCTTTTGTATGCCGTTGCGCTTGTCGGCCTCTTTCTGCGCTGCGCGGATTTCCCTGGTGGGAGACAACTCTTTAAGGTAATTATAGCTGATGCCCATCTCGGCCAATGTATCCTGCAGTCGTTTGCTATTCACAAAAGCGTATTGGCTTCCACGAACCCCACGCCGCTGCCGGATATCACAGAAGGTGTCAATTCCGTTCTCAGCCAGCTTGCCGAAAAACTGCTGCTCCGAGGAGCCATAAACCCCTATGGTGAAGATATCCATCACGAGTAAGATTTCCGTGAAACAAAGGTCTCCTCGCCAAACAATGTCATCGTGCCGGCACCTTTGGTAAAGATGGCCATCACGGTCTCCTGCGATTGGCTCTTGCCGATGCCTACGATGTGCTTCATCGAGATGCCGTGCTTTAGCAGTTCCTGTCCAATGAGCTTGCTGCGGTGACACTTCTCCGGTTCCGACTCGCTGCACATCACGGCCACCTTCAGCTCCTTCTCCGCTGCCGTCAGCAGCCGTGCGAAGCCTTCCTGGAAGAACGGCTTCTCGCGCACCTTGGCATAGTCGATATGTCCGTCGGTGTAGCATGAGGGGTCGGTGGGCATACCGCCGATAGTGTCGCCCATATACACGTAGACGAAACCCCGCTTCTGCAGCAGCGCCCGCAGCGCCTCCTGGTTGAAGGAGGGGTTCCATTTCGAATACGGCTTACTGCGCACGTCGATAAGGTACTGGATGCCAAACGACCGCAGTTCCTCCTCGAATTCCTCGAAGCTTTTGTTCCCGTGCCCTATGGAGTAAAGTGTCGACATAATGACTGATTTTCGGATATTAAATTATTTTTTTAGCAGACAACCAGCCGTTCACCGGTCGCGTGCTCCAATTTAGCCAATGTCTCCAACGACAGGTTCTCGGTACCTTTCAGTATCTTCGACACATACTGCTGGGTGCAATCCAGCCGCTCGGCCATCGCACTCTGCGTCAGATGCTCACGCTCCATGTACGACAGCAGCATTACGGCAATGCGCTTCGAGTAGCGTAGCCAGTCTTTGTTTTCGCGCCGCCACTCGGCTTCCTCCCTCCACTGCGAGGGGCTCTCGCTCTGGTGACTCCCCAGATATTCTAATGTCTTTTGTTTCATGGCCTTTGTCCTACTTATTTGGTTTCAGTCAAATAATCTTCAAATCCGTCGGCATCTATTGCACCCTGCTCTATCAGCAGGTTCCTCACTTGTTCCATCTTGCGCAGCTCTTTCAGCGTATGCTCGCGCTCCTGCATGGAAATTCCATAGTCACTCAGGATCATTCCACTGATTGAAGACCATCCTGAGCGAATTGTCGGCCTCTCCGTCGTACCGTACAGCCCATAGGGCGTTATTTTCCAGTATTTTATCAAAAGTCATAGCGATGTTTCTTTGGAACAAAGATACAAACATTTTTGAAATAATACAACTAAAGGTTGTATTCAACTTTTTTTTTTGTAACATTTTTCTTTTATCCATACTTTATAAACAGAAACAAAAAAAACTATGGTATACATCATCCAAAATCGCATGATATGGATTCTCTACGACGACCGCAAATTTAGAGAGTACTTCATCCCACAGTATTTCCCCAGCTGGCGAGAAGAACCCCGATGGAAAAAAAAGAGCACAACGTCAGCGACATAGATGCTTTTTACGATTATTTAATTGAACAATCAAAAGAACAATAATAGACCATGAATCAAATCCATTGCGACAATCTAATAGACAAACTTGACGAAATAGGGATGCTCTATTTCGTGATAGCGTCCTTGTTCAGTGCAGAAACTCTAGTGGATGTAGAATCCTGCGAGATAGCGCTAAAAAGCGTAGAGAAATTACGGGACGAGCTACCAACGTCTAAATATAAAAACGACCCCAAATTCAAGAAGTTCCTCGGCGATGCCGAGACAATCATCAAACGAGATTTAGAACAATTTAAGAAAGAGCAACAAAACAAACAACCATAAGCCCACCCATCGATTTTTCCTTATCTTTTAGTGGCCAAATATCAATTTGTCCCCCACTCATCATTCATCACTCCTCATTTCTCATTAGTCCCCCTATCCCCATTAAACTATTAAGCTATTAAGCCATTCATCACTAACCACTAAACACTAATCACTAATCACTAATCACTAAACACTAACCACTAAACACTAAACACTCCCCACTCCTCACTCCTCATTCATCACTCATCACTCATCACTCATCATTAGTTCCCCTCCCAGCTCATAATTTTCAATTCTCCTGCCTGGCTCCAAAGGAGACACAGCCTGCGACCGCAGTGGAGCAAATTTTCATTTTTAATTAATACTGGTGCGTTAACTTTTTAAATATCTTTGTAATATATTGATAATTTAATAATTATAGAGTTCTTTGACAAAATTGATTTGAAATTCTTCCGTTT
>CACYIK010000002.1 GCA_902774395.1 uncultured Bacteroidota bacterium
CACCCTGAGAAACCTCTGCATCGACGGCATCGTCGCCAACGAGGAGCGCTGCCGCCAGCTGGTGGAGCACTCCATCGGCATCGTCACCATGCTCAACCCCATCATCGGCTACAAGCAGAGCACCAAGATTGCCAAGGAAGCCAGCGAGACTGGCCGCGGCGTCTACGAGTTGGTGCTGGAGCACAAACTGCTCACCAAGGAGCAGCTGGATGAGATTCTCAAACCCGAAAACATGCTGCAGCCGGTGGAACTAAAGATATGATTGGTTAATGGTTAATGTATAATGTTTAATGGTTAAAATCAAGACAACAAAAGGTCTCGATATCCCTCTCGGCGGAATCGCCGAGAGGTTTGTCGTTGACATGAGGGGCGTGAAACGGTACGCTGTGAAGCCCACAGATTGTGTAGGTTTCACGCCACGGCTGCTTGTCGCCGAGGGCGATACGGTCGTTGCCGGACAGCCCTTGATGCAGGACAAGCGCGACGAGCGGTTGTTCCTGCCGTCGCCGGTGAGCGGCACGGTAGAAGCCATCGTGAGAGGAGAAAAGAGAAGACTGCTGGAAGTAGTTGTGAAAATTGAAAATTTAAAATTGAAAATTGAAAATTCGGCTGACGCGTCAAAAATTCTCAATTCTCAATTCTCAATTCTCAATTCCCCTGTCTGGTGGATGATCAAAGAGCGTCCCTTCGGCACCATTGCCAATCCCGACCATAAGCCCAAGGGCATCTTCGTCAGCCTGCGTGACACCAACCCGCTGGCTCCGGACCTAGACTTTGCACTGAAAGGACGTGAGCATGAGTTCGAGGCTGGCGTGAAAGCGCTGGAAGCCTTTGCTCCCGTGCACTGTGTGAAGGCCGAAGGCCCCCACCCTGCCGGCAATATCGGCACCATCGTGGCAGCCATCGACCCCATCAACAAGGGAGAATATATCTGGAGCGTCAACGCTCAGGATGTCGCCAATATCGGACGCTGGAGCCTGACCGGCGAATACAAGCCGGAGCGCGTGATCGCCGTGGGCGGTCCCGCAGCGAAGTGCCCGAAATACTACAGAGTGACTTGCGGTGTTTGCTTACAGTTTATCAGCGAGGCACAGATGATGGATCCTAGTTATCCACAACTAAACACTGAACACTTAACACTTAACACTCGCATCATCTCCGGCAGCCCGCTGAGCGGCACCACCATCGCCGCCGACGGCTTCCTCGGGATGTACGACCAGCAGGTCTGCTTCATCGAGGAGGGCGACAAATACGACTTCATGGGCTGGCTGATGCCGGGTTTGAAGAAGTTCAGCTTCAGCAAGACATTCCTCAGTGGCCTGTTGAGGCCATTAATGTCCTTAAGGTCCTTAGAGTCCTTAGAGACCTTAAAGACCTTAACGCCCAATTATAATTTCAACACCAACATGCACGGTTCCGTGCGTCCCTTCCTGTTCACGGGGAGTTTTGAAAGGGTGTTCCCGTTCGACATCTACCCCTTGCAGCTTATCAAGGCCTGCATCGTGGGCGATGTGGAGCTGCAGGAGAAGCTCGGCATCTACGAGGTGGAGCCCGAGGACTTCGCGCTGTGCGAGTTCATCGACCCCTCGAAAACCGAGATACAGACGATTATCAGAGAGGCACTTGAAGTCCTCAGAAAGGAGAGTGTCGCATGAATATGAAATGGTTAGAAGACTGGTTCGAGAAGATTGAACCGAAGGGCAAGTGGAGCTGGCTGGGGAGCACCTACGAGGCGTTCCATACCTTCGCTTTCACGCCCAAGACCGTCACCAAGAGTGGCTCGCATATCCGCGACGCCGTCGATATGAAGCGCAGCATCATCATCGTGGTGATTGCGCTGATTCCCGCCCTGCTCTTCGGCATGTGGAATATCGGCTACCAGACCGCCATGAGCACCGGCGCCGATTGGCATTGGCTCTACATGTGGTGGTTTGGCTTCTTAAGAATGCTTCCTCTTATCGTGGTGAGCTACGTAGTGGGTCTCGGCATCGAGTTTGCCTTTGCGCAATACCGTCACCATGAGGTGAACGAGGGCTACCTGGCTACAGGTCTGCTGATACCGATGATTGTGCCCGTCACCACGCCGCTGTGGCAGGTGGCGCTGGCCGTGGCCTTCGCCGTGATTATCGGCAAGGAGGTCTTCGGCGGCAGCGGCATGAACTTCCTCAACCCCGCCCTCGTGGCGCGTGCCTTCCTCTTCTTTGCCTACCCGACGCACATGAGCGGCGACAAGGTGTGGATTGCGGCCGACCTCTGGGGCAGCGACGCCATCGCCGGTGCCACACCCATGGGTGAGCTGGCGGCAGGCACGAACCCCTCCGCTTCCGCTCTCGATATGCTTATCGGCACCGTCCCCGGCTCAACTTGCGAGACGAGCGTCATCGCCATCGCGCTGGGCGCCTTCCTGTTGCTCTTTACCGGCATCGCCAGCTGGCGCATCATGCTGAGCGTCTTCGTTGGCGGCGGCGCCATGGGCTTGCTCTTCAACGCCATTGGCGCCAACGCCTACATGGAGCTGCCGTTCTACTACCACTTCCTGATGGGCGGCTTCGCCTTCGGCGCGGTCTTCATGGCCACCGACCCCGTCACCGCCGCGCAGACCAACAGCGGCAAGTGGATCTACGGCCTGCTCATCGGCGCCTTCGCCGTGCTGCTGCGCGTCTGCAACCCCGCCTACCCCGAGGGCATGATGCTCAGCATCCTCTTCATGAACTGCATGGCCCCGCTCATTGACCACTGCGTGGTAGCTAGAAATATTAAAGCTAGAGAATCTAGATTATCTAGAGCCTCTAGAGCAACTAGAAAGGAGGCCCACAATGGCTAAATCGTTCAGCAACCGCTATATCTTCATCTACTCGGCAGCACTCGTCGTGGTGGCGGCGCTCATCCTCACGGTGGTGAGCGTGAGCCTCAAGCCCATGCAGACCAAGAACCAGCAGGCCGAGGCCAAGCAGATGATCCTGAAGACCATCGGCGTGGAGGCCACCCGTGAGAATGCCGACAAGCTCTACGCCGAAAACATCACCGAAGATGAACTCTGCGACAAAGGATATATCTACTATTCCTATAAAGACGGAGTCATTATACCGCTGCATGGTACAGGCCTGTGGGGACCCATCTGGGGCTACTTGGCACTCGACGGCAACGGCACCGTGGTGGGCGCCGTCTTCGACCACAAGGGTGAGACTCCAGGCCTCGGTGGTGAGATTGCCACCGACAAGTTCGCACAGCGCTTCATCGGCAAGAAATTCTCCGGCCAACCCATTGTGCTGAAGAAGAATGCCGACAAAGACAACTACTACGAGGTAGACGCCATCAGCGGCGGCACCATGACCAGTAACGGCGTTACCGCCATGCTGGAAGATGCTTTCGAACGCTATGGCTCTCTAAAAGCACTAACCATTGAAAAAGAGGAGGACGAGCAATGAAGAACTTTGATTTGATAAAACTCCCCTTCAGCAAGGAGAACCCCATCCTGGTGCAGGTGCTGGGTGTCTGCTCCTGCCTGGCGGTGACAGCGCAGCTCAAGCCCGCCGTCGTCATGGCCCTCAGCGTCACCGTCGTGGTGGTGCTGGCCAACGTCATCGTCTCGCTATTAAGAAACACCATCCCGCCGCGCATTCGCATCATCGTGCAGCTCGTCGTCGTCTCCACGCTCGTCGTGCTGGTCGACCAGGTGCTGAAAGCCTATGTCTATGATGTTAGCAAGCAGCTCTCGGTCTTCGTGGGCCTCATCATCACCAACTGCATCGTCATGGGCCGCCTCGAGGCCTTCGCCATGGTGCAGAAGCCGTGGGCGAGCTTCCTCGACGGACTCGGCAACGGCATCGGCTACAGCGTCATCCTCATCGTGCTCGGCTTCGTCCGCGAGCTCTTCGGCAGCGGCACCCTCTGGGGCTATCCCGTCATGGAGAAGCTCGGACTCTACAGCATCGGCTACGAGAACAACGGCCTGATGATCATGCCGCCCATGGCCCTCATCCTCGTCGGCCTCATCATCTGGTGGCACAGAAGTAAAAACAAAGACCTTTGTGAATAATGGACTACATTAACATATTCATCAAGTCGATCTTCGTCGACAATATGATCTTCGCCTTCTTCCTCGGCATGTGCTCCTACCTTGCCGTGTCGAAGACCGTGAAGACCTCCGCCGGTCTGGGCATCGCCGTCACCTTCGTGCTGCTCATCACCGTGCCTATCAACTACCTGCTCAACAAGTACTTCCTCGCCGAGGGAGCGCTGGCATGGATTTCGCCCTCGCTGGCAGATGTAGATTTGAGCTTCCTGAGCCTCATCATGTTCATCGCCGTCATCGCTGCCATCGTGCAGATGGTCGAGATGGTGGTAGAGAAGTTCAGCCCTGCGCTCTACAACTCGCTGGGCATCTTCCTGCCGCTCATCGCCGTCAACTGCGCCGTCATGTCGGGCTCGCTCTTCATGCAGGAGCGTGGCTATGCCAACATCGGCGAGGCCTCGGTCTTCGCCCTCGGCAGCGGCATCGGCTGGTTCCTGGCCATCGTCGCCATCGCCGCCATTAGGGAAAAACTGCGCTACAGCCACATTCCCCCCGCACTCCGCGGCGTGGGCATCACCTTCATCATCACCGGCCTCATGGGCCTGGCATTCATGAGTTTTATGGGATTCAAACTCTAAAATATGGGAGATAAAAGAAGATAACAGAAGATAAAAGGAGATAACGGACAATACCAAAGCCATCGTCCCCTATCTTCCGCGAGCATAGCGAGCTATCTCCCCCTATCTCCTTCTATCTCCCCAAATAAAGAACTATATGACAACAACACTTATAATAGCCATTGCGATAATCCTCGTCGTCATCCTGCTGCTGGTGGCTGCGCTGCTCATTCTCCGCGCCAAGCTGATACCGCAGGGTAACGTGAAGATAACCATCAACGACGACAAAGAGATGGAGGTCCCCACCGGTGGCACCCTCATCAGCACCCTCGGCGAGGCTGGCGTCCACCTGCCCTCGGCCTGCGGCGGCAAAGGCAGCTGCGGCCAGTGCAAATGCCGCGTCGTCAAGGGCGGCGGCAGCATCCTCCCCACCGAGACGCCCCATTTCAGCCGCAAGCAAATACAAGAAGGCTGGCGCCTCGGCTGCCAGGTGAAGGTCAAGGAAGACCTGGGCTTGAAACTCCCCGAGAGCATCCTCAACATCAAGGAATACGAGTGCACCGTGGTCTCGAACCGCAACGTCGCCACCTTCATCAAGGAGTTCAAGGTGCAGCTGCCCGCCGGCGAGCACATGGACTTCGTCCCCGGCAGCTACGCCCAGATCAATATACCCACCTTCCGCATCAAGTACAGCGACTTCGACAAGAGCCTCATCGGCGACGAGTACCTGCCGGCATGGGAGAAGTTCAAGATGTTCGACCTCGTCTGCGTCAACACCGAGCCCACCGTCCGCGCCTACTCCATGGCCAACTACCCCGCCGAAGGCGACGTCTTCATGCTGACCGTGCGTATCGCCACGCCTCCCTTCACCGCCGACCGCAGCGGCTTCCAGAACGTCAACCCCGGTATCGCCTCTTCTTATATCTTCTCGCTGAAGCCCGGCGACAAGGTCATCATGAGCGGCCCCTACGGCGAGTTCAGCGTCCGCGGCACCGTCGACGGCACTTGGAAGGATGACCCGAAGGGCAACGAGATGATATGGGTCGGCGGCGGCGCCGGTATGGCACCCCTCCGCGCACAGATCATGCACCTCACACGCACCCTCAACTGCCAGAACCGTCCCATGCACTACTTCTACGGCGCCCGCGCCCTCAACGAGGTGTTCTACCTCAATGACTTCCACCAGCTGGAGAAAGACCATCCCAACTTCCACTTCCACCTCGCCCTCGACCGTCCCGACCCCGCCGCCGATGCCGCCGGCGTGCCCTACACCCCGGGATTCATCCACCAGGTCATGTACGACACCTACCTGAAGAACCATCCTGCCCCCGAGGACATCGAGTACTACATGTGCGGTCCCGGCCCCATGAGCAGTGCCGTGGTCAACATGCTCGACTCCCTCGGCGTCCAACCCGAGAACATCGCCTATGACGACTTCGGTGGCGGCGCCCCGAAGCGTTGAACGCGGAGCGAACGACACCCATCAGGCGGCGCCCCGAAGAAATAATACGGTTAGCGCAATAGTAGCACCGTTCCCAGATACCGCCTGGCGACATTTCCCGCCAAGCGGTATTCGCATATATATGCATAGGCGCCTTGCTGACACGCTGCACCGCGGATGTCCCTGCCGTCCCACCCCGCAACAGCATCGGTACATCGGGCCACCAGCAACCCCTGTCGGTTGTATATCGTCATCTCGTATTCCACCACCGCCTGGTTGGTGACCATCGCGAAGCGGTTGTTCTTCTCCCCGTCGGGGGTGAACACATTGGGGAACCAGACAGACACAATGGAAATCGGGAACACCAGCAGGGTGTCGCTGCAACAGCCTATCTCCGTGCAGCCTTCCTCGTTCACCCAAAGGCTGTCGCCCGTCACGTTGCCGAAATGCCAGCGCACCTTGCGTCCTGTAGCCTCGCCACCGTCGGAGAAAGACCACCTCACACGCTTCACCGCCTCCGACAGCTCCTCCAGCGTCAGCACCGGGTTGTCGAAGTCGACGGCCTCTACATCAGCAACGACGCGCAACTCAGGATAGGGCTGCACGACTATCACCACACTATCGGCCACCGTGCCGCCGGGGGTCAGCAGGTAGTAGGTAGTGGTCGTCTGCGGGCTCACCGTCAGCAACCGGCATCCCGGACAACCGTCGAAGGTAGTATCCTCCGGACGCATCGCCCAGCGGTAGTAGTCGGTTTGCTCGGCATGCAGCACCACGCTGTCGCCCAAACAGATGCGCTCCCTGTCGGCCACGATGCGGGGCTGCAAGATGTGTGCCACGAGGCGCACCAGGTCCTCTTCGAGGCAATAGCGCCGCAGGGTCATCCGCGAGAGGTTGGCAGCCACAGAGGAAGAAAAAGTCAGCGTGACCTCGGCCGACTGGCTGGTGACGAAGGTGGCGCGCAGACGGCCGTTGCTCCAAGCGATGCTCTCCGGCGCACGCCCCTGCACCTGCAGCCCTACGTCGGCACTCGCGTCGGCCTCAAGCAGATAGCGCGTCTGCGGCTCGACGGGCACCGAGAGTTCGTAGGTTCCCAATATGGTGGTGTCCATCGCCGACCCGCGATAGATGTGGTTCACCGTATCCACCCTTTCCACCTCGAGCCGCACCAGCTGCGCACTTTCGGGCTGCAGCATCACATAGGCGTCGCGCTGCGTGCTGTCGCCCGTCAGGCCAATGGCACGCCAAAGGTAGCGTGTGCCCTCGCTCTCCGTCCACAGGTGCACCTCGGTGGGTTGCGAGAGGTAGTAATCCGTGCGCTCCACCTCAATCTCGGCGCCGCAAGGCATGGGGGGCAAGGGCCTGATGCTGAGCTGCAACGAGTCCTTGATAGGGCAGCCATAGGCATTCACCCCCCAGTCTTCGACGTAGCCACCCGCCAGCGTCAGCTCGCGCCCGAAGAAGGTGTAGGCCTCGCCGGGAAAGATGCTGTCGCGGACAAACGTCAGTTCCGACGGCAGCACCCTCAGCGTCAGCACCTTCACATGGCACAGGCAGGAGTCGGAGGAGAAGAATTCGTATTCGTGAATCACGAAGATGCGCGTGCCGGTGTCGGCCGTCTCGCTGGCCGCGAGGGCGATGCCGTTCCGCTGGTAGAGGCTGTGCTGACAGATGCTGTCGGTGATGTAGACGGTGTCGGTCGATTGCGGCGGCTGGCACGTGGCAGTATCCATCGTAATCCGCCAAATCTCGAATTCATAGTAAAAATGGTTGGTCGAAACATAGTTCTGCGCCGGTCCCTGCGCCTTGCTGCGCATACGTAGCGCGAAATGGCTTCCGGCCGGTGGATTGCCATGCAACGGTATACACCAATGGTACAACGAAGAGTCCGAAAGAGTAAACGAGCGTATGGCAAACGTACCCGTATGAAGGAAAGATTCCGCCGGATGCGCCATATCCGTCACCCATCCCATCTCCAGACGGCCCCAGTAGCGCTCCTCTTCACTCCCCTCCGGGTAAGGGGCGGCGGGATTGAAATATCTTTCCAACCGCCCGTGCACCCGGATAGCGGCAGGAGCGGTGACAAACTCAGGGGCGATGAGCATGGCCATGCCGTGATGGTTCGAATCCTTCACTGCCATCTCGGCATAATGAGGCCATGCTTGACCATCGACATAAATGTTGAAACCAAAACGCCCCCTGGCCGAGTTGGCGTCTAATGGGTAAGCATAAGGTGGGTCACCACCAAAGTCGAGGTATCCCGTCCAGCAGTTGTCGCTGTACAGCCCTTCCCTCCAAGGATATTCTAACCCTGTCGGATGATCGGATGGGGGTTGGAAACCCGTCAGCAAGTCGGTGGTGTAGGGCAGCGGCAACGGCTCGCATTGCCCCTGGGCCATCGCCACGGGAAACAGCATCGCGGCCAACAGTAGCCAGCGTGCCAACGACCAAAACATCCAATTGCATTTCATGACAAAATCATTCCCTATATATAAAGAGTAACGGATGACCTTTTTGGCTCACACTTTTAACTTTTTTTTTCAGCAACAGCCCTTTTCGCCCCTTTTTTGCCGTTTGCAACTCGCTATAAATCAATGTCTGAAAAAAATTCCTCTCTTACTCCTCTCTTACTTCCCTCCAATCCCTCACATTAAGAAAAACTACACAAGTAAGCGATAATAAGGAGAGAGTAACGTTATAATTACCCTCTTGCGGACCTCGAAAAAGGTCTCGCCGTGTAAATTATTTTTTGTCAATTAAAAAAAATACTTTTTCGATAAAAAAATTACGATTTTTGTCGAAAACATGGTTTTTATTTCGTATATTTGCATTTTTAAATCAGTACAATTAAAAACGTATAACATTAAAAGATATGGATTTACCCAAGATTCACTCCATTACCAAGAAGCTGTTTGTGGCCTTGGTTGGCGGTTTCCTGCTGCTGTTCCTGCTATTCCACATGACGGCCAACCTCTTCATCCTGCGCCATGATGACGGCACATGGTACTCAGCCTTCTGCCACTTCATGGGCACCAACTGGGTGGTGAAGATCTTCGAGATTGTGCTCCTCGGCGTCATCGCCCTGCACATCCTGCTGACCATGTGGCTGGCCTTCACCAACCGTCTGGCCCGTCCCGTGCGCTACCACCAGGCTTCGCGCTCGAAGACGCACCCCGGCTCCAAGCTGATGATTTGGACCGGCATCCTCATCTTCGTCTGCCTTGGCATCCACTTCTACGACTTCTACATGGTCAAGATTGGCGTGGTGAAAGGCGACTATATGGTTGAGGTAGAAGAGCTGCAGAACGAGGATGTCAACTCCATCCTCCAGTATTCCGCCCAGAGCGGCATGGCCCCCGCCGACGTGGTGGCCAGCGTGGAGAACCAGATGGCCATGTTTGCCGACCAGATGACTCCCGAGCAGCAGGCCGAAATGAAGGGCAACCTCGACAAACTGCACGCCGCCGTGCCTGTCGCCGAGCTCATCGCCACGGGTCAGCGCAGCGAGGACGGCAAATGGATTCGTCACCTCAACTACGACCAGCGCACCATGCTCAAGGAGAAGGCCCCCGACTGCGGCGTGGAGCCCGACTTCTACTTCATGACGCGTGACAAGTTCAGCCACCTGCATATCGTCATCGGCTACCTCGTCTTCTTCGTCATCATCTTCTTCCACCTGATGCACGCCTTCCCGTCGGTCTTCCAGACCCTCGGCCTGAACAACTACAAGTACAACCCCATCATCGAAGCCCTCGGCAAGATCTACACCTGGATCATCGTCCTCGGCTTCGCCTCGGTGCCGATACTGGTCTACTTCGGACTTTAAGTCCTTAAAGACCTTAAAGACCCTAAAGACCTTAATGACCTTAAAGACCTTAAAGCAATGAAATTAGACTCCAAGATACCCGAAGGTCCCCTTTCACAGAAATGGACCAATTATAAAGCCGCGCAGAAGCTGGTGAACCCCGCCAACAAGCGCAAGCTCGACATCATCGTCGTCGGTACCGGCCTGGCCGGTGCCTCGGCCGCCGCCTCGCTCGGCGCCCTGGGATTCCATGTGGACATCTTCTGCATCCAGGACTCGCCGCGCCGCGCCCACTCCATCGCCGCCCAGGGCGGTATCAATGCCGCCAAGAACTACCAGAATGACGGCGACAGCGTGGAGCGCCTCTTCAAAGACACCATCAAGGGTGGCGACTACCGTGCCCGCGAGGCCAATGTCTACCGTCTGGCCGAGGTCAGCGGCGACATCATCGACCAGTGTGTGGCCCAGGGCGTGCCCTTCGCCCGCGACTACAGCGGCCTGCTGGACAACCGCTCCTTCGGCGGTGCCCAGGTGAGCAGAACCTTCTACGCCCGCGGCCAGACCGGTCAGCAGCTGCTGCTGGGAGCCTACGGCGCCCTGAGCCGCGAGATTGCCCGCGGCACCGTCGTCCTCCACGAGCGCCACGAGATGATGGACCTCGTCATCAAGGACGGCCGCGCCCGCGGTATCATAGTGAGAAACCTCGTCACTGGCGAGCTGGAGCGCTATGCCGCCCACGCCGTCGTGGTGGCCACCGGTGGCTACGGCAACGTCTACTACCTCTCCACCAACGCCATGAACTCCAACGGCAGCGCCGCCTGGGTGTGTCACCGCCGCGGTGCCGCCTTCGCCAACCCCTGCTACGTGCAGATACACCCCACCTGCATCCCCGTCCACGGCGACTACCAGTCGAAGCTCACCCTCATGAGCGAGTCGCTGCGTAACGACGGCCGCATCTGGGTGCCCAAGAAGAAAGAGGATGCCGAAGCCATCCGCCGCGGCGAGAAGAGCGCCCTCGACATCGCCGAGGAGGACCGCGACTACTACCTCGAGCGCCGCTACCCCGCCTTCGGCAACCTGGTGCCGCGCGACGTCGCCAGCCGCGCCGCCAAGGAGCGCTGCGATGCCGGCTACGGCGTAGGTCCCACGGGTCTGGCCGTCTACCTCGACTTCGCCGACGCCATCAAGCGCCTCGGCCGCGATGTCGTGGAGCAGAAATACGGCAACCTCTTCCAGATGTACCAGAAGATCGTCGACGTGGACCCCTACGAGTACCCGATGATGATCTACCCCGCCGTGCACTACACCATGGGCGGCCTCTGGGTCGACTACGAGCTGCAGACCACCATCCCTGGCCTCTTCGCCGCGGGTGAGGCCAACTTCAGCGACCACGGTGCCAACCGCCTCGGCGCCAGCGCCCTCATGCAGGGCCTCGCCGACGGCTACTTCGTCCTCCCCTACACCCTCCAGAACTACCTCGCCGACCAGATCTATGTCGGCAAGATCAAGGCCGAAGGCCCCGAGTTCGACGAAGCCGAGCAAGCCGTTCGCGAGCGCCTCAATGGCCTGATGAATATCTCCGAGCAGTCTGGAAAATCCGGATTCTCCGTCGACCACTACCACAAGGCCCTCGGCCGCATCATGTGGGAATACTGCGGCATGGCCCGCAGCAAGGAAAGCCTGGCCACCGCCGCCGAGAAGATCGCCGAGCTCGAGGCCGACTTCTACCAGCATGTCTTCATCCCCGGCAAGAGCGTCGAGATGAACCCCGAGCTGGAGAAAGCCTACCGTCTGGAGGACTACTTCGAGCTGGCACGCCTCATCGTCGCCGACGCCACACAGCGTGAGGAGAGCTGCGGCGGCCACTTCCGCGTCGAGCACCAGACCGAGGATGGCGAGACCCTCCGCGACGACGACAACTTCATGTTCGTCGCCGCCTGGGAGTACCAAGGTCACGACAAGCCCGAAACAATGTACAAGGAAGAGCTCAACTACGAGCATATTCAGATAGTTAAGAGGAATTATAAATAATGCGTGAATTTGTGAATTCGTAAATTCGTGAATCGCTTACGCAAGCAAAGACTAACACATTAACGCATTAACACATTAACACATTCGATAAGATGAAATTCAAACTCCATATCTGGCGCCAGGAGAACGCCCGCGCCAAAGGGCACTTCGAGACCTATGACATCGACAATATCAGTGCCGACTGCTCGTTCCTCGAGATGCTCGACCAGCTCAACGAGAAGCTGATCAACGACCACATCGCCCACCCCGTGTGCTTCGACAACGACTGCCGCGAGGGCATCTGCGGCATGTGCGGCCTTTACATCAACGGCCGTCCCCACGGCAACGACGACGGCGTCACCACCTGCCAGCTCCACATGCGCCACTTCAAAGATGGCGACGAGATCTGGGTGGAGCCGTGGCGTGCCAAGGCCTTCCCCATCATCAAAGACCTGGTGGTCGACCGCACGGCCTTCGACAAGATCATCCAGGCCGGCGGCTATATCAGCGCCACCACCGGCGGCGTGCCCGACGCCAACAACATCCTCATTCCAAAGCACAAGGCAGACCAGTCCATGGATGCCGCCGCCTGCATCGGCTGTGGCGCCTGTGTGGCAGCCTGTAAGAACGCCAGCGCCATGCTCTTCGTGGGTGCCAAGGTGAGCCATCTGGCATTGCTCCCCCAGGGACGTCCCGAAGCACAGGACCGCGTCAGGAAGATGGTCTGCAAGATGGACGAGCTGGGCTTCGGCTCCTGCACCAACACCTACGCCTGCGAGGCCGAGTGTCCGAAGCAAATCAAGCGTCAAAACATCGCCCGCCTCAACCGCAACTGGATAGGTCAAATGTTCGGCCGCGACCGCAACGAGTAGCCAATGCATTCATTATCAGCAAGCCGCCACACCATTGGCGGCTTGCTTTGCATACCTAGTATCACCACCATTGGTGATAGTTCCGTTCCTCAGAAAGTTCGTAATTTTGCAAACTGAAAATAAAGCTCAATCAAAACCAAAAAAACAAACAAAATTATGGAACATATACACGAAAACCACCACGAAGAACATGAACACTGCCTCGCACACGGGCATCATGAACACCACGACCACCACGAGCATGGCCACGGACATCACCACCACCACGCGCACGCGATAGAGAAGCTGTCTACTGTCTATATAGTGGCTGTGGCGCTCAACCTGGCCTTCGTCATCGTCGAGGCCGTCGCGGGCTTCATCGGCAACTCGCTAGGCCTGCTCTCCGACGCAGGCCACAACCTCAGCGACGTCTTCTCGCTGCTGTTGGCCATGGTGGCCCTCAAGCTCGCCTCGAGCCACGCCACCAAGCGCTTCACCTATGGCCACCGCAAGGCCTCGGTGCTCATCTCGCTGCTCAACGCCATCATCCTCCTCGTCGCCGTCGGCGCCATCATCGTCGAGAGCGTGGAGAAATTCTTCACCCCCTCGGAGGTCAACGGAACCCTCATCATCTGGACTGCCGCCGTGGGCATCGTCATCAACGGCGTCACCGCCTGGATCCTCAGCCGCCAGAACCAACACGACATCAACACCCGCGGAGCCTTCCTGCACATGCTGGCCGACACTCTGGTGAGCGTCGGCGTGGTGGTCTCCGGCGTGGTCATCAACCTCACCGGCTGGACCCTCGTCGACCCCATCATCGGCCTCGTCATCGCCGTCGTCATCCTCGTCTCCACCTGGAGCCTGCTGAGCGAGAGCCTCCGCATGAGCACCGATGCTGTGCCCGAAGGCTTCGACGTCGACGACATACGCAACAGCATCTCCGCCATCGATGGCGTCCTCAACGTGCACCACCTGCATATCTGGGCCATCTCGACGACGGAGACGGCACTCACCTGCCACATCGTCATCCCCGACGCAAGCCTGTTAGAGGAGGTCACCGACCGTGTGAAAGAGCACCTCGACGGAATGAACATCCACCACAGCACCCTGGAGCTGGAGACGAAGAGTTCGCATTGCAAAGATGTGAACTGCTGCTAGCAATTGAAAGAAAACCCCTAACGGGGTAATGGAATGAATTTAAGAGCGGACGAAAACAGCTATTAAAAGAAAACGCCTAAAGGCGTATAAGCCCCTACGAGGAAATACCCCGTAGGGGTTTTCTATTAATAGCAAAACGCAAAAAAGCAGAACGATTATACCCCGTAGGGGTTTTCTTTTAGTATTGTATCCGCAGTTGCACTCCGTCAATCTCGGGGCTGGAGGTCACGCCCTGTGCCTCCATGTCAATCAGCGGCTCCTTGTAATCCAATATACCCATTATCATATCTACAACGTCCTTGCTTTCTAGTTCGATAACCTCGAACGGCATATCGCCAGGCACCTTCACAGGAAAACTCTTCTGGGCATAGCCGACAGTCGAAAAAAAGAACTCATATTCACCTTCCCCCAGCTCTAGCTTGAAGTTTCCGTCGAAATCGGTGCTAGTTCCAGTCACCACCTTTCCGTCCTCCTTAACTATGACATTGACAAACGGCAGAGGCTCCTTGGTCTTGAGGTCCACCACAGTGCCCTTGGTTTCGAACGCCACCGCCACAAGTCCCATCATAGATGTCTCCAGTCCCACTGTATCCACCTTAGGAAAATCGAAAATGTTACAAGTGTTAGGACTGTAAGTCAATTCCATAACACACTGTTCCTCGCTCCTTCGCACCCTCACATCGCGACGGTATTCATTATATCCCATAAATCGAACTACCAGTGTATAATTCCCTTTCTGGACAGTGAAACGGTAGCGGCCGTCAAAATCGGTTTGCACCACCATGGCCTTCGTGGTGTCCTTATAGAGCATCACCTCTGCATACGGTATCGGCTCGTGGGTTCTCTCGTCGACCACCACGCCCGTCACCTCGCACTCGTCCACCTGCCGCTCATGCGATGGCGGTAGTTTTTCGGTCTCAGTACTTTGCGCAGCGGCGCTGCCGGTGACACCCAGTGTCAGCGCCAGACCTGCCACCGTGGCCACCTTGCCCATGCGTATCTTCTGAGCCAAGGCGTTCTCGAGGTACCGCACCTCGCTCTCGCATCTCGGACAGGTGCCCTTGCAGGGCCCGTGGTAGGTGCACTCCGGAATTTCTAACTCTATGCCATTCTCCTCGGCGATACGGCGACGTACCGCCTTGAGTTCCTTGCAGATATCTTTACCGTGATTTTTCATATCAATATTGTATCCGCAGCGGGACACCGTCGATCTTCATCTCAGACTCCTGCCCCGACGAAGATGGGTCTATTAGCGGTGCCTCGCCAGCTTCGATGATAACAATGCCCTCCAGCGGCTGAGCTGTAGGTTCCAACTCGATGGCATCAAGCGGTTTATCGATAGGCACCTTCACTGGAAAACTCTTCTCGGCATAACCGACACACATAATCGTAAATTCATATTCACCTTCCTTCAGCTTTAGCTTGAAGTTGCCGTCGAAATCTGTGCAACCTCCGGACACCGTCTTTCCATCCTTCTTGACTATGATATTGACAAACGGCAGAGGCTCCTTGGTCTTCTCGTCTCTTACCACTCCTTCAACCCAAAAATGCCTCGGCTCCTGGCAAACGCGGGCCGTGTCGGCTGGATTGGAAGAAATAGTGCTTTGCGCAGCGGCGCTGCCAGTGACGCCCAGCGTCAGCGCCAGACCCGCCACCGTGGCCACCTTGCCCATGCGGATCTTCTGGGCCAAGGCGTTCTCGAGGTAGCGCACCTCGCTCTCGCACCTCGGACAGGTGCCCTTGCAGGGCCCGTGGTAGGTGCACTCCGGAATTTCTAACTCAATGCCGTTCTCCTCGGCGATACGGCGACGTACCGCCTTGAGTTCCTTACAGATATTTTTTCCATGGTTCATATTGTTAGAAACGCGAAAAAAGATAAAATATTATCCCCCCAAAACAAAATTTTAGAAAATAGTCACCGCCATCGGAGTGAGTTTTTCCTTCCATCAAGGAGTATATATGGTCATCTGTTTTTCGTTCGTTTAACGTTCGTTTAACGTTCGTTTAACGTTTTATATCGAAAAACGAACGTTAAACTATCATATATCAAACGAAGAAAATAGATAGTCGACTAGGGGTTTGCGGGTAGCTTTTTTTTCGCAATATAAAAAAAAAATTGTATATTTGCATTTTTGAATATATATAAAAACAAACTATCAGACATGAGAAAACTGCTTGTTATATTGACATTTGCAATGATCGGTAGCATGGGTGCCTCCATGGCACAAACGAAGAATATCACCCTGGAGGATATCTGGACCAAGGGTACTTTCCGTGCGAAGGGTGTCTACGGCATCCGCTCGATGGCCGACGGCGAACACTACTGCACCATGACCCGTACGGGCATCGCCAAGTACAGCTACGCCAAAGGCGAGAAGGTGGCCGATGTGTGCCTCTTCAACAGCCCCGAGATGGGCAAGAAGGCCAAGCCCCTGCCCCCCATCGAAAGCTATGAGTTCAGCGCCGACGAGCAGAAAATACTGCTCAGCAGCGGCTTCGAGCCCCTCTACCGTCACAGCGGCGTGAGCGACTACTACATCTACGATGTTCAGGCGAAGACTTTCACTAAGATCAGCAACAATGGCAAGCAGCGCCTCTCTACCCTCAGCCCCGACGGCACCAAGGTGGCCTTTGTGCGCGACAACAACCTCTACTGGATGGACCTCGCCACCCTGGAGGAGCATGCCATCACCACCGACGGCAAGGTGAACGAAATCATCAACGGCACCACCGACTGGGTCTACGAAGAGGAATTCGCCATCACCAAGGGTTTTGAATGGAGCCCCGACTCGAAGAAGATTGCCTACATGCGCTTCGACGAGAGCAAGGTGAAGGAATACAATATGCAGATGTGGGGTGCCCTCTATCCCGAGGACTACAAGTTCAAATACCCCAAAGCCGGCGAGGACAACTCGAAGGTGGAGATGTGGATATACAATCTTGAGCAGGGCAACGCAGCACGCTGCCTCGTCACCGACAAGACTTGGGAGTATATCCCCCGCTTCCAGTGGACCAACAACGCCAACGTGCTGGCCGTGATGCGCATGAACCGTCTGCAGAACACCATGCAGATTTTGAGTGTGAACGCTCAATCGCTGAGCAACACGCTGCTCTACGCGGAGCAGTGCGACACCTACGTCGACGTGCCCGACACCTGGAAGTTCATCACCGTGGGCAAGGGCAAGAAAGCCAAGGAGCAGATGCTCATCACCAGCGAGAAGGACGGCTATCGCCATATCTACCTCTATGACATGCAAGGCAACCTCGTCAAGCAGGTGACCACCGGCGACTTCGAAGTCTGCGAGGTGGTCGGTGTGGACGTGGCAAACCAGAAGTTCTACTTCACCAGCCGCGAACTCGGACCCATCAACAAGGGCCTCTTCGTCATCGGCTTCGACGGCAAGGGCAAGCACAGCCTCAACGACATCTCCGTCATTGGCAATATGCAGCTGGGCACCTATGACGCCACCTTCAGCAACGGCTGCAAGTACTATATCCGCACCTGGAGCGACGCCAACCATGCCCCCGTCTACACCCTGCACAACGCCAAAGGCAAGAAGATAAAAGTGCTCGAAGACAACGAGGCCTTGAACAACAAGATGAAGGAATACGGCACCAAGAACAAGACCTTCGGCACCTTCACCACCACAAAGGGTACCGAGCTCAACTACTACACCATCAAACCCTCGAACTTCAAAGAGAGCAAGCACTACCCCGTGCTCATCTACGTCTATGGTGGTCCCGGCAACCAGCAGGTCAACAACAGCTACGGCTATAGCGACTACTACTGGTACCACATGCTGGCCGAGAAGGGCTATGTAATCTTCTGCTTCGATGGCCGTGGCACCGGTGGACGTGGTGCCGACTTCAAGAAGCAGACCTACAAGAACCTGGGACGCATGGAGTGCGAAGACGCCATCGAAGCCGCCCGCTGGCTGGGTCAGCAGAGCTGGGTCGACAAAGAGCGTATCGGCATCTGGGGCTGGAGCTTCGGCGGCTACCTCTCGACGCTCTCCATCCTCAAGGGCGACGATGTCTTCAAGACCGCCATCGCCGTGGCACCGGTGATGAACTGGCGCTACTACGACAACATCTACACCGAGCGCTTCCTCGCCCTGCCCCAGGACAACGCCAAGGGCTATGACGACAACTCGCCGCTGAACTTCGCCGAGCGTCTGAAAGGCAACTACCTGCTCATCCACGGCACCGGCGACGACAACGTGCACTTCCAGAACTCGGCCGAGATGGTGGAGAAGCTGGAGAATGCCGGCAAGCAGTTCGAGTTCCGCATCTACCCCAACAAGAACCACTCCATCTACGACAACACCGGCCGCACCCGCCTGAACCTCTACCAGCTGATGACGGACTTTATTTTGAGAAAATTATAACAACTACCCCCTCCCCCGTCCCCTCCCTGCAGGGAGGGGATGAAGGGGTGGGGGGAAAATAAGAATTAGGAATTATATGAAAAAGATAATTTGGGCGGCAGCCTTATTTTCAATTTTCATTTTTCAATTTTCAATTTGCCAGGCTCAGTTCGGCGGCTATGGTGTGAAGGCAGGCTTTGGTCTGGCGACCATCGACGACGACCTGTCGGCCTCCTCGCCCATCCTGGGCGCCACCGTCGGCGGCTACATCAACTACACCTTCGCCAAGAGCAAGAGTGTCCTCGAGGAGACCTTCTTCCTGCAGAGTGGACTGAGTCTGACGCGCAAGGGCGGCAACTTCGAGGAGGTGCTCGAGAATGGCGCCAGCCTGATGCACCGCGAGGGCTACTACCACGCCTACTACCTGCAGCTGCCCATCCTGGCCTGTGTGCACTATGAGCTGCCCATCCGCTCCGCGGGACATGTGGTGGGAGTCTTTGTAGGTCCCGCCATCAGCTTCGGCCTCTTCGGCGCCTATGGCGACAGGCGTGTCACCCCCGGTGTCGCCTCGCATTCGGCCAACTACGACGTGCAGGTCAACGGCAGCGACGAAGACCGCCAAGTCTTCAACCATATCAACCGCTTTGATGTCGACCTCATCCTGGGTCTCAGCTATGAGCATGGGCCCTACACTCTCTCGCTTTATATCGACCGTGGCTTCCTGGCCACCTCGGAAGGCGACGACATCCTACGCATCATCGACAACAACCAGAGCGGTGAAAATATCAACATCAAAATCCCCAACGGAAACAATTTCTCCTACATGCTCTCGCTGAGCTACGAGTTAGGAGCTATAGGCAAATAACAAAAATAATGGTAAGAGTAAGATTCGCCCCCAGTCCTACGGGGCCCCTCCACATCGGCGGCGTACGTACCGCCCTCTACAACTACCTCTTCGCCCGCCAGAACGGCGGCAAGATGATTCTCCGCATCGAAGACACCGACCAGACCCGCTTCGTGCCGGGTGCCGAACAATACATCATCGAGGCTCTCGACTGGCTGGGCATCGAGTTTGACGAGGGTGTCCACCTCGGTGGTCCCTTCGGTCCCTACCGCCAGAGCGACCGCAAGCCCATGTACCGCCAGTATGCCGAGCAGCTTATCCGTGACGGCTGGGCCTACTACGCCTTCGACAAGCCCGAAGCCCTCGAGGCCAAGCGCAAAGAATTTGAGGCGCAGAAGAAAACCTTTCAGTACGACTGCAACACCCGTATGCAGATGGAGAACAGCCTGAGCCTCGGCATGGAGGAGGCGCAGCGCCGCATCGACGCCGGCGAGCCCTATGTGGTACGTTTCCAGTTCCCCGACAACATCGACATCACCGTCCACGACATGATTCGCGGCGATGTGACCATGAACAGCCGTCTGCTGGACGACAAGGTGCTGTTCAAATCTGACGGCATGCCCACCTACCACCTGGCCAATATCGTCGACGACCACACCATGGAGATCACCCATGTCATCCGTGGCGAGGAGTGGCTGCCGAGTGCCCCGCTGCACGTGATGTTGTATAAGGCCTTCGGCTGGGAGGACACCATGCCGCGCTTCGCCCACCTGCCCCTGCTCCTCAAGCCCGAGGGCAACGGCAAACTCAGCAAGCGCGACGGCGACCGACTGGGCTTCCCCGTGTTCCCCCTCGAGTGGCACGACCCCAAGAGCGGCGAGGTCAGCAGCGGCTACCGCGAGCAGGGCTACCTGCCCCATGCCGTGGTCAACATGCTGGCATTGATGGGATGGAATCCCGGTACCGAGCAGGAGATTATGACGATGGACGAGCTGATCAAGCTCTTCAACGTGGAGCATATCAGCAAGAACGGCGCCAAGTTCAACCTTGACAAGGCCAAGTGGTTCCAGCATGAATACTTCCAGATGCTCAGCGACGAGGCGGTGGCCGACATGCTGCAGAAAGAGCTGGATGCCCGCGGGATAACCGCGAGCCGCGATTATGTGGTGAAGGTGGCCGGCATGATGAAGGAGCGCATCACCTTCCCCAGCGAGCTGTGGGACACCTGCTGCTACTTCTTCGCAGCCCCGACAGAGTACAACGAGAAGGACGTGGCCAAACGCTGGACTCCCGACATGCATATCCACATGGCCAAGGTCATCGAGATACTCAATACCGTGCCTTTCGAGCACGACGCCATCCACAAAGCCCTGCTCGACGACTACATCGCCGCCAACGGCCTGAACACCGGCAAGGTGATGAACTCGCTGCGCATCGCCGTGGTGGGACGCACCGTGGGTCCCGACATGATTACGCTCATCCTCACTATCGGCAAAGAAGAGACCATCCGCCGTGTGGAGAGAGCCATTGAGAAATTGAAAATTAATTAATGATGGTAGTTAAAGTAGTTAAAGGTAGTTAAAGTAGTTAAAGCCAATAGTACCGTCTTGCACATTTGGCTTTAACTTCTAGCGAGCGCAGCGAGCGAACTGCCCCCTTTAGGGCCTTGAGCACCGCTGAAACAAATAGAATTAGCGAAAAACTTCTTTAACTTCTTTAACTACAAAAAAGATAAAAAAGATTATGGAAAATAACAAATTCAACAAGATTCTTCTCGCCTGCAACGCCGTGTTGCTGCTCGGCCTGGTAGGCATTTACATTCTCCATTTCACCGGCAATAACGGCGGCAGCAAAGTCAACGCCAACGCCAAAGCCCCTGTGGTGAAAGAAGGCGGTCTGAAGATTGCCTATGTCGACACCGACACGCTGCTGGCCAACTACCAGTATGCCAAAGACCTCGAGTCCGAACTGCTGACCTACAAGAACCAGCAGGAGCAGTATGGCAAACAGCAGATGGAGAAGTTCCAGAAAGACTATCAGGACTACCTGAAGAACGGCTCCAACATGACCCTCAGCCAGCAGCAGGCCAAAGAGGCCGAGTTGAAACAGCGCGCCGAGCGCATGTCCACCCTCGAGCAGGAGCTCACGGCCAAAATCATGGAGCGTCAGATTACCGAGAACACCAAACTGCTCAAGGCCATCTTCGCCTTCGTTCGTGAGTACAACGAGCAGAACCAGCAGTTCGACATCATCCTTAGAAAAACCTTCGAGAACTCCCCCACCCTCTACATGGATTCCTGCATGGACATCACCAAGGAAATCCTCGAAGGGTTGAACGAGGAGTATAAGAATGTGAAGGGCAAGAAAGAGGAATAAAAACTATTTGCTGAAGTTGCCACCGAGGCTCATAAAGGTCTTGCGGCAGCGCAGATAATAGTCCGCCAGAAGCAGTCGTTGGTATACGCCGGCGACTGTTTTTTGTTTTAATGCCTGACGTTTCTCGCGCAGCTGCGGGCGCTGGTCGCGGAACTCGCGGTGGGCGTTGTACACTGCATTGAACTCGCCCCAATGGCCCTGCAGGAGGAACTTCAGCGCCGCCACCCAGTCGAGCACCATGCGGCAACGCAGCACATGCTGCAGCCTGCCGTCGGGCAGGTTCTTATAGAGCATGGCGAGGTTGTTGCGGAAATTGAGGCGTGTCTTGAAGGGCGAACTCTTGGGCAGCGTGCCGCCGCCGACATGGAAGACCATCGAACGAGGGGTATAACGCACCTCATAGCCGGCATTCTTGGCCCTCCAGCAGAAATCTATCTCCTCCATGTGGGCGAAGAAGTCGCCGTCGAGGCCGCCGAGTTCGTGGAAGACCTTCGCCTTGACGAACATTGCAGCACCGGAAGCCCAGAAGATATCGCATTCGTCTTCATACTGGCCGTGGTCGGTCTCCATCGTCGAGAAGAGACGTCCGCGGCAGAAAGGATAGCCGAAGCTGTCGATAAAGCCGCCGGCGCCACCGGCATATTCGAAAGTATTCTTGCGGTCGAACATCAGCAGCTTGGGTTGGGCAATAGCCACGTTCTCCTCGCGCTCCATCATGGCAACCACAGGCTGTATCCAGTGCGGCGTGCACTCCACATCGCTGTTAAGCAGCACGTAGTAGTCGGCCTCCACCTGTGCCAAAGCTTTGTTGTAGCCTTCGGCGAAGCCGTAGTTGCGGTCCAGTTCTATCAGTCGTACTGAGGGGTAGTTGTCCCTGAGGAACGCCAGGGAGTCATCGGTCGAGCCATTGTCGGCCACCACCACCTCGGAGGAGAGCTCCATCTCGGCCTCATGAGGCACCTGCCATCCGGCCTCGGCACCCTGGTCCAGTAAAGAGTAGCGCATGACGGACGGCAGGAAGCGTTCCAGCATCGTGCGTCCATTCCAGTTCAGTATTACGACAGCAACATGTTTCATAGGTTGATGGGTTGATAGGTTGATACGTTGATAGATTGATGGGGCTATTTTTTGCTATTATCTTCTCGCTTCAGTTTCCAGCGGCGGTGGCTCCAGAGCCAGTACTCGGGCTTGGCCTTGATGTCGGCCTCGAGCTGACGCACATAACTCTCCACGATAGTATATTGCGGCACCTCCTGCGGTTTATCACAAAGGAGGCTGAAGGTCACCGTGTAGCGGCCGCGGCGCACCTTGTCGACGCGATAGTATAGCACGGGGTAGTTGTATTTGCGGGCGAAGTTCTCGGCGCCGTAGATGAAAGCCGTCTCCTGGTTGAGGAACTGTGTCCAGTAGCACTTGTTGACATGTGCCGGCGACTGGTCGCTGAGCATCATCAAAGCGCAAGGCACATGGTAGCGGTCATAGAAGTCGACGACCTGGCGCACATTCTTGCTGTACACCACCTCGGTGCCGAAGCGGGTGCGGCGACGGAAAACGAAAGGCTCCAGCCGTTTGTTGCCCAACGGCATCCCCACACCGATGCCATGGTGGAAGAGTTGCATATTGAGCGAGGTCACCATATACTCCCAATTGTTGTAGTGGGCCGACATGAGTATCACCGTCTGTCCCTGCTCGAAGTATCGGTTGACCAACTGGCGGTTCACCACGCGGTAACGTCTCATCACCGCCCGTGGCGAGGCGAAGAGGTTGTAGACGCCCTCCACCAGCAGGTCGCACAGGTGACGGTAGAAGCGACGCTCTATGCGTAGCCGCTCGGACTCGTCCTTCTCGGGGAAAGCCGCCGCCAGGTTGCGTCGCACCACCTTCTTGCGGTAGCCCAGCAAGCGGTAGGCAATCAGGTATACTATATCCGACAGGAGAAACAACTCTAAACTATTAAATCATAAATCTAAAATCTAAACTCTCATCAATATCCTCTCTCGAACTGCAGACCCACCTCGCCGATGACGTTCTCGTCGAGTTGGTTGCGGCAGAGACGGCGTTCCCAACCGGCCTCCTGTATCTCGCCACGGACATTGCTGTTGAGCAACGTGTAGTAGCCGCTGCGATGCTCATCCCAGAAGAGGAAGACACGCTCGGGGTCGTCGTTGGGGAGTTTGTTGTAGCGCCACAGCTGGTAGGGCAGATAGAACACGTGGCCCTGCGACTCCTCGTTGCCCGTCTTGCCATAAGGAGTCTCCTCCAAGCTGTTGAAGGTCGACGACACCTTGCGGGCAGGTGCCGAGACGAAGTTCTTCTCGTCACGTACAAAGTCCGGCGGACCATATTTCAGATAGATACGGCCGCGGTCGGTATGGATGCCCTGGGTCTTGGGATAGCTGAAGGTAGCCTGCACATAATCGATACGTTTCTTATACTCCAGCCACTCCGCCTCGGCATTAAGCGGGTAGCGCTCCTGCCAGAAACGGTAGAGGAAGGCCTGTTTCTCCTCGATGCCGGGGCGCTTGATAAGGTCGCGGGAGACCGTCTTCTCACGTTCCGACGCGATGGGATAGAGTGCGTCGAGGTATGTATTCAGCTGGTCCTCGTCGTTCAAGGAACCCACAAAGGTATTGGCGAAATCGCTTATATCCAGCCCATCAACGCTGGGATTGGAGCGGAAGAAAGGCACTTTTCTATAGAGCATCAGCTGGTTTTTGCTGTTGCGCAGCTCCACCACGAGGTTGTAATTGCCCGAGGGCAATGCTTTGATATCCATGCTCTCGTAGACCGGCAACATCGAGGAGCTGTTCTTACGGCTCACATGCTGTACCGCTTGGAAGCGGGTGCCCGTCTCGGCCTGCTCTATATAGGACAGGGCGAGGAACTGATTGTTGCCCACCTCCTTGTCGATGTCGTAGACCTCATAGTAGTATTTGAGTTGCTCCACCTGCTGAGGGAAGAAGTCGCTCACATAGGGCTCCATGTCGTAGCCGCCGCGCGAGAGGATATTCTCTTTCGTCGTGGGCTTCACCGACGACATCAGCTGCACGTTCGACATGGTGGGATGCTTGCCGTCGTAGTTCACCACCAACTTCTCTACCACCGTAGCCGACGGCCGGTCGCTGCCTTTGTCCTTAAGCGTAATCTCGAGGTCGTAGATGCCGTTTCTCACCGAGAAGCGCTGCACATCCAGGAAACTGAAGTTCAGTTCGTCGAGCGACGACACCGAAGGACTGTTAAGGTCGTATTTCTTAAAATAGCACACCGAGTCGCCCTGTTTGAGGAGTGTCAGCACCTCGGCAGTGGCACGGTATTTCCCGTCTTCCTGCTGTTGGAACTCCATGGTCCAGGCGTCGAACGACAGGTAGGTCTCCACATAAGGCATACCCGTCTTCGGGATATAGAAGGTGCTATAGCCGAACACGGCCTGCATCTGGGCCGAACAAATTGAAAATTGAAAATTGAAAATTGAAACTATCGCCGCAACAATCAATATTTTTTTCATAACTATAAACTTTTATCTCTTAACTATTATCTCTTAGCTGATGGGCCAGCGGCGGTCGAGGCCGAAGCTGACGGGGCTCACCTTGAGCTGCGGGGGGAACTGGAGGCGTTTCCACTCGTTCTGCGCCACCTTGCGGATGACCATCTGCACCGTGTCGCGGTCATAGCCCTCGGCCACAATCTCCTCCTCGCACATCGACTCGTCGAGGTAGAGGTTGAGCACGGCGTCGAGGGTGTCGTAGTCGGGCAGCGAGTCGCTGTCTTTCTGTCCGGGACGCAGCTCGGCGCTAGGAGCCTTGTCGATAGTGTTCTGCGGGATGCGGATACCGTCTCTATTGATCCACTCGCTGAGCTGGTAGACTTCCGTTTTGTAGAGGTCGCCGATGACCGCCATGCCACCGCAGCTGTCGCCGTAGAGGGTGCCATAGCCCATGGCCGCCTCCGAGCGGTTGGTGGTGTTCAGCGCCATGGCACCGAACTTGTTGGCATAGGACATCACCAGCGTGCCACGCACGCGGGCCTGCATATTCTCCTCCGTGACATCCTCGGCGCGGTCGCCAAAGACAGGCTTCATGCTCTCGCGCAGCTGGTCGAAGATGGGGCGGATAGGCACGATGTCGTACCCCATGCCGAGGTTGTGCGCCAGTTCCTCGGCGTCGCGCACCGAGTGGTCGGTCGAGTACTGGCTGGGCATCAGCAAGCCATGTACATTCTCGGCACCGAGGGCGTCGACGGCCAGTGTAGCCACTAAAGCCGAGTCAATGCCACCGCTGAGTCCCAGCACGGCACGCTTGATACCATTCTTATGGAAATAGTCGTGGATGCCGACCACCAAGGCCTTGTAGACCAGTTCCACTGCCTCGGGCTTTTCGTCGTCGATCTCTTCAATCTGCTGCATATCGACGGTCTGGCAGGCAGTCTCGAAATAAGGCAGCTGCATCAACACGCCGCCGGCAGCATTCATTGCCAGGCTGCCTCCGGCGAAAAGGAAGCTACCCTCGCCGCCCGTGCGGTTCACATAGACCAAGCCAGCATTCAAGGCCTCGACAATCTTGGTCATGCGATAGCGCGTGCGGTAAGGCTTCTGATAGTCGAACACATTGCATCCACAGCAGATAATCAGGTCGGGCTGTTCCACATGGCCTTTCGAGAGTTCCTTGAGGTCCTCGTAGAAACCTATGGCGATGCGCTGGTCATGGAATTGGATAACTTGCACGCCCTCGCCACGTACGAAGCAGCGCTGCTCGTCAGGCGCGAGATATTTCTTGGTGACGATGGCGCGGATAGCGCAGTTCTGCACGAAGACGATGGCATTGCAGAGTCCCTTGTCCTGTATCTGTAGAGGTAAACCCACGAGGAAGGCGCGGTGTTCGGAGCGGGCCACAAGTTCTTGCAGCGCCGCCTGGGCGCGTTTCTGCAGGTCGGTATAGCCTGCCGAGGCGAAAAGTGGCGAGCCGCAGAGCGTGCATGCCGGGAAGACGGTGAGCAAAGCTTCGCGCGAGGAAGGGCTGTCGAGTTCGTCGAGAATCCACTGCAGATTCTCCTCTGGACGGTTGGTAAAGACGTCGTGCTGAACGATATGTATATTCATAGACTGCTTGTTTATAATGATTCGTATTGTCGGTCAAATATATGTAACGACGCCCACGCGAAATTATTATACGCGCGACAAAAAAAATCGAAAGATACCCTGGAAATGGGTAGTCGAAAAGTTTTTTTTCGAGTCAAAACAATAAATAAAATATAATAACGTTATTGGGGCAATGATAAGTATTGAATGAGGAGTGATGAATGAGAATAAAAAAAATACCACTATATGAAGAATCTTGTTATTGTTGAGTCGCCTGCGAAGGCGAAAACCATTGAGAAGTTCCTTGGCAAGGACTACACGGTGAAGTCGAGCTACGGCCATATCCGTGACCTGGCGAAGAAGGAGATGAGCATCGACGTGGAGAGCGACTACGAGCCCCAGTACCTCATCAGCGAGGAGAAACGGAGTCTGGTGAGCGAGCTCCAGAAAGCCGCCAAGAGCGCCGACAAGGTGTGGCTGGCGTCCGATGAGGACCGCGAGGGAGAAGCCATTGCATGGCATCTGCAAGAGACGTTGAAGCTCGACCCCGCGACGACCCAACGTATTGTCTTCAACGAAATCACCAAGACCGCCATCCTCCATGCCATCGAGAATCCGCGCGGCATCGACATGAACCTCGTCGACGCGCAGCAGGCGCGCCGCGTACTCGACCGCTTGGTGGGCTACGAGATCAGCCCCATCCTGTGGAGCAAAATCAAGCCCGCACTGAGTGCCGGCCGCGTGCAGAGCGTGGCAGTGCGCCTCATCGTGGAGCGCGAGAACGAAATCAAGGACTTTGAAAGCAAACCCTACTTCCGCGTGTTGGCACAGTTCCACCCCGTGGAGAGCTCCAAGATGCTGAGCGCCGAGTTGAACCGCCACTTCGAGACCGAGGCCGAGGCCAAAGCTTTCCTCGAGAGTATTGTAGGCGCCAACTTCAAGGTAAACCGCATCGAGACCAAACCGGCACACCGCACGCCGGCACCTCCCTTCACCACCTCGACGCTGCAGCAAGAAGCCAGCCGCAAGTTGGGCTTCAGCGTGGCACGCACCATGCAGGTGGCGCAGCAACTCTATGAGAGCGGATATATCACCTACATGCGTACCGACAGTGTCAACCTGAGCGATCTGGCGCTGAGCATGGCCAAGAATGAGATCCTTTCGCAATATGGTGAGGAATACGTGAAGACTCGCCGTTACCAGACCAAGACCAAGGGTGCCCAGGAGGCCCACGAGGCAATCCGCCCCACCGACCTCACGGCCCAGAGCATCAACGCCGAGAGCGCCCAGCGCCGTCTCTACGAGCTCATCTGGAAACGCACCGTAGCCAGCCAGATGGCCGATGCCGAGATTGAGAAGACAGAGATGGAGATAGCCATCAGCGGGGCTGCCAGCAACAATCACTTCCAGTGCTCGGGCGAACAGGTGAAATTCGACGGCTTCCTCAAGGTGTACCTCGAGAGCACCGACGACGAGGAACCCGAGGGTGGCGAGAAGATGCTGCCCCGTCTGCCGGAAGGCACCCTGCTGACCATGGAGAACTGCGAGGCCGCCGAGCACTACACGCAGCACCCTCCGCGCTACACCGAGGCCAGCCTCGTGAAGAAGCTCGAAGACCTGGGCATCGGCCGTCCGTCGACCTACGCCCCCACCATCAGCACCATCCTCAAGCGCGAATATGTGATGAAAGAGGACCGCGAAGGCGAGCAGCACAACTGCGCCGTACTGACCCTCAAGGAAGGCCAGATTGCACGTACCGAGCGCGTCGAGAAGGGCTATGCCGAGAAAGGCAAGCTGTTCCCCACCGACATCGGATGCGTCGTGAATGACTTCCTGATGGACCACTTCTCGAACATCATGGACTACAACTTCACCGCCACGGTGGAGAAAGACTTCGACGAGATTGCCGCCGGCAAGAAGGAGTGGCGCAAAGTCATCGACCGTTTCTATGTGCCGTTCCATAAGAACATTCGTCAGACGCAGCAGAACAGCCAGCGCACCACCGGCAGCCGCCTGCTGGGTGTAGATCCCAAGAGCGGCAAGAACGTATATGCCAAGATTGGCCGCTATGGCACCCTGGTGCAGATTGGCGAGACCAACACCGACGAAAAACCCTTGTTCGCCAGCATGAAGAAGGGACAAAGCATCGAAACCATCACCCTCGAGGAAGCCTTGAGTCTCTTCGCCCTGCCTAGAACCATAGGTAATTTCGAGGAGAAAGAGGTGGTGGTGAGCATCGGCAAGTTTGGTCCCTACGTGCGTCACAACAACAAGTTCTACTCGCTGGGCAAGAACGACGATCCGTACGATGTAGACCTGGAGCGTTGCATTGAAATCATCAAGACCAAACGCGAAGCCGAGGAGAAAAAGGAAGAGCTAAAGAAGAACTTCCCGCACGAGATTGGCGTACACGACGGCGAGGCCGTGGTGAGCAATATCGGCCGCTTCGGTCCCTACCTGACCTACAAGGGCGAGAACTTCCGTCTGGCCAAGGATGTCGACCCGCTGAAGTTGACGCTCGACAAAGCCATGGACATCATCGGCGCCGCCGGGAAGAAAAAAGCCAAGAAAAAATAAGAGGTGAAGCTGTCGATAATCATTGTCAACTACAACGTCAAGTACTTCTTGAAGCAGTGCTTGGCGTCGGTACTGGGATCGGAACAGACCCTAGCAGACGGCGAGAAACTAGAACTCGACGTGTGGGTGGTTGACAACGACTCTGTTGACGGCAGCGTGGAGATGGTGAAGAAAGACTTCCCCCAGGTCCACGTGATAGAGAACCACGAGAACGTAGGCTTCGCAAAAGCCAACAACCAAGCCATCGCCCGCAGTACGGGCGATGGCTTGCTGCTCCTCAACCCCGACACCATCGTGGAGCCCGACACCTTCGTGAAGTGTGTGGACTTCATGCGCGAGCACGCCGACTGTGGCGGCTTGACAGTGAAGATGGTCGACGGTGACGGCAACTACCTCCGCGAGAGCAAACGCGGATTTCCCTCGCCCGAAGCCTCGTTCTACAAAATCTCGGGATTGATAAAACTCTTCCCCCACTCGCGCCGCATCGCAGCCTACTACATGGGCCATCTGTCGGAAGACGAGGTGGGCGAGATTGATATTATGCCAGGAGCCTTCCTGATGTTCCGTCGCGAGGTATACGACCAGATTGGCGGCCTCGACGAGAGCTATTTCATGTACGGCGAGGACATCGACTTCTCGTGGCGCATACGGCTGGCAGGATGGAAGAACTACTACTATCCCAAGACCCACATCATCCACTACAAAGGCGAGAGCACCAAGAAGGGGTCGATGAACTACGTCTACACCTTCTACAACGCCATGTCGATATTCGTGAAGCGCTATTTCAGCGGTAGCAATGCACGGTTGTTCAACGCGCTGCTGCATCTTGCCATATGGCTGCGCGCCAGCATGGCGTGGTTACACCGCATCGCCAACCGGCTGGCGCTGCCTCTGCTCGACTTCGGCGTAGCCTATGGCGGCTTTGTACTGCTGAAGCAACTGTGGGCATCGCTCTGGGCCAACAACATCGACTACTACCCACGGGAGTACACGCTGGTAGTGATACCGCTGTACATAGTGATACTCATGGTTTGCAGCTGGTTGCAGGGAGGCTACGACAAACCCGTACGACCCCTTCGCATAGCCAAAGGCATGGGATTAGGACTGCTGCTACTGCTGGCATTCTACTCGCTACTCGATGAAGGGCAGCGCTACTCGCGCATGCTGCTGCTCACAGGATCCTTGTGGACCCTCGCCTCCACCCTACTCATCCGCGTTGTGCTCACCAAAGGAGCCAAAGGGATGAAGGGTACCGGCAAATGCAAGACACTTATCGTGGGTAGCGACCAGGAGACCTCACGCGTCAGCACACTCTACAGAGCCCTAGCCCCTCACAGTACATCCCTCATCACCCATCATTCTTCTCTCGACACACAACACCTGCAGGACCTCATCCGCATCGAACATGTCAACGAGGTGATTTTCTGCGGCGCCAATATCGACCTGCCCCATATCATCGACCTCATGGCGGGACTGAAGACCACGGGTGTGGAATACAAGATAGCCCCCGCAGAAGGCGACTATATCATCGGAAGTAACAGCATACTCTCGAGCGACGCCCTCTACCTCGACAGCCTCGACACCATCAGCACCGAAAGCTGCCGACGCAACAAACGGATGTTCGACATCGGCACTGCCCTGCTGGCGCTGCTGCTATCACCACTGCTATTCTGGTTTCAGAAACGCAAAAAAAACTATTTCGGCCACTGCCTGACGGTGCTCGCAGGGCGCCGCAGCTGGGTAGGATACACCGGCCGCAACGGCATATTCTCCCCCGCCGACCTTTTCAACACCCCCACAGAGTCTACACGCGAACGACTTCTGTTGCGCTACATGCGGCACTACAAGACATCGACCGACGCAGCCATCGTGCTGAGAAATTGGAAAAACCTGTAAGCAGACAACAGTTAATCAATCAAGCCAAATGAAAAAAACAATCTACATAACCACACTTTTTTCATTTTTCATCCTTCTATCCTCACCTCTCACCTTGGTGCAGGCACAGCGCATCCATGGTATGGTGCTGGGCGGCGCAACGCTGTCGCAAATTGAGGGTGATGAATTGAAAAGCTACAGCCAGTGGGGCTTCACGGGAGGTGTCGGCGCCATCGTAGGACTCGACAAAGATGCCACCTGGAACCTCAGCGTCGAGGCCACCTATACACAGCGAGGCTCCTACAATGGCACCGGAGACCCCTACAGCATGTCACTGACGCTCAATTATATCGACATACCACTGATGGTACACTTCCGCGACCCTTGGGGTGGCATGCTGCTGGGCGCAGGCCTCACCTACGGCCGCCTGGTGCAGCAACCCCACGGAGAGATACTCTACAACCCTAACTATTTCGTCCCCGACACCAGCGACATGACCTTCCTCAGCAACGACCTGCAGGCCACCCTTGACATACGCTTCCCCGTATGGAAAAACCTGTGGTTCAACATACGCTTCCAGTATTCGCTCTTGGCCGTCAAGAAAAACTGGCATTTCCGTGAACATCGTGGCGAAGAGCCTCTGCTTGACGACGAGGGAAATCCTGTCATGGATGGCACCGGCCACGCCCGGATGGTGCCCCACTGGGACAAATGGTCCAACAATGCTTATAACAATAGTTTAATCTTTAGACTCATATGGCAGTTCTAGCACTCTTCCCCGGCTCGTTCGACCCCTTCACTGCCGGACACGAGGCCATCCTACGGCGTGTGCTGCCATTGTTCGACAAAGTGGTGGTGGCCGTGGGCGTAAACTCGGAGAAACATTATATGTTCAGCGTCGAAGAGCGGACAAACCGCATCCGCGAGCGGATGAGCGACTGCCCCACGGTAGAAGTCACCTCCTATGAAGGCATGACCATAGACCTCTGCCACCGCCTCGGTGCCAAGGTCATCCTCCGTGGCATCCGCACTGCCAACGACTTCGAGTACGAGCAGACCGTCGCTGCCGTCAACCGTCTGCAGGACCCCTCTATCGAGACACTCCTGCTCATGGCCGACCCCGAGCATATAGACATCAGCAGCACACTGGAAAGAGAACGGCTCGCTCATGCTGCCACTCAAACTTCCAGCCAGACAAACGAATGAACATCTACGACGACATAGCATACCTGAAAGGCGTGGGCCCGCAAAGAGCCAAAGTGCTGGCATCAGAGGCGGGCATACATACCTTCGCCGACCTGCTGGACTACCTGCCTTTCCGCCATGTCGACCGTTCAGTGATGAGCACCGTGGCCACACTGACAGAAGAGAGCGGCCTAGTAGTGCTCAAAGGACTGGTGAGCAATATGCAGACCGTGGCCACGGGCAAGCACCGTGAGCGGCTCACCGTAGACTTCTATGACGGCACGGCGAGGCTACAGCTCGTCTGGTTTGCCGGCACCAAATGGGTGCGCGACAAACTGAAACCCAATGTGGAGTACCTGGTCATTGGACACCCCACCGTTTTCAATGGTCAGTGGCAAATCTCGCATCCCGAGATAGAGCCCTACTCGTATGTCGACGAGGGCGCACGGCATCCGCTGATGCCCGTCTATACCACCACAGAAAAAATGAAGCAAAACGGGCTGGGCACCAAAGCCATCGCCCGTCTCACCGATACCCTCATCTCCCAATTCTCAATTCCCAATTCTCAATTCTCAATTCCTGAAAATCTGCCGCAGGATATCCTCTCCCATTTCCGTCTCATGGGCCGCCAGCAGGCCATGACAGCCATCCACTATCCCGACAGCCGCGAGCAGCTGGAGCAGGCGCGCACACGTCTGAAATTCGAAGAGTTATTCTTCCTTCAGCTCGATTACCAATACGCCCATCAGCAGCGCGTCACACGTTCGCAGGGACGCATCTTTGCCCATGTGGGCGACCACTTCAACCGCTTCTACAACGAGAAGATTCCCTTCCCCCTGACAGGAGCCCAGAAGCGCGTCATCAAAGAGATACGCGACGACATGCGGTCGGGACGCCAGATGAACCGTCTCGTGCAAGGCGACGTGGGCAGCGGCAAGACCCTCGTGGCACTGATGTGCATGCTGCTGGCGCTGGATGGCGGCAGCCAAGCCTGCCTCATGGCGCCCACCGAAATCCTCGCCACACAGCACTACAACACCTTCTGCACGATGCTCGACGGACTTGGCATCAGCGTCGAGCTCCTCATAGGCTCGCTCAAAGCCTCGCAGAAAAAGAGCATCAAAAAGCGCCTCGCCGAGGGCGAGATACAGATACTCATAGGAACCCACGCCCTCATCGAGGACGACGTAGTGTTCAAGGACCTCGGGCTGGTAGTCATCGACGAACAGCACCGCTTCGGCGTGGAGCAGCGCAGCAAGCTGTGGAACAAGTCCTCCATACCACCGCACATCCTCGTGATGACAGCTACCCCCATCCCCCGTACGCTGGCCATGACACTCTACGGCGACCTCGACTGCTCGGTCATCGACGAGCTGCCGCCGGGACGACGTCCCGTGCGCACTTACCACCGTACCGAGCCCCGCCGACCGCTAGTGTTCTCTTTCCTCAAACAGCAAATCGACGCCGGACGGCAGGTATACTTCGTCTACCCCTTGGTGCATGAGAGCGAGAAGCTAGACCTACGCGATCTCTATGCAGGCTTCGACATGGTGTCGTCTTACTTCCCGCGACCCGACTATCAGGTCTCCATCGTCCACGGACAACTGACGCCTGAGGAAAAAACCTTCGAGATGGACCGTTTCAAGAAAGGATGGACCCATATCATGGTGGCCACGACGGTGATAGAGGTGGGTGTCGACGTGCCCAACGCCACGGTGATGGTCATCGAGAACGCCGAACGCTTTGGTCTCAGCCAGCTACATCAGCTGCGTGGCCGCGTGGGCCGTGGCGCCGAGCAGAGCTATTGCATCCTCATGACCAAGGACAACCTCAGCTACACCTCGCAGGAACGCATACGCACCATGTGCAGCACCACCGACGGCTTCGAGATTGCCGAGGCCGACTTGCGGCTGCGCGGCCCTGGCGACATACAAGGGCTGCAACAGAGTGGTACTCTGGACCTCCGCGTAGCCTCCATCGTCGACGACGAACCCCTCGTCCGCGCCACACGCGACACCGTACACGACCTCCTCGCAGCCGACCCCACACTCAGCCGCTACCCGCTGCTGCGACAACATATCGCCAACTCGAAAAACAAGATGCTATGGGGAAAAATAAGTTAATGATGAATGTTGAATGATGAATGAGGAACAATATATAATCACGCTGGCTGCAGAAGAGGGCGCAACACTCTCCTCCGGCTCTCTACGCCTCTATGCCATCCCGTCCGCGCCAGCCAATTCATCACTCATCACTCATCACTCATCATTGCCCCCGGTGGGGGCCATCGACCTCTACAATTATGACCCGCTGAATCACCGCGCCGCCGTGGGCATCATGGTATCAAAGGAATACCGCCGTCAAGGCTATGCCCTCGCCATGCTCCGCGAACTCGAACATTCATCATTCATCACTCATCACTCAACACTACACACTCTCTTTGCCGACATCGCCGCCACCAACACCGCCTCCATCGCCCTCTTCAAGAAAGCGGGATATGAGCAGTGCGGTCATTTCAAAGAGTGGCTGGCAGTGAACGACCATTATGTCGACTCGATAAGAATGCAGAAGATTTTATGAAGAAAAGAACAAAAATAATACTGGGAATACTAGCCGCATTAGTCCTGCTAGGTTTAGTGGTACTACTGGTAAACCTCACCACCAAGACCCGCAACACCGAGCCCACCCGAATCTTTCTTCCTGAGGGCACCACTCAGGAAGCCCTCATCGACACCCTCCACGTCCACAGCATTCTTGAAGAAGGAATGAATACAACAGTTTTCAATTTTCAATTCTCAATTCTCAGTTCTACTGTCCGGCCAGGCTCCTATATCATCTCCCCTCACATGAGCGCACTCTCCCTGGTAAGAAAACTACGCAACGGCCAACAAGACCCCATACGCCTAACGATAGGCAAATTCCGTACCCCAGAGCAACTCAACGGCTACCTCAAAAGCAAGCTCATGCATGAAGACTTCGACATACCGCTCGACAGTTTCCATCTCGTCCGTCCCAACACCTATGAGTTCTACTGGACCGTCTCTCCCGAGCAGTTCATGAAACGCATGAGAAAAGAATATGATACATTTGTCCTTTCACTCCATGTCACTCCCTCTCACTCCCTTTCACTCCAAGACATAATTATTCTGGCCTCAATTGTAGAGGAAGAGACAAACCATAACCCCGAGAAACCCCTGATCGCCAGCGTCTACCTCAACCGATTGAAACGCGGTATACCCCTTCAGGCCGACCCCACGGTGAAGTATGCCGTAGGTGACTTCACTCTGCGCCGCATCCTAAACAAACACCTTGCCGTGGAAAGTCCCTTCAACACCTACCTCCACACAGGCCTGCCGCCGGCCCCCATCTGCCTGCCGTCGGATGCCAGCGTCGACGCCGTGCTCAAGGCTCCCGAAACCGACTACCTCTACTTCTGCGCCAGCGACAAGATGGACGGCACCCACCGCTTCGCCGTCACCCTCGCCGAGCACAACCGCAACGCCGCCGCCTTCCACCGTGCCCTCAATGCTTTGGGAATCCGTTAACAAGCGTGTTAAAATTTCTTAAAAAGACTCCTCTGTCGCAGCATTTACGCTTTTTCCTTGTCTATATGGGTAAAAAAACGTAATTTTGCAATCTATTAATTCATTACGATTATGAAGAAAATCAGTCATATTAAGCAAGTTGCACTTGCTGTCGTCTTTAGTCTCTCGGGCACTTTAGCCCTAGGACAGGTCGGTCCGTCGGACCCCAGCCCCGTCGTCAACGGCGGCGAGTATGATTGGCCTCAGTCGCCCTGCCCCGAAGTGCAGATTAAACAGCGCCACGACCACACCGCCGGAACGCGCTATCGTCGTCTGGGATGGGACACCGTGGTGAACTGCGCCAACCCTACCATCATCCTCTCCTGTATGCCGCTTATCCCTGTGCAGTTCTTCAATGGTCAGTACTATGTTGACCCGATTCCCTACGACCCACCTGACACAACCTTCTCCTTGGGAACCCGTATGCCTATCGGTACCGACGATGTATTCGCTAGCACCTTCACAAGCATCCCCTACCCATTCTATTTCTTTGGTATCCGAAAGAACCAATTCCGTATCGGAGCGAATGGATTGGTTTCGTTCTGCAGCCCCGAAACATGGGGAGGTTCTTCTGCTTATGAACAGAATTATTGTCCCTATCCTGTTCGCGGAGCTAACAACAAACTCCCTTGGAATGGAACATCAGGACATGCCATTCCTGGTGGTGCCTCTTATAACAACCGTATGCTTGACGCCATCTACGGTATATACGAGGACACTGACCCCGCTTACTTCGTCGGTTCAGAGAGCAATAGGGTTGACGGCATCTACTATGGTATTCAGGACGAGTTCCCTTGCCGCAAAATCATCTGCTCATGGAAAGAAGCACCTGACTTCTCTCACCATTCTTCCAAAGGAACCTACCAAATTGTTTGCTACGAAGGCTCCAACATTATTGAAATACATGTCAAGAAACGCCAATGTTGTCCTTCTACTTCCGATGCTCTCATCGGCATTCAAAATGCCACCGGTCAACCTCAGGTTGCCTCTACAAACCCATCAGACCCTAATTCATCACAATCTATCAGCGGCAAGCCTGCCGCCTTCTTCCCCGCCAACCTCGGTAACCCTGCCGGCACCCCTTGGACTAACGAAATCTACAATGTTGCCTACCGATTCACCCCCGCCGGCAGCACCAACACACGTGCCCGCTGGTACCGCATCTTCGATGACGGACGTCCCGACTATGAGCTTCTCGACGGTCAGAACGACCCCTCAGTCCAAGGTGACACCAACGGCTACTATATCCCCATGGGAGAAACCTCTACCGCCCCCACCCTCACCAAAGCCATCGTCCACCCCACAGTACCCACAAAATACCGTTTCCACCTGCGCTTCAAAAACGCTAACAACGACTGGTACTACCTCAACGACACCATCACCATCGGTGTGGACACCCTCAAGTATCTCAACCTGCACAAGGCCAGAATCAATGACACCATGCCTGCCAAACTCGATATCTGCATTGGCGACACCGCCCGTATGCGTGTCGATATGCACAAATGGCAGGAGATCAACCGCGAACTCTGGTACATCTACCGCATCACTGGCGGCGACACCATTCTCCTTGACACCCTCGTGGGCAACGGCCGCACCGCACTCCAGAACAGCTACATGACTATTGGCAACCAACGCCTCATTCCCGCCTTCCGTATCATCAATGGCGACACCATCGTGGTGGACACCACACTCCACACCATCGACGACTACAACCTCGTGGGCGACTCTGTCCGTGTGCGCGACATACAGCTCTTCTCCGTCCTCCTGCCCACTACAGGACAACAGGACAACAAGATTGACTCCATCTACATCATGACCTCTACCCGTTTCACCAACGGATGTCCCACCAACGACACCATGCTGGTGCGCGTCTTCCCAAAATTCAACACGACCGTCACGCACGGCATCTGCCACGGCGACACACTCCACTGGATTACCTCCGACAATCATGGACACAGATATGAACTCGACTACACTCACGAAACCGATCCCGCCAACACCTTCGTCGTCCTCCAGTCGGAACCCGGCTGCGACAGCACCGTGCATCTCCGACTGAAAATTTTCGACACCATACGCGTCCACTACCCCGTCACCGACTGCAAGCCCTACACCTGGATTGACACCAACGGCAACGGCAACCGCCGCACCTACTACCAGACCAACAACAATACCGCCGTCACCGACACCATCATGCTCAAGAACATCTACGGCTGCGACTCCATCGTCCAGCTCGACTTCACGCTGCGTCCACTGACGGCCAAGCTGCGCTCTGATGTCGACCACTTCGACCTTGACCACCTCGACGCCGTCCTCACCGACATCTCCATCGGTGGCAACGGCCGCGTGTGGAAACTCCCCGGTGCCTCCGACCAGACTGGTGTCAACGCCTACTACACCATACCCGTCGAACTCGACGGCGCCGAGATTACTCTCATCGAGAGCAGCGAATGGGGCTGCGTCGACTCCGCTAAGATTTACCTGCCGCTCAACAAGGAGCACTTCTGGATGCCTAACGCCTTCACTCCCGACAATCCCGCCGGCAACAACACCTTCGGCTCGGTGAGTACCAAAACCCTCCACCAGGAGATGCTCATCTACAACCGCCGCGGCGAGCTGGTCTTCAGCTGTAAAGGCACCGACTGCGCCTGGAACGGACGCGACTTCAACGGCAATCCCTGCGTGCAAGGCGCCTACGTATACATCATACGCTACTCCAACGAGTTCGAACCCAACGTGACTCATACCATCCGGGGTACAGTGATGCTAATCAGATAAACGTTGTCAAAAATGAAAATAGCAGTAGTAGGAGCCACCGGGCTCGTGGGACGCGAGATGCTCACAGTGCTCGAAGAGAGAGGCTTTGGCAGCGAAGACATCATCGTGGCGGCATCACCGAAGTCAATAGGCAAAACCATCGCCTTCGCCGGCCGCGAGCTGACCGTCGTCAGCGTGGAGCAGGCTATCGAGGCCCGACCCGACTATGCCATCTTCTCGGCTGGCGCCAGCGCCTCGCGCCAATATGCGCCGCTCTTCACCGCCGCCGGCGCCACCGTCATCGACAACTCGTCGGCCTGGCGCAAAGACCCCGCCATCCCGCTGGTAGTGCCCGAAATCAACATCGCCACCGCCACTCAAGCACTCAAGCAATCAGGCAATCAGGCAATCATCATCGCCAACCCCAACTGCAGCACCATCCAGATGGTCCTCGCCATCTCGGCGCTGCACCGCGAATACGGCATCCGCCGCATCGTCATCTCCACTTACCAGAGCATCACAGGCACCGGCATCAAAGCCGTGCGCCAGCTGGAAGCCGAAGAGAAAGGTGATGAGCCTAAAGAAATGGCCTACCCCTACCCCATCCATAGGAACCTCTTCCCTCACGGCGGCGACTTCCTTTCCGACGGCTACACCACCGAGGAGCAGAAGCTCGTCGACGAGACACGCAAGATCTTCGGCGACCCCGCCATCATGGTCTCCGCCACCGTGGCTCGCGTACCTGTAGTGGGAGGCCATAGCGAGTCGGTCAACGTAGAACTGAAGAAAGAGTTCAACATGGACGATGTCCGACGCCTGATAGAAACCACCCCCGGCGTGGTGCTCTATGACGACCCCTCACGTAACATCTACCCCATGCCCATTGTTGCACACCATAAAGACGAGGTCTTCGTGGGCCGTCTGCGCCGCGACCACTCGCAGCCCTGCACCCTCAACCTTTGGGTCGTGGCCGACAACATCCGCAAGGGCGCCGCCACCAACGCCATACAAATCATGGAAAAGTTAATAGCGAACAGATAATAGTTTAAGGTTATGAAAAAGCACTTATCCTTTCACTCCCTCTCACTCCCTCTCACTCCCTTTCTCTTCCTTTTATTATTCGCTGCCTGTAGCAGCAAGAGCGACATCGTCATCGACGAGCAGCGTACCTTCGCCAACGATGTATGGAACCGCGTGACCCCGGAAGTCTTTGAAGTCGACATCGCCGACGAAGGTGACTATTTCCACATCGACCTCACAGTGGCCGTCGACACCGCCCTCTACCGCTACAAAGAGTTCCCTTTCAACCTTGACATCTACACCCCCGACGGCACCCATCGTCATCTCACGCCCCAATTCGACGTCAAAAACCACGACCGATGGAAAGGCGAAGCCGACGGACGCTACCGCGTGGTCACCAAACGAGTACAGAACTATTTCTACTTCAACACCCCCGGAAAACACCGTATCGAAGTGCAACAAGCCACCTCGCAATACAACCTCGAAGGCATACACGCCTTCAAACTCCATATCGAGAAGGCAGAGTTGGATATCGACAAACTTAAAGAGAATTGATAGACAGCAGCATCAACCCACACATCGACCGCATAGCCTTGCGGCTCAAGACCATCCCCGAAAGCCCCGGTGTCTACCAGCACCTCGACGCTTCGGGGAAAGTCATCTATGTGGGTAAGGCACGCAACCTGAAAAACCGTGTCAGCAGCTATTTCTCACACTATGACGACAAGAGCGCCAAAATCAAGATGCTGGTACGTAACATCTACGACACCCGCGTCACCGTCGTCGCCACCGAGGTCGACGCACTGCTGCTCGAGAACAGCCTCATCAAACGCTACCAGCCCCGATACAACTCCCTGCTCAAAGACGACAAAAGCTACCCCTACCTCTGCATTACCGACGAGACCTATCCTCGCCTGCTCTACACTCGCAACCATCATCTCAAAGGACAATACTTCGGGCCCTACCCCAACGGTCGTATCCTCCGCGAACTGCAGGACATCATCCGCAACCTCTTCCAATACCGAACCTGCGACCGCATGGGCAAAAGGCCCTGCATGAAACACCAGATAGGTCTCTGCGGAGCCCCTTGCGCCGACCTGCAAAGCCAGGCGGAGTACATGGACACCATAGAGAACATACGCCGCATCCTCAAGGGCGACTTCGGAGACATCGTGGAAAGTCTCAAGACCCAGATGCTACACCTCGCCAACGAACTGCGCTTCGAAGAGGCCGAAGTCGTCAAGCAGAAGATACACCTGCTCGAAGAATACCAGAGCCGCTCCACCGTTGTCGACAACAATGTGCGCGACGTCGACGTCATCTCCATCCTCTCCGACAATGAGTCCTCTGCGGGGGGACCCGTTGCCTATGTCAATTTCATGCGCATCAAGAACGGCGCCATCATCTACAGTTTCAGCAACGAGATAAAGAAAAAGCTCGACGAAAGCGACGCCGAGATACTGGCTACCGTGCTGCCCGCACTTCACGAGCAGACCGCCAGCACCGCGCGCGAAGTGGTGCTCCCCTTCCGCGTCGACGACATCCCTGACGATTACCTGCAACAAAACGCAGACCCCAAGGGTGACCGCCGCAAACTCCTCGAACTCTCGCTTCGCAACGTCGAAAGTTATCAAAAACAGTGCCGCCACCAACGGGCCCTATTGAACGGCGAGCGGAAAGCAGAAAGCACCGAGCGTCTTCTGGAACGCTTACAACGGGCACTCAACCTACCTACCCTGCCCAGAGAGATCGACTGCTTCGACAACAGCCACATCCAAGGTGCCTATGCCGTGGCTGGCATGGTACGTTTCTCCAACGGCAAACCCAATAAAAACGAATACCGTAAGTTCAACCTACGCACCGCCGAAGCCGGCGACGACTACGGCGCTATGGCCGAAGTCATCGAGAGACAATATTCCAAAAACACTCCTCCTGATTTACTCATTGTCGACGGCGGCGAAGGACAGATGCATGTAGCCTGGGATGTTATTCATAACAAGCTGGGCTTGGAAATTCCCATCGCCGGCCTGGCCAAGAACGACAAGCACAAAACGAATGAGCTATTATGCTTCGATAATAATATTCATACTCTCACTCCCTCTCACTCCCATCCACTCCCTTTCACTCCTCAAATAAAAGTCGTCCAACTAAAACCCACCGACCCTCTCTTCCACCTCCTCGAGCAGATACAAAACGAAGTGCACCGTTTCGCCATCACCTTCCATCGCGACAAACGTTCGAAAGGCACCTTCCGTACATCGCTCACAGATATCCCCGGCATTGGAGCCAAAACCGCACAGGACCTCCTGCTGCGCTTCGGGTCACTGAAGCAGGTGCGCCTGCAGACCCTCGACGACCTCGCCGCCGCCATTGGACCCGCCAAAGCCAAAACAGTATATAATTATTTAAATAACAAATAACATGAAATCCAGAATTCTCATTCTTATCTTAGCCTGTCTGCTGACGGCCGCCTGCGGCAACGGCGAGACACGCCGCGAATTCCGCTCCGCAGACGGTTCCGTCGTCGCCGTCTGCACCTATACCGGCGACGACAGTCTTCACGCCCAGTGGACCTTCACCGACGCCAACGGCAACCCCTACGTCCCCGGATGCGACTCCCTGAAAGTCCTCGAGCTCGGCTCCGAGGGTCATCCCATGACCGTCGTCTTCTACCTCAATGACCACCGTCAGCGCCACATCCAGTTCCATGACAAGTACATGCAGCGCCGCAGCGACGGCTACAGTGTCGACGGCCTCCGCACAGGCACATGGACCAGCTTCTTCCCAAACGGCACCATGCAGTCGGAGGGCAACTACTTCGCCGGCCGCGAAGAGGGACCTTATAAAGTCTTCTATGAGAACGGACGCCCCTTCTACCTCGGCCAGTACCACGACGGTCACCCCACAGGCACTTGGGAGTTCTATGACGAAGATGGCAACCTCGCCGGCACCAAAGAGTATGATAAATGATTTATTTCCCGAGATAGGGCATGTCATCGGCGCCGAAGCCGACCGCATGGGCATCGATGCATACTTCGTCGGTGGCGTCGTGCGTGATCATTTCCTCCAGCGTCCTTGCACCGACATCGACGTGGTCTGCATCGGTCACGACGAAGGGGGCGAGGTGCATATCGGAATCGAACTCGCCAAGGCGGTCTCCGCTGCCGTCGGCGGTTCGCATGTCTCCGTCTTCAAGAACTTCGGCACCGCCTCCTTCCGTTACCACGACCTCGAGCTTGAGTTTGTAGGCGCACGAAAAGAAAGCTACTCCCGCGACAGCCGCAAACCCATCGTCGAGAACGGTACCCTCGAGGACGACCAGCGCCGACGCGACTTCACCGTCAACGCCCTCGCCGTCTGTCTCAACGCCGACCGCTTCGGCGAGCTCATGGACCCTTTCGGCGGCATCCAAGATCTCAACAACGGCATCCTCCGCACTCCCCTCGACCCCGACATCACCTTCAGCGACGACCCACTGCGCATGATGCGAGCCATACGCTTCGCCTCGCAGCTGGGATTCCGCATTGCCGATGAAACCTTCGAGGCCATCGCCCGCAACGCAAAACGCATAGAGATTGTCAGCGCCGAGCGCATCACCGTGGAGCTCAACAAAATCATGCTCTCACCCACCCCCTCCCTGGGACTTAAACTGATGCAGAAGTGCGGCCTTATGCAACTCATACTCCCCGAGATCTCCGCCCTCGCCGGCGTAGAAACAGTGGAAGGCCGCGGTCATAAGGACATCTTCTTCCACACCATGCAGGTGCTGGACAACGTCGTGGAAGGTGAAAGCTCACCTCTTTACCTCCGTTGGGCCGCTTTGCTGCACGATGTCGGCAAGCCCGGCGTGAAACGCTACGACCCCAAGCAGGGATGGACCTTCCACGGTCATGAGGCCCGTGGAGCCCATATGGTGAAGCGCATCTTCAAGCGCCTCCGACTGCCGTTGGGCGAGGAAATGCGCTACGTTGAGAAACTCGTCATGCTCCACATGCGTCCCATCATCCTCGCCGAGGATGTCGTCACCGACAGCGCAGTGCGACGTCTCCTCTTCGAGGCCGGCGACGACATCGACGACCTTATGCTCCTCTGCAACGCCGATATCACCACCCGTAACGAAGAGAAGCAACGCCGCCACCGTGCCAACTTCGAACTGGTGAAACGTAAACTCGTTGAGCTTGAGGAACGCGACCGCATACGCAACTTCCAGCCTCCTGTCAGTGGCGAGGACATCATGACCACCTTCGGCATCGGCCCCTGCCGCGAGATAGGCACCATCAAGGACGCCATCAAGGACGCCATCCTCGACGGCAAAATCCCCAACGACCGCGACGCCGCCTGGCAGATGATGCTCGATATCGCCGCCTCTCTCGGTCTCCAACCGAAATAACTAAGAATTAAGAACTAAGAGTTAAGAGCAAAATTCTTTTTTTCATCTCAATATTATTTCGTATTTTTGCATCTTCAAAACAACCCACTTAACCCAACAAATCCAATAGACCCATGTACGAACACCTGAAAATAGAAGAACACGGTCATGTAGCCATACTGACCATCTCGGCCCCCAAGAGTCTTAATGCTCTCAACACCACTATTCTCAATGAGATCGATGAGTTCCTCGACGAGTTTGAAGGCGGTCAGTTCCGCTGCCTCATCATCACCGGCGACGGCGAGAAGAGCTTCGTGGCGGGTGCCGACATCAGTGAGATGGCGACCCTCGGACCCCAGCAGGGAGAGACTTTCGGAAAACGTGGCTCCGATGTGTTCCGCCGCATCGAGACCCTCCCCTGCCCCGTCATCGCTGCCATCAACGGCTTCGCCCTCGGCGGCGGCTGCGAGCTGGCCATGGCCTGCGACATACGCATCTGCTCCGACAACGCCAAGTTCGGCCAACCCGAAGTGGGCCTCGGCATCATCCCCGGCTTCAGCGGCACTGTACGTCTCGCACGCCTCGTGGGCATGGGCATGGCCAAGCAGCTCATCTACACCGGCAAGGTCATCAAAGCCGATGAAGCCCTCCGCATAGGTCTCGTAAATGAAGTCCTTCCCCAAGCCGAGCTGATGAACCGCACCCTCGAGCTGGCAGGCCAGATTGCCACCAACGCACCCTTGGCCGTCAGCGCCGCCAAGCTCTGCATCAACACCGAGTTCGACATGGAAGCCGAAGACGCCATCAAATTCGAGAACCGAGCCTTTGGCCTCTGCTTCAACACCGAAGACCAGAAGAACGGCATGAAAGCCTTCCTCGAGAAAGGCAAATGCGAATTTATCGGCAAATGATTAAAGAAACGGCGAATGAGTAATTCGCCCCCAATTGACCTGCGATAGCAAATTAGTTAAATTAGAATAATTAGCCGTTAAAAAAGAAAATATCGTTTAACATTTAAATAATTAGCAACATGAAAATCTGTGTTATTGGAACCGGTACCATGGCCAAAGGCATCGTGAAAGCCTTCGCCGCCCAGATGCCCGTCGTCATGAAGAGCCGCACCCAGGCCAGCCTCGACAAGGCCATGGCCTCCATCGCCAAAGGTTACGGCAAACTCGTTGAGAAAGGCAAAATGACCCAGGAACAGGTCGACGCCCTCCTCAAGAACATCGTCACCACCACTGACTATGCCACCTTCGCCGATGCCGACCTCGTCATCGAGGCTGCCGTCGAGGAGATGCAGCTCAAGAAGGATGTCTTCACCGAACTCGATGGCATCTGCAAACCCGAGACCATCTTCGCCACCAACAGCAGCTCGCTGTCCATCACCGAGATTGCTGCCTGCACCAAGCGTCCCGCCCAGTTCATCGGCATGCATTTCTTCAACCCCGCCGACCGCATGGCCCTCGTTGAAGTCATCCGCGGCCAGCTCACCAGCGACGAAGTCACCAAGTGCGTCGTCGACCTCGCCACCTCCATCGGCAAGCAGCCCGTCGAGGTGAAAGAAGCCCCCGGCTTCGTGGTCAACCGCATCCTCATCCCCATGATCAACGAGGCTGTCGGCATCCTCGCCGACGGTATCGCCTCCGCCGAGGACATCGACAAGTGCATGATGCTCGGCGCCAACCACCCCATGGGTCCCCTGGCCCTGGCCGACCTCATCGGTAATGACGTCAATCTGGCCATCATGGAGGTGCTCTACAAAGAGTTTGGCGATCCCAAGTATCGTCCTCATCCCCTGCTCCGCAAGATGGTACGTGCCGGCCTCCTCGGCCGCAAGACCGGCGAAGGCTTCTACAAATATTGATTGCCTGCGCAAACACACAACAGAAAAGCATCGGGACCTGCCCAGTGTAGGTCCCGATGCTTCTTTTATATTCTTTAAACTTTAAACCTTAAACCTTCTGCCTGCTCCGCAGGCCTGCGGGAGCAGCGGAAGTCGAGTGAAGAGCAAGCTCGCTTGCTTTTCCGAGATGCAGCTGCGTAGATGAAATCACCAACGTGGAGCAAACTTCTTTAACTTCTGAATTCCTTAAACCTTATTTAATATCCGGATTAATCCTGTTCAAAATCAGCTGCACATTCTCCTGGCAACGAGCATGGTAGTAGGCTTGAAAGTCCATGCCCGGTTTGACCGAGGATAATATCGGCGCAATGATAAACGAAAAAAAGTTCAGCGAGACAATGTCCATCAGCAGCGTGGCGGCATCCATCGTCCGCACCTCCCCTTCTTTCGCCGCAGCGTCCAGTTCGCGCTGAAACCGAGCCACTACATCATTCAGTAACGGAAGCGCCTCCCGTTTCATCATCTCTGCATATTCCGGACGCACTATCACTTCGTTGATGACGAACCTCGGCAAGTCCGGATTTTCACTAAGGAACTCGAAATGGCGCACAACCAACTCCACAACCTTCTCCACCACAGGCATATCCTCAATCATAAAGACCGTTGACACCGATTCCTTCAACTGCTGCAGCTTCTCGCCCATCACATGCTCGAAAAGCTGTTCCTTCGTTTTATAATAATAGTGCAACATGGAATGGCTCACACCCGCCTTCTGCGCAATCTCAACAGTCCTGGCTCCGGCAAAACCTTTCATCAAGAACTCTTCTTCTGCCACTTCCAAAATCTTCTTCTGTTTTTTATTATCTTTCATACCAACAACTTATATTAGTTTTTAGACAATTTTATCGAATAATTTCTGCTGCAAAAATACATACTTTTTTTTAATTCGACAAAATTGTTTAACATTTTTGTTTAACAAAATGTCTATCAAGAACATCAAGAGAAAGAACAAAAACACTAAAAACCAAAGTATTAACTAACCCCACCGAAGTATTATCAATTTATCAAATCCGTATCAACACCGTACCAACTCCGTACCAACACCGTACCAACTCCTACCATGGTAGGAGATGATAGGTCGATGATAACACTTTGGTAGGGGTTAAATGTATCGGCGGCACCAAGTCATCTGCTTGCGGGCGTAGTGCCAGGTATTCAGCTTGATTTCAGCCACGGCGTCGGCGAGATTTTTTGTGCCGTCGAGGACGGGGAAGAGTTCGCGGTAGCCGACGGTGCGAAGGGTGGGCAGGTGGCGGTAAGGGAGTAACGACCGCACCTCGTCGAGGAGGCCGTCGGCCATCATCTGGTCGACGCGAAGGTCGATACGACAGCGGAGTTCGTCACTCGGCATCTGGACGACACGCACCTCGATGTCGAAAGGACGTTCTACGGGTTTCTGTTCTGCAATCACCTGACTGTAAGGGCGACCTGTCATGTAACACACCTCGAGGGCGCGTTGCAGGCGGACGGGGTTACGTAGGTCAACACGGGCGTAATATTCGGGGTCGAGCATCTGCAGCTGTGCACGTTTCTCTTCGAGGGGCATCTGCTGGAGGCGTGCACGGAGCTCGGGCGTAGGGTCGGGCATGGCGGTGACGCCCAAGCGTAGAGCGTCGACATAAAGGCCGCTGCCACCGACAGCGATGACAGTGTCGCGTCCCTCGGCAAAGAAGCGTTGGACGACCTTCATGGCATCGCGTTCGTAGTCGGAGATATTGTAAGGCTCTGTAACAGAACGACAGGCGATGAAGTGGTGGAAAGCGGCGGCAAGTTCCTCGTCGGAAGGACGTGCCACACCGATACGCATCTCGCGGTAGAACTGACGCGAGTCGCACGAGAGTATCTCTGTCCCCATCTCACGGGCCAGGCGTATGGCCTCGGCGGTCTTGCCCGAGGCGGTAGGGCCAGTGATGATGAGGAGTTTTTTCATCGTATCCTTAGGGTCCTTAAGGTCTTTAGAGTCCTTAGAGTTTATTTTCCAGGACCAGGTCGAACTGCTCCCAGAACTCGGGGAAGGACTTGTCGACCACCTCGGGGTGTTCAATTTGCAGGTCGGGGAAGCGCAGCTTAAGGGGTGCGAAAGCCATGGCGATGCGGTGGTCGTTGTAAGTGTGTACTGGTTCTGTGGGGTGCAAATCTGCGGGATGTATGGTCATCTCCTCGGCGGTATAGCTGACCTTGCCACCCATACGCTTCAACTCGGTGCTGATGGCTTGCATGCGGTCGCTCTCCTTGAGGGCGATATTGCTGACTCCCTTGAGGGTAGCCTTAACCTTGGCGGCAGCAGCAGCGACAGCGAAAGTAGGCACGAGGTCGGGACAATCGAGACAGTTGAACTGCACGCATTTCGACGCTTCTCCCCCACCCTGTATGGTGATGGAACGGCCAGCGGAGCGGTAGGGTGAGCGCACCTCGGTGGCGACGATACCCAGCTGACGGAAGAAGGCGTCGGTGGCGCTGTCGCCCTGACAGGAGTCGAGCTGGAGGCCCAGCAGACGTATGCGCAAATCAGGCCGCAGGAGGGCCATGGTGTAGAAGTAGGAGGCCGACGACCAGTCACGTTCGATAGATATCACGGCAGGCTTGGGCTTGCCAACAAAGGGCTGCACATAGTAGGTGCGGCCGTTGGAGGAACGGCGCACCTCGATGCCAGCCTGTCGCAGGGCGTCACAGGTCATCTCGATATAAGGGCGCGAGGTGGGACGTTGCGTCATGGTGAGGGAGATGCCCTCTGACATGCGCGGGGCAATGAGGAGCAGCGAGCTGACGAATTGGCTGCTGAGCAACGGGTCGACACTGACGGTGCGGCGTATGGGTATTCCCCCCTGGATATGTACAGGCAAGAATCCTTCCTCTCCGGTACATTCCACACGGAGGCCCATCTGGTGGAGAGCCTCAATGAGCGGCGCCATGGGACGCTGACAGAGGCGCTCGTCGCCAGTGAGGGTGAAGTGGCCTGGGGTGATGGCCAGCAGGGGCATAAGAAAACGCGCCACAGAGCCGGCGTTGTTGCAGTAGAAGACGTCGGAGGTGCCCTCCTCTAGCTGAGTAAGCAGTTTACGCAGCAGGCGCGTATCGCCCGAGGTGGAGAGCTTGTTGATGCGGAAGTGGCCGCCGGTGAGATGGTTAATCATCAGCCAGCGGTTACTCATGCTCTTCGAGGCAGGAAGGGTGATGCGTATATCGTTAGTTTTCATACACAAGATGATAGGTTGTCAGACGCTGATGTTATATTCTTTGAGTTTGCGATAAAGGGTGCGCTCCGAGATATGAAGATCGGCGGCGGCCTGCTTGCGGTTGCCCTGATTGTGCTCCAAGGCGAGCATGATGGCGCGGCGCTCGCGGTCCTCGAGGCTCACAGCCTCCTCCTCGATAATCTCCGGAGTCATAAATTCTTCGTCAGGAGTGACAGAATGACTGAGTATCTGTGTGGCTGTGTGGCCGTGTGGCTGTGTGCTGGCAAGTTGGGAGACCATCTGGCGGAGGTCGTTAATCTCACCGCGCATCTCGTTGATCATCTGTCCCATGGAGAGGGCCTTGAGGAGCAGCTCGCGGTCGGTAATCTGGTTGGCGGCCACGGGGGTGCCGGCCTCGGGCACGAGGGCGGGCATGCGCTCGGCAGGGATATAAGCCAGGTAGTTCTGCAGGATATCGGGGGTGATGGTACGCTCGGTCTCCACCACGGCAATCTGCTCGGTAATGTTCTTGAGTTCGCGCACATTGCCATACCAAGGGTAGTTCATCAGCATGGTGCGGGCGTCCTCTGTGAGAACGATGGGAGGCATATGGTATTTCTCCGCCACGTCGGACGAGAATTTTCTGAAGAGCAGCGGGATATCCTCCTTGCGCTCGCGTAGGGGCGGCAGGTAGATGGAAAGCTGGTTGAGTCGGTAGTAGAGGTCCTCGCGGAAGCGGCCGCTACGTACAGCCTCCACGATATCAACATTGGTGGCGGAGACGACGCGCACGTCGATCTTCTGAGGTGTGGAGGAGCCCACAGGGATAATCTCACCATTCTCGAGGACGCGCAATAACTTGACCTGCATGGCCAAGGGCAGTTCGCCAATCTCGTCGAGGAAGATGGTGCCGCCGTCGGCCTCCTCGAAGTAGCCCTTGCGGCTGCGGTCGGCACCTGTGAAGGCGCCCTTGACATGGCCGAAGAGCTCGCTTTCGATGGTGCCCTCGGGGATGGCACCGCAGTTGACGGAGATGAGGCCGTGGCCCTGGCGCACATGCTTGCGCGAGCTGTTCTCGTGGATGATGCGCGAGAAGACATCCTTGCCCACGCCACTCTCGCCAGTGATGAGGATGGAGAGATTGGTGGGGGCCACCTGGATGGCCTTATTGAGGGCCATCAGCAACTTAGGGTCGTTGCCGATAATATCGTAGCGCTGTTTGAGGGTCTGTATGTCCATGATGCTTATTAGGGACCTTAAGGAGTTTAGGGCTTTGAGAACTTTATTGTTACTAGTTTATTACTCTGTGAAGGGCCAGGCCTAGTTGGCGGCGGATATTGATGAGTTCTTTCTTGTTGGCCAGGATCATCATCATCTCGTCGTCGTCCTTGGCGGCGCGGAGCTGGCGAGCGTTTTCTGCGATACGGTCGTCGATGCACTTCACCTTGAAGCTGAGGATTGACTCGGTGAGGTCGACTTGGAGGTTGTCCTCCACGGAGGGTACAAAGATCTGCTTCTGGCGCCAGGTGTCGCTGATACGCCAGGTGTCGAGCATGAGCGAGATGGCAAAGGAACGCAGGGCCTCGTCGTCGATGGTAGCGAAGTGCGACGCATCGGGAGTCTCACCGCGGGTGACGACATCACAATAGTATTCGAAGATGCGCTGACAGAGAGGATCGCTGAAGGAGAGCTCGTCAGACAGGAGTTCGCTGACCACTATCTCGGCCACCGAGCAGGTGACCTCCTGAGGGGCGCCGTCGTCGCCGAGGATAGTCTGCGAGAGTGTGTGGGTACCGTAGTTGAGGAGCAACTGCACAAGATGGCGCTCGCAGGCAGCTACCGGCATATTAACGGCAGTGACCGAAGGGGCCGGAGAAACCGGAGTTTCCGAAACTTCCGGACTTGCCGGATTTGCCGGAGCGGCTTGGGCAGTCTCTTCTTTTTTCGCCTCCTCATAGCTCTTCTGTCGGTTCTGATTGATGGCTTTGGCCAGCTCGGAAGCCAGAGCCTCCTCGGGGACGCCGAGGAGGTGGGCGCACTGCGCCACATACTCGGTACGTTCCAGCAAGTCGGGTACCAGGGCTATGGTATTGACGGTCTCTTTGACGAGTTCGGCCTTGCGGATAGGGTCGTTCTTGACGCCGTCGAGCAAAACGCGCGTCTTGAACATAACGAAGTTGTCCTCATGCGAAGCCAAGTATTCCTGCAGAGCCGTGGAGCCGTATTTCTGTGCGTAGCTGTCCGGGTCCTCGCCGTCGGGAAAGAGGACGCAACGCACATGCATCCCCTCGGCGAAGAGCAGGTTTACGGCGCGCAGCGCCGCCTTGATACCTGCGGAGTCGCCATCGTAGAGCACCGTGACATTGGGGGTATAGCGCTTAATGAGGCGTATCTGCTCAGTGGTGAGGGAGGTGCCGCAGGAGGCCACGGTGTTCTCCACGCCCGACTGGTGCATAGAGATGACGTCGATGTTGCCTTCGACAAGGTAGCACTTGTTAGCCTTGGAGATGGCCGAGCGGGCCTGGTAGAGGCCGTAGAGAATCTTGCTTTTATTGTAGATGTCGGAGTCGGGCGAGTTGACATACTTGGCGGCTTGTTTCTCGCTGCTGAGCACACGGCCGCTGAATCCGAGTACACGACCCGAGATGCTGTAGATGGGGAACATCACGCGGCCGCGGAAACGGTCGTAAGCCTTCTTGGTATCTTCTTTGAAGATGGTGAGTCCCGTCTTCTCGAGGACAATATCACTGTATCCGTTCTTGCGGGCGTGGTCGGTGAAATTGCTCCATTCGTCGAGGCAGTATCCGAGACCGAAGTTTTTTATCACCTCGTCGCTGAGGCCACGGCCATGGAAATAGCTGAGGCCTACGGCACGTCCCATCTCGTCATTGTAGAGCAGGTCAGCGAAGTATTTCTGTGCGAAATCGGAGACATGGAACAGGGCGTCGCGTTCGTTCTGACGCTCCTTCTGTTCTTCGGTCTGCTCCTCCTCTTGAATCTCGATGTGGTATTTTTGTGCCAGCCAGCGCAGTGCCTCGGGATAGGTGAAATGCTCGTGTTTCTTGAGGAAGGCCACCACATCGCCCGCCTCGCCGCAGCCAAAGCATTTGAAGATACCTTTCGAGGGCGAGACATAGAACGACGGCGTCTTCTCGTTGTGGAAGGGGCAGCAACCTATGTGGTTGGCACCACGCTTCTTGAGCGAGACGAAGTCGCCTATCACCTCCTCGATACGGGCGGCATCCATGATGCGTTGTATGGTCTCCTGGTCTATCATAGAAACAATTTGCAAAAATACGATTTTTTTTCGACATGAAACAACAAAAAAAACACCACCCTTCCGGATGGTGTTTAGTAAGTGGATTATCAACAGTTTTAGTGAATCACCTCGATGGAACCGTTGTGCTCGATGTTGCCGTTGTAGCCGCGGGCCGAGAAACGATAGAAGTAGGTTCCGTCAGGCATGTCGGCGGGGTCCCAGAAGTCCTCGTCGCGCGAGATATTCTCCATGTGGTAGACACGCGAGCCCCACTTGTTGTAGATGTCAAGCGAGTTGATGGGGTATCCCACACCATCGATGAGGTTCAGGATGACGAAGCGGTCGTTGATGCCGTCGCCATTGGGGGTGATGACATTGGGGAACTGCAGGTAGTCGTTGATGACGAGCACCGTGTTGGACGCCGTGTCGGAGCAGTAGATATAGTTGCCCGAAGGTGCCAGGTTCGTGGTGCGGGCAATAAGGCTGACGCCATAGACGCCCGAGAGCTCATCGTTGCCGACATACTGCGAGAAGTCGAAGGTGGCATTGGTATCAACAATAGTCTCGACCGAAAGGGGGTTGTCGCGGTTATACTGTATCTCCCAATAGTATTTGTTGTCGGGGAGGTGCGGCACGGTGTTGTTGGTGAATGTCACCACAGGGTTGAGCACCGAGGGATAGACGGGATCCCACGCGAAGGCGGCATGAGGCGTAGGATAGGCAGCAATGCCGTTCTCGGAGATGACAGAGTCGATACAGCCCTCGTTAGAGATAGCGTAGTATTTGAGCGTATAGATACCCTCGGCAAAGGTGTGCGTGGGGCTCTCGAGCTCGGAGGTGATACCGTCGCCGAAGTCCCAGAAGTAGCGGTCTCCATCGACCGTCTGGTTTTGGAACTTGATGGTCATGGGCGCACAGCCTTCGAAGGAGAAGGGCTCGGGCACGAAGCTAGGCAGCGGTTGTGTGCGCAGACCCACCTTGATAGTGTCGTAAGCGGCGCAAAGTTTCTGTCCTTGGGCATTGAGCACACGCACCACATAGTTGATGTCGCCATGGGCGTCGGTGGAGGTAACGATGGAGGCGGTATTCTCGCCGAAGGGTTCCCAGAGGTAAGAATATTGCTGGGTGAGGGTGTGACGGTCGCGAGCATCGAGGACGGTCTGGTCAACACCGCAGAGGCTGGTGTCGGGGCCGAGATGAGGCTCGGGAGTCCAGTAGGAGGTGATGCGGGTAGCAGTATCCCAGACGCAGCCGAACTCATCGTAGATAAAGACATTGATGGGGAATGTGCCGGCGGTATCAGGCGAGGAGATATAGGAGACCGTGGGAGTAGCCTGGTTGATTACGAGGCCGCGGTAGTGGCCGAGGTCGTAGTCGTGGTAGATGGAATCGGGCTTGGGACGCCAGACGAGGGAGTCGATACCAACGGTATACTTACAGTCGTCATCCTGGCTGACGCCGCAGATATCCATGGACCAGTTGAAGATCCATCCGTTATCCGCATTAAAGGTGTCGTACACACGCACTTTCCATGTGCCGTTGAGCGGGCAGCCCACCAGTTCGCTAAAGTCGGAGAAGGGCAGATAGTAGTCCACCTTATGCTCGTGGTCACTCGGTTTACGCGTGGTGGTACCACTGAGGGAGGGATGGCTGGGTACTCCACCGCTTGTGAAAGGATGGGAGACTCCGTTGGCATCCACATAAGGCTCACATCCCGGAAGCGTAGTGTTACCCGCACCCAGCAGCGCCTCGAGACCCCATACTGGGTCATTGGAGGTGATTGTGGGTGCTCCATTGGAAGCAAGATAATAGTTACCTGCAGGATTGCGATCAAAGGCGGTGAGAGTAGCAGGATTGTCGCCCGTTATCAAGGTGTAGTCGGCATTGCGGCTGAAGCAATAGTCGAGGCCGATACCATGGGGATTCTCCCAAGGGTTGCTGCACTGGCCGCCATCGTCATGGGTGGCCCAACCCAGATGGGTACCACCACCATCTGCTCCACCACCATTGATAGGACGGCCTTCGGCGTCAACAGAAGGGGCGGTGCGAGGGATACCCTCGGGACCACACTGCACAGAGTGTCCATATTTCAGAACAGCCTCCTGGCCCGTGGGACATACAAGCGTGATATAGATATCGCCCATGTAGGTGTGCTCCATATTAATACAGATAGAGCAGATATCCTTGGCTTGGTTGATGCGACTGGTGTTCGGGAACTCAGTGAAAGTCACTGGAGCCTCAAAATAGTTGGGATTGGTGCAGGAACAGCCGTCGGGGACGAAGGTAACAGCCTCAAAAACCTTGGAGACGGTTTCGTTATTTTCAATCGTACGGAGTGTCAACGTGGCGTTCTCACCCGAGTAACCCATATTGACCATCAGGGAGTCATGGTTGCAGATATCGGCAAGGGTGAAGATGGTCTTGATGGGGTTGGCCGAGGTGCGAACCTTGATAGAGGTGTAGACGTTTGTACCGCAACCATTGGCATCCTTTATGTCAAGTACCATGTCGTAGCATCCAGTCTTCTGATAGTCATTATACGTAATGGTGGACATACCCACACCTTGAATGGTATCGCCCTGGTTGGCCATATCCCAAATGAAATAGCTTGTAGCGTCGGTGGGGTTGTAGTAGCCGTAGTTGTGGGTATAGTCTCCATGGCCGCGGAAGATGACACCGTCACCAATGCAGAGGTGGGCTCCCATGAACCGGTTGGTGTCAATGCGAGCGATTCCCTGCGAGTGGTCTTCCGGATCAAGGAACACGGTATCGAGTATCGTCACTTCGCGAATGTACGAGGTGTCATATACCACACCATTACGAGTACGGAAGAACATCGGATCAATCACAGGCACAAGCGACTCGCACGGCTTGCGACAGTGGACATTGAACTCGAAGCCTTTTCCGATGCCGGAGCTGTTATTGTCGCCATCGTTGCCCGTGCGGAAACGGACTGTAATCTTGTTTAACGAATTCGTAGGAGTAACGAAAATATAATCGCCCTCATGCACATCACCATAGTAGGAATTGAACTTCTTGATGAGAGGAGCCGACGTGTCGGCGCCATCGTAGACGTACACGGTGTCGGTTTTGTAGACCGAAAGACGACCGATATAAACGACCAGGCGATTCTCACCAGTACAATTGCCCTCGACGGTGATATAGTAGTCAATACCACGCATGGGGTATCCGTCTTCCGGTGCGCCATCGCCTTGCGAGTCGTCATCACGAAGGGTAATGGCACCTCCCACATCAGCCATAGAGGCCGTGGTTCCATTGGTTGTAGCGTCCAGCCGGAACACATCTTCGCCCTGTGCGGAGACCATCGGACTTAACGCCCAGACAAAAGCCACTAAAAAAAGTATCTTTTTCATTTTATGACTCTCCTACATTAAAAAAAACTACTGTTGACTTTCTCTATATTCCTGAAACTTCTGATTCGTCAAACTTGCCATCTCGTTGGACGAGCGGAGCACCAAATAGGGATGACGCGAACCCGGGGTAGCGAAACAAGTCTCCTCGGTAACAGAATCGTGTCGAACCTGTATCTGGGCGAAATTGTAGGCATAGTAACTAAAAGTATTCAGGTCTATAACAATATCACGAGACAGAGTCTTTCCCGTCGACCATTCCACCACTTCGCTAATCTCAAGCAATTCAGCTCCCGCAGGAATGGTGTCGGACTCATAAAATGCCGTCTGGGCAAAGAGACACCGGTACATGTACTTATCAGGCGCAACTGTCTTATAATTATCCAGCCGCTCCACATTACCGCCGAAATACGGAAGTACAAGGGCGTCACAATCCTGGGCTTTCAGGCCCGCAACAGCCATTAACATGGCGACAACTACGACTATACGTTTCATATCTTTCAATTTAATTTTTTCAATCCTCTTTGCCTATATAGACATTAGTTGTCCACTTATGGCTCATTTTTTAACATTTAGTTAGGCCTTTTTAACATTTCGGTTGCGCAGATGGTTGATGAGTGCCATCAGGAAACCGAGACAGAGGAAGCCGCCAGCGGGGAGAATCATCAGCAACATGCCGTCGGCACCACCGATGAGGCTGTGACCAAAGATGCAACCTGTGCCAAGGAGTTCTCGCACCATACCGAGGAGCGTCAGTGCCCAGGTGAAGCCGAGACCCATGAAGAGGCCGTCGAGAAGCGAATGCCAAACATTGTTCTTGGATGCGAAGGCTTCGGCACGGCCGAGGACGATGCAGTTCACCACGATAAGGGGGATGAAGAGGCCAAGGGTGTCATACATATCGGGCACGAAAGCCTGCATTACCATCTGGACGATGGTGACGAAGGTAGCGATGATAACGATGAAGGCCGGGATACGAACCTTGTCGGGGATAACGCTCTTGAGGAGCGAAATGACAATGTTGGACATCATAAGCACAAAGGCTGTGGCGAGGCCCATCATCATGCCGTTGATAGCCGAGGTAGTGGTGGCCAGCGTGGGGCACATGCCGAGGATAAGGACCCATGTGGGGTTCTCCTTGATAAGACCGTTTTTAATTATATCTTTTGCTTTCATAAGGCGATGTGATTATTTGTTGAGGACCGTCTGAAGGTTGGTATAAGCTTTGTTGACGCTGCGAAGGAAGGCCTTGGAGGTGATGGTGGAGCCTGTGATGGCGTCCACGGTGCCGCCGCCACGGGTGTCCTTGGTGACGCGCAACTCAGACTGCGGCTCGGTGGCGGGCGACTTGCCTACAACCTGGCCTTTCTGGCCCAGCTGGAACCATTTGTCGGCCTTAGCGCCAAGACCCGGGGTCTCGTTGCTCTCGAGGATGCTGTAGCCATAGACGTTACCGTCCTTGTCGAAACCGACCATCACCTTGAGGGTGCCTCCGAAACCGTTGGGGTCAGAGGTCTCGACGGCCGCACCGGCGTACTCGCCCTCGGCGTTATAGGCCAGGTGACACACCATCTCCTCGCCGTCGGCATTCACGATGGTATCTTTCAGTGTCTTATAATCGATAGAATCGAGTGTCTTGCCGTTCTCGTCGACCTGCTTCAGCACGTTTTCGATGGCTTTTTTTACTTTGTTCTGTTTGGCGACTTTTATGGGTTCCTCGGTGACGGCGTTCATGAGCGCCAAGGCGGCGGCGGCCACCAAAGCTATCGCCGTCAGCGACAGGAGCATATTGACTAATGTGGATTGAGCTTTCTTTGCCATAACTATTCAGTGTTTAGTGTTAAGTGTTAAGTGTTTAGTTTAACAAGCAAAGCGTTTGGGTTTGCAGCAACGGTTGATGAGCGGGGTGACGCTGTTCATCAGCAGGATGGCAAAACTGACACCCTCGGGGTAAGCACCCCAGGTGCGGATGATGACCGTCAGCAAGCCGCAGCCCACGCCGAAGATAATCTGGCCACTTTTAGCCATGGGCGAGGTAACCATGTCGGTAGCCATAAAGCAAGCGCCGAGCATGATACCACCGGTGAGGATGGTGGTGAGGGGGTCGATAAAGCCCAGAAGCTTGGTCATGCCGTCAGTGGGATCGACACCGACATGCACGGGATTCACCAGCCAGAGGATAGCGCTGAAAACGAAGGCAGTGCCGATGAAGGTAACGGGGATGTGCCAGGTGATAATCTTCTTCCAGCAAAGGTAGGCTGCGCCGAGGAGGATGGCTAGGGCCGAGACCTCACCGAAGGAGCCACCGATGTGACCGATAAACATATCCCAAGCCTGCGGCAGCTGGTCGAGGGCTTCCGCTCCACGGCCTTTGAGGAGACCCAGCGGGGTGGGACCCGTCACAGTGTCGAGGCCGAAGAAGCTGACCTTCGAGACATCGGGCCAGGTGGTCATCTGCACGGGGAAGGAGATGAGCAGGAAGACACGGCCCACCAGGGCGGGGTTGAAGGGGTTCTTGCCGAGGCCGCCGAAGGCCATCTTGCCAACACCGATGGCCACGAGGGCGCCGATGACGACAATCCACATCATGTCGATGGTGGCAGGAACGTTAAAGGCCAACAGGAGACCCGTGACGACGGCCGAGCCGTCGCAGATGGTGCTGGGCACCTTGAGAATATATTTCTCGACAAGCCACTGGAAGAGCACACAGCTCAGCACAGAGATGGCGCTGATGATGAGCGCGCTGATTCCAAAGTAGGCAATGGCCACCAGCAAGGCCGGTATCAACGCCATGTTAACGCGCCACATAATTCTCTTTGTCGACTCGTCGCTATGCACGTGGGGCGAGCCCGATATATTTAATAGATTCATATTATAATAATATTGCGTTATTGTGTTATTGTGTTATTGCGTTAGTTGTTAATGCGTCAGCACTTACACATTGGCGCATTAACGCATTAACGCATTTTCTACTATTTCTTTGCGGCCATCATGGCACGGACCTTGTTCTTGCCGAGACGTATCTCGTCGGTCAGCGGCTTGTTGGCCGGGCAACTGAAGAAGCAGCATCCGCACTCGATGCAGTCGAGGATATTGTGCTCCTTGGCCTCTTCGATACGGTTGTTCTTCACCAGTGACGAAAACATGTAGGGTTCCAGACCCATGGGGCAGGCGTGCATGCACTTGCCGCAGCGGATGCAGGCCGTCTCGGGGTTGCGACGCGCCTCACCCTCGTCCATGACGAGGACGCTGCTGTTGCCCTTCACCGTCGGGGCATCGAGGTTCACCACAGCCTTGCCCATCATGGTACCTCCGCTGATGACCTTGCCAGTGGTGGCAGGCAACTCGCCGATGGAATGCTTGATGATATCGTTGTAGGTGGTGCCGATGCGCACGACGTAGTTGTGCTGCGAAGGCAACTTCTTACCCGTCACGGTGAGGATATTCTCAATGAGGGGTTTGTTCTTCTGGATAGCCTCGTAGACGGCGAAGGCAGTGCCGAGGTTGGAGACCACGCAACCCACGTCGATGGGCAGCTTGCCGCTGGGCACCTTACGGCCGGTGACGGCATTGATAAGCTGCTTCTCGGCGCCCTGCGGGTATTTCACCTTCAGAGGCTCGACGATGATGCCCTCGAACTGGCGAGACATCTCCTGCATCTTGGCGATGGCCAAGGGCTTGTTGCTCTCAATACCGATATAGGCGTTAGGAACACCCAAGGCTTTCCTCAGGATGCTCACGCCGATGCACACCTCTTCGGCATGCTCCATCATGACGCGGTAGTCGGAGGTGAGGTAGGGCTCACACTCGGCGGCATTGATGATGAGGTATTCGGCTTTCTTACCATCGGGGATGGCATATTTGATATGGGCTGGGAAGGTGGCGCCACCAAGGCCCACGATACCCATCTCTTTCAGTTTGTCGACAATCTGCTTCGGCTCAAGCGTGCACTCGCGCTTAATGTCGGGCGTACGGTCGATAGTCTCCATCCACTCGTCGCCTTCGACATTAATATAGACGGCGGGCTTAGCCAGACCGAAGGCGTCCTTGCAGGGCTCCACCTTGGCAACGGTGCCACTAACGGGAGAGTGGACGTTGGCACACATGAAGGCCTGGGCTTCGCCGATAAGCTGACCCACTTTCACCTTGTCGCCTTTCTGCACCACTGGCGTGGCGGGGGCGCCGAGGTGCTGGTTCATCAGCACCACCATCTGCGACGGTACCGGCATCACCTCGATGGCGGCATCGTTGGATATCTTGTTTTCTTCGGGGTGGACACCACCCATTCGGAATGTTTTCATCAGTGTTCTGTGTTTAGTGGTTAGTGTTTAGTTGTTTGCGGCCGGGGCCTCCTCGGCAGGCTTCGGAGCCTCGGGCTTCTTGGCGGGAGCCGGGAAGTTGACGTCGGTGATGGCGTGCACGGGGCACTCGGTGACGCACTTGCGGCAGGCCTTGCACTTCGTGTAGTCGATGTAGGCCACGTTGTCGGCCACCGTGATAGCCTCGAAGGGGCACACCTTGGCGCATTTGCCACAGCCGATGCAAGCGTTCTTGCAGGTCTTCATGGCCACAGCACCCTTCTCCTTGTTGATGCAACGCACGAAGACGCGACGGCCCTTGTTGCCCTTGTTGCGCAGCTCGATAACACGGCGCGGGCAGGCTTTGGCACAAGCACCGCAGGCGGTGCACTTCTCTTCGTCGACGACAGGAGTACCCGTCTCGGCATCCATGTGGATGGCATCAAACTGGCAGGCGGCCACACAGTCACCACAGCCCAGACAGCCGAAGGGACAGCCGTTCTCGCCGGTGTACACTGTGTTGGCGAAAGCGCAACTCTTCAGACCGTCATAATTGGAGCGACGGTTCTCGCCGCAGTTGGCAGGATGGCAGCGTACGACAGCCACCTGAGGCTCGCCGGCTTCGGCGGCACAGCCCAGCAGGGAGGCCACTTTCTGCATCACGACGTCGCCGCCGGGGGCACAGCGCAGACCCTCCAGGTTGCCCTGGGCCACACAGGCCTCGGCGAAAGCACGACAGCCGGCTTTGCCGCAACCGCCGCAGTTAGCGCCGGGAAGCACCTCGGCCACCTCGTCAATCAGTGGATCTTCCACCACCTTGAACTTTTGGGCTACAAAATAGAGCACCACGGCAAAGAAGGCGCCAATAGCGCCTAAGACCAATACCGCAATCAGGATTTGTTGAGTCATGTTGTTATTATGTGTTTTAGGTTTTCTTCCTGAATTTATATTATTTAAACAAAAATTCGCGCGCGTTACACACCCGCTCATATTAAAAATAGCGGATGCAAAAGTACACAAATTCTGTCGAACAGCAAAATTTTTTTTTCCACAATGAAAAAAATTTGGCCAATTTAAAAAAAGTTCGTACTTTTGTGTCGTCATTTCAAACTGTAAAAGCCATGAACAAAATTGTTGTCGGTTTTGATTTTTCTTCGGGTTCGGCCTATGCTGTCGACCTCGCAATCGACATTGCCAACCGATGGAAGAACGACATCAGGCTGGTCTATGTGAAAGAAAAAAAGGAGGATGAAGCCCCCATCCGTGCCGAAATCGAAAGACGCAATGCAGGGGTGGCACACCTGCTCAAAGGCATCAAACTGGAGTATGTGCTGCGACAGGGAAACCCTGCCGAAGAGCTGGCGAAACAGGCCACCGAAGACGAAGCCAACCTGCTCATCGTGGGCACCCACGGCATGAGCGGCATGAAGAAGGGCCTCCTCGGCAAGAACAGCTACCGCACCGTCGAGCTCTCGCCGGCACCCGTGCTGCTCATCCGCGAAGACTTCAACTTCAACAAAGCACTGGAAACCATCGTCGTACCCATCGACAGCAGTGACGACACACGGCAGAAGGCCGCCCACGCCGCCACCTTCGCCAAGAGCTTCGGCTCCACCATCCACCTCTTGGGTCTTTACACCTCCAGCGCTCCGAGCATCCGCCAGGTAGTCAACAACTACATCAATATGGTGAAACGCTATTTCGACAACAACAATATACAGTATGTCACCAAGTTCCTGGATGTGAAGGACAATGTCACCGTCGACACCCTCGCCTATGCCGAGACGGTGAATGCCGATATGATTGCCATCATGACCGAGCAGGAGAGCACCTTCTCCAACCTTCTCATGGGTTCCTTCGCCCAGCAGATGATCACCCAGTCGAGAATTCCCGTCCTCACGGTCCGTCCCAAACGGGTGCTCGCCGACACTGCACAATACTAAAAACAAGATACATGAACGTAAATGGCATTATTGAAAGAAATTCCCTACGGGAAATATGCCGTAGGCATTATCTTTTAATAGCTACTAAGGGAAATCCCCTACGGGGAATACTCCGTAGGAGTTTTCTTTTAATCTTTCTCTTCTCCTCAACCCATTCCGTATTTGCTCAGACGGGCCGCGTGACCGTCAAAGGCGACGTCACCGTCGACGAGATGGTGGAGCGCCACGTGGAGTTCAACAACCGCCTGAACGCCATCCCCGGCTACCGCGTACAGATAGCCTCCTTCTCGGGGACCAACTCGAAGACCAGCGCCTTCAACCTGCGCGACCAGTTCATGCTGGACCACTCCGAAGTGCAGGCCTATATCGTCTATGACGAACCCAACTTCAAGGTGAAAGTCGGCGACTTCCGCACCCGACTCGAAGCCTACGCTTTCCTTCAGCAAATCAAGGACGTATACAAGGGCTACATCATCCGCGACAACATCAATCCCGAACCTCCCGAGCAGCAGGAGTACCTGCCCGACGATTTAGAGAACTTATTCGACGAATAGCGCCGCAGCCATGCCGTCGGCATGGAGGAGACCCTCACGTGTTGGGCAAAAAGAATTGTCTCTCAACACGATCCAACCACAATCCACATAAGGCTGTATCCCACGATGCAGCCTTTCTTTGTATTTATCGGGCACCTGTGCGAGAGGGAGTCCACGGGTGGTGCGTAGGGCTGTCATCAAGAGTTCGTTGAAGGCATCGGCCTCGGAAAGAATTTCTTGTTCAAAGGTGCCGTCGGGCTTGTTACATCTGCGGCGACATCCATCAAAGCTATGGGCTCCGGGACCGAGTCCCAGATAGGGCGTGCGGTCCCAGTAACGGCTATTGTGCCGCGAGGCCATTCCCGGACGGCAGAAGTTGGAGACCTCATATTGTTCAAAACCCCTTTCTCCCAGCATTTTGCAAAGCATCTCATACTGCCGTACCACATCGTCCTCGCCGGGCAGCGCTACCCCACCCTGCTCCTCCTGCACCGCCAATGCGGTGCCAGGCTCCACGGTGAGCGCGTAGGCGGAGACATGGGAAACCAATTGGAAATTGAAAATTGAGAATGGAGAATCGACAGGCAATCCGTAGATAAAGTCGACGCTGAGGTTGCTAAAACCTGCGGTATGAGCATTTTCTACGGCAGCGAGGGCCTGGGAGGCAGTGTGACGACGGCCAATAAAACGAAGCATATCGTCATCAAGACTCTGGATGCCGATACTCAATCGGTTAATCAGTCCTAAACCTCTGAGACCATGGAGATAATCCTCGGTCAAGTCCTCGGGATTGGCCTCCAATGTCACCTCCTCAATCTGAGAGAGGTCGAAATTCTCATGCAATGCTTTAATTATCCGTTCCAAATCACTGATAGCAAGTATGCTTGGCGTACCGCCACCAAAATAGATGGTGCGAATGGGATGTGCCTGCTCCTGACGACGCTGCCGCATCTCTTCAATCAACGCATCAACATATTGCGACAGCAACTCCTCCCCTGAACCAGGGGTGGCACCCTTCAAGGCAGAGGAAGATACCACCGGCTTCGAATAGAAAGCGCAGTAGGTACACTTGCGGTGACAAAACGGAACGTGAATGTATATCATCCGAGTAGGCTGTCTGCTGCAGCGTAAGGACTTATCTTATTCTCAAGGATTTCCTTGCTCAGGGCCTCGATGCGTTCCTCAACGCCGGGGGTGCTATAGAAACGCTCGCGCAGGCCATTCTCGATGGCCTCGGTCATAATGCGCAGGTTCTGCTGCTGACGCTTCTGATAGAAGTAACCGTTTCCTTTCGTGAATGTTACATAGTCCATCACCGAGTTCCATAAGTCCTCGACACCCTCCTTGGTGTAGGCCGAGCAGAGGGTCACCTTGACGGTCCATCCACTCTCGGGCATGGGGAAGAGGTGCAAGGCGTTACGGAACTGTCCTGCAGAAAGTTCGGAGCGCTGACGGTCGAGCTCGCACTTGTTGATGCTTATCATGTCGGCCATCTCCATGATGCCGCGCTTGATGCCCTGCAGCTCGTCGCCGGTATTGGCGAGCTGCAGCAGCAGGAAGAAGTCTACCATCGAATGGGCGGCCACCTCGCTCTGTCCAACACCCACAGTCTCAACGATAACCACATCGAATCCCGCCGCCTCGCAGAGGGTGATAATCTCGCGTGTCTTGCGAGCCACGCCACCCAGGCTTCCCGCCGAGGGACTGGGGCGGATAAAAGCGTTGGGATCGACCGAGAGTTCCTCCATGCGCGTCTTGTCACCTAGGATGGAACCTTTGGAGCGCTCGCTACTCGGGTCGATGGCCAGCACAGCAACCTTATGATTATGAGACGTCAACATCTTACCTAGGGCCTCGATAAGGGTACTCTTTCCCGCACCCGGAACACCAGTGATGCCCAGTCGCACACTCTTGCCGCTATAGGGCAGGCAGCGCTCGATAATCTCCTGCGCCTTCTTCTGATGATCGAAACGAGAACTCTCCACAAGGGTAATCGCACGGCTTAGCAGGGTACGGTCGCCATGGAGTATGCCACTAACCAGCTCCTCCACAGAGGGTTCCTGACGCATACGCGCACGCATACGCTCCACATAAATATTGCTCACTTGCTCAGGCTGTTTCACGCCGGGTGCAACGCTCAGGGCCGTATCATATTCAAAGTTGCTATACAGGTGTTTGTCGTCCATAATAACCTATAACGAAACAACGCGGCTATTATTGCAGACAGGATACAAAAAAAGCACCGCATTGCTGTGGTGCTTCTTTGTAGCGGGAATCAGACTTGAACTGATGACCTCCGGGTTATGAATCCAGCGCTCTAACCAGCTGAGCTATCCCGCCATCTTTTTGAGCAATATATCATCTCAAAAGCGGGTGCAAAAGTACTAACATTTCCCGACATGGCCAAATTTATTTTAAATGAAAATTGAAAAATGAAAATTGAAAATTAGAAATCAGGTAGTTGTAGAAAATAAATTTTTTCATTTTTCATTTTTCATTTTTCATTTTTCCCGAAATATTTCCGCCGATGGAGTCAATTTTCGCCCCTGTCACAGAGGACAAAGTGTTGATTTTTCCGTTAAGACGCAGGTATCCTAAAAGGGCAAAAACAAGTGCTTCTTTGTAGTTGACAATCAACGCATCGGGAACAGAAATCTGCACCTCAGGGCAATATTTCCCGACAATCTCGAGCAGATAGCTGTTCCATGCACCGCCACCAGTAACGAGGAGCGTCTTAATCTGCTGACACTCAACGATACGGGCAATCTGTATGGCGATATGCGAAGTGACGGTAGCCAAGGCGTCGCGGACCTGCGCCGAGGAAGGCGTGACGCCAAGGAAGGCTTTAACTATCGGCCAGAACTGGCCGACAAACCACTCCTTCCCGAGCGACTTAGGCTCCGTAACAGAATAATATTCAAGTCCGTCGAGCTCATGTAGCAGACAGGTATGCACCTCTCCGCCACGGGCATTCTGACCTTCGGCGTCATAAGGATAGCCCAGCAAGGCCGCCAAGCGGTTGAGCGCCATATTGCACGGACAGATATCATAAGCAATACGCTTGTTGTCATGACGATAGGAGATATTGGCGATACCCCCGAGGTTGAGGCAGGCGTCGTATTCGCCAAACAGCAGTTCGTCGCCTATCGGCACCAGCGGTGCCCCCTGGCCACCGAGGGCCACGTCGAGGGTGCGGAAATTGAAGACCACCGGCAGCCCCGTCTCTGCAGCGATGGCGTCGCCGTCACCAATCTGGGTGGTGAGTCCCAGATGCGGCTGGTGGAAGATGGTATGCCCATGCGAGGCGATGGCGTCGGGCCGAACCTTGCCCTCGAGGAAGCGGTTGATCGTCTGCCCGAAAAGATGCCCCAACTCGACATTGGCAAGGGCGTAGTCATAGGCAGAAGCGTTCTCGAGCGTCGACAAACGCTGGCGCCATTCGTTGAAATAAGGTACGGTCTCGGCCGCCAGAATACGGTAGCCGTGCTCATCTATATCACAGAGTGCCAAGTCGATGCCGTCGAGCGACGTACCCGACATCAGTCCAAGAATCTTCATTTTTCTCCTGTCAAATTAGAATGCAAAGATACACAAAAAATTCCACTCATGCACAAAACAATATAAATCACTGTAAAATTGCAAGATAACAAGCTGCCAAAATATTTTTTTATACAAAAACAATATTTATCCAAAAAAAGTGCGTAACTTTGCACCCTCAGAAATTAATCTAAAATCTTAATAACATGAAGAAAATCATCAACACTTCCAACGCCCCCGCGGCCATTGGACCCTACAGCCAGGCTGTTCAGGCCGGCAACACCCTCTACATCTCGGGCCAGATTCCCATCAATCCCGCCACCAAGACGGTCCCCGAGGGTATCACCGCCCAGACCGAGCAGGTCATGCAGAACATCAAGGCCATCCTCGACGAGGCCGGCTACACCTTCCAGGATGTCGTCAAGAGCACCTGCTTGCTGGCCGACATGGAGTACTTCAAACCCATGAACGAGGTCTACGCCAAGTACTACAACACCGACTGCCCCGCCCGCGCCGCCTTCGCCGTGAAGGGCCTGCCCATGGGTGTCCTCGTCGAAATCGAAACCATCGCCGTAAAGTAATAACGTAATCACGTTATAACGTCATAACGAATAACAAAACAATAACATAATGGATTTTAGCTTCACCAAACAAGAAGAACTCTTCCTGCAGATGATTCGCGAATTTGCAGAGAAGGAAGTCAAGCCCCTCGCCGCCGAAGTCGACGAGGAGGAGCGTTTCCCCATGGAGACCGTCCAGAAGATGGCCAAGATTGGCCTCATGGGCATTCCCATCCCCACCCAGTACGGCGGTGCCGGCGGCACGAACATCATGTACGGCATGGCCGTCGAGGAGCTCAGCCGCGTCTGCGCCACCACGGGCGTCATCCTCTCCGCCCACACCTCCCTCTGCTGCGCCCCCATCCTTGAGGCCGGCACCGAGGAGCAGAAGATGAAATACCTGCCCAAACTCGCCAGCGGCGAGTGGATCGGCGCCTTCGGCCTCACCGAGCCCAACGCCGGTACCGATGCCGCCGGCCAGCAGACCATCGCCGTCGAGGACGGTGACAGCTGGGTGCTCAACGGCAGCAAGATCTTCATCACCAACGGCAGCTACGCCAACGTGTTCATCATCATCGCTATGACCGACAAGAGCCTCGGCACCAAGGGCATCAGCGCCTTCATCGTCGAGAAGACCGACCCGGGCTTCAGCATCGGCAAGAAGGAGAAGAAGATGGGTATCCGCGGCAGCGCTACCACCGAGCTTATCTTCGAGGATTGCCGCATCCCGAAGGACCGTCAGCTGGGTCAGCTGGGCAAAGGCTTCGGCCTCGCCATGAAGACCCTCGACGGTGGTCGTATCGGTATCGCCTGCCAGGCCCTCGGCATCGCCCAGGGTGCTATGGACGAGACCGTCAAGTACACCAAGGAGCGTAAGCAGTTCGGCCGCAGCATCAGCCAGTTCCAGAACACCCAGTTCCAGATGGCCGACCTCGAGACCAAAGTGCAGGCCGCCCGTCTGCTCTGCCGCTCGGCCCACTACAAGAAAGACCACGGCATCCCCTACTCTGCCGATGCCGCTATGGCCAAACTCTTCGCCGCCGAGACCGCTATGGAGGTGACCACCAAGGCCGTCCAGTTCCACGGCGGCTACGGCTACACCCGCGAGTACCCCGTCGAGCGCATGATGCGCGACGCCAAGATCACCGAGATTTACGAAGGCACCAGCGAAGTGCAGCGCATGGTGATTGCCGGAAAACTGTTTAAATAATTGAAGATAAAAGGATAAAAAGATTAAGAGATAAAAAGTTGCCGCAAATGGCCTCTGACCTTTTAAACTTTTAATCCTTTAAACTTTTAATCTTAAGAAAATGAACATAGTAGTTTGCATAAAGCAAGTGCCGGACACCACCGAGGTGAAAATCAATCCCGTGACCGGTACGCTCATCCGCGAGGGCGTCCCCTCGATTATGAACCCCGACGATAAGGGCGGTCTTGAGTACGCCCTGCAGCTGAAGGACAAATACGGTGCCCACGTCACCGTCATCACCATGGGTCTGCCCCAGGCCGAGGCCATCCTCCGCGAGGCCCTCGCCATGGGTGTCGACCGCGCCATCCTGCTGACCGACCGCAAGCTCGGTGGCGCCGATACGCTGGCCACCAGCAGCGCCCTCGCCGGCGCCCTGCGCACCATGGATGTCGACCTCATCATCACCGGCCGCCAGGCCATCGACGGCGACACCGCCCAGGTGGGTCCCCAGATTGCCGAGCACCTCGACCTGCCGCAGGTCTCCTATATGGAGGACCTCCAGTACAACGAGGCCACCAAGACCTTCACCATCAAGAAACAGCTCGAGGACGGCTACCAGGTGCTCGAGATGCAGGCCCCCTGCGTCGTCACCGCCCTGGCCTCCAGCGTGCAGCCCCGCTACATGACCGTCAGCGGCATCGTCACCGCCTTCGACAAGGAAATCGAGGTGTGGGGTGCCGACCGCATCAACGTCCCCGAGGAGCATATCGGCAAGGCCGGCTCTCCCACGAGCGTCTTCAAGTCGTTCCCCAAGCAGCTCAAGCCCGCCGGCCAGACCTTCGAGGTCAGCCCCGAAGAGGCCGTCGAACTGATTGTCAACAAGCTCAAAGAGAAACATATCATTTAATGACTAATGAAGATAGAAGGAGATAAAAGAAGATAGAAGGAGATAAAGGACAAATGCATTGGTATCGTCCTCTATCTTCCGCGAGCAACGCGAGCTATCTCCCCTTATCTTCCTCTATCTCCTAAAAACGAAGAATTATGAATCTGTCAGAATATAAAGACGTATACGTGTTTGCCGAGCAGCGCAACGGCAAACTGCAGAATGTGGCTCTTGAGCTCCTCGGCAAGGCCCGCGAGCTCGCCGACGCCAACAACGAGAAAGTCGTCGCCATGCTCCTCGGCAAGGACATCAAACCCCTCGCCCAGACCCTCATCGAGCACGGTGCCGACAAAGTCATGGTCGTCGACAACGACCTGCTGAAGGACTACATGACCGAGCCCTACACCGAGGCCATCACCGCCATCATCGAGAGCGAGAAGCCCAGCATCATGCTCATCGGCGCCACCACCATCGGCCGCGACCTCGGCCCCCGCGTCTCCGCCCGCAACCGCACCGGCCTCACCGCCGACGCCACCAAGCTGGAGATCAGCGACGACGAGGCTCACGAGTTCCGCATGACGCGTCCCGCCTTCGGCGGCAACCTCATGGCCACCATCCTCTGCAAGAACAACCGCCCGCAGATGTCCACCGTCCGCCCCGGCGTCATGCAGAAAATGGCCGCCGACGCCAGCCGCAAGGGCGAGGTCGTCGACTTCAACGTGAACTTCAACGTTGAAAAAATCAACCGCGTGAAGCTCGTCAAGACCGTCAAGGAAGAGAAGACCGTCACCGACATCAGCGAGGCCAAGATCCTCGTCAGCGGTGGCCGCGGTGTCGGCACCAAGGACGGCTTCGTCAAGCTCGAGGCCCTCGCCAAAGAGCTCGGCGGCGAAGTTTCCAGCTCCCGCGCCATGGTCGACGCCGGCGTCATGGATGCCAGCCGTCAGGTGGGTCAGACCGGTAAGACCGTGCGTCCCGCCCTGTACATGGCCTGCGGCATCAGCGGTGCCATCCAGCACCTCGCCGGCATGGAGGAGAGCGAACTCATCATCGCCATCAACAAGGACAAGTTCGCCCCCATCTTCCAGGTTGCCGACCTCGGCATCGTGGGTGACCTCCACAAGATCGTCCCCATGCTCACCGACCGTTTACGTCAAGCCAAATGAGCAGAGTGAGCTTGCTCACTTTGCCATGGCGAGTAAACGTGTTGCAAAGCAAAACGCTGAAGACCCTGCAGAAATAAAAAAAAGGATCCCCATCCACAGGGACACGCCGGTCTCGGCGTGTCCCTCTTTGCATCAATGATAACAGCAGTCCCCTCCTACCGCCCACGCAACCCCGGCCACGACTACTATGGCCAAGGCGTCTATCTTGTCACGATAGTGATAGGTGGCCGTACCCCACTGCTCGGGAGGCTGGGCAACGACCCTATGCATCCCGAAGTACACCTGTCGCCACTAGGAGAAAAAGTGCTGCAAGAATGGGAGGCCATCCCTGCCAAGCAGATTAGTCACGGAAACAAAGTAGCCGTACATGCCTGCGTCTGCATGCCCGACCATTTCCACGGTGTCATCGAAGCGCTAGAGCCGATGCAGTGGAGCCTCGGCGACATCATCCAGGCCTTCAAAGCCACCTGTACCAGCTATTGGCAGGCACAGCAGGGGGAGCCCTCCTCCACCAATCGGTCAATCCCGGTCGACTGCACCAGTCCCTCCGTCCCCGATTGGCTGCGCGAGAAAGCCCTCGACCACTACAACGAAGGTTCCCTCATCCGTGCCCTCTCCCAGAAGCAACGCAAAGAATACTATGCCTTGGTCGGCCGTCAGCACCAGCCGTTGTTCGACGACAACTACGATGACACGGTCTGCCTCGATGACCGCCACCGTCAGGCCATGATTGCCTATGTACATGACAACCCGCGCCGCGCCATCCTACGCCGCTTATTACCCGACGTGATGCAACGCTGCCTGCATGTCAAGATTGGCAACCGCAGCTACGGCGCCTTCGGTAACCTTTTCCTCTTGCGGTGGGCCAACAAGGTGCAGGTGCAGTGCCACCGCCGCCATCCCGTCAGCAGAGAGCCTTACGAGACCACCGACGACTACGCCCGCCAGCATGACGAATGGGTAGCACAGGTGATGAGAGGTGCCACTGTGATAGTGACACCTGGTATCTCGCGTGGCGAACTATTGATGAAGAACGAATGCCTGGAAAAAGGCTACCCGCTGATACACCTGCAGAAAGAGCCCATCGGTCCCTATTGGAAACCCGAGAGTAGCCGTTTTGAAGCCTGCGTCCGTGGAGCCTTGCTTATCCTCGCCCCGTGGGACCTCGACACGATGGCTCCCGTCGCCGGAGTCCCCTCCGACAGCGACTATAGCCGCTTCCACAACCTCAACGTCCTCGCCGCCGAGCTCTGCTCCTTCACCAGCGAAGCCGCCATCTTGAAATAACCAGGGGTGACCGTTATCGCCCATCCCTATTCCCCCCTCCTTGCCCATGGGTAACCGTTTTCAGTTACCCAGATAACCCTCAGAACAAAAAGGGAAAAATGACCCATCTTCTTCATATCCTCTCTACCTCTTCTCTACCTCTTCTCTACCTTTTCTCTACCTCTTCAATACATAAAATGTAGACAAAAAGTAGATAAAACGTATAGAAAAACTATCGATATCACCTTATCACCACCACCTTTCGTGCGGGATGGTTGCCAATCTTAATCATGTAGGTGCCACTGGTAGGAACATCGAAGCGTATCGCTGTGCCAAAATCCTGCTTGGTGGCGAGATAGCGCCCTGTGATATCGTAGAGTGCCACCGCGTTGCCATCGGCATCCTCGACCACTATCTGTCCGTTGTTAGAATACACCCTGGCGTTGATGGCATCCACCTCGTCTATACCAACAACGATGGTGTCGTGGATATAGATAGTGTCATGGATGTACTCAGTCAGCCACACTGTGTCATGTACCTCACTGTAGACCGTAGTGGTGTCGTGGATGTACTCTGTCACAGTCGTGGTGTCGTGGATGTACTCGGTGATGACGGTGGTGTCGTGCACAGGCACAGTGACGATTGTTGTATCATGTACAGGCATATAGGTTGTATCGTGTACTATAACATACTCCGTCAACGTCATAGTGTCAATCACAACGGCTGTATCATGAACAGGCACATATTCCGTCAGCGTTACGGTGTCAGTCACAACGGTTGTATCGTGTACTGTAACATATTCTGTCAGCGTCACCGTATCGGTCACAATAGTTGTGTCGTGTACAGGCACGTTAATATAGGTAGTGTCGTGTACATAAACATTGACGTAGGAAGTGTCGTGTACATCAATATATGTGGTGTCGTGTTCATTCACGTATGCGGTGTCGTGCATGACAACCGTATCGCTATGCAGTTCGAAATAGGCGGTAAATACCGTGTCGTCTCCCAATGTGATAGTGCGCGGATTGCTAATATCACCGTCATGCCAGTGGGTGAAGCGGAAGCCGCAGGTGGCAATTGCCGAGAGCGTCACCTCGCTACTCACCACATGGATGCCGCTGCCTTCGGTGGTACCCATAACCTCGTTGGCGCTCTGCACCACAACCTCGCGTGTCAGCGCGAAGTTGGCCGTCAGTGTGGTGTTGCCTGTGAGCGTGATGGTGCGCGGGTTGTCGGTGATGCCATCGCTCCAGCCCGTAAAGACGCATCGGGAGGCAGGGGTAGCCTGTATGATAGCCGTCTGCTGGCAGTCCACAGTCTGCACAATCGAGGCGGTGCCGTACAGCACATTGTTCGACTCCAACGCCAATATGTATCCATTGGAATAGTTGAACCCTTCTGTACCCCATACAGAAGCATAGTTAGCACCGCAATTGATGATAACATACTTGGTATTGGGTGTTCCATAGAAAACGTTTGAACCAAGCGAAGGTGCATTGTCAGGCAATGCTATGATGGTGTTTAAGCTGGGACAAAAACAGAAGGCGTAGTCGCCTATGGAAGTCACGCCACTGCCTATAGTGACGTGAGACAGATTGGTGGCATTTTGAAAAGCATTGGTAGGAATAGAGGTTACAGAGTCACCAATTACAACGGTCTGTAGGTTGGTACGCGGAACTAGCGTAGGACTGAATGCGTTGGTATTATAGCTCAGATAACTAATATTGCTGCAACCATCGAAGGCATTACTCCCAATACTTGTAACAGAACTAGGAACCGTTAGCGAAATTAGGCCTGTACAATCTTTGAATGAATTTGGTTGAATAATTCCAACAGAATTAGGTATGGATATTGATGTTAGGCTTGAACAAAAAGCGAATGCCCAACCATCAATGTAGGTTAGGGAATCTGGAAGTATTACAGATTCCAAATTATTACACATACAAAATGCATACCATCCAATGCTTGTGACAGTTCTTGGTATCAACACCGAAGTAATATCCTGACAATACATAAAGGCTTCTTCTCCAATACTTGTGACAGGGAGCGTCATTCCCATATAGCTGACGAGTTCGGGAATAATCAGATTGCCTGTTGGTTTAGTATGTCCGTGCCAATATCCGCTATTACCATATCCTGGAGTAACTACCGTGGCACTATTGCCGTTAATTGAGTAGTACAACGTATCTCCACTTGGGGAAACAGCCGAGAAATCATAGGCATTAGCCACCTTGGGCATTGCCAGTGCCATCATTAAGACAGCGAAAAATGTAATCGTTTTTTTCATATTAAAAAAGGCGTTAAATTATTCAATTTATTTTCAACTTATCATCTTGAACGGCTCTGGACTGCCGAGGTCTTGATAAGTGTTGAATAATTCACGCCTAACACGTGAACTTCCACTACTTATTCTCAGACCTTTGGAATTGTCCAGATTCTTCAAGAGAGAACAAGAGCGTCAGCTCAAATATAAGATTTTCTATCTATTATTTCTATTTTCTACATATTTCCACTCGATTTATTTTCACGATGCAAAATCACGAAGAAAATTCAAACCATGCAAAATTTTTTGCCGACGTCACTAAAAAGTCGTATTTTTGCAGCGTGATTTGAATAGGATATTATGGACTACATCACATATAAACACCGCATTGCCGCCGTGGACAACGGCGAGGAGATTGGGGAAGTGACATTCCCGGAGAGGGACGGTGTGTATGTCATAAACCACACCTATGTGGACAACCGTTACCGCGGTCAGGGCGTCGCTTCTGAGCTGGTACGGCGGGCGGTGGAGGCCATAGAACAACGCAGCGGACGCGTGGAGGCGACGTGCAGCTACGCTCTGCTGTGGCTGGCACGCAACCGTGGTTGTGAAATCACCAGTCCACTGAGCTGTCCCATTCGATAGAACAAACATCAACAAAAAAACACATAAAATCATGAAACAAACCAGTAAAATCATTGGCGGTATCGCCCTTCTGGCCTTCGGCATTGTGTGGGCTTTGGAGCTCATGAATGTTATTCATATCAGCCTTGAAGGCTGGTGGGCGCTCTTTATCATCGTGCCTTGCTTCGTCAATATCTTCAACGACAAGCACAAGACTGGCGCCATCATCGGCTTCGGCATCGGCATCCTGCTGCTCCTGGCGGCACGTGACGTCATCCTCTGGTGCGACATCTGGAAATACATGATTTGCCTCGTGGCCGTGGTGTGGGGCATCTCGCTGCTGTTCTTCAGCAAGAATTGCGGCGGCTGCCACTGCCATAGCGAAAGCAAGTCGGAGCCCATCATCATGGATGGCAGCAAGATGCACAAGATTGACGTAACCTTCAGCAAGCAGGACTACATCTACAGCGGCCAGCGTTTCGAGGGCGCCGAGGTGCATACCAGCTTCGGCTACACCTGCCTCGACCTGCGGAATGCCGACATCATGGACGGCGCCGTCATCACGCTCGACTGCAACTTCGGCGGCATCGAGATACGCGTCGACAAAGACATCTGTATCAAGAACGACATCGACACCGCCTTCGCCGGCGTGGACTGCAACTGCAACACCCAGCAGGTTGGCGACGTCAAAACGATTTATATCAAAGGTAAATGTAGCTTCGGTGGAATTGAAATTAAATAACAATAAAATACAATTAGGAACCATGAAAAGAATCAAACTATTGGCAAGCCTCTTGGTTGCAGCAGTATCCATGTTAATGACATCGTGCGACATGGACGAACTTCTTTATTCCAACATGCTGGAGAAAACGAAATGGATGACTGAACAAACAGGCGTCTTCACTGGTAGTGACGGTAACAGCTATCCAGGAGTGAAAGCCATCGTGTTCCACTTCAAGACAGCCACCAAGGGCGAACTGACCGTCACCATCACGACAAACTTAGAGACCACATCGGAGACTGTTCCGTTTGAGTACAAATACACGGACAGCATGATCAGCGGTACCATCACCGTCAAAAAAGGAGAGTATTCGGGGAAATACGATGTAGCTTACAACCTCTGCGACGAAAACCTGATACTGTATAACAGTACCGCAGGCGTTTCGATGGTGCTCTCCAAAGTGACTGATTAATATCCTATATGGCACTAATAAAATCCTACAAAGGACTTTCGCCCAAATGGGGCAAAGACTGCTACTTCAGCGAGAACGCCACCCTGGTGGGCGACGTGACGCTGGGCGACCAATGCTCGGTGTGGTTCAACGCTGTGGTGCGCGGCGACGTGGCGCCCATCACCATTGGTGACCGCTCTAACGTGCAAGACGGCAGCTGCATACATGTGACGCACGACACCGGTCCCACACATATCGGCAACGACGTGACCATAGGCCACAACGTCACCGTGCATGCCTGCACCATCCACGACGGTGCCCTTATCGGCATGGGAGCCACGCTGCTCGACGACTGTGAGGTGGGCGAAGGCGCCATCGTGGCGGCAGGAGCGCTGGTGCTACAGGGCACCAAGATACCGCCCCACGAGATCTGGGGTGGCGTGCCGGCCAAATACATCAAGCCCACACGTCCCGGACAGACCGACAATGCGGCCCACTATGTGGAATACGCCAAAGAATACATGAAGTAGTTAATAGTTAATAGATAATAGTTTAAAGTGGGGGAATACGATTTTGACGAGATTATCAAGCGGCGGGGGACCGACTGCTTTAAATGGGACGCCCTGAAGGCCATGTACGGTCGCGAGGATGTGACACCCTTGTGGGTGGCGGACATGGACTTCCGCTCGCCGGACTTCGTGATGGAGGCCATCCGTAAGCGCTGCGAACACGAGGTGCTGGGCTATACCATGCCTTCCCAAGGCTACTGGCAGGCTGTCACCGCATGGCTCGAGAAGCATTACAACATAAAGACCTCTAAGGACAACCTGCATTTCATCCCCGGCATCGTGGCAGGCATCAGCTATGCGCTGCTTTGCCTCACGCAACCCGGAGACAAGGTCTTGGTGACCACCCCCGTCTACCCTCCGTTCCTCAACCTGCCGAAAGACAGCGGGAGAACGCTGGTGTGCTCACCGCTGAAGATTGTCACCCCCACCCCTACCCCTCCCTCGAGGGTGGGGACGAAGAGACGCTTTGAGATAGACTTCGAAGACTTCGAGCGCAAGGTTGAGGGCTGCAAGGTGTTCATCATGAGCAACCCTCACAACCCCGCCGGAACGGTATGGGGCACGGAGGTGCTGCGCCGCGTGGCAGAAATCTGCGAGCGGCATAATGTCATCGTCATCAGCGACGAGATACATGCCGACCTCACCCTCCCGGGTCACCACCATGTGAGCTACAGTACCGTGAGCAGCAAAGGCATCACCTTCATGGCCCCCAGCAAGACTTTTAATATTGCCGGATTAGGTAGTTCTGTGTGTTTCATCAGTGATGAAACCCTAAGAAAACGTTTCTTCGGCTGGCTCGACGCCCTCGGTGTTGCCGGCGGCAACATCTTCGCCTTCACCGCCGCCGAAGCCGCCTTCGCCCATGGCGAGGAGTGGCTGCGACAGATGCTGGAATACCTGAACGAGAACGTGCAGGCGCTGGGGCTGTTCTTGCAAGAGAGGATGCCGAAAGTGAAAGCCGTGCTCCCCGAAGCCTCCTACCTCGCCTGGCTCGATTTCAGCGGCTACGGTCTTACACACGAGCAATTGAAAGACCGCCTGCTCAACGAAGCCAAGGTGGCCCTAAACGATGGCACCACCTTCGGTGTGCGCGACCACAAGGGAGCGACTGCTGAAATAGGCAAAGACTATGAGTGCTGTTTCCGCCTCAACCTCGGCTGCCCGAAGTCGACACTCCTCGACGTACTCGAACGAATAGAGAAAAGTCTAGAACCAACCCGTTAGACCCAACAGGTTGGCGGTGACAACATAGCGGAGGGTCTTGCCGACGAACATCACCAGCAGGGTCTTCCATGGATTGATACGCATCAGTCCCAATGCTATCGCGATGAGGTCTCCCACCAGCGGCGCCCACGAGAACAAGGCCGCCCATACACCATATTTCTCCACGCGGGCGTGAATCTTCATCAGTTTCTCACGTTTGACCTTGAAGTACTTCTCAAGCCACTCCCACTTGCAGAGCCATCCCATCGAGAAGCTAATCATGCCGCCAGCGGTATTGCCTAGCGACGCCACCAAGATGATGAGCGCCAAAGGGTAATGCATAGCCATGGCTCCTGCCACCAGTGCCTCGGAGGAGAAGGGCAGTATCGTGGCCGCCAGCATGCAGCCAAGGAAGAGTCCGAAAAGGCCAAGACTATGAAGCATAACCATAAGATAACGGCGAACGCTCATTTTTATTATACCACACAATAAAAAGAGTAAAAGCACGTTAGCAAAAATATGACCATACGGAAGTCTACCATAGAAGATATAGACCTCATCCTGCGCATGTACGACCACTCGCGCAGCGTGATGCGTGCCGACGGCAACATGACCCAGTGGGTGGGGTACCCCACACGCAAAGACGTGGAAGAAGATATCGCACAAGAAGTATCGTATATTATTGAGGAGAGCGAGGGAGAACATGGGAGTGCACAGGCGTGCGGGACATTTGCCATGGTGCCGGGCGTGGAGCCCACCTACGGTTATATCGACCACGGACGATGGATTGACGAGCAGACCCCTTACACCACCCTGCACCGCATGGCGGCCATGCCGGGCGTCCACGGCATCGCCGACATCGCCTTCCGCTACGCCAAAGAGCAGTGCGACCACCTGCGCGTGGACACCCACCACGACAACCGTCCCATGCATCATATCCTCGAGAAAGAGGGCTTCGTCTACTGCGGCATCATCTACATGCCAGACGGTGCGCCACGCGACGCCTATGAGTGGTGGCGCTACGACAGCGTGCCTGCCGACCTCAAGGAATATGTAGAAAAAGAGATTCTCCCGCGGCACGAAAAATATGACGCCGCCCACCGGCCCGACCATATCCGCCGCGTGATAGCCAGAACTATGATGCAGCAGCATACGCCAATGGCGTATGCTGCCGCATCAATGCACGACATCGGCATCTGCGAGGGCCGCGAGGTGCACCATCTGGCCTCGGGTCGTATAATTCGCGCTGACAAGAATCTTCGTCGCTGGTTTACAGAAGAGGAGATTGAGACCATCGCCCAAGCCGCCGAGGACCATCGGGCCTCGGCCACCACCGCGCCGCGTTCGTTGCTGGGTTGTATCCTCTCTGAGGCCGACCGCGACATCGAGCCTGAGACCATCGTGCGCCGCACCGTGGAGTATGGCTTCAGCCACTACCCCGAGCTGGACCGCGAGGGGCACTGGCAGCGCACCCTCGACCACCTGCACGAGAAATACGCCGAAGGCGGATACATAAAACTTTGGATGGACGACAGCCCCAATGCCGAACCCCTGGCCGACCTCCGTGCCCTTATACGCGACGAAGCCCGGCTGCGTCCCCTCTTCGACACCCTTTTCGACACCCTCTGCAACAACAATCGACCTCAATAATCTTATAACCACTCCTTCAGCACCATGGACTATGTACTCATCCTCTTAGGCTTTGTCTGCATCCTGACAGGTGTCATAGGTTCGGTCGTCCCTGCCTTGCCGGGGCCTCCTATCAGTTGGGTGGGTCTGTTGCTGATCGGCCTCTCCCCATGGGTGGAGAACTCGACAGCACTGATTGTCATCACCGGCGTGATAGCCGTGATCATCACCGTGCTAGACTATATAATTCCCTCCTTGGCCACCAAGCACTTTGGAGGCAGCAAATATGGTATCTGGGGGTGCAACATAGGGCTTTTCATCTCCATGTTCGGCCTGCCCTTCGGTCCCACGGGACTGCTGGGCATCATCTTCTGGCCTTTCATCGGCGCTTTCATCGGCGAGATGATTAAGCAGCAAGACTTCATGCACGCCCTGCGTGCCGCCTGGGGCGCCTTCGTGGGCTTCCTCTGCGGCACACTGATGAAGCTAGCCTACTGCATCACCCTCCTTGTCGTGGAGATAGTGGCCCTGTTTTAATAGATAATCACTCCACGCCCGCAAGACTCAGCAGGGAGTGGACCGGAGCGATGTTCTCAAGTATTGCGCGGCCTTTCAGGGCGGGCAATTCGACGAGGAAGACGAATTCCTTGATACGTATCTTCTTGCCGCCAAAGGTCTGCTGCTGCAGCGAGTCGGCGATGCCCTTCACCGTGCCACCGGTAGCCAGGAGATCGTCGAAGATGGTGACATCAATGTAGTCGCCGTTGGCCTCGCAGGCCACGAAGTCGCTGCGGCGGTAGAACAGTTCGTCGCTGCCATACTCCTTCATAATCTCCACCTTCACCAGGTCGCCCTGCTCGAAGGGGAGTTTTCCTTTCTTACGGAAAGGGACGATATTCTTCACATGGTCGCTCACCGACAGCAGCGGAGCGGCGAAGAGGAAGCCACGGGCCTCGACGGTAGCCACATTGGGTGTCGTCGACAAGCGGTCAATCTCCTTGACAACCTGTTGGAAAGCCTCCTTGTCCTGCAGGAAAGGAAGCACATCGATGAAGTCGATTCCCGGCTTGGGGAAATCAGGATAGTGTTTGATGACGTTTTCGAACATATTCTTTATTTTTTCATGATTTTATAGGATTTACCTAGGCATTCCTAGGTTTTCCTAGGCTTTCCTAGGTTCTCCTAGGATTTCCTAGGGATTCCTATAAAGCCCAAATGACCAGTCCTCCGCAGATAATCACTCCCGTAATCAGCAAATCGACGAGGCAATAGCCCATGATATCGCGTGCCGAGAGTTTGGCGATAGCCAGTGCTGGCAACGCCCAGAAAGGCTGTATGAGGTTGGTCCACGCGTCGCCCCAGGCGATAGCCGTGCCCGTGAGGCCGGCGTCGACGCCGAGAGCCGCTCCCGCAGGGAGCATGATGGGTGCCTGAATGGCCCAATGGCCACCACCCGACGGGACGAACATATTCAGCACCGCGGCGAAGAGGAAGGTCAGCAGCGGATAGGTGACTGGGGTGCTGATGTCGATGCATCCCTGGGCGATAAGGTTGCCCATGCTGACGCCACTCTCCCCCACCCCGGTGATGATGCCCATGATGCCGGCATACAGAGGGAACTGCAGGATGATACCCGCGGCACCCGTCGTAGCCTTGCCGAAAGCACGCACATAGGCCACCGGTGAGCCATGAAGCATCAAACCCAGCGAAAGGAATATCATGATGACGGTGCCCAGGTCGAGGCTGCCGCCGCGGAAGCCCAGTTTCACCACCACGTATGCTGCCAGCAGTAGCGCTATCATCCAAGAGAGGATGGGGCTATTCTCCAGCCGCTGCGCAGGGGTAGGGTCTGTGAGGTTCTTCGTGTTCTTAAGGTCCTTAGTGTCCTCTTCCAGCAGTGCCGGGTCCACCGTCACGGCCCCTTTCTTGGGGTGCATCAGTGTGTTGGCCACGGTAATGGCCACGATGACCAGCAGTACCATGACGAGGTTATGCATATCGAAGATGGTCTGCGAGGCAGGCACGGTGATATCAAGTGTCCCTTGCGTCACCTTGGCAACCTCGCCCTCGGTGGCCAAGGTCAGGGGAATGGAACCCGACATGCCGGCATGCCACACCACAAAGCCGCTGTAGGCCGAGGCGATGAGCAGGCGGTAGTCCACTCCCGCCAGCTGCCGTGCGATAGCTTTGGCGAAGACCACGCCGATGATGAGTCCGAAGCCCCAGTTAAGCCAGCAGGCCAATGCCGAGACCACCGTCACCAGGGCTATCGCCGCCGCGGGAGTCTTCGGGATACGTGCCAGGGCGTCGATGCCGCGCTTGATGGCGGGTGCCGCCGCCAGCGCGCTGCCACACACCAGCACCAGTGCCATCTGCATGGCGAACGACAACAGGTTCCACACACCGCCGCCCCAGTGCTCGACAATCTCTATCGGCGTCTGATGGCAGACGGGCATCGTCACCACCGCTGCCACAAAGGTCAGCAGGATAGCAAAGATAAACGGTTCAGGGAGCCACCGTTGTACCAGTCTTACACAGAATTTTATCATCTTATTAGAGAGTTCAAAATCAGAAATTCATTAACCACCTGATCTTATTCGGAATATCCACATTCTCCTGAATGCCGGAGAAATAATGGGCGCCGGGGCCCAGGGAGAAAACCGGCACCATGCAGCCTGTATGGCTGCCCCAGAGGAACTTCACTTCGTTCTCGCCCTTCTCGATGTCGCCCGAAGGCAGCGTCACGCCACCAGTCTCGTGGTCGGCGGTGACCACCACCAGCGTATGGCCGTCGGCTTGCGCGAAGTCTATCACGGCATGCAGCATCAGTTCGAAATCGGCCATCTCGGCACGCAGGTAGGCAGTGTCGTTGTTGTGGCACGCCCAGTCTATCTGCGAGCCTTCAATCATCAAGGCGAACCCTTTGCTGTTGCGCGAAAGCATGGCGAGGGCCTTCTTGGTGGCCATCTCCAGCACATTGCCGCGGGCGGGAGCCGTCAGCGGGTCGCCATCATAGAGCAGCGCCACCAGGCTGTCGCCCGAGAAACGCGTCATTGCCTCGAGGGTGTTCACCACCGTGTAGCCACGCTTGGCCAGGGTGTCGAGAGGTGCCAGACCGTCCTTGCGGTTCTCCGGAAGGAAATACTTACGGCCACCACCAATCATCACATTATGACTGCACTGCGCCATCTGAAGGCTCAGCGTGTCGAACTGCTTGCGGTAAGGCACATGGCCATAGGTGGCGGCGGGGGTGGCGTCGAGCACACTCGAAGTCACCACGAAGCCCGTGCTCATTCCGTACTTCTTGGCATCGTCGAAGATGGTATTGTAGCGCGACGAATCGGGGCCCCAGTTCACATGGTAGTTGTCCACCTTTTGGCCCGTGGTCAGCGCCGTGCCGCCTGCCGAGGAGTCGGTGCGGTACTTGTTGCGCGAATAGGTGCGCGAGAAACCGCTGTAGGGGAAGCGCAGGAAAGCCGAGTTGTTGCCCTGCGAGGCCACCACCGACGAGTAGACCTGGGCCACACCCATGCCGTCGCCGATGATAAGGATGACATTCAGCGGCACCTCCGCCTCTTCTTCGTCAACAGCTGCCTCCTGTTCTTCTGCCTGACGGGCAGCCTGCTCCATCTGATCCCTCTGGTATTCCTGATCCATCACATAGGAGGCGGCAGCCCACGTCATGCATCCTGACAGCGACAGCGTGGACGCTAGCAACAAAGAAAGCAATATCTTCTTGATAATCATATAATAATTTATATTTTATCTTATTAAACGACCTGCAAATATACGAAAAAAAAGTATCTAATTATTATCTTATCGACCTATATCCTGCATCGGTGCGGCGATGATGTATACTCCTATGACGTTGCGGAATTCTCTGTCAAAGATGTCACGTCGGATAATGCGGTAGTGCGGGTCATAAGACGCTTTGAAGGCGGCGCTGTGGGTCATAACGAACTTGGGGTCGGGCGTGGGCAGCCCCTGGGCGCTGCGGAGAAGCGCGGAGACCAGTTTTTCCAGCGGGATGACGCCGCGCTTGACGAGGATGAGGTTGACGCGGACGAAGTTGCTGTCGCACAGCGTGTATTCATAGAGTGGGAAGGGACCGTCGTTGACACCGTTGATGTCCTCCGGATAGGCGTCTTTCATCTCAGCCACCTCCTTGGAGATATAGCGCACGGCGGCCATGGAGTCGGTGAGGAGGTGTCCCGGGCCATAGAGGTCTTGGAAGACAAGCTTGTAAAGGTCCTGCGACTCGGCGGCAGGGTAACGCTGGGCATAGCGCATCAGGGCCTCGCCACACTGAGCTTGCGCGAAATTGAAAATTGAAAATTGGGAGCAGCCAAAGATGAGCAAAAAGCAAACGAGTTTGCTTTTTCGAAGCCAAGCTGCGTTGACGGAGTCAAAATTGAAAATTAACGCTGACGCAAACAATAACTTTTTCATTTTTCCATTTTTTTGACAATTAAGATGCTCAATTCCCAGAGGAGGTAGATGGGGACGGAGACGAGGCTGAGTGTGAAGGGGTCGCCGGTGGGGGTGATGATGGCGGCGACGATTAGGATGACGACGATGGCGTGGCGTCGGTATTTCCTCATAAAGGCGCTCTTGAGAATACCGAATTTGCCTAGTAGCCAGCAGAGTACGGGGAGTTCAAACACGACTCCCATCACCAGCGTCATGGTGACAAGAAGACCGATGTAGGAGGAGAGGGATATCTGGTTGGTAACCTCGGAGGCGACCTGGTAGGTGCCGAGAAATTGGACGGTAAAGGGGAAGATTATGAAGTAGTTGAGCAACACTCCCGCGAGGAAAAGCAAGTAGCCGCCACCGACAGCCCTAATAGCCATCCGGCGCTCAAGGGCATAGAGTCCCGGAGCCACAAAGGCGAAGAGTTGGTAAAGAAGATAGGGTGAGACGACAATGATGCCCATCCATAGCGACACGCGCATGTGGGTGAAGAACTGCTGCGTTATCTCAATATTAATGAGAGAGATGTTGTCGCCCTTGGGGCCGAGGACGATGGCAAAGAGAGGTTCTTTGAAACAGAAACAGGTCACCGCGGCGATGAGGGCGGCGATCACCATGCGCCACAGACGTGAGCGCAGCTCGTCAAGATGCTCCCAGAAGGTCAAGGAAATTGGAAAATGAGAGTTGAGAATAGAAAACTATTTCGTTTCAGTTTTCTCTTCTTCCTTTTTGGGTTCTTCAACACCATTCATACCATCCTTAAAACTCTTGACGCCCTTTCCGACGCCATGCATGAGCTCGGGAATTTTCTTGCCTCCAAAGAGCAGCAATACTACGAGAACGATGACGATGATTTCCCAGGTTCCTAACATTAACAGTTTCATTTTTGTGTTTTTAAAATATTACCTTTTTCGTCTTGTTTCAATTCCTTACCGTTTTTATAGACATGGGTTTTGCGGCTTTCTTCCCTTTTTTCCCATTCATCTATTAAACCACTTCCAGATCTACCAAACAGCACTATTCCAATGAGCGCCAAAATACCTACGAGAATTTCCAAAAATGTCTTACTAACGAGTCTTTCAAGCGGTTCCTGGTATAATGACACAACTATTAAGACGAGCGTAAGTATGAATCCGATGATGTAACCATAGGTTATGCGTTTTTTCAAAGATTTCATACCAACGAGTCTTTCAAGCGGTTGGTGTAGTCCTCGATCATGTGCAACTTGGCAGGGATGTCGATGTGCTGCGGACAGTGCTCCATGCAGGCCTTGCAGTCGATGCAATGGTCGGCTTGACGCAGGCGCTCTATCTCGCTGAAGGAGGCGAGGTAGGCGCGGCGGGCACGGCGGAACTCGCGCTGCTCGACGGTGCCCTCGTTGGCGATATTATCCTCGTCGAGGCACTTGTTGTAGTGCTTGAAGTTGCCAGGGATATCGATACCCACGGGGCAGTGCGAAGTGCAGTAGTTGCATTCCGTACAGGGGATGGCGGGATAGTGGGCGAACTCGTCGGCCACACGCTCGAGGAGTGCCATCTCGTCGTCGCTGAGGGGCACGAGGGGTGCGTGGGTACGCACATTGTCCTCCACATGCTCCATGAGGTTCATGCCGCTGAGCGAGGTCATGATGCGGGGGAACATGCCGAGGTAGCGGAAAGCCCATGAGGCGAGGCTGCGGTCGGGCTCTCGCTCCTTGAGGGTGCGTGCCAAGTGGTCGTTGAGTGTCGCCAGGCGGCCACCAAGGAGGGGCTCCATGATGACGATGGGTATCTCGCGGGCGTCGAGCGCATTGTACAGATGCTCGGCATTGACATTCTCAGGCTCTATCTCGTGGGCGTAGCTCCAGTCGACATAGTTCATCTGTATCTGGGCAAAGTCCCAGTGATACTTGTCATGCATCTCCACCACCTTGTCGAACTCCGACTGCTCGCCGTGGAACGACCAACCGAGGTTGCGGATGCGTCCCGCCTTGCGCTCCTCAACGAGGAAGTCGAGGAGACCGTTGTTGACGAAACGTTTCTCAAAGTCGCTCTCGCCCTCGGGGCTGACGCCGCCGAAAGAGTGCAGAAGGTAGTAGTCGATGTGGTCGACCTGCAGTTTCTCGAACGAGTCGCGGTACATCCTGAGACTGGCCTCGGGAGTCCAATCGCGGAAGTTGGAGAGCTTGGTGGCGATGAGCCATTTGTCGCGCGGATGGCGGCTAAGGGCGATACCCGTAGCCTCCTCCGACATGCCCTTAAGATAGACAGGCGACGTATCGAAGTAGTTGACGCCGTGTTCGATGGCATAGTCAACCATATCGTTGATGGCCTTTTGGTCGAGTTTGGCGTCGGGGTTGTCGCGCAGCGAGCCGCCTCCCTCGATGGGGAGACGCATCATGCCGAAGCCAAGGAGGGAGACCTGCTGGCCATGGGCATCGATGCGGTAGGTCATCTTGTCGGTGGGAACAGGCCCAGCGGCATATCCCTCAGCCTTGACAGCCTGAGGATGGTCGCAGCCCGCCGCCACGGCGGCTCCCGCCACGACGGCTCCCGAAAGGCCTTTGAGAAATTGTCGTCTATCCATAACATATGATTGCTTGAATGTTTGATTGCATGATTGCTTGAGTCTTGCTTGAATTTTGCTTACGTTTTGCTTGCGCGAACCACTCTAGCAATCAAACATTCAAGCAATCAAACATTCACACATTATTATCTCTTGTCTACGATCTCTTTGCGAGCTTTACGCTTTTTGCCACTGGACCAGTAGCCGTAGACCTCGCTAACGTTGCCGGCAGTGGAGAAGGCCTCGATTTTCTCTTCCTTCATCCAGCCCAGGATTCTGCTGAACTCGTCTTTGTTGAGGAGTACTTCGAGCTCGATGCTCTTCTCGCCGCTGTAGCCGCCGGTGACCTCATAGAGGGTGCAGCCACGGTGGAGCTCCTCGATGATATACTTGCGGATGCGCTCGTAGTCTTTCGACACGATGCAGAGTTTCTTGTGGTTGTTGAGGGTGGCGGTGAAGTAGTCGACCACGAGACCGTTGATCCAGGTGCCGATGAGGCCGATGACCACCATGCGGAAGTCATTGATGAAGAAAGCGGTGCAGCAAATGACGGCACCTGCCACGGAGACCGAAGCACCGATGTCGAAATGGAGGAACTTGTTGACAATCTTGGCCAGGATGTCGAGTCCGCCGGTGGAGGCATTGATGCTGAACATCAGGGCCTGGGCGGCGCTGAGCAGCAGCACGAAGCAGCAGAGGTCGAGCCAGGGGTCACCCATGACGGAGGGTGAGCCAGTGACGAGGTTCGGGTTAGCGATGTTGGTGTAGGGGAAAACGGCGGCCCAGAAGTCGGTCAGAGGACCGAGGATAAGGGCGGTGTAGACCGTCTTGAAGCCGAACTCGCGGTCGATGAGGATGAAGGCGAGAATCAGCAGGATGATGTTGATGACCGTGATGAGGGTACCGAGTCCGATATTGATACCGACATTGGCGAAGATGTTGGTCAGCACGATGGAGAGACCCGAGATAGTGCCGATGATAAGCTTGGAGGGCACGAGGAAATAGTAGACCGCAGCGGCGGTAACCAGCATACCGAGGGTCATGATGACCAGCTCTTTCCAAAACTTGAAGGTTTTCACGTAGTCAACAGCTTCATTGACTTTTGCAGAGATGTTACTCATAGGTTTAGTGTGTTATTTTTTATTTAATTCTTTACTTTCAGTCTTTCATCAGATTCACGTGGCGGACCATGTAGCCCTCGACATAGATGGCTGTCATGGGTCGTGCGGGGCAGTAGTATTCGCAGGCGCCACAGCCGAGACAGGAGGTCTCGTTGACGGCGGGACGGCCGTCGGTCATGATGATGGCCCCCGAGGGGCAGTGACGCGCGCAGGCGCCGCAGCCTATGCAGTTGTCGGCCAGCACCACGGCATGGCCGATGCTGATGGCGGTCTTCTGATCCTTGGTGATGGGCTTGATAGCTCCCGAAGGGCACACCTCGCTGCAGCGCGTGCAGGCCGTGCGACAGTAGCCCTGATCGAAGGCCATGTAGGGCTGCATGAAGCCGTCGAGATCCGTGGAGGGACGCAGCACATGCTCGGGACACTTGCTGACACAGAGCTGGCAGGCGGTGCAGCGGCTCTCGAAGTTGCTCAACGAGTAGGAGCCTGCGGGCTTCAGCGGGAACCTGCGCTTGGGGACGCTCTTCTGCTCGATGGCGGCGAGGCCGCCGTCGAGTTTCTGTTCCTGAGCCTGCAACACCGCGGCGGTGCCCACGGCAGCCGTGACGGCAAGGAAGCGGCGACGGTCAGGGTCTTTAAGGTCCTTAGAGTCTTTAAGGTCCTTAGAGTCCTTAAGGTCCTTAAAGTCCTTTCTGGCAATCTTAATTGCCCCTTGCTTGCAGTGGCCGAGGCAGTTGAAGCACATCACACAACGCGAGCCGTCGACGGTACGGCCGTCGACATCAATGCAGCTGGCCTTGCAGCGCTTCTCACATTTGCGGCAGCCGACGCACTTCTCGTGGTCGATGCGGATGCCGAAAAGGGAATATCTGCTGATGAATCCCAGCAGCGTGCCCACCGGGCAGAGGGTGTTGCACCAAAGACGGCCGAAGAAGAAGCTCACCACAAAGATGACCGCCACGGTAACCACGGCGATGATGAAGGGCAGACCCGTGGCAAAGAAGCCCGTAGTCATGCGGGCGAAAGCACTGTAGGGTGCCACGACGGCGGCGACACCATTGGCGATGCCGAAGAATCCCAGCACCATCAGCACCACGAAGAGGGCGAAGAACGGATAGCGCAGCCAGTTCAGCGGCTTGCGGTAGTGGAACTTGCCAAGGAGGGGTTTGCGAATCCAGATGAAGAGGTCCTGTAGGATGCCCAGCGGGCAAACCACCGAGCAATAGAGGCGGCCTATCAGGAAGGTAACCAGCAGGACGGCCACGACGACGACCACGTTGAGGGCCAGGATAGCAGGCAGCAACTGTACCTTGGGCATCCAGCCCAGCCAGTGGCGGACGAGGTTGGTGTCGTCGAGCATCCATGCCAGCCCGTCGAGCAACAGGGCGCACATGCCGAGCAGCATGACGGCGGCGAGGATGATTCGGATGTATTTCAATGCTTTCATATTTCTATTACTTCTTACAATTGGCCTTACACTCCCTTGCACTGCTTATTTTTTCAGCATCGCATACACGGCGAGGCCGGCGACAGATTTGATGCCCGTCTTGCGGGTGATGCTCTTGCGGTGGGTGTTGACGGTATTGACGGCGATATTGAGGCGCGACGCAATCTCCTTGCTGCTGAGGCCCTGGGCCACCAGCTCGAGGACATCCATCTCGCGGTCGCTGAGGTTATAGTCCTCCTGCGGCACCAGCAGCAGCTCCTCAATCATAGCGTGCTTCTCCAGGTCGCGGCTCAGCTGCAGGATGTCGAAGACCAGCTCCATCATCTCCTCGGTGAGACGCTCACCGGGCAGATACTTGTAGATAATCTGGGTGAGGTCAGAGAGTTTGTCGCGGATGTTGTCGTGACTCTTGAGATAGTGCTCGTGGACGGTAGGTGTACCCTCCAGCATCTGGGTGAGGTTTTTCTCCTCACGGCGCACATGCTCGCGCACCTCGCGGCAGTAGTCGGCATAGTATTTGCGGAGTATCTCGCCGCTATGGCCAGCGTTCTCTGTGATATGGTCGAGGTGGTGCTGTAGGTGCGGAAGGCGCTCCTCAAGGTAGTAGCGGTGCGAGGCACGGAGGTGCTCGGCCACAAGGCGGTTGTCGATGCGCGACGACTCCTCGTCGTCGGGACGATAGTCGTCAAAAGTGTAGATATTGCATACCGTAAGGAAGAAATGGTCGTCGACATTATTGTCGCGGCAGACCTCTTTGACGGTCTTTTCGCCAAATCCCAGAGGAATGCCAAACCTAGGCAGCATAAGGATTAAGTCGTAGTTCGACGCAATCATGTCTGCCATCTTCATACGGCCAGTAAACAGGGTCCGATTCATGCGGCAAAAGTACGAAAAAAAAACGATATAATATATTTTTTGTATATTTGCATTATGAACAACAGGTTACGGACATTCGTCTTTTGTACACTATCATTGTGTTCCACAATAGGTTGGGCACAACAATATCCTTGGCAAGATACCACCCAGAGCCTCGACGAGCGCGTGGAATGGCTTATCAACAACCTGACCCTCGACGAAAAACTCTCGTTGATGGTGCACCAAAATCCCGCCATCGAGCGTGTGGGGCTGCCAGCCTACAGCTGGTGGAACGAGGCACTGCATGGCGTGGGCCGCGCCGGCGAGGCCTCCGTCTACCCCATGCCCATCGCCTTGGCCGCCACCTTCGACCCGTCATTGGTGCGCAGCGTGTTTAACAACGTGGCCCTCGAAGCGCGAATCAAATACCAGCAGGCGCGGGACACCGGCTACTACGGAGATTACGCTGGATTGACCTTCTTCACCCCGAATATCAACATCTTCCGCGACCCACGCTGGGGGCGCGGTATGGAAACCTACGGCGAGGACCCCTATCTCACCGCCATGATGGGGCTGGCTTGCGTCGAAGGCTTGCAACATTCTTATGACTACTTTGACGGCGGCGAGCCCGACCCCATGGAACTCAGCGCTGCGGCATGCCTGAAACACTATGCCGTGCACAGTGGTCCCGAAGGCATCCGCCATGAGTTCGACAGCCGTGCGAGTGAGCGCGACCTACGCACCACCTACCTCCTTGCCTTCGAGTATATCATCAAGAAGAGCGATGTGGCACAGGTGATGTGCGGATATAATCGTCTCAACGGTGAACCCTGCTGCACCAACAGAAAGCTGTTCGACGTCCTGAGAAATGAGTGGCAGTACGACGGCATCCTCGTCACCGACTGCTGGGCGCTGAACGACGCCTACGAGACCGATACCGTCATCCCGCGCCACCGCACCCACGCCACCGCCGCCGCTGCCTACGGAGATGCTTTTGGCCGCGAAGTTGATCTCGAATGCGGCAGCGGCCTGCCTGCATTGCGCGAAGCCGTGCAGCAGGGACTAGTGCCCGAAAGCAAGGTCGACGAGCATGTGCGGAGAATACTGAAAACCAGACTGCGTGTCACCGAGCAGACCTCGCGCTCCGCCATTGTCGCGGCTGAAACGCTTGAGGTCACCCCGGCTTCAATGGTGCTGCTGAAAAACAACGGTGTGTTGCCGCTGAAAGAGAACGAATTTCTGCGTCTCGAGGGGCCTAATGTCTGGGACAGCCTGATGCCGCTGGGCAACTACAACGGCACACCCAAGCACACTGTCACCATCGGCGAAGCACTCGGCCACTACGAAGTCCTTAGTGCAGGCGACGGCAAGACACTGGTCTACTGCGGAGGCCTCAACCCCCAACTTGAGGGCGAGGAACTGCCCGTGGAGAAAGAAGGTTTTTACAAGGGCGACCGCACCCGCATCGAGCTGCCGCAGGAGCAGGTAGACGAAATCAAGGCTTTTAAAAAGCAAGGTTATCGTGTGGTGTTGGTGCTTTGCACGGGCTCGGCCATCGCCTTGGAGAACGTCATCGACGACTGCGACGCCATCCTCGTGGCGTGGTACGGAGGACAGGATATGGGCACCGCCGTGAAGATGCTGCTCTTCGGAGAAGTGGACGACTTCGGACACCTGCCCGTGACCTTCTACCGCTCCACCGACCAGTTGCCCGACTTCAGCGACTACAGCATGCAGGGCCGCACATACCGCTATCTCGCCAGCGAGCCGCTTTTCCCCTTCGGCTACGGACTGAGCTACAGTTTCTACCAGCTCTACGAGACCCAGGTCAGCGAGGCCGACTTCACCGTCGAAGGAGTGATATCGCAGTGCAACACTGACGTACCTGACGCCACCACCCACCGCACCGTCATCCAGGTCTACCTCAAGAACGAGAACGACCCCGACGCACCCCACAAACAACTTATCGGTCTCTGTCCCATCACCTTCGTCAGAGGCAATCCAACCCGAAAGCCTTTCAAGATTGAGCTCGACCCCTTCTGGTTCCGCCAGTTCAACCCCGAGACCGGCCTAATGGAAGAGCCCCGTGACGGCACCAAGTTCACCCTCCAGGTGGGCTTCTCCTCCGACGACCGCGATTTATTTGATTATCCGTTCACCTATCATAACAGAAAATGAAAAAAATATTTATCATAGGCCTGATGGGCTTAATGGGTTTCATGGGCAATGCTAAAGCCCAGCACGACAGCATTCCCGAGAGCGACCCGGCCATCCTGCAGCGCATCGACGAATGGCAAGATTTAAAATTCGGCTTCATGATGCACTGGGGCATCTATGCTCAGTGGGGCGTGGTGGAGAGCTGGAGCATCTGCAACGAGTCGTGGATCACGCGCGAGAAACTGGGTGACGACGGCCGCCCCATCAAAGGCACCAAGGGCGAGGATTTCTATAAATACAAGCAGGCCTACCAGTCGCTCAACCGCACCTTCAATCCCAAGCACTTCGCACCCGAAAGATGGGCCGCCGCGGCCAAGAATGCCGGCATGAAATACGTCGTCTTCACCACCAAACACCATGACGGCTTCTGCATGTTCGACAGCCGCTACACCGACTACACCAGCATGGGCCTAGAGTGCCCTGCCCGGACCGACTTCACACGCGGCGTCGTCGACGCCTTCCGCGGCGCGGGCTTCTGGACGGGTCTCTACTTCTCCAAGCCCGACTGGCACAACGACGACTACTGGGCCCACGAATGGGCAACGCCCGACCGCAACGTCAACTACTCCATCGCCGACCATCCCCAGCGCTGGGAACGCTTCTGCGACTTCACCTACGACCAAATCCACGAGCTGACCCACAACTACGGCAAGATAGACATCATGTGGCTCGACGGCGGCTGGATACGTCCCGAATGGAGCGTCAACGACGAGACCCGTCCTTGGCTCGGCTGCAGCGGACAGGTGCAGGACATCGACATGGAGCGTATCGCCACCATGGCCCGCGAGAGCAACCCGCAGATGATTATCGTCGACCGCAGCGTCGGCGGCAAATATGAGAACTACCGCACCCCCGAGAAGCAGGTGCCCGACACCCTCCTCCCCTACCCCTGGGAGACCTGCATGACCATGGGCGACAGCTGGAGCTACGTGCCCAACGACAACTACAAAAGCGTCAAGACCCTCATCCACATGCTCTGCGACGTGGTGGCCAAGGGCGGCAACCTGCTGCTCAACGTGGGTCCCGATGCCGACGGCAACCTCCCCGCCGAAGCCCTGCAGCGCATGGAGGAGATAGGCCGCTGGCTGAACAAGAACGGCTACGCCATCTACGGCACCCGCCCCCTCTACCCCTACTGCGAGGGCAACGTCCGCTATACACAGAGCAAAGACGGCAAGCACTGGTATGCCATCACCCTCATCGAAGAGGCGCCCTACGCTATTGTAAAAGTAGTTAAGTAGACAGTAGTTAAGTAGTTAAGCCAAATAAAATAAGACAAATGACGAAAGAAGAGAAATATACAGCCCTGCTGCCGCAGGTGAAGGCCCTGTGCGAGGGCGAGAGCGATATGATTGCCAAGATGGCCAATGTCAGCGCCCTGCTGCACCACGAGTTCGGCTTCTGGTGGACGGGATTCTATAGAGTTAATGTTGAACGAGGAATGATGAATGATGAATGGGCTGCCGCACCCAATAATTCATCATTCATCACTCAACACTCATCATTAATTCTAGGGCCTTTCCAGGGGCCGCTGGCTTGCGTGCATATCGCCTACGGGCGCGGCGTATGTGGCACGGCGTGGAAAGAGCGCCGCACCATCGTGGTGCCCGACGTCGAGGAATTCCCCGGCCATATAGCCTGCTCCAGCGAGAGCCGCAGCGAGATTGTCGTGCCCGTCTTCAAAAACTCAAGCAATCAAACAATCAAACAATCAAGCAATCCTGAGGTCATCGCCGTCCTCGACATCGACAGCCGCGAGCTGAACACCTTCGACGACACCGATGCCCACTACCTCGAAGAGGTGGTCAAACTCCTCGTGATAGCGTAATAACGTTATTACGTAATTACGTCAGGCAAGAAACATTACAGCGAGAACTTCAGGTCCAGCCGGATAAACCAGCGGTCCTTCGGCGCCACACCATCGGTGTAGCTCAGTCGGCGCACGAAGTCGACACGCAGGAACTTCAGTATATTTTCTATACCGATGCTATACTCCATATACGGCACGCTGCCGATGGCACGTGTTCCCGAAGGCAGTTGGTAGAGTCCCGTGCGGTCACCCTGGGAGGGGTCGTTCTTCTCGCTCAGCGCACCATACAAGATATTGAAGCCCACCACCTCGCGCAGACGCAGGCGGTTGATGAGCGGTATGCGGTTCAGTATCCATCCCTTCAGGTGGTAGGTGGCGAAGAGGCTGACATAGCGGTCCATGATGAACTCCATGGGCTGCATCGAGTTGAAGGCCGTGGAGGAGAGGAAGAGATTCGAGTTACCCGAGGGGATATACAGGCGCGGATAGGGCGCGCGGCTCCACACGATACCTGCCGACGCCTTCATGTCGATATGGCCGAAGGAGGAGAGCCAGAAGCGCTTGTCGGCCGAGAAGGTGGTGGCATGGATAATCGACGACGACTCCGCCGAGGAATGTGTCAGCAGGCTGACCTTATGTGCCAGCACCAGCGACAGGGCGTCGTGCCGCAGGTTCGACTGGGTCTCGCGACGCCGTGTGCCAGGCGAGAAATTGGGCATAAATCCCAGCCCCACATTCCACTCGGCATCGGTGAAGTAGTCCACCTCACGCAGGCTGCCGTCAGGCTGGTACTGCATGTAGTGCAGCGCCCCTGTAGGCTCGATACGCCGCGCCGCCAGCCAGGTGTCGAAACGCAAGTGGTTCTTCCACTCCTTGCGGAAGCGCACCTGCGCCTGCGCCACATACTGCAGGTTCTGCAGCTTGTTGGTCGACGACATGATGTTGTCGCGGTCGAAGTTCTCGTAGTTCTGACCCGGGGCGTCGAGCTCGTAGAGAGCGCCCACGCTGATGCTGCTGAAGGGCGACTCATGCGAGTGCTTCTCCTTGTCGTCGAAGGTGTAGGTGTAAGTCAGGCTGCCCTTGGGCCGCTTGTCGCGGAAGCCATAGGCGCCATAGCCTTCGAGGAAATGGCGCGGACTCAGCTGGGCCTTGGTCATGCCGCCGAAACGCACACGCCAGCCCTCCTGACGGTTGTAGCTGATGAAGTTGTAGATGGGTCCCAGGTCCACCTTGCTCTTGCTGCGCACCTTGGAGGTGGGGATATATCCGCTGGTGAGCAGCTCGCCGGTGTACTTGATGGCGCGGAAGAGCGGCAGACGGTCCAGCTCCACCCACATGCTGTCGAGCACCGTCTCCTTGGCCGTCAGCGTCACGGGACGCCGCTCATTAAAGTCTTTCTTGAAGCGTATCTGCTGGCTCCGCGGCAGCGTCACCTCATGCTCGAAGGTAGAGAAGAGGCTGTCGGGCAGCATCCGCGCCGTGTCGCTGAGGTCATAGTCGGTATACACGCGCATCTGGTGTACATAGAGCTCCTGGATATGCTTCGAGATATACATGCGGCCGTAGGTGTCGCACCGGTACGGCAGGTAGTGGCCCGCCGAGTCGCGGTGGAAGGTCTGCACGATGGAGAGGTCGCGCACGAAGTTCAGGTTGACATGCGGCGACACCGTCATCACGTATTTCGTCAGCGCGAAGGTGCTGTCGGGGTCCAACGAGACATACATGCGGCCCGTGAAGCCATAGCTCTGCTGGTTGGCAGGCACGAAGCTCAGCTCCACACACTTCTGTCCGTCGACATAGGTGGTGTCGGTGATGTAGTACTTGTAGAACGTCACCGCCAGCACAGGAGACAGCGGACTGGTGAAGTGATTCAGCATCAACTCGATGTCGCCGTCATAGATATCCACGGGGTTGAACATCGCGCGGATATTCTCGTCGATGCCCTCGTCCGAGAGCACCTCGTCGAGGCCCTCATGGCGTTTGCCGATGACCAGGCGACGCTGATGCTTGGGACTCTTGCTGTAGCTCTCCTCGGCCAGCAGCTCGCGCATCGAGACGATGAGGATGGGCGTGGCGTCGAACTCCGTCTCGTCGATATATTTCTCCAAGAAATTCACCTTGCGCCAGCAGCTGTTCTCGAAGTCGGGGTTGAAGTCGTCGAGCGACATCGAGAGGCGCTCGTAGACATTCCTGTAGTAGCGCGGCAGTGCCTCGGCACGGTTCTTCTCCTTGTGGTCTATCACCTTCTTCACCAGCTCCACCGCGGGGTTGTGCTTGCGCGAGTACTTGGTCTTGCTCTTCTTGGCCGTGACCTCCACCTCCTTGAGGGTGGTGCCGCGCGGCACCATCTTCACCGTCACGCGCTTCTGAGTCTGGCCGCGCTTGAGTTTCATCTTCTGCGGCTCATAGCCCATCATGCGGAAACTCACGGTGGTGTAGCCCTGATCGTTGCTGATGCTGAACTTGCCGTCCATGTCGGTCTCCGCACCCACCGTGGTACCGTCGAAGACAATCTGCACGAAAGGCATCGGCTCGTTGGTCACGGCGTCGCGCACCCTGCCCTGCAGGCCCGTCGTGGGACTCTGCGCTTGGGAAATCGAAAATTCAAAATTGAAAATTGAAAATACTGCGAGAAAAACTAATGGTTTATATTTCAATAGGATATTCATCTTCCAATCATACATTGTAATATGCAAAGATACATCTTTTTTGCCAAATGTCGCCACCAAACAAACCATCGAAAAATAACAAAGCACACGATAGCCATATAATCAATATTTTAGACTATCGTTTAACGTTCGTTTAACGTTCGTTTGACGTTTTTAATACGTTAAACGAACGTTAAACTCTCGTTAAGGTATCGTAGAAGGGGGCAACCTGAAGGCTACTTGAAGGCGTTCTCGCTGAGGCCGTTGCCACTCAAGGCGAGGTCTTTCATGTAGCCGGGGACCTCGCGGCCGAGGTACTTGTCGACATAGAGCTTGGCGAGGTACTGGCCCAGCATGAAGCCATGTCCGCGGAGGCCCGTCAACAGACCCACCTCGGGGTCTACGATGTAGCGCGGCTCGGTGTAGCGGCCGGCCCAGCAGGCCAGGAAACTCACCTCCTTGAGGCCCGGCAGCCACTCGGCGAAGACCTGGCTGACAATCTCCAGGAACTCTTTGCTGTTGTACTTGATGTTCTGGCGTGTCTCGTAGGCGTCGGTGTCGGGGCTGGCGCAGCCGATAATCTGGCCGGTATGCTCGAACTGCTGGCCGTAGACGGCGCTGAAGCCCTTGTAGTGGCGACGGTCGATAATCATGTCCAGCGGGCCGCCGTTGGGTCCCATCATGGGCAGACGGCGCGTGATGAAGGCCTGGTGCTTCACGGGATAGAGGCCCGTGTCGATGCCCAGCATGTCGGTGAACTTCTCGGCACCCCAGCCCATGGCGTTGACGAAGTGGCCACAGGTATATTCAATATACTTACCTTCGTGGTTGCGTACCAAAGCGACGACTTTGTCGCCCTTGCGCCAGACGGAGAGCAGCTCGCAGTCCTCGTAGTAGCGGCCACCCAGCGAGACGCCGATGCCACGGATGTAGTCGATGACGCGGCCCGGCGTAGCCTGCCAGCAGTCGCGCGTGATGAGGGCGTGGCTGTAGGTGTCGCGCGTGTCGTCCCACAGCGGCGAGATCTCCTTTTTGAAGTCCTTGCGGTCGATCATGTAGGCGTCGCTCCAGGCGCGGCTGGCGTCGAGGGCCTTATAGGTGGCCTCGTCGTGGACGAGGTTGACATAGTGCGTGGGCTTGTAGTTGATGTTGTGCACCTTCTGGATGCCTTTGAAAATCTCGTGGCTGTGCTGTGCGATGTCGGCGATGTCGGGGTTCGAGAAGGCCGGACGGCCGCCACCGATATTGCGCCACGAGGCGCCGCGGCTCCAGTTCACCATGACGGGCTTGAGGCCCGCCTCGGAGAAGTAGCGGAACAGGCCGCTGCCCGCGATGCCGCCGCCGGCGATGAACACCTTCACCTCCTCATGCTGCACATCGTTGCCCTGCGGGAAGATATACACCTCCTTGCGGCCTTCGGTATAGACGTCGCCCAGCGTCACCTGGTTGCTCAGCGGCGCACGCGGCGTGGCGTCGCCGGTGAGTTCGATGCCATGGGCGCGGAGCACGCCGCGGGCACGGGCGATGCAGCGCTTGCCGCGGCAGGGACCCATACCCATGCGGGTGATGTGCTTCAGCTCGTCGACAGAGATATACTTGCGGTCGCCCACCACCTCGAGCAGATGCTCCTCGGTGATGTCTTCGCAGTGACATATATAGGTGGGCTCTTTAGTGTCTTCTTTAAGGTCCTTAAGGTCCTTAAGGTCCCTAAGGTCTTTAAGGTCTTTCGGGTATTTCTCTTTGACAATAAATCCCTTCACGTCGGTCATCTGGCCGTCGACCTGGGCGACGAAGACGCGGGCGACATTGGTCTTGTTGTCCTTTTTGAGCACCTTCTCCACCTTGCCTTCGCCAATCTTCTGACCGTTGTTGTCCACCAGCCACACCTCGGCGCCGTCGGCCACCTCGTACTCGATGGGCAAAAAACACCAATTCTTGGCCAGGTCGTAGCCGAAGATGGCCAGGCCGGGGCAGTGGTTCACGCAGGCCATGCAGCCGATGCACTTGTCGTAGTCCACCGTCGGCGTGCTGCTGGTGGTGGGCTTGCTGATGGCATGCTGCGGGCAGCTGAAGGTGCAGGGGTTGCAGGCGAAACCATAGAGGCAGTCGAGCTGTACGAAAGGCTTCATGGCCATACGCTCCGGCGTGGGCAGGTTGGGCTTCTCCAGCAGACGGATGGGGTGCTGCTGCGAGTCTATGTACTGGCGCGAGATATCGAGATACTCGTCGTAGTTGAAACGGATGGCCATCTCCTGCGCTATCTCGTAGGCGGCCTGTTTGCCGCGCAGCACGGCGCTGGTACCCTCGCCGATGCGCACGGCGTCGCCCACGCCATAGACATGGTGGCCGAAGAGCTCCTTGCCCTTGGTGAGCAGCTGGTTGTCGGGCACCAGACCGGTGCAGATATTGATGATGTCGATGTCGTCTATCACCTGCTCGGTGCCGGGGATAGCCTTGAAGTTCTCGCATTTGGCGATGACGGCACCCGTGATGCCGGTATAGTCCTTATTAGGTATCGCGCGCACCAGCGTGTAGCCCGTCATGATGGGGATGCCGAGGCGTCGCACACGGTTGGCCTGTACGGGGAAGCCGCCCTCGCGGGGCATGGCCTCGATGATGGCCTTGATGGTGGCGCCGGCCTGCATGCCCTGGTAGGAGGTCAGGTAGCCGATATTGCCGGCACCCACGGTGAGCACGCGCTTGCCCAGCAGGGTGTGCTCCTGGTTCATCATCTTCTGGAAGACGGCGGCGGTGTAGACGCCCGGCACGTCGTCGTTCTCGAAGGCCGGCATGAAAGGCACGGCGCCCGTGGCCACCACGAGGAACTGGGCGTCGACGTATGCCATCTGGCCATTGACGATGTTCTTCACCGCGATACGCGGTCCCTCGAGGAGGTCCCACACGGTGGTGTTGAGCAAGATGTTATCCAATTCCTCATTCCTCATTCCACATTCATCATTAACAAGCGATTTGGCGATTTCAAATCCGCGCATGCCGCCGTACTTCTTCTCCTTCTCGAAGAAGAAGAACTGGTGGGTCTGCATATTGAACTGGCCGCCGATACGGGGGTTGCTGTCGATGACGAGGTTGTCGATGCCGAATTTCTGCAGCTGCTCGCGGCAGGCGAGACCGGCGGGGCCGGCGCCGATGATGGCCACCTGCGTCTTGTAGATCTGCACGGTCTGTGCCGACTCCTCAGGACGCATGGGCGGCTCGAAGGTGACGCCCGGCAGGTCGGCCTCATGGGTGATGGAACGCACCTCGTGCACGCCGTCGACGGGGGTGATGCAGATGCGCCGTACACGGCCGTCGACAAGCATCTCGCAGGCACCGCATTTGCCGATGCCACATTCCAGACTCCTGTTGCGCCCCTGCAGCGAGTGGCTGTGCACCGGGAAGCCGGCCTCGTGCAACGCCTTGGCTATCGTGTAGCCTTTGCGTCCTTGCACCTTGTGTCCTTCATACATGAATTCGACCACTTCCCGCTCCGGGATGTCGAGAATCGGATGCCGTTCAATCTTGTACATATTTGTATGTGTTTTAGGATTAATTTCTTACGAAAAATTCACCCTCTTTGTCATCACCACAAAGGTAGTAATTTTTTCAATAAAATGCAAAAAAAAGTTAAAAAAAATAAAAAAGCCAAGGCATAGTGCCTTGGCTTGTAGGATATTGCCCTTGACGTTTGTGGAGGGCTACCTGACTATCAACTTGCGCACGGCGGCTGTGTGAGCGCCCACGATGCGCACGAAGTAGGCGCCGGAGGTCAGCCCGCTGACGTCGATGGTGATTGAGTGGTCAGTGATGAGCGATGAGTGATGAGTGATGAGTGATGAGTGATGAGCGATGAGCGATGAGTGATGAGCGATGGTGCGGCCGCTGAGGTCCATGAGGAAGACCTGTGCGCCAGGCTCGACACCCGTGAGGGTGACGGTGCTGCTGGCGGGGTTGGGATAGAGGCGCACCTGCGAGGCGTCGACCATGCCGATACCCGTGGTGTCGTGGGGATCCCCGCCCTGGGCGCCGCAGAGGCTGTCCATGGTGAAGAAGACGGAGTCGATGGTCGAGGCGTCGGCCGTCTGGTAGAGGGTGTTGCCCGCCTCGTCGCTGATGACGAAGGAGCAGATATTGTCGTCGTTGCCGCTGTACCAGCGGAAGCTCAGCGGCATGCCGCCGCAGAGGAAGAAGGTCTGGCTGACGTCGCTGCCGCGGCGCATCTCCACGGTGCCGATGACGCGGTTGCCCGTCGAGGCCTCGAGGAAGCCACCATGCCAGCCGTCGCCGGCAGCCGAATGGCCGTTGACGGTGAAGGCGCAGGTCTCATTGGCGCAGCCCGTGAGGAACACGGCGCTGACGGCGTCGCTGGTGTCGCCCTGGCCACAGAGGGCGCGGACGCTGACCTCATAGTTGGTGTAAGCGTTGAGACCCGTGACGGTGAACGAGGGGGTGCCACTGGCGGTGCCGCGCTGCACGCCGTCGACATAAACGGCCCACTGTGTGGCGCTGCCCACGGCGGTCCAGTGGAACGACAGGCTCTGGGCATCGGCCGAGTCGAGCGTCAGACGCACCACGGGACGGCAGCCCTCGATGGGCTCCAGGTGGAAGTCGAAGAAGTACATATAGTGGAAGTTGTTGTTCACTATCGGGCTCACCACCACGCGGGTGCCCTCGCCTTCATAGACGTCGAGGTAGGAGACGAACTCCTCGTGCGAGGTGTTGGGATTGTTGGGTGTCACCTCGACGGTGTCGATCCACTCCACGTCGGAGCAGTCGCTCTGGCTGGCCACGCCGACCTTGAAGTAGCCGTGGTCCGACGAGCCCACCCAGGTGCGCAGACGCACACCCTGCAGGGGCTCCGCCATGGCGGGCAGGATGATCCACTCGCCGTTGCCGGCATTGCGCAGATAGCCGCGGTGGCTGTCGGAGAGGCGGCCGCGGAAGATATACTGCGAGAACGACCAGCAGGGGGTGAAGCCTTCCTGAGATGCCACTACCATCTGGCTCTGGGTGAAATGGAAGGGGATATGCTGGAAGGCACAGTCGGTGAGGAACGGTATGGGGGTGCTGTAGCGCATCTGGCCGTCGCATTCGACGCCTATGCGTACCTCATAGCGCGTGTCGGGCTGCAGGCTGTCGAGGGTGTAAGGCATGAAGGCCACGTCGGGATCGGTTGTCCAGGCGCCGCTGCCGAGGGGGCGGTACTGCAGCGTCCAGGGGGCGCCGCTGCCGGCAGTCCAGGCGAGTTCCACCGACGAGCTGTCGACGGCCGTCACCGCCAGCACGGGGGCTTCGCAGAGCTCCTCGAGGTTGCACTGGCCCACGAAGCGCAGGTCGGGCAGGTGGGTCTTGTGTGACACCGACGGCGGCGTAGCGCCGTCGTAGGGGTTGTTATCGTTCGACTTATAGTGCATCTGCCACTCCGAATCATGCCACAGCCAGTAGGGGTTGGCTCCCATGCTGGTGTTCGAGCCGGTGTTGTCGATGATGGTGACGACGACATTCGACGTGCCGTCATAGGCAAAGGGGGTGGTGAACATCAGGGTGTCCCACTCCTGGTTAGGCAGGAGATACTGCACGTCGTTGGCCACCTGCGTCATGCCCGTCGTCGGCACGGGGTTATTCGACACCGTGGCGGTGCTGTGGCCCAGCCAGATGCTCAACTTGCGCGTCGTGGCCACCGACTGGGGACGCACATGGCGGCGCAGGGCGATGCCACGGATGGTGTCCTGGTTCGCCAACACGTCGGCGGGGTACATCATCTGGCTGTAGGTGTACTTGTAGAAGGTCACTATCGGGTGGTCGTTGGACCACGAGACGGTGTCTTGTGCCAGCGCGCTCTCGCCGCACTGGCGGAAGACGATAGGCACCGTCAGCGCCGCAGAGGTGTCGGCGCCGCAGAGGGTGCGGAACGTGGCGGTATACTGGTGTGTGTAGTCGAGGTTGGTGAAGAAGTGGTAGTTCGAGCCTGTGGCCTGCTCCTCGACATCCATGGCGCCGGGGTCGCTGAGGTCGTGCAGGATGGCGATGACGCCGTCGGCGTCGTTGCCGCGCACGTCATAGTCCCACTGGAAGGCTGCGGCCTCGTGGTTCACCGTCACCTGGCGCAGGTTCGTCAGCGTGTAGCAGCTCAGCTGCGTGGTGAACTCCGTGGTACGGGGGTCGCTCAGCGACTCCTCGCCGCACTGTGTGACCACCCACACATAGTAGTGGGTGCCGGGTTCGAGGTTCTCGAGGGTGATGCCCGCGATGTCGGCATCCTCAGACTCCGCCGTGGTGATGTCGTCGACGGTGTTGTAGTACACCGTGTAGCCCTCGGCGTCGGCCACCTCGGTCCAGGTCAGCACCGCCGTGGTGACACCCACGCGCTCCGCCGTCACCTCGAGGGGACGCTCGCAGTTGTTGAGGGCCGTGACGGTCACGTTGTCGACATAAGCCGTGGAATATCCACTATTGCCATAGTTGCCGCCGAACACCAGGTAACCATTGGTGGCGGGCAGGCCTAAGATGGTGTCGGTACGTATCTCCACTGTCGTCCATACCCAGCCAGGACTGTAGGTACCGATAAGGGTGAATGAGGCGGGGTCGTCGAGGTTTGAGGTAAGGTACACCTTCAGGCCGTTCTTGTAGACCTGGAAGCTAAGCTCCAAAGCGTTGAGCGGTGCGGGAATCAGCGGCGTGGCAATCATTATTGTGCCGGTGCCGTCGTTGGGACCGGCCTGACCCATAATATTCAGCACCGTGCCATGGCTCGCGGCCGTGGTGAGGTTAGGGTAGGTCGCCGACGAACTGGTGGGGTTTAGCGCCACCACGCGGGTCCATCCCGTGGGCATCGTAGCACCACCCGTGGTGGTGTAGCTGTCGAAGTTCTCGCTCCACGGCAGCGTCATCTGCGCCGCGGCGCCCAGCGGCGCCAACGCGCACGCAACAAAAAGCATCAATCGGGTAAAAATCTTTCTCATAGTTATGTTATTTATTTTTTTGCTATTTATCGTAAACGACCGTGGGGGCGTTTTTATTGTGCACCCCCACGACAAGTTCTCAACTCCTCTCCTAATTTACATCACGAACAAGTCGGACGGAGCACCCCCAATCTCTCCTAATTGCATAATAGTAATAAGAAAGTCCATCATTTACAACATACAACGAATACGCTGTACTTGCCGCTATTGTTGAAGAAGACCAATACACTCCATAGTCTCCGTATTTCTGCACCACCTTACCGTCACGATACCCTGCCGCTGGTAAAAAAACCACCCCCAAGGCTTCCATTTTATACCAATTTGTTTCTGTAACAATAAAACGATCATAGCCATAGGTATTATCTCTCTGATTGTATACTGGTGAACTTGTTATCAAAGATATATCACTCGGATGAGAATAGTTATCTGGGAATATAAACAAGCCACAGACTGTTCCAATCTTACCCTTAATAAATTTGGCATTACCATTATTTGTACCTGGTAAACCTGACGTTTCCGTTGTACGCTGATAGAGCATATAATAGATTTCTCCTGTCGAATTTCCTGTCATTGTACGCCAGCGTCCAGCAGAATCTCCTCCATTTGAAATTTTGTTATATACGCCCCAATCGGAATTCTTATAATTGCCTGTCAATCCATTCACATACGAGGATCCATTTTTCGGTCCAAAACCATAACCTTTAGATGCGCTATAGCTATCACCTGTTTTGTATGGCAGATATAAGTAATTTCCATTATTCCATCCACTTGTTCCCCATCCAAACAAAGAAACAATATTTTGTGATGCATAATCTTTACCCACATCTTGATTTGCAGTTTCCTCAGTACCATATTGTGTGGTCATAAAACTCCATTCTCCAGTAGTTTTATTATACTGCAAATTTCCCTGGGAAATGATAACCTTCTTTGCGTTATTGCCAGTGCCACTGACCGTAAATAATCCGCCTGTGGTGAATCGGGCGTAGCCCATCTTGGCGCGGGGCATAGCTCCGCCAGTATTCTGGGTATTCTCAAAGGTTTTACTCACGGCCGACTGGTCCACCTTATGGACAGTCACCTGCACCTTGAACTTATTGCCGTCACCCACGGGCAGCACCGGAATCTGCACAACGGCAGAGTCGCCAGCAAGAATCTGCAGATGATCGGTGCCGTCGAAATTCATCGTCACGCTCTTCGTGGAATCGACACCGTCACGGCTTGCAGCAACTACGGGGGCGCCATTGCTAAGCGTCACCGCGGTCATACCACACAGGTTGTAAGCGTTGCCCTCGCTCACCGTGCTGGTCACCACGATATTGTCCACCTCGATGGTGAAGCCGTAATAGTTGACCACCTGCACCGCCACAGCACCGGTGACATGCTTGAACTTCAAGTTGGTACCCTCATCGGTGTATGCCACCATAGGGGCCTGCAGGTTCTGCAGCGTCCGGCCATAATGCGTCGTAGTGGCATAGGTGTAGTTGGCCGGAAGGTTGAGTGTGTAGCTTGTATTGCTACTGTTCCCACTATAGATACTGCTCGGGTAAACACCTCGATAGGGAGAGGTGAAGCCTGCACCAGACTTCGTGACGACTGCGGTGCCCGCACCTTCACTGATTGTAACCTCCAGCACATCATCATTGATGCGCACACGGTCTCCCGTTGCCCAATAGGACACAGCTCCCTCGACAGCCAGTTTCTCACCGCCACGCATACCCTCTACTGAGAGATACAACTTGTCGCTGCTGATTGCCGAGTCTTTCTGACAGCCCGCAATAGCCAAAGTCACCAAAACCAAAAGATATATCTTCTTCATTGCCATTGTCCTTTCTTTTTTAATCCCAGAAATGATTACTGCCCTGAGTCCAATTCGAATTAACTTCATAGACCTCCACATGGTTCTGCTGGTCCTGAGCAATCATTCCATCCTCACAAATCCAGATATTCAGCTGCTGCACCAGGGGGTCGATGCCGCTGTTGGCGTAGCCGCGCTCTGTGCGGAAGGTGACCGCCGTCAGCCGCGGCGACACATAAGCGCGTTTTTTACGTTTATCTGTCTCTTTCATCGTATATTAGTATCGTTTTTTACATAAAAAAAAGGATAACGGCAACGCATTCCGTCGTCGTTATTAACAGGTTTTCAACAAACAATTAACAACCAATCCTTCCTTACGGGAGTATGGGTGGGGGTGAAAATCAGCATGTTAGACAAATTTCCGTTCATCTAATACACAATTATCAACAATGCAAATATACAAAAAATTCTTTACACACAAAAAAAAACGGCGAATTATTCTAATTATGCTAATTGCTACGCAGGTCAATTTCAGGCTAATTTTGCTAAATTGCCTGACGGCAGCCCAGCCGCGCGAAGCATACGGCATTCGGGTCATTCGCCTACAATTGGCCTAAGCAGTTAACTCCATGAAATTATCACAACAATTCGTTTAATTTGTTGAATTCGCCGTTTACAGAAGTATAAAAAAAACGGCGTATTATTCTAATTATGCTAATTGCCACGCAGGTCACAATTTCTATGAAGTCGAGACTAAAATTAGTTTAATTTGTTAAATTCGCCGTTTCTCAAAGAAATAAAAAAGCGGAAAACAGCCGTTTCTTCGTACTGTTTTCCGCTTGTGGCTTTTTCGTGGCCGCTCGAAGGCTAGCTCTCAGGACTCCAGTGTGCCGGGAGACGGTAGCGGGTGGTGGAGTGGCCGAAGTTGTAGATGTAACCCACGGTGACCGAGGGGATGCCGACCCAGAGGATGGGTGAGCTGACGAGACCCGTGCCGGGACCTTCTTCGCCGGTCTTGCCACCCGCGATGCGGGGCGGCACCATGAGGTATTTGGCGTCGAGGTAGAGGTCGCTGTGGCGTCCGATGTAGTAGCGGAAGAAGACGCCGAAGTCGGCGGCGATGTCGAACTGTAGGTGGTCATAGCGCCACACAAGACCAGCACCGAGGTAGGGCAGCACGTTGAGGCGTTTGCCGCGGGTGAACTTGATGGCGTGGGTGAGGTTGAGCATGACGTCGGTATGCAGCGTGGAGAAGCTGTAGGATTCGCCAGGCTCGCCCTTGATGGTGTCGTAGCGCTCGTGGGCGGTGAGGCCGCCGAGCTGGAAGCGTATGGTCCAGAAGTTGCTATAGTTGCGACCCATCATGATTTCGGGGGCTAAGCCGTACATGCCCTCGGAGGGGCTCATGTGCTCGAAGGTGAAGGAGGAGAAGTTGGGGCCTAAGCCGAAGCCCATGAACCAGTCTTCTGCCACCTCGCGCGACTCATACTGAGTGCGGCGGTGGAACGGCGAGTCGGTGAACTGGCGTGTGACACCGAGGGTCAGCGAAGTGAGGTAGCATCCGCCGCCGTTGCCGGCCTCGGGGAGGAAGTGCATCTTGCCCTGGAGGAAGAGGTCCCAGCCACGGGCAAAGCGGTAAGAGAGGTGGGCGCCGAGCATGGTCTGGAACTCATGGTCGGTAGCCTCGCCGCCGCCGTTGCGGAAGGAGACGCCCAGACCCAGCATGGGGTAGAAGTTAAGCTTCCAATGACGTATGCGCCAGAAGGTGGAGTTGAAGTCCCACATGAACTCGGCGGTGCCGAGGGCGAAGGAGCCCTGCTGGTCGACGCCGGTATAGAGGTAAGGCAGCGACATGAAGTCGAAGGTGGCCTGGAAGGCCAAGGGGCTGAGGATCCACTTACCGACAGAGAAGTTGCCCGAGAACCCCATGGGGTTGTCGTTCTTGGGGTTGTCGTAGATGCTCACACCTCCGCTGAGCGACATGTACATGTTGACGCCGAAGTCGGTACCCACCTGTGCACGGGAAGTTGAAAATTGAAAATTGAAAATTGAAATTATTGCTGCAACAAATAATATCTTTCTCATAATTCCTAATTTCTAATTCCTAATTAATCGTACTGTTGACGGGCATGCGGTAGCGCGAGGTGGAGTGGTCGAAGTTGTAGACGTATCCGAAGGTGACGATGGGGAATCCGACGCCGAAGATGGAGCCCGAGGGACCCGCGCCTCCGGCCAGACGGGGCGGCACCATGATGTACTTGAGGTCGAAGTAGATGTCGCTCATGTTGTCGACATAGCGGCGGATGTAGAGGCCTGCGTCGGCACCGACGGTGAAGACGGGATCAGTCTGGTAACGCCACACGGGACCGGCGCCGAGGTAGGGCATGAAGTTCCACTTCTTGCCGCGGGGGAAGCCGGTGATGAGGTTCGTGAGGTTGATCATGAAGTCGGTGTGGAGGCTGTTGAAGATGTACCACTTGCCGGGCTTCATTTCCACATTGCTGAAGGGCGTGCCGTCGGGGTTGAGGCCCGAGACGGTCTCCTCGTGGGCCCGCTCGCGGGCGAAGAAGCCCGAGAGCTCAAAGCGGATGGTCCATACATCACTCCAGTTGCGACCAATCATAATCTCGGGACTGAAGTTCCAGAGACGAGCGTCGGGGTCGGTGACATACTCGAACTCGAAGGAGGAGAAACTCAAGCCGCCACCGAAGCCCATGAACCAGTCTTCGTCGGTGCTGCGCGACTCATACTGCGTGCGACGGAAGTAGGGATTGTCGCCGAAGCGGTAGTTGGCACCGACGGTGATGATGTGCATGAAGTTGTCGCCGGCACTGCGGTCGAAGGTCTGCGGCAGGAAGAAGCACTTGTACTCAAGGCTGGCGTCCCACGACGGGCTGAGGCGTATGGGGAGATGGAATCCCAGCATAGCCTGGAAGTCGTTATCCTCACCGCCATAGTCGTCAGAGGGGCGGTAGGCCAGACCGAGGCCTATGAGAGGATAGACGGGGAAGGGCGTGGGGATGGCCTTGTTGTAGACGTGGAAGAAGGTGGCGTTGACGTCCCACATGAACTCGGCACTGCCGAAGAGGTAGAGCGAGCTGTTGGAGCTGCCGGTCTGCAGGTAGGAGGGCGCCAGCACGGCGTCGAAGCCGAAGCGGAACGCCAAGGGTTGCATGAGCCAGCGGCCCACATAGAGGCCTCCGGCAGGAAGCGAGAAGTCGCTGCTGCCCGAGTGCATGTAATAGTTGGCACCCGCATTGACAGACAGGAAAAGGGTATTGTCATTGTATGCATTGCCGCGCTGGGCACCCGCCGTGAGGCAGGTGACGGACAGCAGCAGGGTCAACAGCAACTTCTTCATATTCTCCGTTTAGGGTTATTACGTTTGAGGTTTTACGTTTCTTATGCTTTCGCGCGCTCGGCGAACTCCTTGGCGGAGACTTTCTCCACCTCGGGTTTCACCTGATCCTTGAAGAGCTTGCTGAGGTTGTCGGCATAGAGGCGGTCGACGACCTGGGCGATGTTCTTACGGTCGGCGGCGATGCTGCGGGCAGCCTTCTCGAGGCGGTCCTCGGTCTCTTCTTTCTTCTCGCCTTCAACCTTCTGGTCGTTGCGGCGGAGGATATCCTTGATGTAGTCGACAATCTGGTTGTTGGTGGGCTCGACGGGGCTGATCTCCTCGAGCTTAGCCTCGATGAGCTCCCACTTCAGCGAGGGGACATACTTGTCGTTCCAGTCGGCCTCGATGGATTCGGGGGTGAGCTCTTTCTCGCCGCGGCTGGCGAACCAACGTTTCAGGAAAGCCTCGGGCAGGGGGGCGTTGAACTGGTCGAGGAGGGCCTTGCGGACCTGGTTGACGAAGAGGTAGTCGCTCTGCTCGTTGTTGGCTTTCTCAATCTCTTTCTTGAGGAGCTTGCGGAAGGCGGCCTCGTCCTTGACGTCCTGGCCGGGGAAGACCATCTGGAAGAGCTCGGCATCGACCTCGTGGGGGGTGATGCGGGAGACACCCGAGAGGGTGAACTCGACGTCAGCCTTGAACTTCTTGGCGGCGGCGGTGTCGAGGTGCAGAGCATGCTCGATGTCGGCGGTGGGGAAAGCCTTGGAGGGGTTGAAGACGATCTTGTCCTCAGCCTTCTTGCCCTCGAAGAGGGGCAGCAACTCGGCATCCTTGAGGTTGGCGAGGTTGAAGGAGGAGAAGGTGTCGATGCCACCCTCTTTGGCCTTGCCGTTCTTGTCGAGTTCGACGGCCTTGCCATAGAGGAAGTCACCAGCGGCGACGGTCTCGGGGGTCTCGAACTTGCCATAACGCTCGACGACGCGTTTGAGCTCGGCGTCGACGTCCTTGGTGGTGACACTCACCTGGTTGTACTTCACGGCGACCTTGTCCCACTCGATGCTGAACTCGGGGGCCACGGCCACGTCGAAGAAGAACGAGAAAGCTTTCTGCTTGCCGAAGTCGACCTCACCGGTCTTCTCGTCGTTGCTCATGGGCATGCCCAGGATGTGCAGTTTCTCGTCATCGATATACTTGAAGAGGGAGGTGTTGAGCTGGTTCTGCACGGCGTCGCCGACGATGGCGGACTTGTACATGCGCTCGATGAGTCCCTTGGGGGCCATACCCTTGCGGAAGCCGGGGATGGTGGCCTTGTGCTGATACTCTTTCAGCTGCTTGTTAACGTTCTCAATGTAGTCGTTTTCCTCGATATCAACCTTGATACAGAGTTCCAAATCACTTAATTTCTCTCTTGTGATGTTCATCTGATTATTTATTTTATTGATTTTTAGTCTTTTTTATATTCTGGTGAAAAATGCAAAAATACGCAAAATTATTGATTCGGAGATATTTTTTTTCAAATCTTAATAAATCCCGACGCCGAGGTTGAGGAGATAGTAGAGCAGGCCGTTGTCGCTATTGAGCGAGGTGTCGGAGGGCATGCGCTTGTAGAGGTGTGTGCGTCGCGAGGCGAAGATGCCCACGCCGCCGTTGATGTTGTTGTAGACTTCGTGGTCCTGATCGAGGCCGCCCATCTGCGAGGCGGTGGAGAGGTAGACGTTGAGTTCCTCGGAGCAGCAGGTGAGGTAGAGGTCGACGCGCTTGAGGTAGCGCTTGGGGAGGGTATCGGACTGGAGCTTGTTCTTCAAGTCCTCGAGGAAGTTGTCGCGCGTGTAAGTCACGGAAGTGGTGCGCGAGGTAGGACACAGCAGGTCGACGTAGCGAGTGACGCCCTCCTCCTGGTAGTAGAAGCGCACGAAGGGTTGGTAGAGTCGAGCGTTGTCGAGGAGATTCCACTTGATGATGCAGGCGTTGCGCTTGTTGGTGGTGGGGTTGACGTCGTAGAAGCCGAAGCCACCGATGGTGTCGTTGTTGGTGGTGACGGTGATGGAGGGACGAGTGATGAGGGTGGCGTCGGTCTGGCGGATGAGCGAGACGGGCTCGGAGGAGGCGATGATGTGGCCGTCGGCGGTGGAGCGCACAATGAGCACATACTGGTAGTTGTCGCGCAGGCGGCGCGAGCTGCCGGTGCGGGTGACGCAGTAGTAGATAGGCTGGGCGCCGCCGGCGAAGTTGCCCTCCTGGCGGTTGCGCAGGGTATAGATGAAGGGTATGGAGTCTTTCAATACCCCGTTTTCATAAGCCATCATATAGACCTCGATGCTGCCCTGAGGGTAGTTGATGGAGTCGCTGTTCAGACCATAGGAGTAGATGTTATCCTCGCTGAGATAGCAGCGCTGCACACGCGCCCAGGTGGTGTCGTCGTCCTGGTCGAGGACGCAGTAGATTACCGGCACGTTCTTCCACTTAGCGTTGGGCGAGAACTCGACCTCGCAGGAGACAAAGAGGAGGGCTGCAAGGAGATATAGTATGGGTTTGATGGGTTTCATGGGGATAATGGGGGTGTTGGAACTAATGGAACTAATGGAATTAATGGAGTTTATGGAATTAATGGAAATAATGGGGTTTATAATTTTTCAAATCTCAATTTTCAATTCTCAATTTTCAATTCTCAATTTTCAATTTTCAATTCTCAATTTTCAATTTCCAATCTTTTCGCCCACTTCGATTTCGTCCATGAGGAGCCAGGGGTTGAGGCCTTTGGCGCGGTGCCAGGCGGGGACGGCTTCGATGGCGCGGGCGTCAATTTTAAGGCTGACGATGCCGGGCTTACCCACGGGTACGCGGAGCTCGACGACACGGGCGGCTTTCTCCTCCTCGACGGTGGGGTCGAAGGGTATGGTAGCCTGCAGTGTGTCGCTGTAGTGCTCGCCGTCGGACGAGAGCAGCAGCGTCACCTGACGCGGCGCAAAGGCCCAGTTTGCCGGGGCATGGGCGTAGCGGAGGGTGACATAGTCGACATCGATGGGCTTAGAAAGCGCCACCGTGGTGACGACGCCGTCGCCCGAGAAGCCCAGCCAGCCCTCCTGGAGGTCTTCGACATAGCCCTTTTCGCCGTCGAAGAGCAGTGTGTCGGCGCCCACATTGAAGGGAGTATTGGGCTTGCGCGAGAAGGTAGTGGAGACAATATAGTCGTAGTTGAACTTGCGTGTGGCGGTGAATGACGGCGGCTTGCCGGGCGTGAAGACGCGGGCTTTGACCACGGTGGTGGTGGTGAGGGTCAGCGGCTCTGTGTAAATCGGCGACGCCTCGGTGGGCTCGCTGCCGTCGAGGGTATAGCGGATGATCGCGTGATTGTCTGATTGCTTGATCGTTTGAGTGTTTTTCTTGCCTTTCTTGGGTGCAGGCTTGACAGAGGCCTGAGACTGCACGTCGGGCGAGGTGAGCGTCACCGTCAGGGGCTGCGAGAAGCGGTGGGCGGAGGCCTCGATGAGCGGCGGGTCGACGATGCCGGTCTTGACGACAGGCATGGCGGTGCCATAGAAGTCTTCGGGACGCTGGCGCAGGGTGTCGGAGACATAGAGAGAGTCGACGAAGAGGTTGGTCACCACCTCGGGGATATAGCCGCGGAGGTGGAGGCGGAAGGCGGTGCTGCCGGCGGAGGGTGCGAGGGTCAGGCGGTTGCTGTCGAGAGCCATGGTGAAGGGCTCACCAATAAGCGAGACATAGAGGCCGTCGAGGCCCAGTTGGTCAGCGCACCAGCGCACCTGCTGGCGCGAGGTACCGCTGAGGGATTCGCGCGGTACGCCATAGGTGCCGGGGATGCCGGTGCCGCGCTGTGAGAAAAGCACCTCGCGGTCGTGGCCGAACCACCACAAGGTGTCGCCATGCCATTGCGGCAGGTTGACGCGCAGCTGTGGCTCGAGGGTGCCTCGGAAGGCATCGGTGGGCGAGAGGGAGTAGTCGGCCACGACGTCGCCGGAGCCGAAGAAGGTATAGGTGACGCGGACGTCGCACATCGGACGGCCCGCGGCGGCATACTGCAGCATGGCGTCGACACAGACAGTGTTGCTGTCGGGGACGCTGCGCATGACGGCCACCACCGAAGACGTCCAGTCTTTGTGGCCGGCGAAAAACAGCGTGGGGGAATAGTCGAACAGGACCAATCCGCTATAGGTGTACCCCTTGATCTGTGCCGTGGTGGTCTTGAACCACGTCATAGGCAGATAGAGGTCGGGATTGACGATTTCGAGGCCACGGGTGTGGTCGACGTCGCACGAGTCGACCGTAAGGCGCAGGTCGTTGACCAGCGGCTGGCGCGGACGGCTCTTGTACTCGAGGGGGAAGACGCGGGTGCCCAGATGGCGCTCCTCGAGCTTGGCCTTGCGGCGCTCGAGGTCGAGGCGGATGAACATCTCCTCGCCGGGTTGGAGGCTGACGGGGGGCACCTGCAGCTTAACGCTCTCGGCACCGCCGCCACGGATGGCCAGCTGGAGGTCGCCGGCGGTGATGTTCGAGCGCTGGTTAGTATATATGGTATATTCTAATATATATTTACTGAAGTCGGAGAAGTCGTTGCGGTTGGTCACCAAGAACTCGACGTCGTCGGGTGTCTGCTTGATGAACTGGACGTCGAAGGGACTGTAGAGGTTCTTGAGATCGGGCAGGTAACGCTCCTCAGGCCATTCGACGAAGGCGCCCTGCATCGGGCGGAGGCCCTCTACCCTACCCCACAGTTTGTCGTAATCCTGCAGGGGTGCCGCAAGGGCCACCATCGGACGGCCTGCGGCCTTGACGACGGCATGCTGCAGCGTCTGCCCGTCGGGGTTGAGGAAAGCCACGATATCGGTATTATCGGAGAAGTCGGCACCGGCGAAGAGCACCGGACGGCTCTTCTCCAATTCTTTCAGTCGCTTGAAGGCGGCGCCCATGCAGACGCCGTTGTCGGGAGTGTCGCCCAGCGACCAGGCGATGATAGAGACGTGGTTCTTGCACGTCCCATAGAGGTTCTCCACACGGCGCTCGAAGAGCGGCACAAACTCCTTGTCGGTAGCCACGGCTTGGCGCTGAGAGGAGGCCGGCAAGAGGTTGGCGTCGCAGACGACATAGAGGCCCAGCTCGTCGCAGAGCTCATAGAAGACCGGCGCCATGGGTGAGAGTGCGGTACGCACCGCATTGATATTGTTGTGTTTCAGCTGGAGCAGACGGGCACGCAGGAGGTCGCGTCCCTCGTCGCTGTCGACAGCCTCATAGGGGTAGATGACGCCTCGTAGCGTCAAGGGCTTGCCGTTGAGCGTCAGCAGGCCGTCGGAGACCTCCAGACGGCGGAAGCCAAAGCGCTCTCCCAGCACTTCTTCTTCCTCCATCTTCTCGTTGCGCAGGCGCAGCACGGCGGTATAGAGCACCGGCGTCTCGGCGGTCCAGGGTTCCACGCCGTTCCATGAGCGGCTCATGTCGACCGTCACATCGCTCTCCTTGTCGAAGACCACCCAGCGACCCATGCGGTCGAGAGACTGACCGTGGGGGTCGAGAATCTCGACCTCGAGATAGTAGCGGCCTTTCTTTGAGGCGTTGAACACCGATGCATCGATGGACAACGAGCCCGTCAGCGATGCGGCCTCATAGTCGGCCGTCAGCTGCAGGTCGGCGACATACGGGTTGCCTCGGAAGAGCAGGTAGGGGGTGCCGTTGAGGCCCGTAGCCAGGCGCTCGCTCTCGAGCAAGGCGCCACGCGACTGTTTCAGGGTCTCGACGGTGAGGCTGTTGCGCTTGCCATATTTCAGGTACTTGTCCAGCTCGAACTCGTTCCAGTGGCGCGAGTCGTCGCCATAGCCCGCCGTCTTGCCGTTGACCAGCACACGGCAGGCGCGGCCGCCACGGACGTTGAGCAACACATGGAACGCCTTCCACTCCTTGTCGGCATCCAGCTGACAGGTGTAGAGCGTCGAGCTGTCGGTCTGCTTCTCCTGCCACTCCTCCAACTCGAGATAGTAGGGGGAGTCACGATAGGCGAGCTTAGTGATGGCGCGCTCGTCGTCGTAGGGCACCAGCAGCGAGTGCGGCGCACGGCGGGTGCCGTCGTCCTGCGCAAAAGCGCAGACGACAGACAGGCACATGGCAGCCACTAACAGCAGACCTCTTCGCATCTTTCTGCGTCTTTTTATTTGTTGCCGAGATAGAAGGTGATACCACCCGTCAGCAGGTAGAGGCTGACGGCATCGTCGAGCATCGGCACATTGAGGGCATCGCTGCGCTGCACATGGTTATCCATGAGCACCTTGAGACCGACATGGGCGGCGAAGGCCACCGTGCGGCTGACGGCATAGCGGGCACCGAAATCGAAACCTACATAGAAGCCACCCTCGGTGATCTTGGTCGAAGGGGGCTCGCTCGACGTGCCGACGGGCAGCGTGTAGCCCACTTGCAAGACGCCATAGGGCGTCAGGCGGCTGCGCATGAAGTGGCTGCGCAACTCGGCATAAATGGGAATCTGTGTGAAGGCACCTGTCGGATCGGCCAGGTAGCTGAAGCCCATACCCACGGCGGCCTCCTTACGGAACTGGTAGCCGACGGAGAACGACGGCATCAAAGCCGACACGGTGTCGTTGAGACCACTCTCGTTCGAGGAGTTCAGGTTGGTGGCATAGCTGACATCGCCCGTGAGGTAGAAGCCTCGCCACAAGAATTCGACATGGCGCTGCGCCACTGCTGTGCCCGAGAGGCACAGCAGTGCAACAGCGGTAATGAATAGTTTTTTCATCTTATTCAATTAAGCATTCATCGGTTTGAGGTTCTCGCTGATGATCAGCTGAGCCTCGGTAGCGGCCTGCACCTGCTCGACGGTGAACTCGGGATTGATCTCGGTCAGGACGATGCCCTTGGGGGTGATCTCCATGACGCCCATCTCGGTGATGATCATGTTCACCTGTCCCTTGGCGGTGAGCGGCAGGGTGCATTTCTTCAGAATCTTGGGGTTACCCTTGGCGGTGTGCTCCATGGCGAGAATGACCTTGCGGGCACCCACCAGGAGGTCCATGGCGCCACCCATACCGGGAGTCTTCTTGCCAGGAATCATCCAGTTGGCGAGGTCGCCTTCCTCATCGACCTGCATGGCGCCGAGGACGCTGACGTCCACATGGCCGCCACGAATGATGCCGAAAGAGGTGGCGCTGTCGAAGGTCGAAGCACCGGGCACATGGGTGATGTAGCCACCACCGGCGTTGATGAACCAGGGGTCTTCCTTACCCTCTTCGGGGGTGGGACCCATGCCAATCATACCGTTCTCACTCTGCAGGATGACGTGGACGCCTTCGGGCAGGAAGTTAGGAATCAAGGTCGGCAGACCGATACCAAGGTTGACGACATCGCCGTCGTGCAGCTCCTGGGCTGCGCGCTTGGCGATAAAGGGTTTAATCTGTTCTTTTTCCATTTTTATAATTGTTTGATTGTTTGATTGCTTGATTGTGTGGCGCGGCGCCGCGCACAAACCATCACTTCCATCCGCGGGCGACCATCTCCTGGGCGATATAGGAGGCCTCGTCGTCAGCATAGGTGTTGGGGCCGAAGCCGGCATCGTAACCAAGTTCCTTGGCTAACTCGTGGCTGATACGCGGACCGCCGCAGATAAGGATGACCTTGTCGCGCAGGCCCTCGGCCTCGAGCATCTCGACGAGCTCGGTGAGGTTCTTGATATGCACATCCTTCTGCGTGACAGTCTGGCTCACGATGAGGGCGTCGGCATGGAGCTCGATGCCCTTGGCGATAAACTCCTCGTTGGGCACCTGGCTGCCAAGGTTGTATGCATCAATCATATCGTAGCGCTCCAAGCCGTAGTGGCCGGCATAGCCCTTCATGTTCATGATGGCGTCGATACCCACGGTGTGGGCGTCGGTACCCGTCGAAGCTCCCACAATGACAATCTTGCGGCCGATGTGCTCGCGGATATACTCGTCGCACTCGTGCATGTCCATTGTGGTCGACTCCACCTTAGGCACGTGGATGCTGGTATAGTCCACGGTATGGGTCAGCGAACCGTAGCAGTTCATGAAGCAGAAGCCTTCGGTCAGCTCCTTCTGATAAACTATCAGAGGGTTCTCGAAGCCCATCTTCTTAAGCAGCTGCTTGGCGGCCTCTTCGGCCTCGGCACCTGCAGGTACCGGCAGGGTGAAGCTCAGCTGCACCTTGCCGTCGTTCATCGTGTCGCCGTATGGCTTTATCTTGGTGAGGTCTAAGGTTTTGTCGTAATCCTTAGCCTCCATTGAATACAAACCTTCGCTCATTTTTCTTAAGTTTAAAAGTTTAAAAGTTGCGCTTCCTTCGGTCGCTGAAAGATTAAAAGGTCCTGAATCTTTTTATCTTTTAATCTTTTCAACTTTTTATCCTCACTTTTTACCTTTCATTAATTCCACAAACGGGTTAAAGTAGTGCTCGCCCTTGAGGGTGACGCCGTCGAGGCCTTTACCTCCGGTCTTCGGGCGTTTCACGTTGGCAAAGATACCCTTCTCCAACGCGGTGAAGAGGCCTTCGCTCTCCATGGTCTCGAGGAGCTTGGTGGCATTGTGCAGCACCTCCTGGGCACGGCTCTTGATGATGCCGCCCTCTTTGAACTCCACTTCCTCGCCGATATCCTTCATGTTGTTGAAGATATACTTGGCGTTCTCAATGGAGAGGTAGCGGTCGCTCATGAAGGGAGTGTGGATAGCCTCGGTGGGCATACCCAGCAGCTGCAGACCCTGGTGAGTCCACTGGCCGATGACATTGAAGAGGGCATCCTGGATGTGGCCACGGAAGATATTGCCGGTCATGAACTTGGTCGGCGGCATGTATTTCAGCGGGGCTTTGGGGAAGATCTCACGGATCATCTGTGCCTGTGCCAACTCGTACAGGAAACCATTCTCGAGCATGGGATCCATCTCGAAGGCGTGGCCGAGTCCCATCTGCTCCTCGGGCAGACCGGCCATGAGGGCCAGCTGCTCGTTGATGAGGTCGGAAGCCAACACGGTATGAGCCTCCTCATAGGCGTCGGCGGTGGTGAGGTAGTTATCCTCACCGGTATTGATAATAACGCCGGCGAAGCCGTTGATGATACGGCTCATATACTGGTCAATCAGCGTGCGCTGCATGTTGATGTCGCGGAAGAGGATGCCATAGAGAGCATCGTTGAGCATCACGTCGAGTCCTTCCAGCGCACCCATGGCAGCGATTTCCGGCATGCAGAGACCCGAGCAGTAGTTGCAGAGGCGGATGTAGCGGCCTACTTCCTCGCCAACCTCATCCAATGCTTTGCGCATGATGCGGAAATTCTCCTGGGTGGCGAAGGTGCCGCCGAAGCCCTCGGTGGTGGCGCCGTAAGGCACATAGTCGAGGAGCGACTGACCTGTGGTACGGATCACGGCGATGATGTCGGCACCCTGACGGGCACCGGCCTGAGCCTGCACCACATCCTCATAGATATTACCTGTAGCCACGATGATGTAGAGGTAGGGTTTACTACCCTCGCCTATCGTCTCGATATATTTCTCACGACGCAGACGGTTGCCACGCACTTTCTCTATTGTGGCGTTGATGACGGGCTCAAGGACCTTGTCGATGTCGGCTTTTGCATGGACGGGAAGTTTGGTGATATCGAGGGTGCCAGCGGCAATGGCCTCGGCAATCTCCTGCGGGTTCTTTCCGGTTTCCACCATGGCGTTGCCCACATAAAACATCACGCCCTCGCCAAGGACACCATTGCTCTTCAGGTGCTCCACAACGACGTTGGGCATAGGCACATCATTGTCGTCGATACCGTCGATGCCAAGAAAGCGGCACAACGTGCGCTCCACAGCCACGGTGGTGTAATCTTCCACGAAATCCTGCACCTGTCCGGCAATCTTGCGGGCTACCGAACGAGCATGCTCAACCTCGTTAAAATCAAGTCCTACTTTACTTTTCTGCATTGTTGTTGTATTGTTTGTTTATTGTTTTTACACTATGATTCGAACTGCAAAGATACAACTTTTTTTATAAATATAAATAAAATAAAGAAAAATAGCCCTTCTTGAAACAAAAAAGACGGCTCTTGAGAGCCGTCTTCCTGCCCAAAACATTATCATGGTTTTGACATTTGGGCTTTTGGTTTCATTCACGCTATATAGACACAGAAATGCCCATTTCGTTTCACTCTTTAACTTTATTTAACATTAAAGCCCTAAAAAAAAGAAGCTCCGCATCGCTGCGGAGCTCCATATTATTTCATCGCGGTAGCAGTTGTGTCAGTCTCTGCGGTGTCGTCTTCCTTGTCGTCCTCCTTGGTGTCGGACTTGTCATCGGACTTCGACTTCTTCTTGGGCAGTTTGATATCGCTCAGACCGCTGCCGCGGTTGAACTTGCTGATGTCCACAGGTCCCGATATGCCACTGACATGCCCCTTCTCGGTGAACTGCCACAAAGTATAGCGCACCGTGGGGGTGCCACGATAGTTGGCAATAAAAATCTTGTATTGACGGTATTTCTTGCCGCTAAAATGTTCCTTGAAGAGTTTCTCACTGGTGTAGATCATCGGCTTGGCGCCATACTCTTTCTCCATGAGTTCGAGTATCTTATCGACACGCTCCATATTGAGCCTATTGACATGATAGCCTTCGATGTCGAGTACCGGCACCAGGTCCTGGTCACTTTTTTTGACCTGCTTCTTGAAATTGCCCATCTGCTGATAGGCTGTGGTCTTCGAACTATAGACATGGTAGCTACCCACCAACAACCCTGCCTTACGGGCCTTCTTGATGTTGGTCTGGTAATTGGGATCACGGTTCGAGGTTCCTTCCGTAGCCTTGATATAGACAAACTTGATGGTCTTGTCCTTGGCGACCTTGGTCCAGTTGATGGTGCCTTGGAACTTAGAGACATCGATACCTCTTGTGTGCTCTTGTGCATACAAGTGGAGAGCAGAGAGTACAAGAAGTGCAAGGAGTGCAAGATTACATTTGTATTTCATCGCCATTCTCATGGAAGAATTTAAAATCCAACAGACTATATTTCTCCGACGGTTGGATGTCGAGTTTGACATGATATTTTCGTTTCCATTGCGAGCGGAGGCTCTTCAGCCAGCCCCCTTTAGTGAGGTAGGCGTGGACGAAGGGATGTGTGACGAGGGTAAGGCGCTTCTCGATGGCGGAAGTCAAGAGGAACTTCAGGCTCGACTCAATCTCGTCGACCACCACGAGGCTCTGTTTGATATGACCCGTGCCGTCGCAGAAAGGACATTTCTCCTGCACATCGACCTCCATGGCAGGGCGTACGCGCTGACGCGTAATCTGCATGAGGCCGAACTTGCTGAGCGGCAAGATAGTGTGGCGGGCTTTATCGCGCCGCATCTCCTCGGTCATTACGTCGAAGAGTTTTTTTCTGTTCTCGGCTTTGTTCATGTCGACAAAATCGACGATAACGATGCCTCCCATGTCGCGCAGACGCAACTGACGGGCTATCTCCTTGGCGCTTTCGATATTCACCTGCAGGGCGGTGTCTTCCTGGCCGCTGCCAGCCTTGATATGGTTGCCACTGTTGACATCGATGACGTGCATTGCCTCGGTGTGTTCTATATATAGATAGACTCCCGAACGGATGGTGACAATCTTGCCGAAGGCACGGCGTATGTCGCGCGAGATGCCGAACTGGTCGAAGATAGGCGACTCCATCTTGTAATGCTTGACGATGTCCTCCTTGCCGGGGTCGATACCTTTAAGGAACTGACGCACCTCGCTGTAGAGCTCGGGGGTGTCAACATAGATGGTAGCAAAATCGTCGGTCAGCACATCGCGAAGCAATGCCGAGGTGGTGCCGAGTTCAGCATGTACACGACAGGGGGCGTTGACGCGCTTGAGTTTCTGCGTCATCTTATCCCAGGCCTCCATAAGCTGGTGCAGGTCGGTATCGAGTTCGGCCACCGTACGGCCTTCTGCGACGGTACGCACGATGACACCAAAGTTCTGGGGTCGGATGCTCTGCATGAGACGACGAAGGCGGTTACGTTCGTCGTTTTTCTTGATTTTCTGCGAGATAGAAACCTTGTTACTGAAAGGTGTGAGCACCAGGTAACGGCCAGCAATGCTGATGTCGCCCGTCACCTTGGGGCCCTTGGTGGAGATAGGTTCCTTGGTAACCTGCACGAGTACAGGCTGGCCAACCTTGAGCACATCGCCCATGTTGCCCACCTTCTCCAGGATAGGTTCTATTTTAAAGTTGTCGAGTGTGGCAGCGCTCTTGTCTCCATTCATGGCGAGGCGCAGGTATTTGTCGACCGACCCGTAGTCGGGCCCAAGGTCTAGGTAGTGCATAAAGCCCTCCTTGTCGCCGCCTACATCAACGAAGGCAGCATTGAGGCCTTGCATGATTTTCTTCACCTTGCCGAAGAAGATATCGCCCACAGCGAACTGTTCAGTGGTCTTCTCTTTATGAAGTTCCACCAGGCGTTTGTCTTCCAACAAAGCTATCTGTACACCCTCGTCGCCACTTGATATTACGAGTTCTTTATCCATTCAATTATCGATATACATAAAAAACAAATTACATACCTATCCCGAGGGAAGGTGTGTAATTTGTTTTAGTTTTTGGATGATAGAAGAAACTTAATTATTTCTTCTTATGTCTATTCTTGCGCAGGCGTTTTTTACGCTTGTGCGTAGACATTTTGTGACGTTTGTGCTTTTTTCCGTTAGGCATAGCTCTTACAGATTATAATTATTTAACTTTCTTTTTGACATCCTGCATGAAAGTCTTGGCGGGCTTGAAAGCGGGGATATTGTGAGCGGGGATGATAATGGTGGTGTTCTTGCTGATATTGCGGCCAGTCTTCTCAGCGCGTTTTTTCACGATGAAGCTGCCGAAACCACGCAGGTACACATTCTCACCTTCGGAGAGACTCTCTTTGATAACGGTCATGAACTCCTCGACAGTGGCCTGGATGGCGACTTTCTCGATACCGGTTTTCTGAGCTATTTCAGCTACGATTTCTGCCTTTGTCATTTTAATGAATCTTTTTTATTTGTTAATCTTATTCTCTGTTTTTCAACCAAAAATCGGAGTGCAAAAATACTACTTTTTTTTCAATCAGCGAATATTTTTTTTTCGCACACCCTCTTTTTAACATTTTACACAACACAAATATACTGATTTACAGCATACTAATAACATATAATATTTTTCCAAGACAGTTGCATTTCATTTGCAAAAAGAACTGTTTTCATAGCCCTATTTACTAGTTTTTAACCTTTTAACGAAGACAAACCAGAGGACTACAACGGCAGCGGCAGAGCACCCAACCACCATAGGCCACGGGAGGGCCATAGTTGCCTCGGGATCGACACTGGAGACACCGTTGGCGGCGAGCCAATAGAGCGCCACAACGATGGCATTATTAATGAAATGGACAGTGATATTAACAAGTATCGATTGGCCATAGAAATAGAGATAGCCCAACAAAGCCCCAAGGGCGAAACGTGGCATAAAGGCGAAGACTTCACCATGGACAAGGCTAAAAATGGCGGCGGTGAGCCAAATGGCGAGGTTAGTGGAGAGTGGAGAGTAGAGAGTGGAGAGTGATTTTGAGAGCCAACGGTGGAGGAGATTCTGGACACCGGCGCGGAAGAACACCTCCTCACAAACGGCGGGAACAAGGGCAAGGCCGAAGAGGTTAAGCAGCGGGTGGCAGTGGGTCATCATAGCCTGGACGGTAAGCTGCGACTGCTTTCCAATGGCCCGAAGCTTACGTTCGACAGCCTCCCAGGGACCCGTCCAATGCCAGCCGTCATTCCATTGGGTAAGACATTCTATCAGCGGAATCGACAGTGCCAGAACGCCGACGCCGACGAGAGCAAGGAGCCAACGGCGAGGAGAGAAGTCGAGCCGCAGAAAGCCGCGTTCGGCACCCGCATAATAGATACGGACGACCAGCAGTGCAGGCAGGGCGAAGATCATCAACTGGGAGAAAGAATTCCAAAGAAGGAGCGCGCTCTCGTTGCCAGCCTGGTTCATATTAACGCCGCCGAAGGCCATCTGGACAATAACAGACACTACCATAAGTACGAGCGACAGCAGCGACAGCACCAAGAGATGCATCAGAGGGTGGGATGTTTTTTTCACGTGATGAATGATAGGTGGGTTATTTTACTTTAACAGAGACATGATTGGAGGGGAAATAGGCAACGCCGCAAGGAATGCGGAGTTCTATATAAAATATGTATAGGTAGTTCCATGAAGCATCAGTTTTTACGCAAAAACGTAAAGCTCCAACTGGTGACCCCGGCGGGATTCAAACCCACGACTTTCGGAACCGGAATCCGACGTTCTATTCAGCTGAACTACGGGGCCTAGTAAAGGTTATTCCGGGCTAATAACTGCAAAAAAGAGATATTATTGTGCAGAGGAAAGATTTTTTTATCTAAAAAGTGAAAAGTAAAAACCAAAAGGTAAAAAGCAAAACGTAAAACAATAATTATTATTTTTTTGCGTTAATAGACTCACGAAATAAGAACGTGAGAATTTGAAAGAAAGCAGGCGAGACGCATGCGTACCCATTAAAAATTGAAATTTGAAAAACGTGAAACATAAAGCAGACAGCAGGCAGCGGGTAGCAGGTAGCTACCGGCTACCTGCTATCGGCTACAGACTTTTTACTTTTTACCTTTTATTTTTTACTTTTTCCCTCACCTCGACCGCTCAAGACCATTCGGTGCTAGCGAAGGGACATTGGTGGAAACTAACCGTGAGCGAAGAAGGCATGTACCGCATCACGACCGCCAACATTCCTACGCTGAGAGGAGTGAAGATGGACAGTCTGGCGGTATACGGCATGGGCGGCGGGATGTTGTCGGAAAGGAATTACGAAACTCCGACAGCGGATGTCCCGCAGGTGGCCACAGAAGTAATTGACCATAACGGCAACGGGTTCTTCGACGACGGCGACGAGTTGCTATTCTGGGGCGAGGGGGCCGAGAGATGGCATTACAATCGGCAGCAGTCCACCTGGATTTTCGAACACCATGCCTATGCCGTGGAAAACCACTATTTCCTGACGGCATCATGCCGCGGAGCGAAGCGAGTGGAGAGTGGAGAGTGGAGATCAGAGCATGATACAACACTGACGACATATACCACAGTGGCACATGTAGACAACGACCTGACAAATATGTACCACAGCGGCCAAGTGTGGGTAGGCGAGAAGCTGACGACGGCCGTGCCGTCACGGAGTTACGAACTGCAGCTTTCCGGAAGTGTGACAGGAAAAGTGCGACTACGGTGGGCTGCCGCAACGACGAAAGGGGGACGGTTTTCTCTGAGTTCGGAGGTCGGTGGGTGGAGTTCAGAGATGACCTGCACAGCATCGAATCCGTACCGCACCCTGACAAGGGAACTGAGCGGCAGCGGGAACACCTATAGGTTCGAGTTAACTTTTGTTCCGACAGAGAATTCGGGAGCAGGATATCTAGATTTTATCGAACTGAGTGCCGAGGCGTCGCTGCAGTGGAACGGAGGACAGCGTGTGGTGAGGAGCGACCGTGCTGCGGGACGTGTGGCGCAGTTCGCAGTGAGTGATGCAAGTGGAGCACTGAGTAGCCAGATGGAGGTGTGGGATGTGACAAAGGCTGGAGGAGAGCGGAAGATGACTGTGAGCGGTGGATGCTGGACTGACAGCACGGAACTGGGTCGGAAGTATGTGATTTTCGACAAAGAAAGTTGCCTGACGCCAATATCGATCAATCCGCTTGAGAACCAAGACCTGCATGGACACGAAGCTGCGAAACTGGTGATAGTGACTCACCGCGACTTCATCGAGAAGGCGCGTGAGCTAGCCATGATGCACGAGTTGATGGACGGAATCACGACGCTGGTAACGACTGACGAGGCTGTATACAACGAGTTTTCTTCCGGCAAACAGGACCCGATGGCTGTCCGTGCGCTGCTCCGCTGGCTGAAGAAAAAATATCCGTCGGAGATGCCGCGATACCTGCTACTTTTCGGAAAAGGAAGCTATGACAATCGCGACCTGGAAGGACGGAGACTACCGACAGTGGTAACGTATGAGACGTCCTATTCGTTCGACGAAGATGGTTCGTCGTACGGCAGCGACGACATGATGGGCTACCTGGACGAAAACGGCGGCAGCAGCTATACCGAGGTGATGGACGTGAGCGTAGGACGCCTGCCGGCGAAGAATATAGAGGAGGCAGCGCTGATGGTAGACAAGTTAACGGGCTACATGACGCGACGGGATCTGCTAGACGACGAAGTGCGAGGCGACTGGCGTAACGTGGTGGCGCTGCTGGCAGACGATGCAGACCCCGGACGAGGAGGCGACAGTGTTTTCGCCCACTCGTCGGAAGTTATCGCAACGAGCATCAAGACCTCGATGCCGCAGCTGAATATCGACCGGCTCTATGCAGACGCTTATCAGCAGGAGTCGGGCACGATAGGTTCCTACTATCCTGACCTGAACAACGCGTTGCGGCGGCGGATAAACTACGGCTGCCTACTTTTGAACTACATCGGGCATGGATCGATGACATATATCGGCACGGAACGCTTCATCGAGCTGTCGGACATTGCGAGATACAGCAATGAGGACCGCCTGCCGCTGATGGTAACGAGCACCTGTTCGTATGGCCGCTACGACGAGACTGAGGGCATTTGCGGAGCTGAGGCCTTCGTTTTGGCCCGTGGAGGTGCGATAGGAGTGATTAGTGCGTCGCGCCCCATCAGCCATGTGGAGCGATTCAACAAGGATGTGGTGATGTATGCTTTGGAGGAAACTAACACCATCGGCGATGCACTGCGGAAAGCAAAGAACCGCACGGCGGTGTCGCCGTGCATCAACCTGATTGGTGACCCAGCACTGCGCCTGAGCCGACCGACAAACCGAGTGAGGGTGACAGAAATCAATGGGGAACCGGTAGAGGGAATAGATAGTCTAAAAGCCGAGGTACTGTCGCGAGTGACGGTGAGAGGTGAGATTGTGGACGGGAGCGGAGCGCTAGTAAGCGACTTCGACGGCACAGTTTATCCTGTGGTTTACGACCGGGAGATGCAATCGACGACGCTGGCGAACGACAATCCCGGTACAGAGGTAAGTTTCTGGCAACAGAAGACGGTACTTTACCGCGGTAGCCACGAGGTGGTAGGCGGACAATTCGAGTACAGCTTCATTGTACCGAGAGATGTGTCATATCGCTATGACTACTGCAAGCTGAGCCACTATGCGAAGTCGGCCACAGAGCATGCCTCGGGCAGCTTCCAGAGTTTGATGCTAGGCGGCCTGTGCGACTCGACGTGGTCAGCGGGAGCGCCGGAGGTAACACTCTACATGGGAGACACCAACTTTCACAGTGGTGGACTGACAGGCCCCTCTCCCACCCTGCTGGCATTCTTTTCGGACTCGGCAGGAATCAATGTAGGAACAGGTCTCGGACACGACATCACGGCGGTGCTGGACGACAATGCCAACAGCCTTATCGTGCTGAACGACCTATACGAGCAGGATATCGCGGACAGCCGTCGAGGAAGTGTGAAGTACAAGTTGGAAGATTTAACCCCCGGACGGCACACTGTGACGGTAAAGGCTTGGAATATCTTCGGGGTGTCGAGTTCATCGACAGTGAGTTTCGTGGTGCGGAGCAGCGACACATTGGCATTCTCGAGACTGACCTGCGCGCCGAACCCCGCCACCTCCGTGGCTGAGTTCTCGCTGCGCGTCAACGATCCCCAAGCCGTTGCCTCAGCCGAACTGCAAATATACAACACCTATGGGCAAATGGTACTCCGCCACACGCCCAATATCTCGACCGACGGATTCATTGTAGGACCTGTGCGCTGGGATGTCGCCAACGTCCCCCCCGGACTCTATCTGGCACGCATGGTGGTGACCGACAACAACGGCGAGACTCGACAAATAACCACCAAATGCATCGTACGCTGACACAATAAAAATTATTTCCCCGCGTTATGGGAAAAAGATTTTCTTAGAACGATAGATTATATAGAAAAAATAGATTGATGAAGAAACTCACTTTTCTGATGTTACTTGCCGCCTTGGGCAGCACCCTCAGCGCCCAGTCCTCCTGGATTGGACAGGACGCCTCGAACAAGAACTATATCTCCACCGGTATGCCCATCCTCCTCATCGCCCCCGATGCCGTGTCGGCAGCCATGGGCGACGCCGGCGTAGCCTCGACGCCCGACGCCTACTCGGCTCACTGGAACAACGCCAAGTTTGCTTTCATCGATGGTAACATCGGGCTGAGCACCACCTACACTCCCTGGCTGCGCAAACTGAACGTGGGTGACATGAATCTGTTCTATCTTGGAGGTTACTACCGCATCAACGACCGTAGCACGGCGGCAATGAGCCTCACCTACTTCACCCTCGGCGACATCGACATGACGGACATCGACGGACAGAAAATCAACACCTTGCACCCCAACGAGTTTGCTATCGATGCCACCTATGCGCTGAAGGTCAGCGACCACCTTGCCTTGGGTGCCACGGGACGCTACATGCGTTCAGACCTCACCAACGGCCAGACCATCAGCGATGGTAGCGGCAACACCGCCACACAGGCCGCAAACTCGCTGGCCGCCGACATCGGACTGTATTTCACCGACAGCATCGACGAGGTACAGAGCTATGCCCTCGGTGCCTTCATCTCGAACCTCGGCGCCAAGTTGTCATACTCGAATGACGACAACGACAAGGAATTCCTGCCTGCGAACCTTCGTCTGGGCGGACGCTATACGAACAAATTGGACAGCTATAACAAGATTTCGGTGCTGCTGGACTTCAACAAACTGCTGGTCCCCACCCCACCCTACACGAAGGACGGGGTAACCTACCCTTCACGTTATGCTTCGAACTATACGGAGTACAACAACATCGGTGTGATTGCAGGAGCGCTGCAGTCGTTCAACGACGCCCCCGGCGGTTTCGAGGAGGAGATGCAGGAGATACAAATCTCGGCTGGCGCAGAGTACTGGTATGCAGAGACCTTTGCCTTCCGTGCGGGATACTTCTATGAACATGCCAACAAGGGCGGTCGCCAATACGCCACGGTGGGTTTCGGAATTCGCTACAGCCAGTTCTCCGGAGACTTCGCCTACCTTATCCCCACCACGACGGTCTCCACGAATTCGCTGGCCAACACCATCCGCATCTCCATCGGCTGGGATATGAAGCCGAGTAAGTGATGAACGTAAAACATAAAACGTAAAACATATCAACGTTAAACGTAAAACATCTAAGATGAGGATTGGGACGGGATATGACGTGCATAGGCTCGAGGAGGGCTTGCCGCTGTGGATTGGCGGTGTGCACATCGAGCATAGCCATGGGCTGGTGGGACACAGCGACGCCGACGTGTTGTTGCACGCGATTTGCGACGCGTTGCTGGGGGCGGCAGCACTGGGCGACATAGGCAAACATTTCCCCGACACAGACCCTCAGTACAAAGGCATCAGTAGCTTGAAGTTGCTGTCGCACGTGGGCAGGTTGCTGAAGGAGCATGGATACTGTGTGGGCAACATCGACAGTACAATTGTAGCCCAGCGTCCGAAGATGGCACCGCACATTGCGCAGATGAGACAGAACATCGCCGACACACTAGGCATCGACCTCGAGCAGGTCTCTGTAAAAGCCACCACCACCGAGCACCTCGGTTTCGAAGGCCGCGAAGAAGGCATTAGCGCACAAGCCGTAGCGCTTTTGGAAGGAGATAAGTAAAAAGTAAAAACTAAAAAGTAAAATATCATAGTTGAAATTGGAAGAGAATAAGCCATATGTAAGTCCGCAGGAGGACAACGAGGCCGCCGTATTAGAAGACAACGGCTGCAGTTTGGTGCTATGGAACGACGACGTTCACACTTTCGATTATGTCATCAAAGCGCTCGTCGACATCTGCCGTCACACAGCCGAACAGGCCGAACAGTGTGCCATCCTGGTCCATTGCCACGGGAAATGCACAATCAAACATGGCTCCTACTCCGACCTTCTTCCAATGCACACCGCACTACTGAACAAGCAGCTGACCAGTGAGATTGTGGAAAGTTAAGTGATGAATGATGAATGAGGAGTGATGAATGAGGAGTGATGAGTGATGAAAGTAAATCCTGAAACGTAAAATGAATACTACATTATTAATTATCGTTCTTTTGCTGGGGGTCATACTGCTGACCCTGGAGATTGTGGCACTGCCTGGCGGTGTTGCGGGTGTGTTCGGCGTACTACTCCTAGGCTTCGGTGTCTGGCAAAGTTTCCTGCTCTACGGCAACGGTGTAGGAACGACCATTCTGCTGTGCTCCATAGGACTATGTGTGTTACTGCTAGCTCTATTCATGAAGAAGAAAACATGGCAGCGCTTCAGTCTGAACGAGGAGAGTGACAGCAAGGTTAACCAGCTAGAGCCCATCGTCAAAGCGGGGACACGAGGTGTCACCATCTCGCGTCTGGCCCCCACGGGCAAAGCCCTCATCAACGGCGAGCAGATGGAGGTTCACGCCATTAACAAGTTTATCGACCCCGACCGTCCTATCGAGGTGGTGGGTACCGAAGGCTACCGCATCGACGTGGTGGAAACCGACGACAACAGGTTCGATTGAGTGATGAATGATTAAGTATAATTATTAATTAAAAATACAGCCTTATGCCTATCGAAACAATGATTATCATCGGAGTGTGCTTTATCGCACTGATCCTGTTCCTTTATTTGGTTCCCATCGGAATCTGGTTCCAGGCCCTTGTCTCGGGTGTCCACACCTCGCTGGTGCAGCTCATTTTCATGCGCTTCCGCAAGGTGCCTCCCACCGTAATCATCAATAACATGATTTACGCCACAAAGGCAGGTTTGAAACTGAAGCAGAACGACCTCGAGGCGCACTATCTGGCGGGTGGCCATGTAGCCTCCGTCGTGAACGCCCTGATCAGCGCCGACAAGGCGAATATGGACCTGGACTTCAAGACAGCCACAGCCATCGACCTGGCAGGCCGCGACGTGCTGAAGGCCGTGCAGACCTCCGTCAATCCCAAAGTCATCGACACTCCCCCCGTGGCTGCTGTCGCCAAGGACGGCATCCAGCTGATAGCTAAAGCCCGTGTCACCGTGCGCACCAATATCAAGCAGCTTGTCGGCGGTGCCGGCGAGGAGACCATCCTCGCCCGCGTCGGTGAGGGTATCGTCACCTCCATCGGCTCGGCCGTGAGTCACAAACAGGTGCTGGAGAACCCCGACAGCATCTCCAAGTTGGTCCTCACCAAGGGCCTCGATAGCGGCACAGCTTTCGAAATTCTCTCGATTGACATTGCCGACATCGATGTGGGTAAGAACATCGGCGCACAGCTGCAGATGGACCAGGCCAATGCAGACAAGAATATCGCCCAGGCCAAAGCCGAGGAGCGCCGCGCTATGGCTGTCGCCAGCGAGCAGGAGATGAAAGCCAAAGCCCAAGAGGCCCGCGCTAAAGTCATCATGGCCGAAGCCGAAGTGCCGCTGGCCATGGCCGAAGCCTTCCGCAACGGCAACCTGGGCATCATGGACTACTATCGCATGAAGAACATCCAGGCCGACACCGACATGCGCGCCAGCATCGCCACCCCGCAGGGTGCCAACAAGGCCGCCACCAACAAACCCTTAGACAAATAAGCCATGTTCAAAAGTAGCAAAATGAGTTTCATCATTAGGGGCATCGCCTTTACCGCCCTGGCGGTATTGTGCTTCCTGTCACGCAACGAAATGATGGAGACGCTGGCGAAGATTGCCGGCATCGTGTTTGTCATCAGCGGTGTCGTCTTCTTCATCATGGGTTATAAGAGTTTCAGCCGTGACAACGAATCGGTGCGCCTGTCGGCAGCACTGCTGATGATTATCATGGGCGGTATCGTCATCTTCCGCCCCGATATCGTCATCGCCATTCTGGGCATCTTCGTTATCTTCGAAGGCGTAGACTTCATCCTGAGCGCCATCACCTACAACAAGGCGAAGGCGCAGGGATGGTGGATTATGCTCGTGGCAGGCCTCGCTGTGGTAGCCCTCGGCATGTGGTCCATCCTTTACACCGAGCAGGCCGCCCAGGCTATCTCGGCTACAGTAAGCATCCTCATCGGCTGCGGCTTCCTGGGCATCGGCATCAGCTGCTTCGTCGCTGTAGCTGGCATCAACGCCCTCGAGAGATACACCGAAGAGAAGAAGAAAGCCTTGGAAGACCAAGAAGAGTATGTAGAAACAGAAGTGGTGAAATAACCCTATCCTTTATTATAAGAGAAGCCCGCCATACGGCGGGCTTCTCTTTTTTAGTATTGTTCCTTCTCGTTGGGGAAATCCCTGCTCTTGACGTCGTTGATGTAGTGGCGAATCGCATTGGCAATGTCCTCACCAAAGGTGCCATAGGTGCGCAGGTAGCGCGGTTTAAACTGACGTGTGATACCCAGCATGTCCTGTAACACGAGCACCTGTCCGTCGGTAGCGGCGCCGGCACCGATGCCGATGGTGGGAATCTTCAACTCTGCCGTCACCTCTCCGGCAAGTTTGGCAGGTATCTTCTCGAGCACGATGGCGAAGCAACCAGCCTCCTGAAGAATAAGAGCGTCCTTCTTGACCTGGGCGGCCTCTTCCTCCTCGGTGGCACGGACAGCATAGGTGCCAAACTTATTGATGCTCTGCGGCGTGAGTCCAAGGTGCCCCATCACAGGGATACCGGCAGACAGAATACGCTGAATTGACTCGAGGATTTCCTCGCCACCTTCCATCTTGATGGCGTCAGCACCCGTTTCCTTCATAATGCGGATAGCAGAGGCGAGAGCCTGCTTGGAGTTGCCCTGATAGGTACCAAAAGGCATGTCGACCACGACGAGGGCACGCTTGATAGCACGGACCACAGAGGTGGCATATACTATCATCTCGTCGAGGGTGATGGGCAAGGTGGTCTTATGACCTTCCATGACATTGGCGGCGGAATCGCCGACAAGGACAACATCTATCTTGGTGCTCTCGAGAAGCGAAGCCATGGAGTAGTCGTAGGCCGTGAGCATGGCGATTTTCTCGCCATGAAGTTTCATGTTCTGCAGGACACGCGTGGTGACCTTGGTAACATCAGTTTGTAGATAAGCCATAAAAAAGTGTTTAGTGTTAAGTGTTTAGTGATGAATGATGAGTGATGAGTTTATAAAATTAGTCTTCGATGATTTCGTCTGGATTACGGTTTTTCCCTTCACGTTTCTCCTTCTCTGCAGGAGTCTCCTCTTCCTGGTCAGCGACAATACGGAACATGGCACGGAGAGGTTTCTTGAGCTCATATTTCCCGTGTTTGTCAACGCGGAAGGCTACATAGTATTTCTTGCCGATGGCGAATGAGGCCGCTTCAGTGAGCGACTCCACCTCGTAGAAATAGTCGCCAATTTCCTTCTCGTTGATACGCTTACCCAGATAGATGGTGTCAAATTGACTGATGCTGACGGAGGCCTGCAGTGAGAGTTCGCCCTTACCGGGGGTACGGCGCGTAGGGAGCGCCTTGTATTCTACACCCTTTGCGGTCTTCACCTTGGCAAAAAACTTCAGTCGGGCGTCAATCTGCTCCTTGGTGACAGGGATGCGGAGGATGATATTGCTCTCCTGCGGCAGTTCGCATTCCTCAATGCCACGAGCCTGGTTGCTCGACAGCACGATATATCCTGCCTGGATAAGCAACTGTTTGGGATGGGGAATGAGACGGTAGCGTTCAACTGTGGCCTTATAGTCGAGATGGTCGTCCACCCTGATTTCAAGGTCACCATTGCAGGAGTCTTTGGTATTCTCGATGGTGTGTACCGAACCCTTGGGCAACATAAGGCTGGCGTAATAGCCTCGCACGGTGCTGTCCTCTGTGGGCAGGTAGCACCCTCGGGCCGCACCCAGACATTCATCAGGATTGTTGTGGAAGGTGACAAGGACAGAGTTCTTCAGCGAGACACTCTTGTTGAGCACCTTGCGGGCATCGGGCAACGTAACGATATTATATACTGCCGTGGTCAGCGGCACCTCATATCGCACCGTCTCCACGGTGTCACCATGACAGGAGCAACGGATGGGGTTAAGGGCCATGCGGATGGGAAACGGTGCATGACACCGCTTGGCGAAATAGTTCCGTACAGACTCCACACGTTTGGCGGAGAGCGCAGTGTCGGCGTCGCCATAGCCTTCCACCGACATGGTATAGTAGTTGGGATTATTCAGAGAGAAAGCGATGCGGTAGGCCGAGTCCAACAGATCGAGGTCACTGATGCCGTAGGCGGAATCGGCACCCTGGTAGGATATCAGCAGACAGAAGGTTTCGGCATTCGCCAACGCCTTCTGCATATTCTTCACAGGCTTGGAAGACGGGATATAGAGACCCGACTGGGCAGTTGCCAAATTGAAAATTGAAAAATAAAAAATGAAAATTAGGCTGACGCAAACAACTTTGCACAACCCACTGACCACTGACCGCTGACCACTGACCGCTTTCATTATTTCCCTTTTTATTTCAACAATTCATTAATAATTTGGTCGGTGGTGACACCCTCGGCCTCTGCGTAGTAGTTGCGTACGATACGGTGGCGCAACACATTGAAAGCCACAGCACGGACATCTTCGGCATCGGGCGAGTACTTCCCATGCATGGCGGCATAGGTGCGGGCGGCCATGATGAGGTACTGTGAGGCACGAGGACCGGCACCCCAGGAGATGTAGCGGCTGATTGCCTGGCTGTCGGATTGTTTGATTGCTTGAGTATTCGGACGGGTATTTGCCACCAGTCTCACGGCGTATTCGACGACATTGTCGGCTACGGGCATACGGCGGATGAGCTGCTGGAAGGAGAGTATCTCTTCGGCGGAGAGGACATTCTCCACCGTGGCAGTCTGCGGCACCGTGGTCTGGCGCACAATCTGCACCTCCTCGTCAAAAGCAGGGTAATCGAGGCGGACATTGAACATAAAACGGTCGAGCTGTGCCTCGGGCAGCGGATACGTGCCCTCCTGCTCGATGGGGTTCTGCGTAGCCAGCACGAAGAAGGGGTTGGGCAACGGATAAGAAGTGCCGGCAACGGTGACACGGTGCTCCTGCATAGCCTCGAGGAGGGCGGCCTGGGTCTTCGGCGGCGTACGGTTGATTTCGTCGGCAAGAACGATGCTGGCAAAGATAGGTCCCTGCACGAACTTGAAGTTACGGTCGCGGTCTAAAATCTCACTGCCAGTGATGTCTGACGGCATCAGGTCGGGGGTGAACTGAATGCGCGAGAACGACAGTCCCAAAGCCTGTGCAAGGGTATTGACCATAAGGGTTTTGGCCAGTCCCGGAACACCGAGCAGCAGACAGTGTCCCCCGGTAAAGAGGGTGAGCAATAATGCATCGACAGCCTCCTGCTGTCCGACGATAACCTTGGCAATCTCGTCCTTGAGGAGAGTATGTTTCTCTGCAAAGAGGTCTAGTTGTTCCTTGTCGTTCATAGAGGTTGAATTGTTAGTAGGTTGGTAAGTTTACACGTTGGTTACTGATTAATACCGAGGTTGAGGAAGGTGCAATCCTGGAACTCGGGAGCCAGGCGGATATAGGTCTTGGCAGCCTGACGCTGGGCCCACTGGCGCATGTGGCGCTGTTTCGCTGCCGCGAGGGCGGCATTGTAGATGTTGTCGTAGTCGTCGGTGAGGTTGGCCTTGTGGGAGGGATATTTCTTGTTGAGACGCACAATGCGGTAGGCATCGCGGTTGTCATCGGTCTTGAAAGCCGTAGCATTTGACACCTGTCCCTCGTCCATGCCGGAGATACCCACAGCATAGTAGCGCTCGCGCACAGCGTCGGCATCGAAACGGTTGCTGCCGTCGGCGGGGTTGGTCACCGCCCCACCCTGCTTGGCATTGTCGTTGGTGCCGTAACGGCGGGCGGCATCCTCAAAGGAGATACTGCCACTGCGAATCTCCGTCGCCACACTGTCGAGACGCATACGCGCCTTCAGCAGGTCGTCAGACGACACTTTAGGTATCAATAGAATATGACGGGCGTTGATAGTATTGCCTCGACGCTCAATAAGCTGAATGATATGGAATCCAAACTGGGTCTCGATGATAGGCGACACCTCGCCGGGCTTAAGGGCAAAAGCGGCCGACTCGAACTCTCCCACCATGTCGCCACGCGAGAAGAAACCAAGCTCACCTCCTTTCTTGGCAGAGCCAGGGTCCTGCGAATAGAGGGTGGCCAGCATGGAGAACTTCTCTCCTTTGATGACACGCTCACGCAGACCGGCAAGTTCGGTGCGTACTCGGTCGCGCTCGGCCTCGGTGATAACGGGCTCGATGACAATCTCAGATATCTCATAACGCTCGGGCATCATCGGCAGACTGTCGGCAGGAAGCGAGTTAAAGAACTCGACGACCTCGGCGGGAGTCACCTTGACACCCTCTGTAATCTGATGCTCCACACGACGGCTCAGCAGGGAGGTACGTATCATACGCTCATACTGTTCCTTGAGTTCGTCATAGCTGAAGCCCGAGGCCTCACGGAGCGCCTCCTTGCTGCCATACTGGCGGAGGTCGTTCTTGAGGTAATACTGAAGGTACTGGTTTATCTCGTCATCAGTAACCTCTACACTGTCGACCTCGCCCTTGTGGACTAGGAGCTGCGACAGGATTAGGTTCTCCAGTATCGCACAACGGTTAGCCTGGGCGTCGCCTGCTCCCGACTTCAGACGCAGCTGTGCATAGGAGCGTTCGATGTCGGAATACTTGACGATATTCTTGCCCACCACAGCAGCGACACCGTCGACGAGGGTCCCCTCCTGGGCACGCAAGGTGAAGGGTGAAAGGTGAAGGGTGAAAAATGAGATAGCAACTATGAACAGTGTCTTTTTCATTGCAATTCTTGATTCTTAACTCTTAATTCTTAATTCTCTTAACATGGCCTCCGTCCTCAGCCTCCTTGAGGAGGTCGGAGCGCAGTTTGTTGAGGGCTTCAGTCTTACGATGGTTGAGGATGAGAGCCCTGATGTTCTCGCGCTGCACCTCGAGGGGCGATATCTCGTCTGATACCTTATAGCTGAGGATGCGCACGGCATAGAACAGCGAGTCGTCGGAGAAGGCGATGTGCCGGTTCTGCTTGAGGAAGGCAGGCTCATTGTAGGCAGTGACGGGCACCGTCGCCTGGAGGTTGCGGAACGGTATCCACACATCGGCGTCATAGTAGCCTGTGAAACCGTTTCTCGACGCCGTCTCCTCCAATTCGAGGATATCCTTCTCCTCGAACTTGCCACGCTGTACAATCTTTTTCAGCTTGGCGACGGCAGGAGCCTTGGCGGGAGCCACCACATAGACGGCCTTGACGATGCTGCTCTTGAGCAGGAAATCGCCCTTATGTTCCTCATAGTAGTCGCGTATCTGCTCCTCCGTGACGGCGGTGTCGAGCAGCTGGTCGAGCACCTGACGCTCGTAGGCATAAGTCAGCAGATTGTTCTTGTATTCCTGCAACTCTCGCGCAAAATCCTGTTTGACATTCTTCTCAGCCTTGGCGAGGATGACAGCCTGACGCACCCATTGGTCGACATAGTTGTCGAGGATGACGATACTATCTTCGTAGCTCAAGCCGGGAGGCACAATGCCGACAAGGTCGTTGGCATGCAACTCGCGGTCGTAGACCTGCGCCACCAACGGCGAGTCGTCGTCGTTGGAAGAGGAGCAGGACGGCAGCAGCCAGAGCAGCAGCAACAGACTAGAAAGCAATCTTACGGAGGGCATCGTAGTTGATTTTCACTTTGTATTGGGCGCGGAGACTCTCACAGAGTTCTTTCTCCACCTCGTTCTGCCAGGCGCTGAGGTAGTAGCCGCGGGCCTCCATCTGAGCTTTGAGGCAGGGAGCGATGACATTCTGTACCATCAACAGATGGTAGCCCTTTCCGTTGGGATAGGCATACACGCCACGTTCCCACTGGTCGTCGGCCAAAGGTGCCTTGCGGCCCTGCTCGACGAGCTCTATCGTGAATTTCACCGGGTCGGCATTCTTACAGCGCTTGCTGTTGACCTTCTTGACAAGCATGTCGCGAATCTCGGTCGAGGCGAGGTTCTTGTCGAGACCTTTCTTGACAATCTTGATGGCCTTATCGGGGTCGAGACAGAGGCTGTCGGCGACAGTGAAGTCGACGATGCGGGCACGTGTACGCCAGAAGAACAGCGAGTCGTCGGGGTTCTGCAGGCTCTTCTTGGCGCTCTCGCGGGCATAGAACTTCGAGAATCCCACGCTGTCGTTGATGGCCTTGGTCCAGATCATCTTCTCGTTGTAGTTGAAAATCATCAGGCCACGGCGGTATTCATCGACCACCTCGGCAAACTCGGGATACTCTTTCTCGAGCTGGCTGTCGACATACGCCACGGTGACACTGTCAAGGAACTCATCATAGCGCATCTGCACATAGAACAGTATCGAAGCGGGAATCTCGACACGCTGATGGGACTTGATATACTTGGCAAAATCTATCACATTATACTCCTTGTCGGGAGTTGTCACCAGCGGACGCAGGTCGTGGAACATGCTGTCCTGGTATTTCCACTTGCCTCTGAACACCGTGTCGTTGAGCAGGGCGGTAATCTCGTCGAGCGAGGCCATCATGACGGCAGGCTTCTTCGACTTCTTCTTACCTTTGGCTTTGGTTTTGTCGGCCACAGGGGTGGTGGTGAGGTCGCGGATGCCGTATTTCTTGCGCGAGTTCTCGGCGAAAAGCTTGCGGGAAGCATTGCCGCGCTGGTCGCGGGCCATACGCTGCTTGTAGTATGAGACCATCGACTCATAAGGCGGTATCTGCTCTTTCTTGACGACCTTGATGATGTGCCAGCCGTAACGCGACTGGAAAGGCTTCGAATACTGGCCTTCCTGAAGCTTGGCTATCTCCACCACATACTCGTGCGGCAGCTGTCCCATCGAGGCATCATTGATGTAGCCGCCGGTGCGGGCCGTGGAGAGGTCCTCACTCTGCAGCGCCAGGCTCTCGAAGCTAGTGCCGTTCTCAAGCAGGTTGTAGATGCGTTCGATGGCAATCTTGTTGGCCGAACTGCGCAGCCAGATATGCTGGATGGTGGCACGGCCATAGACCTCGGAACGCTCAAAGAGTTTGATGATATGGTAGCCGTACTGGGTGCGGACAGGCTGGCTGATTTCGCCATCCTGAAGCGCATAGGCGGCATTCTCGAAAGGATAGACCATCTCGAACACCGTGAAGCAGTTGAGCTCACCCTCGTTGGGGTGCACCTGGGCTTCTGCGTTGAGACGCAGCACCTCCTCGCGGGCCACGGCATAAAAATCCTCGCCGGCTTTGACACGCTGATAGAGCTCCTGGGCACGGTTGTAGGCCGCCAAGGTATCCTCGGGCGTGGCATCGGAGTTCACACGCACCAGGATATGTGCGGCATGCAGCGAATAGCGGTTGCGCTCGTAGGCCTCGTGCAGCAGCGACGAGAGGGCCACCGAGTCAATCAGGTAGGGTGCCGCCAGGTCTTTGCGGTAGCGGCTCAGCTCCTTGCGCAGGTCGGCAGCGGTGTCGAGACCCTGGGCGAGGGCATCGAGATACTTGGCCTGGAAGTTGGCATAGAGCTCGACATACTCGTCGAGGGCAGCACGTTTCTCGGCCTCGGAAACGCCGTGCTTGGCGCTGAGGTTGTCACCCACCGACTGGCGGAAGTCCTTCATGAACTCCGACTGACGGATCTGGCGACCGCCGACCTCGAGGATGACGGGGTCGCTCTGAGCGTGGCAAGGTGAAAGGTGAAAGGTAAAAGGCGAAAGTAATGCTGCAATAAAAAGAATCTTCTTCATTTGGCTTAACTACTTAACTTCTTAACTCCTTAACTTCTTATCTCCTACCTCGAATAGTTGGGTGCCTCGCGGGTGATGGCGATATCGTGAGGATGGCTCTCGGTGCGGCCGGCGTCGGTGATGCGGATGAACTTGGCCTTCTGGAGGTCCTCGATGGTGCGGCTACCGGTATAGCCCATGCCGGCCTTCAGGCCGCCAACCATCTGATAGAGTATTTCGCTGAGGGTGCCTTTGTAGGGCACACGTCCCACCACACCTTCGGGAACGAGCTTCTTGGCGTCGGTCTCCTTGTCCTGGAAGTAGCGGTCCTTCGAGCCTGCCTGCATGGCCTCGAGAGAGCCCATGCCGCGGTAGCTCTTGAACTTACGGCCTTCATAGATGATGGTCTCTCCCGGAGCCTCGTCGGTGCCGGCTACGAGAGAACCCACCATGACGGTGCTGGCGCCGGCGGCGAGGGCCTTCACCACGTCGCCGCTATAGCGGATGCCGCCGTCGGCGATGACGGGAACGTCGTAGCCCTTCTGTTTCAGGGCTCCCACCACTTCGCAGATGGCGGTAAGCTGGGGCACGCCGATACCGGCGATGATACGGGTGGAGCAGATGCTTCCGGGTCCGATACCCACCTTGATGGCGTCGGCGCCGGCCTCGGCCAGCATGATGGCGGCCTCGCCGGTGGCGATGTTACCCACGACGACGTCGATATTGTCGTACTTGGCCTTCACGTTCTTGAGAGCCTCCACCACGCGGATGCTGTGGCCGTGGGCGGTATCGATGACGATGGCGTCGGCACCGGCCTTCACCAGGGCGTCGACACGGTCCATCATATCGGGAGTGATGCCCACGCCGGCGGCCACACGCAGGCGGCCGTTGCTGTCCTTGCAGGCCAGGGGGCGCTCCTTGGTCTTCATGATATCACGATAGGTGATGAGGCCCATGAACTGGCCCTTCTCGTTCACCACGGGAAGTTTCTCGATCTTGTGCTGCTGCAGGATATCGGTAGCCTCGGCGAAGGTAGTGCCCTCGTGTGTGGTGATGAGCTTGGTAATCATGATCTCGCTCAGCGGGCGCTCCATATCGCGCTCGAAGCGCAGGTCGCGGTTGGTCACCATGCCGATGAGCATACGGTTCTCATCCACGATGGGAATACCGCCGATGCCATACTCCTCCATGAGGTGCAGGGCGTCCTTCACCTTGGCATCCTTGTTGAGGGTCACGGGGTCGATAATCATGCCGTTCTCGGCACGTTTCACCTTGCGCACCTCGTTGGCCTGACGCTCAATGCTCATGTTCTTGTGCAGCACGCCGATACCGCCCTCCTGGGCCATGCCGATAGCCATGGCGGCCTCGGTGACAGTGTCCATAGCCGCGCTGACCAGCGGGGTGTTCAGCGTGATATTCTTTGAGAAACGCGATGCCACCGTCACCTCGCGGGGGAGGATCTCGGAGTAAGCGGGGACGAGCAGAACGTCGTCGTAAGTAAGGCCTTCGCCGATGAATTTAGAAGTGTCTGTATACATAATTGCGCAATTTATTTATTTCACTCGTTATATTACGCAGGCGACGAGCCTGCCGAATAAATTAATTTGCAAAATTACTACTTTTTTTTGATATAAAAATAAAAAAAAATCAACACCCTCTTTCGGCCGTATATTACATACTGATTATCAACACCAACCAACACCACTCATCCGCTAAGTCTTACTCCTCTTTTACGCAACTCTTACTCCCCTCTTACCCCTCTCCCATCCCTGTAGGAGATGAGCTGTCGGCAGCATCTTGGGGAAAGAAAAAAAATATTTGGCCATATCGGGCAAAAGTCGTACTTTTGCAGCCGCATTTTTATATTTAGAAACAATGAAAACAATATTCCAAGTCCTTTGCACTGTTGCAGTTATCTCCCTGATGAGCAGCTGCGGCGACAAGAATCATTATGTAATTAATGGTACCGTCGACACTGAGATGAACGGCAAAACGATTTACATGTTCAACATCTACGGCGAGAGCGCTGATCCTGTGGACAGCACGGTGGTGGCCGACGGAGGATTCACCTTCCAAGGTACAGTAGAAGAGCCCTGGATGGCCATGATAGGAAATGCCGAAATGGGTGTCCTTCCCATGGTTGTCGTCGAACCCGGCACCATCGTCGTGACAGCCAGAAGCATCGGCGGCACCACGCTGAACGACCGACTGATGGCTTTCAATAAGAGTTTCGACATCAGCGACATCCAAAGCCAGATGGATGAGAATATTTCCCTCTACTACAACGCTCCCAACGCCGAGGAGCGTGCCGCTGCCGAACATGTGCTTGACAGCTTGGATTCCGTCAGCAACGCCCGCATCTGTGAAGCCAACTGGAAGCTGTACCATGAGAACGAAGACAATATTCTGGGTGTGAAAGCCATGCAGGAGATCACCTTGGCAAGCAGCTTCAACTTCCACGAGTTCGACAGCATTGTGAAAGCCGCCAGTCCCATCGTGGCCAACAATAAGTTCATGCAGGACAAACTCAACCAGTTGCGCGCCATCGAGTCCACCTCGGCCGGCAAACACTATGTCGACATCCAAGGTGTCGACGGCAAGCTGAGCGACCTTATCGACGGCAAACTCGCCCTGGTCGACTTCTACGCCAGCTGGTGCGGCCCCTGCCGCAACGAGATCAAAGACAACCTCATCCCTCTGTGGGATAAATACCAGAAGAAAGGACTCGTCATCGTAGGTCTCAATGTCTGGGAGCGTGGCAACGCCGAAGCCCGCAAGGCCGCCCATGAGAAAGTGATGGCCGACCTCGGCATCACCTATCCCCAGTTGGTCGACAGCACCCGCACTGCCACCGACACCTACGGCGTGCTGGGCATTCCGCAAATCATGCTCATCGGACCCGACGGCACCATCCTGGCCCGCGACCTGCGCGGCAAGGACATCGAGGAGGCCATCATCAAAGCCCTGAAGAAGTGAATCCCGACAAAGAAAATACCGCTGCAATTAAAAGAAATTCCCTACGGGAAATATGCCGTAGGCATTATCTCTTAATAGCTATTAAAAGTAATCCCCTACGGGGAATACTCCGTAGGAGTTTTCTTTTAATTTTTCTCACCTTTCACCTTTCACCTTTCACCTCGACAGCGCAGGATTCCAACCGTGTGTTCCTCCACGTCGACGGTTCCACCTTCTTCATCGACAACGAATATTTCGGCGACCGCATGAGCGGCTACACTCTGCCGGGTTTCGTGCTCCAGCCGAAGGTAGAATGGCGGCTCCACGACAAAGTGACCCTCAGCGGTGGTTTCCATTGGCTCTACTATTGGGGTGCCCGCGACTATCCCGCCACGACGGCCTACGGTGCCTACCCGCTATACGACAGCGTGTCGCATCCGTTACATCTGCTGCCGTGGCTACAGGCCAGGATTGACCTCACATCGGAGCTCACACTTGTCCTAGGCTGTCTCAATGCCTTCCACCACAATCTTCCATTTCCGCTCTACAACCACGAATTGGGCGATGTGGGGGACCCCGAGACGGGCTTTGAAATCAAATACCTGTCCCGCCGTATAACCATGGATATCTGGGCCGACTGGCGCGAATACATCTGGGACCGCAGCCCTGTGCCAGAACGTTTCACCGCCGGTGCCAGCGGAACCATCGGCCTGGTGGATGAAAGGCAATGGAGCCTGTCCGTACCGGTTCATTTTGTGGTGCAGCACGAAGGTGGGCAGAACATGTCGGTGCCGCACAACATCAACAACAACTTCAACGGTGCCGCAGGACTGGAGGTGAGCAAGTCGTGGACAAGAGACCTCTGGACAGGCCTCAGCTGCCGCGCTTTCTGGTATCACCAGCATGGCAATGCCGCCGTGCCCTTCTCCAACGGTTGGGCCATCTATCCCGAATTTATCATCCACCCAAATAATAACTGGGCAATTGCTGCCAGCTACTGGCACGGCAAGGACTTCGTGCCACTGATGGGCAGCTGGCACTACAGCAACCTCTCGGCCAATACCCCAGGTCTTACCTTCGACCATACTCGGGTCATTATGCTATACGCCAACTGGGGGTTGGGTGAGAACCCTCTTACCACACACTACCTCAGATTTTACGGCACCCTCTACCACTACCTGCCCTCCACGGGCACTTTCGCCGACGGCACCACAAAGGAATATGGCCACCGCAACCAGATAGCCTTCGGTGCCATACTGTCGTTCTTCCCCAAAGTAAAGCTGCACTAATGTTTGAGTTGTACGACATACACGGACGCATCGATACCCTCCACGAGAAGGCCACCGTCACCGTCGGCGTGTTCGACGGCGTACATCGCGGACACCAGCAACTATTGTCGCAGATGGAGGGCTCACGACTGGTTGTCACCCTCACTGCCCACCCATCCTTTGTCCTAGGTCGTCGCGACAGCGAGTACTGGCTCGACGACCCTGACGAACACCTGCGCCTCCTCTTCGAGGCCGGTGCCAAGTATGTCGCCGTGCTGCCCTTCACCCGCGAGGTGGCCAGGCTCTCGGCCTGCGAGATGGCACGCCTGCTGTATGACAAGCTGCAGATGCGCAGTCTCTTGCTAGGTTACGACAGCCGTTTCGGAAGCAAGAGCAATGACGACTTCGACCAATTGCCTGAATTAAGCCGCCAGCTGGGCTTCGCCCTCCACCGTGGCGAGCCCTTCCTCGTCGACGGACAACCCATCAGCTCCAGCCGCATCCGCGAGAGCCTGACGAGCGGCGCCGTCGAGGAGACCGCCACCTTGCTGGGCCGTCCCTACGCCATCACCGGCACCGTGCTCCACGGCCGCAGCGTGGGCCATACCCTCGGCTTCCCCACCGCCAACATCGACCTCTCCCTGACCCGCAAGATGCTTCCCAAGGAAGGCGTGTACGCCGTGAGAATTAAGAATGAAGAATTAAGAATTAAGAATTGCGGAATGGCAAATCTAGGGACTGCTCCCACCTTCGGCGTGGACAAGCCTCTGCTGGAGGTCCACCTCCTCGACTTCGACGGCGACCTCTACGGGCAGACCGTCACCGTCGAATTTACCCACCGTCTGCGCGACATCGTGCGCTTCGACTCAGTCGAAGCGCTGCAGCGCCAGCTGCAAATAGACCTTGACCAATGCCGACAGCTATGAACGAACTGACCATAACCTTCTACCAACAAGACATCGTCTGGGGCGACGCCGCCGCCAACCGCCACAAGGTGGCGACGACACTAACGCAATCCTGCCTGAGCGACAGCGAACGGCCTGCGACCAACGTGGAGCAAAGCAATCAAGCAATCAAACAATCCGACATCTTCGTCGTCCCCGAGACTTTCACTACTGGCTTCGGCGACCACATGGCCTCGCTGGCCGAAGAGCAAGAGGGTCCCACCCTTCAATGGGCACGCCAGATGGCAGCCCGCTACGACCTGCTGTTTGTCGGCACCTGGATCATCCGCGAAGGCGACCACTGTTACAACCGCCTGCATTGGGTCTATCCCAACGGCGACTTCGGCTACTACGACAAAGCCCACACCTTCCGCGTCAGCGGCGAATACGACATCATCTCTCGCGGCACCCAGCGCAAGGTCTTCGAATACAAAGGCTGGCGCATCAAACCCGCCGTCTGCTACGACCTCCGCTTCCCCAAGTGGCTGAGGAATAATGTTGAATGTGGTGAACATCCGGATGCTGCAGCACATTCATCACTCATCACTCATCATTCACCACTAGATTACGACCTTTTGCTTGTTTGCGCCAACTGGCCGGGGAGCCGCCACGAGGCTTGGACAACCCTTATCAAGGCCCGCGCCATCGAGAACCAGAGCTATGTGCTGGGCTGCAACCGCTGCGGCGTGGACGGCGTAGGGGGCAAATATACAGGTAACAGCGCCCTCATCGACTACAAAGGTCTCCCACTGGCCGAAGCCACCCCCTCTGCCAACCAGACCGTCACCGCCACCCTCGAAAAAGACAAACTCGACACCTTCCGCCAACGCTGGCCCTTCTACCTAGACTTTGACTAATCTATTAGAATAATTCGCCTAAAATTGACCTGCGTAGCTTCGTATAATTCGATTAATTCGCCGTTAAAAAAGAAATGAGCAGTATTGAGCAAAAACTAGGATTCGACCGCATCCGCCAGATGGTGGCGGAGCAGTGCACCAACGCCCTGGCCGTCCGCATGGCCGACGAGATGCACTTCATGACCGACTACGAGCCTCTGAGCCACGAGCTGAAGCTCGTCGAGGAGATGCGCCAGATAGTGCTCATGGAAAGCGGCTTCCCCCAGCAGGATTTTATCGACCTCACCCCCATCCTCACCCACCTCCGCGTCGGCAACACCGTCATTCCCTTAGAAAGCCTCTTCGACCTAAAACTCTCCTTGCGCACCATCCGCGAGTGCTACTATTTTCTCACCTCCGAAGATCACCAGCAGTACGAGACCCTGCGCAACCTCGCCATCGAGGTGGAGCTGGGCTACGGCGGCAAGAGCTCACAGCTCAACGTCATCAACTCGCTCCTAGGGAAACTCATCGACGACCATGGCGAGCTCTACGACAACGCCTCCCCTGCCCTCGCCGAGATACGACGCACCAAAGCCCGCAAGACTGCCGAAGTCGACGCACAGATCAGCCATACCCTGGCGCGCGCCAAGCGCGAAGGCTGGGCACCGTCGGATGCCGAAGTGACCATCCGCGACGGCCGTCCCGTCATCCCGCTCCACACCACCCACCGCCGCAAAATCCGCGGCCTCATCCAGGACGAGAGTGCCACCCGTCAGACCGCCTTCGTGGAACCCAGCGAGGTGGTGGAACTCGGCAACGACCTCCGCGAGCTCGACTTCGACGAGCGTCATGAGATCCAGCGCATCCTGCTGGCCTTCAGCGACCGCCTGCGTCCCCTGCTGCCGCAGCTCGACGAAGCCTACCGCTTCCTCGCCCGCATCGACTTCCTCCGCGCCAAAGCCCGCGTGGCAGTGGAACTGGGCGCCAGCGTCCCCATCCTCCACCCCGACCCCCGCATCGAGTGGATGGACGCCCGCCACCCCATCCTCTACCTGCAAAAACGTGATGCCGTAGTTCCGTTCTCCTTGAGTCTTTCTCCTTTCACCTCTCACCTTTCACCTTCCCGCATCCTCATCATCTCCGGCCCCAACGCCGGCGGCAAGTCCGTCTGTCTCAAGGCCGTGGGCTTGATACAATACATGCTGCAGTGCGGCATGCCCGTGCCGCTGCGGCCCACGTCGGAGTGCGGCCTCTTCGGCAGCATCTTCATCGACATCGGCGACCAGCAGAGCATCGACAACGACCTCTCCACCTACACCTCGCACCTGCAGAACATGAAAGAGCTCATCGCTTCGGCCGACGAGAAGACCCTCTTCCTCCTCGACGAGCTGGGCGGCGGCACCGAGCCACGCTCGGGATGCGCCATCGCCGAGGCGGTGCTCGAGGAGCTCTACGAGAAAGGAGCCTTCGGTGTGGTGACCACCCATTTCGCCGACCTCAAGCTGATGGCCGACAGCCTCCCCGGCATCGTCAACGGCGCCATGCTCTTCGACACCGACGCCATGCGTCCCCTCTACCGCCTCGCCGTGGGCCATCCCGGCTCCAGCTTCGCCTTCGAGATCGCCGAAAGCATCGGCTTCCCCAAGGACGTGCTCGACCGCGCCGGTGAGAAGGTGGGACGCGAACAGCTCAACTTTGAGCACCAGCTGCAACAGCTCGAACTCGACAAGCAGGAGATTGCCCGCCAGAAAGAGGAGCTGCGCGTGGCCGACGACTTCCTCAACGAGGTGACGCAGAAATACCAGCGCCTCAACGACAACCTGCAGGCCCGCCGCCACGAGATCATCAGCGGTGCCCGCCGCGAAGCGCAGCAGATACTCACCGACGCCAACCGCACCGTCGAGCGTACCATCAGCGACATCAAGAGTGCCAAAGCCGAGAAGGAAGCCACCCAGCAGGCCCGCGCCCGCCTAGCCGAAGCCACCCGTGAGAATGAGGAATTAGGAATGAGGAATGAGGAATTATTGACCCAGCATAAAAAGTCATCACTCATCACTCATCATTCATCATTACCTGAACAGACCCTGCCTGTTCAGGTAGGCAGCATCGTCCGCATCGACGGACAGGACACCTTCGGCCAGGTGGTGGAAATCAAGGGCAAGAAAGCCGTCGTGGAGAGCAACAGCCTCCGCATGACCATCCCCCTCGACCGCCTCACCGGCACCGCCAAGCAGAAGATACCCACATCGAAGAAACCAGCCACTCAGACCTTCTCCTCCATCTATGACGAAATGAACGAGAAGCGTGCCCACTTCAACCCCACCCTCGACCTCCGCGGCCACCGCGCCGAGGAGGCCCTCGACATGCTGCACCGTTTCCTCGACGAAGCCATCCTCCTCAGCGAGAAAGAGGTGCGCATCCTCCATGGCAAAGGCTACGGCATCCTCATGCAGGTCATCCATCAGGAGCTGAAAGGCATGCACGAAGTCCGCACCTTCCACCCCGAGAAGGTAGAACTGGGAGGCGTGGGCGTCACCATCGTCAACCTCCGCTAACGGCAACGGAGCCGGTCCCAATAGCTAATGAGACGCCAGCGACGGTATTCGCCTGGACAATAAAGATGGCTACTTTGTAAGAGTTTAATTTCCAAGTAGCGACACACCGAGGGAATGAACTGTCGTTGGTCGGGATAGGCCGGTTTTGGCGCATGGCGCAAACGCTGCACACCGCGATAGCGCGTCCATTCCATGAAATGACGTTCCGTATAGAACAGGTAGGTGTTGAATTGTTCCCAATAGTCCTTTGCACGAGGCCCCACGCCGAAGCCCAACATTACATTCGACGGCTCGCCGTGCCACACCGACGCCACCTTCCACATCACGATTCCCTCCACATCTCCCAAAGGGTATTCCAACACCTGCTCGTCACCGTCCAGCCTCACTTCGCGGCAGTCTGTCACCCTCCCGTTCACCGTTAACAGGGCCACAAGCCTCACATCCTTCTGCCATGTGGCCAGATGTATCCGCAGAGTGTCGCCGACAGCGAGCACTCCAGGGCCCTCCGACCAGGCATCAATATGCGAGGTATTCATCGGCATCTGTCCCTGGAAAAGCGTTGTATGGGTCTCCTTCTCCCCTGCCTTGAGGGTGACGCGATAAACACCGTCGGCCTCCATCGGCGGCAAGGCAAAGGCATGGTTCTCGGCCTCCTCGAAGTGCTGATGCCAGACCCCCACCAGCTCGACCACCGGCCAGTCGTCGGTGCGGTTGAAGGAAGGGCTATAGGCGAAGCCTGGGAAGCGACGTTCGAATTCGGCAGAGTCAATCGTCTGCTCCGCATCGCTCGAGAGCATCGTGTGGTTCAGCCGGTGTACGGCCGGAGGCTGTAAGCGCTCCACCGTCAGCTCAGCGTCCACCGCCGGCAGATAATTACCGTCCCAGTGGAAATAGCCATAACAGAACCAAAGGCTGTCGCACGAAGCACTGTCATAGTAAATTCGATAGTCTTTTTGAGCGATTTTAGCCAACGAATCCACGTCCAGCCCATCATCTTCCTCATCATCGTCCTCCCATTCATCCTCCAAGCGGGTGGTATCCAGTGCAAAATTTTCCAGGTCCAACGGATAGGCATCCATGCCGCGAGCCAGGTCCAGCCCCTTGTAGGGGGCGTAAAGCGTATATCGGTTGTAGAGATTGGCCTCTTCGGGGACCTCGAAAGCGAAGTATCCATGCTTGTCGGTCCGCGTAGTGGCGACGGTGTTTCCCTTGTTTCGCAAACAAACCTTGAAACCTTTTACAGGCTTGCCCGTGCGACTGTCCATCACCACGCCACGCCCCACCTGGTCGGTCATCAGGTAGCGGTCGCTGAAGATGACCTCCTGCGCCTCGTAGTGGCAGAACAGGCTGTCGGCCGAAGCCCACAGCAGGTAGTGTCCCGTGGGCATGGGCGGCAGGTAGACGTATGCCTCATGGTAGACTAAATCGGGATGTTCCGTCACTTCCATCGACCATTCTTTCAGCACCTTCGGATGCACTCGCTCCACGGTATCCATCGGCGTCAGCCGCAGCCACACTTTCTTCGTCAATCGGTGCCACACCGTGCCCAATGCCCACTCGTCGGCGGCATAGGGGACAACATAGGGACGATGGACATCCTTCAGGCGCACCTCGCCCGTCAACACGCGCTCGCGCAGGGCCTCGGCATGCTGCGCCACGATGCTTGAGGGCCAGAAGCGGCAGATGGTGTCGCACCAACCGACAATATCCTGGTAGCGTCTCCACTCATTATAGTAGTCAGCATCCTCCAAGGCCTCCTTGGCCATGCGCAGATAGTATTCCGCCAGCAGCACCGACGTGTCGCCACGGTGCCGGTCGAGATGTTGTTCGTAACTTCTCGTTCCCCAGAGATCCAACTCGGCAAGCTCCAGGTCGAGCCACAGGCAGCTGTTTGGCACCCCCTCGTAAGAACTCCGCAGCAACTCCTTGGCGTGGGGTTCGTCATTGGCCACAAGTTTGAAGAGCCGCCGTTGTTCCGCCGTGGGTAACACACCCAGGCGTACCATGGCCACGCTGTCCTTGGAGCCGAAGATGTCGCGTCCGCTGCGCAGCACCAGGGGTTCGACTCTGGCATTGGACGGGCGCCGCAACGGCTTGCCCATCAGCGAGCAGCAGACGGCGCTGTCGCCGGTGTCGTCACGCATCAAACGAGCGTCGGCAAAAGAGGCCACGTGGAAGGGCAGCGTGTCGCTCCCGTTGCCACTCGACCACACAGCGCTAATCATCATCACATATTGATACCATGCCTCTTCCCTCTCGCTCGAAGAATCTCCATACAGCCTGAAGGTCAAATCCCTGCGGCGACGGAGGTTGGTGAGCGTGTAGGTGGTGTCGCCACGTAGGGCAGCGCCATAGTAGAGGCAGCGAAAATGGTCGACAGTAAGATTGGTATCGCAGTTCCAGAACCTCGTCACCAAGCGACTGTAGCGGTACTCGCCAAACCAGCGGCCCGTCTCCTTCTTGATAAGCTCGTAGTTGGGCGGCAGCGGCGCGGGATTGTCCTGCGCCTGCAACGCCAGCGGGACTAACAGCAACGCGAGCAGTAGCAGTCGAACCGGTCGCATCACTTGGACTTTCTGATATTGGAACTGCATATAATTAATCTTTCCGATGCTCCTTAGACCTTATTTCTACGTTAGTTTAACGTTCCAAAAACGTTAAACGAACGTTAAACGAACGTTAAACTAAAGCTATTATAGTCTTGTTGAGGACTTTGCGGGGGATGGGGAGTGATGAGTGATGAATGAGGAGTGATGAGTGATGAATGATGAATGATGAGTGAGGAGTGAGGAGTGAGGAGTGAGGAGTTTTTACTTGGCTTTTCTGATATTGGAGATGCGGAGCATGTCGTAGGAGGTGTCCCAGATCTCGGTCATTTCGGCTTTGTAGAACATGCCGCTGTTAGAGGTCTCTTCCCACGCCTGTCCGCGCTCGCTGCGGATGTCGGTGTCGAAGGCAGCCATACCCTCGATCCAGCTCTTGAAAATGAGGACGATCTTCTCGCCGGAGCCGAATTTGGCGCGGACGAAATAGCCCTCGATGGTGTTGGCTTCGCCAGCATCGGCAAAGAGGCCCGTATCATGGTAGTTGGGCAGCACCTTGTCATAGGGCTCCATCTCCACCACCTTGAACTTGGTCTCCTCGTCGTCCAACGCTCCTTCCATCTTGATGATGAAATGGGTGCCCAACGGGAGCTCCAACTGGGAGCCTGCGCGGGTGGTGCTGGCCTCGTCGTGCGACTCGAACATGCGGCTCATGCTCATGAAACACTCGTGGATATCGAAATAGAGCGTGTCGACGCCGCTCTCGTTGAAAGCGAGGGGGAACTCATCGCAGAAGCGGCCGCCGATATTAATGAGCGCCTGACCCTCGGGCTGCATGTCGTTCATGCTCATGATAAAATAGGAATGAGCTACTGTCGTAAGATGGATGGGAGCATGGTAGGAGCCGTCGCCGGTGGAGTAGACGGCGTCGAGTAGCATGGAGAGCGTGCGACGGGCAGCGGCGGTGCGCGGGTCGCTGTCGCCATAGGTATAGTAGCTGCCGATGAGGCGGTAGTAGTACATGGGCAGCTCGGTGGGCTTCTTGGCGATCACTTTTTCGGCCAAGTCCCTGACTTTGACGAAATCGGAGTGTGAAGGCTCGCTGTCGCCAAAGAGGATGCCACGAATCTCCTGTTGCTCGTCGAAGTGGCCGTAAGGTTCGAAGTCGGGCTGATGGACATAGCCGTAATAGATGCAACGCAGCTCTTCGAGATCGAGCGTGGTGTCGCATTTGGCCAGACGCTCCAAGAGGCGGGGGTAATAGAAACGGCTAGACGGGTCGGTGATGTCACGCTTGATATTCTCATAATTCGGCGCCATGAAGGAGAGTTCTTCTCCGACGACGATATTCTCGCCCTCGTCGTTCTGGGAAAATGCCACACAAGGCACTAAAAACAAAAGTGTTAAAAAGAAAAGCTTTTTCATGTGTTTTAATATTTGACGGTGCAAATATACACTTTTTTCCCAAATGGGTCAACCGGCATCAAATTATTTTCGTATTTTTGCATAGGAAAAAGAGAACACTGAAGCACATAAAACACTATAAACGTGAGCAAAGGGAATGAGTTAAAGCCGCGGATAGGCTTTTTCGGCCGCCGCAACGTGGGCAAGAGCACGATGATAAACTGGTTGACAGGCCAGCAGATTGCCATCGTCAGCGACACCGCCGGCACCACCACCGACCCCGTGCGCAAGAGCATGGAGATTGGCGGCATAGGACCTGTGGTGCTCGTCGATACCGCCGGCATCGACGACGAGGGCGAGCTGGGCCGCCAGCGTGTGGAGAAGAGTATGGCGGCACTGGCCGAGGTAGACCTGGCGCTGCTGCTCTACACCGAGGACAACTACGGAGAGCCCGAGGAGACAGTGGAGCGCTGGTGCCGCGAGCACGGAACCCCGATGCTGAAAATACTCACCAAAGCCGCTCCCCTCGACAAAGAGGCCTTGATAGCAAAGATAAAAGAGACCTTGCCCGAGAGCGCCTATCGCGGCCGCTCGCTGCTGGGCGATGTCGTCCACCAGGGCGACACGGTGGTGCTCGTCACCCCCATCGACTCGTCGGCCCCCGAAGGGCGCATGATCTTGCCACAGGTGCAGGTGCTGCGCGACCTGATGGACATCCACGCACAAGCTTTCTTCTGCCAACCCGAGGAGCTGCCGTCGACATTGGCAGCACTCAAAGAGTCTCCCCGGCTGGTCGTCACCGATAGTCAGGCTTTTCAGCGCGTGAACGCGCTGACACCAGACGAAGTGCCCCTCACTTCTTTTAGTGTCGTATTGGCGCGACAGAAGGGCCTTTTCAAGGAATACCTGGAGGGAACCCGTAAAATCGGTGACCTGCAGGATGGCGACCGAGTGCTGATGCTCGAGAGCTGCACACACAACGTCACCTGCGAGGACATCGGCCGCGTGAAGCTGCCCGCAGCGCTGAAGAAAGCCACCGGCAAAGACCTCCAGTTTGACATCCTTGCTGGCAACGACGCAATTCCTCATTCCTCATTCCTCATTTCTAATTACAGCCTCGTCATCCAATGCGGCGGCTGCGTGATTACCGCCCAGCAGGTGAAGGCACGGCTGCTGCCGGCGTTGGAGGCCGGCGTGCCGGTGAGCAACTACGGGTTGGCATTGGCCTGGTGCAACGGCATCTTCGACAGAGCAACGAGAATATTTTCACACGAATTTCCACGAATTAACCATTAATTAATTCATGGATAATTATATGGTAATTTGTGTTAAACTACTAAGAATATGATTGATGTAAATAAAAAACCATCCTTGTCGATTATTGTGGCCATGGCGCAGAACCGCGCCATTGGCAAGGACAACGACCTCATGTGGCACCTCAGCAGCGACCTGAAGCGTTTCAAACAACTCACCACGGGACACCCCGTCGTCATGGGCCGTCGCACCTGGGAGAGTCTGCCCAAGCGGCCGCTGCCCGGCCGTCGCAATATCGTGCTCACGCAGAACCCCGATTTTGAAGCGGCAGGTGCCGAGGTGGTGCATAGCGTGAACGGCCTCTTCGAGGCGCTGAAAGACTGCGACGACGAAGTGTTTGTCATGGGAGGCGCTTCCATCTACCAGCTCCTTCTCCCCTTCACGAACAGGCTGTATGTCACACAGGTATACAAAGATTTCGACGGCGACGTCTTCTTCCCGACCATCGACATGTCGGAATTCAACCTGGTGAAACTGAGCGAGCCCATGTTTGACGAGGCTAGCGAACTGGATTACGCCTACGAAGAATACGACAGAAAACCCAGGATTTAATGTAACGGCGAATTTTACAAATTATACTAATTGCTACGCAGTACAGAATTACAAGCTAATTACCCGAATTGTGCTGGCGCAAGCCCATTAATTAGGGTAATTCGCCCGAAATTGACCCGCGGCAGCCTAATTCGCTAAATTAGTGTAATTCGCCGTTAAAAAAAAAGTGTAATTCGCCGTTAAAAAATAGTGTAATTCGCCGTTAAAAAGAAATAACATGAACGTTACAATCATCAATATCGGTGACGAGCTGCTTATCGGGCAGGTGGTGAACACCAATGCCTCGACGATGAGCCGTCTGCTCACCGCTGCGGGCATGGAGGTGCGGAAGACCCTGGTGGTAGGCGACGAGCGACAGGCCATCTGGGACGCCGTCGACGAAGCCATGCACACCTCGGATGCCGTGCTGGTCACCGGCGGCCTCGGCCCCACCAAGGACGACATCACCAAGAAGCTGCTGTGTGAGTATTTCAACTCAGAGCTGGTGGAAAACGACATGGCGCTACAGAATGTAAAGCGCATCTTCGAGAGCCGTGGCTATGAGCTGACTCCCGTCAACCGCGCCCAGGCGCTGGTGCCCAAATGCTGCGAGGTGCTCAACAACGACCTCGGCACGGCACCCTGCATGTTTTTCCCGTCGACAGAGTCGACGGGCTCGGTGCTGGTGTCGCTGCCCGGCGTGCCCTTCGAGATGGAGTGGCTGATGCGTAACCGTGTCATCCCCAAGCTGCAGGAGACATTCCATACAGACATCATCATCACCAAGAACATCCTGGTGCAAGGCATCGGCGAGTCGTTCCTGAGCGACCTCATCGAGCCGTGGGAGCTGTCGCTGCCGGAGAATGTCAAGCTGGCGTACCTGCCAGTGGCAGGGATGACCAAGCTGAGACTGACTTATCGGAGTAATCTGAATAATCAGAGTAATCTGAATAATCTGACAAAAGGTCTTTATGAGCTGGCCGGCAAATACATCGTTGGCGAGGACTGCGAGACGCTGGACGAGCTGGTGCATAAGACGCTCATCGAGCGAGGGCTCACGCTGGCTACCGCCGAGAGCTGCACGGGTGGCAACATCGCCCGCCTGCTGACGGCACAAGCAGGTGCCTCGGCCTACTTCAAAGGCGGCGTGGTGGCCTACAGCAACGAGGTGAAAGAGAGTGCTCTCGGCGTGAAGCACAGCACCCTGGAGGCTCACGGTGCCGTGAGCGAGGAGACCGTCCGCGAGATGGTCGAGGGTGTCCGCACACGCCTCGGTGCCGACCTCGCCATCGCCACCACCGGCATCGCCGGTCCCGACGGCGGCACAGCCGAGAAACCCGTGGGCACGGTGTGGATTGCCGTGGCCGACGCCACACACACCGAGGCCAAGCTGCTGCAGTTCGGAGCCAACAGGAGGCAGCAGAACATCGACCGCTCGACCAACCAAGCTTACGCAATGCTAATACGTCTGATATGTCAAAAGGACTGATAACAATACTGATGCTCGTGGTGAGCAACGTCTTCATGACCTTCGCCTGGTATGGCAACCTGAAGCTGCAGCAGATGAACGTCATAAAGGACTGGCCGTTGATAGCCATCATCGCCCTGTCGTGGGGAATGGCCTTCTTCGAGTATTCCTTCATGATACCGGCCAACCGAATCGGTAGCCAGATTACCGGCGGCCCGTTCTCGCTGATGGAGCTGAAAATCATCCAGGAATGTGTCTCGCTGCTGGTCTTCACGGTCATCGTGGCCACGGTCTTCAAAGGCGAGCCCATCCGCTGGAACCACCTCGTCAGCTTCGGCTGCATCGTTCTGGCCGTCGTCTTCGCCTTTTGGAAAACGAAATAACCAAACGACATGATTACCACCCCTCTACTCAAAAGACTCGTTGGTAACACGATTCAATTGTTCGACCGTCGGAACCGAAATCAGAAACAAATCAAAGGCTACAGCAAGACTACTGAGTTCAAAGCCCGCAGTAGTGCCTGGTTCCTGATAGTATTCTACATTGCTATGCTAGTGTTTTGGGCGTATTTAATCATTGCACAACCGTTCGTCGAACATGATGGCTTTAACTTTTGGGATTTGCTAGGGTGGATTATCCTTTATTGCCTACCCGTTTTCTGCATTCTCTATCTGCGGCAAACTATCTCTATGCGGAAAGCGAGAATCGTCGTGGGGCCTGAGAAGTTGGTGCTGGACGGAGCCTTTGAAGATACACGCAGAAGAAAGCGTTATCCCTTGCTGTACACAAGCGACATGATTGTGGAAATACCGTGGGAAGAGGTTTCTCTCATAAAAATTGACTACTATTCTTTTCTATTATTCGTAGAGACAAAAAACCACGAACGATACATGATGCCCTATGGATACTTCAGCACCAAGGTAAGTAGGGAAATTGCCAAATATCACAAAATAGAGGCTGATTCATGAAGAAAATTATCTATATCGCCCTGCTGCCGCTATTGCTGGCGGCGTGCGCCACGAGGCCGGACAGGCTCTACTTGACGGACTGGACTCTAAATTATCAGGGGAAGTTGTACCCGGCTACGGTGCCGGGATTTGTCCATACAGACCTGATGGACAACGGACTTATCCCCGACCCTTTTTACGGCACCAACGAGGATTCGGTGCAGCGGTTCAAGGATAATTCCGGGTTTTATCATTATCTCACCTGCGTCAGCCTCAAGGACCTGCCAAAAGGAGACACCCTCTGGCTGGTCTTCGAGGGTCTGGCAGGAAGGGTTTTTGTTGCCGATGTGTGGATTGACGAATATGGCGGATTCGCTCCGCGCGATTACCTGGCAAACAACATGTTTGTCGAACATGTCATCCCCTTTGACATGAAGAAAGACCCCTTTGTCTATAGTGAGGGTGCCGACAGTCTGGGAATTGTCCTTAACTTTCTGATACCATTATCGGAGGAGGATGAATATAGCGAGGAAGAGTACGGCATCCCGCTGCCCGACCGCCGCGCTTTCACCCGCATCGCCCCCTACCAACAGGGTTGGGACTGGGGCCCGAAGCTGCCCACCTGCGGCATCTGGAAGCCTGTGTATATCACCAACAAACGTCCGACTACTCAGAATACTCCGACTATTCAGAATACTCCGAAAGTGGAGCTCCGGCAGGAGCAGGACAGCATAGGCCAATCTTTCACCTTCTACAAAGACGGCAAACCCCTCTTCATCAAGGGTGCCAACTGGATTCCCGTCCACTCGTTCCCCGTCCTCGACAGCGCCAACCGCGCCCGCTACCGCCACCTGCTCTGCTCCGCCAAGGAGGCGGGATTCAACATGCTGCGCGTGTGGGGCGGCGGCATCTACGAGCACGACTACTTCTTCGACCTCTGCGACTCGCTGGACCTGATGGTCTGGATGGATTTTAATTTCTCCACCATGCTCTACCCCGACGACTCGCTGATGCTGGAGAGTATCAAAAAGGAAGCCTATCAAAATGTTACAAGGATAGCCAAGCACCCCTGCGTCGTCCTCTGGTGCGGCAACAACGAGGTGAAGAACGGCTGGGAAGACTGGGGCTGGCAAGGAGTCTACAACTGGACGCCCGAACAACGCGCCCGCCTACAGCACGGGATAGACACTATTTTTGGTTATAGTGAGAATAGTAACCATAGTGACAATAGTATCTTGGCGCAAGCCGTCCGCGACTGTGACCCGTTGCAGCGCCCCTATATCACCACCTCGCCGCTCTACGGCTGGGGTCACCCCGAGTGCGTCACCCATGGCGACAGCCACTACTGGGGCGTCTGGTGGGGCGAGGAGTCCTTCGAGAAATACGCCGAGAAGACGGGGCGTTTCATGTCAGAGTATGGGTTCCAGAGCTATCCCATGATCACCACCATCCGCCGTTTCTGTCCTGAAGACCAGCTCTACATAGACTCTCCCACGATGCGTAGCCACCAGAAGCACGGCCGTGGCCGCGAGATCATCGACAAGGCCATGCGGCAGTACTACGGCTTCGACAGCCACACGCTGAACCTCGAGGACTACGCCTATGTCTCCCAACTCCTGCAAGCCTGGGGAACAGGCTACGGCATCTTCCAGCATATCAAGCAACAGCCCCACTGCATGGGCACCCTCTACTGGCAGCTCAACGACTGCTGGCCCGTGGCCTCGTGGAGCAGCATCGACTACTACGGCAACTGGAAAGCACTGCACTACAGGGTGAAAGAGCTATATGCCGACGATGTCAACTTGAATAAATGGGAACAATATTATAATGTATATCCCAAAGACCGCACCTACCCCGAGCCTCGCTATAATTCTCAATTCTCAATTCAAAATTCTCAATTAGAGACCACGATAGTGGCCGAAACTGACCTCTACGACCTCTACCTCGACACCGACCCGCATATCGACGGCCACTTCGACCGCAACTTCGTCGACCTGCGTGCCGGCGAGACCCTCCATACAACATTTTACCCTGCCGACCCCAAGGTGGATGTCAGCAGGGTAAAAGTCAAGGTCAAGACCCTAAACGAGGTCTTTATTTATCATCCCGAATGATGTAGTCGACAGGCCAGGTGGCCACCATACGGAAGGTGATAGGCTCGATATATCCCTCGGGCATCTCACCGTCGAGATCCTGCATCACGATGTAGACATGGCCGGGCAGGAGGTAGAACTTGATATTCTCGGCCACGACCACCTGCGAACCGTCGGTCATAGTATAGGTGACGGGGCAGACATACGGCAGCGAGTACTGCTTGTTGCCGACATAGACATAGACATTCACATTGCCCCAGTCGAGCACAGTCTGTGTAAGGACAGGCCATTCAATCTCAGCCTGGAGATAACGGCCCTCGATGTTACTCCCGGGGAAGCTGGTCCAGTCGCTATCGACGACGGTGACCGTTCCCACCTTGGTATTCATACTCTCGATGATGTACTCATCCTCGCAAGAAGTGGCCATCACACCAACAAATAATGTAGCCAACAAGGGCATCAGAAGCTTTTTCATAATCATTTTATTTTTGTGTTATTTGTTCCTCTTGTTTTCGAATGCAAAAATACGCAAAAAAGCGATAGGAAAAATCCTGTTTTTTGAATATTTTTCCTTTTCCATCACACAAGAACTGACTACCAGCGTTTTACAAAAAGTCATTTTTTTCTGTCGCGACGAAAAAAAATTTTCATTCCGACGTAACATTTTCAACTTTTCTTCGTTACTAGGGATAAAAAGGCGTAAAAACCAATAGGTGAAGTATGAGACAACTGAAGATTACCCATTCGATTACCAACCGCGACATCAAGTCGTTGGACAAATACCTGCAAGATATCTGCAGCGAGGAACTGCTGACTCCCGAACAGGAGGTGCAGCTCGCCCAGCGTATCAAGCAGGGTGACCAGGCGGCACTGGAGCGCCTCACCAAGGCCAACCTCCGATTCGTGGTCTCCGTCGCCAAGCAGTACCAGAACCAAGGTCTCTCGCTGCCCGACCTCATCAACGAGGGCAACGTGGGACTCATCAAAGCCGCCAAACGCTTCGACGAAACTCGAGGCTTCAAGTTCATCTCCTATGCTGTGTGGTGGATTCGCCAGAGCATCCTCCAGGCTATCGCCGAGAACAGCCGCATCGTGCGTCTGCCCTCCAACCAGCTCGGCGCCCTCAACAAACTGAAGAAGGAAATCAGCAAGCTGGAGCAGCAGCTCGAGCGCCCGCCTTCAGAGGAAGAGCTGGCCGAACTGCTTGACATTCCCGAGGACAAAATCAAGGCCATCATGGGTATCAGCGGCCGTCATGTCTCCATCGACGCCCCCCTGGCCAGCGACGAGGATGTCAACTTCGTCGATGTGCTGCCCAACGAGGACACGCCCCCGACCGACAGCAAGCTCATGCAGGAGTCTCTCTCGCAAGAGATCGAGCGTAGCCTCTCCACCCTCACCGAGTACGAGCGCGAGGTCATCAAGATGTACTTCGGCATCGGCCTCCCCCACCCCCTGAGCCTCGACGAGATTGCCATGAAGTTCAACCTCACACGCGAGCGTGTGCGCCAGATTAAGGAGAAAGGCATCAAACGCCTCAAATCCAGCAGCAAGAGCAAGCACCTGAAGGCCTACTTGTAAGGGTAAGAACTAAGAAGTAAGAGGTAAGAACTAAGAAGTGGATTGTATATTAAAATATTTCCCGGAATTGACAGAGCGGCAGCGTGAGCAGTTTGCCGCTCTGTTGCCTTTGTACGAGGAATGGAATGCGCACATCAACGTCATCTCGCGCAAAGACATGGATCATTTCTACGAGCATCATGTGCTCCACTCGCTGGCTATTGCCAAAGCCATGCCGTTTGCTCCGATGAGCGAGGTGCTCGACGTGGGTACCGGCGGCGGCTTCCCCGGCGTGCCCCTGGCCATCCTCTTCCCCGACGCCCGCTTCACACTCATCGACTCCATAGGCAAAAAAATCAAGGTGGTCTCCGATGTTATCGACAAAGTGGGACTCACCAATACCAAAGCCCAGCAAATACGGGCCGAGGAACTTGACGGCGAGTACGACTTCGTCGTTTCCCGCGCCGTCACCACCCTGGGAGAGTTCGTCCCCTGGGTGAAAAAGAAAATCTCCAAGACGCAATACAACACTCTCCGCAACGGCATCCTTTACCTCAAAGGAGGCGACCTCACCAACGAGCTCTTCCCCTTCCGTCACAAGGTGAAGACCTGGGACATCAACCAGTGGTTCGACGAGGAGTTTTTCGAGACAAAGAAGGTAATCTATCTTCCGCTGTGAGGAATTAAAAATTAAAAATTAAAAATTAAGAATTAAGAATTAAGAATTAGGGCTGACACAATGTTTTGCGTCAGCCCTATTTCATCACTCATCATTCATCACTCATCATTCATCACTCATCATTCATCACTCATCACTTTCATTCATCACTCATCATTCATCACTCATCATTCATCACTCATCACTCATCATTCATCACTCATCATTCATCACTATTTAGCGGCTTCGTGGCGTTTGTAGGCGGCCATGGTGTTCTGCAGCAGCGAGACAATGGTCAAAGGTCCCACGCCGCCGGGGACGGGAGTCACCCAGCTGCAGTGCTTGTCGACCTCGCTGTGTTTCACGTCGCCAATGACGCGGTAGCCGTTCTTCTTCGTGGCGTCGGGCACACGGTGGATACCCACGTCGACGACGACGGCACCTTCCTTGACCATATCTTCGGTGACGAACTCGGGTTTGCCAATGGCGACAACGAGGATGTCGGCCTGGAGGCAGAGTTCCTTGAGGTTCTGCGTCTTGCTGTGGCACAGGGTGACGGTGCAGTCGAAACCCTTACGGCTCAGCAGGTTGGCCACGGGTGTTCCGACGATATTCGAGCGGCCGAGGACGACACAATGCTTGCCGGCGGTCTCAATACCATAGCGTTTGAGCAGTGTGCAGATGCCCATGGGGGTGGCGGGGAGGAAGCACTCCTCGCCGAGGACCATGCGGCCGATGTTGATGGGGGTAAAGCCGTCGACGTCCTTGTCGGGCGAGATGGCATTGATAACCTTCTGCTCGTTGATATGTTTGGGCAGGGGCAGCTGTACGATGAAGCCGTCGATGTCGGGGTCGTTGTTGAGGAACGCTATCGTCTCCAGCAGTTGTGCCTCGGTGGTTTTCTCGCTCATGCGGTAGACACTGGAGGTGAAGCCCACCTCGTGGGAGGATTTCTCCTTGTTGGCGACATAGGTCATGCTGGCCCCGTCCTCGCCTACAATTACAGCGGCCAGATGGGGAGCACGGTGACCTTGCTGGGTCAGCGCACGCACCTCATTGGCTATCTCGTCCTTGATTTGCAAGGCCAACGCCTTGCCGTCCAATAATTCTGTCATAAAAACAACTTTTATTATTTTTGAAGACAAGATTTTCTTTTTTTGAAGACAAGAAGGGACAAGAAAAGACAACTTAAGGTCTTTTTCATTGTCGCTCCCTTGCAATCATATTGAATCTCTTGTCATTAATTTTTGTTCTTTCTTGTCCTTTCTTGTCTTTCAAGAAGAAAAGGGGATTGTCTTTTATCGGCGTCTTCGTATCGGCATCTTGCCTCCGTTTTTGGAGACCATCTTCATCATCTTGCGGGTGTCGTCGAACTGCTTGAGGAAGCGGTTGAGTTCCTGGATAGAGCGGCCGCTACCGTTGGCGATGCGCTGCTTGCGGCTGCCGTTGAGGCAGGAGGGATTCTGGCGCTCGTAGGGTGTCATCGAGCCTATCATGGCCTCGATGGGCTTGAAGGCATCGTCGCTGATCTCGACGTCCTTGGTGAGCTTGCTCATGCCGGGGATCATGCCGATGAGGTCTTTCATCGAGCCCATCTTCTTGATCTGGGCTATCTGGGAGAGGAAGTCGTCGAAGTTGTACTCATTGTGCATCAACTTCTTCTGAATCTTGCGGGCTTCCATCTCGTCGTACTGTTCCTGGGCACGCTCGACGAGGCTGACCACGTCGCCCATGCCGAGGATACGGTTGGCCATACGGTCGGGGTGGAACACATCGAGGGCATCCATCTTCTCGCCGATACCGACGAACTTGATGGGCTTTTCCACTGTGTAGCGGATGGTGAGGGCGGCACCGCCGCGGGTGTCGCCGTCGAGCTTGGTGAGGACGACGCCGTCGAAGTCGATGCGGTCGTTGAAAGCCTTGGCGGTATTCACGGCATCCTGACCGGTCATGGAGTCGACCACAAAGAGTGTTTCCTGCGGTTGCAGTTCGCGTTTGAGGGCGGCGATTTCATCCATCATCTCCTCGTCGACAGCCAGACGGCCGGCGGTATCGACGATGACGACATTGTATCCGCGGCTCTTGGCCTCGTTGATGGCATGCTTGGCGATCTCGACGGGATTGCGGTTGCCCTCTTCGGTATAGACAGGCACCTGGACCTGTTCGCCGAGAGTCTGCAACTGGCTGATAGCGGCTGGACGGTAGACGTCGCCAGCGACGAGCAACACGCTCTTACCCTTTTTGGTCTTCAGATAGTTGGCCAGCTTGGCGCTGAAAGTGGTCTTACCGGAACCCTGCAAGCCAGCGATGAGGATGATGGCGGGCTGGCCTTTGATGTTGATCTCCACGGCCTCGGAGCCCATGAGCTCGGTGAGTTTCTCGTGGACGATCTTCACCATCAACTGGCCGGGCTCGATGCTCTGGATGACGTTGCGGCCCAGGGCCTCAGCCTTCACCTTGTCGGTGAATTCCTTGGCGATGGGATAGCTGACATCGGCGTCGAGCAGCGCCTTGCGCACCTCCTTGACGGTCTCGGCAATGTTAATATCGGTAATGGACCCTTTTCCACGAAGGGTATGTAACGCTTTCTCTATCTTACTACTAAGGTTCTCAAACATAGTCTACAGGGCATTATTTTCCGTTGCAAAAGTACGGAAAATAAGCGACGTGGCAAAATTTATTTTTAAAGACCGCGCGAGAAAGCGAAGATGGAGGAGTCGTCGGGCGCAGGCACAAAAGGAGCATAGGGACCCACCAGCGTGTCGGGAGCCACAAGGGGCTGGATAAGGCATACCACCCCGCCACGGGCCCGCACCTCGAGGCCGAGGAGCAGGTTGTCGTTTTCATCGAGCCCCGTCACACGGTAGAACTTGAACTGGTAGTATTTCCGTGGCACACGGGTAGAGTCGAGCAGACGGCAGAAGTCGGGATGGCTGTCGACCCACTGCTGCCTTTTCTTGCTGCTCGCCACCGACGGCTTGTCGGCCGGCGAGGCGTAGAATTCGGTATAGCGGACAGGGACGATGAAACTGTAGTGGTAGAGCTCGGCGGGGTTGTTCTGGAAGCGGCGCCGGAGACCCGCACGCCAGTCGACCTTGTCATCCGGATAGCGACGCCGCAGTTGGCGGACCATCACCTTCTCGTCGATGGTGCTGTCGGGATGATAGAAAGAATACCAGTTGCGGGCATAATAGTGACGGATGCTCTGGGGATTGTGGTTGGGCGACAGGTAGACGTAATACTCGAAGAGCTTGGAAGCCTTCACCGTGGCAGTGCCGAAGACTTTGGCCAGCGCGTCGAGCAAAGACTGGTTCTGCCCCACGGCACAGCCGTGGAGGAAGACAAGGGTACGACTGTCGACGATGCCGCTGTCGAGCGTCGGCAACGTAGAGTCGGCCATGGCCTGACGCAGGCTAGCCGCCGAGATGCGGGCACCATGCGGGGTCACCGTAGCCTGCAGGTCGATAAACTCATTGCCATGCGAGACAAGGTTGACGAGGCCGTAAGGGCGGTCGTTGACAGTGTCGGGGTGGCTGTTGAGCCATCCGATGACCTGCTTTAGCGACGTCAGGTTGTCAACCACCACCTCCGTACGCTCGTCGGGGTTGAGGCGGTAGTAGTGGTTGGCCATGGTATAATACTGGTTGTTGGCCGACTGGTCGCTCCCCAGGATAAAGGTAACCGAAGTGCGCGGCACTGTGTCGAGCACTTCGGTCACGGTGTCTACCGTGTCAGCCTCCGGGGATGGTGCCGGCTGGCAGCAGCAAACAAAAAGCGGGAAGAGCAGAAAAAGCTTTACGACTCTCACTTTCCACTATTTGTCGGATGCTTGAAGACGATGGGCAGGTTGAACTGCACACGGACGGGCTTGCCACGCTGGGTACCAGGTTTCCACTTGGGCATCATGGACACCACACGCACGGCCTCCTGGCCACAGCCGCCACCGATGTCGCGCAACACCTTGATATTGGTAATAGAGCCATCCGTCTCAACGGTGAACGTGACATATACCTTACCCTCAATCTTATTTTTCAGGGCAACTTCGGGATATCTAATATTGCGCTGGACGAAGGCGAAGAGTGAATCCATGCCGCCGGGGAATTCGGGGTCGTTCTCGACGACGGTGAAAATCTCGGTCTCCTCCTCCTCTTCCTCGACAGCCAAAATGGTGGTGACATTGGGGCTCTTCCTTACGCTACCCTGCATGTTCACCATGCCATCCTCGCCACGGGCGTAGCCCATGCCTCCCACAGTTGCCACCTCGTAACCCACGGCAGCGTCGCTGACACCTTCGGGCATCGGTACGGGCTGCTTGACGGTGGTCTGCTTGCCATCCTTGTTCACCACCTGCTCGTCGATGGCGATGAAGGAGGTGTAGTTGGTCATCAGGTTGTATTTCAGGCCAAGTTCGAGAATCTTCTTGGCATTGGGATCGTCCTCGTTGCCATACTGGCCCACCAGGTAGTCGAGGAACTTGATTCGCTCACGAGCCCAAAGATAGCGCAGTGCGGCATTGGCACTGTCGGGCTTCGTCTGGCTGATATCGAACGTCTGCTTCCAGCTCTTGCGTCCCACCTTGCCGCTGAGGGTAAGCTTGCCAGCGGCCTTGCCTTTGTACTTGCCATAGATGAGGATGGGGCGCTCGGCCATCATATCGGGCACCGCCACGGGTTCCACGTCGTAGGTCTCAAAGCCCTTGGTGTCAACTTTGATGCGGGTCAACACAGGGGTGTTGATATACTGGCGGAAACGCTCGGCCTGCTTGGCTGCCTCGGCCTGCTTGGTGACGATAAAGGGTTCGCCGCCGCCGGCGAAAGCCATGCCTTCAATGAGGTAGCGGTTCACGCTGCTGCCGATGCCGAAAGCAAAGAAATTGGCCTTGTTACTATTATTGCGAATCATCTCGAAGCAGGCTTTCTCAACATCGACATATCCGTCGGTGGCGATAACGAAGGTACGCGCCATATCCTCGTCGGGCAGAGGTATGGCGTAAGCCGTCTTCAGAGCGTCAAGAACCTCGGTGCTGCTCCACTTGTTGGCACTCTTGATAAAATTGATGGCCCTCTCCACATTCTCCGCCGTGGCGTTGACTGAGGTGGGGCTGAGGATATCGGCATTGCTCGAGAAGAGAATCACATTGAACTTATCCTGCGGATTGAGGTTGACGATGAGATTGCGCATCAGCTGCTTGGAGACTTCCATCGGGAAACCCCACATCGAGCCCGAGACGTCGACAATGAAGATGTATTCACGCGGCGGAATGTTCTCTTTCTGGATACGCTTGGGAGGCTGCACCATGGCAAGGAAGAAGTTCTCATCCTTACCCTCGTAGAGCATCACGCCGCTCTCTATCTGATTGCCTTTCAACGAATATTTTACGATAACGTCGCGATTGCCGCCCTGCTTCTCCGAGGGGTCGAGGCGAAGGTTGGCAGTGCGAAGGTCGGGATTGGAAACCTTCATTTTGTGCGAGGTGCAGACGACATCCTGGAGGGGCATGGCGCCATGGATGGTCAACTCATAGCCGAAAGTATAGGTCGGAGCCTCGCCCTCATGGGTATAGGGGGTGTTGACGAAGCCGTCGTCGGTACCGTGCTCCTGCTTCGGGCTGCTGTAGCGCGGACCCACCACCGTGGGGTAGACGAAGCTGTAGACGCCGTTCTCGGGAACCAACAGCTCGGTGTAGCGCAGCTCCACCTCGATGGTGTCGCCCGGCATGATGTTGCTCACATTCATCGTGAAGACATTGGGACGGCTCTGTTCCAGCAGCGAGGCGCGCTTGCCCTCCTGCTTGGCCTTCTCATAGTCGGCACGAGCTTTCTTCTTCTCCTCAATCTTGGCGGTGATGCGGCGGTCGCCGATGCGCATCTGCATGGCATAGACGGCGGCACGCGTCGACATCGGGAAGGTGTAGATGGCCTCCAACGGGTGTTTGCCGGTGTTCACATACACCTGGCTCACCGTAACGTCGGCGATAGAGCCCACGATGTCGGTCTTCACCGAGGTAGCCTTCAACGGCAGACCGTCGGTCTCGGGATTGTTGCTAACCACCACAAAATAGGGGGAGAGCGTCTTGTCGGCATCGTCTTTGTCGCGCTGGGCGAAAGCTTGTCCGACGAACATGACACCCACTGCCAGCAGGGTCACAAACCTGCGCAAGGAAAATGTTGTTTTCATAGGTTGATTTATTAAAAAAGGTTTGATTCAATAACGGCCACTCGCAAGAAAAATTGCACCCTCTATGCAAAAAGTGCGCGGAAGGCCTCCTCGATGACGCTGACGGAGACAATCTCAAGGTGGTAGCGTTTGGGGTCGAGCTCGCGGAGGTTGTATTTCGATATAAATATCTTCTCGAAGCCCAAACGGTCGGCTTCGGCCACACGCTGTTCGACACGGGCTACAGGGCGCACCTCGCCGCTCAAGCCCAACTCGGCAGCGAAGGCGATGCGCGGCGAGATGGGAATATCGACATTGGAACTCAATATGGCACAAGCCACCGCCAGGTCGATGGCGGGGTCGTTGACACGCAGGCCGCCGGCGATATTCAAGAATACGTCTTTGGCTCCGAGCTTGAAACCGCAGCGTTTCTCCAAGACTGCCAGCAGCATGGAAAGACGGCGCATATCGAAACCGTTGGCATTCCTTTGCGGCGTGCCATAGACGGCACTGGAGACCAGGCTCTGCACCTCGATGAACATCGGACGCGCACCTTCGAGGGTAGCGGCCACGGCGGCACCGCTGAGCGTCTCATCGCGCTGGCTGAGAAGGAACTCGCTGGGGTTGGGAACCTCGCGCAACCCGTTGCCCTGCATCTCGAAGATGCCTATCTCGGCAGTGGAACCGAAGCGGTTCTTCAGGGCGCGGAGAATGCGATAGCCGTAATTGCGGTCGCCCTCGAACTGGAGGACAGCGTCGACAATATGTTCCATCACCTTGGGGCCTGCCAAAGTGCCGTCCTTGGTGATATGGCCGATGAGAAGCACGGGCACACCTGTAGTTTTGGCATAATGCTGGAACTCGGTGGTACACTGGCGTATCTGACTCACGCTGCCGGCGGGTGAGTCTATATCCTCGGTGGAGATGGTCTGGATGGAGTCGACAACGAGAATATCGGGCTGCACGGCATCGATATGCTCGAAGATACGTTGCGTGACGGTCTCGCTGACGACAAACAGCTCTTGGACCGCCGGCATCCCTGCCGGCACCAGCCTGTCGGCACGCATCTTGATTTGCTGTTCGCTCTCCTCACCGCTGACATAGAGGAGCTTGCGGTCGTGGATGGAGAGGGCCGTCTGGAGGAGAAGAGTGGATTTGCCGATGCCGGGCTCGCCACCCAGCAGCAACAGGCTCCCCGGAACGATGCCGCCACCCAGCACACGGTCGAACTCGCCACAATGGGTGGGTATGCGCTTCGTCTCGCTGTAAGTAACATCCTGAATACGCTTGGGGACAGAGAGTGTCTGAGTGGCCGAGTGTCTAAGTGACTGTATGGGGGTAGCCTTCACCACTTCCTCGGCGAAGGTGCCGAACTTGCCACACTCGGGGCAGCGGCCCAGCCAGGACGACGACTGGTAGCCGCATTCCTGACAGAAATAATATGTCTTTGCTTTAGCCATAAACGTAAAACGTTAAACCTAAAACTCTTCTATAACCTTGTCCACACGGTAGACCTTGTCACCGCGGTGGAGCAGTTCTTTGGAGGCAAAAGAGAAACGGTCGCCCTGATGCACCTCGGGAACGGGGTCGCGGTCGGTGCGGAGTTCCTTTATCGTGTCACGGTAGACGCCGGTGGTTTCGCCGATAACCATCACCTCGTCGCCCACTTTCAGCGTCTCGTTGGTCTGCAGCTGCACCTCGGCGACATTTATCTTGCCGAAGTAGTTGCGCACGAGGCCCAGATAGACCTTGTTCTCTGTAGCCTGGGAGCCATAGCGCTCACTCCACTCGCCAAGACGGCGACCGAGGTAGTATCCATCCCAGAAGCCGCGGTTGAAGACCGTGGCGAGGCGCTGCATCCAGCTGTCGATTTTCTCCTTCGAGTAAGTGCCAGACTCGATAGCCTCGACAGCCTCGCGGTAGCACTCAGTGACGGTCCTCACATAGTCGGCACTCCTCCCCCGCCCTTCTATCTTCAGCACCCGCACACCAGCCTTCACAATCTTGTCGAGAAAGCCGATAGTGCAGAGGTCCTTGGGCGACATAATATACTCGTTGTCAATCTCCAACTCGAGGTCACTCTCCTTGTCCTTGACGATGTAGCCACGGCGGCAGAGCTGCAGACAGGCGCCGCGGTTGGCGGAGTAGTTGTAGTTGTCGAGCGAGAGGTAACACTTGCCGCTAACACTCATGCAAAGGGCTCCGTGGGCAAAGACCTCGATTTGGACTAACTCCCCCTTGGGACCGCGGATGTTGTTGTCGCGGATGAACTTGGTAATCTCGGCCACCTGGCTGAGCGGCAGCTCGCGGGCAGTGACGACGACGTCGGCAAACTGCGAATACCAACGCACCGCCTCGGTGTTGGAGACATTGCACTGCGTGGAGATATGCACCTCGACGCCTATCTGGTTGGCATAGGAGATAACCGCCATATCGGAGGCGATGATGGCACTGATGCCGGCGGCTTTCGCCGCCTCGAGGAGACGGTGCATCTCCGCAATCTCATCATTATATATAATGGTGTTCACCGTGAGGTAGGTGCGCACACCAGCCTCGCCAGTTATGCTGACGATACGCGGCAAGTCATCGACGGTGAAGTTGGCAGCGCTCCGCGAGCGCATATTCAACTTGCCCACACCAAAATAGACAGCGTTGGCGCCGCCCTGTATGGCGGCCTGTAGACTTTCCCACGAGCCCACAGGGCTCATTATTTCTATTTTATTCTGCATACAAATCCTTCAGTGTCATATTAGTCCACTTGGTCGGCACCAGCCTGGTGTCACTCATGGTAGCGTCGAGGGTGGTGATACGTCCCGCGAGGGCCTGATTGACAAATCCACAGAAGAAGTCGACACTCCCCGGTAGCCAGGTGGCCACCTCGTGTCCTATTCCTTCGAAGCGCACTATCCAGCAGGGATAGCCCTGTCTCTGCATCCGTTTGAAGACCGTCTTGGCCCCATAGAGGGCATAGCTGAGTACCGCAGGGAACTTCTTATAAGCCACAATCTTATCCTTCGTGCCATGCAACAGCAGCGTCGGCGCCGGCGGCGTGGCCCACCTGGGTTTTCCATCACTCATGATGGCTCCGGCATAAGGTACCACGGCGGCAGGCTTCCAGCCATTCGGAAGGGCCGAGGCTTGAGGGAGGCTGTTGGCGCGGCACCAGTCGAGCTGCAGCACCGTGATGGCACCTGCCGACGAACCCGTCAGCACCACCTTCGACGTATCCACGCCCAACTTCTCCGCATTCGCACAAACCCACGCCACCGCAGCGGCACAATCCTCCACAGCGATATCAATACAATACTGAAAAAGCTCCTGCATGTGCCATAAGCCGCTGAGTTTCGCCACCATGGCGGTATCCTTGAGTCCCAGCCGGTAGTCGATACTCACCACCGTGAAGCCCTTATCGCTGAGCATCTTGGCAATTGTCTGCTGATAGGCATTGTTGCGCTCACCCGCCACAAAGCCGCCACCAAACACCGCCACCACACAGGCCTTGTCGGCACGAGACTGCGCCGGACGCCACACGTCGAGATAGAGTGTCGAATCGCGCTCGACAAAAGCATAGGTATCCTGGGCCTCAGAAATTGAAAATTGAAAATTGAAAATTGAAAATAGTAGCAAAAATCCGATAGCTGTCCGCTGTCCGCTATCTGCTACCCGTTTATTTATTGGACATTTCATTTCGTTTTAGAAAAAGAAGGTGAGACCGGCGGAGCCGGAGACGAAATCGTAATAGAAGTTCCTCGACGAGGAATGGCCATTGGCGACATCGCTCAAGAAAGAGACACCCATCTTGACGTTAAACTTCATGTGCTCGCCACCAACACGGAACATCAGCTGCGGCTCGAAGAGGAAGTTGGTGGTCGTGTAGTCGTAGTCCGTACCGGCAATGCGCTGGTCGCTGGCATCAATCTCATAATAGCTGTAGTTGGGCATATAGGCGCCACACTTCAGGCCCAGCGCCAAGTCGATATGAAGCGGCGTCAAGTCGTGCCATCCTATATTGCCTTGCACAAACGGCAGCATGAAAGTACCGCTGTACGAAAAGTTGTTCGAACTTGCCGACTCTGACGTCGCCTCCACATTGTCGTTCCACGCGCCACCGTAACCCAGGCCCACATAACCCTCAAGGACAGATTTTTCTCCCAACGGGAGATAGGCTCCGGGAGCGGCCTGCAGATAGTAATTGTTGCCGCCAAAGTTGGCATGGACCTGTCCTGCCAGCCAGCCGTTGAAGCCATGCGAGACGGTGGTATTCACCGTAAAGGTGCTGGGGATGATCCAGTAAGACAGTGCCACAGAGGCATCGACTCGGGTGTCGCCCTCATGATTGATCAAGGGGATATCCACAGCCTGCGGATGATATATGCTGCAACCTGTAAGCGTGAGCAACAAACCGGCAAAGAGTACAATCTTTTTCATTTTCGTTTGAGATTTAATTTTTTACATCCTCACTAACGCTGTTTTAGAAAAAATATTGCGAGGAGTGAGGATTTATGATTTATGATTTATGAATTATGAATTATGAGTGATGAATTATGAGTGATGAATTATGAGTGATGAGTGATGAATTATGAGTGCAACGACTGCGTAGCCACTCTAAAATCATAAATCATAATTCATAATTCAAAAAATGATGAATTATGAGTGCAACGACTGCGTAGCCACTCTAAAATCATAAATCATAATTCATAATTCAAAAAAAGTTTGTATCTTTGCACTTTGCATATTTATATATACATACTATGGAAAAAACTTACAAGACATTCAAAAAGAGCGTAAAGGGAATTACCCATTATTATATGCTGCTGGTGGAAGAAACAAGGAGCCAGCGTCTTGTGGGCAGCACCAACGAGTGGGTGCTGGACAACTACTACATGATTAGCGAGCAGGAGAAGGTGCTGAAGGAGGAGCTGAAGGGCGTGGAGAAGGGGAAGTGGAGAGTGGGGAGCAAGCGTGTGGAGGTGCTGTGGAAGTTGCTAGAGAGCTACCTGCGGAAGTGCCACCACCAGGTGGACAAGACGTTATTCTTCCGCTACCTGAGCCAGGCGCAGGTGAAGGGCAAAGACTACCTGAGTTACCCCGAGGTATGTGCGCTGCTGCCGCTGACGAAGGCCATCCTCATCAAGGAGCTGGCGGAACTCTGCCACAGGCTGGAGGCCGAGAAGTCGTACCACTATATGCCGACAGACCACGGGCAGGCCGACCTGGAGCAGCTGGACAAGGCGGCGCAGCAGAACCTCCAGATGATGAACATCTTCAACTCGTTGAAGAAGATGACGAGGTTGCCGCTCTCAGAACTCATCGACGCGGTGAGTTTCTCGGAGCGTATGCTGAAGAGCGAGAAGGCCGGGATGTACGACGAGATGCAGGACAAGACGAAGGAGGACTACCGCGCGAAAGTCGTGCGCCTTTCGCGCAGACGTCGAGTCCACAAGACATCAAGACATCATGTCTCGAAGTCTCGAAGTCTCGAAGTCTCGAAGTCTACCGAATATGAGTTTGTGAAGGCGTTGGTGGCGAAGGCTGACGAGAAGGGGGAGCATGTGGGATGGCAGCTATTCCCGCCGAAGCGCTGGAACGCCCGCGCCCACGGCTACATCACCATCATCGCGCTGTCTTCGCTAGTCCTGGCGACAGGCTTCGCCCTGCTGGCGTCGAACGGCCTTCTGTCCACTTTCAGCGGATGGAAACCGGTAGCAATCTGCTGTGTGCTGGCGATACTTCTCGTGGTGCCGATGAGCCAAGTGGTGATAGACCTCTTCAACTGGCTGCTGGGCAAGCTGCACAAGCCCGTGGGAACATTCAAGCTTAAGTTCAAGGACGGCATGATCCCCGAAGAGTATGCCACCATGGTCATCATGCCCACCATCCTGAAGAACCGCGCAAAGGTAGAGGAGCTGATGGGGGTACTGGAGGTGTACTACCTGAGCAATATCAACCGAGGAGAAGGGAAAGTGGGAAGTGGAGAATGGAGAGAGGAGAGTGGAGAGAGAAGAGTAAGGAATGAGGAATGTGGAATGAGAAGGCAGAATTTGTACTATACTCTTGTGGGTGATGCTGCGGCTTATAAGGAGGCCGACGCGCCGTGGGACGACGAGGTAGTGCAGGCGGGGCTGGAGAAGGTGAAAGAGTTGAACGAGAAATACGGAGCCCATATCTTCAACTTCGTCTACCGCAAACGTGCCTGGAGCGAGGGCGAGCAGACCTGGCTGGGCCACGAGCGCAAGCGCGGCGCCATTCTGCACTTCAACGATCTGGTGCTAGGGCAGACATCCGAAGAGGAGAAGGAGAAACGGTTCAGGTGTGAGACCATTTCAGCATGGCTGAAAGGAGTGGAGAGTGGAGTACAGTTCATCATCACGCTGGACACGGATACCGAACTGGTGCTCTATTCGGCGCAGAAGCTCATCGGTGCCATGGCGCACCCGCTGAACCGCGCACAGCTCTCGCCCGACGGCCGCCGCGTGGACCGCGGCTACGGCATCATGCAGCCCAGGGTGAACGTCGACGTGGAGGTAACCAACAAGAGCCGCTTCGCACAGCTGTTCGCGGGCCTAGGCGGACTGGACGTGTATACGACGGCAAGCTTCGAACTCTACCAGGACATCTTTAACGAAGGATCCTTCTGCGGCAAGGGCATCTACGACCTCCGGGTGTTCCAGCAGGTGCTGAAGGGTACCTTCCCGGAGAACCTCATCCTGAGCCACGACCTCATCGAGGGCTGCCATATCCGCTGCTGTCTCATCAACGACGTGGAGCTCTTCGACGACAACCCCTCCAATTATATCGACGACGCCAAGCGCCACCACCGCTGGACACGCGGCGACTGGCAGATCATCCCGTGGCTGAAGAAGACCGTGAGGAACGAGAAGGGCGAGAAGGTGCGGAACCAGGTGAACACCATCGGCAAATGGAAGATTTTCGACAACCTGCGCCGCTCGATGCTAAGCCTCAGCCTGCTGGTTTTGATACTGGTGGGGTATGTGCTCATGACGACGAAGACCCCGATGTTCATCCCGCCGTCGTGGTTTGTGCTGGTGGCACTTATCGCTGTGGCGAGCCCGATAGTGTTCTTTATCGTGGGACAGGTGACGAAGGTGCCGCGCTTCGGCAAGCGCTACCGCTACTATATGACGCTGATGCGCGGCTTCAAGGTGATCATCTATCGCTCGCTGGTGCAGTTCGCGCTGCTCCCCAAAGAGGCGTGGATGTATACCGACGCTGCCGTAAGGGCCTGCTACCGCATGTGGTTCTCGCACCGCAACCTGTTGGCCTGGATTACCAGCGACGAGGCCTCGAAGAGCACCAAGGGTACCTTGGGCGACTACCTGGGGAAATTCTGGTTCAACTATGTGGCATCGGCGGCGCTGTTCTGTCTAGCCATGCTGGGACATGTAGGCACCGGCGCCTGGGGTGCCGCGAGTTTCTGCATGGTGACCTGGTGCGGAGCACCCTTCCTGATGTACTGGCTCGGCAAGAAGTTCCCGCAAGACAAGAAGACCTTGAACGCCAAAGAGACCGACGAAGTGCGGAGGCTGGCTCAGAAGACATGGAGCTTCTTCGACAAACTGATTACCGAAGAGAACAACTGGCTCATCCCCGACAACTACCAGCTGAACCGCGACAAGAAGACCGACTACAAGACCTCGCCGACGAATATCGGCTACTCGCTCACCGCTGTGGTCAGCGCAGCGGAGCTGCAATTCATCACCGAGAAGGAAGCTGTCAGCCGCATCGCACAGATTATCCACACCGTCAACCGTCTGGAAAAATGGAACGGCCACCTCTACAATTGGTACGACATCAGCACGCTGAAGGCCCTGCCGAACTTCTTCATCTCCACCTGCGACTCGGGCAACTTCGTGGCCTGCCTGTACGTGGTGAAGGGGTGGCTGGAAAGTAATGTTGAAGGAGGAATGAGGAATGAGGAATTGGCTTCCGCATCGAATGATTCCTCATTCAACATTCAACATTCCTCATTACTCTCAATGGTTCAGCGTCTGATTGACCAGACGGACTTCCGGAAGCTGTACAACCCCGAGTTGGATGTGTTCAGCATCGGATATGACACGACGAACTACACACTGCTGCCGTACCACTACAACAACTTCGCCAGCGAGGCACGTCTGACGAGTTTCCTGACCATCGCACAGGGCGACGCGCCCTACAAACACTGGTTCTGTCTCGACAAGACGCTGGTACACTATGAAGGCTACAAAGGTGTGGCCTCGTGGTACGGCACGCTGTTCGAATACTTCATGCCGCTCATCTTCCTGCCAACCTACAAGCACACCTTGATGGACGAGACCTACAGCTTCGCCATCCGTGCACAGAGGGCCTTCTTCCCGTCGCCGTGGGGTATCTCGGAGACGGCCTACAACGAGCTCGACGACGCCCAGAACTACAAATACCACGCTTTCGGCGTGCCCTACCTGAAGTTCCAGAACACCACGCCCGACCGCATCGTGGTGTCGCCCTACAGCTCGCTGATGACCATCGGCATCGACGACCGTGCGGTATACGAGAACATGAAGAAGTTCAAGGCACTGGACATGTACGACGACTTCGGATTCTATGAGAGTTACGATGAAGAGGACCATGTGCCCGTGAAAGCACACTACGCCCACCACCAGGGCATGATTCTCGCCTCCCTGGCCAACTACCTCGCCGACCACTGCCTGCAGCGCTACTTCATGCATGAACCCGCCATGCGCAGCATGGAGACCCTGCTGAAGGAGAAGGCGCAGGTGAAACCCTATATCGACCTCAAGGTGACGCAGTACAAGCGCTACCGCTACTCGAAGGTACAGACGGAAAGCGACGCTCGCGACTTCGACACCATCGCCAACGTGCCGGAGTTGGGCGTCATCAGCAACGGCCAGTACACGGTGTTGATGAACGACCGCGGCAGCGGCTTCTCGCGCTACCGCAACATCATGCTGGGCCGCTACCGCAAGATCTCGGCCGACCACTACGGCACCTACGTCTATATCCGCAATCTGCGCAACGACAAGCTATGGTGCAACACCTATGCGCCGCTGGACGTGATGCCCGAAGGCTATCACGTGAGCTTCGCCAGCGACAAGATGAACTTCCTGCGCGTCGACGACGGCATCGAGACGAAAACCGAGGTGACGGTGCTGAAAGACCGCAGCGCGGAGATCCGCCGCCTGACATTCACGAACAACGGCAACGAAGATGTGGACCTCGAACTGACGACCTACGGCGAGGTGGTGCTGGCGCCGACAGAGGAGGATGTGAACCACCGCGTATTCAACGGCATGAAGATTACGTCGGAATACGACAAGGAACACGAGTCGCTGGTATTCAGCCGTCCGGGAAGCTTCGGCTCACGGAACTACATGATCCATAAACTCTGGACGGAGGAAAAGACAGGTGTCGAATATGAGACGTCGAGGGTGAAGTTCATCGGCCGTGGCAACAGCCTGCGGCATGCCGACATCATCGACAACCGCCGCACGCTGACGGGTACCGTGGGCACCACCCTCGACCCCGTGATGAGCATGCGCCGCAGGGTGCATATCCCCGCAGGCAAGAGTGTGGAGGCCTATATCCTCACAGGCTTCTCCAAAGAGAAAGACCACCTGCTGCAGCTCACAGAGCAATACCAGAGCGGCGTGGATGTGGAGCACGCCTTCAAGACCGCATCGGTGTTCAACAACATGCGCACCAGCATGTCTCTCCTCAAGGGCAGCCAGATGCGACTCTACGGAAGCATCCTGAAATACCTGGCGCAGACTGCCACCCTCGGCAACGACCGTCAGGCGATACTGGCGAAGAACACCCTCTCTCAGAGCAGCCTCTGGCGCTTCGGCATCAGCGGCGACCTGGCGATACTGCTGATGGAGATTGACAGCATGAGTCACAGCGGCTTCGCCAAAGAGATGCTGCGGGCCTTCGAATACTACAAGGTCCACGGCATGCGACTCGACCTCGTGTTTATCAACGATGCCCCCGAACGCGAGCTCGAGGGACTGACACACTTCATCCGCAATATGGCCAACACCGAGCACCTCTGGGCCGAGCACAGCGAGGCTGGCAAGGTATATGTGCTCGACGGAAGAGAACTCTCAGAGGCCGAGCGCATCCTCCTGCGCACGGTGGCACGTCTCACCTTCAATACCGCCGACGGCATCACCATCGAAGAGCAGCTCCGGAGGCTCGAGATTGCCAACCAGCACTATCAGGACAAGGTGGAATATCCGCTACTGAAACCCAAGAAAGAGTTCCGCGTATGGAGCGACCTCGAGTTCTACAATCAGTACGGCGGCTTCGACCGCAACGGACGCGACTATGTGGTGACCAACACCAACACCCCCATGCCGTGGATTAACGTGATGTCCAACGAGCATCATTTCGGATGCATCGTCAGCAGCACCATGGCAGGCTTCACCTTCGCCCACAACGCGCAGCAGTTCAAGCTGACAGGCTGGAGCAACGACATCGTGCGCGACAATGCCAGCGAGATGCTCCTGATCAACAAGAAGCAGTTCATCCCCGCCACCGCGCGCCACAGCCAGGGCTGGTCGGCCTTCGATGCCGAATACGACGACATGAAGGTGGCGGTACGTGTCTTTGTGGCCTGCGAGAAACCCGAGAAATACTATCAAATCAAGATAGGCAACAAGACCGACGCACCAATGGAGGTGCAACTCGACATGGTCTACAAGCTGGTCCTCGGCATGAGCGAGGAGCAGACGGCCCGCTTCCTCTACTCCGAATGGGACGAAGCCTCCAACAGCCTCTGCGTGCGCAACGTCTACCATCCTATCTACCACGACCAGCAGGTGCGCCTGACGTCGACAGAGCCTATCACCGACGTCTCGCTCCACTACCCCAACCGCAAACGTCTCGGCCTAACCCTCTCGCTCCCCGCCAGCGGCAGCAAGGAGCTGGCATTCGTGATTAGTGTTGAAAATTCATCATTCATCACTCCTCATTCATCATTAAATGATATCAACGCCGAGTACGACAAGGTCGTTGCCTACTGGGACGAGAAACTCTCGCACATCCAGGTGGAGACGCCCGACCCTGCCTTCAACCACATGCTCAACCGCTGGTATCTCTACCAAGTCTACTCGTCACGTCTCTATGCCCGCGCCGGCTTCTACCAGGTCGGCGGCGCCACGGGCTTCCGCGACCAGCTGCAGGATGTCATGTCGCTGCTCTACAGCGACCCCGCTTACGCCCGCCGTCAGATCCTCGACCATGCGGCACACCAATTCGCCGAAGGCGACGTGCTGCACTGGTGGCATGAGAGCCTGCACATGGGCGCCCGCACCACCTTCTCGGACGACTACCTGTGGCTCGTCTTCGTGACCTACCAGTATGTGAAGGTCACGGGCGACCGCTCCATCCTCGAAGAGATGGTGCCCTTCTGCCAGGCCGACCAGCTAGCCCCCGGCGAGGCCGAACGCGGCATGAACTATGCCGCAGGACAAGAGAAAGCCTCCCTCTACGAGCACCTGCGCCGCGCCGTCAACCGTGCCATGAGCCGCAAAGGCATCCACGGCCTGCCTCTCATGGGCTGCGGCGACTGGAACGACGGCATGTCGACGGTCGGCGTAGAGAACAAAGGCGAGAGCGTATGGGTGGCCTTCTTCCTGGCCGACCTGCTGCCCAAGATGGAAAGCCTCACCCAGATGGTGCCCGACGCAGATCTTTCCTACTGCGAAGAGCTCAGCACATTCCGCCAAAAGCTCGTCGACGCCATCCAGAGCCATGCGTGGGACGGTGCCTGGTTCCTGCGTGCCTACTTCGACAACGGCGACCCCATGGGCTCACGCAACAACACCGAATGCCAGATTGACCTCATCTCCCAGGCCTGGTCTATCCTCACCGACGTGGCCACGCCGGAGCAGAAAGAGAGCGTCTTCCGCGAGACCGACAACCGCCTCGTCAACCGCGAACACGAGATCATACAGCTCCTCACACCGGCCTTCCATGCCTCCAAGCCCTCTCCGGGTTACATCATGAACTACCCTGTCGGTGTCCGCGAGAACGGAGGCCAGTACACGCACGGCGCCATGTGGTACATCATGGCTCAACTCAAGGAAGGACGCTACGACCTCGCCTACTACCTCTACTCTATCATCAACCCCATTCACCGCACCCAGACGCTGGCAGACGTGCTGAAATACAAGGTCGAGCCCTTCTGTATGGCCGCCGATATCTACAGCAACCCGCAGCATCCCGGCCGCGGCGGCTGGACCTGGTATACAGGCTCCGCCTCGTGGGCCTACAAGACAGGCGTCGAGAACATCCTCGGCTTCCGCCTCAACGGAGACCAGCTCACCCTCGACCCGAGGGTGCCCTCCGAATGGTCCACGTTCTCCATCAAATACAAGTACGGCAACAGCCTGTACATCATCAAGTACGACCGCTCGACCACTCAGTCACCCAGCCACTCTGCCACTCAGTCACTCACCCTGGTTGACGATGGCCAGACCCACGAAATAAACATCAACTAAAACCACCACTCATCACCCATGATTAAAGACCTTATCCGCAAAACCCTCATCACCCTGCATCTCGACCTCACGCAGAACCTGCGCTACGACAGGCTGACCGACAAAATTATGGTGTCGCACCTGCGGCCCCAGTCCAACTGCGTCGATGTGGGATGCCACAAAGGCGAGATACTTGAGCGGATGCTGCACTGCAGCCCCCAAGGACATCACTACGCCTTCGAGCCGCTGCCCGACATGTATCGGTCGCTGCAGGAACGCTTCGGCGACAAAGCCAGCATCTTCCCCTACGCCCTCGCCGACACCTCGGGCGACAAGATCACTTTCAACCTCGTGGCCAACGCCCCAGCCTACAGTGGCCTGCGGCAGCGCTCCTACGACGACCTGCCCGAAGCCCGCGTGGAGCAGATTGAGGTCGATGTGCGGCGTCTCGACGACGTGGTGCCCGAAGGCACGCATATCGACTTCATCAAGATAGACGTCGAAGGAGGCGACTACAACGTCCTCCGCGGTGCCAGCCGCATCATTGGCGAGAGCAAGCCGCTCATCATCTTCGAGTTCGGCCTCGGCGGCGCCGACCACTACGGCGTCACCCCCGTCGACCTCTTCGCCCTCATGGCCGGACAGTACGGCTACAACCTCTACACCCTCGACAGCTACCTCAAACGCCGCCCTCCCCTCACCGAAGAGACCCTGACCCACCTCTACACCACCGCCAAAGAATACTACTTCGTCGCCGCCCCAGCACAAAGATAATTGGAAACAAATACGAAACCACTGGTTTCACAATTACAATCAAATATGTATGCACTGCGAGACATTGCCAAACCCATCGGTGTATCTGACTACGAACTTGGTCAGGCACTCCCTAGCGACCTCCCATCCTCACTTCCCTCCATCGAAGAAATCGAAGCAGAATTGGAATAGTATTTTGTGGAATAGAAAATATTGCGTATCTTTGCAGCGTGAAATTGATAAAATGATGATGACATAAAACGTAGAAATAGACAAAGACATATTGAGCTTGACGCTCTTGTTTCCTTTACTGCAAACGTCTGGAAAACGAATTCAAGAACTGGGAATAAGATTGCGGATAGTTCACGCGATGGCGTGGATTCTTTCCCACTTATTTAGTTCAAGGTATTTCCAGACACCTGCAGTAAGAATAAGTGACAATTATATCGAAAGGATTTGCGCCTTTCTTTATGCCCCTTATTCAAACATCGGCTTCCAGCTCTTGGCTGGAAGCCGAAATACATTAACCATAAAATAATACATTATGACAATTGAATCAATTATTGGAATTGCTGCAGGTCTGATTGCAATAGGAGGAGCTGTGGCATCACTGTACAAGAAACTTAAAAAGCGTTCTCTGACCGAACTGATGAATCAACTTGTGGACAAGACTTTGTCCAACAAACAACACCAGAGGATTTTACGAAAAATGAACAGACAGTTAGGATTCAAGATAAAAGAAGAATATATACAAAAGTTCGTGTTGAACGACAGAGGCAAAGAGACGGTTTTTATGGACATTTGTGACAGTAACGACATTGAGCCCAAAGAAGATGTTTGCAGAAGGTTTCTGAACGTGGATATAAAAAAGTTCAGGGCAAATTACTACAGCAAAAGAAATAATCCCCGTCTATCCAAAGAGAAAGATTCACCACTAGAGAACCCGCCATCTTTTTCACCAACTTTGACCAATAAGGGACAAACTGTCTATATGTCAGAGCAACTGATGAGCAAGTTCCCCGAAACATGCAAGAACCTAATCAAAATTCTTGAAAGACATCATGTGAACTATTCGTTCATTAAAGGCACAAAGGATATATGGTGCCGCGATTATATGCCGGTACAAACAGAATCTGGCAGACTTATTCAATTCAAATACGATCCAAGCTACTTGAAAGGAAAAAAAGAATGGGAGGAATCACGTTCCGATGTGAAAGAAATATGCCGGCTGAACAATATTGATGCAATATTTTCGGACATCAATTTAGATGGCGGAAATGTGCTCATCTGCGATGGACGGGCGATAATATCAGACAGGATTTTTACTGAAAATCCGACTTATGATAAAGACTCTTTGGTAAACGAATTGTCGAGGTTGCTGGAATGTGAGATTATAATTATTCCTGCAGAAAAGGGCGACTATACTGGCCACGCAGACGGTATGGTTAGATTTGTGAATGGGAGTACCATTCTTGGAAACAGAATGACCGACGAATACAAATATTGGCAGAAAGGTATGCAGAAGGTTTTGGAAAAATATAAACTCACCTATATTGATGTTCCTTTCCTGACAAATATTAAAGACAACAAACATCCCGAAAGTGCAATTGGGATATATGTGAACTATTTAGAAGTCAATAATTTGGTTGTATTGCCGATATTTAATAGAGAAGAAGATAAACAGGTCATAGAAATACTCAAAAATGCGTTCCCGAACAAAATAATAGAAACTATCAATTATAACGATGTTGCCCAAGAAGGAGGTTTGTTGAATTGCACGACTTGGGTGGTTGATGAAAACTAATCAAACAAATTTATTATGAAGAAGATTATTCTTTTTTTTGTTTTTGCGGCATTATTGTCTTCCTGTCACAAAAGCAAATCAGATATAGTAGAAGATTATGTTAATGCAAAAAATAGTTATGTTTCAGAGAGAATAAGCAATTTCTTAACGGAAGACTTTGAATATTACGATGGTACCGACACATTAAACAAATCGGATTGTTTAAAAAATGACACTATAAAATATCTGGAAGTCAAGTCGAAAATATTAAAGATTCAAGATTTAGACAGCATAGTTAAAACTGAGGAAAAAGTAACTACGATTGTTGACTCTCTTTTAAATGTGACTCCCAGTATCGTCCTTAAAAAAACATATAGGTTTTCACATGATAAATTGAAGTCAATCTCAGTCGACTCAATCATGAACCTGGAGGAATATTCAAAGAATTATGCTGAAAAATGGAATCAGTTTTCTTTTTATATTAATGACCAGTACGACATAGAAGATAACGAAGAGTTGATAATTAACATAAAGAAATACCTTGCTGAATACAGGAATCTACCTGTATCAACCAAAAAGAAATATAAAACCTATGCTAATCTTCAAGGGACATATGTTGGTGATAACACTTTTTATAGGAAATTAATTTTTAGAGGCAAAAATACTGTGACAATTATTGATGCAATTTTTGGTCTTCCTTTTTCAACAAGTTATGATGTGGATGAGAATTACATAAGAATAAGGACTGATAAGAGCGATCTATTGTTTGAGATAAAAGATGGTAAAACACTTATTGGCGAAGGCTTTGCAACTGGTAAATTCACGAAAATTAATTAGCTTAACTGCGACCATATTTTTTTCTTAAGTATGACATAAATACAACATCAGAGTGTTGTTGGAAGATGGTATATAGAAGATAACGACGAAATAAGGATTATAATCCACATATAACCCACAAAGAAAGCACAAAGAAGGCATGAAGAAGGGAGCGTCAATTTTGGCGCTCCCTTTTCTGTTGAATGTGTAAAGAATCTCTTTACTTCATCTCCTCGTAGTCGACGTCGGTGACGTTGTCGTTGGGGTTACCACCCTGCTGGCCTGCGCCAGCGTTTTGCAATGGTGCGCGACATAATTGCGTAAAAACAGCGGAAGCGCATCCTGCATCAGGATGCGCTTCCACTTAAATAATGATTAAAAAATAACCTGTAATAATTCCGTCAATGATGCTGCTGCAAGCCATTTTGGCTCCTCCACTAAGCTTGGGGAGGGGGACCGCCCACAGGATGGTGGAGATTTGCAACATAGATATCTCAGTCGGCAATGGTGCAAGCCTCTATCGAACAGGTGTTTTGTACGATTATTATATGTTTGTTGTTCGTTTGTTGTTCGTTTTTTTAACGAACAACAAACGAACAACAGACGAACAAAGAAGCAAGTTGACATTAAGTGTTTTTATTGTGCCGACAAAAAAAAGAGTGTGTCCAATGGGTGTAATGAACCCCGAAAGTTGGACAAAAAACTTTCGGGGTTCATTACATTTTGGCGCTCCCTTTGTTGTCATCAATTCGATTATTTTACCAAGTCGTATCCGGTGCTGCGACCGCCAGACTCTGTGCGAACGAGGATACCTTTGGCGACAAGGTCTTGCAGGTCACGCAGGGCGGTGTCGGGAGAACATTTGTTTATCACCGCCCATTTGGAGGAGGTCAATTTGCCTTCAAAACCATCCCACAGCATGTTGACCATTTTGGTCTGCCGTTCATTCATAGCTACATGACGGTGGTTCTCCCAGAACGTAGCTTTACTCAGTGTGCGTTCGATGGTCTCCATGGCCACATTGATAGCCACCCCCATCCTTCCGAGGAACCATAGTAGCCACTCGGTGATGTCGAGAGTTCCCTTCTGCGTCTGTTCCAATATGTCGTAATATTCTTTTCGCGCCAACGCAATCTGTGTGGACATACTGTAGAAGCGATAGGGTGTGGCATCGGATTTTGCCAATAGCATATCGGTGATGGTACGCGCCAACCTTCCGTTGCCATCGCTGAAGGGGTGTATGCTGACAAACCATAGGTGTGCTATGGCTGCTTTCAGTACGGGGTCAGTGTCCGCGGTGTTAATCCATTGCAGCAGTTCCGACATCATCTGCGGTACATCTTTGCTGGCAGGAGCCTCGTAGTGTACCTTCTCTTTGCCATATTGTCCAGATACTACCTGCATATCCCCCTGCCGCCAGTTACCCACGGTGATGTGTGCCAATCGGCTGGGATTGGGAAACAATGCACTATGCCAACGGAACAGCCTATCTTGTGTTAAAGGTTCGCCATAATGATGCACGGCGTCAAACATCACCTCCACCACCCCTTCAATGTAGCGGTCGGACGAGGGCACTCCAACGCGGTCAATTCCCAGCTGCCACGCTACCGACGAACGTACATCGTCGGCATTCAAGGCAATGCCCTCTATCTCAGATGACTTGATGATGTCCGATGTCATTGCATCAAGCACTACAGGGCTTTTTACATCAAACCCGAGCATCTCTGCCATGCCTAACAGCTTTCCTTGCTGGTGTCTTACATCAACCAATAGTTCGTTGATTCTCTGTGTGTCCCACTGGAATTTGGGCCAGTCCGTATGTTCCCATAAATACATATACACCTGTTTTTGTGCGGATAATACAGGTTTTATTCTCCGCATATTATGCGGCAAATATACAACTTTTTCTCCGCATGGCAAAAAAAATAGGTGCAAGCTAATGTTTGCACATATTTTCCTTATTCACGGAAACTCTTATTTCCGCCGTTTTCGAATCGGCGGAGCGGCCTATTGGCCGCAGACACCGCAAGGGTGTCTTTCTCCGCTTCGATATCGTAAATGTCCACCGGACATTTACTTCACCTCCTCGTAGTCGACATCGGTGACATTGTCGTTGGGGTTGCCACCTTGCTGCTGGCCTGCGTTTTGCAATGGTGCGCGACATAATTGCGTAAAAACAGCGGAAGCGCATCCTGCATCAGGATGCGCTTCCGCTATTTTCATTTGCGCGTTAAAATGACTCTTAACTCTCCGTCAACGTGCCAGTAGGCTTTGCCGTCGCCTCCGAGGTCGTACTGATTTGTTAACTCGAGCTGCAAGAGTGGTAGTCTGTCGTACCTCGCGTTCTGAATCATTGTCCGTTCCCGCCGACGGAAGCGTCGGTGGCTTTTGGTTTTTCCTCTCTTCTGCGAGCGTGCAAGCCATGTGCCCGCACAAGTTTTCTTAAAACTCTGTCCCATTGTGTCTTGAATGTTATGGACGGTCGAAGACTCTTGCTCCGCCGTCCGGTTGAACATTACAAGACCGGGGCTTCTTCGATTGTTGTCATATCAGTTTTCATTTCTTTTTTCAATTTCTTTTACCAACTGACGGAGATAGGTGTCAGAAACGTTGCCGATTTCAGACTTGTCATAAATGGACATCAGCGTGATATTAACATCACTCTCCGTCTGCTGCACATTGTATGTGATAACCCTCGCACCACCACTTTTACCCTTGCCCTTTGAGGCAATGGCCATACGGTGCTTATAGGTGTTGCCACCCAGCGGGGTGCCGCTGAAAGGATTGCGCTCCAATTCGTCGAGGAAGGTGTTGTAGTCGTCGACAAATGAGCGGTATTTCTTGGCCAATGCCTTGGCGCGCCGCTCGAACTCGGGCAGGTATTCAAATGTGACCATTACGCAAAAAGGTTTCTTGCGTTTTTGCGGGCCTTGCCGGCATACAACTCATCGAAAGCCGTAGTTAGGCTTTCTTTCACCATCTTGGACTGCGCTTCCTTGGTGTCAGGCTCTGCCTCTTTCGCGCCCAAAGTGAACAGCACCTGAATCAGCTGTTTGATTGCGCTGTTTCGTCCGTCATATTCCAATGTGATTGTCGCCATAATACTTTTTTTTTATTTTTCTGCTACTATAACGCACTTATTGTTATTTTATTGTGCCGATTATAAAAAGAGGTGCAATCAAATGGTTGCACCTCTTTACTGTTGGTTAGACTCTATCTTATTTCACCTCCTCATAGTCGACGTCGGTGACGTTGTCGTTGGGGTTACCACCCTGCTGGCCTGCGCCGGGGTTGCCCTGCTGACCCATGTTGTTGGGGTCAAAACCCTGTCCGGGGTTTGCTCCATTACCAGTCGCAGACTGCTGGGCTTTGTACATGTCCTCGCTGGCGGCCTGCCAGGCGGCGTTGATCTTGGCCATGGCGGCGTCGATCTGCTGGACGTTGCGGGCGCTGTGGGCGGCCTTCAGCTCGTTGAGGGCGCTCTCGATGGCACTCTTCTTGTCGGCGGGAATCTTGTCACCGTACTCCTTGAGGTTCTTCTCGCTCTGGAAGATCATGCCGTCGGCGTTGTTGATTTTCTCCACCTCTTCCTTGGCCTTCTTGTCGGCGTCGGCGTGGGCCTCGGCTTCGGCCTTCATGCGCTTGATTTCGTCTTCCGAAAGGCCGGACGAAGCCTCGATGCGGATGTTCTGGCTCTTGCCGGTGGCCTTGTCGAGGGCGCTGACGTTGAGGATGCCGTTGGCATCGATGTCGAAGGTAACCTCAATCTGGGGCACTCCACGCGGTGCTGGCGGAATGCCGGCCAGGTGGAAGCGGCCGATGGTCTTGTTGTCGTTGGCCATGGGACGCTCGCCCTGCAGCACGTGGATCTCCACCTCGGGCTGGTTGTCGGCAGCGGTGCTGAAGACCTGGCTCTTCTTGGTGGGGATGGTGGTGTTGGCGTCGATGAGCTTGGTCATCACACCGCCAAGGGTCTCGATACCCAGCGACAGAGGAGTGACATCGAGCAGCAGCACGTCCTTCACCTCGCCGGTGAGCACACCGCCCTGGATGGCGGCGCCGATGGCGACCACCTCGTCGGGGTTGACGCCCTTGCTGGGCACCTTGCCGAAGAACTCTTCGACCTTCTTCTGCACGGCGGGGATACGGCTGGAGCCGCCGACGAGGATGACCTCGTTGATATCGCTGTTGCTCAGGCCAGCGTCGCGCATAGCCTGACGGCAGGGTTCGATGGTGGCGCGGATAAGGTCGTCGCAGAGCTGCTCGAACTTGGCGCGGGTGAGCTTCATCACCAGGTGCTGCGGCACGCCGTCGGCCACGGTGATGTAGGGCAGGTTGATTTCGGTCTCCATGCTGCTGGAGAGCTCAATCTTGGCCTTCTCGGCAGCCTCTTTCAGGCGCTGCATGGCCATGGGATCTTTTCTCAAGTCGATATTCTTGTCGCTCTGGAAGCTGTCGGCCATCCAGTTGATAATCTTGCGGTCGAAGTCGTCGCCGCCGAGGTGTGTGTTGCCGTTGGTGCTCTTCACCTCGAAGACACCGTCGCCGAGGTTCAGGATGGAGATATCGAAAGTACCACCACCGAGGTCGAAGACGGCCACATTCATATCCTGGGCCTTCTTGTCGAGGCCGTAGGCGAGGGCGGCAGCGGTAGGCTCGTTGACGATACGGCGCACTTTGAGGCCTGCAATTTCGCCGGCCTCCTTGGTGGCCTGACGCTGGCTGTCGTTGAAGTAGGCGGGGACGGTGATGACGGCCTCCGTCACCTCGGTGCCGAGGTAGTCTTCGGCGGTCTTCTTCATCTTCTGCAGCACGATGGCGCTGATCTCCTGCGGGGTATACTGGCGACCGTTGATGTCGACGCAGGGGGTGTTGTTGTTGCCGCGCACCACCTTGTAGGGCACAGCCTCAATCTCCTTGGTCACCTGGTCGTAGGTCTCGCCCATGAAGCGCTTGATGCTGTAGACGGTGTTGTGGGGGTTGGTGATGGCCTGACGCTTGGCGGGGTCGCCCACCTTGCGGTCGCCATTCTCGAGGAAGCCCACCACGCTGGGGGTGGTGCGGTTGCCCTCGCTGTTAGCGATAACTACTGGTTCGTTACCTTCCATGACGCTGACACAGCTGTTGGTTGTGCCGAGGTCGATTCCAATGATTTTTGCCATAATATGTTTCCTTTCTTATTTTGTTTTTTCACTTTAGGTTTAAAAGGTTTGAAAGGTTCGAAGGTTTAAGAGGTTCGAGGTCAGTGTCGGTCTCATTTTGAACCTTTTCAGCGAAGCGACCCTTTTCAACTTTTTATCCTTTTCAACCCTCATCATTACAACATCCATGCCAACTGGTAAAGTTTAAAGTTTAAAGATTAAAGTTTAAAGTTTTACTGACAAAATGGCAGTCAGCGTGGCAGTCCAATGACTGTCAACGGCCTCGAGGCCTCTGCTGACATCGAACTCGTCGACCTATCGGGGCTCTACCTGCCGCGCATCTCGGAAGGTGCTGCCAAACTGCCGAAACGATAAGCATGACGACGTATGAAATAAAAAAAGCCAGCATTTCGCTGGCCTTTATTTTAGAGTTCCTTCACGGGGATGTCAAAATAGGTGTCGGGGAAGGGCTCGTTCCTCAGGGTGAAGTGCCACCACTCGCACTCGTAGGGTTTGAAGCCGTGGGCCAGCATGGCACGGCGCAGGATCATGCGGTTCTCGAACTGCTGGGCAGTGATGGTGTCGTTCTGACGGTAGGTGCCGGTTTCGGGATTGCCTCCGCAGTCGGGATGGCTCTCTTTGCCGAACCAGTCGAAGGTGCCGCCCATGTCGGCCTCTTTCTCGGTGCGCATGTCGAAGAGCGTCAGGTCGAGCGTCGAGCCGCGCGAGTGGCCGCTGCGGGTGGCGATATACTCTTTGATGAAGAGGCTGTCCTTGCACTCGTTGGGGTAGAAGTAGCTCTTCATGAGTGTGTCGCTCAGATCCTTGCCCCAGCGTACGAAGTGGTCGACGGCGCACTGGGGACGGTAGGCGTCGTAGATTTTCAGGCGGTAGCCCTGGGCCTTGAGGTCGTCGCTGACGGCCTTGAGGCTGTCGGCAGCCTCGCGCGTGAGCAGCGCCGTGGGCTGGAGGTAGCCGTCGATGCGGGCACCGACGAAGTTGTAGGTGCCGAAATAGCGGATCTCCAGGATGACATCAGGCACCACGTCGGTGATGTTGACGAACTGGGAAGAGTCCATCTCGGGTTCAAGAAGGGGCTGCTCGTCGTTACACGAGACCACTGTCGCGCCCAGCATCAGGGCGAAAAGGGGAAAGAGTATTTTTTTCATCTGTCAATTATTTAAATAATTTGCAAAGATACAAACTTTTCGCGACATGAGAAAAAAGTTTTTTTCTCGACCTGCGAAAAACATTGCCCTTTCACAAGTTCGAAAACTTATTGCCATTAAGGGCAATAAAAGATGAGGCATCAGCGTTATAGCAACAATGGAACGTCACAGCCGAACAGAGATGCTCGTCGGAGCCGCCACCATGGAGCGGTACCGCGCCACCCGCGCGATACTCTTCGGCGTGGGCGGCGTGGGGTCGTGGTGTGCCGAAGGACTTATCCGTAGCGGCATAGGCCACCTGACCATCGTGGACCGCGACATCGTGGCAGAGAGCAATATCAACCGCCAGCTCATGGCCACCACCGCCACCGTGGGACAGTCCAAGGTCGAGGCATTGAAAGCCCACCTGCTCGACATCAACCCCGACGCCGACATCGTCGCACTGCAGAAGAGTTATAGTGCCGACAGCGCCGCCGACTTCGACCTCGACGGCTACGACTATGTCGTCGACGCCATCGACAGCCTGGCCGACAAGATGGAACTGATCATCAACTGCACACAGAAGGGGCTCCCCTTCACCTTCTTCTCCTCGATGGGTGCGGCGCTGAAGATGGACCCCACACAGGTGCGCGTCAGCGAGTTCTGGGAGGTCGACGGCTGCCCGCTGGCAGCGACACTGCGGCGCAGGATGCGCCGCCAGAAACGCTACCCCGGACGCAAGTTCCGCTGCGTGTGGAGTCCCGAAGTGATCCGCACGGAGGCCAAAAGCGAGACCGCTGAGGCGACAGCCGCCAAGGGGAGCATGGTGCATGTCACCGCCGTGGTGGGATTCACCCTCGCCGGACTGATTCTACAAGACATAAAAAAGAAACAATCATGATAGAAAGACTGTATTCGACATACCTGCAGTCGCGGACGGTGACTACCGACTCGCGCAACATCACCCCCGGATGCATTTTCTTCGCCTTCAAAGGCGAGAAATTCGACGGCAACGCCTTCGCGCCGCAGGCGCTGGAACAGGGGGCCGCACTGTGCGTCGTTTCCAATGTTGAATGTGGAATGATGAATGATGAACGAGTTATCGTCGTTCCCGATGTGTTGAAGACACTCCAGGAGCTGGCACGCGAGCACCGCCGCCACCTCGAGATGCCCGTCATCGGCATCACCGGCACCAACGGCAAGACGACCACCAAGGAACTCGTCCACGCCGTGCTGGCAAAACGCTACAAGACCTCGGCCACCAAGGGCAACTTCAACAACCACCTCGGCGTGCCGCTGACACTGCTCTCCATCCCACAGGACACAGAGATTGCCATCGTGGAGATGGGTGCCAACCACCCGGGCGAGATTGAGTCCCTCTGCAGCATCGCCGACCCCGACTGCGGCCTCATCACCAACGTGGGACGCGCCCACCTCGAAGGCTTCGGCAGCTTCGAAGGGGTGGTGCAGACCAAGACAGAACTTTACCGCCACCTGGCGGGGGGCGATCTCAGTGGCGCCAACCCTCCCAAGGGCAAACACGGGCTGGTCTTCGTCAATGCCGACAACGAACGCCTGATGCACGAAGCCGAGAAGCTGGCCACCATCCCCGGCCTGCGCTCCGTCATCCCGGCCTATGCACCCGACAACCCCGCCTTCGTTCCCTCCACCATCGAGAAGACGCCGCTCTCGATGCTCACCTACGGCCGCTCGCAGGAGGCCGACGTGCGCGGAACCCTGATAGGTGAAAGGTCAAAGGTGAAAGGTGAAAGCTATGCTGACGCAGCAACTGGCAGCGATAGCCACCTCTCACCTCTCACTTCCCACCTCTCACCTTACCTGCATTTTTATTTCGAAGTGGGCGACAATGTCTACAATGTCCATACGCACCTGTTGGGCGACTACAACTTCGACAACTGCATGGCCGCCGTGGCCGTGGGCCTGCATTTCGGCGTCGAGCCCTGGGACATCAAAGAGGCCATCGAGGAGTACTCACCCAGCAACCAGCGCTCCGAGTTCAAGGAGACCGCCCGCGGCAACCGCCTTTACCTCGACTGCTACAACGCCAATCCCTCCAGTATGGAGGCCGCAATATCATCGTTTGTAACGATGATAGGAGTGAAAGGGAGTGAAAAAACGAATGTGCAAAATATTGCTATTATAGGAGGAATGCACGAGTTGGGGCACGACGAGCGCAAGGAGCACAAACATGTGGTGGAGCAACTGGCCGAATGCCACCTCGACCGATGCCTGCTGGTGGGTCCAGAATGGTATAAAATTGAAAATTCAAAATTGAAAGCAGCCAAAGATGAGCAAAAAGCAAACGAGTTTGCTTTTTCGAAGCCAAGCTGCGTAGACGGAGTCAAAATTGAAAATTCGAACTTCATGCTATTTCCTGACACCGACAGCGTGCGCTCCTGGCTGCAAGCCAACCCCGTGAGCGGCGCCACCATCCTCATCAAAGGCTCCAACACCAACCGACTCTGGACACTCGAAGAGATTCTGTAAAACCAAATTATATAGAACCATGAAACCGAAGAAACAATTCCGTTGGGCCCTATGGTGGGGTCTGGGCATCACACTGGTGAGCATCGCTCTGATGTTCATCCCCGGAGCGGATGGCGACAACAACAGTCCCGTATCAGAAATGCTCCTTCAGATGCTGGAGATGGGCGCCGTAGTGCTCATCGTAGTGATAGGTATCGTCATGCCCGCACTCGAAGAGTTCAGCTTCCGCATGTGGGGCTGTGGGAAGACCTGGGCCGGCATCACCTCGTCGGCGATGATGGCACTCTTCATTTCCCTCACCCTCTCCTGGGTGGCGGGCGTGGTGAGCCTCGCCATCGGACTCGTCATCACCTTGATGGTGAAAGACGGGCGTAAACGGCTTCTCTTCATGATGCTCTTCTCGTCAGTGCTGTTCATGCTGGCACACACAGAAAACTACGACGGCGGAGTGATATTCATCGCTATAGCCTTGGTCGAGAAATTCGGCTTCGGCCTCCTGGCCTCCTACCTCGTCATCAACCACAACATCTTTTGGTCGATGGCGTTCCACATGCTTAACAACACCATTGCTTGCCTGGCGATGATTATGGGGGCGGCCAACATAGAGCCCTCCACCTTCGAGCAAGAGGGTGTCTTCAGGCTCGACCTCAAGCCCATGGTGTTCGACCATTCTTTCACCGCAGATCCTACCTTCTCCGACAACGGCGACACCGTGACCATGAAGAACACTCTGGGTAACTTTATCGTCACCCTGCTGAACGAAGAAGAGCACCAGAAAATTGACAATTGGGCGTTCATCTATGAACAACCTCACAACCGTGCCCGCTACGACATACAGCTGGCATACAACCCCGAGGCAGCACAGAGTTACCTGGCCGTGGCGCACGAGCTCGAGAGGGCCGAATGGCTGCGACTCGACACCCTCGAGAACAGAATATTGATGATAACGGTCGTGGACGAGTCGAAACGCATCGAAGCCCCATCCTATGGACCCACCTCGTGGCACGGAGCGGCTTCGCTCCGACAGGCAGGCTTCGCCATCATAGAACCCGACGACTTCAACTACCGCGAGTGGAACGTAACCATCGACAAGGAGTATCCGAGTCTGACGGACATCCAGGAGATGCTGCAGCGAGCAGGCCTGGGCCTCGAGAGCACCGACGAGACGATGACCATGGTACGCGTCAGCGTCCTGCACAACCCACTAGAGGATTTCTAAACAAAGAGGGGTAAAAGAAAAAGGGAGGCGGGATTCTGATGGAATCCCGCCTCCCTTAAAAAATTGTCGGGGTGAAAAGACTCGAACTTTCGACCCCTTGCACCCCATGCAAGTGCGCTAGCCAACTGCGCCACACCCCGAACAATTAAATTGAACTATTCATTCAATTTTCGTGTTTTCTTCTCTTGAAAACGGGTGCAAAAGTACACACTTTTTTTATTCTGACCAAATTTTTTTTATTATTTTTTACAATCACTTGTTTATCAATACCGTCAAACGGGAGATACCCGAGGCGGTATTGCAACGATCCTTGCCTGCGCAGCCGTTGGAAATGTTAATTTTGACCGTTGGCGGAAGCATAGGATAGAGATAACTCTCAAGGGTACGGATGCGGCTGGCGGTAATCAGCGCGTTGAAACTCTCGTCGGAGGTCATGTCGTTGGAGAGCGTCATCTGTACATCCATCTCGGGATTATCGCTGAGGAAGCGTACCAAGGGTATCAACAGGTCGGCACCACGCTCGCTGAGCTCGATGTCGGCATCGGGGCCGAAGAGGTCGTCGAAATAGATGCGCTGCCCCAGAGGGAGTCGGTCAAGGCTGACGTCGAGACGTTCCTCTGAGATGAGATATTCCTCTTCGCCCTTGGTGGTGTTGACGGTCTCAAAGGAGATGAAATAGTTGTCCGCCTGGAACGAGATGTCGTAGTACTGGCCACACTGAAGATAGACACGATACTGGCCGTCTTCGTCGGAGCAGGTGTTGCAGACCACCTCGTCGCCCTGTTTGGCGGTAATCTTGACGCCGGCAAGCGGATGGTCGAGCTGGTCGGAGACAACGCCCCAGAGGAGCACGCCGTCGAGGGCTCCAGAGAAGGAATAGAGCTGGGAGTCGGTATCGGAGGCCACACGCTTGGAGACCCAGTAGCCACAGCCCATGGCAGTGTCGATAGCCAGGTCGAAGTCGTCGGCATAGTCGGCATTGAGCGGCTCGGGCAGACGCTGCACACGGCAACGGCCAATCTGCAGCATGCCGATGGTGTCGCCGATGACGCGGTCGGAGATGAGGCGTGTAGAGTAGAGGCTCATACGCCCGTTGTCGTCTGGATGACCGTTGGAAGAGAAGAGCAGGCAGTCATAGTAGATGACCGGGGATATCTCGTCAGAGGGGGTATTGATGTGACGTCCCAAGTTCTCGGGCTTACCCCACTTCTTGCCGTCGCGCTGCGAGTACCACAGGTCATAGCCGCCCACGCTGTGTTTGCTGTCGAGCGAGGTAAAGATCATGATACGTCCGTCGGTGGTGAAGGTGGGATGTTCGACGGTCATGCCCTTGTTGAACCAGCCGCCGCCCATGCGCACCTGCTCGACATCCTGGTCTTTGGTGCCATAGTTGGTGCAGCAATAGAGAAACGAACGTCCTTTCTTGTCACGCTGGGTGAAGTAGAGGTCGCCAGTCTGCGGATGACGCACCACATACTCTATGTCATCTCCCAGCTTGATGAAGTCGGTGTCAGCACAGAAACCCAGCAGCTGCTCGCCGCTGCGCAAAGCACGGAGCATCACGTCGGTGGCATAGCAGTAGACATTACCGTCGACCACCGATACATTCTTCACATTACCGGGCAGGATGGCCATATGCTGCTGGTTGGCAACAAAGGCAGACTCTTGCGCCTGTAAAGTGAGAGGTGACAGGTGAAAGGTGAAAGATGATATTGCTACCGCAAATATAATCTTGATTATTGATAGTCTCTTTATATGCAAATTACTTTTTCTCATTATTCTTTTTTTTGATCCAAGCCACCTTTCACCTCTCACCTTTCACCTCTCACCTTAAGCAACGCCAGCGGCAGGGCTTCACTCATCTCGCCGATGTAGTGGAACTGAAGGCCTTCGAGGTAGGCGGGTTCTATCTCCTCGATATCGCGTCGGTTGTCGTGGCAGAGCAGTATGTCGGTGATACCGGCACGCTTGGCGGCAAGTATCTTCTCCTTGACGCCGCCGATGGGAGTCACGTCGCCACGCAGCGTTATCTCGCCCGTCATTGCCACCTCGGGACGCACCTTGCGGTGCGAAAGCACCGACACCATGGCCACGAACATCGTGATGCCCGCCGATGGGCCGTCCTTGGGGGTGGCGCCCTCGGGCACATGGATATGGATATTGCTCTTCTCGAGCGTCTCGGCCTTGATGCCGAAGCGGGCACTGTTGGCCTTGATATACTCGTATGCCAGGGTGGCCGATTCCTTCATCACGTCGCCCAGATTGCCCGTCATGGTGAGGACACCCTTGCCCTTGCTGAGCGAGGCCTCGATGAAGAGTATCTCGCCCCCCACGGGGGTCCAGGCCAGGCCCGTCACCACGCCCTCGCGGGCTTCGGGACGTCGACGCTCGCCGTTGTGTACCGGCAAGCCCAGCACCTTGCGGATTTCCATTTCCGTGACAGCCGACGACTTTCGCTTCCCACCCTCCTCTTTCCACTCTCCACTCTCCAGAAGCACCACACGGTGGCGCACCACCTTGGAGAGCTGCTTCTCGAGCTGGCGCACACCCGCCTCGCGGGTGTAGTCGTCGATGACCACCTTGACCAACTCGTCGGAGAACCGCATCGTGCGGCGGTCGACGACGTTGTCGTGCATGATGCGCGGCAGGAGGTGACGCTTGGCGATCTCGAGCTTCTCCTCGAGCATGTAGCCGCTGAAGTCGATGACCTCCATGCGGTCGAGCAGCGGCGGCGGGATGGCGGCGGCATTGTTGGCCGTGGCCACGAAGAAGACCTTCGACAGGTCGTAGTCGATATTGATGAAGTTGTCGTGGAAATGGCAGTTCTGCTCGGGGTCGAGCACCTCGAGGAGTGCCGACGAGGGGTCGCCATGCACGCTGCCGTTCTGCACCTTGTCAATCTCGTCGAGTACAAAGACGGGGTTAGGGGTGCCGGCCTTGATGATTTCCTGCATAATGCGGCCCGGCATGGCGCCGACATAGGTGCGGCGGTGGCCGCGAATCTCGGCCTCGTCATGTAGACCACCCAGCGCCACACGGCGGTAGGGACGGCCAAGGGCCTCGGCGATGGAACGGCAGATAGAGGTCTTGCCCGTGCCCGGAGGGCCTACCAGACACAGCACCTGGGCCTTGACGGCGATGCCCTTCTCGGCCTGGCGCTTGCGCACTGCCAGATATTCGATGATGCGTTCCTTGACTTTCTGGATGCCGTAGTGGTCGCGCTCCATCACCTCGCGGGCGTGACGGATGTCGTAGCTCTCTCGGACGACGCCGTCCTTGCCGGCATCCTCCATCATCCACGGCACCTCGAGCAACGTCTCGAGGTACGACAGCTGCACGGTATAGTCGCTCGACATGGGTTGTATGCGCGAGAGCTTGGCCAGCTCCTTGTCGAACATCTTGGCCACATGCTCGGGCCACTGCTTGTCGGCGGCTTTCTTGCGGAGCTCGGCAACGTCGCCTTCGTTGAAGACGCCGCCGCCGTTCTGGTTGCCCAACTCCTCCTGGATGACGCTCATCTGCTGGCGCAGGTAATATTCACGCTGCTGCTTCTCGAGCTCGTCCTTGGTCTTGCTGTCGATCTCGCGGCGCAGCTCGTCGAGACCCTTCAGGGTGCTCAGCTGCTCCAGCATCTTGTCGACACGTGCACGGTAACTCTCGCATACCAGCAGCTCATATTTCTGGTCGGCATCGATATCGAGGTGCGTGGCGCCGAAGTTGATGAAAATCTTGTCACTTCCGATGCCGGTGAGCATGTGGGCCAGCTCCTCGTCCTGCATGCGGAACTTCATCATCTCGCCATACTGTTTGCGCAACAGCTTCACACGACGGCGGAAAGCCTGCGTGTCCATGCCCGTGGTGTCCTCGGGAGCCATCACGACAGAGCCGCACATATACGGCTCGCGCTTGGTCACCAGCAGCGAGTGGCAACGTGTGACGCCCTGCATCACCGCCACGGAGATATCCTCCTTGAAGGAGAACACCTTCAGCACCTTGGCAACCACACCCACGGGGTAAAGGTCGAGCTCGGTAGGCTCCTCGGCATTGTTCATCTGGGTGAAGACCACGATATGGCGGCCCGAGCCACTCACCTCGTTGAGCAGCTGGCGCGACTTCTCACGCTTGGCGGCGATGGGGATCAGCACACCCGGGAACAGCACCTGGTCCATCACCGGCAGCACGGGCATCTCGCTCTCAATGCTGTCGTCATGCAGCAGCACGTCCTCGTCACCCTCGTCAACCACCGGCACTATATTCGCCCTCACATTCATGCCCTTGGCTAGCATCTCTCCTATCTCTTCAAAGTCGTTATATTTCATTCTTGTCTTTTTGTCTCTTTAGCTTTGTTGTGTGGCGCAGCCTCGGCAGCGCATTTATTATTAACGAAAGTAATAGCTCTTTTGTTTCACCCGACACAATTTATCTTCGCGCACACGAATATATTTAATACCAACGCTACTCCTGGAAGTAGACACGTTTGACACGGGGGGAAACGGAGGTGAGCATCTCATAGGGGATAGTCTCGGCGGCGGCGGCGTTGCGCTGCAGGAGGTCGCCTTCGCCGAAGAAGACCGCGGCGTCGCCTTCGGCACATTCGATGTCCGTGATGTCGACGAAGCACATGTCCATGCAGACGCTGCCGATGATGGGAGCCTCCTTGCCGCCTATGGCGACACGGCCACGCTCGTAGCCCAGGTGTCGGTTGAGGCCGTCGGCATACCCCATGGTGATGATGGCAATGCGCGAGGGCCGACGGGCTATCCAGCGGCGGTTATAGCCCACACTCTCGCCCTCAGGGATGTCCTTGATCTGCGAGATGCGCGTCACCAGACGCGACACCTGCCGCAGCTGCGCCTGCACGTCGGGCTCGGGGGCGATGCCGTAGAGGCCGATGCCGAGACGCACCATGTCCATCTGCGCCTCGGGGAAACGGGCGATGCCCGACGAGTTGAGGATATGGCAGAGGGGAGTGGGGCGTGGAGTGGAGAGTGGAGCGTGGAGAGTGGAGAGCATTTTCTTGAGACTGCTGCTCCAAGTCTTGAAGCGGTCTATCTGGCCATGGGTGAAGTCGTCCATCGACGGGTCGTCGGCACAGGCCAGATGGGAGAAGATGGAGCGCACCTCAAGGATATCGGAGAGCTCGTTGAGGCGGGCGGCGAGGGTGTCGATGTCGTCGCCGGAGAAGCCCAGACGGTGCATGCCGGTGTCGAACTCGACATGGATGGCCATGCGCTCGCCATGGAGACGCACCCGCTGGGAGAAGAGCTCGAGGATGCGGAACGAATAGATGTCCGGCTCGAGCTTATACTTGATGATGTCGTCGAAAGAGGCCTCCTCGGGGTTCATGACCATGATGGGGAGGCGGATGCCGTTGCGACGGAGTTCGACGCCCTCGTCGGTATAAGCCACGGTGAGGTAGTCCACATGGCTGTATTGCAAAGCATTAGCCACCTCGACCTTGCCGGCGCCGTAGGATGCCGCCTTGACCATAGCCATGAGCTTGGTGGTGGGACGTATGCGCGAGCGGTAGACGTTGAGGTTGTGTATCATGGCGTCGAGGTTGACCTCCATGATGGTCTCGTGCGACTTGCGCTGGAGGAGCTTGGCGATATTCTCGAAGCCGAAGACACGGGCTCCCTTGAGGAGGATGGTCTCGTTCTGGAAACTATTGAAGTCGTATTCCTGCAGGAAACGGTCGGTCGACTCGAAGAAGTGCGACTCGACGTCGGAGAAGCACTCTTTGTTGTGACACAGTGCCGGGCCGATGCCGATGAGGCGTGTGATGCCGCGCTGGGCAATGAGCAGCGCCACCTGGGCATAGAGCTCGCTGTCGGGCATACCCGACTGCATGACGTCGCTGATGATAAGGGTCTTGCGATAATGCTGCTGGTCGTGCTGCAGGAAGTCGAGGGCGATGGAGAGTGAGTTGAGGTCGAGGCTGTAGCTGTCGTTGATGAGCTGGCAGTTGTTGACGGCCTCGTTCATCTCGAGGCGCATCTCGACGGGGGTGAGTCGTGCACAGCGGGCAGCAATGGCATCGGGCGCATAGCCCAGGTAAAGCATCAGCGCGATGCAGTGCATGACATTCTCCTGCGAGGCACGGTCGATGAAGGGGATGGTGACCGTGAACTGGCTGTCCGAGTAACGGAGGGTGAGCGTGGTGCTACGGTCGGCGACGGCGGCGGCGAGGAGCTGCACCGCATTGTCGGGCGCGGAACCCCACGTGAAGCGGTTGATATGATGGAAGTTCTCGATAGTGGAGAGGACGGAATGGATGTCCTTATGGTCGGTGGAGTAGATGAGCACCTCGCAGTGGGTGAAGAGCTGCAACTTCTCGGCCACCTTCTGCTGACGGGTCAGGAAGTTCTCGTCATGCGCCTGCCCGATGTTGGTGAAGATGCCGATGGTGGGCTGTATGATACGCTGGAGCCTGGTCATCTCGCCGGTCTCGGAGATGCCGGCTTCGAAGACCGCCATGTCGTGTTCTTTGCCCAGCTGCCACACCGAGAGGGGCACGCCTATCTGGGAGTTGTAGCTGCGGGGGCTGGCCACCATGCGGTGGTCGGGCGAGAGCAGCTGTACTATCCAGTCCTTGACGATGGTCTTGCCGTTGCTGCCGGTGATGCCCACCACAGGGACGGTGTACTGCGAACGGTGGCTGGCGGCGAGGGTCTGCAGGGCTGTCAGGACGTCGTCGACACGCCACATATTGGCCTCCGGGCAACAGAGGTCGCTGTCGGCGGGAACGACGAAATTACGCACGCCGGCTTTATAAAGGCCTTCCACATAGCGGCAACCACTGTTGCGCTTGGTTGGGATAGCGAAGAAGAGCGAGCCGGCGGCCTCGGTAAGGGAGCGGCTGTCGGTGAGCAAATGAGTGATGACGTCGTCGGGGCGTACCACCTGAGAGGAGACACACTTGACAACATTCGTTATTTCTGATGCTTTCATAGCAAGTATTTAAATGGATTGAGCTGTCAACCGTTAGCTGCTGACTGCTTTCTTAATGATATGATGTCCTATGCGGCAGTCGAGACAACGACGGCCGTTGCAATAGTTATTCTTGAGTTGGATGAGTGCCTGGCTCTGGGCGGCATTGTCGGGCTTCTGCCCGAGGGACTGGAACTGACGTATGATGCTGTTGTTCTCGGGCGGCAGCTGTTGCAGGAGCCGCAATGCCTGCTCCTTGTACTGCTGCTGTCCGCGCACCGCGCCATAGACGAAGAGTAACGGTATCCAGGCGTTGATTATCAGCAGCTCGGCCTGCATGCGGCCCAGCCGCTTGACACTCTTCCGCTCCGTGGCCTGGTCGAAATGGTAGTGGTTGTCCCAATAGTCGGCCGCATGGCAGTCGAGTAGCTTCACTATCTGCTCCACGTCGGTCATGGGGAGCAAGGTGGAGAAGAGGTTGGACGACATGGAAACCAGCTGTGCGAACTGGCTGATGCGGATGGTGGGGAACGACGACGGCCGCACACGGAAGAAACGCCAGAGGTAGCCCCCGATGGGGCTGAGCGAGGCACCTGAACGGAAAGCCTCGTAGTCGGTCTGCAGCTGCCGCGGGTAGTCGTCCTCGAAGTATCCCTCGAGCAGTCCGGCCTGTCCCATCAGCAGTGCCTCGATGCGGCGCGGGTTGTCTTTCCACCGTGCCAGGAATCGCTGGTCGGTGGCTTTAGCCAGCAGCTCGAACGGCAAAGCGTTGACCTTGCCCCCGAAATAGTGGGCCATGAGCCAATAGCAGGTCTGCTCCCAGTTGCCACGGCTCTCGTCGAGCAGGCGACGCACCACCTCCGACTTGCATTCGATGCGCTCCACCGACAGGCGGTCGAGGAAGGAGTTGACGACAAGCGCCGGCACCTCGGGCAACCGGCGGGAACAAGGGATGATGTCGGCAGGCGTAGGCGGCGCCATCAGGCTGTCATAGCCCGCCACAATGGCGGGATTGATGAAGGACTTGAGCTCGAGGGTCTGCGGCACCTGTCCATTCTCAAGGACAATCTCGCGGTCGTGCTCATAGACCACATGCAGGATGATGCCGTTGTAGCTCTTGTCCTTGGAGTGGCAGTGGGCGTCCCAGTCGGAGCTACGCATGTGGAGCTCTATATTTCCGGCCCACTCCACCTCCCCTATCGTGACACGGGCATTGAAGAAGTCAGGACCTGCATCACGGTTCAGGTCGCCAGCCCGATGTACGACAACAGGCTGCCCATCGGTGGTGGCCAGCCTTTTGTCGAGCATCTGATGCTGCCAGATGTAATGCAGGAACGCCTCAGTCATGAAAGAATTAAGAATTAAAAATTAAAAATTAAGAATTGGTTTCAGTCCCAAGTTTTTTCAATTTTCAATTTAATTAAACATCTCCTTCATCTTGTCGAAGAAGCCACGCTCCTGTTTGGTGGGGTTGGGCTGGAAATTGGGATGTTTCTGGAGGTCTTCGAGGAGTTTCTTCTCTTCCTTGGTAAGCTCTTTGGGAATCCATACGTTGAGGCACACCAGGAGGTCTCCGCGGCCGTAGCCGTTGACCACCGGCAGGCCTTTACCGCGCAGGCGCACCACACGCCCCGACGGGGTGCCGGGGTCTATCTTGATTTTCACCTTGCCGTTGAGCGTGGGAATCTCCACCGACGCGCCCATGGCAGCCTCGGAGAAGGTGACGAAGGCGTTATAGTAGAGGTTGGCGTCCTGACGCTCGAAGGTGTCGTGTTCCAATTCCTCGACAAGCACGATGAGGTCGCCGGCGATGCCGTTGTGGGGAGCGGCGTTGCCCTGCCCCTGCATGGCCAGCTGCATGCCGTCCTGCACGCCGGCGGGGATATTGATGGTGATAATCTCGTCGCTCTTGACGATGCCGTCGCCGTGGCAGTCGTGGCACTTGTCCTTGATGATACGTCCCTCGCCGCCGCAATGGGGGCAGGCGCTCTGGGTCTGCATCATGCCGAGGATGGTGCGCTTGGTCTCGGTAACCACGCCGCTGCCGTGGCAGTGCGGGCAAGTTTCGGTCTTGCCGTCGCAGGCACCGCTGCCGCCGCAGGTCTTGCAGGGCACATACTTGCTGACCTTGATCTTCTTCTCGCATCCGCGGTCTATCTCTTCGAGGGTCAGCTTAACCTTGATACGCAGGTTGGTGCCGCGCAGCACACGACGGGTCTGGCCGCCGTTGCCACTGCCGAAGCCCGAGAAGCCCGTGCGGAAACCGCCGCCGAACAAGTCGCCAAAGATACTGCCAAACTGCGAAAAGATATCGTTCATATCCATGCCTCCCTGACCGTAGGCGCCATCCATGCCGGCCATGCCGAACTGGTCATAGCGGGCCTTCTTGTCGGGATTGCTCAGCACATCGTAAGCCTCGGCCGCCTCCTTGAATTTCTCCTCGGCCTCCTTGTCGCCGGGGTTGCGGTCGGGATGGTACTGGAGAGCCAACTTGCGGTAGGCTTTCTTCAGTTCCTCGGGAGTGGCATTCTTGTCCACTCCAAGCACTTCATAGTAATCTCTCTTTGCCATAATTCCATCTAAAGTTTAAAAGTTCAAAAGACTAAAAGATTAAAAGATTAAATGTCATCTTACTATCCTTTCACCTTTTCATCTTTCTATCTTTTCATCTTTCTATCTTTTCCTCCCTCTTAAAAAGCCACCACTACTTTGGCGTAGCGCAGCACCTTGTCGTTCAGATAATAACCTTTCTCCACCACGTCGACCACCAAGCCCTTCTGGGCCTCTTCGGCGGCGGGGATACGGGTGATGGCTTCGTGGAGGTTCTCGTCGAATTTCTCACCCTTCACCTCCATGGCCTTCAGACCCTTCTGCTCGAGAATCTTGAGCATCTTGTTATATATCAGCTTGACGCCCTCGTCCTCGGTGGCCGCCAGGGCACGCTCGAAGTCGTCGATGACAGGCAGGATGGCCTTCATCATCTCACGGCTGCCGTTAATCAGCAGGTCGGCCTTCTCCTGGGTGGTGCGTTTACGGTAGTTCTCGTACTCAGAGTAAAGGCGGAGGTACTTGTCGTTGAGCTCGGCCAACTTCTCACCCATCTCCTGCACCTTGTCAGCCTCGCCGCTCTCCGTTGTCTCGGCGGCATCCTCGGGAGCCTGTTCTTTGGCAGCCTCGTCGTTCACCGCCTGCTCGGCAGCTTTCAGTAAGTCCTCTGTCGTTTTGTCTTTGCTATGTTTTTCTTTATTGCTCATAATCTATGTGTGATTTTTTCTTGTATTATTATATCAAAAAGACTGCCATTGGCAGTCTGACTGACATTTTGTCACCACCGGAAGACATCTTCCGGCCGACGGGGGCGTCGGGCTGACAGCCATTGGAAGTCCTGCAGCCGTCGCCATTCCTGCGGAAGCTTCATCACAGGGTAGGTCTTCATGTCGGGTTTGTCAAAGGTCACCACCCTGGAAGCGGTCCGCGCGGTGTCGAAATAGATGCGTATACCCGACCCCACGCCTACGTTGGCGCCCACCAGCACGGTACGGCCGCTGCTGTCGCTGTCGGTGATATAGAAGACCATCTGCGCATTGCCGGTGATGTCGGAGTAGAGAGGCTCGCCTTCTGCGAAATAGACCACGCCCTGACGGCCTTTCAATTGGTTGAATTTCTCGACATCCACCTGCTGGATGGCGAAGCAGTTGGATCGGAGCCAGGCCTGCTTCACGCCGACGCTGTCATGCTTCATCTCCATGGTGTCGGCACTGCACTGGTAGTGCTCATACCACAGCACGGGCGTCTTGTACATCATCAGCATCGAGTCGGCCACTCTGTAGAAGGCCGAGTCACACATCGCCTGGGCATCCTTGCGGTAGAGCTTCACCTTGTAGTTGGCCCTCACCGTCTCCAGCTGGTTGTTGCTGTCGGTGGTGACATACACGGTGTCGGCATGCATGAAGAGGGAGTCGCCTTTGTCGACGAAGACCACCAGGGCACTGTCGGTGACAAAGGAGAAGTTCTGACTCTGGCTCGTCTCACCATAACGGCCCCTGCAGGTGATGTTGTTGGTCGAGTCCATGATAAAGACATGCCCCTTCGCCTTGCCGTAGCGCTGCTCGTCGTCATAATAGAGGGTGTCGCAGTCTATCATGCGGCCCTGGTTGTCGACGTGCGAGGCACGGAAAGAGATGGCGAAGCGGGTGTGGGTGTTGTAATCACCCAACTCGCTGTAGATGGTCGACGAGTCGGTATAGATATGTGTGGGACTCTCGAAATGTGCCACCTCGGTGGTGGTGTTGTAGAGGAGCGTGTCCGTCACCAAGCGCATGGAGGTGTCGCTCAGATGGACGTCGTTATAGATATAGAACTGTTTGAGGTCGGAGTTGTACTGGCCTTGACGGCTGTCGAGCTTGCGCACGCCGCTGCTCGCATAGCCCCACTTCGTGTAGTACGCCGTGGCAGTGTTACGCTCATAGGTGATGTGGTTGGCCAGCAGGCGCGTGCCACCGTCAACCAGCGTCACCGTGTCGTCCCAGATATCCACCACACGGGCGTTGCCGTCATAGAAGAGGCGGTCGCCGTAGATGAACGAAGTGTCGGTAAGCGTGATAACCACCCGTCCGAAAGCCGTAAAGCTGTTCTCACGGGTGTCGTAGTGTGCCGAGTCGGCACGTAGCTTCATGCCCTCATGACGTGCCACCACGCCATTGTACAACACCCACACATCGGTATTCTGTGGACTGCGGGAGCCCATGCCGGAAGAGTACTCAATGAGCTTCTGCGCCTGCAATGCCGGCGATAGTAAAAAGAGGAAAGTGAAAAGTGCAAACACTTTCCACTTTCCCTTTAGTATTTTTTGCTCTCCGCTCTGCACTCTCAGTTCTCCACTTTATTTCACACGGGAGCCGAGACGGTCCATGGCGCAGCGGAAGCCAATCCACGAAGCCGAACGGTCTTGGAGGAGGTAGCGGCGGGTAGCGGCCTGCAGATAGTAGGCACGGTCCTTCCAGCTGCCGCCCTTGACCACACGCACCTTGTTGCTCACCTGGGCAGCGCCCGAGTGGTTGGTGTCGAGTTTGCGGCGGTACATCTCGTTGGTCCACTTGTCGCCCTCAGTCAGAGCGGCGTTCTCGCTCTCGCCAGCCTCTTCGCCTTCCTCACCTTCATACTCTTCCTCGTCGGCGCTCTCGGCCTCTTCACCCTCTTCGTCCTCGGAAGCGTTCTTGCTGTCGGTCTGAGCCTCCCAGCTGCTCTGGTCGAGCTGCGAGTTCTTGTCACCGTCGAGGTAGTTGACGTTGTCGGCCTGACGGTAGTTGCGGCGGTTCATCTGGTCTTCAACCTCCTTGTACACCATCATACCGTCGTCGCCAATCAGAGGAGAGTCATCCTCGTCGAGCTCGGGAGTCATATAGATGTTACCACGATACGGGTCGACATCCTCGTAGTTGCTGATGGTCTTACGATAGACATCGGCGCACCACTCGCTGACATTGCCAGCCATGTTGTACAGACCGTAGTCGTTGGGGAAGTACCACTTCACGGGGCAGGTATAGTCCCAACCGTCGTTCAGGTTGCCGGCCACGCCCATGGCATCGCCGCGGGTGCGCTTGAAGTTGGCAAGGAACTGACCGTAGTATTTCTTGTTGGAGGAGCGCAGGCTGTGACCGGTCCAAGGATAGACCTTGTGCTCGGTGATACGCTCGTCGTAGGTGGTGCCGATGGTACCGGCGGCGGCGAACTCCCACTCAGCCTCTGTTGGCAGACGGTAGTAGGGATAGAGGATGCCGTCGGACTTGCGCACGTCGCGGTCCTCACCACCGTTGGTGGGATTCAGGTCTTTCAGACCCTGACGGCGCTCACCTTCGTAACGGCCGGCGAGGTAGACGTCGGTCTGGAAGGCATTGGTTCCAAGATTTTCCTGGTCGAGGGTGATGATACCCATATCGACGAGCACCTTCTCGTTGACACGGTCGGTACGCCAGCGGCAGAAAGCCTGGGCCTGCTCCCACGACACACCCACCACGGGGTAGTCCTGATAAGAGGGGCTCTGGAAGTAATGCTCCACGAAGCTCTCACGCCAGGCCAGACGGTCACGCCAAGCGGCGGTGTCGGGCATAATCTTGGCCACCTTCTCGGGGAACTCGTCATTGTAGGCGCGGCGCATCCAGTAGACGAACTCGCCATACTGCTTGTTGCTCACCTCGCACTCGTCCATATAGAACGACGACACCGTGACGGTGTGGGTGGTATTCCAAGAATAGCGGGTGTCCTCGTTGTCAAGACCAACCTTGACCGAGCCACCCTCGATAAAAACCAGACCGGGTGCGGTGGGCTGCTCCGTTCTGTCGGAGACTTCATAACCGCCCCACAGAGGGTCGTTGTAGTTCCAACCCGTAGTCTCAGACTTGCCGGTCTTGTTTCCGCAAGCAGCCAGCAAAACGACGGTAGCCAACATCAGGCCTGAAATTCTGAAAATCTTCATATATCTGCTTTTTTGTATTATCCTATTAAACGATTTTTTCTCTTTATTGTTTCATTTTTAGAACGACGGGCAGCGTATGGCACGCACTTTCTTCTTGTGCTCGGGCACGGGAAGCAGGAATCCCACCGTGATTTCATGAGCTCCGGCGGTGCTGTTGGCCATCTTCGAAACGGTCACATCATAGCTGTATCCCACCTTGAAGTAGTCCTGCTGCACACCCACCTGGAAGATGAAGGCGTCGACGTTCTCCGTGCCGTGACGGAACCACACACCCACCAGGAAGGGCATCCAGTCGAGATAGACACCATAGTTAAAATAATGGAAGCCGCCCTGATACTGATAGACGATGTTGGGCGAGATGATGGGGGTACCCAGACCCAGCGACGACTGGCGGCGCCCCTCTTCGGCCACATTGATCAGACCTCCGGCATGTACCGTATACTTCATAGGCACAGGGTCTTCCGAATAGAACGCCACATTGGGCTGCGTCAGGTGGGAGACCGCCAAACCGGCATACCACTGCGAGCCGCTGACCAACACACCGGCATTGAAGTCGGGAGTCCACTGGCTCAACTTGTCGGGAGGTGTGGCACCCGTGGCATACGAGAAGCCCAACTCGCGGTCAATCTGGTCAGGGAAGCGCAGATATTCGTCCCAGCTGAGGTGCGTGTTCACCAGCGAGGCCTGAAGGGCGGCGCTGACATAGATGTCACGGCTCAACTGAAAACGGAAAGAGTACATCGCACCTATCATGTTGGTAGACAGAGCGCCATGGTCACCCACACGGTCGGTCATCAGGAGGAAACCGAGACCACCGTGGAGGTCGGGGAAATACTGGTCATAAGAAGCAGAGACCGTGGTAAATGCACTCACCAATCCCGGCCACTGCGCACGATAAGTCAAGGAGATTCTGGGAGCAACCGCTGATCCGGCGAACGCTGGATTCAAATACAGCGGGTTAGCGTAAAACTGAGAGAAGCCGATATCCTGGGCTCCGGCGGTCGCCGACAACAGCAACATCGCCCCCAGAAATACCCCTTTCAGTTTCTTTTTCATGTGTTTTTTTGACATATTATAGGCCTATAATCAAAACGCAATATTACAAAGTTTTTTTCACATAGAGGTATTTTTATAAAAAATATTTTGCAACAGTCATGTTATCAAACAGATATTTTTTATTCCACCACCTCGGGGAAGCGCCAAATTATCCTTTCTGCGTCGTCTTTTTTGCGGTTTTTGGGGTCTTTCATCAGCGGGCAACCATAGAACGTGGTGAGGTCGCAGACATCTTCCACATGCTGTATCATCACCACCTCCCGCAACCCCGTACACATCGAGAATGCGGAGATACCGATATGCTCCACCTCATCAGGTAACAACATCGTTTCCAACGATTTGCAATAAGCGAAAGCCCCCTCGCCAATCGCATGCACAGAAGCATTCAACTCGATGGTTTCTAAGCGTTTGCACCCACAGAAAGCCTGCGTTCCAATACTGCGCACAAAACCGGGATACACCGCCGTCAGGCTGTCGCAGCCATAGAAGGCATACTCACCTATCTCCACCACCTCATACACCGCGCCGTTCCACTGCACCACGCCGGGCACCGTCACCTTTCCGACAGGCTTGCTCCCCGCATAGTAGGGCCACTCGCGCTCGGGATGTGTCACTCTCAGACTCTTCCCGTCGGGCAACACCTGATAGTACAACGTCTGGCCTTCGGGACTTCTGTACGAAAAATCATATTGCGCCCTGAGGACAGACAGCGGCGAGAAAGCCGCCAACAAGCATATTATCAGCACACTACGTTTCATGCCATGCAATCACTTACCAGATTTCAAAATGCAAAATTACACAAATAATTCAACCCATACAAAAACCTTGCGTTTTTTAACACAACACTCCCCTTTCGGCACTATATATTTCTTTGCTTTAAACAACGCCCCTATCCAACTCACAACATGACATATACGGAAAAGAAAAACGCTATTTCAAAGAAAAAACAATTAACTTTTTCGCTCGCATACAAATTTTATTTGTATTTTTGCATTTTAAACAAGCGCCATTTCATTCACAGATGTTCGGATACATTATAGTCATAACGGTCCTGTTGGTTATCCTCTCGATACCCGTCCTGGTGGCCATCCACTTCGTCTCCCTGCACTACAACCGCAAGGAGAAGGAACTGCGTGACGAGTCTGAAGCCCACCGCAAGATCCTCGAGGGCACCTACGACCGCATCTGGTCCAACATCAAGCTGCGCAGCGGCATCTCCGAGAAATACCGCCGCTCGTTCAACGACATCTACCCCGACCTGCTCGACCGCTCCATCAACAACGAGCAGTTCATCGACTGGCTGCTTGACTGCGCGCCCGACTTCTCACCCGACGAATACCTCCCCCTCCTCGAGAGCATCGCCCTCGACCGCGAGAAATTCGTCAACCACCAGCGCCGCATGATGTCGCTCATCAAAGAGCACCGCATCCTCCTCTCCAGCCGTCCCGCCAAGTGGGTCATCAAAGACCGCTCCGCCATCTACTACGTCCCCATGGACACAGAGTACTCGCGCTGGGGCCGCACCCTCTAACCCCCTCCCCCTCCCTTGACAAAAAAGAAGAGGCACCCCGCAAAGGGATGCCTCCGTGAGTATTTCTCTGCCGTATCGATTATTCGAACGACTTGATGGCCTCTTTGATGAGCTCCATGGCGGCACGCAGCTGCTCCTCGGTGATGACCAGCGGGGGAGCAAAGCGGATGATGTGCTGGTGCGTCGGCTTGGCCAGCACGCCGAGGTCGCGCATCTTCAGGCACACATCCCAAGCCTCCTTGCCGTTGTGGGGCTTGATGATGATGGCGTTAAGTAAACCCTTGCCGCGGACCTTCTCAATCATCGGGCTCTTGAAGTTGCTCATCTCCTCGCGGAAGATTTTTCCTAAACGCTCGGCGTTCTCCATCAGGTGCTCGTCTTTGATGACCTGCAGGGCGGCGATGGAGACCTTGGCGGCGATGGGGTTGCCACCGAAGGTGGAGCCGTGCTCACCGGGCTTGATATTCAGCATGATGTCGTCGTCGGCCAGGACAGCGGAGACGGGCATCACGCCGCCACCCAGGGCTTTTCCTAATATCAGCAGGTCGGGACGCACGCCTTCGTGGTCGCAGGCCAGCATCTTACCCGTACGGGCGATACCGCACTGCACCTCGTCGGCCATGAACAGCACGTTGTACTTCTTGCAGATATCGTAGCATTTCTTCAGGTAACCCTCGTCGGGGACATAGACGCCGGCCTCGCCCTGGATGGGCTCGAGCAGGAATCCGGCCACCTTCTTGCCGTGTTCGGCCAGGCATTTTTCGAGGGCGTCGGGATCGTTATAGGGGATGCGGATGAAGCCGGGAGTCATGGGGCCGTAGTTGGCGTAGCTCTCGGGGTCGTTGCTCATGGTGATGATGGTGATGGTGCGGCCGTGGAAGTTACCCTCGCAGCAGACAATCATCACCTCGTCGTTGGGAATGCCTTTCTTGACGACACCCCAGCGGCGGGCCAGCTTCAGGGCCGTCTCGTCGGCCTCGGCACCGGTGTTCATCGGCAGCACCTTGTCGTAGCCGAAGTACTCGGTGACATATTTCTCCCACTCACCCAGGCAGTTGTTGTAGAAAGCGCGGCTGCTGAGGGTCAGCTCGTGGGCCTGGTCACACATGGCCTTGACAATCTTCGGGTGGCAATGGCCCTGGTTCACAGCGCTGTAGGCCGACAGGAAGTCGTAGTAGCGTTTACCTTCGCAGTCCCACACAAAAGCGCCTTCGCCTTTGGCGAGCACGACGGGTAGCGGATGATAGTTATGGGCGCCGTAACGGGCTTCCATCTCCATGAATTGTTCTGATTTTGTCATAGTTGTATTGTTATTTAGGTTGATAATGCGTTCAAAAAAGCAGTGCAAATATACACATTTTTTTTAATATTCCATATTTTTCTTCCCTCCACCCACAGTTTTTTTTTTCAAAATGATACGAAAGTTGAACGATATGGTAAATTTATTTTGACCGAGTGGAAATAAATGTGTATCTTTGCAGCGAAAAAAAGGACTTCTATCACCTTATTTTATTAACCATGAAAATAAAAATGTTTTGTACAGGATTTCTATTATTGCTATTAACAACCGTCTCGTGTGGTCCAGGATCGGATGTTGATAGTATTGTTAAACGCACATACAACAATGGAATCGACACCATTGACCTCGGCGAAACATTACCGTTTGATTGGGATACAATGTATTGGTTTCCTTCAAACATTCCGTTAGAAGAAATCAATTCCATCGTTAACATTAACAAATACTGGCAAGATGTAGGAGACCGGATTGTATTTGTCAAGGATGGAAAGATCGTTTATTATAAAGAATATTTCCCCTATCATGAGACTCCGTTGGAAAGAATTTGTTTCAATCCAAATTCAGTACAAGCATATCATAAAAATGATGCTTTGTTCTCAATAGAGGAAAAAGGAGATAAATTATTTATCCTTACCAAAATACACTGAGACGCCAGGCACCCCGCAAGGGAGAACCCGAATATAGGAGGTAAAGATGATAAGAAAAAATATTTTTATATTTGTCGCATTGATAATGGTAGGGTGTTCCCACAATAATCAGGATACTGCATGTTTAAATATGTTTCACCCAGACACAAACATTCAAATCGCAGACATCATAAGAATGGGAGGTGTTAGAGTGAAAGACGTTGACATTGATATGTATGAATTTAAAAGGGATGACACTCTCATCACGGTTAGTTTTAATACGGATTCGAACTCAACTTTATTGGGTTATGACTGGCTTGTGCCTATTCCTGACACCATTCAAGACACTGCCTTTTTGAATGAACTGAGTATGCGATATTCTGTAACTTTTAACCCAGAGAAAAAACTGGCGTATTGTCATAAGAGCAGATTGATTTTCATGTACTCTGTGGGGGAATATGAGGATGAGACCGAAATGAAATCAGGAAAATGTTTCCTATTAAAATACGAACCCTGGCTTTTGATGTTTTAATCATTCGACGAGGGTAGCCTATTCTCTTGCACTCAGCAAGTACCCCCAACAAATCACCTACGGAAACATGGTTAAGGTAAAATACATATGGCTCTTTCTCTCGTTTTTGTGCGCTCTGGCAAGTTGTAAAAAAAATAATAGCGAATGCCATAACTTGAATTATATTGACAACTTTGAAATATGTACACTCTCACCTCCTTTGTCGAAATACTGCTATGTAATCATTCACAACAACGCCGGCCCAGATACATCAGACACAATTCAAATATATAAAACCGAAAGTAACCAAATCATGTTGTTTTATAGAAAGCATGGGCTGGATACAATATTTTTATGTGACAGATGGAACAATACTCGGGCTTTATCAAGCCAAATTCCCATAGAGAAGATAGAGTTTAATGATTCAAGATTTTTTTCGAGTAAAAAAAACAATAAGCAATATATGTTAAAGTCTGAATATATACAAATTTGTATTCCCGAAATAAAAGACATCCTACCATGTTATTGATTTTAAAAGCAAATTTGCCAAACATAATACAATCTTGAAAATATGGCAAAAGGAGACAAACTTTATTATAAAGCATTACATCTTGCTGAACAAGAGGATTACGATTATCATGATGTTCTTCATTTGTTAAACGAATCCATAAAATTAGGCAACAAAAAAGCATCATATGCGTTAGCCACATGGTACCTAAACGGCTTTCATGTAAGAAAAAACTTTAAAAGGGCATTCCCTCTTCTTCAACTTGCAATCCAAGGGGGACCAGAGAATGGTTTTGTTTTGTATAAAGATGCATTGACGGACATTGCTGTTTGCTATGAGTTGGGCAATGGCGTAAAAAAAGACAAACACAAGGCATATTATTACTATTTTTTGGCAGCCTTAAATGGCGACATTCAAGCAAAGCAAGAATTATCTCGTTGTCTTTATTATGGAATTGGTATCACGAAGGATGTGGAATTGTCATCATTAATAGATGAGTTTGCATTACAACAAAATGAAGCAAGCGCCATTTGATCACATCAGCAAATAAAACAACCCGGCTTAACCGCACGAAAACCAAGCGGTTTCACCTCCTTTGTTCCAACGGGAAGGCACCCCGCAAGGGGGCCGAGATTAGACGTTTATTCCTTTGTTTGGGTTGGGTGTGGTAGCCAGTGATTTGTCCGCCTGTCATTCCCCGATTATTATACCATGCATTCTTCCGTTTGTAATGAATTGTTTTTTCTTATTCAACTTGAAGTTACCATGAATCAAATGAAATCTTCGTTGCCGTAAAAAAAACATCTTTTGTTACAATTATAATCCATAAGCAGCATTTTGTTCGTTAAAACATTATGCAAATCTTTGTCTATTGACACCAATTCTTTGATTATTTGTAAATACTTGGGATTCATTGTGATTCTAAACAAACAAAATGCTGCAATGATCTGACAATTTTGATAATATGTCTTGTTGTTAATAACACGTTCAAGAACAGGGACTACATATATACTTTGCGATATCCTCATGTGTTCGAAAACATACATTATTGCCGACCAAACCATTGGTAATGTACGTCGTTTTTTTATGGTGTCCAAGCAGAAGTTAAAAATAGTAACGCTTTCTATATTATTCCAATTTGCGCAATCAATAAGATCGGAAACAAATAACGTGTTTTTGTCATAAAGATGGCCGTGGATGTATTTGTTTATTATTCCCAATTGTCTTTCTGTGAAGTGTTCGTATTTCTCTAAAATATCACCAGTTGAGAGTTTGTCAAGCGTCCTGTCGTCAAGAATGACATTAAACACCTCTGTCGTGAGTTTGGGCAAATTCAGAATAATATCCAACTCTTCAGTTAAGAGGATATAGCCACCTTGGTTTCCATATAAAAAATCAAGATTTTGCGAATTATCTTTTTGTTTTTTTGTCTTTCGATTGCCTTGAGTGACGTGTTCCTTCTGCTTTTTCATGAGTTTTTAGTTTTTGTTTTGCCGCAGTTCTTTCTTTTTTCGTTGATTTGGGATTGCTGAGAATATCTCGACACCATATAACCTCTTCTGGGAAAAGCTTTACATTATACTTTTAACAAAATAAAAGTCCTCATTTATCAAGTAATAATTGCCTATTTCATCGCACGAGAGAGAGAGATTAATTTGTTTTTTATCTTGGAACAATAAAATAATTTTGTTTTGATTTTTTTCATATTTCCCTTCTAGACAAACCTCGCGACCAGCAACTGAATCATAATTGAAGAAATCAAAGGAGCCATTATCTTTCAATAATATTTTTACAAAAGCAGCATGTGGTGTAAACCATTCTCCGGTAAATTCTTCGCTCTCCGGGATACATTCACTGATTTGCTTTTGATGTGTACATCTTGACATGTTCATCAAGAAACAGAGAGAAAAAACAATCAAGACAATCTTTTTCATAATATTAAACTTTATTTGCTTGAATTATCTACCATATACGGTTAAAATAATTCGTGTTTTCATTTTTCAAGGTATATTTAAAATTAGCTTCTTCTGTCAAGCCCCAGCAGTCGGGTATCTGTGGCGAGACAGATATCGCGTGCCAAACCATTAAGCGAATGGAAACGGGCGTAATCGGAATTGCCGTCCATCTCCCACGGTGCCAGAATCAGCAGGCGTCCTGCAGCACAAGCATAGAAACGTCCCTGGGGTGGCTTCCAGTACTCCGAGATGGGCTCCTTCTGTAGGATGATGAGCGGCAGGTGTCCCGTCAACGCCTCCGCGACAACGCCCTGCTCGCCTTTCGAGATTCCAGGTGTCACCAGTACGGCGCCCTCCTCTGCCCGTAGCAGCAGGCGGACTTTCTCCTGCTCATACTCCGGCGTGAGGTGTGTCGGCACCCCCTCGCCATTCTTGCGATGGAAAAAGACCTGCAACTTATCGGGGTTCTTCAGCAGGAAAAGGTTGCCGAAGGCAGCATATTCGCGGTCGTGTATCCATAGGTGTAGGCGCCGCTGCATCAGGTTTGGGCACTCCTCCCGGAGTCTCGCCCGGAAGGGGTTCTCGTCCATATAGCGGCAGATGGTCTCCAGCATCCCGTCTCTGATGATGATGCGGTCGTGGTAGCCCTTCTCGAAGAGGACCGGCCTCCAGCCTGAGGGTGAAACCTCAAGCACCGTCCCCACCGTGCCTGGCGCATCTCCGCCGGGCCTCCCCTCCTCGTCTTGCTGCTTCCACCAAGCCCTCGTGCATCCCGTCTTAAATCCACGGACAATGCTCCCCAGGTGTTTCCCTTCCGGCAGCCTTCCTTTCACCCTCACCAGCAGGTGGATGTGGTCGGGCATCAGTGCCACCTTGCACACCTCCACCATCGGGTAGAACTGGGGTATCTTCCCCACCTCCTCCTCAAGGACCCGTGCACCCAGAGCCGAGCACTGCAGATGTGGGTACTCTTCCGTTCCTCTCGCACCTCTCGTGTGACCCACGATACGGCCGAAGACACGCCGCCGTCCCTCTGTCACCAGCGTTATCATGTAAACGCCCGGACGGTTATAGTCGTGGAAATGTGCCCTGCGGTGACCGTTATGCTTCGTCTCCTCAGGAACCAATCCCTTGGCCATCATTTCTTCCCGTGTCATGATCCTTCTTTTGTTGTTTTCATGCTTCCATCACCGCGCCCGGCACATCTCCGCCGGGCTTCAATCCTTCCCACTCCTCTTTCTCGTTTTTTTTTTCGATTGCAAAGATACGAAGAAAAACAGTATCTGCAAAAATAATTTCGGATTTTCCACCGAAGATAGCAATATCACTGACGAAGGCCTAAAAATGGGTCTTCGTAACCGATTTATTTTCAGGTCCTCATCATATCATCTCTTACATTACTCTTTATATTCCCTTTATGCTGTCTTTAATTAAAGTTTCTTTGGTAGGCAATATATAGGAGAAAGTAACGTTATGATAAGTGGAAAATATATTGTTATAGTAACTTAAAACCTTATAGATATGGCTATTATACGTGACGGATACTTGGGTGGGTTCCAGGGGAGGATGGGGCCGACGGTGGGATACCAGTGGCGCGGCAAATGGGTGGTGCGCACCTTCTCGAGTCACCCCCGCAACCCACGTACCGCGGCACAGCAGGAGCACCGCATGCTCTTCAAGCAGCAGGTGCAGCTCGCCGGCCGCCTCAACTGGGTGCTGCGCGAGACCCTCGACCTCGTCTCCATGGAACATGGCATGACGCCGTGTAACTATTTTGTTATGAGGAATCAGGAGGCGTTCGGCACTATTACCACCCCCTCCCCCCTACGGGGTACTCCCCCTCAGGAG
>CACYIK010000003.1:0-517 GCA_902774395.1 uncultured Bacteroidota bacterium
AAATTTCTCGATGTCTCGATGTCTTTTCTTCTCTCCTGCTGCGCGAGATCTTGTTGATCTTGTAGATTCTCCGCTGCGCGGCTACCGGCTTTCTTTTCTCTCTTAATCAAAACTAAAAAAACTATCAGAACTTTCTCAACGTCTCGACGTCTTTTCTTCTCTCCTGCTGCGCGAGATCTTGTTGATCTTGTAGATTCTCCGCTGCGCGGCTATCGGCTACCAGCTTTCTTTTCTATCTCAATCAAAACTAAAAAAACTATCAGAACTTTCTCGATGTCTCGATGTCTCGATGTCTTTTCTTCTCTCCTGCTGCGCGAGATCTTGTTGATCTTGTAGATTCTCCGCTGCGCGGCTACCGGCTACCCGATTTCTTTTCTATCTCTATCAAAACTAAAAAAACTATCAGAACTTTCTCGACGTCTCGACGTCTCGACGTCTTTCCTTCTCTCCTGCTGCGCGAGATATTGTTGATCTTGTAGATTCTCCGCTGCGCAGCTACCGGCTTTCTTTTCTATCT
>CACYIK010000003.1:550-203629 GCA_902774395.1 uncultured Bacteroidota bacterium
AGCTACCGGCTTTCTTTTCTATCTCAATCAAAACTAAAAAAACTATCAGAACTTTCTCGATGTCTCGACGTCTCGACGTCTTTCCTTCTCTCCTGCTGCACGAGATCTTGTTGATCTTGTAGATTCTCCGCTGCGCGGCTACCAGCTACACGCTTTCTTTTCTATCTCTATCAGAACCAAAAGAACTATCAAAACTTTCTCGATGTCTCGATGTCTCAACGTCTTTCCTTCTCTCCTGCTGCGCGAGATCTTGTTGATCTTGTAGATTCTCCGCTGCGCGGATAACTACTACACGCTTCCTTTTCTATCTCAATCAAAACTAAAAAAACTATCAAAACTTTCTCGACGTCTTTTCTTCTCTCCTGCTGCGCGAGATCTTGTTGATCTTGTAGATTCTCTTCTCTCCTGCTGCGCGAGATCTTGTTGATCTTGTAGATTCTCCGCTGCGCGGCTATCGGCTACCCGATTTCTTTTCTATCTCTATCAGAACCAAAAGAACTGTCAGAACTTTTTTCTCCTTCAAATTTGGAAAGATTTGAAAAGATTTTTGCCTGCGTAGCTTTTCTTTTACAATCTTTTACAATCTGCCGGAAATTTAAAACCTATTCTTTTCTTTCTTTTGAGATTAATACTCTACTAAATCTACAATACCTCTGCCCGCCAGAACATGGAGATTTATATTAGCCGTTTTTCTCAGTTGGACAATGTGTGGCCGAAGTAGTACTGTCCGCGGCGGCGGGTAATCTTGCCGTAGTTGATGGCGTGCTTCGGGCAGTGGTGGTAGCAGGCGAGGCAGCAGGTGCAGCTGCCGTCGTGGTGCCAGACGGGGAGGCCGTCAAAATTGTGTGAATGCGTGAATGCGTTATTGTGTAAGTCTTCTGATGTCTGTTCCTCGAAGAAGGTGACGGCACCTGTGGGACAGGCAGACACACATCTGCCACAATGGATGCAGGCCTCGCTGTCGACGGTGAACTTCTTGTCGGTCACCATCTTACCGTTGAAATAGCTGCCGACGATATGGCTCATTACCCAAGGTAATGGGCCTTTTCTTATATGCACCTCACCTTCTTTCTTATTGACAATCAGCTCCGCATACGCCTTCAGCTGCTCCGCGGCCACAGCCAGCTTTCGCTGCTCCTTCTCGGGCGTGTCGGTATACATAAACGGCAGACAGACATAGCTCTCGGGCATCACCAGCGAGAAGAGGCTGCTGGCCTCGGGCAGTCCAGCCTTGCGCAGGTCGCCGTTGAGGATGTCCATCGTCACTCCGATGCTGTCGCCACAGGTGGTGAGGGCATAGCAGTAATGGCCCTCGGCATGGTCGATGTGCATCTTCTTGATGAAGTTACGCACGATACGTGGCGGCTGCCAGCCGTGGGTGGGGAAGACAAAACCTATGCGCTCGCCCTCCGCCAGCGCGTACTCACACCTCCCCTGCTGTTCCTCGGGGATGAAAAGCAGCTGTTCGCCTGTCGCCCGGGCCAGCGTCTCCGCCGCCCAGCGCGTATTACCCGTTCCTGAAAAATAGAAAAGCATTATGAGTTATGATTTATGAATTATGATTTATGAATTATGATTTATGAATTATGATTTATGATTTATGAGTGATGAGTGATGAGTTAATTAGCGTAGTGTTCTGAGGATTGCTTTATGGTCGTCGCTGACGCGGTAGCTCTCGAGGGCCTTCTGGATGGATTTTTGGCGGACCCAAGGGTGGAGGGCGCTGGGGGAGCTGAGGAGGGGAAATGTGGCGGCCCACTGCTTGGCGAGGGCGGTGGCGAAGTACCAGGCCTGCATCATGCGGATGTAGTACTCCTCGCGGTCGATGGCGGCGACCCACTGCAGGTGCTCCGCTCGGAAGTCGTCGTCAAGAAAGTGGCGCATCAAGGTGCCGATCCCGAAGCGCACGGTGTACTCGTGCTCCGCGGCCATCCATTTCCTGATTCTCGGGAGGATATCTGCTTTGTGGCGGGCGAAGGTGCGGGGCGCCAGCGAGTCGCAGACTGCCCAGTTGTCGATGTAGGGCAGGAAGCGCTCCGTTTCCTCGACGACAGTCGCATAATCCCTAGCGATGCACAGCAGGTAGGCGTGCAGCATATTCTCCTCGTGATAAAAATGAGGGAGAGCTGTCAGAAAATCCCCCACCCCGTCCTGACGGACACCCAGCCACCTCTCCAAACTCTGCCCGGAGTGCCACTGGCACTCCTCTTCTGCAGGGAGGGGTCGGCTGCCGCTCGGCAATAGTTCTTTGGCGAGGGCGCGGAGTTGTGGGGAGCGCACGCCGATGAAGCGGTCGGCGGGCACCGTGGGGATGAGTTTCGCCGAGAAGGCGGCGTATTTTTCGTCGCGCAGCGAGAAGAGTTGTTCCTGCAGAGTCATTTTATTTTTATTTTTCAATCAGAACTAAAAGAACTATCAGAAATTCTTTTTGTTTTTTTCGTTTTGATTGAGATTTAAAATCTGTAATATTTTTCCGCGGGTGTGGCGGACGCCGGCGCCGAGTTCGGTGGGCTCCAGAAGCAGGAGGCATTGCTTCAGTTCGGCGCAGAGTTCGGGGTAGTGGCGGCATTGCTGGTAGGCCAGCTTGATGCAGAGGGCTTTGACGCCGTAGGGCTCGTCGGGGAGCATCATGTGCTCGAGACAGAAGTCCAGCAGGTCGGTGCGGATGTCGTCCCTCCCCCACTCCAGCCGTTCGAGCAGCACCATGGAGAGACGCCGCAGCGGCACCTCGGGGGTGGTCACCGCCAGTTGCACCAGCCTCGCGCGATACATATTTATATATATGTTGTCCTCCTTGGGGAGGTGTGTCAGCGCCCAGGCGGCATTCACTGCCTCCTTGTCCTGCGTCGTGGCAGACGGGGACGTCTGCGCACCCAGCAGCGTCGCGAACAGCCGCTCGCGTACCGCGGCATCGTCGTGGGCGCTCTTAGCCAGTGCTTTAATATCTCCGATATGCATCACCATCGTACTGCAAAATTACGATTATTTTCTTATATAACGGCGAATTATTCTAATTTAACTAATTAGGCTGCCGCGGGTCAAACAAATTGAAAGTTTGCTCCACTGCGGTCGCAGGCCGTGTCTCCTTTGGAGCCAGGCAGGAAAATTGAAAATTTGCTCCACTACGGCCGCAGGCCAAATAATTCGCTTAATATGTTAAATTCGCCGTTTGATTAAAAAAATTTCGTAATTTTGCAGTCGGAAATCTAAAACACTTACGACTATGAAAAACACTCAGATTATTGATGGACGCCGTGTGGCGTCGGACCGCATCGCCGAACTTGGCGAGAACGAGATTTTTGTCTTCGGCAGCAACATCCAGGGCTCCCACGGCGGCGGTGCCGCCTGGTTCGCCTACAAGAACCTCGGTGCCGAATGGGGTGTCGGCGAAGGCCTGACGGGCCGCTGCTATGCGCTGCCCACCATGGAGGGCGAAGCCTCGCTGAAAAAAGCCGTCGACCATTTCATCGCCTGCGCCAAAGAACATCCCGAGCTGACCTTCCTCGTCACCGCCGTAGGCTGCGGCATCGCCGGCTACACACCCAACGAGGTGGCCCCTCTTTTCAAAGAAGCCCTCGCGCTGGAGAACGTCTACCTGCCGGAAGTCTTCATCAATGAGGAATGAGGAATGAGGAATGAGGAGTGATGAGTGAGGAGTGATGAGTGATGAGTGATGAGTGAGGAGTGATGAGTGATGAGTGATGAGTGATGAGTGATGGGTGATGAATGAGGAATTCTCACGGACACGAATCTATCGAATCTAACGAACAAAAAAGATTCGTTTAATTCGTGCGATTCGTGTTCAGGAGAAAGGGTGCGATTCGTGTTCAAAAAAAAATAAAACCATGAAGAAAATATTATTAGCCGCAGTGATGATGGCTTGCATGACAGCCATGCAGGCGCAGTATATAGTATCCGATAATTACACGCTGCACTTCGAGAATACGGGACATGAAGTGACCACCCGAAAACCTGTGGCCTGCACCGACAACTATCAAGACCTATGGAATGGTTGTTATGTAAAGACATCCTCACATAAAGTATATATCTACCGCAACAACAGTTCTATCCTTTACGGCGATGAAATTAACCTCCTCTATAACGGCTATTACCGCGTAAAACGCGGCAAGACCTGGTATCTCGCCGACGAGAACGGTGATTTGGTCGATGGCATCTACGGTAAGGAAATATATTATTTCCCTTATGGTTATGTGACGCTCCAACGCAGTTCCGGTTCTTGGGACATCTACCATTGTTCCGGTCGTAAGGTGGAGTGTTATTCCAACGAAAGCCCTTACATGTTCTGGAACGGCTGTTTCTTAATCAAGCAAGGCCGTTATTGGTATGCCGTGGATGCAAATGGCGATAAGATAGATGGCGTCTACGGCGACACCGTCACACTCCTTGACAACGGCAGATGGAAGTGCGTCAGAGGTAACTATGTATCATATATAGACTAGAGAGAGGAATCATGAGTGATGAGTGATGAGTGTTTAGTGATGAGTGTTTAGTGTTTAGTGTTTAGTGTTTAGTGAGGAATGATGAGTGATGAGTGAGGAATTTATATCAGGAGTGCATAGGAGTGCAGGAGTGCGAAGGAGTGCAAGGACAAATGAGGTGGGGAGTGGAGAATTAAGAATTAAAAATTAAAAATTAAGAATTTGCTCCACTGCGGTCGCAGGCCGTGTCACCCTTGGAGCCAGGCAGGAAAATTAAAAAACGAACACGAATCTATCGAATCTAACGAATAAAAAAAGATTCGTTCAATTCGTGCGATTCGTGTTCAGGAAAAACGAATAATTAGTGGTTGCAAAAAAATGTTTAACTTAAATACCAAAAAGCAATGAAAAATCAAGTTTTAAAAGCCATGCGCGAAGCTAGCAAGCCCGTCTCCGCAGGAGATGTCACCAAGATGCTCAACGCCGACCGCTAAGAGGTCGCCAAAGCCTTCGTTACCTTGAAGGAGGAAGGTGCTATCATTTCGCCCGTCCGCTGCAAATGGGCTCCTGCTAAATGATACAGAAACATCGACACAAATGAGTAGCGTAACTCATAGAATGAGAGTTGGGTACAATAGGAAGCGTTGCAACTTCGCATTCAGATTCATTAACATTTGAAAAAAGTATGAATGTGGATAATACTGTTGTAATATTGGGTAATGGATTTGACCTAGACCTTGGATGGAAAACATCTTTCAAAGACTTTTTGACAAGCGAAAAATTCTGCATTTATGGAAACCCAAGGTATCCCGTGAAATACATGAGCGAATTATTTCAGAGTATTGAGGAGAATTGGTATAATCTCGAGGAATTTATGCGAGAATGTGTTGAGAAATCAACTGAAGAAGAAACTGATGCATTGAATTTGTTTTGGAATATTTGTCGGGATAAAATTTACGATTATCTAACACCAAAGGGAGATCAATATAAACAGGTATTCAATACGAATATTAATAGCTGCGCATATCTTTTTTTACAAAGAATGAATAAATCCAAGGTTTTTTCCTTTAATTATACTCTGCCGTACGACATAACCCATTTGCCTGAACACGAGATAACGTATTTGCACGGTGCTTTGAATCATGGATTATCTTGGATAGATATTAAGCTTGGCATAGACTTGCATGTAAAGAATAAATTAGCATGGTCTGATAAGCTTAAACCATATTTAAAGGCGTACGAGAGTAAAAAAATAGATGAGTTGTTAGTAGCTATAAAGCATGCTAACAAAATAATAATATATGGACACTCTCTAGGTATTTCAGATTCTGATTATTTTGAGCCAATATTTTCAAATATTATTCACGGACCATTATTGAACAAATCCATATTCTTTATAACAAAGAATTCTGCATCCATGCAATGTATAAAGGATAATATGTCAAAGTATGGTATTGATTATAACAGGCTGGTGTTTGGTTCTAGCGTATGCAAAAACATCTATACTGACAACGGCATAAATAATCCTGATTTTCAAAATATTATAACCAATATTTAACACCTCATAAAAAATAAGGATGGTAGAAAACAACTCTTTGGAAAAAAAATTCGATGAAATAGTCCCATTCTACAAACAATATGGCATTTTTATTGTGAGTAAGTCTGGTAAAATGGGTGTCGTTAAGATTTGTGAAAATATATCCGAAGTTATTGTTCCAATTGAGTATGATCAAATAAAAATATTATTTAAAGATATTCATCTGCTTTTAGCTCAAAAAGCCACGAGGTATAGGCTAATAAAAATCAAGAAAAATATTCAAAACTATACTCAGTTTTATGATAAAATAGGAACTTTTTGCAATGGATATACAAAAATAGCACCTGTTTATTTAGACCGTCATGTTGGAGTTGTGAATACAGAAGCTGAAGAAATAATCCCCGTACAATACAAGTCTTTTGACGATATGCCGTATTTCATGTTTCCCTATGATGAACTTCTAATGAAGAAAGATGATAAGTTTGGAGTTTTCAAATCGTCTGGAAAACTACTTTTGCCTTTTGAATATGAAAAAATCAATTACAATAGACTGTTTTATAGAGTAATCGAATCGAAAACAAACAGAATAACTTGGTCTGACGGCACATGTTTTAGAACGGCGCTTATTCCTATTAAAAAAAATAAAAAATGGGGGTTGGTTGATTGTTTTTTCAAAGAGGTTGTTCCATGCATTTATCGAACAATTCGACAAAGTTCTGTAAATAGACTAATGCTAACAAAAGATGACGGTTGTGATTTGTTATTATTGAAAGCAGATGGGCCAAGAATAATAAACATTTTATCTGAAAAAGCGGAGAAATATTCAAAAGTTGAGAAATTTGTTGAAGGCTTGGCTAAAGTGGAGAAGAATGGGAAGTATGGTTGTGTTGATGAAATGTATAACGAGGTGGTTCCTTGCTTGTTTGACGATATTTTTCCTTTTGTGGGCGACACAGCAATCGTAAAGAAAGATGGCAAATATGGTTGTGTTAATAGAAGAGGCACGATGACGATTCCTTGTCTGTACGATAAATCCATAAATTTCTTTCGCGGAGTTGCTGTTGTTGAGAGAGATGGTAAGATGGGGGCAATAAATGAGCAAGGCGAAGTGATTGTACCTATTGAATATACAATTCTTGGAGATTTTTCATGTGTCGGACCTACTTTGTTGTTAGCGGTAAAAGATAGATTAATGGGTGTAATAGACAAGAACAATAACACCATTGTTCCTTTCGATAATGATTATGACGATATCTTTCCTGCGTTTGGTATGATAACATTGTCAAAGAATAAAAAGAAAGGCGTTTACAACCACAAAGGAGAACAAATTGTTCCATTTGAATATGATGACATTCAACACCCATCTATGACAGACAACACAATAAACGTTTGTAAAAATGGGAAGTGGGGAGTGCTGAACAAAAAAGGGGAGGAAATATGCCCGCCAAGATATGACAAAATAGATAGTTATGGATTTGCTTGCGGTCGTCTTGCGGTATGCAGAAATGGAAAGTGGGGATTCTTAAACAGGAAAGGCAGAGAGGTTATTGAATGTATTTACGATAAGGTCTATCAATTCTTTGAGGAAAACCATTGTGAAGTAAAATTCGAAGGAAAGAAAATAGTAATAGATATTTATGGAAATAGAATATTTATCTAAATATGGCAAACAAAAGAGATAGATGCCATTGCGTCAACGTTGTAAGGTCGTTAATGAGGAGTGATGAATGATGTGTGGTCAAGTGCTACACACTATCAACTACCAACTACACACTATATAACAACATATCAACGTATCAACATACCAACGTCAACATTAATAGACAAATACAAAACGAGAGCGAGGCCTGACGGCCTCGCTCGCTCTATGCTGATGTTAACGAGTTGTTACTCGTCTTTGTAGCCGGCGGCGATGCGGGCGCGCTTACGCTCTATCTCGTCGAGGATGATCTTGCGGATGCGGAGGTGCTGCGGGGTAATCTCGAGGTATTCGTCCTCGCGGATATACTCCATGGCCTCCTCGAGGCTCATCTTGATGGCGGGCGAGCAGGTGCTCTTGTCGTCAGCACTCTTGGAGCGCATATTGGTGAGGTTTTTGGCGGTGACGACGTTGATGACGATGTCGTTACCCGGACGCAGGCTCTCGCCGATAACCTCGCCGGCATAAACGTGGTCGCCGGGCTCGATGAAGAAGGGTCCGCGGTCCTGCAACTTGCTGATGCTGTAGGCCGTAGCCTCGCCGGTCTCCTTGGCGATGAGGGCGCCATATTTGTGGTCGTCCATGTCGCCCTTCCAGGGCTGGAACTCGAGGAAGCGGTGGGCGATGATGGCCTCGCCGTTGGTGGCGGTGAGCAGCGTGTTGCGCAGTCCGATGATGCCGCGCGAGGGAATGGTGAAGTCGAGCTGCACGCGGTCGCCCTTGGTGTCGATGGTGCCCACCTCGCCTTTGCGGCGGGTGACGACGTCGATGACCTTGGAGGAGAATTCCTCGGGCACCAGGACGGTGAGCTGCTCGATAGGCTCGCACTTCTGGCCGTCAATCTCGCGGATGATGACCTTGGGCTGGCCCACCTGAAGCTCATAACCTTCGCGGCGCATGGTCTCGATGAGGACGGAGAGGTGCATGATGCCGCGGCCGTAGACGAGGAGGGCGTCGGGCGAGCCGGTCTCCTCGATACGCATGGCGAGGTTCTTCTCCAGCTCGGCGAAGAGGCGGTCGCGCAGGTGGCGCGAGGTGACATACTTGCCCTCCTTGCCAAAGAAGGGCGAGTTGTTGATGGTGAAGAGCATGGACATCGTGGGCTCGTCGACCTTGATGGGAGGCAATGCCTCGGGGTTGTCGATGTCGCAGATGGTGTCGCCGATCTCGAAGGCCACGTTCTTGTCGAGGTCCATGAGTACGGCGCAGATCTCGCCGGCCTCCACGGGAGTCTTGATACGTTCCTTGCCGAGACCCTCAAAGACATAGAGCTCTTTAATCTTGGTGCGAATCATAGTGCCGTCGCGCTTGGCAAGGGTGATGGCCTGGCCTGCCTGCAGGGTGCCGCGATGCAGACGTCCCACGGCGATACGGCCGAGGTAGGAGCTGTAGTCGAGCGAGGAGATCATCATCTGCGTGGTGCCCTCGTCGGTCTTAGGCTCGGGGATATACTTGATGATGAGGTCCATGAGGTAGCTGATATCCTCAGTAGGAGTATTCCAGTCCTCGCCCATCCAGCCCTGCTTGGCTGAGCCATATGCGGTGGGGAACTCCAGCTGGTCGTTGTTGGCGCCGAGGTTGAACATGAGGTCGAAGACGGCTTCCTGTGTCAGCTCGGGGTCGCAGTTGGGCTTGTCGACCTTATTGACGACGACGATGGGCTTGAGGCCCAGCTCGATGGCTTTCTGCAGCACGAAGCGTGTCTGGGGCATCGGGCCCTCGAAGGCGTCGACCACGAGGAGGACGCCGTCGGCCATGTTGAGCACACGCTCCACCTCACCACCAAAATCGCTGTGGCCCGGAGTATCGATAATGTTGATTTTGTAACCCTTGTAGCGCACAGAGACGTTCTTCGACAGGATGGTGATGCCACGTTCGCGCTCAAGGTCGTTGTTGTCGAGAATAAGCTCGCCGGTCTCCTGATTGTCGCGGAAAAGTTTGGCCTGATAAAGCATGCGGTCGACCAGGGTGGTCTTGCCATGGTCGACGTGAGCTATAATTGCAATATTTCTAATGTTTTGCATAGAAACAAGATGTTAAAAACAAACTGCAAAAATACGAAAAAAAATTGATGTGGGGACAAATCATTATTTACCCTGAATTTTTTTTCACCTTGATGTAGTTTTTTTTACTTTTTTTACGTTATTATAGACGTGAGAACGAAGGATCCATTCGATGAGCTGCTCCACCGCTACCGCGGACTGATTTTCACTCTCTGTAGCCGTTTCAAACACAGAGGGTTGGAAGTAGACGACCTTATTCAGGAGGCATCCATCGCCCTCTGGCGCAACCGCGAAAAGCTCTTCTCGCTCGGTAGCGTGCAACAGGCGGCACTGACATGGAAGATAGCACGCAATGCCGTCATCGACGCCCTGCGACGAGTGGAAGAGACCGATGTCCTGCCCGAAGGCCACGACATCGCAGACGATGACCGGAGCCTCCTCCATGAACTGCACGAGCAAATCGGCAGGCTGGAAGAACCCGACCGCTCGATAGTGCGGATGCAACTCGAAGGATATAGCTACGAAGAGATCGGCAACCAACTGGAAATGACCGAGAAGAACGTGAGCGTGAGACTGGTGAGGGCGAAGGAAAAGCTGAGAAAAGCAATGATTAACGATTGAAACAACAAGATAATATGGAAGAGAAACGTTTTGAAGAACTTTGGGAAAGGGCCAAGGCAGAGAAATATGCCGAAGACCTGGCCGCCGAATACCCAGCCTGGCGCACCCACCGCAGGAAGACCGCGAGCATGGTGACGGGTGTGGCGCTGCTGCTGGCCGTGTCGGCACCGATAGCTTTGAGTTCCAACACCTCCGAACGCATCTATTGCAACAACTCCGCTTTCAGCGACAACCACTGGACCGAGATGGCCGACGCGCTGCTGATGGAAGCGTAACCGGAAAAAAGAAATCTGATAATAGTAAATAATAATGAAACGACTTTTATTTATATTGCTGGCGCCGCTTGTGATGCTGACAAGTTGCTCGTCCGAACCCGACGAGGGAAGCCTCTATCACCGCTATGCCGACCGCAAAGGGGTGACGGTGGCCGAAGTCGACGGCTTCGCCCTCAACGACTCTGTGCGCACCGACGTGGTGATGCTCCAGGCCGAGGACGATGCCGAATGGCAGAAACTCTGCAACGAGTTCGACATCCGCGGCGACGAGGGCACCGTCAGCTGGATCGGCGATGCCGGAGACCCTGCGCTGCGCATCGAATGGAACGGCACTCCTGCCATGCGCGTCATCGCCTCGCCCTCCAAACGCGCCATCGGCTTCTATCGTCTGCAGGACGAATCCCAATACGATGCTCTCCTCGACTACCAGCTCAACAAGTTAAAAAATAAATAACCGAAAATTATAATAAAATGAAAAAAACATTGTTCGCTCTCATGTGTTTAATGGGTCTCGTGGCTTGCGAAAAAGAAAAAGCCGACACCCCGACGGACCAAGGTCGCGATATCTATTATACCGTCAGCGACGGTTCATCCGTCTCCGGCTTCTCCGGCACCACCGCCCACATCAACACCAATGCCGAGTTCGACGCCCTGCTCGACCGCTTCTGCGACTTCGCCCAGAATGGCGAACAGGTGATGTTCTGCGGCTCCCACCCCGCCAGCCACACCAAAGCCTCTTCTTCCGACACACCCACCTCCATCACCACCACCGACCGTGAGGAACTCAAAGCCTGGATGAAAGAGATGGAAAAGGCCGGCAAGACTGTCCAGATATCCTACGACGACAACAACGGAACCTGGAACGGCCGCGCCTATGCCAACCTCGGCCAGGAAGACATGCGAGAGGCACGCATGTACACCGGCACCCTCACCTTCGTCCAGCCCCCCGTTCTGGAAGAACCCCCTCTCGGTGGCGTCGTCTGGGCCATGCAAGTGAATGCCGACAGCACACTCATCATCACCCTGCAAGGCATGATGATGTGGAACGACTCCATCGACGAGAACATGCGGATGATCCAAGGGGCGACATTAATGCTCGAAGGCGTGGTGGGCTCACACACCGACCTGCAAGGCAACCCTTTCATGACCCTCAGCCTGAACATCGAAGAGAATTAAAAGGAAAAGAATTGAACAAACCTTTTCAACCATTTAACTTTTAAACCTTTAAACTTTTAAACAAAAAAAATCTCCCCCCCTGTAGTTTTTTGCCGAGTTGTTACGTTCTTATAGTCGAACAAGAAATTCAAACAAACAAAATTAATAATCAAACAATTTAAAACAATATTTTATTATGAAGAAAAACATTCTTATCGCTGCCATCGCAGCCCTGACCATCTCCTTCACCGCTTGCCAGAAAGATGACGTTAATCCCGTCAACGGTGGCGATGTCAACCCCAATGCCCGTGTGAAGACCACCGCCGACCTGCACAACACCGACTGGACCTACACCGTCACCACCACCGAGCTTATCAACAACCTGATGGGCACCGACTACCCCTGCGTCGACAGCGCTGCTGAAGAGACCTACACCTTCGGTCTGAACTTCGACGGCCAGTATGCCCACTTCAGCTTCCCCGAGAACGTGATGGCCTTTGGCGGCGACGAGGGCGAACTGAACCAGATCAGCGGTGTCTCCTATGAGTATGAATACGACGGCACCACCCACACCGGCTACCTGACTGTTGCTGCCGAGGACGAGAACGGCAACGACGTGCCCGCCCAGCTCCAGTTCACCTACGACGACAACACCGACGTCATCACCTTCAACCTGGATATGTTCTACGCCGAGAGCGGTACCCCCCTCACCCTCACCCTCAACTTCAGCCGTAACAACGAGTAATCAACAACCTCACTACAATAAAAGTTCCGCCATGTTGGCGGAACTTTTTTTTTATGGCATTGTAATTTTTGGTCCTCGAAATACGTTATTATAGTGTGACAGGCCATGAAACTTTCAACGAGCTGATGCTCCGTTACCGAGGTTTGCTTTTCTCGGTCTGCCGCCGCCATGCGCATGGTGGCGTGGAAGTCGACGACCTATTACAGGAGACGCTGATAGCCCTCTGGAGCCACCGCGAGAAGCTCTTCGGCATCACCTCTCCATCCCAACAGGCGGTATGGATATGGCGCGTAGCACGCAGCACCTGCATCGACTTCCAACGTCACTCTCCCCCACCCCAGCCGCTGCCCGACAACTACGACACCCCGGCCGACGACCACACCCTCCACAACGCACTCCACGAACTCATCGCCCAACTGCCCGAGCCCGACCGCACCATCGTCACCATGCACCTAGAGGGGTATGAATACAAGGAGATAGGGCGAAAGGTAGGAATGACGAAAAACAACGTAGGCATACGACTGGTGAGGATAAAAGAAAAACTGAGAGAACAAATGAATAATGTGTTAATGCGTTAATGTGTAAATGCGTCAGTGGCTATGCTGCCAAAACACTTACACAACAATACAATAACACAATAACGCTAAAACCAAGGATATGACATTCGACAGCATTTGGGAACAGGAGGAGCGACAAGGACTGCAACGGAGGCTGCAGCGAGACTACCCTGTCTGGCAGCGCCGACGCCGGCAACGTCGGACGGTGCTGGCTGCTGCAGTGGTCATTGTCGCTGTGCTTTCACCTCTCACCTTTCACCTTTCACCTTCCACGTACGACTACGTCTGCTGCAACCGCAGCGGCATCGCCGAGGAATACTGGGCCGATATGGCGGGAGACATCCTGTTGACGAACTGATTAGATACGTTTGCTCCACTACGGTCGCAGGCCTGCGGAGCAGGCAGGATAGGTTGATACGATTGACATTCTATAAAACAAAAACTAAAAACTAAAAAAGATGAAATGCAAGATACATAACAAAAGGGCACTTGGGCAAGCCTGCCTTTTAGTTTTTAGTTTTTACTTTTTACTTTCCCTGGTGGGCTGTTCTTCCGGAGGTGAGGAGGTGCCGCTGTATCGGAAGTATGCCTCGCGGCAGGAGCTCACTGTGGCGCAGGTCGGAGGCTTCCAGCTGAACGACACGGTGAAGGTCGACGTGGTCATCATCGTGGCCGACGACTCGGTAGCGTGGCAGGGGATGAAAGAAGAGTTCGACATCCGCACCTCGGAGGGCGTCACCTCCTGGATGGGCGACATCGACCACCCTGCCCGACGCGTCAAACGCAACGTGCGCCCCGCCTGGCGCGCCATGGCCGTCCACGACGACCACACCATCGCCTTCTACCGCATCGACAGCGAGGAGCAGTACGAAGCATTGCTGGACTACCAGCTTAATAAAATGAAAATTGAAAAATGAAAATTGAAAATTAAAAATAACAAACGAACACAAATCTTTAACAACGAACACGAATCTATCAAATCTAACGAATATTCGTGCAATTCGTGCGATTCGTGTTCAGAAATAGAATTAAAAATTAAGAATTTAAAAATATCAAAACCATGAAAAATATTTTATTTTTCTTGACGGGGCTGACAGCAATCATTGGTTTTGGGGCCTGCGAACCTGAACCTCCTCAGATGCAGCATGTACGCAACATTGTGTACACTGTGGACGAACAGACTACCACCGTCCAACTCTTCACCGAGGAGGAGTTCGACGCCCTGCTCGACCGCTTCTGCGACTACGCCGAAAGTGGCAGCTCGGTATCCTTCTACAATGCCAACCGTGCAACCAAAGGCGCCAGCAAGGAGTCGGTAACCTACAGCACCTCCTCGCGCGATCAGATGAAAGCCTGGATGCGTCAGATGGAGGACGCCGGCAAGACGGTCACGGTGACCTACGATAGTGGTACCGGCACCTATCACGGCACGGCTTATGCCAACGCACCACATCCTGACCCCGACATTGTGACGGTCCCGCTGTTCAGCGTCAGCGCCTCACACCAGGTAACTTTCGCCACTGGCAACCTACAGTACTGCGCCACCACCGGCGAATATCGCATGGCAGCCGCCCAGTACATCACCCTTTGTGTCACCTCTGACACCAGTTGGACAGACCTTTTCGGGCAGGACACCGTCCACCACCTCGGCACAGATTGGCGCCTGCTTACCCGAGAGGAAGCCACCTATCTGCTCGAGATGCGGTTCTGCTCAACCGTGGCAGGTGTGGAAAACGCTCGCTATGTCCGTGCCAAAGTAGCCGACATTCACGGCCTCATTCTCTTCCCCGACCTCTTCATGTGGCCCGACAGCGTGGCTCTGCCTGTGGGAGTGAACAACAACGGCTTCTCCACGGCCGAAGGTTGGGACGACAACGACTATAGCGTCGCCGACTGGCAACAGATCGAGGCGGCGGGAGCCGTATTCCTGCCCGGGACCAATCTTTGCCAATACGGATATATGTATACGGAATATGCCGACGGAATGGCGGCCTACTGGACCTCGACTCCCGGCAAGGTTTTGGTGTCGGGCCCCTCACGGGTGGGCACGGACGATGGTTGGATTCCCGACGGTCACGCCATCCGATATGTTAGGGATGTCGTTGAGCCTTAGAGTCATAAAGTCAAAGAGTTAAAAAGTCGCAGAAAAATGAGACAGAGATTATTCCTGATGGCTATGGGTGTGCTGCTGGCTGGCGTTCCCAAGGCGTGGGCGTATGATTTTTCGGCACCCGCCACAAGCGCACATACGCTCTATTTCAACATCATTGACAGCGCGAACCACTACGTGGCTCTCACCTACCCCAACGAGAACAGCAATTACATCACCGGCGACCTGGTGGTGCCTGCCACGGTGCAGCACGACGGACAGACCTGGACGGTACGCTCCGTAGGCCATGCGGCATTCATCAACTGCCCCGGTATGACCAGCTGTGTATTGCCAGAGACGGTGATCGGTATTGGACGTTACAACGCTTTTGGCAGCTGCCACAACATGACATCAATCACCCTGCCTGCTTCGCTGAAGAGCATAGACCAGTATGCCTTTTATCAATGCGACGCATTGCAGGAGGTGCACTATACTGGCACCATCGAGCAGTGGTGCAAGATTAAGTTCATCAATTGGAACTCCAATCCTTTGGAGAAGGCCCACACGCTCATAATCAACGGTGACACGGTACGTGACCTAGTGCTTCCGGAGGGTCTCGACACCATCCGCTATTGGGCTTTCAAGGGCTGCAATTTGCGCTCGGTGAGCTTTCCTCACTCAATCCGATATATCAGCTATCATGCTTTCGAGATGTGCGACAGCTTAACGACAGTCTATTTCAACGCAGACAGCACCATAACCAACGGATACGCAGGGGAAGCTATTTTCGTCGACTGTCCTATGCTAACCCATTTTGTCTTTGGTGACCATTTGACACAGATTCCCTCCTTCCTTGTATTGGGTGTTACCAGCATAGAATCCATCCAGCTGCCCGCCAACTTACGCACCATCGATGACAACGCCTTCGCCAACTGCCACAATCTGAGACACGTTGACTTCGTCCACACCCAATTGCAGAGCATCGGTCGCAACGCCTTCTCCGCAACGGCACTCGAATCGGTGGTGTTACCTCGTTCATGCACCCATATCGGAGCTAGTGCTTTTCAGTGCAACGACTCGCTGCGCTATGTCTGCATCATGGCCGACAGTCTGTACTGGGGAGGAGGAATCTTTTGGCGCTGCCCGAATATTGACACTATACGTATGTTCACCTCCACACCGCCGCATCTCAGCATAAGCTTCGAAACCGAGATACCCGCCACGACGCACCTCATCGTCCCCTGCGGCGCCGCCGCGACCTACGCCGACAACACCCTTGATTTATACAACTGGTACTACATCACCGACGTAGAGGAGATGCCCGCCGTGGCAGTGATGGTTGAGGCCACGGATGGTGGCAGTGCCCATGTACTCAGTAGCCCCACCTGCGACAACCTGACGGCCGAAATTGAGGCCGTAGCCGATAGCGGATGGCACTTCACCCACTGGAGCGACGGCGACACCAATGCACACCGCACACTTGCCGTCGGCACCGACGACATCATCCTCACTGCACATTTCTCACCCGACAGTCCCACCGTAGGAATTGACATCATCGACAATCCTGACGTGTCTATATCGTCCGCATTGGAACAACAACACGTAAAATAATAGTATTCTAATCTAAAAAATCAAAAACATTATGAAAACACAAATCAAAAGTCATGGTATCCGGACCCTCCAAAGTAGGTCTAGACAACAGTTGGGACCAGAATGGTCATGCCATCCGTTACGTCCACGACAATGAATAATCAACAATTATCATAGAAATGAAACACCGATTTTTACTCCTAACCCTGGCGACCTTGCTAGCCGCCACCCCTGCAGCACGGGCCTACGACTTCTCGGCTCCAGCCACAAGCAATCACATCCTCTATTTCAACATCATTGACAGCGCGAACCACTACGTGGCTCTCACCTACCCCAACGAGAACAGCAATTACATCACAGGAGACCTGGTAGTGCCCGCCACAGTACAGCACGACGGCCAAACGTGGACGGTGCGTGCCGTGGGCCATGCGGCCTTCATCAACTGCCCCGGCATGACCAGCTGTGTGTTGCCAGAGACGGTGGTTAGCATTGGAGGCTACAATGCCTTCGGCAGCTGCCACAATATGACCTCCATCACATTGCCGGCCTCGCTGAAGAGCATCGACCAGTATGCCTTCTATGAGTGCGACGCCTTGCAGGAGGTGCACTTCATGGGCACTGCCGAGCAGTGGTGCAAGATTAAATTCATCAATTGGAATTCCAACCCCTTGGAGCAGGCCCACACGCTTTACATTGGCGGAGAGCCTGTGCGCGACCTGGTGCTGCAGGAAGGACTGGACACCATCCGTCTCTGGGCATTCAAGGGCTGCAACCTGCGGTCGGTGAGCATTCCGCGGACGCTTAGATATATAAGCTATCATGCTTTTGAATGGTGCGACAGCCTGACAACGGTCTATATGAACGCAGACAGCACGGTGGATAACGGCTATGAGGGGGAGGCTGTTTTTGTGGGGTGTCCGCGCCTGACTAATGTCATTTTCGGCGAGGGGGTGAGAGAGATACCTTCGTCTTTCTTGTTGAATGTAACCTCCATAGAGTCTGTCCAACTGCCGTCGAGCCTGCGCTCCATCGGGAGATATGCATTTCAAAACTGCCGGAACCTGCGCCATTTGGACTTCAACGGCACGCAGATAGAGAGTATCGGTGGAAGTGCGTTTTACGAGTGTACGAGTCTCGATGATGCCGACCTAAGCCGCACGCCGCTGACGAGCATCGGGGCCGGTGCCTTCAGTAGCACGGGAATCCAGAATGCCATCCTGCCACGTACATGTAGCGACATAGGCTATGGTGCCTTTGCCGACGACACGTTGCTGCACTATGTGTGCATCATGGCCGATAGTTTGGGATGGAATGACTTTATGTTCAGGAATTGTCCACGCCTGGACACGGTACGGCTGTTCAGCAGAGTGGCACCGGTGATTTCATTCACGGATGATTCTTTCAACCACGGGACACACTTTTTCATCCCCTGCGGCAGGCTGCAAAGCTACCTCCGCCAGTACTGGTGGCAAAATATCCATAATAATCACACTCCGTTGGAGGAGATGCCCGCCGTGGCAGTGATGGTTGAGGCCGCGGAAGGCGGTAGCGCCATGGTGCTCAGCAACCCCACCTGCGACAACCTGACGGCCGAAATTGAGGCTGTGGCGGACAGCGGCTATCACTTCACGGCCTGGAGCGACGGCGACACCAACGCCCACCGCACACTTGCCGTCGGCACCGACGACATCATCCTCACTGCACATTTCTCACCCGACAGTCCCACCGTAGGAATTGACATCATCGACAATCCTGACATATCTACGACATCATGGGTCGCAGAGAGCAAACGAATTCACCCCTGCAGCCGGGTGTCTATATCGTCCGCATTGGAACAACAACACGTAAAATAATAGTATTCTAATTTAAAATTTAAAAAATCAAAAACATTTTTAAAATTTAAAAAATCAAAAACATTATGAAAACACAAATCAAAAAACTGACCATGCTGTTCTTCGTGGCAGCCACACTGTTCACTTTCTCCTCCTGCAGCAAGGACTCCTCCGACGCCCCCGCTACGGTGGCAGACACAGAATGGAGATGGATCAACCCCGACGATAGCGCTACCGGAATACTTGATGTTGCGGTGGGGTTCAATGGTCCCAAACTCGCCATGTTGGACTATACGGATATGAGCACCGGCATCATGCAACCCTATATAATGATGGGTACATACACCTACTCCGACGGCAAAGGTACGTTGACTTTAAGAGATGATGACAACTATTCCACCGTCAACATCTCTTTCTCGGTCAGCGGGTCAGAGTTGACGCTCAAACTCAAAGGTGTCACCTACAAGCTCACCAAGATGCAGAGCGAAAATTAAACACACAAAAGAGAGTGTTTCTACGGCGACTGCCATCGGCTGATAATTTCTCAGCGGGTGGCAGTCGCTGGCATTTTAGCCGCGGGCTTAATGTCAAAGGCTATAACTTGGTCTGTTATCCAATTGATATACACTTGTTGTTCGGTTGTTGTTCGATTAAAAAGCGGACAACAAGCGGACAACAAGCGGACAACAAGCGAACAACAGATGAACTTAACTCAAAGGAATCAGCCTTAGGGTTGGCACCACGGCGCTGACAAAATGTCAGTCGGTGGCAGCGTATGGCAGACGCTGGCATTTTGGCACAGGATTTGATAATAGTTAGGCGTTATCGGATTATTCAGATTATTCAGAATACTCCGATTATTCAGAAAAAACAAATTAAAACAATAAACATTATGACCCCCGAAGGGGTGGCGAATACAAATAAAATTAAAACAAAATATTATGAGCAACATCAAACCTTTAGCAGACAGAGTCCTCGTGCGTCCCGCCGAGGCAGAACAGAAGACCGCCAGCGGCATCATCATCCCCGACACCGCCAAGGAGAAACCGCAGCGCGGCGAAGTCCTCGCCGTGGGCAAGGGCACCAAAGACCATGAGATGACCGTCAAGGTGGGCGACAACGTCCTCTACGGCAAGTACAGCGGCACCGAGATCGAAATCGACGGCGAGAAGCTGATGATCATGAAAGAAAGCGACATTTACGCGATTATTTAATGCGTGAATGCGTAAATGTGTGAATGTGTTAGTCATGCTGACGCAAATCACAAAACAGATTAACAAATTAACGAATTAACAAATTCACAAATTCGAAAAGTTATGGCAAAACAGATAGTTTTCAATAATGACGCTCGCGAGCAGCTTCGCAAAGGCGTCGATGAGTTGGCAAATGCAGTGAAGGTGACCCTCGGCCCCAAAGGCCGCAATGTGGTTATCGACAAGAAGTTCGGTGCCCCGCAGGTGACCAAGGACGGCGTGACCGTCGCCAAGGAGATTGAGCTTGAGGACGGCATCCAGAACATGGGCGCCCAGATGGTGAAAGAGGTGGCCAGCAAGACCAACGACCAGGCCGGCGACGGCACCACCACCGCCACCGTGCTGGCTCAGGCCATCGTCAACACCGGCCTGAAGAACGTCACCGCCGGTGCCAACCCCATGGACCTCAAGCGCGGTATCGACAAGGCCGTGGCCGAGATCGTGAAGAGCATCAAGGAGCAGGCCCAGGAAGTGGGCGGCGACATCCAGAAGATCCGCCAGGTGGCCACCATCAGCGCCAACAACGACAGCGCCATCGGTGACATCATCGCCGAGGCCATGGAGAAAGTGACCAAGGACGGCGTCATCACCATCGAGAACGCCAAGGGCATCGACACCACCGTCAAGGTCGTCGAGGGTATGCAGTTCGACCGCGGCTACATCAGCCCCTACTTCGTCACCGACACCGAGAAGATGGAGTGCTCCTACGACAACCCCTATATCCTTATCTACGACAAGAAGATCAGCACCATGAAGGACCTGCTGCCCGTGCTCGAGAAAGTCGTCAACACCGGCCGTCCGCTCCTCATCATCGCTGAGGACGTCGAGAGCGAGGCCCTGGCCACCCTCGTGGTCAACCGTCTGCGCGGCAGCCTGAAGATTGCCGCCGTCAAGGCCCCCGGCTTCGGCGACCGCCGCAAGGAGATGCTCGAAGACATCGCCATCCTGACCGGTGGCACCGTCATCAGCGAGGAGAAGGGCTACAAGCTCGAGGATGCCGACCTCAGCATGCTCGGCCAGAGCGAGAAGATCAGCATCGACAAGGACAACACCACCATCGTCAGCGGCAAGGGCAATAGCGACGCCATCAAGGCCCGCGTGGGTCAGATCAAAGCCCAGATCGAGAAGACCACCAGCGACTACGACCGCGAGAAGCTGCAGGAGCGTCTGGCCAAGCTGGCCGGCGGCGTGGCCGTCATCTACGTCGGCGCAGCCTCCGAGGTCGAGATGAAGGAGAAGAAAGACCGCTTCGACGATGCCCTGCACGCCACCCGCGCAGCTGTCGAGGAGGGTATCATCCCCGGTGGCGGCACCGCCCTCATCCGCGCCGCCCAGAAGCTCGAGGCCGTCAAGCCCGAGAACGAGGACGAGAAGCTCGGCATCGAGATCATCCGTCGCGCCGTCGAGGAGCCTCTGCGCATGATTGTCGCCAACGCCGGCCTCGAGGGCAGCGTCGTCGTCAACGAGGTGAAGAATGGCAAGGGCGACTACGGCTACAATGCCCGCGCTGAGAAGTACGAGAACCTCTTCCAGAGCGGCGTCATCGACCCCGCCAAGGTGACCCGCGTGGCCCTGGAGAACGCCGCCTCTATCGCCGGCATGCTCCTCACCACCGAGTGCGTCCTCTGCGACATCAAGGAACCCGAACCCGCAGCCCCCGCCAACCCCGGCATGGGCGGCATGGGTGGAATGTACTAAGCCGCAAGGCTTGGTACAAACCCCATCCGTCAGGAATGGGCGGAATGTACTAAGCCGCAAGGATTAGTACATGGTTTGCCCCGCGACCGAAGTGGAGCGAACCCCATCCGTCAGGCATGGGTGGAATGTACTAAAAAGTAGTTAAGTAGACAGTAGTTTGCTCCACAAGGTCGCAGGCCTGCGGAGCAGGCAGAAGTAGTTAAGCCAATACTGCTGCTTATAACAAAAAGTCTCGGTTGGCATTGCCAGCCGAGGCTTTATTTATGTGATAGGACAATACTATTGCTTTTTCCTCGTTATGTTTATCTAAAACATAGAATATGGATATTCAACAAATCAATACCTACAAGAGTTCATTTGACGAAATTGAACGCCACATTGTTGGAGACGACGGAGAGGACATTGAAGTATGGTACGCCAGAGAATTACAGCATGTACTGGGTTATGCAAGGTGGGAGAATTTTGCTGTAGCTATCGGGCGAGCCATGCAATCATGTAAAACTCAGGGAATCAATATTGACGATCATTTTCGTGAGGTCACGAAAATGATAGAACTTGCCAAAGGAGCCCAACGTTCTGTACAGGACTTCATGCTCACTCGATATGCATGCTACCTCATAGCTCAGAATGGTGATCCAAAGAAAGAAGAGATTGCCTTTGCCCAAAGTTACTTCGCCGTGCAAACACGTCGCTCTGAAGTGATAGAGGAAAGGTTGCACATGCTTGAGCGAATTGAGACCCGCGATAGGCTGCGTTCCTCTGAGAAGCAATTGAGCAAGAATATCTATGAAAGAGGTGTTGATGACAAAGGATTTGCACGAATACGTTCAAAAGGCGACAGCGCTTTGTTCGGTGGACTTAGCACAGAGCAGATGAAACAACGTCTCGGAATCAAGAGTGGTGCTCTTGCCGACCGTCTGCCAACACTGACAATTGCGGCGAAGAACCTTGCTACAGAAATGACCAACTACAATGTGGAACAAAAAGACATGTTCGGTGAGCAAGCCATCACAAATGAGCACATACAAAACAATGTTAGCGTCCGTGAGATGCTCGGGCGCCGAGGTATCAAGCCTGAGAACCTACCGCCAGCCGAAGATATCAAAAAAGTAGAACGTCGCATGGCAAAAGAAGAAAAACAGATTGCCGAAGGGGCCAAGAAGTTACCACATAAAAATAAATGATAAGAGGGAGCATCCAATCGGAAGCTCCCTTTCTTTATGCCTTCTTTGTGGGTTCTTTATGCTTTCTTGCTTGTGTGTATGTCCCCTATTTTAATCAGCGAGTTTGCTCCTCGTTGGTCGCAGGCCGTGTCACCTGCGGTGCCAGGTAGATGTCTGTTTTGCCGTAGCATGAGTTTTAATTCATTTTCGACTGCAAAGATACGAACATTTCCCGAAATCGCAAAATTTATTTTCCGCCACGCCATGTCGGGCAACTTTCCTAAATCCACTTCGGGCGGCACCTCTTCTCTCCCGCTGCATGCCAATGCCCCCGCACGCCCGAAGAGAGCCTCGAGCGTCTGTTAATCCACCTGTGGAAATTGCTCCCGCAAGCCACGGAAAAGCAGCTTGTAAAGCTGATAGGATAAAATCAATCGTCTTTCTTCGCGTTTGGAACACAGAAGATGACCGTCAGGGCTCCTACGGCTCCTGCCACAGGCACAATGATTCGTGCCACGGAGCCGGCGGGGATGAAGACGAAGGCGGAGAGAAGCACCATAGTCGTCATGATGCCTACGGCACCGGCCTTCTGCGTGGCTATCATGCCGCCACGCCGCTGGTAGCCACGTATATACTTGCCCAGCCACGACCGTAGCAGCCACTGTTGCAGCCGTGGCGACGAGCGGTAGAACAGCCACGATGCCAACAGCACGAAAGGTGTCGTCGGCAATCCCGGCACCACCACTCCCAGCGCCCCAAGACCTACAGCCACCAGGCCTAATATTATATATATGTATCGTTTCATTCTAACAACAATTGTCCAATGGCGCTGCAAAGATACACCTTTCCCCGGACATGGAGGAATATTTTTTTGCCGTATGAAATATTTTTCGTACTTTTGCACTTGCTTTCGAGAGCGAAAGCTGTAAACAAGAAGTGCATTGCAATATTGTCCTGCTATCGAAATCGGCAAAATTTCAAGAGGAGGGACCGAGCATGTATGCTTTCGTTTGAACGTGTATGCTATATCCCTGTAGCATATCTTCAGGCGTGAGATATGTTCCATTACCTCCGTTTCCTCACAGGTGTTTGCCGATACCAGATAGCAACGGACATGAGCACATAACCTCATGCCTTTTTTTGAACTTAATCATCTCTTCCGCCGTAGGTGGCGAGAAACAGCAGTTGCGCCCGACACATACAAGGGTCTGTATTATGAAAAGAGTTGTCCTGCTCTCAATCATCTTGATGCACACGGCAGTGTCTTTTGGACAGTTGACTGCGCCTTCGCTCAACGGTCCCAACGACAATATCACAGGTGCCTACACGCGGCAATACATGTCGTGGAGCCGCATCGCCGCCGCCACCGGCTATACCCTGCAGGTGGACACCGCCGCCACCTTCGACTCGCCGCTGCTATACTCGGTGGAGCACACCAACACCTCGTCGAGCACGCAAGCACGTTATGTCAACGACTTGCGCTACGGCACACATTATTACTGGCGTGTGAGGGCATACAATGCCACCGACACATCTGCATGGTCGGTGGTGCGGACCTTGACTACAACTGCCAAGGTGTTCCTGAACTACTCCAACACTCCGGCCGACAGCCTCACCGGAGCCTATACACGGCAGCTCTTCCATTGGAACAACTCGCGTGGCTCGATAGGCTACATACTGGAGCTCGACACGGTGGCAGACTTCTCGTCGCCGCACAAGCGCACCTTCAACAAGACCACAGCTGCCGACAATACAGACAACTACTTCTACTATGCCGTCAACGATATGCGCTATGGCACACGCTACTACTGGCGAGTACGTGCTCGCAACAATGCAGATACATCGGATTGGTCGGACACGCGCACGTTGCTGACGACCGACAAGGTGTATTTCACAACCCTTTCGCCATCCGACAGCCTCACGGGTGCCTATACAAGGCAGTACTTCTACTGGCGTAACTCGCGAGGCTCGACAGGCTACATACTGGAGCTCGACACAGTGGCCGATTTCTCGTCGCCCCACAAGCGCACCTTCAACAAGACCACTGCTGCAGACAATACGGATGACGCTTTCTATTATGCCGTCAACGATATGCGCTATGGCACACGCTACTACTGGCGCGTCCGCGCACGCAACGGCGTGGACACTTCGGGCTGGTCAGACACGCGCACGTTGCTGACTACCGACAAGGTGTTTTTCTCAAACCTTTCGCCGTCGGACAGCCTCACGGGAGCCTACACAAGGCAGTACTTCTACTGGCGTAACTCGCGTGGCTCGACAGGCTACATACTGGAACTCGACACGGTGGCCGATTTCTCGTCGCCCCACAAGCGCACCTTCAACAAGACCACTGCTGCCGACAACACGGATGACGCTTTCTATTATGCCGTCAACGATATGCGCTACGGCACGCGCTACTACTGGCGTGTACGTGCCCGCAACGGCGTGGATACCTCGGGCTGGTCTGACACGCGCACGTTGCTGACTACCGACAAGGTGTTTTTCACAACCCTTTCGCCGTCGGACAGCCTCACTGGGGCATATACAAGGCAGTACTTCTACTGGCGTAACTCGCGTGGCTCGACAGGCTACATACTGGAACTCGACACGGTGGCCGATTTCTCGTCGCCCCACAAGCGTAGTTTCAACAAGACCACTGCTGCAGACAATACGGACGATGCCGTATACTATGCTGTCAACGATATGCGCTATGGTACACGCTACTACTGGCGCGTTCGTGCACGCAACGGCGTGGACACCTCGGGCTGGTCTGACACGCGCACGCTGACAACCACCTATAGGGCATTCCTCAACTCGCCTGCCGACAACTCCACTGGATGGTCCGTCAGTGGACTATATCTGTACTGGAACAATTCACGTGGATCAACGAAATACATAATACAGATTGACACTTCGGCCACTTTCAGCTCATCGCTACTTCAGACCCTGAGCAAGACTACCGCTGCCGACAATACAGACAGCTACTTCTACAAGATAGTCGACGGGCTCCGCTACGGTACCACTTACCGCTGGCGTGTGTGTGCGATCAACAATGCCGACACCTCGGAGTGGTCTGCCGTATGGCGTTTCACCACTACCTATAATATCACCACCGGTCCGGCGTTGACGATGCCGGTAAATGACTCGACCGGACTGACGTATAACAATATAACACTTGTGTGGCAACCCATGGACAACGTGCAAGGCTATCGCTACGAGGTGAGTACCAGCAGTACTTTCGAAACGCTTGTTGCCGCGGGCAACACCTCGCTGACCTTCTCGGTGGTGACCACGGCATTGCCGTCGACAACCTATTACTGGCGGGTGCAGGGCTATAACGCCCAAGGTAACACAGCATGGTCGTCGGTGTGGCACTTCACCACCGACGACGTGACGCTGACAGCTCCATGGCTCGCCACACCTGCCAACGGAAGCAGTCAGCCAGTGAATGTGGATTTGGCCTGGCACCCAGTCTTTGGCGCACTGACATACGATTTGCAGTTGTCGTTCGACAACAACTTCACCGGTGCCGTGAGCAGTTTCAACACTGCCGATACACACTATACTGTCAGCGGGTTGCCTCAGAACATGACATTCTATTGGCGAGCACGCAGTAACAACGGCAATGCTCAGAGCGAATGGTCGGAGGTCCGCTGTTTTGTTACCAATGGCTGCCAACCGGTTAGCGACACCTTGTACCATGAGATGTGTGAGGGGCAAAGCTATGAGTTCTTTGGAACATCCTATACGGCTACGGGTAACTATAGCCATATGTTGACAACAGCTGCAGGATGCGACAGCACGGTGGTGCTGGCATTGACGGTATATCCAAGAGGCATGGACGGCTCGGTAACAGACACTGCCTGCGACAGCTACACATGGAACGACCTCACATTCATCCAAAGCGGCAACTATCCATTCTACACCACCACGGTGCACGGCTGCGACAGCATGGCCATATTATATCTTACCATATATAATTCTGTTATGGAAGACATCTATGACACCGCCACTGGTATTTATGAATGGAATGGTGAACAATATTCAGTCTCAGGCGACTACACGCAGAACTTCTCTACCGTACAGGGCTGCGACTCAACAGTGGTATTGCATTTAACCATCACCGTCGGCATAGCAGATGTTGCAGCCGACAACGTCAATATCTTCGTTCGCGGTAACAGCATCATAATCGAAGGCATCGAAGAGGAGTCGGTGAGAGTCTTTGATATGGTGGGCCGTCCCGTAAGCAATCACAACCTGCCCAACGGAGTCTACATGGTTAAGGTTGGCACGCTGCCCGCCCGCAAGGTGGTGGTGATAAGGTAACACCTATACCCTCTACCATATAAAAAACCATGCACACATGTGCATGGTTTTTCGTTGGTATGGGTACATTATAGGAACCCTATCGGAACCATAGCGTTACCATATACCAAGACAAAAGGGGAACAGAAGGATTACAATAGGGGAGCAAAACCGATAGACATATTTTAGATACCTTCATGTTCTTTTTTGCGGAGAAAAAATATATTATTCTCCGCAAATATGCGGAGAATAATTCGTATATTTGCCGCATGAATTATAGTGGTAAAAAAGCCATCTACGTATGGCAAAATACTGATTGGCCTAACTTTAGGTGGGACGATACACAAGTAGCTCCCCTCTTAAATTCGGTGCAAGAACACCAAGCAAGATTACTTGGAATGCTTTCGGTACTGGGTTTTGATATGCAGAAACAGACTACCTTGGAGTCTATGACCGAAGATGTAGTTCGTTCATCGGAGATTGAAGGAGAACTTCTTAACCGAGACTCTGTAAGGTCGTCAATAGCTCGTCACCTGGGCGTCAATATGCCGTCGGCTGGCAGCAGCGACCATTACATCGAAGGTATCGTGCAAGTGGCAATAGATGCAGTAAAGAATTGTAACATGCCGCTCGACAAGGAGCGTCTATGCAACTGGCATGCCGCATTGTTCCCCACAGGACGCAGCGGCATGTACCGCATCACTGTCGCGGACTGGCGTCAGGGCGACGAGCCTATGCTGGTGGTGTCCGGAGCCCTGGGGAAAGAACGGGTGCACTATGAAGCCCCACCCTCATCAGTCGTTCCCCATGAAATGGACCGTTTTATGCACTGGTTTAATGGTGATCAGCCCGCCAATCAACTATTGAAAGCTGCAGTAGCACACTTGTGGTTTGTGGCAGTGCATCCCTTTGATGACGGCAATGGGCGCTTGACACGGACATTGACAGATTTGCTCATAGCCCGAGGAACGGGAATGCAATGTTACAGTGTTTCGGCGGAAATACTTAAAAGCCGTAAAGACTATTACGCCATACTTGAACATACAACCAGTGGCGATATGGACATCACAGAATGGCTGCTGTGGTTTCTACAGAGAATAGAAGCAGCCATCACCACTTCGGAGCAGAATCTTCGTGGAGTGCTGCGCAAGACCGAATTCTGGAATGGCCATGCCGATATTGAATTCAACGAACGCCAACGGAAGATTATAAACCGCCTATATGACGGTTTCGAAGGGCCGCTGACAAGCAGCAAATGGGCTAAGATATGCCATTGTTCTCCCGACACAGCGTTACGCGACATCACATCGCTGATAGAAAAGGGGGTGCTTGTCAAAGCGCCATCTGGAGGACGAAATACCCACTATATGCTTACCAATTAAAACGTAGAAGCAAGGACATCCGTTAGGGGTGTTCTTGCTTCTTTAATCTGTAAGTATATAGCTTAGCAGAGCTCGTGGATCACGAGGCCGGAGCGCAGCTTGGGCTCGAACCAGGTGGTCTTCGGGGGCATGATGTTGCCGGTGTCGGCAATATCGATGATCTGCTTCATGCTGACGGGATAGAGGGCGAAGGCGACCTTCATCTCGCCGTTGTCGACGCGACGTTTCAGCTCGCCGAGACCGCGGATGCCGCCGACGAAGTCGATGCGCTTGTCGGTGCGGAGGTCCTTGATGCCGAGCACCTTGTCGAGCACGAGGTTCGAGAGGATAGTGACATCGAGCACTCCGATGGGGTCGTTGTCGTTGTAGGTGCCGGGCTTGGCGGTCATCTTGTACCAGTGGCCGTCGAGGTACATACTGTGCTCATGCAGCTTGGCGGGCTTGTAGATGTCGGTGCCCATGTCGGTGAGCTCGTAGCTCTCGCCGACGGCTTTGAGGAACTGCTCCTTGCTGAGGCCGTTGAGGTCCTTGACCACGCGGTTGTAGTCGATGACGTTGAGCTGGTTGTCGGGGAAGATGACAGTCATGAAGTAGTTGTACTCCTCCTTGCCGGTGTGGTGGGGGTTCTGCTCCTTCTTCTCCTGTCCCACGAGGGCGGCGGCGGCGCTGCGGTGGTGACCGTCGGCGATGTACATGGCGGGAACCTGCTTGTCGAAGATGTCGACGAGCTCGGCGATGGTGGCCTTGTCGTCGATGACCCAGAAGCGATGGCCGAAGCCGTCTTCCTTGGCGATGAAGTCATAGATGGGCTTCTTGGCGGTGATGCCGGCCACGATCTCGTCGATGCGGGCGATGGCGGGATAGGCGAAGAAGACGGGCTCCACGTTGGCGTTGGTGATGCGGACGTGTTTCATGCGATCCTCTTCCTTGTCCTTACGGGTCAGCTCATGTTTCTTGATGACCTTGTTGACATAGTCCTCACTGTAGGCGCAGGCCACGATGCCGTACTGCCACTTGGCGTTGGCATCCTTGGGGTTCATGCTCTGGGCGTAGATGTAGAGTTTCTCCTCCTCATCCTTCACCAGCCATCCGAGGTCCTTGAAGAGGTTGTAGTTCTTCACCACCTGAAGGTACACTTCGGGCGAGTGCTCGTCGGTGCCTTTGGGAAGGTCGATCTCAGCCTTGGTGACATGCAGCAGGCTATAGGGGTTGCCCTCGCACTCCACGCGGGCTTCTTCGCTATTCAGAACGTCGTAGGGGCGCGAAGCCAGTTTCTCGACGATGTCCACCGGGGGACGGAATCCTTTAAACGGTTTGATGATACTCATAGGTTTGTCTTTTTATTTATGAATGATTATTAGCGGTATAAAAAATATCGAAACTACGTTGCAGCTTGGCGGGGTCGGTCTGGTAGATGTTGTCGCCGTAGTAGCAGTCGGCCAACACCTCATAGAGTCGGCAGAACTCGCCAAGATCGTGCTTGCCACGCTGTGCGTTGATGGTGAGCGAAAGAAGTTCCAGCGCGCGGTCGGCGGCACGGTGGCATTGCTCTGTGTTGCCCTTGCTTTTCCAGCGGTTGGCACGCGACACCTCGCTGCCGATGTTCAGCATCTGCTCCGCCAAGGACATCTGCGCCCAACGGCCGTCCGCCAGTCCTGTATGTTGATATTCGCTCATTGAATCAAACTGTTTACAACATCAATAATCTGTTTCCGCACGGCGGGATCCTGCACATCGCGGCTGCGGTTGCCCTGATAGGGACGGATGTTGATGAGGGAGTCGAACTCGATAAAGTCCTCGTCCTCCATCTCGGGATACAAATTGATACCCCACAGATCTGCTTGCATAGACCCTTGTGCCAGCAACTCCTTCTCAATATCGGCATGCAGTTCGGCATCAAGACCGAGAATGCATTGCTTCACATCGACAACAGCCTTTATCATGTCGCCGAAATAGCCCGGCAGCATGGCGTTCAAGTCGCTGTGTTTTATTGGATGTGACAGTATTTTCATGATAATGAACCAAGTCTATTCGAGACTGCAAAGATACAAACTTTTTACGACATGGAGAAATAATATTTTTCTATATCAGAAAAATGTCGTAATTTTGCAGTCGATTTCATAAGGAAATCGCGAAGCGTTATACGACTTCTGCTAATAGAAATGTAGGAACCTTCTATTTATGCCGCAGAAATGTGTAACGGTTTACGCTATATTAGCGTGGGCTGGTTACGTCTCTCGGCAAAGGTCTTTCCTACAACCTCTATTAGAAGATACGTGTACGGCACCACGCTTCTTTTATAACTGCTCGACGGGGTGCGGAAGAGCGAAAAAAAATAAACATTATGAAAGTACAAAAATTATTAATTCTATTCGCAACAGTTACGGTCTTGATGATAGGCTGCAAAGAAGAAGACGGATACAGTGGAGGCTCAAGTCAAGGTGGTGGTTCAAATGGTTTGATAGGTACAACTTGGACTGCCCCATACGCTGACCACCAAATGGTACTAAAGTTTATTTCAAGTTCCAAATGTGAGGCATATTTTGCTGATGGAAACTTAAACTATGTCCGGGGTGCCACTCAAGGTACTTATTCTGTTTCTGGAAACAATGTGACATTTAGCGGTATGGATCTCGTATGGATATATGCTCATAATGTTCTAAAGAAAGGTACCTATTCTGGAAGTTTTCTAAAAACCACAGGAGAGACTTACTATGTAACGTCGTCTGGAGAAGGCAGCCATAGTACTTGGACTGAAACTTGGAGCAAACGCTAAAAACACTTTTCAGAATTACATTGGCCTTTATTGCAAATTGTATAACATTTTTTATTTTTAAACAAAAGCAAAGGCTTGAGCCGTTGGACTCAAGCCTTTGCTTTTCGTTTTAAAGTGAGATGCAGACGAGACGTCCGCGTTCCCAGTATTAACCCTCGTAGAAGGGCATCTTGACGGTGACAGCCTTGAGGAGTTTCTCGCGGATCTTGATGTAGATCTCGGTGCCGGTCTTGGCGTAGTCGGCGCAGATGAGGGCGGTACCGATGTTCTTGCCGGTGCTGGGGCTGGGGGAGCCGCTGCGCACCTCACCGATCTTCTTGCCTTCGGCGTTGCAGACCTCGTAGCCGTTGCGGGCGATGCCGCGGTCGACCATCTCGAAGCCCACCACTTTGCGCTTGAAGCCGGCGGCCTTCTGGGCGAGGAGGAGTTCCTTGTTGATGAAGTTGTTGTTCTCGGCTTTCAGCTTGACGATGAAGGCCAGAGGAGCCTCGAGGGGGCTGACGGTGTCGTCCATCTCGTGGCCGTAGAGGGCGAAGCCCTTCTCCAGACGCAGGGTGTCGCGGCAGCCGAGACCGGCGGGCATGATGCCGAATTCCTTGCCAGCCTCGAAGACCTTATCCCACACCTCGAGGGCTTTCTCCTTGGGGATGTAGATCTCGCATCCGCCAGCGCCAGTGTAACCGGTGGTGGAGAGGATGATGTTGGGGATGCCGGCGAAGGTGAGGATCTTGAAGGTGTAGTACTCCATGTCCACGATGTTCTCGCTGGTGAGTTTCTGCATGGCCTTGAGGGCGTTGGGGCCCTGAACGGCGAGCTGAGCCCACTGCTCGCTCTCGTTGACGAAGTCCTTGCCGAGTTCCATACCCATCTTGTCGGCAATCTGGCTCATCCAGTTCCAGTCCTTGTCGATGTTGGCGGCGTTGGGCACCATGAAGTACTCGTCGTCATGGACGCGGTAGACGAGCATGTCGTCGACGACGCCACCCTGACCGTTGGGGAGGCAGGTGTACTGCACCTTGCCGTCGAAGAGGTCCTCGACGTTGTTGGTGGTGACATACTGCATGAAGTGCTTGGCGATGGGGCCTTTGGCGCGGAACTCGCCCATGTGGCTCACGTCGAACACGCCCACGTTGTTGCGCACGTTGTTGTGCTCCTCAACGAGGCCAGTGTACTGGATAGGCATGTTGTAGCCGGCGAATTCGGCCATCTTTGCACCAAGTTTGATGTGCAAGTCGGTGTACGGTGTGGTTTTCATTATGTTATGTATTTGTTATTTAATTGTTTTTATTACTTATAAATATATTTGATAACGGAAGAACACCCCGTTTATTGTGCTGTGAGGAAATAAATCTGCAACATTCAGCAAATCAATATTTTCAATATTAGTTTAACGTTATTTCAACGTTATATCGACGTTTTTTGAACGTCAAACTATCGTTGAAGCATCGTATAACTATCGTTTAATAGAGGAAGTTGTTGTAGGGGTAGCGTATGGCGTGGATGCGGGAAATCTCCTGGTAGAGGAGGTTGCGCAGGGGTTCTATGTTTAGTTTTTTTGCGGCGGAGATTCGGATGGAGTGTTCAGAGTTCTCAGAATATTCAGAGTAATCAGAATCCTCTGGGTCTTTAGAACTCTCCAGAGCATCTATCTTATTGTAGACCATGATGACGGGCTTGTCGTCGGCGTGGATGTCGGCGAGGGTCTTGTTCACGGCGTCGATTTGCGACTGGTGGTCGGGGTGCGAGATGTCGACGACATGCAGGAGGAGGTCAGCCTCGGAGACCTCGTCGAGGGTGCTTTTGAAACTCTCCACCAGCTGGGTGGGGAGCTTGCGGATGAAACCGACGGTGTCGGTGAGGAGGAACGGGAGGTTGCCGACGACCACCTTGCGGACGGTGGTGTCGAGGGTGGCGAAGAGCTTGTTTTCGGCCAGCACATCGCTCTTAGCCAAGAGGTTGAGAATGGTGGACTTACCGACATTGGTGTAGCCCACCAGTGCCACGCGTACCAGGCTCTCGCGGTTCTTGCGCTGGAGGGTCTTCTGTGTGTCGAGTTTGGCGAGTTGTAGCTTGAGGGCGGAGATTTTCTCTTTGATGAGTCGGCGGTCGGTCTCTATCTGTGTCTCGCCGGGGCCGCGCATGCCGATGCCGCCGCGCTGACGCTCAAGGTGAGTCCACATACGGGTGAGGCGGGGAAGCATGTACTGCAGCTGCGCCAGCTCCACCTGTGTGCGGGCTGTGGCGGTGCGGGCGTGACGGGCGAAGATGTCGAGGATGAGGGTGGTGCGGTCGAGGATGCGGCACTCCATCTCCTTCTCCAGATTGCGGAGCTGGGCGGGGCTTAATTCATCATCTATCACGATGATATCGGCCTCGAGGGCGTTCTTGTATTCTTTTATCTCATCGAGTTTGCCGGAACCGACATAGGTGCGGGTGTCGGGGCGGTCGAGTTTCTGGATGACTTTTTTCACCGTAACGCCACCGGCGGTGCGGAGGAGGAACTCCAGCTCGTCGAGGTATTCCTCGGTGCGCTTGAGGGTCTGACCATTGGGACAGACGGAGACGAGGATAGCCTTCTCGGGGACTTCCTCGTTAACGAAGGTGTTTCTCTCCTGGGGCGAAAGACGTTTCCCCTCCTCCCCTATCGAATTCCTGAATTTACCTTTTTTATTGGGTGCGTACTGCAATGTAATGATTAATGATTAATGGTTAATGGTTTGCTCCACTTTGGTCGCAGGCCGTGACCAGAGGTCAGGCAGAATGGCTAACGGATTGAAAGATTTGTTCGAGGGGTTCTACGGCGGAGGACCAAGAGTAGTGCTCCTTGACAAAACTGTTGCCGGCGGCGGCGATACTGTCGCGCAGTTCCTGCGACTCGATCAGCCGGACAATGGCATCGGCGAGGGCCTCGGGGGTGTCGCCAACCAAAAGTGGCGGATGAGTGTTGAATGATGAGTGATGAGTGATGAATACATCTTCCCCATTGGCGAGGAGAGGTGTGGCGGCGATGGGGGTGGTCACGCAGGGCACCTGCATGGCCATTGCTTCGAGGAGCTTGTTCTGGAGTCCGGAGCCGAGGCGCATGGGGGCGACAAAGACTTGGGCGGAGGCGTAAGCCTCACGGATATCGTCGAGTCGGCCGCTGACGGTGACACGCTTGGAGGCGAGGGTACGGACGGAAGGCTTGGGGTCGGCGCCGGCGATGAGTAGCGTGGCGGAAGGAATCCGCGACCACACCAACGGCATCACCTCGTTCACCAGGTAGCGTGCGGCGTCGACATTGGGAGCATAGGCCATGTTGCCGCAGAAGCAAATTGAAAATTGAGAATTTGCTCCACTGCGGTCGCAGGCCGTGTCTCCTTTGGAGCCAGGCAGGAAAATTGAAAATTTAGACTTGTCTTGTGCGGAGAAGTAGTCGAAATTGACGCCGTTGGGGACGATGTGGATTTCGCCGTTTTTCTTGTGGGGGATGGCTTCGCTGTCGACCTCGGAGATGATGGTGAGGGCGTCGAAGACCGAGAAAGCCTTGTATTCGGACGAGCGCAGCATCTTGAACTCGTAGTGCAGCAGATAGTGCCATAAACCCTTCGTCTGTTCCATACGGCGCTCCGTATTCATCGACAAAGCATCCTGGAAGTCCATCACCTTGGGGAAAGGCAGCCGTGCAACCAGTGGCATGGTGCGCACCATCTGCGAGTAGACGACGTCGGGCTGCACCTCGCGGGCAAAGGCGCGGCAGGCGCGCTTGGCACGTTTGGTGTTCCAATAGCCCATCTGCAGCGACTTGGAGGAAAGCCAGTTGCGGAGAATATTCTTTCCGCAGACGAGCTTGTTGAGGTGGACGGCACGTATCTCGCGACAGTAAGGCTCGAGGGCCTTGATATGTTCCGGTAGGACACGGCGATGAGAGACGGCGAAGAGGTAGATGTCGTGATGCTTGGAAAGCTCGACTATCTGGTGATAGGCACGGAGCTTGTCGCCTTTATCCAGCGGCCACGGGAAACGGGGTAAAACAACCAGTATTTTCATGAAATGAAAAATGAAAATTGAAAAATGAAAATCATTTAGAATAACTGGGTTTGTGTGCCTTCGGCGAAACCGAGGCGGTCGTCGGGTTCATCTGTGGGTGTGTCGACGACCGAATCGTCGACCTCAGGAAGTTCCGGGTCCTCCTTCACGGGCTGGAGCCAGTTGAACTGGTCGACGGCGAAGGTGGTGACACGCTTGCCGCGGGCCTTGTGGCTCTTGACGCCGATGAAGTCCTCGACATCGATAATCTCGGACGGTATCTTCTTGCCGCTCTCGGGGTTGTATACCACCTCGAGTCGGGGGAAGAAGTCGAGGGCCACGGAGATAAGCTGCGAGCCGTCGTCGTCGAGGAAGGGGGTCTTGCGGTCGGTGGGTTCAGGGACGAAGCGTTTGAGGTAGGGATAGCCGTCGGGGGAGCGATAGAGGACGGTGATGACCTGGTCGCGGCGGAACTTGCGGAGTTCGAAGAGGTCGTCGTCGAAGTGGTTGGCGAGGTCGAAGCCCATGATGCGGTAGTTGGCCGACTGCATAAGGGCCAGTAGTTTGTCGGTGCCGTGGAACTCGCCGAGGTACTTGCCAGCCTCGTTCACATTGAGGCGTTTGACGCTCTCGTCGAACCATATCTTGCGCGCGCTCAACGTAGAGACGCCCTCATCCTTGAGGTTGATGGAGCGCACGGCGTTGCGGGTCAAGATATTGCCGATGGACTGACGTCCCTTGATGGCGAGGGTCTTGAAGTCGAAGTCGAAGGAGGTCTTCTTGAGCTTGGGCTTGGAGACATGGTGGATGGTGACCACCTCGGCCTCGCCGTTGGGGTTGGCGGTGAAGTAGAGCACCTTGCTGCCCTTGGTACCCTTGGTGAGGAGATAGTCCTTGTCGCGTGTGATGGAGGTGACGCTGAAGCGTTTGACCATCACGTAGCCGTCGGGGCCGCCGTCGCGGTAGATGAGGTTGTAGACCGTACGTTCGTCGCGCTTGCGGAAGACGGAGATGAAGAGAATCTCGGGACACTCCTGTGTGCCTACGAAGCCTTTCTCCTGTATCTTGGTCACCATGAAGGTGCCGTCGCGGCGGAAGACGATGATGTCGTCCATCTTCGAGCATTCGCAGGCCACCTCGACACCCTCCTCTCGTTTGAGGCCCCAGCCGGCGAAGCCGGTCTGGTAGTTAACATAGAGCTTCTCGTTGGCCAGCGCCACCACCGTGGACTCGATGTCCTCGAAATTGCGTATCTCGGTGCGGCGCTCGCGTCCTTCGCCAAATTTCTTGAGGATACCCTGGAAGTAACGGACGGCATAGTCGGTGAGGTGCGCCAAATGGTTCTGCACCTCGTCGATGGTCATCTCGATGCCCGCCAGTTCCTCCATAGCCTTCTTGATGTCGAACTTGCTGATCTTACGCACGGGTTTCTCGCAGAGCTTCAGCACGTCGTCGCGGGTGATTTCCTTCTTGAACTGGTCGCGATAGGGGTCGAATCCACGCTCCATCTGACTCACCTGGTCCTCCCAACTCTTCGAGCGCTCGTTCTCCATTACCTTATATATTCGCTTCTCGAAGAAGATTTTCTCCAGCGAGACCCAATGCCAGCGGTCCTCCAGTTCGGCGAGCTGTATCTCGAGTTCCTGACGCAGGAGGTCCTTGGTACGCATGGTGTTGTGGCGCAGGATGTCGCTGGCGGTCATGAAGACGGGTTTGTCGTCGACGATGACGCAGGTCTGGGGCGAGAAGGATATCTGGCAGTTGGTGAAAGCGTAGAGGGCATCGATGGTTTGGTCGGGTGAGACGCCAGCGGGGAGGTAGACCACTATCTCCACTTCGGCGGCGGTGTTGTCGTCGACCTTCTTGATTTTTATCTTGCCCTTCTCGTTGGCTTTGAGGATGCTGTCGATGAGGACGTCGGTGGTGACGGTATAGGGCAGTTCGGTGATAATGATGGCTTTGCGTTTCTCGTCATAGTGCATCTTGGCACGGATGCGCAGACGGCCGCCGAGGGCGGCATCGTTGTAGCGTGAGACATCGATGAGTCCGCCGGTGGGGAAGTCGGGATAGATCTCGAATTCCTCTTCCTTGAGGATCTTGATGCTGGCGTCGAGGAGCTCGCAGAAGTTGTAGGGGAGGATGACGGAGGTGAGGGTCACGGCGATGCCTTTGGTACCCTGTGCCAACAGCAGGGGGAATTTTACCGGCAGGGTGACGGGTTCTTTCTTGCGGCCGTCGTAGGAGGGTTTCCACTGGGTGGTTTTGGGGTTGAAGACCACCTCTTTGGCGAATTTCGAGAGGCGCGCTTCGATGTAACGGCCGGCGGCGGCATCGTCGCCGGTGAGGATGTTGCCCCAGTTACCCTGGCAGTCGATGAGGAGGTCTTTCTGTCCCATGTTGACGAGGGCGTCCTTGATGGACATGTCGCCGTGGGGGTGGTACTGCATGGTGTTACCGACGATATTGGCCACCTTGGTGAAGCGGCCGTCGTCGGTCTCCTCCATAGCGTGGAGGATGCGGCGCTGGACGGGCTTGAGGCCGTCGTCGATGTCGGGCACCGAGCGGTCCAATATCACGTCGCTGGCATAGTCTATCCAGTAGTCTTTGAACATGCCGCTCAAAGATACCGTCGTACCCTGTTCCTCAGTATTTATAATGTTTTCGCTGTCTTCCATCTAGGTTTCTATGTTGATACGTTGATAGGTTGATATTATAGATTTATGAATTATGATTTATGAATGTTCAGTTCCTCATTCCTCATTCCTCACTAAACACTAAACACTCATCACTCATCACTCATCACTCATCATTCCTCATTCATCACTCATCATTCATCAATACGCATTGGCGTTCCTCAGGCAACGGTCCCAGCGGATGCCGCCTTTTTCTTCGTCGGTGCTGAAGAGTACCCATTTGGCTTTGCCGACGATGTGGCTCTCGGGGACGAAGCCCCAGAAGCGGCTATCCTGACTGTTGTGGCGGTTGTCGCCCATCATCCAGTAGTAGTCCATCTGGCAGGTGTAGCTGTCGGTCTCTTTGCCGTTGATGTATATCTTGCCGTCCTTCACTTCGAGGGTGTTGTACTCGTAGGCGGTGATGAGGCGGCGGTAGAAGGGCAGGTTGTCGAGCGTGAGCTTGAGGGTCTCACCCTTGGCGGGGATGTGGACGGGACCGTAGTTGTCGACAGACCAGCGCTGTCCGGCATGGGGGAAGAGAGCGCCGGTGGTGTCGATGTCGTGGATATAGGGGGTTATCGACTTGACATAGCCCGAGGAGAGGAGTTGTTCGGAGACCTGGGGCGAGAGGGCCATTCCGAGGCAGAGGTTGCCGAGGGAGTCGTAGGGGTCGCCGTTGATGTCGCTGACGACTTGCAAGATACCGTCGATTTCCTCTTTTGTCATTCCACACTCTTCGAGGATGTCGATGGGGAAGTAGTTGACGGAGAAGGTCACCTTGCGGTAGAACATTGCACTTTCTGGTGTTTCGACAGGCTGGCCATTGATGTGGACGATGCCGTCGACAATCTGGAGGTTTTCGCCCGGGAGACCCATGCAGCGTTTGATGTAATGCTCGCGTTTGTCGAGGGGGCGAGTCATCACTTTGCCCGCGGGGGTGCGGTGTTCGTTGCCCGCGGCGTCGCGGTCGACGAAGTAGCCCTCGCCGGCCAGCACGGCGTCGCGGCCGCAGGCTCGCACGGCCTCATAGTAGGTGCGCTGGCAGCCGGGGAAGTTGCTGACGATGGTGTCGCCCTCGGGAAAGTTGAACACGACGGCATCGTAGCGCTTCACATGGGTGTAGCCCGGGAAGCGATAATAGGGCAGCTGCGGCCAGCTGAGGTACGACTGGAGGTCGGTGCCGACGATGGTGTTGTGCATCAGCGGCAGCGCCAAGGGCGTCATGATGACGCGGGGACCGTAGGCCATCTTGCTGACGAGCAGGTGGTCGCCCACACGGAGGCTGCGCTCCATACTCGAGGAGGGAATGGAGAAGAGCTCGAAGACGAAGCCGCGGATGAGCACCACGGCGATGAGGGCGAAGACAACGGCTTCAGCCCAGTCGCGGAGCTCGCTGACCTTCGTCGGGGGGTCGGTCTTGGGGTCGTGATAGGTCCAGCCCTTCTTGAGACCCACCATGAGGAGGTAGACGGGGGGCAGCAGGACGCCGAAGGTCTCCTCCCAGAAACTCTTCCTGCGGAAGACTTTGGCGGTGTCGACCACCATCAGGAGGAAGACGAAGATGTTCAGTCCGGGAAGGAGGAAATAGATATACCAAGGCCATTTCTTGCCGCAGAGCTGTATCCAGACGACGATGTTGTAGAAGGGCACTAGGGCCTTCCACGGGGTCCTGCCGGCCTTCTTGAAGATAAACCACAGTCCGGCTATCGTACCCAGTACATAAAGCATCAAAAGAATTTCGTAAATCATTTTTTCTCTTTTTTGGTTTTAGGGGTTTTAAAGGTTTTAAGGGTTTTAAAAGTGACGGGGGTTGTCCTCGACCCCTTTTAACCTTTTAAACCATTTAAACATTTTCAACTTTGGTTTTAGGGGTTTTAAAGGTTTTAAGGGTTTTAAAGGTGACGGGGTTGTCCTCGACCCTTTTTAACCTTTTAAACCATTTAAACCTTTTCAACTTTTTTCAAGCATTCAAGCAATTTTTCCTTTTCTTTGTTCCAATCCATGTCGGCGCGGGCGGCAGCGAAATCCTCTTCCTTCCACTCATTTGCCAGCACTTTTTTCACCGCCTCCGCCAACGCTAACACGTTGATACGTTGATACGTTGACCTGTTGATATCAACATCAATAATCTCACCGACGCCAAATCGTTTCACTACCGCGGCCATTTCCGGGAGGTCGCTGACGACGATGGGTACGCCGGCGGCGACGAAGTCGCCGATGCGGTTCGGCAGGGCGAAGTGGTAGCTGAGGCCCATATCCTCGAGCATCACGAGACCCACGGCAGCCTGCCGCGTCAGCGGTTCCAGCTCCTCGGGGGTCAGCCGACCCGTGAACACGATGCGTTCGGCCCAGGGCTTGCTCTGCGCGTAGGCCTTCATCTCCTCGAGCAGGTCGCCGCCGCCGGCAACGACGAGCCGGCAGTCGGGCAGGAACTCCAGGGCGTCAATGGCCCAGTCCACTCCCCTACCCTTGTTCACAGCACCCTGATACATGAGCATTTTTAATGATGAATGATGAATGATGAATGATGAATTACTAATTCCTATTTCCTCATCACTCATCACTCCACACTCATCACTCCAATTTCCTATTCCCTCATCACTCATCACTCCACACTCATCACTCCACAAATTCCTCACCACCGTCATCTCCACGCCGTATTTCGACCGATAGTAGTCGGCGATGCTCTGGCAGACCGTCATGTTGGCGTCGCAGCGGGGCAGCAGCAGGCCTTCGATGCGCTCCCAGACGCGCCTCACGCGTGGGCGGTCGATGAGTTCGGGCACCTCGGGAAACAGCTCGTGCGAGTCCATCACGAGGCGGCGGCCTTTCAGCCTCGCAGCGAACCAGCAGGCGGGGAGGGTGTCGGTGTCATTAGCCCACACAATGTCGCACTGCGTGCGGAGGAGACGCCAGCAGAGCCTGAGGTTGTATTCGGCATAGAAGCGCCACGACCCCTTGCTGCGTACATGCAGGTCGTTGCGGCCGAAGAGCGTCACGGAGAAGCCCGCCTCGCGGAGCGTCGCCGCATGGCGCAAAACACGACGGTCGGTAACCAAATCATTCGTAACCGCCATCACAATCCTCTTCTTTTCTCCTCTAACACTCAATACCTTATCCTAAATTTTCAATTTTTAATTTTTAATTTTTAATTTCACTAGTAACGTAATATAAAAAATATTCGTATTTTTGCAGCCCGAAAAACTTATCAACAACCGCTGTGAAAAACACCCTCAAAATACTCCTGTCCCTCTGCCTTACAGTGTTTAGTGTTCAGTGTTCAGTGTTCAGTTCATCATCCATCATTCATCATCCATCACTAAACACTAAACACTTAACACTTAACACTATAAACAAAGACCAAACCTGGCAACTAGTAAAGATCCAAGGCCGCGATATACCCAAAAACGTCAAAAGCGTCACCCTCTCCTTCAACCCCGAAGCCGGAACCCTCTCCGGACAAGCAACTTGCAATACTTATTCCGCCAACTTCGTTATAGGTAACCAACGCCCCGACTCCGAGAAATTTCAATTTTCAATCTCCAACTTTCAATTTACTGACATCCGCTGTCCCGAAGCCGACATGAACGCCGAAGGACGCTTCTTCGCCGCCTTCCAAAAGGCCAACAATATCCTCATCAGCGAAAACTCACTGACACTCTACCGCGACAACAAAGAACTCCTCCACTTCGAACAAAATTAAAAATTATAAATTAAAAATTAAAATCGCGTAGCCACTCATAACATAGATTTATGAATTATGATTTATGATTTATGAGTATAGGGACTGTGTAGCCACTCTGAAATCATAAGTCATAAATCATAAGTCCTAAATTCTTAATTCTTAATTCTTAATTCTTAATTAAAAATGCTCCTAAGCTACAAATACCACACCTTCAACATCCCCCTCTGCCTGCTGCGCTTCCTGAAGCGCCACATGTGCTACGTCCGCGCCGCCGGCGGAATAATAATGTTGAATGATAATTCATCACTCATCACTCATCACTCATCACTAAAAATGCTCCTCATCCAGCGCAACGGCCGCTGGGACCTCCCCAAGGGAAAGGTCGAACCCGGTGAGACCCTCCTCCAAGCCGCCCTCCGCGAAGTCGAGGAAGAAACCGGCATTAACTGCGTTAGTGATGAGTGTGGAGTGATGAGTGTTGAGCGAATCGGGGCTGGTAATTCATCACTCATCACTCATCACTCATCATTAATAAAAACCTACCACCTCTTCCGCGCCCCTAAAGCCTGGTTCAAGGGTCCTAACCCTCCCCCTCACAAATGGCACCTCAAGCAGACCTCATGGTTCCCCATGACCGTGGCCGTCGACACCGTCGACTCCCCACCCGCTGGCACGCCCCAGCAGGAAGAAGGCATCACCGCCGTCGTCTGGGTCTCCCCCGACGAATGGCACCGCCGCCTCTCCTCCTCCTACGGCACCCTCAGAACCCTATCCTCCCAATTCTCAACTCCCAAAACGCCACACTAGCCGCCGCAGCCACATTCAGCGAATCCACACCCCGTTGCATCGGTATCCTCGCCACATAGTCGCACTCCCGCAGCACACTCTCGCTCAACCCGTCACCCTCCGTACCCAGCACTATCGCCAGCCTCTCCTCCCCCTTCAGCACCGGATCGTCGATACTCACCGACCTATCCGTCAGCGCCAACGCCACCGTCTTGAACCCCATCTCCCGCAACACCTCCGGGTAACTCTTTAAGTGTTTAGTGTTTAGTGTTAAGTGTTTAGTGTTCTTTAAGTGTTTAGTGTTTAGTGTTAAGTGTTTAGTGTTTGAATCATGAACTAAACACTGTTCACTAAACACTGAACACTGATCTCCACATTCAACATTATCTATCCACCCCCACGGCACCTGGAACACCGTACCCATGCTCACCCTACACGCCCGACGGTTCAACGGGTCACAGCACGTCCGCGTCAGCAACAGAGCGTCAATACCCAATGCCGCCGCCGCACGGAAGATAGCACCCGTATTCTCCGAATTCACCACCCCATCCAGCACCCCCACACGCATCTTCTCATTCCACATTCCACATTCCACATTCCCAACATTCGCTCTTTTCATACAACACAACATCCCTCGGCTCAGCTCATAGCCCGTCAAACCTTTCAGCACCTCCCGGCTCCCCACATACACCGGCAACTCACTGTACCGCGAGACACCCTCTGGCGGAAAAAGACTCTCCACACGCCCAACAAACTTCTCCTCACACAAAAAAGACACCGGCTCCACTCCTCGCTCCAGCGCCACACGTATCACCTTCTCACTCTCACAGATAAACACTCCCTCCTCCTCATGCAACCGGTTCCTCAACTGACCCTCCGTCAGCCGCGCATACACAGCCAACTCCGGCACATCCAATGTATCTATATCTATACGTCTCACCTTTTAAATAGTGTTTAGTGTTCAGTGTTTAGTGTTCAGTGTTCAGTGTTCAGTGTTTAGTGTTCAGTGTTTAGTGTTCAGTGTTCAGTGCCCTAATTTTTAATTTTTAATTCTTAATTCTTAATTCCTCAAAACCAATACCTTAATTCCACACTCCACATCGCTCCTCCAAAACCTCCCAGTTCCCCTCTCTTCCGATCCACATGCTCCGTAATCTCGAGACGATTCTTTAATGTTGAATGATGAATGATGAATGATGAATTCCTAATTCCTAATTCCTCATTCCTAATTCCTAATTCATCACTCATCACTCCACACTCATCACTCCAAATTCCTCCCCCTATCCACCTCACTCCCACGCCCACTCCCACATGGTCCCACAGCCGTACCTCCGCATCAACCCTCGCTGCTGGCACCCAGCCCGTAAGACCAATATCCTCCAGCCACACATCCGTCGCCGTCATACTCAACACACGCCGCCACTTCTCATAGCACAACGCCACTCCCACCTCCGCCGACACACCCACTCTCCACTCATCACTCCACACTGTCCACTCATACCCTCCTCCCACGGTCACAGGATACACAATAAAACGTCGCTGATAGCTCGCCGTATCCGTCGGCACAGCCTCGTAGTCCGGCCCCAACGTCTCCAGCGTCCGCAGATGTCCCACACTTATCTTTAGTCGAAAGCCATTTTCGAGACTTCGAGACTTGCTCACTTTATTTATTCTTCGCTTTCGCTCAATTTCAGCGGTGTTCGCCACCCCTTCGGGGGTCGAGACTTCGAGACTTCGAGACCTTCCTAATTCCTCATTCCTAATTCCTAATTCCTCATCACTCATCACTCCACACTCATCACTCCCCACTCTCCACTCCCCCTTCAGGTCCGCCGCAAAACAACTTCTCAGACCCGTCGCCCCCATCGGCACTGCCACCCCCGCCTCAAAACCTACACGCCACTGCGCTACAGATGGGAAACTAAAAAGTAAAAGGTAAAAAGTAAAAAAAACGGTAGCCAGTAGCCGGTAGCCGGTAGCCCATAGCCCATAGCAACCTGCTACCAGCTGTCTGCTACCCGCCACCTGCTTATTTTGATATGTTCCGCGGAAGCCTTTCAATTTTCAATTCTCAATTTTCAATTCCTCATCCCTCACTCATAATTCATAAATCATAACTCATAACTCATAAAAAAATTGCCCCTCGAAAAAAAAATTTGGCCATATCAAAAACAATTCATATCTTTGCACCATGAAAAGTAAAAACTAAAAAGTAAAAACTAAAAGCTAAATTCTACTCATCACCCATCACTCATCATTCATCATTCATCATTCATCATTCAACACTAACCATTATGACCATCCGCGAACACGAAGAAAAACTCTTTACACGCTGGGCTCAGCGTGCACGCAAACTCCGCGACGCCGACATCATCACCAAAGACGGCCTCCTCTACCGCGGCGATATTTCCTGGGACGGATTCTCACAAATCCACCACCCAGCCAACGAAGAACAACTCTGGAACGACGCCGGCATGCGACTCCTCATCCTCTCCAAAGAACTCTACGAGGAAGACTGCTGGGACATCCGCTCCGAAACCGGACGCGTACCTTCCCCACGTCTCACCGTACGCACAGCCCAGAAATTCTTCCCCAACCTCGAACTCTGGGCCTACGGCCTCCTCACCATCCCCGAACGCAAAGTCATCCCCTTCTCCAAGGCCGACAACCCCACACGTCTCCAGGGATTCTACGAAAACGCACCCATCGCTCGCGTCACCTGCAAAAAACAATCCGACAACAAGGCCGCCAGCAACGCCGTCCTCCAAAAATATATGGAGAACTACGCCGACCTCCTCAAAGAACAAATCGCGCTCTACCACGCCGACATCATCCTCTGCATCGGTGGACAGGGCATCATGGTTAACTTCCTACAGAAACACCTCTACACCGACCTCGAAGAGGTCAATCCACACTGCTACTACTCCCCCTCTGCCAACACTCTCGTCGTCAGACAATTCCACCCCTGCTACAACGTCTACTCCCGCAAGGACATGTACAACAACATGATCCACGACTACCAAGCCTTCCTCAAAGCCACCCCCCAATTTCCCTCACAAAAGTAATTAAAAGTGATGAATGATGAGTGATGAATTACCAGATAAAAAAAGAGGCCTTTCGGCCTCTTTTTTTTATTTCTTATGGAATATCAACTCCGAAGTTCCCAAAAGACTTCGGTAGCTCTCTGGTACCGTAAGTATCAGCAACGTCTCGTTGGCATAGTCCATAGCGATATCGCCAATCATGTCGCTACCTGTCTTGATGACCACCTGCTTTCCATTAAACGTATATTCAAAATCGCCACTCGGGTCCATTGGAAGCATATCTGCGAGGGTTGATGGAAGTGTGATTACTCCATGGCAGCTTTTTTCCGTAACAAAATCAAGGTCAATCTGCAATGTCGCCGAAGTCCCCACTATAGGAATCGTAAACGTGTGGACACACTGCCAGGAGGTTCCCACCAGTGCCGCACGGTCAACCTTATCTTTCTCGTCTTTCGAGCAAGAGACGGAGGCCATGAGGGCGAAAGCGGCCAGTGCCAAGATAAATAATTTCTTCATAACAAAAAGATATTTAATGAATTAATAATTACATAACGATTATTACAATACTGCAAATATACGATATTTTTTTATGACAGAAAAAAAGAGTCAACAAGCAATAAAAGGACACAACTGTCGTTATATTAATTTTGGAAATATATAAAAACAATATAATGATGAAAAAGACTGTTTTGATTACAGGTGCGACGAGCGGCATCGGCCTGGCCTGCGCGCGCAAGTTCGCCGCCAACGGCGACCGTCTCATCCTTACGGGCCGCAAGCCTGAACTTCTGGAGGAAATCAAGAAAGAGCTCACCGCCAAGGGCACCGAAGTGTTGACGCTGGTCTTCGATGTGCGCGACCGCGAGAAGGCTACCGAATGCATCGAGAACCTCCCCAAAGAATGGAAGGACATCGACGTGTTGGTGAACAACGCGGGCCTCGCCCTCGGCCTCGAGCCGGAATATGAAGGTCGTTACGACGACTGGGACACGATGGTGGACACCAATATCAAGGGTCTGCTGACGATGACACGTCTGGTAGTGCCCGGTATGGTGAAGCGCGACCGCGGCCACATCATCAACGTGGGCTCCGTGGCCGGCGATGCGGCCTATGCCAACGGCAACGTCTACTGTGCCACCAAGGCGGCCGTGAAGACCATCACCGATGGCTTGCGACTCGACGTGGCCAATACCGCCATCCGCGTGACGAACCTGAAGCCCGGCCTCGTGGAGACGAACTTCAGCAACACGCGCTTCCACGGCGACACGGAGCGCGCCGCCAACGTCTACAAGGGCATCAAGCCTCTGACGGGCGACGACATCGCCGACACGGCGGTCTATGCCGCCAACGCCCCCGAGCATGTGCAGATAGCCGAGGTGCTTATCCTCGCCACCCACCAGGGCAGCGGCAGTGTCATTGTCAGGAAATGAGGAGTGAGAAATGATGAATGATGAGTGATAAATGATGAGGATGGAGACGAATGCGCAGATAGAGCTGGCACGCCGTTATGTGGAACAGACGGGAGTGTCGGTGTTCCTGACGGGGAAGGCGGGTACAGGCAAGACAACCTTCCTGCGTGAGGTGGCGGCGCATTGTGGGAAGCGTCACGCCATTGTGGCGCCCACAGGTGTGGCGGCAATCAACGCTGGCGGCGTCACCATCCACAGTTTCTTCCAGCTACCCTTCGACCCCTACCTGCCCGATGTGAAGGAACTGGTGACGGAGTACCAACTGCCGGAAAGACACAAGTCACTTAACAAGAACAAACTGAGCGTTATTCGCACCCTCGAGCTCCTCATCATCGACGAGATCTCGATGGTGCGGGCGGACCTGCTTGACGCCATCGACATGACGTTGAGGCGCTACCGACGTTCGAGCCGTCCCTTCGGAGGGGTGCAACTACTGATGATCGGCGACGTGCACCAGCTGTCGCCGGTGGTGACGGAGTCCGAGAGGGGGTATATGGAAAGGGTGTACGCGAGTCCTTACTTTTTTGCCAGCAAGGCTCTGCAGCGGACCCCTTACGTGACCATCGAGTTGACGACGGTGTACCGTCAGCAGGACGAAACTTTCGTCAACCTGCTGAACCATGTGCGAGACAACAATATCGACCCCGCTACCCTCCAAACCCTCAACGCCCGCGTCAGCCACTCAGCCACTCAGTCACCCAGTCACTCATCCACTCCCCCCATCACCCTGACGACACACAACCGGCAGGCTGACGCCATCAACCGGCGGCAGATGGAGGCGCTGAAGGGCGAGCGGCGTGTGTTTGAAGCTCAAGAGAAAGGCAACTACCCCGAGAAGTCGGTGCCCTGCGACCGCAGCCTAGAGATCAAGATCGGCGAGCGGGTGATGTTCGTCAAGAATGACTCGTCAGGAGGACATAGGTACTACAACGGCATGCTGGGGACGGTCACCCGCTTCGTGTATGACGACGAAGAGAAAAAAGACTACATAGAGGTGATAAACGACGACGGCGACACCATCCTCGCCGGCCGCGAGACCTGGGAGAGTCTGAAATACAAGCTGAACGAGAAAACCAACGAGATAGAGCAGGAGGTGGAGGGTACCTTCAGCCAGTACCCCCTGCAGGCGGCGTGGGCTGTGACCATCCACAAGGCGCAAGGCCTAACCTTCGACCACGTGGTCATCGATGCCGCCGACGCCTTTGCCTTCGGGCAGGTATATGTGGCATTGAGCCGCTGCCGGACCCTCGAGGGGCTGACCCTCACGACGCCCTTGAGCGCCGGGGTAGCCTTTGAGGACCGTAGCGTCAGCCAGTTCGTCGACAGCCAACCCTCATTCGAGCAGACCAGCGAAGCTGCCGACGGCTACGAGCGTGAGTACCGCATAGAGAAGCTCATGGAACTGTTCGGGGTGGACGACCTGGTGCGCCACACCGAACGCCTGCTGGAGCACTACAATAAGCTGAAGAACATCTATCCCGAACAGTTGGCGACGCTGAAAGCACATCACTCGAAGCTCTTGGACCTGCAGGGCGTCAGCGAGAAATTCAAAAGCCAGTTGATGCGTCTCGAGGAAGCCGCACAGAATGAGCGCGCACGTAAGGGGGCGGAATACTACCTTGGGCAGTTGGCCTTGTTAAATGCCCAACTTCCCGCCCTTTTGGAGGTTGAGATAGACAACAAAGAAGTCAGCAAGTCGGTAGACGAGACGGGGAAAGAACTCACGGAGGCCCTGAGGGTGAAGGTAGCCTGCCTACGCACCGTCAAAGAGAAGGGCTACAGCGTGCAGGCTGTGCAGAAAGCCAAAGTGGAGGCAATGATGAAAGAGGATAGTGGGAAGCGGAAAGTGGAGAGTGGAAAACGGAGAGCGGAGAGTGGAGCAAAACAAAGGGGCGAACGTGAACTAAACGCTGAACACTTAACACTACACACTACCCTTCGCCAATGGCGTGCAGCGAAAGCCAAGGAAGAGGGTGTGGCGCCATATATGATACTACAGCAGAAAGCACTGCAGTCGATTGCCAGCAACGCGCCGCGAACACCCGCCGAACTTAAACGGCAGCTTGGCGTGGGCCCCAAAACTTTGGAGAAATATGGTAACGAAATACTGGAGATTATACTACAGACAGTGATGAATGATGAATGATGAATGATGAGTGATGTGTGATCAATTGCTACCAGCTACCGACTACCAGCTAATTCAAATGTGAAACGTAAAACATAAAAAGAAACAAAATAATTTAATCTTTATGAAAAAAACCCTTTTAACCATTGCAACTATGGCAGTAATGACTGGCGGAATGGCACAGAAGCAGACTTCTGGCATCCGCCTCGAGAACCTAGACCGAAGCGTCTCTCCCCAGGAGAACTTCTATCAGTACGCCTGTGGCGGCTGGATGCAGAGCCACCCGCTCGACGCCGAGCATTCGCGCTACGGTGCCTTCGACTTCCTCGCTGAGGAAAACCAGAAACAGCTGAAGAGCATCATTGACGAGGTGTCGTCGAAGAAGAACGCCCCCGGCTCGGTGGCAGACAAGATCGCCACACTCTACAACATCGGCATGGACAGCGTGCGCCTGCAGCAGCAGGGTGCCGAACCTTTGAAGCCCTACCTTGAAGAAATTGCCGCCCTCGACAGCCGCGCCGCCATCAAAGCCGAGATCCTCCGTCTCCACAAGCGCGGCAACTACGTGCTCTTCGGCGTCTTCGGCGAAGCCGACAAAGACAACGCCAAGATGTGTATCGCCTGGGCCTACCAGACAGGCCTCGGCCTCGGCGACCGCGACTACTACCTCACCGACGAAGGCAACAACGTAGCCATCCGCGAGGGCTATATCAAACTGATGACCAAAGAATTCGCGCTGGCAGGATACGACAAAATGGCCAGTATGCCCGCTGACCAGCTGGCACGTCTGGTGATGGTCTTCGAAACCCGCCTGGCCAAAGCCCAGAACACGAAACTTGAGAACCGTGACCCCTTCGGCACCTTCAACCGCTACACCGTCGACCGCGCCCAGAAAGAGCATCCCCATATCGACTGGACAGCCTACTTCAACGCCATGGGTATCATCAAAGGCATGGAGACCTTTAACATAGCACAGCCCAAATACTTCGCCGAGGTCGACAAAGTGCTTGCCACCGAATCGATCGAGACCCTGAAGGCCTACTTTGCCTGGCATGAGATCAACGGCGCCGCCAGCTACCTGAGCGACGACTTCGTCAACGCCAACTTCGACTTCTACGGCCGCCTGCTGAGTGGCCGCGAGGTGAACCGTCCCCGCTGGAAACGCGTGACCTCCACCGTCGACGGTGCCATGGGCGAAGCCATGGGTCAGCTCTATGTAGAGAGATACTTCCCCGCTGCCGCGAAGAAGCGCATGAAGACCCTCGTCGGCAACCTGCAGGTCGCCCTGGGACAGCGTATCAAGAACGCCACCTGGATGGATGCACAGACCAAGAAGAACGCCCAGGAGAAACTGAGTGCCATCCTTGTCAAGATCGGCTATCCCGACAAATGGCGCGACTACAGCGGACTGCAGATCAAGAACGACAGTTACTACGCCAACATCGTGCGCAGCAACGAGTTTGACGTGGCTTACAACCTGAGCAAAATCAACAAGCCCGTCGACCGTAACGAGTGGGGTATGACACCGCAGACCGTCAACGCCTATTACAACCCCACCACCAACGAGATATGCTTCCCCGCCGCCATCCTGCAGCCCCCCTTCTTTGACATGAATGCCGACGAGGCCGCCAACTACGGCGCCATCGGTGTCGTCATCGGCCACGAGATGACCCACGGCTTCGACGACCAGGGTCGCAACTACGACAAAGACGGCAACCTCAACGACTGGTGGACCGCCGCCGATGCCGAGAACTTCAAGCAGAACGCCAAGGTCCTCGTCGAGTCCTTCGGTGCCGTCAAGGTCCTCGACGACCCCGAGACCTATGCCAACGGAGAGCTCACCCTCGGTGAGAACATCGCCGACAACGGTGGCCTCCACATCAGCTACCTCGCCATGCAGAACGCCCTCAAGAAGAAGCAGGTCAACAAGAAAAAGATGGACGGCTTCACCCCTGAGCAGCGCTTCTTCCTGGCCTACGCCGCCGTTTGGGCCTCGAACATCCGCCCGCAGGCCATCCTCCAGCTCACCCAGATGGACGTCCACTCCCTCGGCAAGAACCGCGTCAACGTGGCACTGCCCCACATCACCGAGTTCATCGACGCTTTCGGTGTGAAGCCTGGCGACAAGATGTACCTCGCCCCCGAGAAACGCGCCCTGCTATGGTAAAACAGTTTTAAAGGTAACAATAAGAAAAACGCCCTTCGCGAAGGGCGTTTTTTTTTATCCCACCAACCTACCTGAAACGTACCCAAAAGGTATCATCTCCTACCCCGGTAGTACATAGGTGGGAGTTGATAGGGAGATGGTACGGTGTTGGTTAGGAGTTGGTGTCTCTTCATGGCTGATTACCAATACGTTGCACATATCTGTCAACAAAACAACAAAACGCTGATTTTCAGACTGTTGATAATTCAATAATCAAAGGCAATAAAAAGGAGTGTTTTCCGTTAGAGTAGTTTAGATATAACCAAAAAAGGGACAATCGAATGAAGATAAAAGATGTGGTGGCGGAACTCGACGCAACGTTTCGTCCAGAGTTGCAGGAGGACTACGACAATGCAGGGTTCCTGCTGGGTAACGGCGATGCGGAGTACCGCGGGGCGCTGGTGGCTTTGGACCTGACACCGACGGTGATCAACGAAGCCATAGGGCAAGGTCTGAACCTGGTGGTGACGCACCATCCATTCATTTTCAGAGGTGTGAAACGTCTTACCGACAGCAGTGAGACTGGACGCATGGTGATGCAGCTCATCAAGAACGGGATATCCGTCTACGCGGCGCATACAAATCTGGACAACCTGCCGTGGGGTGTGAGTGGAGTTCTGGCCGAGAAGCTGGAGCTACGCAACTGTGCTGTCCTCAGTCCTCTGGGAGGTGAGACAGGTGCCGGTATCGTCGGTGAGCTAAGCCAACCGAGAGAAGCTCTCGCTGTCCTCTTAGATATCAAGAACATATTGAAAATACCCGTCATACGTACCACCCCACACGACATACACACGCTGGTGCGCCGTATCGCTGTGTGCGGCGGCAGCGGTGCGCCGTTCATCGGCGACGCCATAGCGGCGGGTGCCGACCTCTACCTTACGGCAGATCTGAAATACCACGATTTCCAGCGCGGAGAGGAGAGGATCATCCTGGCCGACGGAGGGCACTATGAGACGGAACAATTCGCAAAAGAGATAATTTCTCGCTCCATTTCGGAAAAATTTTGTAACTTTGCATGCCGAATCTCTGAACGACAGCTCTCTATCGTTCACTATATTTGATTGAATAATAATAATATATATATAATTATGGCAAAAAAAGTCAGCACAAAAAAAGCAACAGAAGCTAAGGTCGAACCCACTCCTATCCTCCGCCCTGATGTCGACCTCGCTATCGAAAAACGCCTCGTCGCTCTCTACACCCTCCAGAGCGTCGACAGCGAAATCGACAAAATCCAAATCATCCGCGGCGAACTCCCCCAGGCCGTCCAGGACCTCGAGGACGAAATCGCCGGCCTCAACACCCGCATCGACAACTTCAACTCCGATATCAAGGAAACCGATGCCGCCAACAAGGCCCGCAACGCCGAAATCACCGACCACCAGGAACAAATCAAAAAATACCAGAAACAACAGGACAACGTCCGCAACAACCGCGAATACGAGTCCCTCGCTAAAGAAATAGAATTCCAAAACCTCGAAATCCAACTCTGCGAACGTAAAAACAAAGAGGGCGCCGCCAAAATCAAAGAACTCAAAGAACATATCTCCGCCGCCAAACAGCTCCTCGACAACCGCACAAAAGACCTCGACGCCAAACGCGACGAACTCACCTCTATCATCGCCGAAACTGAAAAAGACGAGAAACGCCTCCGCGAAAAATCCAAAGAACAAGAACAGTTCATCGACGAGCGCTACCTCACCGCCTACAAGCGCATCCGCGGCGCCGCACGCAACGGCCTCGCCGTCGTCACCATCGACCGCGACTCCTGCGGCGGATGCTTCTCCAACATCCCCCCGCAGCGCCAGATGGAAATCAAAATGCACAAAAAAGTTATCGTCTGCGAAAACTGCGGCCGCATACTCGTCGACGACGACATCGCCGCTAAAGCCAAAGCAAACTTGGAAAAGTAAATGCGTAAATGCGTTAATGTGTTAATGCGTAAGTAATGCTTGCGCAAGCCACTAACGCAATAACACAATAACACAATAACACAATGGAATATAAATTCAACCCCGAAGAAAAACTCACCCTGGACAAAATCCAGGAAATCATCGATAAAAAAATGACCCTCGCCCTCAGCGACGAGGCCAAACGCCGCATCGAGAAATGCCGCAACTACCTCAACCAGAAGATGGAAACCCAGAAGGTGCCCATCTACGGCGTCACCACAGGCTTCGGCTCCCTCTGCAACATCAGCATCAGCCGCGAGCAGCTCAGCCAGCTCCAGAAAAACCTCGTCATGAGCCACGCCTGCGGCGTCGGCGACGAAGTGCCCGCCGACGTCGTCCGCCTCATGCTCCTCCTCAAAGCCCAGAACTTCTGCTTCGGCTACAGCGGCGCTCAGCTCCAGACCGTCCAGCGCCTCATCGACTGCTACAACGAGGACGTCCTCCCCGTGGTCTACCAGCAGGGCTCCCTCGGCGCCAGCGGCGACCTCTGCCCCCTCGCTAACCTCATGCTCCCCGCTATCCTCGGACTCGGCGACGTGTACTACAAAGGACGCCGCTGCGACGTCAAGGAAGTCTACGCCGAGAAAGGCTGGCAGCCCATCGAGCTGCAGAGCAAAGAAGGCCTCGCCCTCCTCAACGGCACACAGTTCATGAGCTCCTTCGCCGTCTGGTCGCTCCTCAAAGCCCGCCGCCTCAGCCGTCAGGCCGACATGGTGCTGAGCCTCTCACTCGACGCCTTCGACGGCCGCATCGAGCCCTTCTACGAGAGCCTCCACATGGTGCGCCCCCACAAGGGTCAGCTCGAAACCGCCGCAGCCGTACGCGAACTCCTCGACGGCAGCGAGATCATCCGTCGTCACAAAGAGCACGTACAGGATCCCTACAGCTTCCGCTGCGCACCCCAGGTCCACGGCGCCGCTAAAGACACCATCCGCTACGTGGCCTCCGTCGTCGAGACAGAAATCAACTCCACCACCGACAATCCCATCGTCCTCCCCGACGAGGATATGGTCATCTCCGGCGGCCACTTCCACGGCGAACCCCTCGCTATGGTCCTCGACTTCCTCGCTATCGCCGTTGCCGAACTCGGCGCCATCAGCGAACGACGCACCTACCAGCTCATCGACGCCAAACGCGGCCTGCCCTCGTTCCTCGTCGCTAAGCCCGGCCTCAACAGCGGCTTCATGATTCCGCAGTATGCCGCCGCCAGCATCGTCAGCCAGAGCAAGCAGCTCTGCACCCCCGCCTCGGTCGACAGCATCCCCAGCAGCCAGAACCAGGAAGACCTCGTTTCCATGGGCGGCAACGCTGCCACCAAGTGCTACAAGGTCTGCGAGAACACCGAGCGCGTCCTCGCCATCGAGCTCTTCAACGCCGCTCAGGCCCTCGACTTCCGCCATCAGGAAGGTCTCAAGTCCAGTCCCAAGATCGAGCAAATGGTCGCCGACTACCGCCGCAGCGTCAACTTCGTCGACATCGACGAGATCATGTACAAGCATATCCACTCCAGCGTCCGCTTCCTTCAGGAAATGGCACTCTGAACTGAAAAGTAAAAAATAAGAACTAAGAGCTGCCGGCATTGCCCGCAGCTCTTATTTATACACCTATGAACATCGAACTGGCTGGCCACTACGACTACCACCGCATCATGCGGTCGGTGCTGCCGAGCATCGGCATGGTGCTCGTCACGTCGATATACTCTATCGTCGATGGCTTCTTCGTGGCCAATTTCGCCGGCAAAACAGGCTTCGCGGCCATCAACCTCACCTTCCCAGCCATCATGATGATAGGCTCCCTGGGCCTCATGATAGGTACCGGCGGCGCCGCACTGGTGGCGAAAATCAAAGGCGAGGGCTATCCCGAAAAGGCCAACCGCGTATTCACCATGCTGGTACAATTCGGACTGTCGCTGGGACTGCTGCTAGGCATTCTTCTGACACTGGCGGCACCGTGGGTGGCACGGTGGCTGGGAGCCGACGAACCCATGATGGAGGAGTGCGTTACCTACCTCAGGCTGAACATGATAGGTATGCCAGGCTTCGTGCTGCAGTGCGCCTTCCAGTCGTTCTACATGGCCGCCGAACGACCACAGCTAGGAACGCTGATGTCGATAGTGGCCGGCGTCACCAACATCCTGCTCGACGCCCTCCTGGTATGGGCTCTAGGAATGGGAGTGACGGGAGCGGCAATAGCCACAGCGGCAGGCTGCACGGTGGGCGGACTATTCCCACTGTACTATTTCTCTTCCCGCCGCAACAAAGGCTCCCTCCGCATCATCCCGACACGAATCCTCTGGCCCTACATAGGCAAAGCCTGCAGCAACGGACTGTCGGAATACGTGAGCAGCATCTCGATGAACATCGTCACCATGTGCTACAACCTGCAGCTGATGCACTACCTGGGTGAGGACGGCGTGTCGGCCTACGGCGTGGTGATGTACATCGCCTTCATCTTCGCCGCCGTCTTCATCGGCTACAACATCGGCATCACCCCCATCATCGGCTACCACTACGGCGCCGAAGACATCGGCGAGCAGCGGTCGCTGCTCCGCAAGTCACTGGGCATCATCGCTGTGCTGGGAGTGCTAATGGCGGGCTCGGCAGAAGCATTCGCCGGACCGATAGCGCGGGTCTTCGTCGGCTACGACATCGAGCTGACGGCGCTGACCATCCGAGCCATGCGGCTCTACATGCTGGCATTCCTCATCACAGGAATCAACATGTTCGTCTCTGCTCTCTTCACCGGACTGAACAACGGCGTAGTGAGTGCCGTAGCCTCCTTCACTCGAACGCTGGTATTTGAACTGGCCTGCGTTTGGCTCCTTCCCTCCCTCTTCGGCATCGACGGCATCTGGTGCTCCTGGCCCCTCGCCGAACTCCTGGCGCTCGTCCTCTCGGCAGTGCTGGTCGGACGCTTCGCCCCACAGCTGGTGAATACCAGCAAGAAAAATAAGTATTGAAGGCTGCCTTTTACGGATTCAGCGTGTGCTTGAGAATCTTCTCGTAGCCGGAGAAGGTACGGTGGGTACCGTCGGTGAAGTGGAAAGTAACTGAAGTGACGCGCATATACTGGATACGTCCTTTGTCGTCCCAGAAGAGCTCATCGAAAGTGTACTGCGCCGGCGACCCCGGACGTATGGGACCCATACAGCGCACAGTGCGCACGTCGCGGTTGAACTGGTCTTTCTGTATCCTCCCCTTAGCATTGACAGGCGTGACGGTAATCTCAATCTTGGTAATAACGCGGTCAAAACAGTTGTAGAAATTGAACTCGAGACCAAACATATAGTCGCTCCTGGCGGGATTGACACTCATAAGGAAGAGCGTCTTACGGTTCATCTTCTCCTTGGTAGCCTGCACATCTGCCATCACCTGCAACTCGGCCAAATGCAGGGAGTCCTGCTGCATCGCCACAGCGATACTGTCGGCCTGGCGAGCCACATGCTCACTGCGGCGGTCGAGCGAGTCAAGGTGCTGCCGCAAAGCCTCTTCCTCGGCCTGCTGGGCCTGACGGCGGCTGGCGAGGTTCTGCTCATAGGCCTCCTGCCCCGCAACGGTGGTGAAAGCTCCCCATTCTGCGAGAGTCTGCAGCGCCGGAAGGGTGAGTTCCTGCTCGCGACGGCTGTTGGTGCGGATAGTGAAGACGACTGGCCAGTCGGCCGACGGCTGAAAACGGTATCCCAGCCAGGTGACGGGACTGTAGGGACCATAGCGGTGGTCGGCGGTATCGACGTCGATGAGCAGACGGTTATCCATAGAGACAAAAGCCCACTGCTGCAACGTCTGATAGCGCTGCTGCCAGTAGCGGTGCGAGACAAGGTAGGGTAAGCATTCCGTGGCTGTACTCTCGGGGAGGGTAAACGAGAGACTGTCGCTCAGAAAGCAGAGTCGGTTACGCTTGTCGACAGACAGACGGTAGGAGCGATTGAAAAGCGACTGAGAGACAGCCTGACCAAGTGACCGAGAGGGAACTGCTTTCTGTATTTTGACTTTGACCGGAGCGGGAGGCTCCACGAAATAGGCATCGTCAAGATGCGCCTCACGCACCGAAGTGTAGTTCCACGGCTGCTGCGCCGTTGCTAAATTGAAAAATGAAAAATGAAAAATGAAAAATAGGCTGACGCAGGCCATTAATGCTATTTTTGCGTTACGTTTCATGCTGACAAAATATTTCAATTTTCAATTCTCCTGCCTGGCTCCAAAGGAGACACGGCCTGCGACCGCAGTGGAGCAAATTTTCAATTTTCAATTTCCTAGTGTGCCTCCAGCCAGTTGTCGCCGACATCAATACCCACCTCGATGTCGATGCCGGGCAGCGGCAGTGCCTGTTTCATCTCGCGTGCCACAATCTGGCGCACCAAAGCCTCCTCGGGACGGTAGAGGTCGAAGACCAACTCGTCGTGCACCTGTAGTATCATGCGGCTGCGGAGTCCCTGACTCTTCAGGCTCTGATGGATACGCACCATCGCCAGCTTGATCATGTCGGCCGAGGTACCCTGGATGGGCATATTGACGGCATTGCGCTCGGCGAAGGAGCGGGCAGCGGCATTGCGCGAGTTGATATCCGGCAGGTAACGGCGACGTCCCAGCAGCGTCTGAGCGTAACCACGCTCACGGGCGACAGCGACACTCTCGTCAATGAAACGGCGGATGTCGGGATACTGCGTGAAATACTCGTCAATCAGCGCGGCGGCTTCCTTACGGGGAATACCCAGCTGCTCGCTGAGGCCGAAAGCCGAGATACCGTAGACGATGCCGAAGTTGACACTCTTGGCGTTGCGACGCTGGTCCTTGCTGACCTCTTCCATCTTCAGATGGTAGATTTTGGCAGCGGTAGCGGCATGGATGTCGAAGCCATTGGCAAAAGCCTCAAGCATGTGGCGGTCTTGTGCCAGCGCGGCGATGATACGGAGCTCTATCTGCGAGTAGTCGGCAGCCAACAGCAGGTGGTCCTCGTCACGTGCCACAAAGGCGCGCCGTATCTCACGTCCGCGCTCGGTGCGGATGGGGATATTCTGCAGGTTGGGGTTACTGGACGAGAGTCGCCCAGTGGCTGTGACGGTCTGGTTGTAGACGGTATGCAGACGTCCCGTAGCGGGATTGATGAGCTTGGGGAAGGAGTCGAGGTAGGTGCCTATGAGCTTGGTAATGGAGCGGTACTCCAATATCAAAGGGATGATAGGGTGCTTGTCCGAGAGTTTGACGAGCACATCCTCAGCGGTAGAGTACTGTTTCGTGGCGGTGCGCGGCGGCTTGTCGGTCACCTTCATCTTCTCATAGAGCACCTCGCCGAGTTGCTTGGGCGAACTGATATTGAACTGCATCCCTGCCAACTCGTATATCTTCGCCTCGAGAGCCTGCCGCTCGGCAGCGAGCTGTCGGGAATAGTCCTTGAGGGCCTCAACGTCGATGCGGACTCCTTCGCGTTCCATGTCGATAAGCACATCGACAAGGGGCAGTTCGATATCATGATAGAGACGTTCCAGACGGGCATCACGGAGACGTGCCGCCATCAAAGGATAGAGCTGCCAGAGGGCCGCCGCCTGAGCCTTGCTGTCGAGGGGCTCGTAGCCCAGCAGCGACGAACAGATGAAGTCCAGCGTGTGGCGCATCTCGGCATCAAGAAGGTAATGGGCCAGCTGCACATCGAAGATATTACCCTCAATGGTCATATCCAACTCGGCCAGCATATACCTGAGGCTCTTGAGGTCGAAGCAGAGCTTGAGACTCTCCGTGTGACTGAGTAGCTGAGTAAAAAGTGACGAGTGATGAGCGATAACTTGGTCGACAGTGGTAGTGTAAATAGTGTCAGCGTCAGTCGAAAGGAAGATGTTGGGCCCGTCAATAAGCAGGGCGAAGTCTTTGCCCTGTAGGCTTGTCAGAACCTCGGTAGTCAGCGGATGAGCCTCCACAGTAGGTACCTCGGAAACGGCAGGTGTAAGGTCGAAGAGCGTAGGAGCACTCGGAGTCTTCTGATTACTCTGATTATTCTGATTGCTCTGATTCCCCCAGGCCACCGCCTTGGAAGGGTCCTTGACGCTAAGGTCCGTGAAGACCTTCTTGGCAAACTGGCGGAACTCCAACTCGTCCGTCAGCTCTTTAAGCATCGCATAGTCGGGCTCCTGCAGTTGCAGCGCCGCCTCGTCGAAGTCCACGGGGGCGTCGAGACAGATAGTCGCCAGCTGCTTCGAGAAAAGGGCGTTGTCCGAATGTTCCTTGACGAGGTTACGCAACTTCTCGTTCTTTATCTCATCAGCGCGCTTCACCATCTCCTCGATGGAGCCGAACTGGGCTATCAGCTTCTTGGCCGTCTTCTCCCCCACCCCGGGAATGCCCGGGATATTGTCGGAGGCGTCGCCCCAGAGGCCCAGCAGGTCTATCACCTGACGGCAATCGGCGACATCAAACTTCTCCCTCACCTCAGGAATACCCATGATACTGTCGGGCTTCCCCATGCGGCCGAAGCGGTACATCTTGACATGCTCGGTGACAAGCTGCGCAAAGTCCTTGTCGGGCGTCACCATAACGACCTCGTCGAAACCCGCCAGCTCTGCCTTGTGGCTGAGGGTGCCAATGACGTCGTCGGCCTCATAGCCCTCGCAAGTGAGGATGGGAATGCGGAAAGCCTCTATCATCTTTCTCACCCACGGCAGCCCCACCTCTATCTCCTCCGGCATCGCATCGCGGTGGGCCTTGTATTCGGCATACATCTCGTGACGGAAGGTAGGCTTCTGCAGGTCGAAGGCCACACCCACATGGGTGGGACGCTGCGAGCGCAGCAGGTCGTAGAGCGTGGTGGTGAAGCCCAGCACACACGAGGTGTTCAACCCCTTCGAGTTGATCCTCGGGTTACGGTTCAGCGCATAATAAGCGCGATAAACCGCCGCCATCCCGTCGATCAATAATAATTTCTTCATATGTTACAGCAAACACATTTGTCCCCTTCACTCCCCCATCACTCCCCTATCACTCCTTTTAGTCATCTAAGCAGAAGTCTCTTCAAGAACTATTATCTATTAACTATTATCTATACTCATCACTCATCACTCATCACTCATCATTCAACTACTTCAGCGGATTGGCCGTCAACTCGTCATACTCCTGGCGGTTGCGGAGGATATTGCAGGCCAGATAGACGGCGCTACGCATCGACTGCTCGCTGGCTTGGTCCTTGCCGGCGATGTCGTATCCCGTACCATGCGCTGGCGAGGTACGCACATACGGCAGACCCGCCGTGTAGTTCACACCCTCGGTGAACGACATCAGCTTGAAGGGGATAAGACCCTGGTCGTGATAAAGGGCCAGTACGCCGTCGAACTTGTTGAACTCCGAGCTGCCGAAGAAGCCGTCGCTGGGGAAGGGACCGTAGGCCAGCACACCCTTCGACTGCACCTCGTCGATGACAGGCTTGATAACCTTCATGTCGAAATCACCGATGACACCGTTATCGCCGGCGTGGGGGTCGAGGGCCAGCACAGCAATCTTCGGAATCGTGATGCGGAAGTCGCGCTTCAGACTCTCGTTCATCAGCATAATCTTGTCGTAGAGCAGGTTGTGCGTCAGCGCACCCGGCACATCCTTCAGCGCCAAGTGGTTCGTCACAATACCTATGCGGATACGGTCGCACACCATAAGCATAAGACTCGAACAGCCAAACTGGTGGCTGAGGTATTCGGTGTGGCCCGGGAAGTCAAAGTCCGGAGCCTGGATGTTGCGTTTGTTGATAGGTGCCGTCACCAGCACATCGACCTTGCCGGCCTTCAGGTCGGCACAGGCACGGTTCAGGCTCTCTCGGCTCAGCTTGCCAGCCACCTCGGTACTCTTGCCCAGGTCTATCTTGATCTCCTCCTGCGTCAGGTTGATAACGTTGTACTTGCGGTCCTGGGCCTCGCTGGCGTCACGGATGGCGTTGAACGCCATCTCCTGCTGCACGCTGCCCAGCAGCTTCTTGTGGTAACTCGCCACCTTGCTGCTCCCATAGAGCACCGGCGTGCAGACATCGAACATGCGGCTGTCGGCAAAAGTCTTGATGATAGTCTCGTAGCCCACGCCGTTGATATCACCGTGCGTAATAGCTACACGTATTTTCTTTTCGTTATTATTGTCCATTATTATCTCTTATAGATTTATGAATTATGATTTTAGTGTTCAGTGTTTAGTGTTCAGTGTTTAGTGTTCAGTGTTTAGTGTTCAGTGTCCTAATTCTTAATTCTTAATTCTTAATTCTTAATTCTTCACTCATCACTCATCATTCATCACTCATCATTCATCACTCCCCCTGCATCTGCAGATAGGCATACAGCAGTCTCACGCCGTAGCCGCTGGCTCCGCAGCGCCAGCAGTGCTGCGCCTTCGTGAAGTAGGCCACACCCGCGATGTCCAGGTGCACATATGGCGTCTCCTTGGCGAAATGCGCCAGGAACTTGCCCGCCGTGATCGTACCCGCCTGCGGCGTATTGCCACAGTTGCGCAAGTCCGCATACTCGCTCTTGATCAGCTCCTCGTACTCCTTCCACATCGGAAACTCCACCAGACGCTCATACACCTGCTCGCCCACCACCTTCAGCATCTCCAGCTCCTTCCTCCCGTTCTGCTCCATCGCCGCAATGCCGAAAGTCGAGATCGCCCTCACCGCCGCACCCGTCAGCGTCGCCGCGTCGATGATCACCCTCGGGTGGTAGTTCTTCACAGCGTAGGCTATCGCGTCAGCCAGAATCAGGCGCCCCTCGGCGTCGGTGTTCACCACCTCGACGGTAGTCCCGTCGTACATCGTCAGGATATCGTCGGCAGCGTAGGCGTTGAAACCCGGTCGGCTGTCCGTCAGCGGCAGCAGCGCCACCACATGCACAGGCAACCTGTTGTCCGCAGCCGCAAAAACCACGCTCGCCATCGTCGCCGCACCAGCCATATCGCTCTTCATCTCCTGCATATAATCCTCAGGCTTGATATTCAGTCCACCCGTATCATACATCACACCCTTGCCGACGAAAACTATCGGATTATTCTGAGTATTCCGAGTACTCGGATTATACTCAATCACCACAAACCTCGGCTCGTCCACACTGCCGCGGTTCACCGCCAGCAGACCGCCCATGCGGAGACTCTCAATCTGACGCTTGTCCATCACCGTGCACTTCACACCCTCCAGGTCGGCGGCAATGCTCTCCAACTCCTCGGCGAAACGTGGCGCATTGAGATCCTGCACCGGCAGGTTCACCCACTCGCGGCACCAGTAGATGCGGTTCCACAGGCGCTGCATAGCCTCCAGCTCGTCAGCCTTGAAATAGACGGCATCCACCATCACCTGCTCCAGGTGGTAGGGCTCCTTGCTCTTGTAACGGTCGAAGCTGTAGTCGGCCAACGTCAGTCCCTCCAGCAGCGCAGCCACCTCCTCGGGCAGCGTGCCCGCGCCACAGAGGGCCACCGTCTTCACCTGGTCCGCCTCGAACTTTCCAAGCAACTTCATGGCATTGCGACGCAGACCCTCCTGCACCTCGGGAGCCGGCTTCTCGCTGTCGAACGACAGCACATAAAGCCTGTAGGGCAGACGGTCGAAAGCAAGGATGAAATCCTTGTCCTCCGCTCGACGCTCCTTCAACAAAGCCACCTCCCTCTTGCCCAGCGGCAGCGACCGCTCCGCCGTCTCGTCACCATAAAGAAAAATCATATCGCCCTCGTAGTCCTTCGGGCTTATCTTTTCAAGTGTGTATATCATACGTACATTCTATAAATATATATAGAACGCACCTGCGTAACAATTATTGTATCTTGCAACAAAAAAATAGGAACACAGCAAATGGCCTAGAACTCCATCTCCTGCGAGTGGGTGATCACTATCACTATCTTCCTCTCTTTGAGCTGCTGCAGCATCGAGGCGAAATGTCTGCGGGCCTCGCGGTCGAGCCATGCCGTGGGTTCGTCGAGCACCAGGATGGGAGCCTCGGACGCCAGGGCGCGGGCCAACGCCACACGCTGCCACTGCCCCATGCTGAGCTCGCTGCCTCCGTCAAAAAGGCGTCCCAACATGGTGTCCTTTCCCTGCGGGAGCCGTCCCACCACCTCGTCGGCACCCGAGAGCACCAAAGCATTGTCGACATCGGCTTCCCCTTCGAGGTGGCCGAAAGCCACGTTCTCCTCGGCAGTACAGCAGAACCTCACGAAGTCCTGGAAGAGCACGCCGACACGTGAACGCAGCTGCCGCGGGTCAAAAGTCTTGATATCGCGGCCATCGAGCAACACTGCGCCGCCATCGGGGTCATAGAGGCGCAACAGCAGCTTGACGAGGGTGGACTTGCCGAAACCGTTGCGGCCGTCGATGCGGGTAATCTCACCCCTGCGGGCCTTGAGCGAAAAGCCACTGAGCACATCGTGCTCCATGTCGGGATAGCGGAAGGTGACATTGCGGAACTCCACCTCCCCAACCTCCTCAGGCACAGGCACGGGGTCGGCAGGCGGGAGGATGGTGGGCTGCAACTCCAAGAACTCGAAGAGATTACCCACGAAGAGGCGGTTGTCGTAGAGTCCGGCGATACCGCCAACGAGTCCCTGCAGGTAGCCCTGTCCGCGGCGGAAAGCCTCGAAGAGCATAACAAAGGTACCTATGGTGATGGCGCCAGTGAAGGCCTCGTTGACCAAGAGCCACACCACCGCCAGCATAGCGCCGGCTTCGATGAAAGCGCAGAGGATGGAGAGGGCGCCCAGACGACGCGAGATGGCCAGCAGGCGTCCCACCAGCTGACGGCGCACCTCGACGAAACGGCCGCGGAAGAGCGGCGCCAACGAGAAGGCACGGAGCTCCTTGGCGAAGTCGCGGGCAGTGAGCACGGCACCATAATAAGCCGTGCGACGGTAGAGCTGCGTATTGTCGCGACGGAAACGGTAGACCTGCCGCGCCTTATAGAGTCTGACGGCGAAACCAGGCATCACGGCACCGATCATCACCGCTATCACCCACCACGAGGCGGTGAGCAGCATAGCGACAACACCGGCGATGGAGAGCACCGAGCCCCCGAGCGCCATGAAGTTGGCCAGAATCTGCAACGGCCGATAGGCGGCCTCCTGTTGTGCGCGGTGGAAAGTGTCGTGATAAGCGGGATTGTCATAGTATTGCATATCAAGCCGTGCCGACTGGCGCTGCAGCAGGTCACTCACATAGTCTATCAGCCGCTGTCCCAGCACGTCGTTATTGATGCCGTTGAGGGCGGCGACGACACGGTTCAGCAGGTAGACCCCGCACATGGCCAGCAGATATGGAAGGAATGCCGACGCCTCAGCACGTCCTGCCACTCCCAGCTGCACAGTGTCTATCAGGAGCTTCAGCAGGTAGAGGTTCACCAACGGCAGCAGGCTGGACAACAGTTCATAGAGCACCCGGCGACGAAACGACCAGGGGTCGCACCGGCGCACCATCAGCAATGCTTTCCAGAGATTCTTCATTATCTTATATATATCTTATGCACCACCTCGGCACCCAGGTGGTCGTTGATGCGCTGCCGCAACCCTTCACGCCGCATGGTCATCTCGTGGCGCAAGGCCGCAGAGACCAGACGGAGACTCAGCACCCCATGGCTGAACTGCACCGATGTGGTGAGGCGGCTGATGAGGTCGCCGGCCAGCTGGCGATAAACGGTCTCCACGCGCAACTCGTCGGCGAAATCGCCGTGGTCCAGACGCCGGAGGGCCCCTTGGAGGTAGTAGTCGAGAGTGCGGTCAGGCTGCATGAGAATTGAAAATTGAGAATTGAGAATTGAAAATTATGCATTGAGTGTTAGGCTGCCGCGGTCGACTTGGAATATCTTGTGCTCGAGGGTAGGCAGCTCGTCAAAGATAGCCTGCACACGGCCAGGCTGGGTGTCGGTGAGGAGCACCTGGCCGAAACGCTCGCTGCCCACAAGGGCGATGAGCTGCTTGACACGCAGCATGTCGAGCTTGTCGAAGATGTCGTCAAGCAGCAGGATAGGCTTCTCGCCCGTATGGTTGAGCAGATACTGGAACTGCGCCAGCTTCAGCGCCAGCGCGAAACTCTTCTGCTGCCCCTGCGAGCCGAATTTCTTCAGCGGGAAATCGGTAGTGAGCTGCAGCAGCAGGTCGTCCTTGTGAGGACCCGCAGTGGTATACTGCGAATACTTGTCGGCCTGGCGTGAGGCCTCCAGCTGGAGCTGGAGAGGCCGCTCGTCGCGGTGATAGACAAGGGTGCCGGGTTCCTGCGCTCCGGCAATCCAACGATAGTATTCCTCGAAGAGCGGCAAGAAGTCCTCGACAAAGCGGCTGCGGGCGCTATAGATGAATTCACCGTGGCTGACGAGCTGGGCATCCCATACCGACACCATACCCTCGTCCCACAGACGGTCTTCCCACATCTGCTTCAGCAGGCGGTTGCGCTGCTCCAAGGCTTTGCCATAGGCGATAATATGCTCAAGGTAAGCATGGTCGGTCTGCGAGATGACGCCGTCGACGAACTTGCGACGCAGGTCGCTGCCACCCGTGATGAGCTGCTGGTCGTTGGGCGACACCATCACCAGCGGAATGCGACCGATATGCTCGGCCAGGGTCTTGCACGCCTTCTTGTTCCATCGCACCTGCTTGCCCTGCCCCTGTCGCAGGATGACCGATGCCGTGTTCTCTCCATAATGGCCGTGGACGGCAAAGAAAGTCTCCCCAAGCTTGATATTCTGCACATCGACAGGGTTGAAATAGCTCTTGCAGAACGAGAGGTAGTAGGCCGCATCGAGCAGGTTGGTCTTCCCTGCCCCGTTGTTGCCCACGAAGCAGTTCACGTTGCCACACAGTTCGACATCAGCCTCCGTATAGTTCTTGAAATTATTCAGTATCAACCTATCCAGCACCATAGTAGTTAGTGTTTAGTAGTTATTGTTCAGTGTTTAGTTGTTTGTCCATGTTCTGCGTAGCATCACTACTCACTGAACACTGAGCACTTAACACTGATTTCACCTCTTCCATCAGCCACCGCGGCGTGGAGGTGGCTCCGCTGATGCCCACGCTGCGGGCACCCTCAAACCAATCGGTCTGCAGCTGCGACGCGTCGGCGATGAGGTAGGTCCGCGGCTGCACCTTGCGGCAATATTCATACAGGTAGTGGCCGTTGCTACTGTTGTTGCCCGACACAAAAAGGAGCACGTCGACGCTGCGGGCGAAGCCCTCGAGGTCGTGTGCGCGGTTGGCCACACGCTTGCAGATAGTGTCAAAAGCCACAAAGTCCGCCCCCTGAGGCAGACGAGCCTGTATATTGGCGATGAGCTGCTGGTATTCTTCGCGGCTCTTGGTGGTCTGCGAATAAAGCCTGATGGGACGCGAGAAGTCGATGTCGTCGATGTCGTCGGGGGCACTCACGATGAGCGCCGTCCCTTCGGTCTGACCCGTGAGTCCCACCACCTCGGCGTGACCCGGCTTACCAAAGACGACAATCTGGCCGCCGACTTGGCGCATCTCGTCGTAACCCTTCTTGATGCGCTCCTGCAAAGCGAGAACGATAGGACAGGTGGCATCGATGAGCTTGATACCGAGCGACTGGGCTCTCCGGTAGGTCTCGGGCGGCTCGCCATGGGCTCGGATGAGCACCTTGCAGCCCGCCACCTGCGGCAGCATAGCATGGTCTATCACCTGTAAACCTTTGTCCTTCAGACGTTCCACCTCGGCACTGTTGTGCACGATGTCGCCCAGACAATAGAGGCTGCCGTCGTGCGACAACTCCTCCTCGGCAGCGCCGATGGCCTTCACCACACCGAAACAATAGCCCGCATGCTCGTCAATTAATACTTCCATCACTAAACACTAAACACTAAACACTAAACACTTAACACTTAACACTAAACACTGAACACTTAACACTAACTCATACACTGGTTCTCCTGGCTGGCCTGTTCGATGACCTTCTCATACTCCTCGGGCGTGAGGTCGTTGAAGAAATAGTAGACCGGGTCGACACGCTTGCCGTTGACAATCACCTCATAGTGCAGGTGCGGTCCCGACGACAGTCCCGTGCTACCCACGGTGCCTATCTTCTCGCCGCGCTTCACCTTCTGGCCTTGCCTGACATCGCACGAGTTCATGTGGGCATAAAGTGTCTGATAGCCGTAGCCATGGTCCACCACCGCCACGATGCCGTAGCCGCCGAAGCCGTCGGAATTGCGGCCGGCCACACGCACCACACCGTCGCCGGTGGCATAGATGGGCGTGCCCGGACGTGCCGAGAGGTCGATGCCGGTATGCAGGCGCTGGTGTTTCAGGATGGGATGGAACCGATAGCCGAAACCACTCATGATCTGACACTTGCTCTTCGCCACAGGCATGATGGCAGGCATCGAGGCCATGCGCTCGTTTTTGTTGCGCGCCATCTCATAGATCTCGTCGAGCGACTTCGACTCCACATAGAGGCGCTTGGTCAACTCGTCGACCCTGCGGGTGGTGTATTTCAGCAACTCACTGCTCTCGTAGCCCTCGAGCGCTGAGTAGCGCTCGACACCGCCGATGCCGCTGCGACGCTCAGCATCGCTCACAGGCTCGCTGCCGAAGATGGTGCGATAGACCGCGTCGTCGCGCTCCTCGAGGTTCACAAGCACCTTCTCGGCACGCTCCACACGCGGTATCAGCATCTCGCACTGGCGCTTGTACATCGCCAGCTCGCGCTCTAGCGCGAGGGTCTTGGGCGACTCCATGAACTGCAAGCCTACGAAGACCAGCACCACACCCAGCACCACGCCCAGAAGGACGTTGAAGCTGATGCGCCGCACCTTCTCCTTCAACGACACAAAGACCTTCTCATACCGCAGGGTATGAGGGTTGTATCTGTAGGTATGCCGTTGTTTCCTAGCCATAAGAGCCTCTGTTATTCCATTACAATGTCTCTTTCATCCTGTCGAGGGCATTGACGAAGTCGACCACAGGATGCACATGGTTGAAATAGTAGTCGAGGTTCAGTTCGGGAATCTTGATCATACTGGCTGCGTCGCCAATACGGTTCATCATCGACTCCGTGGGCTCCTCGATGGAGAGCTCCTGGCTCACCACCGTCAGCGTCTTCAGCGGCACCAGGTCGAAGTCCACCGTGCCACGAGCCACAACCAGCACGTCGGGCAGGATATAGTATACCGTACCGTTGACGTCACGCATCATAGGCAGGTAGTCCTCGCAGCGGATATAGTCGAACACGCCCATGTCGAAATACACCTGGGGGTAGCGGTGGCGTCCGCGGGCACGTTCGTCGCCGCTGCGGCACCAGATGCGGCGGCACGAAGCCACACGCGTGAATGCCTTCACCACCTCAAGGTAGGCCTCGTAGGTCTCGGGCGAGCAGTGATCCTTCACCTTCCACACCACAGCGTCCATGTCGTGCTCCAACTGGTGCATCTTGCTCTTGTAGTGACTCATCACGCTGACCATAAACTTGTTGCTCCGATGACCCATCTTGTCCTTGATGCCACGCACCACACGCTCCATATACTCCTGCTTCCTGCCGATGGTGAGGGCGTTGACATAGCACTCCAGCATCTCGCGGATACGCGGGTCGGACGCATTCATCAGCGCCTTGTTGGCCAGCGCGAGCTCACGGGCGAAACTGGGCTCCTTGCCCAGCAGCATGCGCCAGTAGTTGGGCTTCTGCAGCGCCAACAGGCGGCGCACAAACTGATGGTAGCTGTGGCTCTCGCTCTCGCGCTCGATAAATCCCGTACCCGGCGTGCCGGTCATCACATAGCGGCGACCACTGTAGCGCATCTCGCCACTGTCACGGATACCGAAATCATTGTAGTAGAAGTGATTCGACACCCTTACATGCAACCCCTCGGTCACCTTCACAACCTTGCATGGAAAAAGTTTCATCTTTCTTTATAATATATTCAATAATCATTCATCACCCCCACTCATCATTCATCACTCATCACTCATCACTCCCACTCATCATTCATCACTCATCACTCCCACTCACCACTCATAAATCATAAATCAGAACTCATAAATCATCCATGAATCGCTTCGCCGTGGACGGCCTCCAGAGCCTCCATCACGCCTTCGCTCATCGTGGGATGCGGGTGGATGGCCTGCGCCAGCTCTCGGGCAGTCATGCCCTTCTCGCGCGCCACCACAGCCTCGGCGATCATCTCGGTGACATTGTCGCCACACATATGGCAGCCCAGGATGAGGTCGGTCTTGGCGTCGGCCACAATTTTCACGAAGCCGTCGGTGTTGCCGGCCGCCGTGGCCTTGCCGCTGGCCTTGAAGAAGAACTTGCCCACCTTCACCTCGTATCCGGCGTCGACGGCCTTCTTCTCGGTCAGACCCACGCTGGCCACCTCGGGAGTGGTGTAGGTACAGCCGGGGACATTGCTGTAGTTCACGGGATGAGCCTCCTTGCCGGCCAGATGCTCCACGCAGCAGATGGCTTCCTTCGAAGCCACATGCGCCAGCGCGGGACCATGCACCACATCGCCAATGGCGTAATAGCCAGGGACATTGGTCTCGTACCAGTCGTTGACCTCAATCTTGCCGCGCTCGAACTTGATGCCGGTCTCCTCGAGACCCAGGTTCTCCAGGTTGGTCACCACGCCCACGGCACTCAGCACCACGTCGACGTCGACCACCGTCTCGGTCTCCTTCTTCAGGTCCTTCACGGTGACATGGCACACATCACCCTCGATATCAACCTTCTCCACCGAGCACGAAGGCATCACCTTCATGCCCATCTTGCGGAAGCTACGGCTCATCTGGGCCGCCACCTCCTCGTCCTCGTTGGGCAGTATCTGCGGCATGAACTCCACCAGCGTCACCTGCGTGCCGATACTCTGGTAGAAATAGGCGAACTCGCTGCCGATGGCGCCGCTGCCGCACACCAGCATTCTGGCGGGCTGCTCACGCAACGTCATGGCCTCGCGGTAGCCGATGATACGCTTGCCGTCCTGCGGCATGGCGGGCATCACGCGGCTGCGCGCACCCGTGGCAATGATGATATGGTCGGCCTCATATTCGGTGCCGTCCACGCTCACCTTCTTGCCGGGCAGCACCTTGGCGGTACCGTTGATGACATCGACGCCGTTCTTCTTCAACAGGAAGTCGACGCCCTTGTTCATCGTCGCGGCGACACCGCGGCTGCGATCCACCATGGCGTTGAGGTCGGCCTCCACACCCTCGGCCTTGAAGCCGTAGGCGGCGGCATGCTTGGCATAGTTGAACGCCTGGGCACTCTTCATAAGGGCCTTGGTGGGGATACAACCCCAGTTCAGGCAGATGCCACCCAGGTTTTCACGCTCCACAACGGCGGTTTTCAGGCCCAGCTGGGCACCCTTCACGGCAGCCACATAGCCTCCCGGACCGCTGCCAATCACCATTAAATCATATTTCATAGACATTATCTCTTAGTGTTTTTATTATTTTAAATTGGTACATTAAATAAAATGCAAAATTACGAAAACAGCACGACATGGCCAAATTTTTTTGAAAAAATCCTTAAAATCACACTTAACAATCAGATTATCAGTATAGTTATAGCATCAAAACACACATAACACACTCATACTCAGTATCAAAACCGTATCAACACCGTACCAACTCCTACCCAACACCGTACCAACTCCTACCATGGTAGGAGATGATAGGGGGTTGATAGGGGGTTGGTAGGGGGTTGACAGGGGGACGGTGCGGGGAAGGCGGGAAGAGAGTGGCAACTTTTTCAAAAGAATTTTTCCACTTTTTGAAAAATATTTTTCAACGCAGTTAGGTGCATATCTTCCGAAAAGAGCGCTCTCTCAGGAGGTTATATTTCCACCTCCAAAAAATGACTTTTGATTTTCAAACAATTAAAACAACAAATTACTTTTCAATGTCTTATAAAATTTATTAACAAACAACTCGCACGTTTACAACCATCTGTTGAATTATTAACAAAAATTAGGGCTGACAGCCGTTCTCTCGAAAAAAAATTTTTGAACATGGAATATTTTTCGTATATTTAAAAGCGGCGGAGAAATGTTAAAAAGCTATGTAAATTTTGGAAATTAATATTTTATGAAAATAGGGTTTTGAGAGGTAGCCGTGAAGGGGGCAGAACTTTATATTTTTTTTCAGATATATGCAAATTTATTTTTTTAATTTTATGCACAAAAAAAGGGTGAATTTTGCAAGCAGAACAAAAAACCATGAAATCGATATAAGTGTTTGATTATGGAATATAGTAACCCGAAAATGATAGAGGAAGATTACAAGAGAGTTTGGGCAGAATGCCTGGAGGTGATTAAAGACACCCTCGGACCAGAGAACAAGAAGGCTTTCGACACTTGGTTTGTACCCATCGTGCCGCTGCAACTCGACGGCAGCACCCTCATCGTGCAGGTGCCGAGCCCGTTCTTCTACGAATGGATTGAGGATCATTATATCGACCTATTGAAACGCGTCATCCGCATGCAGCTGGGTCCCAACGGCATGCTGAAATACAGCATCGTGATGGACCAGACCATCCCCACGGAGCCGCTGAAGACCACCCTGCCGTCGCACAACAACCGCCACACAGTACAGAACCCCATGAGCGACCTGCCGGTAAATATAAATAAAGATAACACGCGCGAGATTCCCAATCCCTTCGTTATCCCCGGCATCCAGAAGACCCGCATCAATTCGCAGCTGAGTCCCAACTACACGCTGGAGAACTTCGTCGAGGGCGACTGCAACCGTCTGGCCCGCTCGGCCGGCTACGCCGTGGCTGAGAAACCCGGCACCACCAGCTTCAACCCCCTGCTGCTCCACAGCAACGTGGGCCTCGGTAAAACCCACCTGGCTAACGCCATCGGACTGAAGACCAAGGAGCTGCATCCCGACAAAGTGGTGCTCTATGTCACCAGCGAGCAGTTCATGGCCCAGTATGCCGAGGCTGGCCGCACCGGCACCACCAACGATTTCATCCACTTCTACGAGCAGATCGATGTGCTGATTATCGACGACATCCAGTTCTGGTCGGGCAAAGGACAGAAGACCCAGGAAGCCTTCTTCCACATCTTCAACCACCTGCACCAGCGCAACTGCCAGATTATCATCACTTCCGACAAAGCTCCCGGCGAACTCCAGGGTCTCGAACCCCGCCTGATCAGCCGCCTGAAATGGGGTCTCAACGCCGACCTGCAGGCTCCCGACGTGGAGACCCGCAAGGCCATCCTGCGCCAGAAGCTGCAGAACGACGGCATCGAGATGAGCGACGAGGTTATCGAGTACATCGCCTATAATATTAATACGAACGTGCGCGAACTCGAAGGCGCCCTCATCTCGCTCATCGCACAGAGCTCGCTGAACCGCAAGCAGATAACGCTCGAGCTGACGAAGCAGATGATTGACAAGTACGTGCAGAGCAGCACGCGCGAGATCACCATCGACTACATCCAGAAGGTGGTGTGCGACAGCCTCGACCTGCCGGTGGAGAGCATCCAGCAGACCTCGCGCAAGCGCGAGATCGTGCAGGCACGCCAGTTGAGCATGTACTTCGCCAAGAAGATCACCAAGTCGAGCCTCGCCGTCATCGGCATGCAGTGCGGCAACAAGGACCACGCCACCGTACTCCATGCCTGCAAGCAGATTGAGAACCTGCGCCAGACCGACCGCTACATCCGCAACCTGGTCGACGAGCTGGAGAAGAAGTTTAAAGAATGTTGAATGATGAATGTTGAATGATGAATCAGATTACTGACACGGGAAAGAGGGACAACCCTTTATTAACAAAGAGTTTTCGTTTCGCCATCAACATTGTCAATCTATATAAAAAGCTTATTAGTCAGCAAGAGTTTGTTCTTTCCAAACAGATGGTGCGGAGCGGGACAAGTATTGGTGCCAACATCCATGAAGCACAACGAGCACAAAGTGCAGCCGACTTTACTGCAAAGATGTATATTGCACTTAAAGAAGCTCAGGAAACAGAATACTGGCTCATGCTGTTAAAGGAAACAGATTATATTGACCATACAACTGCAGACGAAGCGATAAAAGATTGTGAGGAGCTTATCAAAATGCTTACTGCCACGACAAAGAAAACATCAGAAAGAATTTTCTAAAAAAAACATTGCGTAGCTCCGTTCATCATTCATCATTCAACATTCATCATTATGAAAGTATCTTTTAAGCCGGGGACGATGATCTACCCGCTGCCGGCCGTCATGGTCAGCTGCGGCGACAGCCCCGAGAACTACAATATCATCACCATCGCATGGACGGGCACTATCTGCAGTGACCCGCCCATGTGCTATATCAGCGTGCGCCCCAACCGCCACAGCCACTCTATTATCGAGCGCACGGGTGAGTTCGTCATCAACCTCACCACCACCGAGCTGGCCCGCGCCACCGACTGGTGCGGCGTGAAGAGCGGCCGCGACTTCAACAAGTTCCGCGAGATGGGCCTCCATGCCGAGCCGGCACAGCTGGTCAAGGCTCCCCTCATCAAGGAGAGCCCGCTGAACATCGAGTGCAAGGTGGTGGAGGTGAAACGCCTCGGCAGCCACGACATGTTCATCGCCAACGTCGTGGCCATCGACGCCGAAGAGGACCTGATAGACAAAAGCACCGGCCAGTTCCAGCTCAACCACGCCGGTCCCCTCGCCTACTCCCACGGCAAATATTACGGCCTCGGCGAGAAACTCGGCGGCTTCGGCTTCAGCGTAAAGAAAAGAAAATAAAAGCGATACATTGTTCGGGCGTACACGGGAGTACGCCCCTACCGACACGACAACCGTAGGGGCGTACTCCCGTGTACGCCCGAACAACAACCAACGTACCCCCGTGTACGCCCGAACAACAACCAACGTACCTCCGTTTACTTCCGCCAATACATGGAACAACAATTGCCATACCGAAAACAACTCCGACTACAGGGCTATGACTACACCCGTCCCGCTTACTATTTCTGTACCATTGCGGTAAACGACAAACTTCATCTATTCGGGAATATCATCAATGGGATGATACACCTATCTTCTGGGGGAGAGATAATCCGACAGACAATACATGAGATTGCCACAAGATTTGACAAGACCGAGATAACTGAATATATTGTTATGCCAAACCACGTTCATCTTTTGTTTTTCAATGGAGGCGAGCACTATGTACCCGACATTATTCGTTGGTTCAAGAGTGTTTCCACCAACCGCTACATTCATGGCGTCAACGAACAAGGATGGACTCGCTTCAACAAGACATTATGGCAACGCAACTACTATGAACATATTATCCGCAACCAACAGGCCTTCGAAAATATCAGATTGTACATTAGAGACAACCCAAAACGGTGGAACAATGGATGTGACGAAGATATAGATGGCCTACCAGCAAGCATACACATGGGTACGGAAACAACAACAAAACAATGAACGATACGGGCGTACACGGGGGTACGCCCCTACCAAAACGACAACCGTAGGGGCGTACCCCCGTGTACGCCCGAACAATAAAAAACCAGAAACAATGAACATCACCTGCGTAGAATCCATGGGCATCCCCCAGACCCGCTTCGAGGAACTCAAAAAGCACTACGCCTCCATTGGCCACACCTTCACCTATTATATGGATAGAAAAGAGGATGAGGCAACGCTTATTGAGCGTATGCGCGAGGCCGATATCGCGGTCATCAGTAATATCAAATTGCCCGAATCGGTATTAAAGCAGTGCTCAAAGCTGAAATATTTAAGCGTCGCATTCACAGGACTCGACCATATCGACTTAAAGTATTGCTCTAACCATAATATCAAGGTACAGAACGCCGCCGGATATAGCACCACGGCCGTCAGCGAGTTGGCCGTCGGCATGATGCTCGACCTGCTGCGCAACATCGTCACGCTGAATGAGAAGATACGCCAGGGTGGCAGCCGCGGCACCTTCCTCGGCCGCGAGCTAAGGGGCAAGACCGTCGGCGTTGTCGGCACCGGCGCCATCGGCACCGCCACCATACGCCTCCTACTGGCCTTTGGCGCCAAGGTCATCGCCTGGAGCCGCAGCGAGCGCCCCGAGGTGAAGGCACTGGGCGTGGAATACATGCCACTGTCCGATCTGCTGAAGCAAAGCGACATCGTCTCGCTCCATGTGCCGCTGTGCGACGAGACCCGCGGACTGATAGGTAAAGCGGAACTTGAATTAATGAAACCCACTGCATTGTTAGTCAACACTGCCCGTGGTCCCGTCTGCGACATCCCTGCTGTCGCAGAAGCTCTATGCAACAGCACCATCGCCGGTGCCGCTTTCGACGTCTTCGAACAGGAGCCTCCCCTGCCCTCTTCTCATCCCCTCCTCTCCGCCCCCAACTGCCTCCTCGCCCCCCACATCGCCTTCGCCACCGAGGAGAGCTTCGCCGCCCGCGCCGACATCGTCTTCGGCCACGTCGACGACTACCTACGATAGGAAAAAAAATCCTAACAGTATAACTACCCCTGCGGTTACCCCGTAGGGGTTTGCTTTTAATAGCAACGGCCACCGACCAACCAAAACGAGGGGGCCGCGGCGCATTGCGCCGCGGCCCCCTATCTTAGTTCTAACCTCTTAGTTCTTACTTCACCGGGTGGTCCTTGTGGAAGGCCTCGAGACGGGCCTTGAGGTCGGGGAACTGGTCGCGCTGCACCAGGGCCACGCAGGCGCGGATGCCCTGCTTATGGGAGCCCGTGATGTCGAGGGCGATGGCACTGATGCCGTAGCGGATAAGCTCGTTGAGCAGGGCGACACCTTCGTAGCCGGGGTAGCAGAAGGTGAAGTAGAAGCCGTCGCCGATGTCTTCGCCCATATCCTTGTCGTAGACGATATAGAAGCCGTTGTCGGTGAAGAGTTTCTTCATGATGCCGGCCTTCTCGCCGTACTCACGGATGTCCTTGACGAAGTTGAAGGTGCCGTCGTTGGCGCCCTTGAGCATGGCGGCCATGGCGTACTGCACACTGTGGGCGGTGCCGCTGCTGAGGCAGTAGAGGGTGCCGAAGATGAGGGCGCGGCCGAGCTGCGTCTGGCTGTAGTAGCGGGCCAGGTCGGGGCACTCCATGTTGAACAGCTTGGGCGAGCAGATCATCATGGCGATACGCTCACCGGCATAGCTGAAGCTCTTCGAGCCGGAAATCATGATGACGTAGAGGTCGGTGTACTTGGCCACGGTGGGCTGGAAGGGAGCTTGGCCGGGGACGCTGTAATCCTTGCGGAAGTCCATCAGGAAGTAGGCGGAGTCTTCCATCACCACCACGCCGTACTTGTTGGCCATCTCGCCGATAATCTGCAACTCGTGGTCGGTGAAGCAGAACCAAGCGGGGTTGTTGGGGCTGCTGAAAATCATGCATGCCACGTCGCCGTCCTTCAGCTCCTCTTCGAGTTTGTCGCGCAGCTTGTCGCCACGGTACTCGTAGACGTCGAAGGCCTTCATGGGGATACCGAGGACGCGGCACTGCTGCTTCTGCACGGGGAAGCCGGGGTCGATGAAGAGCACCTTGGTCTTCTTGGCATCGTAGCGGGTCAGCGTGAGGAAGCTGGCAAAGCCTGCCTGCATCGAGCCCACGGTGGGCACGCAGCAGTCGGGCGTGACGTCGATGTCGAGGAAGTTCTTCACGAAGCGGGCGGCCTCGCGCTTGAAGTCGGCTGTACCGTAAATCTCCGGATAGATGCTGGCCACGCCGCTCTTGAGAGCCTCAATCTGGGCCTGGACACCCACCTGCGGGGCGGGCAGGCCGGGGATGCCCATCTCCATCTTCACGAAGCGGACACCGGTCTCCTTCTCCACATCCTGTATCATCTTGCGCATCTCGCGGATGCTGGCCTTGCCGGGGTTCTGGATTTTGTTGGCCGCGGCAATGCGGTCTATCGTTTCTTTTTGTATAGGTATTTGTGACATAATATTATTTTGTTTGAATGTTTGTTTCTATTTTTGGGGAAGTTAAAGAAGTTAAAAGAAGTTATCGTTCGCTTCGCTCACTAGAAGTTAAAGCCAAATGTACCAGCAGGAGCTATTGGCTTTAACTTCTTTAACTTCTTAACTTCTTTAACTTCCATAATCTATTTCGTTTTAAATCCTTTCAGCTTCACCACGTTGATAGGGCTTATCTCCTGTATCAGGTTATACACTTCCTGTTGTTCCTCTGCCGGTGCCGGAGTGAAGATGGATACCAGCTCCTGAATCTTCACGTCGACGAACTGCTGCAGCGACAACATATTGGCATTGCGTTTGCTCACCGTCTGCAGGTTGCGCAGCGCCTGGATGATGGCCTGACGCGCCTTGGGCTGGTCCTTGGTCATCATGTCGAGTCCGAGGCGGTGGTAATTGTAGTAGGCCTCATGCAGCTGTTCGTAGGCCGAGTTGGTATGATTTTCCATAAACCAATAGCGGTTGCGGGTGTTATGGGAATCCCAGCCCGAATACTTCGAGATATCAACAGCCTGTGCCACCTGCTGGGCCTGCTGGTAGAAGACATCGCCTCCGTTGGGACTGAAGGAGTCAAAATAGAGGCCCATCATCACATAACAATAGTAGGCGACGGTGGAGGAAAGTATTGAGGAGAAATTGTTGGGGTCGAAATCCAACGGCTGGCTGTCGTTATAGGAGAAGGCAAAGTTGCCCTGTTCCATATAGTTGAAGAGGCCGGTGCTGTAGGTCGAGTTGTAGACCGGGCGCTTGAGCTGTACATTGATCTGTCCGACGAAGTCGGTGGCGCTGTTGCGCTGCGTGAGGATGAGCGAGAACGACCATTCTATCTGTTCCTGCTGCTGGAACTCTATGACAGACCAGCGGCGGCCGTTGATAAAATTCTCGATAGCCTCTTTCATATTGTCGAACACCTTTTTGTCGTTGGCCGACTCATAGGCCTGCGTGGTGGTGAGCAGTTTTTGGTAGTTTATTGTCACATTACAGCGGAATTCCTGCCCCTGTGCAACACCGAAGCAGAACATTATCAGCACTATGGACAATATTCGACGCATACTTTACCTTGCAAATATACAACTTTTTCCGAAATAGGGCAAATATAAATATAAGGTTGAACAATTGTTGAAAACATTATATAATATTATAATATCCATATTGGTATTTTTTCGTATCTTTGCACTTTAAACCGAAAACAATAAGACTACTATATGAGCGAAAATCAGAATGTTGACTACAGTGCGAGTAACATTACCGTACTTGAAGGCTTGGAGGCTGTGCGCGTGCGCCCTGCCATGTATATCGGCGACGTGAATGAGCGCGGCCTGCACCACCTGGTGTATGAGGTGGTGGACAACTCCATCGACGAGGCCCTGGCGGGCTTCTGCTCGAAGATTGACGTACAGATTAATCCCGACAACAGCATCACCGTGGAGGACAACGGCCGCGGTATTCCCGTGGACATGCACGAGAAGGAGCACCGCTCGGCCCTCGAGGTCGTCATGACGGTGCTGCACGCCGGCGGCAAGTTCAACAAGAACAGCTACAAGGTCTCCGGCGGTCTGCACGGCGTGGGTGTCAGCTGCGTCAACGCCCTGAGCGACCACATGATTGTCAACGTCTACCGCAACGGCAAAGTCTACCAGCAGGAATACAGCAAGGGCAAGCCCCTCTACGCCGTGAAGGAAGTGGGTACCACCGACAAGCGTGGCACCAAGATCACCTTCCATCCCGACGGCACCATCTTCACCGTCACCGAGTACAAGTACGACACGCTGCTCGACCGCATGCGCGAGCTGGCATACCTGAACAAGGGTATTGAAATCAATATCACCGACTGGAGAAACCCGGAAGTTCCGGAAAATCCCGAGGAGGAGGACAAACCCAGTCGTCAGGACCACTTCTACAGCGAGAAGGGTCTGCGCGACTTCATCAGCTACCTCGACGAGAACCGCGAGAAGCTGATGCCCGACGCCATCTATATCGAGGGCGAGCGCAAGGGTATCCCCATCGAGATTGCCATGCAGTACAATACCGGCTACAGCGAGAACCTGCACAGTTATGTGAACAACATCAACACCCACGAGGGTGGCACGCACCTCGCCGGCTTCCGCAGCGGTCTCACCCGCACGCTGAAGAACTATGCCGACCGTAGCGGTCTGCTGCAGAAAGCCAAGGTAGAGATTACCGGCGACGACTTCCGCGAGGGTCTCACCGCCATCATCTCCGTCAAGGTCGCCGAGCCCCAGTTCGAGGGTCAGACCAAGACCAAGCTCGGCAATGCCGAGGTGCGCGGTGCCGTCGACGAGGCCGTCAGCGAGATGCTGGAGAACTACCTCGAGGAGCATCCCACCGAGGCCCACACCATCGTGGACAAAGTCATCCTCGCCGCCCGCGCCCGCCAGGCCGCCCGCAAGGCCCGCGAGATGGTGCAGCGCAGCAACGTCTTCTCTTCCGCCGGCATGCCCGGCAAGCTGGCCGACTGCCAGAGCAACGACCCCGCCGAGTGCGAGATCTTCTTCGTCGAGGGTGACTCGGCAGGTGGCAGCGCCAAGCAGGGCCGCGACCGCCGCTTCCAGGCCATCCTGCCGCTGCGCGGTAAGATCCTCAATGTGGAGAAAGTGATGCGCCACCGCGCCTTCGAGAGCGAGGCCATCCGCGACATATACACCGCCCTGGGCGTCACCGTGGGCACCCCCGAGGATCCGCAGGCGCTGAACCTCAGCAAGCTGCGTTACCATAAGGTCATCATCATGACCGATGCCGATGTCGACGGCGCCCATATCGACACCCTCATGCTCACATTCTTCTTTCGCTATATGCCCGAGCTCATCGAGAACGGCTACGTCTACCTCGCCACTCCCCCACTCTACCTCGTCAAGAAGGGCAACAAACAGGTCTACTGCTGGACCGAGGACGACCGTGAGCGTGCCCTGCTGGAGTTCGGCGACAAGGGCATCCACGTGCAGCGCTACAAAGGTCTGGGTGAGATGAACAGCGACCAGTTGCGCGACACCACCATGGACCCGGAGGGACGCCAGCTGCGCCAGGTGACCATCGAGAACGCCGCCTCGGCCGACCGCATCTTCTCGCTCCTCATGGGCGACGACGTGCCGCCCCGCCGCGCCTTCATCGAGGCCAACGCCACATACGCTAATATCGACGCATAACCAATGGAGTGAAAGGGGAGTGAAAAGGGAGTGAGAAGGGAGTGAGAGGGACAATACATCTCTAGTCAACAAAACGATGATAATATAAGCAACAAGCATCATTTGTCCCCCTCACTCCACACTCACTCCTCCTTCACTCCTCCTTCACTCCCCTAAAAAATAATTCCATGGACAAAAGAAACCTCCTCCTTATCAGCAACAGCACCATGCGCGGCGAGGCTTACCTCGGCTGGTGCAAGGACATGATTGCCGACTTCTGCCGCCGGCACAACGTGAAAAAGGTGCTCTTCGTACCTTATGCCGGCGTGTCGCTGGCTCCCAACGGTCTCTCCAAGAGCTACGACGCCTACGAGGCCAAGGTGGCTGCCGTGTACAAAGAGTTCGGCGTGAAGCTCACCTCCGTGCACCACAAGGCGCTGCCCATCAACGCCGTCTATGATACCGATTGCGTAGCCGTGGGCGGTGGCAACACCTTCCACCTCGTCCGCGAGTTGCAGCGCACGGGCCTCATGCAGGCCATCCGCCAGCGCGTCTTCGACGGCATGCCTTATATGGGCTGGAGCGCCGGCTCGAATGTGGCAGGTCCCACCCTCTGCACCACCAACGACATGCCCATCGTCATGCCCGCCTCGTTCGACTGCATGGGACTGGTGCCGTTCCAGATCAACCCGCACTACACCGACTTCTTCGACCCGAAGCACGGTGGCGAGACCCGCGACGACCGCCTGAAGGAATACATCATGGTGAACCCCAAGGCCACCGTCGCCGCCATCCGCGAAGCCACGGCTCTGCTGCTCGAAGACGGCAAGCTCAATCTCGTCGGCAAGCCCAACAAGATGAAGGTCTTCAAGACCAAGATGGAGAACACCAAGGAGTACGGCCTCCGCAGCAACATCGACTTCCTGCTGAAAGCCTAACCCTCCTGCTAATAGGAGACAAGAGAGGCCCGCGCTTTGCGCGGGCCTCTCTATTTTTTTATAAAGCGTCTATTAGCGAACGCCAACGAAGATTTCGTTCAGGGCTTTTTCGATGGCGAAGCGCGTGGCGCGGGCGTCGTCGCTGCCCTTGGCCTCGGCCTTGCAGACGCACAGCAGGTCGTTGGTCTTGCCATTGATGATCTGTATCGTCACCGTAACGGCACGCTCAGTCCAGAAACCTTCCCTGTTGTTGCCGTCGCCATAGTTGATAATCATGGTCTGGTTGGCATTCTCAGCCTTAACTTCCGGCACACGGACATAGCCACGGCCCATGAGGTAGCCGGCGATAAGGTCGGCGGGATTGATGCTATTGCTGGTAGTGGAACCATAGGTACCGCTTTTGCCACCCCATACGTCGCCACTAACCGAGGTACGCTCAGCAGTGGGGGTCACATAGAAATAGCGGTAGCCCTCCAGCGAGCCGTTACGCGAGATGGAGGTCGGCGCGATAGAGAGGCAGCTGGTGAAAAGCACCACACCGGCACAAAGGAGTAAGAATGAATAGATTTTCTTCATAATAACACTTTTTTAGATTTTTGAATTGATGTGCAAAAGTACACGTTTTTTGACAAACGGCCAAATTTATTTTGCCATTTGGCTGAAAATACGTATTTTTGCAGTCGGAAAAGTATCAACATATTAATAATGAAAACGCTCAAAATATTAGCCGCATTAAGTTGCTTTGTTCTTGCTTTTCCTGCGGTGGCCCAACATACGATAACTCTTCGTGGGGATACCGTCACTTCGGTGACGATTAAAGAGGACAACTCGTATTGTGACAGAGGGTCTGACCACAAGTGGCCGCCCGAAATGGTTTATCCTCCCGAGGCATGGGTTGGATACATGGCGTGGGACGGCAATCACAGGATTCTGCTGGAGAGAAAAGCCAAGCGTACTAAAAGCACAGAGATGGACAGCACCACATGGCTGCACCTCGACAGTCTTATTGCAGAAATTGGAGTAAGCCGTCCAGCCACTGCCGCCGACCTCGGCATCACCGAGAAAGTCTTCAAGAAAGTTTTGTCTGAAAGGAAACTAAAACGGTGGTTCTACCGACATTATTATTTGAGCATCGACGAGGCTGCTTCTCTTGAAGACTTTGACCAATGGCTGATGAAACAATACGAAGAATACCAGGATACAAACAGTATCTTTATCATAACAGATGCTTTCATTCACGTTAATATAGAGATTACACTCCGTCACGGCGAAACCAAGTATGTTAGCATGTGGCGATACAGCCCGGAATATCCCATTTCTTTCAACGGAAGGGACTACTTCAACCTGAACCTCTACCGCCATCTCTGCGCACTGATGCCGAAGACCTTCGATTACAGTTATGAGGACTTCCAACGACGGTTGATTATTTCTTATCTCGAATATCTAGTAAATAAAATATAAACATTATGACGAAATATATCGGCGCTCATGTGAGCGCATCGGGCGGCGTGGGGAACGCCATACTGAATGCCGAGGCCATCGGAGCCAACGCCTTTGCCTTGTTTACACGTAACCAACGCTCGTGGGTGAGCAAGCCGCTGCCACAGCTGGAGATTGACGGCTTCCGCGCGCTGCTCGTCGACCGCGGCTTCAAGCCCGCCATGGTGCTGCCGCACGACAGCTACCTCATCAACCTCGGCTCGCCCGACGAGGAGACCCTTCAAAAAAGCCGTGCCGCCTTCCTCGACGAGATGAAACGTGCCGAACAGCTCGGCCTAACCATGCTGAATTTCCACCCCGGCAGCCACCTTAACAAGATCAGCGAGGAGGAATGCCTCGACCAGATAGCCCGCGAGGTCAACCTCGCGTTGAACCAGACCGAGGGCGTGACGGCCGTGATAGAGAACACAGCTGGTCAGGGCACCAACCTCGGATGGAAGTTCGAGCATATCGCCCGCATCATCAGCGGCATCGACGACAAGAGCCGCGTGGGTGTCTGCATCGACACTTGCCACACGCTGGCGGCGGGGTACGACCTCTCGACCGAGATGGGCTACCAGTTCTGCTTCGAGGAGTTCGACCGCCTGATAGGACAGCAGTACCTCCGCGCCATCCACCTCAACGACAGCAAGAAGAATGCAGGAAGTCATGTCGACCGCCACGAAGTACTGGGCGAAGGATTCTTGGGAAAAGCTTTCTTCCCGCGCTTCATGCACGACGCCCGCTTCGACAATATGCCCATCATTCTTGAGACCCCCGACCCCATGCGCTGGGCCGAAGAAATCAAATGGTTACGGAGCCTATGACGACAAAAAAACTCTCCATCCTCAGCATGGCTGTCCTTATGCTGGTGGCTTGTGGGACCCGGCAAGAAACCTGTAGTGTCGACACCGCGCTGGTACTGACAGAAGACAGCATCCCCGCAGACCTTTGCTATGAAATCCGTGAGCGAAATAGAATGGGCGTATGGGTGGATTCCGCCGGAAATATATTCCTTAACCACGACTTTACAAACACTCCACCACCACCGCCACCACCCGGTGAGCCCGCCTATGAATATGAGGACGACCGCGTGCCGTGCGACATCGGCCAACTGCGTGGGAAAGTGATACACTTTCTCACAAACCCCAACGACGAGGACACCTTGCCAGAGAAGAATATAATAGACATCCCTCTGCTGGGTGAATACCTTGTGAGCAAAGGTGGTGTGTCGCTGCTCACGATGGAAGGTGCTCCAGAGGAGTCTGTCGACCATGTGTGCCACGAGCTTGCCGCCGCCATCATAATCTTGCGAGACTCCCTCTCTCTCAAAGCCTTCGGTATGCACTACTGCGAACTCACCGACGACCAAGCCGCCGCTATCCGCACCGCCATACCGACACCTGTCTATAATCCCCAGCTCAACCGTTTCTACAAAAATGCCGGCGATGACTAACCGGAAACACACCTGCCGCTCATCTTCCTCTATGCTGAAAGATTGAAGCAATATGCAACCTTTACATCTAAAAGAAATAATGAAACAGGTCAACAAAAACATCATAACCTAAAAATAATGACGAGAACCAGACACATCCTGCCGGTGATAATTCTTATGCTCAGCGCATTAGGTGCCGAGGCACAGAATTCTTATTTCTCCCCCCCAACCGTTGAAACCTATGCATTGCATGGGAACGTCAAGGAAGTTCTCCTAACTGGGCAATTAACAGATATGGATAAGACCGACACTCTCTACCTGCATTTCAACGAGGATGGGATGCTTCTGGAGAGCAGGTATTCGACATACGTAGGTGAGCTTCCAAACACCACCTATCGCTATAACGACGGGAAGATTGTGGAGAGATTAAACTTCGATGACAGCAGCTGTTTCCATGACACATACCTCTACGGAGCCGACGGATGTCTGACGGAAGTGATTCGCACCTATAGCGAAGAGGAGAAAATCATCGACATCGACACCTTTTACTTCATCTGCGACGAGTTTTGCCGCATCACCTCAGAAGGACGAGCCTTCCCGACGCTCTACACATACAACGAAGCAGGTCTTGTCGCAACAATGATATACGATGACAACCTTATCCTATATGAATATGATGCTCGGAACCTGTTGGTGAAAGAAATCTGGAAAGAAGGCGGTAGCGAGAATGTCACCGTTTACATCCGCGATGAATATGGCAATATTACTGACGAGATAATATCTTATCCCCATGTGGGGACCATCAAGCGACACGTCAGTTACAATACACTCGACCGCCACGGAAACTGGACAACCCTTACCGAGGACGGTATGACATTCCAACGTTCCATCACCTACTACGACGAATAAACCAATAATCTTATCAACCATATGACACCCACCCTCCACCCCGACACCCTGCCGTTCCTGCAGGAGCTGACAGTAAACAACAACCGCCCGTGGTTCAACGACCATAAGGAGCGTTGGCTGGCCATCAAGGCTGACTTCGAGGTCTTCACGCAGGCCCTCATCGACGAGATGGTGAAGTACGACGACACGCTAGTGGGTCTGACACCGAAGAACTCGGTCTATCGCATCTACCGCGACACGCGCTTCTCGGCCGACAAGACACCCTACAAGACCCATATCGCCTGCTTCCTCAGCAGCTGGGGACCCAAGAACAGCGGCGTGCCGGGCTACTATTTCCAGCTGGGCACCGAAGAGGCCTACGGTCTGAAGGGCACCTGCAACCTCGGCGGCGGCATCTTCATGCCCTCGCCCGAAGCCCTCAACGCCATCCGTCAGGAAATATTCTACTGCACCGACGAATTCCTGGCCATCATGAACGAGCCGTCATACAAGAAGCACTTCGGCTCGGAGTTCTTCACCATGAAGAAGCTGCAGCGCGTCCCCAAGGGCTACCCTGCCGATTGGGAATATGCCGACCTGCTGAAATACAAGGACTACTGCACCAGCTATACTATGCCAGAAAAGCTCCTCGCGAGCGAGAAGCTTTTCGATGAGGTATTGAAAGTGTGGCGTGCCAGCGTGCCGCTGAACCGCTTTTTGCAGCGGTGTCAGCTTGACTGACAACCATGCAAAAGAAGGGCGATGGAAGACCTCAGGAAATAATCGAAGCAATAAGCTCCTTTATAGCAGGAATCAGGGGAGCGACGAGACACACAATCAGTGCCACGGGTGCCACGAAGCGCACGAGGAAATAGTAGAACACCTTGAACCCCGCGACTTTCATCACGCCGTGGTTGGAGAGTTCGTCATGGATCTCTTCCTTTTTCATAAACCATCCAAAGAAAATGATGGTCAACAGAGCACAAATCGGCGGCAGATAGGACCCCGTGAGTGTGTCGAGCCAGTCGAAAAGCGACATGCCGGCAGGCTTGAAACCGTTGAGCAGCCCCCCCTCATAGGAGTAGGCCGCCACCACAGCAAGAGCAGCCAAAATAATCGAAAGGAGGATGGCCGACGTGGAACGCTTCTTGCCGTATTCCGCCCCCCAGGCCGTCAGGGCCTCGAGCAACGAGATGGCCGACGTTAGCGCCGCCACTGCCAGCAGCAAGAAGAATGCGCCACCAAAAACCATACTGCCCACCTGTCCCATGGAGTTGAAGACCACAGGCAGCACGTTGAACACCAGGCTGGGACCGCCAGCGGGGTCCTGACCGCTGGCGAAGACTGCCGGGAAGATAGCCACACCCGCCAGAATAGCAATGGCGGTGTCGCACACGGTAATCCACATAGCACTCTTGAAAATGCCGTCATTCTTGGGGAGATAGCTGCCATAGACAATCATCACACCCATACCCACCGACAGCGAGAAAAGAGACTGGCCGAGGATGGCCAGCACCCCCTCCGTCGTGAGCTGCGAGAAGTCGGGACTGAACAAATAGGCCAGACCTTTCGAAGCTCCCGGAAGGGTCAGCGAGCGCACGCAGAGCAGCACTACCAGCACCAAAAGGATGGGCATCAGAATCTTGGAGACCTTCTCAATGCCGTTCTGCACACCGCCAAGGATAATCACCAGCGTAAGCGCGGCAAAAATGACAAGGCACACCACCGGCGCCACCGGCGACGATGCGAAGGCAGCAAAATGAGTGGCGAAATCGCCGTCGGCTATCGAGGCCAAGGTGCCGCTGACCGACTCCCAGAAGTAGTTCAGCGTCCAGCCCGAGATGACAAAGTAAATACAAAGGATGAGGAAGCTGGTAATAAGACCCAGCAGACCCACATAACGCCAGTTCCTATGCTTGGGCCGCAGCTCCTCATAGGCTTTCATGGGAGTATGCCCTGTGCGGCGACCGATCACGAACTCGCTCATCAGCAATACCATGCCGATAAGAAAGACGAACAGCAGGTAGACGATGATGGCGGCGCCGCCGCCATACTTGCCGCAGATATAGGGGAAACGCCAGATGTTGCCCAGGCCGATGGCCGACCCGGCGGCAGCCATGATGGCACCGAACGAAGAAGAGAATCCAGAATTATTATTTGCCATGCGTAAGTATTTAGTAAAAATATGGAGACGCGCCAAAGCACGTCTCCATAAATTGATATTCAAAAGAATTATTCACCCTTGATATTGGGTTCCTCAAGGCCATAGCCTTTCTTCTTGTCAACGGCTTTCAGATAGACCGAGATAAGCAGAGCGGCAATGCCGAGGGCAGCCAGCATAACGAGAGCCCAGGTGTAGTCGAGCTCGTGGGCGGCAGCACCCTCCTTGTTGGTCTTGTTGAGCACCAGACCGATAAGGGCGGGGAACAGGCCGAGGCCGATGTTCTGAATCCAGAAGATGGCGGCGTAGGCCGAACCAATAATCTTCTCGTCGACCAGCTTGGGCACCGAAGGCCACAGAGCGGCAGGCACCAGCGAGAAGGAGGCGCCGAGGACGAGGATGGTGACATAAGCCACAACGACACCACCGGCAGCGGAAGCAGCCGAGACGCCGGGCAGGACGAAGGCAAAGGTGAGATGGCAGATAACCAGCAGGATAGAGCCTAACATCAGCATCGACGCAGCCTTACCCTTGTGGTCGACATAGTTGCCAAGAATAGGAGTGATGGCCACAGCCAACAGCGGGAACACAGCGAAGATGGTCTCGGCGGTACCACGCATATAGCCCATGTAGCAGTAGACAATCAAGGCAATAATAGCCACACCCATCAGTCCGTATTTCAGACCTTTGTTTTTCTTGATGAAATTGCTCGAGAACGAACCAGCAGCCACCACAAGCATCAGCAGGTACTGCACCCAGGTTACTGCTTCTTTGCCCCAGAAGGTATTGGGGTCGGCGGGAGTCAAATCCAAGTTACACTGCAGCATGTTGACGGCATACTTCTGGAAGGGGAAGATGGCGCTGTAGTAGAGCACGCAAAGCAGAGCCACCAGCCAGAATCCGAGGCTGGAGAAAATCTTGCCAAGGTCGCTAATTTTGAAGGGATCGTCCTTCTCCTCAGCCTCACCAGTCTGAGCATCGAGTTTCTTGTCCATGAAGAAGTAAACGATGAACATGATGAGAGCGATGCAGAGCAGGACGACACCGAATTTAACGGCATTGTCGACATGAACGCCACCACCGAGTCTTGCAAAATAAGGGCTGAAAATCATGCAGGTGGCCACACCCAGACGGGCGAGAGCCATCTCGGAACCCATAGCCAAAGCCGTCTCGCGGCCCTTGAACCACTTAACAATACCACGGCTCACCGTGATACCGGCCATCTCGCAGCCGCAACCAAAGAACATGAAGCCCAGAGCGGCCAGTTTGGCGCTGGCAGGCATACCCTCGGCAAAGGGAAGGATAGTGCCGATGATGGGAATGTCGCCGTCCCAATTCAGGTGGCTATTGAACCAAGCCTCAAGACTGGTGCCGACAAAAGCGTCGCTACAGGCATAGAACTTGATAAAACCGCCGAAAAGCATCACAGCGCCCGAAAGCACAGCGGTGAAGCGGACGCCCATCTTGTCAAGGATAATACCAGCAAAGATGAGGAAGAAGACATAGACGTTGAGGAACACCTCAGCACCCTGCATGCGGCCGAAGGAAGCGCTGTCCCAACCGCGGGTTTCCTGCATCAAGTCCTTGATAGGCGACAAAATGTCCATGAAAACATAGCTGCAAAACATGGCCAAAGCCAGCAGCAGCAGAGCAGTCCAACGCATTCCAGCGCTGTCTCTCAGTGTTTTGATACTTGTTTGTGACATACTATAATAGTTTGATTTAACATTCCAAACAGATTTGCAAAGATACGAAGAAAAAATGACATAGCGGTGACATATTGAAAAAAAAGTTAAAATTAACATTTAACAAGTACCATCAAGGGACAAACAACCTACCATCGACCTACCAACACCGTATCATCTCCTACCATAGTCGGACTTTGGTAGGAGTTGGTACGGTGTTGGTACGGTGTTGGTACGGAGATGATGCTGATTTTGTGTTAGTTACAAATAGGCAATTTTTTGCGGTTTTTTACGTTATGAAAGCATGGAATATATTTTTGAGAACACCGACATAGTCAGGGACTATGAATGTGATATTCAGGGCATTGTAAACAATGCCAACTACCAGCACTACATGGAGCACTCGCGGCACCTGTATATCATCGGGCGTGGGGTGAGTTTCGCCGAATTGCACGAACAAGGTATCGATGTGGTGGTGGCGCGGTTCGAAATCAAATACAAGGTGCCGCTGCGTCCCTGCGACGAGTATGTGTGCCGTCTGCGACCCGAGAAGCAGGGCATCCGCTACATCTTCCACCAGGCTATCTTCCGCAAGGCCGACAACAAACTGTGCTGCCAGGCGCAGGTAGACTGCGTGGCTACGATGGGTGGCAAACTGATAAGCGGTCACCCCAAACTGGACGCACTGTTATGAAAAGGAAACGCCTACGGCGTAGTGTGATGTCCACAAATACGCCGTAGGCGTTCTCTGTTAATAGAAGAAGCCCGGAAAACCGGGCTTCTTTCCTTACCCTCCGTAGGGGTTTTCTCTTAATCTAAAACTATTCCACGTTGAGGAGGTAGTAGTTCTTCTTGCCTTTTTGGACAAGGATGCAGCCGCTGGCGAGGATGTCGGCGGCAGAGAGGGTGCAGTCCTCCCCTACCTTCTGCTTGTTGACGCTGATGGAGTTCTGCTTCAGCTCGCGGCGGATAGCGCCCTTGCTCTCGAACATGCCCACCTCGGCGGAGAGGTCGACCAGCGAGGGGTTGGCCTCGATGGCGGCGCGGCTGACGGTGAACTGCGGCACACCTTCGAAGACACTCAGGAGGGTGTCGCGGTCGAGGGCGTTGAGCTGCTCAGTGGTAGCTTTGCCGAAGAGGAGCTCGGAGGCGGCGATGGCGGTATTGTAAGCCTCTTCGCCGTGGACGCGGACGGTGATGTCTTTGGCCAGGGCTTTCTGGAGGATGCGCTGTTCGGGAGCCTCGGCGTGCTGCTTCTCGAGGGCTTCAATCTCTTCCTTCGAGAAGAGGGTGAAGATACGGATATACTTGGCGGTATCGACATCGGAGCAGTTGAGCCAGAACTGGTAGAACTTATAGGGGCTGGTTTTGGCGGGGTCGAGCCATACGTTGCCACCTTCGGTCTTGCCGAACTTGGTGCCGTCGGCCTTGGTGATGAGGGGGCAGGTGAGGGCGAATGCCTCGCCGCCTTCCATGCGGCGGATGAGCTCGGTGCCGGTGGTGATGTTACCCCACTGGTCGCTGCCGCCCATCTGGAGCTTGCAGCCCTTGGTGCGGTAAAGGGTGAGGAAGTCGTAGCCCTGGAGGAGCTGGTAGCTGAACTCGGTGAACGAGATGCCGGTCTCCATGCGCTTCTTCACGCTGTCTTTGGTCATCATGTAGTTGACGGTGATATGCTTACCCACGTCGCGGATGAAATCGAGGAAGAGGTAGTCCTTCATCCAGTCGTAGTTGTTGCAGATCTCGGCACCATTGACGGGGTTGTCGAAGTCGAGGAAGCGCTCGAGCTGGTGGCGGATGCACTGCACGTTGTGCTGGATTTCCTCGACGGTGAGGAGTTTGCGCTCCTGGGCCTTGAAGGAGGGGTCGCCGATCATGCCTGTGGCGCCGCCGACGACGGCGAGGGGCTTGTGGCCTGCCATCTGGAGGTGTTTGAGGAGCATGATAGAGACGAGGTGGCCGATATGGAGGGAGTCGGCGGTGGGGTCGATACCCACGTAAGCCGTGGTAACTTCTTTATTGAGTTGCTCTTCGGTGCCGGGCATGATGTCGTGGATCATGCCGCGCCATTTGAGTTCTTGGACGAGGTTAGTGTTCATAGGGTTAATGGATCTATATATATAATATTATATGTATTCATTAATTTAATAAAAGAGGTGCTGCTCTTTCGGGCGGCACCTCTTTTATTGTGTTATCGTGCCCGATTAGCGAACCATCATCTTGGCGGTGGCGGTGTGGCCACTGATGATAACGTTGATCAGATACATACCCTTGGCCATACCGTCGGTATTGAGGGTGATGAGCTGCTCGCCTTCGGCGATGTGGCCGAGGTTGCGGCTGATGACGCAGCGGCCGTTGAGGTCGTAGACACGGAGGATACCGTTGCCGGCGACGGCGGCGTTGATGGCGAGGTTGGCTTCACCGTAGACGGGGTTGGGGAAGAGGTTGAGGCTGTTGATGCCGTTGTTGCGGACGACGGGGATGTCGACGACGGGCTCGTAATCCTGAGGATCGGAGACCTCGTTGACGGTGTCGGTGACATAGGTCATATCCATGAATATACCGCGGCCATAGGTGCCGAAGTAGAGGGCGCGGGGCCATTTGGTCTTAGCGAAGACCATGTTGTTGGCATTGACGCCGGTGTGGGTGAGGGTGCGGCGGACAGGCAGCTTGCCGGTCTGCTGGACGATAGCGGTCACGGGAACGCCGGTGATGTTGTTGTAGACGTTCCAGGAAGTGCCGTTGGTGGAGGTGAAGACACCGTTCTCGGTACCGACATAGATGGTGCCGGTGCTATCCTCGACGAGGGCGCAGTAGGCGGGGATATTGGCGTAGCCGTTGATGGCGGCGGGGGTCAGGGTAGTGAGGTTGGTGGAGGCGTTGTTGATGATAGCCACATTGGGCATGGTGTCGCAGAAGTCCTCGAAGGTGAGGATGAGGCGATCCTGGCCGGCGCGGTTGTCGACGGCGATGGAGCTGATGGGACGGTTGATCCACTTGCTGCCGTTGAAGGCGAAGGTGTCGATGTGGATGATGGGGTTGGTGTTACCCGGGTCGAGCATCAGGTCTTCGTAGACGTTGTTGTTAGACTTGGTGTAGTTAATGTTCTCGAAGCCGCTGAGGCGGAAGAGCATGGACTTGTGGGTGAGGACATCGTAGGCGGAGACGAACACGAAGCGGCCGTCGCGGCTGAAGGCTGCGGAGCGGGTGCGGGTGTTCTCAAAGCCGGCGTTGGAGGGGATGATGGTGATGAGGGGAGCCCACCACATGAGTTTATCGTAGAGGGTAGCGTCGCTGGAGTTGTAGACCTTGGTGAAGTCGGTGGGCATCCAGGAGTAGAAGACGGAGTAGTTGGTGGAGCTGCTCATACCGCCGACGACGGTGTTGGCGACGACGAGCATACGGGACTGGATGGGGTTAAGCACCTTGATGGAGTCGGAAGCGAGACGCTTGTGGTTGCCGGGCATGTTGACGTCGGCGTTGGTAAAGGTGTACTCGAAGGGGTATTCGGAGTTAGCGCGGCTGTTGAAGTTGGCCTTGTCGCCAGCCTTCATCTCGAAGCGGCCGGCGCGGCCGGTACCGACGGGGATGGTGTCGATGACGGTGACGTGCTCACCGACAGCGGTGATGGAGTCGCGATACTGGAGTCTGACGGCGCGGGTGGTTCCGGGGAGGGACAGCCAGACGGTGTCGTAGACGTTGCCGCGTTTGCGGAAGATGTATCCGAGGGTGTCGACACAGACTTTGATAGAGTCTTTGAAGATGGTGTTGTTGTCGGTCTCCCAGAGGGTCATCTGACCGATTTCGGGGCCGCCGTTGAGGTGGTCTTCATGGACGAAGGCGTCGCCGATGGTCCAGGTGGTGGTGTTGGTGTAGTCGAGGTAGTCGGCATAGGCGCGGCCGAAGTTGGCGTTGGAGGAGGAGGTGAAGATGACGCGGCGCGAGAGGGGAGCGAGCTGCTGGAAGGCGGAGGCAGCGACATTGCCGCCGTTGCCGGTCCAGATGATATTGGCGTCGTTGTTGAGGAGGAGGCTACCGTCGTTGTACCAGGAAATCTCCTGCTGTGCGCGGTGGGCGGAGTCGACGTTGTGGTCGAGGTAGGGCTCGATGAGGGGGCAGGCGTTGCTGTTGGCGCCGCTGATGAGGGTACCGTCGGGGCTCACGGCGAGGCCGTTGATCTGGACATTGTTCATACCGCGGTTCTCATTGCTGAAGGAGACGAAATTGTTGGAGGTGGAGTAGACGCCGCCGTCGGTGGCGATGTAGTAGACGACATTCTTCTCACCTTCCACGTAGCGGACGATGGGGAGTATCTGGTGGATGCCGGAGTGGACGAAGCTATAGTTGTTATAGACGGAGGACATATAGTCGCCGGCGTTGAGTTCGAACTCGCTGGCGGAAGCCTGGTTCCACTGGTAGTAGGCACCTTCGAGGATACCTTCGCCGACCTGCACGTTGGTACCGCCGAGGGCGACACGACGAGGATTCTCGGGGTCGATGGCGATGGCGCCGCAGAACTTACCGGAGTTGGCGGTGAAGGGCATCACGGAGGAGGTGGTGAGGGTGTTCCAGGTGTGGCCGTCGGTGGTGACGTAGAGGGCGTCCATGAGGCCGTTGGCGTTGATGGTCATAGCGTAGAGGTAGGTGTTGGCCACGTTGGTGTCGGCGTGCGAGATAGCCAGTTTGATGGCGATGTTGGTGCCGCCGAAGGCGCTGTTGGTGGTCGAGATATTGTTGTAGGTCACAGGAGCGGGGGCCGTAGCGTCGCCGATGCTGTAGAGCTGGTTGCCGCTGGCGAAGTAGGCGGTCTTACGGGCGGAGGAAATGACGATCTCGTCGACATTGCCCACGAAGACGACGTCGTAGTTGTTGGGGAGGTTCCAGAGGCTGCTGGAGGCGTTGGCATCCATGCTCCAGCGGTAGAGGCCCGTGCTGGTAGCGACATAAAGGTAAAGTTTCTCCATGCCGTTCACGGTGCGGACGATGTAAGCGATGTCCTTAACCACAGTGAAGTCGTCGTTATCGACGGTAGAGGCGATGGGCTGGAACTCGGAGGTCTGGGGGTTGAAGCGATAGACGCCGGAGCCTTTGAGGGAGCGTTTGGTGAAGTTGGTACCATAGGAGTAGTCGTTGCTACCGGTACCGATAAAGACGGTATTGTCGGGACCCTGAGCGAGGCAGCTGATGGGGAGCGAGACCTCTCTGTTGTTAACAAAGTAAGGGACGCGGTGCCAGATGCCGGTATTGGCGGCGAGGCGCTCGATGTTGTTGGCATCGATACCGGGGATGTTGGAGTAGAGGGTGCGGAGGATGTTGGTGTCGGCGGACTTGACGAAGAGGCCACCAGTGGCCGCGCCGGCGTAGATTGTGGTGTTGTTCGTGTCCTGACGGTCGAGGCAGAGACTGGTAACGTGGCCACCGACGTTGGCGGGGCCGATTTCGAAGAATTTGTTACCGGACTGGGCGTTGGCAGCCCCTCCAGCCAAAGTCAGGAGGCCTACATACAAGCCGAGAAGTACTTTGTTTCTTTTCATAAGTTATTTAATATTAATTAGTTATTTTATTTTCAAACAAATCAATTAACGTACAAAGATACAATTTTTTCTTTAATTATAAAGAATTATTTTTATTTTATTGAAAAAAAACGTTGGCAGATAGGGTGCAAAGGGGTGAAATCATAATTTTATTTAAAAATACAATAAAGGCGTTTTTTTTTAGTTAATGGAGAAAACATAAAAATAAAAAAAATATGGAATCTGTAAATATTCAGGAACTTAATGAGCGCATAGGACGCGAGAGTGCTTTTGTGGATATGTTGACACTCGAGATGGGCAAGCAGATTGTGGGGCAGAAGCATATGGTAGAGGGACTGCTTATCGGCCTGCTGAGTAACGGACATGTGTTGCTGGAAGGTGTACCTGGATTGGCCAAAACGTTGACCATCACCACGCTGGCGAAAGCTATCGATGCAAAGTTCAGCCGCATACAGTTTACCCCCGACCTGCTGCCTGCCGACCTTATCGGCACGATGATATACAGCCAGAAGAGCGAGTCATTCCAGGTGAAGAAAGGACCTATCTTCAGCAACTTCATCCTCGCCGACGAAATCAACCGTGCCCCTGCCAAGGTTCAGAGTGCCCTGCTGGAGGCCATGCAGGAACGCCAGGTGACAATAGGCGAGCAAACCTTCAAGCTGGAGGAGCCGTTCCTGGTGTTGGCAACGCAGAACCCGATAGAGCAAGAGGGTACATATCCGCTGCCCGAAGCACAGGTGGACCGCTTCATGCTGAAGGTGGTGATTGGCTACCCGAAGAGAGAAGAAGAGCGTGAGATTCTTCATCAGCAGGTGAATGGTGGTGCCAGCTCAAGATTGAATGGAGAAAGCAAGGCTGTAGTGAAGCCAGAGGATATTCTGAAAGCCAGAGAGCTGGTTCGCGAAGTCTATATGGACGAGAAGATTGAGAACTATATCACCGACATCATCTTCGCCACGCGTTTCCCCGGACAGTATGGTCTGGAGAAGCTGCAGCCGCTGATCAACTATGGCGCATCGCCGCGCGGCAGCATCAACCTGGCCGCCGCCGCCAAAGCCTATGCCTTCATGAAACGCCGCGGATACGTGATTCCCGAGGACGTGCGTGCCATTGCGATGGATGTGTTGCGTCACCGTATCGGTCTGACCTACGAGGCCGAGGCTGAGAATATTACGAGCGAGGAGATCGTGAACGAGGTGCTGAACCGTGTGGATGTGCCTTAATTCAGTGTTTAGTGTTCAGTGTTTAGTGTTCAGTGTTTAGTGTTCAGTGTTTAGTGTTCAGTGTTTAGTGTTCAGTTATGAACGAAGACATAATCAAGAAAGTCCGCAAAATCGAGATAAAAGCGAGGGGTCTGAGCCAGCAGATGTTCAGCGGTGAATACCATTCGGCGTTCAAAGGGCGCGGAATGATGTTCAGCGAGGTGAGGGAGTACCAGTACGGCGACGACGTGCGCAATATCGACTGGAACGTAACGGCACGTCTGGCACATCCGTATGTGAAGGTATTCGAGGAGGAGAGGGAGATGACGGTGATGCTGCTGGTAGACGTGAGCGGGAGCAACCGTTTCGGCACCCAAGGGCAGTTCAAGGAAGAGCTGGCCGCCGAGGTCGCCGCAACACTGGCGTTCAGCGCGATAGCGAACAACGACAAGGTGGGTGTGATTCTTTTCAGCGACCAGATTGAGAAGTTCATTCCACCGAAAAAAGGCCGCACACACATCCTGCGCATCATCCGAGAACTCATCACTTTCCAGCCTGAATCGAACGGTACCGACCTAAGCCTGGCGTTGCGCTATTTCTCCAACGTCACCAAGCGGCGTTGCACGGCATTCCTGCTGAGCGACTTCATTGGTAACGAGAAAGGCGTGGCAAAAAAGGAGAGCTGGACCGAAGCGTTAAAGCTGGCAGCGGGAAAGCACGACCTCGTGGCCTTGCGGCTAGTGGACCGAGAGGAAGGACGAATGTCGAACGTAGGCCTCGCAAAGTTCTACGACCCGGAGAGCGGAGAGACGCTATGGGTAGACACGGGAAGCGCCGAGGTGAGGAAGATGGTGGACAGACGCTTTGAGGAGCACGGGAAAGAACTCGACCAGACCATGCGGCGCTACGGCGTGGACATGACGACGCTCTGGACCGGCGAAGACTTTGTGAAGCCGCTGAGAGGGCTGTTTGCCAAAAGGAGCTAAGACGGCAGGAGGCAAGAGATTAAGGAGACAAACTAAATGAAAAAGATATTCATCATAGGATTCATAGGCTTGACGGGCTTGTTGAGCGAGGTCTATGGTCAGGCGAAGCTGAGTGACGACACCATCCAGCTGGGTGGTCAAACAACGCTGACGGTAACGAACGCACGCCTGTATCCGACACCCGAGATACTGAACAACAACACCATCGAGGTGGTTGGAGAGCAGACGTTCGACACAGCGAAGCATACCCAAAGCACGGTACTGACGAGTTTCGAGCCCGGCGTGCATTACGTGATGCTGAGTGCCGTAGACTCGATGCCGCTTGTGGTGCTCGACGTAGATGTGGACACCACCGCCCGCGCCGACATCAAGGACATCGCCGACATCGAGCGTGCCCCCTACTCTTTCTGGGAAATCTTCCGCTGGGTGTTGCTGGGACTGGGCATCATCGCCCTCGGTTTACTCGGCTGGTGGCTCTACACCCACCGGAAGAAAATCCAAGAGGTGCTGGGACCGCATGAGCCTGTCGACACTCGCACTCCCGAAGAGCGTGCCCTCGACAGCCTCGAGGAGCTGCGCCGCAAACAGCTGTGGCAGGCCGGGAGAGTCAAGGAATATCATACCGAGCTAACCGACATTGTACGTCGTTTCATTGAGGAAGCCACGGGCATCCGCGCCACGGAGTTGACGAGCGACGAGACCATTGAGGCAGTGGAGAGTGGAGAGTGGAGAGTGGAGAGTTCCCTGCTACGCAGCATCTTCACCACTGCCGACCTAGTGAAATTCGCCAAGAGTGAGCCGCAGCCCTACGAGCACGACCACTCGATGAATCAAGCTGTGGAGTTTGTCAAGATGCTATGGCAGAGCATAAAGCCCACCGAGACGTCAAACGGGGAGGAGGTAAAGGATGAATAACATAACCTTTGGGCATCCGTGGATGCTGCTGGGTTTGATACTGGTGCCGCTGCTTATCGGGTGGTGGATGTGGCGTTACAGGAAGCAGGAGGCAGCATTGCAGCATTCGAGCACTTCGTTTCTAAAGGGTGTGAAGAAGACCTTGCGTCAACGCCTTCGCTGGCTACCCTATGCCTGCCGCGTTGTCGCCGTAGCCGCCGTGGTGGTGGCGCTGGCGCGTCCGCAGAGCCGTCTGAGCCGTGAAGAGATGACGGTGGAGGGCATCGACATCGTGCTGGCTGTCGACCTGTCGGGAAGCATGCTGGCCGAGGACTTCCGGCCGAACCGACTGGAGGCTGCCAAGAGTGTTGCCGAGAACTTCATCAAAGGCCGCAAGAGCGACCGCATAGGTCTGGTAGTCTTCGCCGGAGAGTCATTCACACAGGTGCCGCTGACGGTAGACCACCAGGTGCTGCTGAAGCAGCTGAAGAGCCTGAAAAGCGGCACGATGCGCGACGGAACGGCGCTGGGCGACGGCCTGGCTACGGCCATCAACCGCATCAAAGACAGCGAAGCCAAGAGCAAAGTCATCATCCTGATGACCGACGGCGTAAACAACCAGGGCAGCGTAGACCCGCAGAGTGCTGCCGAGATCGCAGCGATGTACAACATACGTCTCTACACCATCGGCATCGGTACCCGGGGCAAAGCCCCCTACCCTTTCCGCGACGAGCTGGGCAGGGTGCATTACCAGAATGTGGATGTCGAAATCGACGAAGCCCTAATGAAAGAGATGGCTGGTGCCACGAAGGAGGGTCAGTATTTCCGCGCCACGAACAAAGGTGCCTTGGAGGAGATTTTCGAGAAGATTGACAAGATGGAGAAGAGCAAGATTGACGTGACACAGTATGCTCAGACGAAAGATGAGTTCTCCAAATGGCTGTGGCTGGCGCTGATAGCCTTGGGTCTAGAGGCCCTCGTCAAATGGGGCTGGTTCAAACTATAACTTCAAACGTAAAACGTAAAAAGTGATACATTTCGAACATATAGAGTATTTGTGGTGGCTGGTGGCAGTGGCTGCCGTCGGAGTGCTGTGGGGACTGATGAGCTGGCGGACTCGCCGTCGGCTGGAGCAGTGGGGCGACAAGAAAATGTTCGGACGCCTGATTCCCGACGCCAAACGGTGGCGTCCGGCGACGAAGATGGCGCTGACGCTGACAGGTGCCACGCTCATTGTAGTAGCGCTGGCGAACCCACAGATAGGGACGAAAATAGAGAAAGGCAAACGCAGCGGCAGCGATATAGCTATCTGCCTCGATGTGTCGAACAGCATGATGGCCGAAGACCTGCAGCCCAACCGTCTGGAACGCGCCAAACGGGTGGTCGCCAACCTGATGAGCGAGATGACCGGTGACCGCGTGAGCCTCGTGGTGTTTGCCGGAGAGAGTTTTATACAGATGCCGCTCACCGGCGACTACAGCGCCGTCAAGCTGTTCCTCGACCAGATAGACTGCTCGATGGTCGGCACCCAAGGTACCGCCATCGGAGACGCCATAGAGAAATCCATGGAGACCTTCGGCTGGGGCGACCCCGACCGCGAATGGAAGACCTCGAACGGAAGGGCCATCATCGTCATCTCCGACGGCGAGAACCACGAGGACGATGCCGTAGGTGCCGCGAAGAAAGCCTCAAAAGAAGGTGTGCGCGTGAGCACTGTGGGCATGGGTCTGGCCGACGGAGCCCCTATCCCCGACCATTCGCCTCGCAGCCGCGGCTACGGCTACAAACGTGACCGCGAGGGCAACGTCATCATGACTCGCCTCAACGAGCAGATGCTGCGCGACATTGCGGAAGCGGGCAAGGGTGTCTATGTGCGTGCCGACAACAGCGGCAACCTCAGCGAGATAAAGTCGATGATAGAAAACCTCGAGAAGAAGGACTTCGAGGAGGCCACCTTCAGCGCCTACGAGAGCCGCTACCAGTATCCGCTGGTGGCAGGACTTCTCTGCCTGCTGGCCGAGGTTCTAATTTTCGAACGCCGCAACAAAAAATGGAAGATTTTTTGATTTAGTAATCAAGTAGCCAGTTAAGCCAAATGAAAAAAGCACTTTATATACTTCTATTTTTTCAATTTTCAATTTTCAATTTTCAATTGATCTTTGCCCAGGGCGACATCCATGAGTTGCGCTCGGGAAACCGCTACTACCAGCGCGGCAAGTTCGACACCGCCGCGACACACTACCGCAGGATCCTTGATGTCGACAGCAACGATTTCGCCGGACAATACAATCTGGGCAACGCACTCTACCGGCAGGGTAATTATCTCGAGGCAGCAAACCGCTACAGCAAAGCGCTGACAAACCGCAACCTCGACGACCGCCAGCGGGTCAACACCATGCACAACATGGGCAACAGTTTCTTCAAGCTGGCTCAGAGCGACAACGACCAGCAGACACTGAAAACCGCCATCGAGTGCTATAAGGGAGCGCTGAAGGTGGACCCCAAAAACAACGACAGTCGCTATAACCTGGCAATGGCGCAACGGCTGCTGAAAAAGATGCAACAGCAACAACAGCAAAACCAGCAGAACCAGCAGCAGCAGCAACAGCAACAGCAGCAACAAAACAAAGACCAGAAGAAACAGGACCAGAAGAAGCAGGACCAGAAGAAGCAGCAACAGCAACAACAGCAACAAAAAGGCGGCGACAAAGACAAAGACCAGCAGCGCAAGCAGCAGGACTCCGACCAGCTGAACGACCAGGTGAAGAAGGAGCTGCAGCGCCAGAAAGACAAGCAGAAGCAGAACGGACAGAACCAACAGAACCAAGATCAAAAAGAGCAGAAAAACCAACAAAAGAAAGAGAATCAGTCCGACCCAAACAACCAAAACAACAACCAGCCCCAGCAGCAGAAAGAGAAAAGCCGTTCGGCGGGTCAGAAGTTCGACCCCACCAAGCAGAACGCCGAGCGTATGCTCGAGGCCGTAAAGAACAACGAGCGCCAGACCCTCAAAGACCAGCAGAAGAAAGCCAAAGTGGTCGGCGGAAAACATATCGAGAAAGAATGGTAGAAAATGAATGATGAGTGATGAATGATAAGTGATGAGTGATGAGTGATGAATGATAAAAGATGCAAAAATGAAGGAAAGAGCTAAAATTAATACAAGAAGACGGTTGTACAGAATATTATTTGTCAGCCTGATTTTCAATTTTCAATTTTCAATTTTCAATTCTCTCCTCGCTCAGGAGATGACCGTCCAGGCTCCTAAATCGGTCTATGTGGGCGACAATTTCACCGTCACCTTCGTTGTCAACGATATGGCGCAGGACTTCCACGGTCCCTCTTTCAAGGGTTTTTCTCTTCGCTCCGGCCCCAACCGTGGCATACAGCAATCCACATCGAACATCAATGGCCAATGGTCCTCTTCCACTCAGACCACCTTCTCCTACCGTCTCTTGGCTGACGTCGAAGGGACCTTTACTGTGGGCTCTGCCTCTTGTTCCGTGAACGGAAAGAAGATTTCTTCCAACAGCTTCACCATCAAGGTGGAGAAACTCAGCCAAGCCCAGCAGCAACAACGTAAACAGCAGCAACAGCAGCAACAACGCCGACAGAGCTACGACCCCTGGGCGCAGCAGCCTCAGCCGGCTTCGCAAATCGATGACAACAAGCTCTTCGCTCGCACTTCGGTGAGCAAAGCCAACCCCTACCAAGGGGAACAGATCATCGTCACCTATAAGATCTACACACAGGTGCCCATCAGCCAGTTCGCTATCGACAAACTGCCGGGTAACAAGGGATTCTGGGCCGAGGACCTCTCCGCCAACCAGAATCGTGTGAAACAGTATGAGGAGACCGTCAACAACCGCCGCTACCAAGTGGCGGAGATTCGGCGCGGAGCACTCTTCCCCCAGGAGAGCGGCAAGCTCACCATCGAGCCCCTCGACCTCAACGTGCTGGCCCTCGTCCAGGCGCCACGTCGCCGCACCGGCACCATGTGGGACCTCTTCGACGACCCCTTCTTCAGCAACTACGCCACCCAAGCCGTCGAGTACCCCCTCCACACCAAATCCGTCTCTGTGACCGTCAAGCCCCTGCCCGAGGCTCCCGACAACTTCTCCGGCGCCGTGGGTTCCTTCTCCGTGAAGGGCGGTCTCTCCGCCGAAACGGTGAAGTCTAACGAGGCAGTCTCCTACAAGCTCACCCTCTCGGGACATGGCAACCTCATGCTCGTCACCCCGCCCACTCCCCAGTTTCCCACCTCCTTCGAGGTCTACGACCCCCAGATCGACGACAAGATCACCAAGTCCGAGAACGGCATCTCCGGATCCCGCACCTTCGAGTGGGTCGTCATCCCCCGCAGCCAGGGGTCCTTCACCATCCCCGCCTACCAGTTCGTCTATTTCGATCCCTCCTCCGGCAGCTACTCCACCATCACCCTTCCCGCGCAGAGCATCGTCGTCGAGAAGGGCAAGGGCTCTTCCTCCTCCTTCTCGGGTAAAGACAATGTGCAGCTCCTCATCAACGACATCCACTATATCCACCCCGTCGCCAGCCTACAGAGCGTCAACGACAAGGCCAAGGTCGGCTGGCCCTTCTGTCTCGCGGCACTTCTCATCGCCGCTCTCGCCGCCGCTGCCGTCGTCTTCGGCCGCAGATACCAAGCCCAACGAGGCGACATCGACGGCATGCGCAAGAAACGCGCCATCCGTATAGCACGTCGACGCCTCAAGAAAGCCGCCGCATACCTCGGCTCCGACGACACCAAGCATTTCTACGAGGAGATCTACCGCGCCATCTGGGGCTGCCTCTCCGACAAATACAGCATCCCCCTCTCACAGCTCAACCGCGACACCGTCAACAGCTGCCTCCTCGAAAAGCACATCTCCGACGACCAGCATCAGTCCATCATGAAGGTCCTCGAGGACGTCGACCTCGCCCGCTTCGCCCCAGGCAACCCCGAAACGCAGAAACAGATCATCTACGACGAAGCCCTCAATATGATTGTCAACCTGGTATAAAATGAGTGATGAATGTTGAATGATGAATTGAATGACGCGCCATTTAATCTCATTTAACAATAACCAAAACTCCAAAACGTAAAAACCCAAAACATGAAACCTATAATAAATAAGCAGATAGCTGGTAGCAGGCAGCCGATAGCCACTCCTCATTCCTCATTCCTCATTTTTAGTTTTTACCTTTTACTTTTTACTTTCACTGCCCCCGTTGCTGCTCAGAACGCCCTGACGCAGGCGCAGCAGGGTGACGCCGCCTTCAGCCAAAAGAACTACACCGCTGCCGTCGAAAACTACCGAAACGCCCTGTCGGCAGGTCAGACAAGTCCCGAGCTGCTCTACAACCTCGGCAATGCCTACTTCCGCCTCGACAGCCTCGCCCAGGCCATCCTCTACTATGAGCGCACCCTCCGTCTCGACCCCTCCTTCGACGACGCCCGCGAGAATCTCCAACTCGCCAACAGCCGCACCGTCGACCGCATCTCTCCCCTCCCCTCCTTCTTCCTCGCCGACTGGGTCCATACGCTCGCCTCGCGCATCTCCTTCCCCGCCTGGCGCATCATCACCCTCCTCGTCCTCGCACTCCTCGCCGCCGCCATCGTGGCCTTCCTCCTCTCCCACTCTCTGCACCGCCGCAAGCTAGCCTTCTCCGTAGCAGTCCTTTTCACAGTCCTCACCGTCGCCTCCTTCCTCCTGCTCCTCGCTGCCATACACCACGCCAACGACCACTCGCAGGCCGTCGTCATGCAGCAGTCCGTGGCTGTCAAGAGCACCCCCGAAGAGGTAAGCCCCGACAAACTTATCCTCCACGAAGGCACTAAGGTGACCATCTCACAGACCCTCTCCGGATACCACGAGATCATCCTCGCCGACGGCACGAAAGGATGGTGCGACACCAACAGCGTGGAAAGGATATAAACGATGAGTGATGAATGATGAGTGATGAATGATGAGTGATGAGTGATGAGTGATGAATGATGAATTGGTAATGATTAATGGTTAATGATTAACGGTTATCGAAATAAGTGGATAGTAGGTAGTGGGCAGTGTGTAGCACTTAACCACAAATGCTACACACTACACACTAACAACTACACACTACTTTGCGTCAGCCTAATTTTCATTTTTCATTTTTCATTTTTCAATTCGCTCTACGGCCAGGAAGTCCGCTATCAGAGTGATTCCTCCTGCGGCTGCGACATCCTCTATGTCGACGGCTTCGAGACCCTCCGCGACGGCGACCTCTACGGCTTCCGCCGCTACGACGGAAAAGTCATAGTCCCCCCCACCTATAAATATGTGTCCACCTTCCGCGACGGCTACTGCCAGGTCTGGATGGACGACACCCTCGCAGGCCTCATCGATACCTCAGGACGCGAAATTCTGCCACCCCACTACGACTTTGTCGCCCCACCCTCCGAAAACCGCATCCTCTTCGCCAAAAACAACCTCTACGGCTATGCCGACCTCCACGGCAACATCGTCGTCCCGCCGCGATACCCACAGGCCGGTCCCTTCCAAGAGCACCGTGCACCTGTGGCGGTAGTCGTCGACTCCGCCTTCCTCCTCTGCTCCTTCATCGATACCCTTGGAAGCCTCCTCTTTGAACCCATTTACGAGAATGTGATGCCCTTCTCCGGCGGCGTCGCTCCCGTCCGCCGCTACGACCGCTGGGGCCTCATCGACACCCTCGGTAACGAAATCCTCACCACGCGCTTCGAACAGCTCTCTACACCCGACCACGGCACCTTCTTCGCTGGCGACGAAAACGGGATGGCTCTCTATAAAGTCATCAAGACTTCAAGTCATCAAGACATCAAGTCCCAGAATCTCGAAGTCCCGAAGTCCCGAAGTCTCGAAGTCTCTCCTGTCACTCCTCCCCACTACCTCCCCTACACCACCGTCGCGGATGGACGTATCGGCGTCACCAGGGTAACCACGGGCAAGCAGGGGTTCCTCGACCTCGACGGCCGTGAGGTCATTCCTTGCACCTACGACGAGATAGGGCGTTTCGTCCAGGGGCGCACCATGGTACGCATCGACGACCGCTACGGCATCATCGACACCCTCGGCGGCATCGTACTCCCCATCGAATACCAGAACCTCGTCAATTCGGGCGAGAAATACCTCTATCACGACGGTCTCGCCCTCGTCGAGAAAGACAGCCTCCTGGGCTTCGTCGACCTCGACGGCAATCCCGTCACCGAGCGCCTCTTCTCTCGCGCCTACGCCTTCTCCGACGGCCTCGCCGCCGTCTGCCTCGACGGCCGCTGGGGCTATATCGACACCCTCGGTCAGCCCTTCCTACCCTTCATCTTCGACCTCGCCGCGCCCTTCAAATACCAGCGCACGGAGGTGTGGTTCAACAACCAAAGGTACACCATCGACACACAAGGCCGCTGCGTAAAAAACTGCAACGGAATCATCTCATTCAGATGAATGAGGGTTCATCACTCATCATTAAACATTCATCATTAAACATTGCCCATTATATGGATCATCCCGGAATAGTAACCGCCGTGAAGCCTGGCTTCGTCACCGTACAGATTGAGTCTACTTCAGCCTGCGCCGCCTGCGCCGCCCATAGCAAATGTGGCTTCGCCGAATCCAAAACCAAGACCCTCGATATACCCATTCCTCAAGACTTCAAGACTTCGAGACTTCGAGACTTCGAGACTTCAAGTTTCGAAGTCGGCGACCGCGTGACCGTCACCATCGACCATACGCGGGGTCTGCTTGCCACCTGGTGGGCATACGTGCTGCCCGCGATACTCCTCATCGCCGTTGCCGTCGCGCTGTCGCTGGCAGCGCTGCCGGAGCCCCTCGTCATACTCCTCACCTTTGCCACCCTTGGCCTTTACCTCCTCGTGCTCTACCTTTTCCGCGAGAAACTGGACTCACGATTCACGCTCGAATTGAAAATTGAAAATTAGGCTGACAAATAATATTCTGTACAACCGTCTTCTTGTATTTATTTTAGTTCTTTCCTTCATTTTTGCATCTTTTATCATTCATCACTCATCATTCAACATTCATCACTTATCATTCATCATTCATCACTATGATAATTTTAGGCATCGACCCTGGCACGCAGATTCTCGGCTACGCGCTGTTGGACACTGGTGACACTCAGTCACTCAGTCACTCAGCCACTCCTCAGGCTCCGGCGATTCTAGCGATGGATGTGCTGTACCTGAAGAAGATTCCAGACTTCAACCTGCGCATCCGGAAGATCTTCGAGTCTACCGTGAGGATCATCGACTCGTTCCACCCCGACCACCTGGCCATCGAGGCGCCCTTCTTCGGGAAGAACGTGCAGTCGATGCTGAAGCTGGGGCGTGCGCAGGGTGTGGCCATCGCCGCCGCCATCTCGCGCGACCTCTCCATCACAGAATACGAGCCGTCGGTCATCAAGCAGCACATCGCCGGCAACGGCAATGCCTCGAAGCAGCAGGTGGCCAATATGCTGCAGTCCATTCTCGGCTTCGATCAGTCGCCTAAATACCTCGACGCCACCGACGCCCTCGCCGTGGCCTACACGGCCCACCTGCAGCTGTCGAACCCCGTGATACAGATGGTCGAAGAGTCGAAAAGTCGAAAAGTCAAAAAGTCAACAAAAAAGCAATGGTCAGACTTCATCAACAACAACCCGGAACTAGTAAATTGAAAATTGAAAATTTAAAATTGAAAATTAAAGCTGATAGCGGACAGCTGGGAGCTGGTAGCCATGTGCTATCCACTAGCCGCTACCTGCTACCCGCTACCTGCTACCTGCTCTTTCTCTTAGTTCTCACTTCTTGCTCGTCGCCGCAGGGGAAGAAATACCGTGACGTGAACTTTACGGCGCAGTGCAACCCCCTCTTCGAGAACCAGCTCTACCCCTCGCTTATCCTCGCCCTGAACCACACGGCCACGCAGACGTCCAGCCAGTCGGACACCCAGTCGGTGAGGCTCTATCCCCTCACCCTGCAAGTGACCGCACCCACCAACGACGCGGTGCTCCGCGTCGACATCGACTCCTCGGCCCTGAACTACGTCACCATCTTCCAGGAGATCCTGCCCAAGAAAGGCGAGACCTACACCTTCCATCCCTCGGTGAAATGGAAATACGACCGGCTGCGCAACCTGCACCAGCCCCTGGCCATCGACCTGACGCTGACCTGTTACATCAACGACGAGGAGACCGCCATCAAGAACATCCACCTGACGGCGCGCTCGGTCAACGAGTGTCCGCTCTCCTTCAAGAGCACCCAGGTCGTCGATACCCGCTGGCTCTTCGCCGCCTTCGTCAACGAAGACCACTCGGCCATTCCCGACATCCTCTCGGACATCCTTGCGCAGGGCATCATCACCCGCCTGCAGGGCTATCAGACCGGCAAAGCCAAAGACGTCACCGAACAGGTCTTCGCCGTGTGGTACTACGCCCTCGACCGCGGCATCGCCTACTCGTCGATCTCGTGCACCTCGAATCCCTCGACCAACACCAACGTGCAACACATACGCTTCTTCGACCAGGTGCTCACGACGCGCCAGGCCAACTGCATCGACGCCTGCGTCTTCTTTGCCTCGATACTGCGCAAGATAGGGCTGCGTCCCGTCATCGTCGTGGAGCCCTGCCACGCCTACCTGGGCTACTACACCGACGCCAAACGCAAGAACCTGCAGCTCCTGGAGACCACCATCACCGCATGGGTCAACTTCCCCAAGCTGCAGCAGTCGCTCCAAGAGGACGGCACCCTCCCCGAGGAGCAGTTCCAGACGCTCACGCGCTACCTCACGAAGAAACAGATCCAGGACTACCGCGACGGAAAGATGACCTTCGAGCAAGTGAAGATTGCCGTTGCGCGCTCGCTCTTCGACAAAGCCTCGGAATACAACCGCGAGACCTATGACGCCAACCGCGCCCTCTTCGCCGACCCCAACACCATCTCGTACCAGATCCTCGACATAGAAAAACTGCGCCAAATCGTACAACCCATCTGAGCACTTCAAAAAAAATCCCTTCCATATCAAAAAAAAAGCGTATTTTTGCATCCTATTTATACATCAGAAATATGAAGAAAACGATACTCTTTTTCTTGGCATTTGTGGCCACACTACATCTCGCTGCACAGACGGGTGAGAAGACGCTGAACCGACGCTACTTGAACGAGATACGCGACTCGTTGGCGCAGGTCGTCAACCTGCGAGGCCGCGAGATGCAACAAGCCGCAGAGCGCACGCTTGCCGCCCTGCCCAACGACCGAAAACTGTATGACGAGAGTTATATTTCGGTGGGTGCCGACCTGCTGGACACCATCTACAGCGACGGCTCGCTGCACCTGGACCTGGTGTTCCGCATCTCGTACAACTGCCGCCATATCGAGGGCTGGACCGACGACTATGCGCTGGGCACCTACGACGTCGACTCGTCGAATTCCTGCCGCGCCATCTGCGAGCTGGCGCAGGGCTTCATCCACCAAAACCTCGCCGATGTGTTCCGTGCCGGCAGCGACGTGGAGACATTCATCACCTCGACGGCCGACGGCACCGAGTTCACCACGGCAATACCCTATGACGGCCGCTATGGTGAGTTCCGCTACTGCCCCGTGACCTTCAACGGCGAGCGCTTCCGCGTGTCGGTCGACCGCACGACGGGCATCACCAACAACTGCCAGCTGGCCTACATGAGGGCTCAGGCAGTGCGCGACTTCTTCGAAAACAATGTAGCCGAACTGCGCCGCACCCACAACACCTACCGCTTCGTGACGCAGTCGTTCAAGGACTCGGTGAATACCCACTATTTCCGCCGCTCGAGCATCGAGATGCGCGTGAGCGATGTCTTCAGCGAGACGGTGCGCCGCATGCAGGCGGAGCGCATGATGGACGACTATGTGGACTACAACATCCCCGAGACGGAGGTGAAAAATCCCGACACCTATGTCCTGATTATCGCCAACGAGAAATACAACAACGCACTGATTCCCGACGTGCCCTTTGCCGCCAACGACGGTGAGGTGCTGCGCCGCTACTGCGTGAAAGCGCTGGGCGTCCCCGAGCGACAGGTGAAGGTGCTCAACAACGCCTCGAAAGCCGAGATCCAGCAGGAAGGCATCCACTGGCTCACTGACCTGGCGAAAGCCGTCGCGGGCCATAACGGCGACACGCCGGTGCCTCAGGCCAACGTCATCATCTACTATGCCGGCCACGGATACACAGACCTCGACGGCAACAGCTACCTGATGCCCAACAACATCAACACCGACGACATCGAGAGTCTGCAGTTCCCCCGCAAGAAAGGCTGCTCGCTCTTCGGCTGCGGCAAGAAAGCAGCAGACACCATCAATTATGACATCGTGCTGACGAAGAAAGAGTCGCGCCGTCTGGCCGCCCAGTGCCTCTCGCTCGACGAACTGACGGGTGCGTTCAACGCCAAAGTGGTGCCGGTGAAAGACCTCACCATCATCATCGATGCGTCATTCGACGGCATGGGTCGTGACGGCAAGAGCATCGTCCGCGCCGACCGTCCCAAGAGCGAAGCCAAAGGCAAGAAGCGTAAAACCAACATGCGCTCCGACGCCGTGATACTCCTCGCCGCCGACAACGACCGTACGGCCTACGCCTTCGACGAGCACAGCCACGGATTCCTCACCTACTTCCTGCTGAAGGAGATTAAATTCCTCAAGGACGACATCTTCAACAACACCTACCAGGACCTCTACGAGAGCATCTTCTCGAAACTCAGCAAGGAGTCGGCACTGCAGAACCGCTGGCAGGAGATTTCCGGTATGGCCGGCGGACGGTATAAAGACGCGTGGAGAGGGATGAAGATTAAGTGAGGAGTGATGAGTGATGAGTGATGAACGTATCAACATATCAACGTATCAACGAATAACATAAAACACAAAAAAAAATCATAATGGATAAACTGATTATCACCGCCGCCATCTGCGGCGCAGAAGTTACCAAAGAGCAGAACCCCAACGTTCCCTACACCGTAGAGGAAATCGTCCGTGAGGCCAAGAGCGCCGTCGACGCCGGCGCCGCCATCGTGCACCTCCATGTCCGCGAGGACGACGGCACCCCCACCCAGAGCCACGTCCGCTTCCAGGAGTGCACCGAGGCCATCCTGAAGGCCTGCCCCAACGTCATCCTCATCCCCTCCACCGGCGGTGCCGTGGGAATGACTCCCGACGAGCGTCTCGACTCCACCAACACCACCCCCATCCCCGAGATGGCCACCCTCGACTGTGGCACCTGCAACTTCGGCGACGACATCTTCGACAACACCATGCCCACCATGCGTGCCTTCGGCAAACGCATGCTTGAGAAAGGCATCAAACCCGAATACGAATGCTTCGAGATGGGTCACCTCGACACCATCCTCACCATGGCCCGTAAGGGCGAAGTGCCCGGCGACCCGATGCAGTTCAACTTCGTCCTCGGCGTCCCCGGCTGCACCCCCGCTACCGTCGACAACCTCTGCTGGCTGGTGAACAAGATCCCTGCCGGCAGCACCTGGACTGCCACCGGCATCGGCCGTCACGCCTTCACCCTCGCTGCTCCCGCCATCGTTATGGGCGGTAACGTCCGCGTGGGCTTCGAGGACAACCTCTACCTCGAGCGCGGCGTCCTCGCCAAGAGCAACGGAGAACTCGTCGACAAGGTCGTCCGCATGGCCAAACTCCTCGGCCGCCAGGTGGCTACCAGCGACGAAGCACGTGAAATCCTCAGCCTGAAGAAAAAATAATTTAAGGAAAGGAAAAATATGAAGAAAATAGTTTTCTTACTAGCTGCCGCCTCCATCACCCTCGGTGCTACCGCCCAGAGCCAGCAACCCACCGAGCAGATGAAGCGCGAGTTCCGCCAGACCATTCAGAAACGCGACATCTCCAAACGCCACCTCGAAAGCAACATCCCGCTCTCCACCACCGCTCCTTCCACCAAGAGTGCCACCAAGGCGCTGCCCGAAGACCGTGTGTGGTTCCCCGGCGAATGGGAAGAGGTGAAGGCTATCACCGTAACCCCCTACTACTCCTATGAGCCCGCCTCGAACCAGGGTCCCGGCTACTGGATGGCCGACCCCGTGGTCAGCGGCTACGCACAATACTATAATTACGGCACTGGCAATGGCTGGCAGGAGCGCGGCGGCGGTCCCTACAGAGCCACCATGGACACGGCTTCCGACTTCGGCAAGGTGTTCTTTTACCTGATGGACGGCATCCAGCTCGGCGGCGCCGAGGCTTGGGTCCGCGTCGAGCATCCTACCGACACGGCACGCGTGATCCGTACGCTCACCCGCATGGGCCTGCGTCACAACAACGTGCGCTTCATCATTGGCGCCGGCAACTCCTTCTGGTACCGCGACTGCGGCCCCATCGCCTTCTACTATGGCGACCAGGACTCCGTGGCTATGCTCGACTTCACCTACTACCCGGGACGTGCCCTCGACGACTCGCTCCCCTCGCTCATCCACCAGCAGTACAACATCCCCAACTATCAGACCCTGATTGAATGGGAAGGTGGCAACTGCCTCGTCGACGGAGCCGGCATGGTGCTCTCCTCCGATGCCATCTATGAGAACAATACCGATGGCTACGGCCAGATCACCTGGGACGGACATAACGTCAACACCATCAACTATAGCCATGTCCCCGTGCTCTCGCGCACTCAGGTCAAGCAGGCCCTCCACGACCTCCTCGGCCAACGCGCCACCTACATCCTCCCCGCCTACCAGTATGATGGCGGCACCGGCCACGTGGACCTCTATGCCGACGCCTACGACGAGAACGGCTTCGTCTTCTCCGTTATGCCCGACACCTACAGCAGCTGGGTCGACTACCTCACCGGACAGAAGAACATCGACTCCCTCTGCTCCTACAAGTCTCTCTTCAACCGCAACTACTACACTATGGCTACCCTGCCCTTCCCCTCCAAGGACAACGGCGGCAACTACTCCTCCCAGAGCGAATACAACCGTAACTACACCCGCACCTACTCCAACCACACCTTCGTCAACAACGTCATCCTGCAGCCCTGCTTCTCGCGTGTGGTCAACGGTCAGCCTTCGGCCGATTGGGACCGCGCCAACATCGAAGCTGTCGCTGCCGCCTATCCGGGATACACCATCTACCCTGTCGACGTGCGTGAGTTCGACGGTAGCGGCGGTGCTATCCACTGCGTCACCAAGCAGATTCCCGCCGACAGCCCCATCCGCATCCTCCACAAAAACATCCACGGCGCTATGACCGCCGGTCTCGAGAACAACGACCTCCCCGTCAGCGCCATCATCACCAACGCCAGCGGCATCGCCCACGCCGAAGTGATGTTCCGCGTCAACGGTGGCGAGTGGCAGACCCTCAACCTCACCGCCAACGGCAACCGCTGGTATGGTAACTTCCCCTTTGCTGGAATGAGCAACGTCGACTCTGTCGACTACTACATCTCCGCTACCTCCAACAACGGCAAGACCATCACCAAGCCCATGACGGCCAGCCAGGGTGGCTACTACAACTTCTCCTTCGGCACCGATGCCATCGTCGACTCCTCTTGGTTCGACTACGACACCACCCCCATGCCCATGGAGAACATTACCTTCACCTTCGGCAACAGCTGGGCCACCGAGGACAACAACGCTCCCCGTCCCATTGGCATCGACAAGGTAGAGAACGCCGAGCAGAACTTCGGCCAGTTCTACCCCAACCCTGCCGCCGATCAGGCTAACCTCAACATCAACCTCGGCGATGGTGGCAACTACACGGTCAGCATCATCGACCTCTCGGGTCGCACCGTCCACACCAGCAGCCTGCAGACTGCCGGCCAGATTGTCTACACCATCAATACCAGCCGTCTCGCCTCAGGCATCTACCATGTTGTCTTCCAGAATGGCGACACCCGCGTCAGCCGCAAGCTCATTGTGAAATAGTTTGCCACTGACAACGATAACAAGTAAGGGCCGGCGAATGCCGGCCCTTATTATTTTTATATACAAATAAAAAATAGCCTTATCGGCTTAGCTTGTCATACACTTCATAATACTGCTCCGCCATCGCGTCGGTCATCTCGTAGGGGTTGCCGGTGCCGATGACGACAATCTTGCGCTCGTCGACACCCTGCGCCATCAGCTGACCCTTCACCTCGTCACTCACAGCCACGATAACGTCGCTCGACGTCCAGGCATAGAGCATTCTTCTCTTCCACGCTATACTGTCGACCAGCGACGTCTTGTGGTGCGACTCCACACCGAAGCAGGTCACTACCGTCTTCACCATACCCTCAAGGCCGTAAGGCAGCTCCTCGTTCAGGCCGTGGAACACCTTCACCTTCTCGAACTTCAGCCATTCGGCCAGACGGTAGCGAAGCCACATGGAAGGCATCAGCTTCATCGAGCCCGTGGGCAAGAAGGTGCTCACGTTAGCGCAGCTCGAATAGTATGTCTTGTATTCCTCCTTCATCCTCGTGGCGAAGAGTAAGGCACGGAAATCCAGCACATGCCGCGACGCCAGCTTCTCCACCAGGTTGCGGCTCCACTCTCCCAGTTCCTCTCCGTTGCGGAACACATTGTTTGCTTCAAATCCTACTAACATATTATAAACGTTATACGTAAAACGTAAAACATCTTTTTCAATCAAAATGCAAAAATACAAAAATAATTCGTATCTTTGCAAAAAATTTCAACGAAAAACCTAAAACGTACAACCTGAAACGCAATGCGTCAGCCCTCTATAACCAATAACCTATAACCAATAACCATTCATCATTCATCACTCATCACTCATAATTCATAATTCATCATTCATCATTCAACATTACACAATGCCTCGCATAGACCTCAACAGCCCCACTCCCCTGGCCCAGTGCCTCGCCAGTCTCACCGCCGAACAGAAACAGGCGCTCTATGAGTCGGCCTCCGAGCTCGTCTCGGAAAACCGTCGTCAGCTCATCGACCGCATAGCGCCCCTCCGCACCCGTCACATCGCCGTGGCCCTCGAGGACGTCTACCAGTCGCACAATGCCGCTGCCGTGCTGCGCTCCTGCGACTGCTTCGGCATCCAGGACGTACATGTCGTCGAACACAACAACCCCTTCAACCCCGCCGGCGATGTCGCCGTGGGTTCCTCCAAATGGGTCGACTACTACTCCTACCCCGATATCGAGGCGGCCTACAAAGAGCTCCGCCGCCGCGGCTACCGCATCGTCGCCACCACCCCCCACACCAACGACACCCTCATCACCGACCTCGACATCTCCACCCCCGTGGCACTCATCTTCGGCACCGAACTCACCGGCCTCTCCCAGCAGGCCATCGACCTCGCCGACGAATACGTCAAGATACCCATGTACGGCTTCACCGAAAGCTTCAACATCTCCGTCTCCGTCGCCCTCTCACTCTTCAACCTCACCGAGCGCCTCCGCCACTCACAACTAAACATTGAACACTTAACACTAAACACTGACCAACTCCTCGACCTGAAACTCCACTGGCTGGCGCAGACCATCCGCGACGGCGAACAGGTGCTCCTCAAACTCGCCGGGAAATAAAAATAATTAACAAAAATTAAAGAAAAATTTGCACGAACCAAATATCATTCGTACATTTGCCTTGATGTTTATTTAAGAAAAATAATATTAAGCTACTCAAAATGAAGAAAATAACACTTATCGCAGCACTCTTTTTCCTCTCCTCCGGAGTCCTTTTCGCTCAAAAGGCCGTCAACGAACAGGACGTTAAAGTCTCCTACGTCAAAGATTTCCAGCGCCAAGTCAAGGACGCCACCGACATCGCATGGTGGCAGATCGACGACAACACCTTCAAGGTCACCTACCGCGACTCCGAGAACTCCCGTCAGGCCATGGTCTTTTCAAACAAAGGCATGGAGACCCACTACATCATCGAGGACCACTTCCCCCAGAGCATCGTCGACTACGTAAAAGCCAACTATAACGGTTCCAAAGTCACCGACCTCTGGGCCCGCAAAGCCCGCAACAAGATGTCCTACCAGGCCCGCATCGCCCGCAAGAGCGGCTTCCTCTGGTGGAAGAAGGAGAAGGATGTCAAAATCCTCAACTTCGAAATCGACGGCAAGTTCATCAGCGAAGAGTAACAACAATTCTCCTTTTTATATTCAACCTTTTAAAACCGATACCCCGATGTGACAAGTGGGGATTTTCACTATGACAAATGCCATCTACAAAGCTGAAACCGGTAAAGTATTCTGGATGATGATTGCCGGCCTCATCATCGGCGTCATCCAGGCCATCATGGCCCTCGTTGCCGTTGCGGGCGGTATCGCAGCCATCGCCACCGGCGGTGAACATGGCGTCGGCGCCGCAGGCGGTGCAGGTATCGTGCTCGTCCTCCTCGCCCTCGTCAACATCGCCCTGAAAGTAATGCTCTACCTCTCCTACGGAAAACTCGCCAAAGACTTCGGCGACAACGCCGACGGCAAAGCCCTCGGCAACATCAAACTAGCCGCTCTCTTCGACCTCATCAACGTAGGTATCGGCCTCATCTCCATTCTCCTCCTCCCCCTGGCCATCGTCTTGGGCATCATCGCCCTCGTTGTCAGCATCGTGGCCTACATCTTCTACCTCATGGGATTCAGTGCCCTGAAGAATTCCTCCACCTTCCCCGGTGCCGCCGGTGCCAGCAACGTCTTCGTGGCCTATATCCTCATCCTCGTTGGTGCCGTCCTCGGTATCATCCCCGTGCTCAACATCATTGGCGGCATCGCCGGTCTCGTCGGCCTCATCATGCTCCTCGTGGGCTGGGCCAAAATCAAGAACGCCCCCCTGCCCGAGGCTGCCTAATCCGCTCTTTGAATAAAACAACAAACAACCCTTTGGAGGGTGCCCATCGGCACCCTCTTTTTTTTTATTCCCACCAACACCCCACCAACGACCCACGATCACCCTACCATCACCCTACCATCACCCTATCATCTCCTACCATGGTAGGAGTTGGTACGGTGTTGAGTCGGACTTGATACGGAGTTGAGTCGGACTTGATAGGGACATGATACTGATTTAGTGACAGTTAAGTGTATTTTTATGCCATATAACTCTCTATACCAGCAACTTATATGCTTTTTTTAACAAAAAAAAGCACACCATTTCTGGTGTGCTTAACTGTTAGCGGGTAGCCACTAGCCACTCATCACTCATCACTCATCACTCATCACTCATCACTAATCACTCATCACTCATCACTCACCACTCATCACTCATCACTCATCACTAATGCTTACTCCACGTCTTTTCCGTGGCAGTTCTTGTACTTCTTGCCGCTGCCGCAGGGGCAGGGGTCGTTGCGGCCGACCTTCTTCTCCACGTGCACGGGCATCTGCCGCTGGGGCTGCTGGCGCGAGGAGTCGATGGCCTGCTGTTGCTGCTGGGCCACACGGTCGAGACTGTTGTCGCGTCCGGCCTTGAGGTTGTGCTGGTCGCTCTGCGGCTGGCGGGCCTCACGGACGTCGCTATCCTGACGCACGGGCAGCTGGGCGCGGCTCAGGAAGGAGGTAATCTCACGGTTGATATTCAGCAGCATCTGTTCGAAGAGCTTGAAGGACTCGAACTTGTAGATGAGCAACGGGTCTTTCTGCTCGTAGGCGGCGTTCTGCACACTCTGGCGCAGGTCGTCGAGCTCGCGGAGATGTTCTTTCCACTGGTCGTCGATGATAGCCAGGGTGATGCCCTTCTCGATGGAGAGCTGCACCTCGCGGCCGTGGGTCTCGTAGGCCTTCTTCACCGGGACGACGACATTCATGGTCTTCTTGCCGTCGGTGATGGGGAAGGCGACATTGATGTAGCGGGTGTTTTCGGCGACATTCTTGATGAAGGGCCAGGCCATCTCGCAGAGGTGCTGCATACGTTCCTTGTAGGCGCTGAAGCACTGGTCGTAGAGCAACTCAATGGCTTCGTTGCGGTGCAGCGAGAGGAACTCGTTCTCCGACATCGGCACCTCGTGGGCAAAGACACGGATCACCTCCATCTGGAAGTCCTCCCACACGCTGCCCTCGGTGTAGAGGAGCTCGCAGGTATCGTAGAACATGTTGGAGATATCGATGGAGAGGCGGTCGCCGTAGAGGGCGTTGCGGCGCTTGTTGTAGATGACGGTGCGCTGGTTGTTCATCACGTCGTCGTACTCGAGGAGGCGCTTACGCATACCGAAGTTGTTCTCCTCGACCTTCTTCTGGGCGCGCTCGATCTGCTTGGTAATCATCGAGTGCTGGATGACCTCGCCCTCCTGCAATCCCATGCGGTCCATCACCGAGGCGATACGCTCGGAGCCGAAAAGTCGCATGAGGTCGTCCTCGAGGGAGACGAAGAAGAGACTCGAGCCAGGGTCGCCCTGACGGCCGGCACGACCGCGCAGCTGGCGGTCGACGCGGCGGCTCTCGTGGCGCTCGGTGCCGATGATGGCCAATCCGCCGCGTTCCTTCACGTCGCCCTTGAGCTTGATGTCGGTACCACGACCGGCCATATTGGTGGCGATGGTCACGCGGCCAGGCTCGCCAGCCTGGGCCACAATCTCGGCCTCCTTCTGGTGCAGCTTGGCATTGAGGACATTGTGGGGAATCTTCTTCATCTTGAGCATCTTGGAGAGCAGCTCGGAGGTCTCGACGCTGGTGGTACCCACCAGGACGGGACGGCCCTCGCCAACCAGACGCTCGATCTCGTCGATAACGGCCTTGAACTTCTCGCGCTTGGTCTTGTAGATCATGTCGTTCATGTCGTTACGCGCGATAGGCTTGTTGGTGGGAATGACTACGACGTCGAGTTTATAGATGTTCCACAGCTCGCCGGCCTCGGTCTCGGCGGTACCCGTCATACCGGCCAGCTTCTTGTACATGCGGAAGTAGTTCTGCAGGGTGATGGTGGCGTAGGTCTGCGTGGCAGCCTCGACCTTGGCGTTCTCCTTGGCTTCGACGGCCTGGTGCAGTCCGTCGCTCCAGCGGCGACCTTCCATGATACGGCCCGTCTGCTCGTCGACGATCTTCACCTGGTTGTCCTCGGTGAGGATGTAGTCAACGTCGCGCTCGAAGAGCGTGTAAGCCTTCAGCAGCTGGTCGACGGTGTGGACGCGGTCGCTCTGGACGGCGAAGTCGCTATAGATCTTGTCCTTGGCCTCGGTCTTCTGCTCGGGGCTGAGGTCGTCGTTGTTCTCCACCTCGGCAATGGCGCTGCCGATATCAGGCAGCTGATAGAAATTGCGGTCCTCGCCGAGGGAGGTGAGGTAGTCCATACCCTTGTCGGTGAGTTCCACCTGCTTGTTCTTCTCGTCGATGACGAAGAGGAGCTCCTCGTCGATGATGTGCATGTTCTTGTTCTGCTCCTGCATGTAGAAGTTCTCGGTCTTGAGGAGGACACTCTTGATGCCGGGCTCGGACATGTATTTGATGAGGGCTTTGTTCTTAGGCAGGCCGCGATAGGCGCGGAGGAGCTGCTTGGCGCACTCCTCGTCGGGCTTGGGGTCGGGGTGCTCGGCGAGGCCTTTCTTGGCGTCGGCGAGGCAGTTGGTGACGATAAGGCGCTGGGCGTTGTAGAGCTTTTCGATGGTGGGTTTGAAGCGGTAGAACTCCTGCTCGTCGTCGCCCTTGCCGGTGGGGCCGGAGATGATGAGGGGGGTACGGGCGTCGTCGATAAGCACGGAGTCGACCTCGTCGACGATGGCGTAGTTGTGGCCGCGCTGCACCAGTTCCTCGGGGTTGCGGCTCATATTGTCGCGCAGGTAGTCGAAACCGAACTCGTTGTTGGTACCGTAGGTGATGTCGGCAGCATAGGCGGCGCGGCGCTCCTCGCTGTGAGGCTCGTGCTTGTCGATGCAGTCGACCGTGAGGCCGTGGAACTCGAAGAGCATACCCATCCACTCGGAGTCGCGCTTGGCGAGGTAGTCGTTGACGGTCACCACGTGGACACCCTTGCCGGGCAGGGCGTTGAGGTAGACGGGCAGCGTAGCCACGAGGGTCTTACCCTCACCCGTGGCCATCTCGGCGATCTTGCCGCTATGGAGCACCACGCCGCCGATAATCTGCACATCGTAGTGGACCATATCCCAGGTAATCTCGTTGCCGCCGGCCATCCAGTGGTTCTTGTAGTAGGCTTTGTCACCGTCGATGGTGATGGAGGGGTGGGTGGCGGCGAGGTCGCGGTCGTGGTCGGTAGCGGTGACCTCAACGGTCTCGTTCTGGGCGAAACGCTTGGCGGTCTCTTTCACCACGGCGAAAGCCTCGGGGAGGATATCGTCGAGGACAGACTGGGTCTTGTCGTAGGCCACCTTCTCCAGCTCGTCGATACGTTTATAGAGGGACTCCTTCTCGTCGACGGGCATGTCGTATTCTTCTTCGATGCGCTTGCGCATGGCGGCAAGTTCGTTCTCCTCGCTCTCGACGGCCTTGGCGATACGCTCCTTGAACTCGATGGTCTTAGCGCGCAGCTGGTCATTGGTGAGAGCCTCAATAGTGGGGTACACGGCCAGCGTAGCATCCAGGAAAGGTTTGACCACCTTGAGGTCGCGCTGACTCTTGTTTCCAAACAGTTTGGTTAGAAAATTAGCCATATTATACAATAGTTCTTAATTCTTAAATACTAATTCTTAAACAATTATCCGTTTTCATGCAGATAGAAAAACAAACAAAGATACAACTTTTTTTGAAAATGGAAGTTGAAAAAAGGAAGAATTGGCCGATTCTGTCTTTTCAGGAAAGATATAACATGCTTGAAGACAGCGTGAAATTAGATAATCTCAAAAAACTTTTTGCCATATTGAAAAAAGTTCGTACTTTTGCACCCGCTTTTTAAAGGTGAGAGGTGAAAGGTGAGAGGTGAAACACCCCGTTTCATTAATCATTAACCGTTAACCTTTAACCATTATGAGGAGAGATGCCGGAGTGGTCGATCGGGGCGGTCTCGAAAACCGTTGACCAGCTTGCTGGTCCCAGGGTTCGAATCCCTGTCTCTCCGCAAAAGAAACAAGGAGCTGTCAGTTTTGTGCTGACGGCTCCTTGTTGTTTGTGACAGTAATGATTTTTGTACACACAGGGCCCAATAATCTTGAAAAGATGTAAAATCACCCCCCTCAATAATCTTGAAAAGATGTAAAATCAGCCACACAATAATCTTGAAAAGATGTAATTTTTATTTTGTGATAATCTTGAAAAGTTGTATTTTTGCACTTGAAATAGTCTTGAAATAATGGAGACATAATCTATGAAAAGAAAGATTTACAATAAGTTACTAGAATGGAAACAACAGCGCAACGGCGCCACAGCCATTCTGATTGAGGGCGCTCGACGCATCGGAAAGAGCTATATCGTGGAGGAGTTTGCCCGCAACGAGTACGATTCGTATATTATTATCGACTTCAACAAAGCCGACAAAGTGGTGGCGACTTGGTTCGACACGTTACTAGAAGACCTCGATACGTTGCTAATGAACCTACAAATACATTACGGCACACGTCTCACGCCCGGCAAATCCGTCATCGTTTTCGATGAGGTACAACTCTGTCCACGTGCCCGTGCCGCCATCAAATATCTGGTAGCCGACGGGAGATACCACTATATAGAAACAGGATCGCTTGTCAGCATCAAGAAGAATGTTCGTGACATTGTGATACCCTCCGAAGAGGAAGCACTGCCTATGTTCCCGATGGATTTTGAGGAATTCCTCTGGGCGTTGGGCAACGATATGTTGATGCCTTATATCTGCCAATGCTACGAAAAACGGCAGCCGCTGGGTGCACTTCACCGTAAAGCACTCGAGCTTTTCCGCACCTATATGATAGTGGGAGGAATGCCGCAAGCCGTACAGGCGTTTGTCCAAACCAAGGATTTCGATAAGGTAGATCGCGTGAAGCGTAGCATATTGCAGGTTTATGCCAACGACATATCCAAGTATGCTGAAGGCATGGAGCACAAGGTGAAAAGCATCTTTGAACAGATTCCTGCACAACTGCAGAAGCATGAGAAAAAGTTCCGTCTGGCAGCGTTGGAGCCCGGCGCGGCCTACCGCGACTACGACGACGCCTTCTTTTGGCTTGCCGATGCCGGCATCGTGAATATCTGCTACAACTGCACTGCGCCCAATGTAGGATTACGACTCAATATGGAACGCAATACACTCAAATGCTATATGGCCGACACGGGGCTTCTTATTTCTCACGCTTTCGACGAAAAAGGCAAGGTACCCGTAGAACTGTATCAAAAACTCCTGCTCAATAAATTGGAGGTGAACCAAGGTATGATAGTGGAGAATATCGTGGCTCAAATGCTCGCCACGAACAGCCACAAACTATATTTCTACAGCAACTCCAGCCGAAACGACGCCAGCGACCGGATGGAAATTGATTTCCTCACTGCCAAAAGCAAACTCACCACTCGCCATAACATCACGCCTATTGAGGTGAAGTCGTCGCAGCGTTACACTCTTTCTTCCTTGCGCAAATGCAAGGAAAAGTTTGGCGAATACCTTGCCACGCCCATAGTACTACACGGGGCAGATTTCAAAGAAGACGACGGCATTCTTTTCCTTCCTCTGTATATGACCCCATGCCTGTAAGGTACCTCTTTGAAAGACCTCGGCAAGCGCTGGTTCTCCTTCAACAAGATAAGAGGAGTGTCAGTGGCACTCCGAGCATAGCCCTGTGTCGAGCTATGACAGCAAAGAAACTATTAGGGAATGTAAACTAAATATCTTTCATTCCCTATTTCACTTTTCACAATTCACATTCCTTGCCTTGCGGGTCTGTGTGAAAATCTTTATTTTGCTAATTCAGAAATTATGTGTATCTTTGCATATTGAAAAAATAAGGATATGGATAATAGATCTTTAACCGAGAGAGAGCGTATTGACGCGCTCGTATTCCGTCTTGGCATCAGTATCAGGCAATTAGCACGTCTTGTCGATATGAATGAAAACACCTTCTACCATATTACCGACAATTCCCGTTTTGGCATCTCCGAAAGGACAGCCTCGAAGATATGCTACAATCTTGAAGAAAAGATGCATGTGATAGTCAACCGTGACTGGCTGCTGAATGGCAACGGAGAAATGATATTAAAGCAACGGGAATCCTCTCCGCATGTAAACGAAGTGATGCCCTCTGATAATCCTATGAAAAGCGGCACAAATCGGAGAAAGATGAATCGTAAAGAGGTCTCAGCTTATTCCGAAAAGCAAAGAATTGAAGATTTTATTTATCTCCTAAAAACTAATCATAATCTTGTGCTCACTGGCGCTCCGGGAACAGGCAAAACCTATCTAACCCAGCAAATCGCCAAGGGAATGGGAGCTATAACGAAATTCGTTCAGTTCCATCCATCATACGATTACACGGATTTCGTCGAAGGGCTAAGACCATTTGACCGGGGTGATGGACAGATAGGTTTCGAAAGACGGGATGGTGTATTCAAGGAATTCTGTAAATTGGCAGCAAAAAACAACAAGGAAGATCCCTTGGGGGAAGTTGGGAATCAGCCGTTCGTGTTTATTATTGATGAGATTAACCGAGGTGAAGCGTCGAAGATTTTTGGCGAACTATTCTATGCAATTGATCCCAGTTGTAGGGGTGGAAAAGATTATCTTGTTCAGACCCAGTATCAGAATCTCGTTCCTGATACTGATGTATTTGCGAAAGGTTTTTATGTGCCGGAGAATGTATACATATTGGCTACGATGAACGACATTGACCGTTCTGTAGAGAGTATGGACTTTGCTATGCGCAGACGATTTACATGGAAAGAAGTCACACCGGCAGATACACAATCAATGCTTGACACGCTGTCTTGTGCGGAAGAAGCGAAGGCCACAATGGAACGATTAAACAATGCAATTGCAGAAATAGATGGCTTAGGTGCGGCATATATGATAGGACCATCCTATTTCCTGAAACTTGGTAAGAATGGCGGTGATTTCGACAAACTATGGAGGATGAACATCGAGCCTTTGCTAAAGGAATATCTGCGAGGATTTCGCAAGACAACAGAAATTATTGACAAATTCAGAAAAGCATACTTTGGGGAAGGCTATGAACCCAAAGTTGAGTTGATAGATGAGAATTAATCTGACAGATAACAATATCGGACAGAGTGATTCTGGGACATTCTTTAGAAAGGATGTCGCGGCGCTATTCCCAATCGCAGATAAAACGGTTGCTCAGTTATGTAGGGAGAATGGAAACTTGCTCATTTTTCCCTATAGTATCGAATTGACAGATGATAAAGTTGGCGATTCTTCTGTCATGAGGATATTGAACACCAATGATCCGGATAAAGTCCATATTACAACAGGTAATGTAATGGGTTTCATTGGAATTGATGATCTTCAGATAAAAATCCAGTCAAGATTTGATGTCGGACGTGACGACTATTTTCTGCACTATATGCTCCAAAAGGTATTGTCATTCAACCTCTTTAACCTTAATCATAATAACGAGCAAGAGGACGTCTTCGATTTCATTATGTATATGTTCCCGTATTTTCTAAAAGCAGCTCTTCGCCAAGGCTTATATAGGGAATACAAAAATTTCAATCATAATGATTCAAACATCAAAGGGACAATTGACATTGGAAAACACATTGCAAAGAATGTACCATTCGTTGGGAATATAGCTTACCAAACCCGTGAGTATAGCTACGACAACAATTTGACTGAGTTAATTCGGCATACCATTGAGTTTATGAAAACCAAAAGGTACGGCCAATCCGTTTTGAATGTCGACCGAGAAACCATCGAGAATGTAAAGTCCATTATTGAGCATACTCCCTTATATAGGAAGAAAGATAGAAATAATATTATCAGCAAGAACTTACGTATCAAATCACACCCTTATTATACAGGATATCGTCCTTTGCAAACACTTTGTCTGCAGATTCTCAGGATGGAAGAAGTGAAATATGGTGAGAGTAGCGATGAGATATGTGGTATTCTATTTGATGGGGCTTGGCTCTGGGAGGAGTATGTGAACACAATTTTACGTAAGCTTGGATTTGTTCATCCTGAAAATAGGCAACACAGAGGTGGTATTCCCCTCTTTGAAGATAATAGCGGTATTCGTTATCCTGATTTCTATAATGCAGAAATGGTGCTTGATGCCAAGTATAAATGCCTAGGAAGTTACGAAAAAGTGGCAGAAATGGATAGAAATGATGTACATCAAGTGATAACCTACATGAAAACATTGCATGTGGATAAAGGAGGATTCATCGCTCCTTTGGAACAGAAACAGGATAAGATTCCCTCTTCTTTTTTGAGGAAAAGTGCCGCTACGCTTTCAATATTTGGTATCGAAATAAATAAAACAGCAACTTCATACGCGGAATTTTGTGAGAAAATGAAAGAAATGGAAATGACATTTATTGAATCATTAAAATTGTAAATGATTTTCACAAATTATGATAGCATACCATTATACAAATATTGACAATCTCAATAAAATCATCACACAAGACGAAAACGGCAACCCCATTCTTAAGTTTAGGGCAACTAATTGTAAGTTTCTCAATGATCAGTATGAAAATACCTTGGGACTCATCATTCTTGAGAAGTGCCTAAAAACAATCGAAGAAGAGCTAAATGTACCCCAAAAAGAAATGGTTTCTCCGTTATTATTAAAGAATCGGGAAAAGATAGAACAAGATTTGAAATTATTTCATCCAAATATTGTCACTGACAATTACATTATTTCCATGTCGTTGAATTCAGATAGTCTAATAATGTGGTCAATGTATGGAAATAAAGGTGATGGTGTGGCGATAGGTCTTGATGTCGAGGTTCTGGAGGAACACTTTAACGATTGTGAAGTCCAGGGAATATCGGGGAAATGTACCTATTGGTCAGATGACATGATAGAACAACTCAAAGATACCTCTTCCGATGTCTATAATAATGTAAAATCCATATATCTGCAGCAGATTTCACCAAATATAAAAGCCATGCGATTAGAGATTTGCAATTATTCGGAAAATGACGCAAAAGATAGTTTGCTACATTATCTTCTGTCTTACTACAGTACACATCATAAACATGATAATTGGAAAAACGAGCATGAATACCGTTGCTCATGTTATTCATCATTCGAAAATGCCAAATTCCAAAAGGACTTCAGGGGAGATTATATTCCGTTTATTGATGTATATTTACCTATCACGGCTTTAAAGGAAATAATGATTGGCCCTAAATGTGGGAAAAATGCAAATTGGATGGCACTCTCACTCTTAGTGAGAATGCAAACGTTCAAACTGCCGAACAAACCTATTGTGTCAGAAAGTAAATGCCCATTACAATGAAAACAAAAGGGGCGAATTAAAAAACATTGCACACGAAATGTTTAGCAAGTCTAATTTAACTCTGACTTTATGCTATTGAGAATGTGAATTGTGAAAAGTGAAATATAAAACATTTCGCTTTCCACCAATACCCAATGCAAATATAATTTTTTCGACGAATACAAAGATATTATGCTAGGCGGGGAACAATGAACTATCACCTGTCCTGCCGAAGAAACCTCAGTCTTCTACCGCATTTCAACAAAAATCCACCAACAAAAACAGACTACAAAACAAAACCCTCCACAGACACTCATCTCCTGCGGAGGGGTATTGTTAGGATCTGTCTGAGAATACTACTTTTATTTTATATTCTCTATTTCTTTCACTTCAACATCTTCTGTCAGCAGCAGATAGTCGGAGGCTCGCTCTTATTTCAGAAGTTTTCGTGAGGCGACTTCTTCCAATACGGACATCTGCTTGATGGCAATTTGGTTCAGTCGCTTCAGTCTCTCTCGCTGCGGAATGCCGTCACCGATAAGAACTGCATTCAGATTTTCCAAATTGGAAAGGCATATCAGTTGGTTTATCGTGGCATAATCGCGCATATTTCCCTTCAAATCAGGATTGGTTTTACGCCACTCTTTCGCTGTCATTCCAAAGAGCGCAACATTGAGCACATCGGCCTCCTCTGCATAAATAAGTGAGCTATGGTAGGTATCCACCTCCGAAGGTATGAGATTGGCACGCACGGCATCGGTGTGTATGTAGTAGTTGATTTTCGACAGCTCGCGTTTGGCCGTCCAACCAATCAATTGCTGTTCTTCCGATTTCAGTCGCTGATATTCCTTGACGAGATAGAGTTCAAACTCGACGGAAACCCAATTGGCAAATTTGAAAGCGATATCTGATATGGCATATATTCCACCCAGCCTGAGAGACGAGTCCGATGGCGTTGGTGGACTGAACTCATTGGGTGGGAGAGAGCGTGAACGCATTTAGACCAGCTTGCATTTTAAACCCCTCGAATTCGAGGGGGTTATTTCTCCCAGCTCCGCACCCGGACAATCCCCGTAGGAAAAAATCTACGGAGCTACGAAAGTCGAGAGCAGAGCCATGCTTACATGAGTTTTGCCGAGATGCAGGAGTGTAGAAGAAGTCAAGATTTACAAGATTTATTCGCTGTATTTGATTTAATTCAGCGGTGCTCATCACCCCTTCGGGGGTCGCCGTAGGCAGGAGAATGTGTAATTCGTCGTTTACTTTATTTCGACGATTTGGCCGTCGGTGGCGAGGATGGTGGATGGGAAAAGGGCGGTGGCTTGGTCGGCGAGGAGTTCGGGTTCTTTGTAGCGGGCGCTGATATGGGTGAGCAGCAGCTGTTTGGGTTCCGCGAGGGTGGCCAGGCGGGCGGCCTGGCCGGCGGTGAGGTGCTGGCGCTCGCGGGCCAGCTCGGCGAGGTCGTCGGCGAAGGTGCACTCGAGGCAGAGGAGCGACGAGTCGCGCATGAAGGGCACCAGGTCTTCGCTGTAGGCGGTGTCGCAGGCGTAGGTGTAGACGCGTGCGGGATTTCCGCCACGCGGCACCTCGGTGATGCGGAAGCCGTAGGTGGGCACGGAATGGAGGATGGGGAAGGCGTCGACGGTGCAGCGCTTGCCCTCAAAGACGCGATGGAGGCCCTCAGAGAAGTCCATCTCGACGAAATTAAGCTCGTAACCCACATGATTGCCCGTCAGCTCGAAGGTGGTCTCGATGACCTCTTTGGCCCCTTTGGGTGCCACGATGGTCATGGGCTCGGTGCGGCCGCAGAGGTGCATGGTGGAGAGCAGCGGCGCAAGGCCGAAGAAGTGGTCGCCGTGGAGGTGCGAGATCAGTATGGTGCCCAGCGACTGGAGCTTCAGATGGTGCTGACGGATGCGGTCCTGGGTTCCCTCGGCGCAATCGAGCAAGAGTTTGAAACCGTTGACGTTGACCACCTGCGCGCTACAACGGCGGCGGCCGGTGGGCAAGGCCGCTCCAGATCCTAATATCGTAACATAAAAATTCATATCAACAAGTAGTTAAGTAGACAGTAGTTAAGTAGTTAAGCCAAATGCTGTTTTCTTGGTCTAGCAAGGAGGAGCAGGAGGAAGGTGACGAGGCCGTTGACGAGGAGTATCTCGAAGCCGAACTCATAGCCGATCCACGCCTTGGAGTTGAGTTTCAGTATGTAGCAGATGACGGGCGACAGCACGGCAATGTAGGGCACCCAACGGTCGTCGACCTGGCGCTTGGTGAACAGGCCGAAGGCATAGAGGCCCAGTAGCGGGCCATAGGTGAAGCCTGCCACATCGAAGATGATGCTGATGAGCGAGTCATCATGGAACGGCCGGAAGGCGATGATGACGAGCAGATAGAGGAGGGCGAAGGAGACGTGGACGAGGCGACGGGTCGCCAAAATTGAAAATTGAAAATTGAAAATTGAAAATTTGGAGGAATCCTCTTTCTCGACCTTATCGAAGCCAAGAAAGTTGTAGCAGAAGGTGGTGGTGAGGGCTGTGAGGGTGCCATCGGCGGAAGAGTAGCCCGCGGCGACGAGGCCGAGGACGAAGACCACGGCGATGAAGCCGCCGAGTTCGTTGATGGCTATATGGGGGAATATCTTGTCGCCAACGACATAGGTCTCACCCGCCTGGTTCACTGCCGTAGGCAGGTCGACGCCCGTCTGGCTGGCATAGGCGATGAGGGCGGCGCCAAGGCTGAGGAAGATGATATTGACAATGATGAAGAGGAAGCTGGAGGTCATGACATTCTTCTGTGCGTCGCGCAGGGTCTTGCAGGTGAGGTTTTTCTGCATCATATCCTGGTCGAGGCCCGTCATGGTGATGGTGATGAACATGCCGGCGAGGAGTTGCTTGACCCAGTACTTCTTGGCCATGGGGTCGGAGTTGAATATATCGTCGGCAGAAGCCGGCAGGAGGTCGGAGAAGGCCATCTTCACCTCGGGGTTGTAGAGGATAGCCACCACGGTGGCGACGGCGGCGAGGATGAGGAAGGTGGTCTGCAGCATGTCGGTCCATACGACGGTCTTGATGCCGCCGGAGAAGGTGTAGAGCAAGATGATAGCAATGAATACCACGGCGGGCACCCAGAAGGGGACTCCCCAGGCCGAGAAGACGAACTCATAGAGCACGAAGACCACGAGGTACATGCGGAGGGCCGAGCCCAGCAGGCGCGAGAGGATGAAGAAGAGGGCGCCGGTCTTCTCGCTTCGCAGACCGAAGCGCTGCTCGAGGTAGGTGTAAATGGAGGTGAGGTTGAGCTTATAGTAGAGCGGCAGCAGGACGAGGGCGATGGTGGCATAGCCCAGCACATAGCCGAGGACCATAGGCATATAGAACCATTTGTTGGCCAGCACGTCGCCGGGGACCGACATGAAGGTCACACCGCTGAGCGAAGCCCCTATCATGCCGTAGGCCACCACGGGCCAGGGCGATTTGCGGCCGGCTCGGAAGAAGGCTTCGTTGCCCTTGGCGCCACGGCGTCCGGTGAGCCACATCACCAGGAAAAGCAGCAGCGTGTAGGCCGCGAAACAGATCAGGATAGTCTTTTCCATTATTCGCTATAGCCCTCCGGATTCTGCCTCTGCCAGTTCCAACTGTCGCGCACCATGTCGTCGATGCCATACTTGGCCTCCCAGCCCAGCTCGGCCTTGGCCTTGGCAGGGTTGCAGTAGCAGGTGGCGATATCGCCGGCACGGCGGGGCTTGATGCTGTAGGGCACGTCGACGCCGTTGACACGGACAAAGGCCTTCACCATGTCGAGGACACTGTAGCCGTGACCGGTGCCGATGTTGTAGATATGTGTAGTGTTAAGTGCTAAGTGTTTAGTGTTTAGTTGGTTTGCGCCAGCCTCACTTAACACTGAACACTGCTCACTAAACACTTTCAGGGCGGCGACATGGGCGGTGGCGAGGTCGACGACATGGATGTAGTCGCGCACGCCGGTGCCGTCAGGCGTGGGGTAGTCGTTGCCGAAAACGCCGAGTTCCTGGCGTTTGCCGACGGCGACCTGGGTGATGTAGGGCATGAGGTTGTTGGGTATGCCGTTGGGGTTCTCCCCTATCCTACCGCTGGCATGGGCTCCCACGGGGTTGAAGTAGCGCAGCAGCACGACATTCCACTCGGGGTCGGCCTTCTGGATGTCCATGAGCACCTGCTCGAGCATGGACTTGGTCCAGCCATAGGGGTTGGTACACTGGCCCTTGGGGCAGTTCTCGGTGATGGGTATCTCGGCGGGGTCGCCGTAGACGGTGGCGCTGGAGGAGAAGATGATGTTCTTGCATCCGTGGCGGCGCATGACGTCGACGAGCGTGAGGGTGCCGCCGATATTGTTCTCATAGTACTCCCACGGCTTCTCCACGCTCTCGCCCACGGCCTTGAGGCCTGCGAAATGGATGCAGGCGTCGCATCTATGCTCAGCGAGAACTTTTTCGAGACCTTCGCGGTCGCGGATGTCTACCTTATAGAAAGGAATCTCCGGCACACCGATAATCTCGGCCACGCGTTGGAGGGCGACAGGGTTGGAATTGGAGAGGTTGTCCACCACCACAGCGGTGTGGCCGGCCTTGTAGAGTTCTATCAATGTGTGGGAGCCTATGAAACCTGCTCCACCGGTGACCAATATATTCATGTTGATAGGTTTTACGTTGATACGTTGATAAGTTGATACGTTTATACGTTTGACGTTTATACGTTGATATAGGTTTAACGCGAAATAGCATTATATATTGTAATAAAAAAATACTTTTATCGTTATTGGGGTTATGTTTATTGGAGAAACGATAGCTCTGGGAGTGGCTGTGGCGTGGACCGCCACGGCACTTTTCGCCGAGGTGGGGTCGAAGCGCATGGGGTCGCTGCCGCTGAACACGGTACGCATGACGATGTCGCTCACCCTGCTGTTCATCACCCTGTGGCTCACCATGGGTGCCCCCTACCCCCGCTTTGCCGACGGCGCTACCTGGCACTGGCTGCTGTTGAGCGGCGTGGTGGGCTATGTCATCGGAGACTACTGCCTGATGCAGGGCTACATCTATATCGGCTCGCGCTTCGGACAGCTCTTCATGACCCTCTCGGCCCCCACGGCAGCAATCACAGGATACCTGCTCCTTGGCGAGCAGATGCGATGGCAGGCCATCGTCGGCATGGTGGTGACGCTCTCGGGCATCGCCCTCTCCATACTGTCGAAAAAGGACAACACCGTCAAGCTGGGTCTGCCGGCGAAAGGGGTGTTCTTTGCCGCCATGGCGGGCATCTGCCAGGGCTTCGGACTGGTGCTGAGTAAGATTGGGCTGGAGCACTATGATGCCGCGGTAGCTGCGGCGGGTGTCAGTCCCGAGGCCGTGCCCGACGGGGCGTTGCTGCCGCTGCCGTTGTTCCTAAGCATACCCTTTGCAGCCACGATGATACGTGCTACAATAGGACTCATCGGCTTTTTCCTGCTGCTGATGGTGTTCAACAAAGACTGGAAAGACAAGCTGAGCCACGCCGTACACGACCGCAAGGCCATGTGGTGTGTGCTGGGTGCCACGGTATTCGGACCTTTCATCGGCGTCAGCGCCTCGCTGCTAGCCACGCAGTATACCTCCACCGGCATCGCCCAGACGCTCTTCGCCCTCACACCCATCCTTATCATCGCCCCCGCGGCATGGCTATTCCACCAGCGGGTGACGGTACGTGAGGTCATTGGCGCCGCCATCAGCGTCGCCGGCGTCTGTCTGTTCTTCGTTTAAGACAAAAAAAGAAAGGGCCGACTTGTTTGACAAGTCGGCCCTTTGTTAATTTATGAACCTTCTTACCAGGCGAAGAGGGGTCTGTTCTGCATCATCTCGTTGACCTGGCCGGTGATCTTGGCGCGGACGGCCTCGTCGGTCGGGTTGCAGAGGACGGTGTCGATCATGTCCACGATGACGGGCATGTCGGCCTCCTTCAGGCCACGGGTGGTGATGGCGGGCGTTCCGACGCGCAGACCGCTGGTCTTGAAGGCGCTGCGGCTGTCGAAGGGCACCATGTTCTTATTGACAGTGATGTCGGCGGCCACGAGGGCGTTCTCAGCCTCCTTACCGGTGAGCTCGGGGAACTTAGTGCGGAGGTCGATGAGCATCAGGTGGTTGTCGGTACCGCCGCTGATGACCTTATAACCCTTGTTGACGAAGGCCTCGCACATGACCTTGGCGTTCTTCATCACCTGCTGGATGTACTGGTCGTAGCTGTCGGTGAGAGCCTCGCCGAAGGCGACGGCCTTAGCGGCGATGACGTGCTCGAGAGGACCGCCCTGGGTGCCGGGGAACACAGCGCTGTCGAGGAGGGCGCTCATTTTCTTGATCTCACCCTTCGGGGTGGTCTTGCCCCAAGGATTGTCGAAGTCCTGACCCATGAGGATCATACCGCCGCGAGGTCCGCGGAGGGTCTTGTGGGTGGTGGTGGTGATGATGTGGCAGTACTTGACGGCATTGTTCAGGTAGCCCTTGGCGATGAGGCCCGAGGGGTGGCTGATGTCGCCCATGAGGATGGCGCCAATCTTGTCGGCGATCTCGCGCATGCGGGCCCAATCCCAGTCACGGCTGTAGGCGCTGCCGCCGCCGATGATGAGCTTCGGGTGGTGCTCGAGGGCTTTCTTCTCCATGTCCTCGTAGTCGACGGTGCCGGTCTCTTCCTTCACCTGGTAGCCAACCACCTTGTAGTTGATACCGCTGAAGTTGACGGGGCTGCCGTGCGAGAGGTGACCACCGTGGTTGAGGTCCATGCCCATGAAGGTGTCGCCGCTATTGAGGCAGGCCAGGAACACAGCCATGTTGGCCTGTGCGCCGCTGTGGGGCTGCACATTGGCCCAGCAGGCACCGTAGAGTTTCTTGGCGCGCTCGATGGCGATGGTCTCGCTCTGGTCGACGACCTGGCAGCCGCCATAGTAGCGCTTGCCGGGGTAACCTTCGGCGTACTTGTTGGTCATGACGGAGCCCATGGCCTCCATCACCTGGTCGCTGACGAAGTTCTCAGAGGCAATCAGTTCGATGCCCTTGGTCTGGCGCTCACGCTCTTTCTGGATGAGGCCGAAAATCTCGTTATCTCTCTGCATATCTGTTTATTGTTTAATTATTTTAGTTGTACAATATTTTGCAAATATACAAAAAAGGTTTAAAGTTGGGGATTTTTTTTTATTTTTGCAACCGAAAATGAAAAAAGGAATTGGTGTCATAATAGGTCTTATCATGCTGCCATTGAGCGGGATGGGGCAAAAGATCCTGCTGTCGTCGACAGAGTCTGGGAATGAGTTGAACCTGGACCCCAACCGTATCTACAGCTATAACCTGTACGAGAAGTCGCGATGGGGCGCCGGACTGGAGTATGATATCATGCTGGGACAAAAGGACAGCGCCGGCCTCACCTGCCTGGCCCTGAGCGCCTACGGAGCGTGGGGCTATGAAGACCACCGCCTGAAGTGGGGCGGGAAAGTGGAGCTGCAGGGGGTAACGAAAGACCGGAGGAAATACAGCACCTATCTGGAGGGCTTTCACGACCTGACAGCCCCCGGTAGCCGCCATATAGGGAGCTACGATGTATTCCATTTCACGTCGACAGGCAACTTCATGACGCGGCGCTTCAACGATACCTGGCGTGTGACCGGCGGCGTGAGCCGGATGAAGACGCGAAAGCTGCAGGAGACGATAGAGCTGCGCTGGTCGCGCGAACGCGACCTATGGAGCGGCAACAACCTGATATACCCCGCAAGCTGTGCGGACCTGAGGAGCATGCCCTATGAGGACTTCTTTGAGGTAAGGATACATCTCGCCGATTTCTCGGGTCTGAGCGGCGAGCTGCTGGCGGGGACGACGTCCCTGTGGACGTCGCCTTTCGTGCGGCTGCTGGTGCAATACAACCGCAAGTTCTTCTGGGAGCCGCTGGCCTTGGAGGTCTTTGCTCAATGCGGCTTCGCGGATGAGGGTGCTCCCTACAGCCGCTGTTTCGACCTGGGCGGCACCTGGGGCAGTCCGCTGGCGATGGAACGCTCATTGCTGACGGCTAGGCCCAACGAATTCACGGCCAACCTCTTCAGCCTGGTAACCCTGAAGCTCTCAACGGCAGAGCCGCTGTTCTACTATTACCATAACAACCTGCTGGTGGGCACCTCGCCGAGTCCTTTCGTGCTGTGCAACGCTGCCTGGGGCGAGCTAAGAGGGCATTCGTCGCCGCAGGCTCCCGACAAGGGCATACTGGAAGTGGGCGGCGGCGTGGACGGACTGCTGAAGTGGGGCCTGGTGGACTGGGGCGGTGCCGTGGTGTACCGACTGACGCCGACGTCGGCAGCCTACCACTTCACCAAGACGGAAGACAACCTGATGTTCTTGCTGACGGCAAAGCTAGATATGTAAAATGAAAAAGGAGACACAATAAACCCGAAAGGTTAGCGTTATAAATAGAATTATGAAACGATTAACTATATTATTACTGGTGCTGTGCGCCGCCATGGAGGCCGGGGCGCAGAAATATTCGTTCACCTTCAAGCCTGAAGGAATTAGCGACACGGTGATGTATGTGGCGCGGCATTTCCGCGACCAGCTGCAGCTCATGGACACGGCGGCGAAAGGCAAGGACGGCAGCTTCTGCTTCAAGGGGAAGCGCGAGTGGCCGCGTGGCATGTACGCCCTGGTGCGCCAAGGCGGCGAGAAGGCGCTGTGCGACTTCGTCATCGACGACAGCCGTCAGTTCACCATTACCGGCGACGAGCGTCTGACGCCCGCGACGGTGAAGGTGAAGGGCAGCGAGGGAAACCGCCAGATGTTCGACTACCTGGCCACGGTGGCGAAGGCAAAGAAAGAGATGGATGATATCCGCAAGCGCCAGAAAGTAGCTGAGACGAAAGAACAGGCCGATGCCGACGAGAAAGCGCTGATAGAGCGCATGAAGAACTACGAGGCCACGGCACGTCACCCGAAGAAAGCGACGCTCTTCTTCGACTTTGTCAACATGTGCGACGAACCCGATGTTCCGGAGGAGGTGGAAGACAAGGCGACATGGTTCCGGATGCATTACTGGGACAAACTGTTCGAAAGTGCCAAGCTGAAAGTGGAAAGCGAGAAGCGTGCGTTGATGTATAGCCCACAGCTGTTCAACAAGATGAATTATTTCTTCTACGGAATGCTGTATCATGCCGACAGCGACACCATCTGCAGAGAGATCGACCGGCTGGCGGCACGTATCGGCAACGACACGGCACTGCTACGCTATGTGTTCGACCATATCGAGCCGCGCTATTTCCGCTCCACGCGCAATATCGGATGGGACGCCGTATGGTGCCACCTGGCAGGCGAATACTACCTGAAGGGACGCTGTCCGTGGGCCACGGAGGGCACGCTGCACAACATACGATACAACTACAACCGTATCAAACAGAGCCTGATAGGCGCCCATGGACAGGAGTTACTGATGCTCGACACCACGCAGATTGACGCTCCGGAGCACTGGAAGTCGAGCCACCAGTTCCCAACCAAGTATGTGATTCTGTGGTTCTGGGACCCCGACTGTCACCACTGCCAGGCACAGAGCGCTGAATTAAAGGTGCTCTACGACTCGCTGCAGACGGCGCCGGACCGCAGGTTCGAGGTGTATGCCGTGGGTTACGAGAGCGACGTGGCCAAGTGGAAGAACTATGTCAAGGAGCACGACTTCCGATGGGTGAACGTGGGCGGCCAGAATGTGAACATCGACTACCAGGAGGCCTACAATGTACATGGCGCACCGACGATGATTATCCTCAACGAGAAGCGAGACATCATCATGAACAAGGTGCTGCCCATCAAAGGACTGCTGCAATTCCTGGACAACTACGAAAAAACAAGAAAATAAAAAACAACACAAACAACAACAAACAACATAAATAGTTGTTCTTGTTGTTCAAGTTGTCTTCATTAAAAAAATAAAGAAAACAAAAAAACAACACAAACAACAACAAACAACATAATAAAAGTTGTTCTTGTTGTTCAAGTTGTCTTCATTAAGAAACAACAATGGACATCATCAACATATTGCCTGACAGTGTGGCCAACCAGATTGCCGCGGGCGAAGTGGTGGACCGGCCGGCAAGCGCCGTGAAGGAGCTGCTGGAGAACGCCATGGATGCCGGCGCCACACAGATAGACCTCATCATCAAGGATGCGGGGCGCACACTGATACAGGTGATAGACAACGGCTGCGGCATGAGCGACAGCGACGCACGGCTGTGCTTCGAGCGTCATGCCACAAGCAAGATACACAAGGCCGACGACCTCTTCGCCATCCACACCATGGGCTTCCGTGGCGAAGCGCTGGCGTCGATAGCGGCCATCGCGCAAGTGGAGCTGCGCACACGCCAGCACGACAACGAGCTGGGAACGACCATCCATATCGAAGGGTCGCAGGTGATAAGCCAAGAACCCACGGCCTGCCCGATAGGCACATCGTTGGCAGTGAAGAACCTCTTCTTCAACGTGCCGGCACGAAGGAACTTCCTGAAGAAAGACAGCGTGGAGTTCTCTCACATAGAGGAGGTGTTCCGCCGTGTGACGCTCATCCACCAGGACATAGGATTCACGCTGACAAGCAATGGACGCCAGATCTACGACCTCAAGGCCGGAAGTATGCTGCAGCGCATCAGCCAGCTCTTCGGCAACCCCTATAAGGAGCGCTTCTTTAATGTCGAGGAGGAGACCGACGTGGTGCGTATCAAAGGCTTCGTTGGCAAGCCCGAATACGCGCGGAAGACCCGCGGCGAGCAGTACCTCTTCGTCAACGGCCGCTTCATCAAGCACCCCGCGCTGAGTGCCGCAGTGGAGAAGGCCTATACCGACCTGCTGCCGGAGCATACCTACCCAAGCTATTTCATCGGCCTCCAGGTCGACCCGTCGCGCATCGATATCAACATCCACCCCACGAAGACGGAGGTGAAGTTCGTCGACGACCACGCGCTGTTCGCCATCCTGCGGTCGGCGGTGAAGAAAGCCCTGGGCCAATTCACGCTGGCCACGGAGCTGGCTTTCGACACCCCCGAGGAGTTCAACATAGCGCCGGCACCCAAGGGATATATGCCGCCGGAGCCGAAAATCAGCTACAACCCGAGCTACAATCCCTTCCGCGCCACCCCCACCCAGACACACCTCCACCTCGAGAAAGACCTCAAGGGCTTTAACGACATTAAAGACTTTAAAGACCTTAAAGACCCTAAGGACCTTAGAGACCTTAAGGACTTTAAGGACCTTAACGACGCTACTCCCCAGTCACTTCCTACCAGCACCTGCCTGCAAGTACAGAACAAATATATCGTCACGACGTTATCCTCGGGCCTCGCCATCATCGACCAGCAGCGTGCCCACGAGCGCATCCTCTTCGACAGACTCTCTCACTCAGCCACACAGTCACTCAGTCTCTCCCAAACACTCCTCTTCCCCGTCAACTGCCAGTTCTCGGCGGCCGATGCCGACCTCTTCAGCGAGCTGCTACCCGAGTTGCGCGACTACGGCTTCGCCGTGGAGCCGCTCTCGCAGTGCACCTTCGTGGTCACCGCCACACCTGCCGACATGAAAGAGGGCGAACTGCAGAGCTGCTTCGACCAGATGCTCGCCGACTACAAAGGAGCTACGATGCAGAAGTTCAGCAACCGAAACCAGGCGCTCTGTGCCTCGCTGGCGCATCAGATGGCCATCCGTCCGGGCAAAGTCCTCTCGCAAGAGGAGATGCAGCAACTCGTCGCCGACCTCTTCGCCTGCCCCATGGCCGAAACAGCCCCCTCGGGCAAGAAAATCATCACAATAGTAAAACCCGAAGAACTACTGAAGAATTAACCACATTCATCACTCATCACTCATCATTCATCACTCATCACTCATCACTAAACACTTAACACTAAACACTTAACACTAAAATGGCCCAATATCAACCACAAGGATTCAGTCTGCTGCCGCCGGCAGTAAAACATCTGCTTATCATCAACGTGCTCTGCTACGGAGCCTACTACGTGCTGGGGCGCCAGGGCATCATCGACCTCAACTTCATCCTCGGACTGTGGAGCCCCGGATCGGAAGAGGTCTACATCAACGCCTATGGGTTCCACATCTGGCAGCCCTTCACCTACATGTTCATGCATGCCAACCTGAGCCACCTGTTCTTCAACATGTTCGCCCTCTGGATGTTCGGCAACACATTAGAGAACTTCTGGGGCACGAAGCGCTTCATCGTCTACTACCTGGCCTGCGGCCTGGGTGCCGGCTTCCTCAGCCTCGCCATCCCGGGCTACCACCTCACCATCGGTGCCTCCGCCGCCGTCTACGGACTGCTGCTGGCCTTCGGCATGACCTTCCCCAACGAGTACATCTACCTCTATTTCCTCATGCCCATCAAAGCCAAGTGGTTCGTCATCGGCTACGCCGCCATAGAGCTCTTTGAGGGCTTTCTCGTCACCAACGACGGCATCGCCCACTTCGCCCATCTGGGCGGCATGCTCGTGGGTCTGCTGCTCATCCTCTGGTGGCGCAAACACCCCTTCAGCAGGCTCTAAAAAAGATTTTTACCGCCATGTAAAAAAAAGTGCGTATTTTTGCATTTTGTTTTTGCGAATAATTATTAAACAATAAATAATAAAAACACATGAAAAAAACCTTTACCCTTGCAGTGCTTGTGGCACTGATGATGCCCTTGATGGCTCAGAAAACCGAGAACGTCTTCTCTATCAAACATGAATGGACCAAGATGATTGGCTACAGCTACCAGCCTGGTTACAAATATGGTATTTCTTTCGCCGGCGGTTCGTTCCTCTCCATCGGCTGGGCCGAGGAAGGTACCCACTACAACATCTCTGCCACCGAATACCGCGAGCCCACATGGTCGCTGCGCTGCGGCTGGATTGGCTACGCCTTCGACAAGGATGTCACCGGCATCGGCGCCATCACCTTCCGTCCCATGCTCGTCCTCGGTATAGACAAGACCAAAGACGCTATCCAGACAACCGACCCCGTCACGGGTACGCCTGTATGGGAAAAGGAGAGCAACACCTACTTCACCATGGCTCCCACCATCGTCTTCAACGTCTACATGCTCCACTTCTCGGTGGGCTACGAAATCGTTCCCAAGTTCAAAGACTTGAACGGTATCAACTTCGGCGTCGGTATCTCCATCCCCGCCAGCAAGGACAAATGGAAAGAACAGGCCAAGAACTATCAGCAGAACCGCAGTAAGAAGAAAAAATAGTTTTAATCAATAATGGAATTAGCCTCCAAATACGATCCTCGTGCCATCGAGGAGAAATGGTACCAGTTTTGGCTCGACAAGAAACTCTTCCACTCTGAGCCCGACCACCGTGTGCCCTACACCATCGTCATCCCGCCGCCCAATGTCACCGGCGTGCTGCACATGGGCCACATGCTCAACAACACCATCCAGGACGTCCTCGTCCGCCGCGCCCGCATGCAGGGCAAGAACGCCTGCTGGGTCCCCGGCACCGACCACGCCTCTATCGCCACCGAGGCCAAGGTGGTGAAAGCCCTCTCCGAGCAGGGCATCAAGAAGCACGACCTCTCCCGCGAGCAGTTCCTGGAACATGCTTGGGAGTGGACCCACAAGCACGGCGGCATCATCCTGCAGCAGCTCCGCAAACTCGGCGCCAGCTGCGACTGGGATCGCACGGCCTTCACCATGGACGACACGCGCAGCGAGAGCGTCACCAAGGTCTTCGTCGACCTCTACAACAAAGGCCTCATCTACCGTGGCCTCCGCATGATCAACTGGGACCCCAAGGCTCTCACAGCCCTCTCCACCGAGGAGGTGGAATACAAGGAGGAGCGCTCCAAACTGTACTACCTGAAATACTACCTTAAGGACCTTAAAGACCTTAAGGACATTAAGGACCTTGAAGAGCAGGGCAACATCATCCACCGCGATGAGAAAGGCTACTACGCCGTCGTCGCCACCACGCGTCCCGAGACCATCATGGGCGACACCGCCATGTGCATCAACCCCAAGGACCCGAAGAACCAGTGGCTCCGCGGCCACCGCGTCATCGTGCCCCTCGTGGGCCGCGAGGTGCCGGTCATCGAGGACCGCTACGTGGATATCGAGTTCGGCACCGGCTGCCTGAAAGTCACCCCCGCCCACGACGTCAACGACTACAACCTGGGCAAGACCCATAACCTCGAGACCATCGACATCTTCAACGACAACGGCACCATCTCCGAGCAGTCGCCCCTCTATGTGGGCATGGACCGCTTCGCCTGCCGCAAGCAGATTGCCAAAGACCTCGAGGCCGCAGGTCTCATGGAGAAAGTCGAGGACTACACCAACAAGGTGGGCTACTCGCAGCGCAACCCCGACACCGCCATCGAGCCGCGTCTGTCGCTGCAGTGGTTCCTCAAGATGCAGCACTTCGCCGACATCGCCCTGCCGCCCGTCATGGAAGGCAAGATCAAGTTCTACCCCGAGAAGTACAAGAACACCTACCGTCAATGGTTGGAGAACATCCAGGACTGGTGCATCAGCCGCCAGCTCTGGTGGGGTCACCGCATCCCCGCTTGGTACCTCGAGGTGAACGGCAAAGAGGAGATTGTCGTCGCCCTCAACGAAGAGGAGGCTAAGAAGATTGCCAAGGAGAAATACAACTATACCGGCGAGCTCCGTCAGGACGAGGACGCCCTCGACACCTGGTTCAGCTCCTGGCTCTGGCCCATCTCCCTCTTCGACGGCATCAACAAGCCCGGCAACGAGGAAATCAACTACTACTACCCCACCGTCGACCTCATCACCGCCCCCGACATCATCTTCTTCTGGGTGGCCCGCATGATTATGGCCGGCGAGGAGTACATGCACGATGTGCCTTTCCGTAACGTCTACTTCACCGGCGTTGTCCGCGACAAGCTGGGCCGCAAGATGTCCAAGTCCCTCGGCAACAGCCCCGACCCCATCAAGCTGATGGAGGAATACGGCGCCGACGGCGTCCGCATGGGCATGCTGCTCACCGCCCCTGCCGGCAACGACATCCTCTTCGACGAGAAAATCTGCGAGCAGGGCCGCAACTTCAGCAACAAGATGTGGAACGCCTTGCGCCTCGTCAGCGGCTGGCAAGTATCCGATGAGACTCAAGCAATCCTGCCTGAGCGACAGCGAACGGCCTGCGACCAACGTGGAGCAAAGCAATCAAGCAATCAAGCAATCAACAACGAGGTCGCCATCCAGTGGATGGAGCAGCGCATGGCCCAGGTCATCGAGGAAATCGAGAAAGACTTCGAACAGTACCGTCTCAGCGAGGCCCTCATGGCCACCTACAAGCTCATTTGGGACGACTTCTGCTCGTGGTACCTCGAAATGGTCAAGCCCGCCTACGGCACCCCCATCGACCGCGAGACCTACGACGCTACCCTCTCCATCTTCTCGCGCCTCATGCTCCTCATGCACCCCTTCATGCCCTTCGTCACCGAAGAAATCTGGCATGCCCTGCAGACCATCGGCAAGGACGACGAGAAGGCTGCCTTCATCAATGCCAACTACAGCATCATGAACCAGCACATGCCCACCAGCGTCTTCTTCGACCAGCGCATGCTCGACGAGTTCGACACCGCCCGCGAGGTCATCGCCGGTGTGCGTAACATCCGCAACACCCGCAACCTCTCTCCCAAGGAGGCCCTCGAGGTTTCGTTCATCGCTACCGACGACCGCTACCGCTTCGCCAGATTCAACGGCATCGTGCAGAAGCTGGCTAACGTCAGCGCCATCAACGAGGTCAAGGAGAACCCCGAAGGGGAAGAAGGGGAACTGAGCTCCGCTGAAAAACAATCAAATGAAGCGAAGAAACCCGCCGGTGCCCTGTCGTTCATGGTGGGTACCATGGAGTGCTTCGTGCCCATGCCGGAGAACGTCAACAAGGACGAGGAGCTCAAGAAGCTGCAGGACGAGCTGAAATATGCCGAAGGCTTCCTGCGCAGCGTCATGGCCAAACTCTCCAACGAGAAGTTCGTCAACGGAGCCCCTGCGGCAGTCATCGAGAAGGAGCGCAACAAACAGCGCGACGCCGAGACCAAAATCGCCGCCCTCAAGGCCCAAATTGCCAGCCTCTCGTAGCAAAAAAGCCTTTATTGGAAATCAATAAGTTACAAGCGTAAAAATCGCCTCAAACCACTGGGTTTGAGGCGATTGCTTTTTTAATACACTTATAACCCACTGATAATCACCACCCTTATGGTACCAACAACGTATCAACTCCGTATCAACACCGTACCAAGTCCGTACCAACTCCTACCATGGTAGGAGTTGATAGGGTGTTGGTAGGTCATTGGTAGGGTGTTTGTACCGGGTAGGGGTAAAGAAAAAGCCCGCCGAATTGGCGGGCTTTTAGTTCTTAGTTCTTACTTCTTAGCTCTTACTTTTTCAGCCACTGGTCGAACCAGTCGATGAAGTTGCGATGCCAGAGGAGGCTGTTCTGGGGCTTCAGCACCCAGTGGGTCTCGTCGGGGAAGTAGAGGTAGCGGCTGGGGATGTGACGCATCTGGGCGGCGTTGTAGGCAGCCATGCCTTCGGAGGCCACGATGCGGAAGTCGAACTCAGAGTGGATGACACAGATGGGGGTGTTCCACTTGTCGACGAAGAGGTGGGGCGAGTTGCTGTAGCTCTTCTTGATCTGGGGGTTGTTCCAATCCCAGTAGGGACCACCGAGGTCCCAGTTGTCGAACCACATCTCCTCGGTCTCGAGGTACTGCTGCTCGAAGTTGAACATGCCGTTGTGGGCGAGGAAGGCTTTGAAGCGGCGACCCTCGTCGTAGCCCTTGACACCGTAGTTGTGGCCGGCGAGCCAGTAGATGCTGTATCCGCCGAAGGAGGCGCCGCAGGCGCCGATGCGCTCACGGTCGATCTGCTTGATGTTGTCGGCAGCCCAGTCGGTGGCGGCCATGTAGTCCTTCATGCAAAGTCCGCCGTAGTCGCCGGAGATCTCCTCGAGCCACTCCATGCCGAAGCCGGGAACGCCGCGGCGGTTGGGGGCGATGACGAAGTAGCCGGCACCGGACATCACCTCGAAGTTCCAGCGGGTGCTCCAGAACTGGCTGACCATGGTCTGGGGACCGCCCTCGCAGAAGAGCAGCGCGGGATAGGTCTTGGTGCTGTCGTAGTCGTAGGGATAGATGAGCCAGGTGAGCATCTCCTTGCCGTCGACGGTCTTGATCCAGTGGGGCTCAACTTTGCCCATGCGGACCTGATCAAGGATAGCGTCGTTGAAGGTGCTGAGTTTCTTGCCCTCGACTTTGTCGTCGGAGAGGTTGTAGGCGTAGAGGGTGCCGGGGTACTGCATGGAGACCTGGTTGGCAACAATCTTGTCACCATTGAGGGTGAAGGCGTTGACGTCGTGCTGGCCGGCGGAGAGCTGGCGAATGGCTTTGGTCTCGCGGTTGAAGGCGAAGATCTCGTTCATGCCGCGGTACATCACAATGGCCACGAGCTCTTTGTCGTCGTTGGTCCAGCAGATGTTCATCACACCGTAGTCGAAGTTCTCGGTGAGGTCGGTCTTGACACCGCTCTCGAGGTCCATGACCATGAGGCGCAGCTTGTCGCTCTCATAGCCGTCGCGCTCCATGCTCTCCCAGGCAATCATCTTGCCGTCGTGGGAGAAGACGGGGTTCTGGTCGTAGCCCATGATGCCCTCGCTGATGTTGCGGGTCTCGCCGGAAGCTATATCATATATATATATGTCGCTGTTGGTGGAGTGGGCGTAGTCGTAGCCGGTCTTCTTACGGCAGGTGTAGGCGATAGTCTTGCTGTCGGGGCTGTAGTTGTACTGCTCGGTGCCACCCCAGGGACGCATGGGAGCCTCGTAGGGTTCACCATCGAGGATATCCTTAGCCTTGTCCATCAAGGCCTTGCCGTTCTCCAGAGGCACATAGTAGATGTGGGGGATTTCGTCCACCCAGTTGTCCCAGTGGCGGTACATGAGGTCTTCGTTGATGCGGCCGGTGGTCTTGTCGAGGCCTTCGAAGAGCTTGTTGAGGCTCTCTTTGCGCTCGACGGGGATGGTGCTGATGTAGACCAGCGATTTGCCGTCAGGAGCAATCTTGAAGCCTTCGAAACCACGGCTGCAGGCTGCCACGACGCTCTCGTTGTTGTCCTTGAGGTTCAAGGCAACGATCTGGGTGTCGCGGCAGAACATGATGTTGTTGTCGTCCATCCAGACGGGGTTGAACTCGGAGGAGGCGGTGGTAGTGAGGCGGGTGGCCTCGCCGCCGGCGACGGGCATCAGGTAGAGCTCAACATTGCCCTTGTTCTGCTCCATGCTGATGGCTTTCACGCCATAGACAATTTGGGAGCCGTCGGGGCTGACGTCATAGCCGGCGAGCTGGCCGAGCTGCCACATCACCTCGGGGGTGAAGCGGCCGTCGGCGACGGTGACAGGCTGCATCTCGATGATGTTCTCGTCAGCCTTGTCGTTGGATGTGCAGGCAGCCAGACAGAGGGTGGCTGCTGCCAAAGTGAATAAGTGTTTTTTCATTTATCGATGTTGTTTGTTTATTTTCAGACTACTAAAATTCCCCTTACGGCTTCACGTAGTTGGGGTCGTGCTCCTCGATGGGTTCCATGGGGGTGCGGACGTCGACATTGTAGAAGTTGAAGCCCTCGGGACCCGGCTCGATGATGTCGATGAACTCGGTCTTGAGGGGCAGCCGTTCGAAGGTGAGGGAATAGACGAGCATGTCGTAACCGCCACGGTAGTGGGCGAAGGGTGTGTACTCGGGGTAGAGGGTGATGCCGTCGGCCTTGACGAAACGGATATGCTTGCCGGTCTCACGGTCCATGAGGTAGACATCGGAGTTGATAGAGAGTCCCTTGTCATAGAGCGGACGGTGCTTGGGGGTGCGGTTAGTATAGGAGAAATGGATGACGGTCTTGTTCTCCAGCACCTCGACACGTTCGATGCTGACCTGCTCAGCATAGGGCGAGCGGCTCTTGAAATAGGGGAAGTCGAGGGTGCGCGGCACGCGAGGCTTGACCTTGATGGGGAGGCTGGGGTCGCGGGGGTCTTCCTTTTCGGGCTCTTCCACCTTGACTTTCTTGCGCTGCAGGTCGGACTCGACGGCGTAGCACCTCATATTGAGGTTGAAGAAGAAGGTGATGGAGGTCTCAGGAGAACCTTCCTGACGTGTCTTGCGATTGCGCACATTGTATTGCTTGTAGAGGCCTGCCGCCGCGGTGCCGCGGAGGGAGACATTGTTGTAGACAATCTTGGTGCCCTCCCATTCGTCGCGCACGGAAGCGTCAGGCTTGCCGAAGGCGTCGGTGATCTGGTAGTAGCTCTTGCCAATGAAGACCTCCTCGAGGTCGGGGTCGGCGGAGATAAAGCGTCCGCCCCAGCAGCCGCCGAAGAGCATCGCCGCAAAGATAAGTACGGCCGTGTTGAGAGTGTATCTTTTCATCACTATTCTTGTAATTGTCCGTTAATCCAGTTGCCACTGTACACCTCGCCGTCGGCATCGGTGTAGGTACCCTGGCCATGGAACTGGTCGTTGAGCCAGTTGCCTTCGTAATGGGCGCCATCGGGGTAGGTGCTGGAGCCCTGACCCTGGCGGCGGTCGTTGACCCACATACCCTTGTATGTCTCGCCGCTGGTCTGGTAATAATTGCCCTGACCACACATGTGGCCCTGGACGAAATAGCCTTCATAGCGGTTGCCGTTGGCCCACACCTTCTTACCCTCACCCTGGGGGGCGCCGTTGACGAAGGGACCGTCATAGCGGGTGCCGTCAGCAAAGATAAGGTAGCCGGTACCAGTGCCCATGGAAGTCCAGTCGCCCTCCATGACGTTGCCGTTGTTGAAACGGAAGGTGCCATGGCCTTTAATATTGCCATTCTTCCACTCGCCGGTGTAGGAGTAACCCTGCGTGGCGAAGACATAGGTGCCCTCGCCATGGAACTCGCCTTTCTTCCACATGCCGTCATAGCTGTCACCATTGGGGAAGGTCATGAGGCCTTTGCCATTGATATATCCCTTACCATCACGCTGGCCAATATAGACACGACCGTCGTCATAGGTGGTGGTTTCTACCACCTGGGCCGTCGCGACAGCACCCATAAGCATGAGCGCCACGGTCAGCATGAATGTCTTTGTCGTTTTTTTCATCGTCTTGTGTCTTTGTTTTATTTTTTCGTGCTGTAATGACGTTTCTCGATGAAGACACCAAGTTTGTAGAACTTGAACTGCTTCATGGAGATGCCCCTGCCGGTAACGAAATGCGACTCCATGGGGGAGCGGAACATCTTGAAGAACCAGTAGACAATTCCCTGGAGATGCATGCGACGCACGCGCGCATAGCGGTTGAGCAGAGGAATGGTGCGGCAGAAACGCTGGTCTTCCCACATGTCGTCGTAGACCTTTATCAGTTCCTCGACAGCCTCGACGCTCTTGTGGAGGCATTCGGCGTTGGTCTCGACATAGGCCGACGTCACTTCGTTGTCGATATGGAGGATGGACACCTTGCGGTTGGACAGCTGGTAGGCGAAGTAGTCGCCATCGGAGCCATACTTGTCATAACGTGCATCGAACCTGACGGTCTCCATGACGTTACGTCGAATCATGAAGTTACCCGCCAGGAAATGGCGGTAGGGGTCGGCGTCGCGTTGGGCGGCGGTGAGGCCCTCGACAGGAGCGCCCGCGAGGAAACGGAGACGGTGGTCGGCATCGTCGGAGCCTTTGTCGAGGCACATGCCGCCGACGATAACGTCGGCCTTACCGTTGGTCTGCCGTAGGTATTTATGCAGGAAGTTGTCGGGCACCTGCGCATCGTCGTTGAGGAAGAGGAGCCAGTCGCCCTGGGTGTGTTTCAAGAAGAGGTTGCGTATGCGGGCACGTCCTACGTTCTCACCAAGGCGGAGATACTTGGCCATGTCGACGATGCCGTTGTTCTGGCTCAGATAGTAGCCTGAAGAATGGTCGTCGATGCATACAATCTCCACCTCCCCAGGGTTCTTGAGGTTGTCGCGCTGGGTCACCAGACGGCGCACCAGCGGGTAGGCATAATAATTATATATAGGTATACAAACTGATATCATCTCTTTCAAGCGTTCATATATCCACTTCCAGATTATCATAGGCCAGGTGTACACCTGCGGGGAGCGTACGTTCGACGTCGGCATGGCGTCCCATCTCGTGGCTGATGTGCGTGAGGTAGGCTTGTTCGGGCTTCACTGCCGCAATCACCTCCAATGCCTCGGGAAGCGAGAAATGGGAGAAGTGCTTTGCCTTGCGCAAGGCGTTGACCACCAGGACACGCACGCCGCGAAGCTTTTCCATCTCGGCGGGGCCGATGTAGTTGGCATCGGTGATATAGGCCATCTCCCCCACCCTGTATCCCAGGATAGGGAGGTCCTTATGCATGGCACAGATGGGGGTAACCACCAATTGAGAATTAACAATTGAAAATTGAGAATTATCAACCGTATGGAGATTCGCCTCGGGGAGTCCAGGGAACTGGTGCGGCTCGAAGATGTAGTGATAGTCACGCTCGATGGCATGACGAGCTTCGGCATTGAGGTAGATGTCCATCTTGCGGTTCTGCACGTAGTTGAACGACCGTATATCGTCGAGTCCCCCTACATGGTCGCGGTGGGCATGGGTGATGAGGATGGCGTCGAGATGGTCGACGCGGTGGCGCAGCATCTGCTGGCGGAAGTCGGGGCCGATGTCGAAAAGAATGTTCGTTAATTGAGAATTGAGAATTGAAAATTGAGAATTATTGTCTGCGTCAGCCGAATTTTCAATTTTCAATTTTGAATTTTCAATTTGCAAGAGTGCGGAGGTACGAAGACGAGTGTCCCGCTCGTCAGACGAGCGGCACACGTCGCAATGGCATGCTATCACAGGCACTCCTTGCGATGTTCCCGTACCCAAGAACGTCAGTCTCACTGCTCCTTGTGCGTCAGTTTGAAGCCCACGCCGTGGACGTTGACAATCTCCACCGTCGGGTCGGCCTTGAGATACTTGCGCAGCTTGGTGATATAGACATCCATCGAGCGGGCGGCGAAGTAGCTGTCGTCCTTCCAAATCTTCTGGAGCGTGGTGTTGCGGTCGACAAGCTGGTTGAAGTTCACAGCGAAGATGCGCATGAGGTCGCACTCCTTGGCGGTGAGGCGCTGTACCTCGTCGCCGATGGTGAGGGTCTGGTGCACATAGTCGAAGGTGAAGTTGCCAATCTTGAAGACATTCTTGTCGGGACGGTCCTCGTTGAAGGAACGGCGCATGGTGGCGTTGAGACGTGCCAGCAACTCCTCCATGGAGAAGGGCTTGGTGATATAGTCGTCGGCACCCACCTCGAATCCTTTCAGCTTGTCTTCCTCCAAGTTCTTGGCGGTAAGGAAGATGAGCGGTACTTTCTTGTCCACCTTACGGATTTCCTTCGCCACGGCGAAGCCGTCTTTCAAGGGCATCATGACGTCGAGGATACAAGCGTCGACATCTTCGGCATCGAAGAGGCTGCAGGCTTCCTCGCCATCTTTGGCCCACACCACGGTGTAGCCCTTCTGTGTGAGATAGGCCTTCAGGATAGTACCCAGATTGGGGTCGTCTTCGGCCACCAAAAGTTTAATTCCCAGATTCATATTCAGATGATTTTAATAGTTTCAATTAAATCGCCCGGACGGATGGCATCGATGATGCTCCAGTCGGCCTCGTCGACGCGGCCGAAGCAGGTGTGCACGCCGTCCAGATGCTGTGTATTCTCGCGGTTGTGGCAGACAAAGAACTGGCTGCCGCCGGTATCCTTGCCGGCATGGGCCATGCTGAGCACGCCACGGTCATGGTGCTGCATGGGTGCCGAAGTTTCGCACTTGATGGTCCAGCCGGGACCGCCGGTACCCACACGAGGGTCGTGGGCGTTACGGCTGTAGGGGCAGCCACCCTGGATAACGAAACCCGGTATCACACGGTGGAAACGGAGCCCGTCATAGAAGCCGCTCTGGGCCAACTTGACGAAATTGGCCACAGTGCCGGGCACCTCTTTGTCGTAAAGGGTGACATGCATCGTACCCTTTGCTGTCTTGATTTCTGCACGCATATACTATATCCGTTTTTATATATTAGTATAGCAATAACACAATAAATTGTATTTTATTGTGCAGAATGTTAATTTTTTTATGTTAATTTGCCAATTACTCCAGCATGCGGGACTGCTCGATGGGGGTATGGGCGACGCGAAGCCAGGCATCCTTGAGGGCCTCGGCGCTGAGGTAGCCCGACTGGTGGGCTATGCGAGCGAGGGTGTCAGGATTCTTTATATCTGGATGTTCCGCAAGGAAAATAGACACGGTGTGCTGGATGCGTAGTCCGTCGATATACTCGCCAAAGGGTATGCCCTGGGAGTAATGGATGGCGTCGATAATGTCGTCCTCAGAAGTATGGAGCTTCTCGGCGAGGAGGAACACAGAGAGGTCGGGATTGAGGAAGCCGCGTTCTTTTTCGACATAGTCCTCAATCTGGCGTGCCAAGGTGCCAGGGTTGCGACGGGTACGATGGTTGTTCTGCCCGGGGAAACACTCAGCTCCGCTGTTTATCTTAAAGACAGAATGACCCACATAGAAGAGTAACACTGCCAAGGGTGCACAATAGGTAAAATAAAAGATTTGCTCATGGCCGGGGAGGAAAGGATTAGTAAACTGGCTGAGAACCATGACGACCATGCCTATGTTGGCGGCATTGTAGATGCCGCGGAGGTTGAGTTTATGGAATCGCTCGGAAGTATAGTACTCCGAGTTGAGGCGTCGGAAGTGGATAGAGTGACGGATGCCGGTGATCAAGATATAGAAGAACTCGAAGGAAAAGACAGTCCAGAAAAGGTAGCAGTTGATGCCCACGATGAGATTATAGCGCCAGTTGCCGGGAAGGAAAGCCCATGTCTCTCCCTGGGAGCCACGGAAAGTCCAAAGGCGGTACATGTCGGCGCCACAAATGATTACCGAAGCTATGATCAAGACGATGCAAATCAGCGAAGGCAGGAAGAGCACCCGTAAAGAAATCGGGGAGGGATGCCGCTGGGTGAGGACAGAGAGGGCCACATGGACGACAGGTAGCGTGACAAGGATAATGACAAGGAAGAGCATCAGGAGAAGATACTCACCCATAAGGAAGGTATTGAAGAGACATCCCAAAAGGATGAAGGTCAACGCCAACATAGTCAAGGCGAGCATCATCAGCCACTGGGCGTTGAGGACATTGCGTTTGACAAACACGGTGGCCAGAGGCCAGAAAAGGGCTATGAGGCCAAGGATTGTAAGTCCGGTGGATACAGGGGTCATTTCTGTTTAGAGTTAATTTTTTTTAGTTAATAGTTAATGATTAAATAGTTAGTTAAACATTAACCATTAATCATTAATCGTTAATCATTAATCGTTAATCATTAATCGTTAATCATTAATCATTAATCGTTATTCGTTTTGTTTACGGATATATTCGGCGAGGTAACGGGCATCGTAATCGTAGCGATAGGCGAAGCGGCCCGCAAAATATTGTATCACTGTAAGTATCAAGGCACAGAGAATAAGCCAGTACTTATAGTAGAACGGACGGAAGACGATGAGGTAGATGAGCAGCAGTCCAAAGGGCATGAAGAGCGCAGCGACAATGACAATCTCGCGGATGTTGAGTTTGGGCATATTGAGGCCTTCGGCATAGAAGCTATCGAAACGCTGCTTGAAGAGGCGAGCCTTGCGCAAAGACGAGATAAGGAGGAGGATGCCCGTGACAACGGTCACCAAGGGGAATACCAGCTGGTTCCACAGTATCATGAAGTTGTAGCCGAAGTCGCCAGGATGCCACGGGATGTGGCCGCTGTCAAATACCTCGAGACACATGGCCTGATAGCGCGAGGGATGCATGCTGAAGGCGCCGATAGTGAGACCTATGGTGAAGAGGAGCGGGATGAAGAAGATATGCCGCTGTTTCAGCGTAGCACCACGGGGCTCGGTGAGCGAGCAGATGGCGATATAGAATATCGGTGCGCAAAGCGTGGCCGAGACCTCTAGGAGGTAGTCATAGAGATAGAGGCTGTCGACCTTGCCACGGAAATAAATGCCCGCCATGGTGATGGCGAAGGCATCAACTATCAGCGAGATGCAGAAGAGAATCTGCGCATGGGTGAGACGCTTCTTGGTGAGGGCGATAATGAGCGCCCACGCCACGGAGACCACCACCGGAAGATATAATATAAAACTCCACTTCATTTCTTAAATTGAAAATTGAAAGTTGATAATTGATAATTATTGACGGTCACTTTCTATAAATTTTACCAGCTCGTCGACAGCGTCCTTCTGGTCGATGTCGCGTTTGACCACCTCTTTGCCTTTGTAGAGTGTGATCTTGCCGTGGCCGGAGCCGACATAGCCGTAGTCGGCGTCGGCCATCTCGCCGGGGCCGTTGACGATGCAACCCATCACGCCGATCCTCACGCCCACGAGGTGTTTCGTCTTCTCTTTTATCTCGCGTAGCGCCGTTTGTATGTCGTACTGCGTGCGACCGCAGGAGGGGCAGGCGATATACTCGGGCTGCGTGATGCGGGCACCGACGGCCTGCAGGATGTCGTAGGCGATGGGCATCTCGCGCTCGGGGTCTTCGGTGAGGCTGACACGCACGGTGTCGCCGATGCCGTCGAGCAGCAGCGCCCCGATGCCGGCGGCACTCTTGAGGCGTCCCTGCATGCCGTCGCCCGCCTCGGTGACACCCAGGTGTATCGGGTAGTCCATCCCAAGGGCATGCATTTTCTTGACGAAAAGTCTTGTGCTATCGACCATCACCTTCACGTTCGAGGCCTTCATGGAGAAGACGAGGTAGTGGAAGTCCTGCTCCTCACAGACGCGGGCAAACTCGATGGCCGACTGCGCCATACCCTCGGGCGTGTTGCCGTAGCGGCTCATGATGCGCTCGCTCAGCGAGCCGTGGTTGGTGCCGATGCGCATGGCGGTGTGGTGCGCCTTGCAGATGTCAATGAGCGAGGCCATCCTCTCCCCTATCCGCTTCAGCTCGTCGTTGTATTCCTGTTCGGAGAACTCCAGCTTACCGGTATTGCGGTCGGTGTAGTTGCCAGGGTTGACGCGCACCTTCTCCACCAGCGTGGCGGCCACCTCGGCGGCCTTGGGGTTGAAGTGGATATCGGCCACCAGCGGCACCTCGCAGCCGCGGCGCAGCAGCTCCTCTTTGATGCGGCCGAGGTTCTCGGCCGCCTTCACGTCTGGCGCCGTGATGCGCACCAGCTCGCAGCCGGCCTCCACCATGCGGAGGGCCTGCTCCACGGTGGCGCGGGTGTCCATCGTGTCGGTATTCGTCATGCTCTGCACGCGGACGGGTGCTCCCCCGCCCAGCGTCAGGTTACCTATCTTGATCTGTCTGCTCATGGCTTAGTATTCGTTCTTTATTTTGTGTTGTCTATTTACCGTATCTACCCTCACGCTGTCGCCAGCTTCACCCCAATAATGGAAAAGGTATCCTTCGAAATTGGGAGCCGACACATATTGTGCCCACCAATCAATTTGGGTTAGGGTATAGGCGCTGTCGCCCGAATGGTAGTATATTATCATCATATAATTCCCTCGGGTTGTATCGACATAACTATTCTCCCAGTTTCCAACAAGTCCTTTTATCCTTAGTGTGTCCGGCAGGTGTCCATGCTCATACCGATAAGATTCTATATTTGGCACCACCATCTCAACCGTTTTCCGGAAACACTTATCATTGTATTCATCCGAGAGAAAGAAACCCGTGCAATGTACAATCCACCACAAACCTAAAAACACCATCAGTAGTAAAGGGAACATCCCTAACAAACTCCCTGTGGCCATCCTACGAAGGTGCATGTGCCGCCTTCGTTGTCTACAGTTCCATTGCCCTCTTTTCCTCAATTATCTATCTGTGTTTATTGTTCGTCATCGGATTCTTGTTTCATCTGGGAAGTTTCACCGCACTCACGAGATGCGGGCGATGGTGCGTTGCAGGCTTAGTATCTGGCTTTTCAGCTGCTTAATCTGGTCCTGCAGGTTGGCGTTCTGGCTGCGAAGCTTGCGGTTCTCCTCTATCAGTTCCAGCTGCGTGGGCTCGCGGTGTTCTTCTTTCGCCTTCTGCTCCGCGCTCTGGCCGATGGTCTCGTCATTAAAGACTTTGCCAACACCCTGCTGCTCCGCCATGCGGATAAGCTCGCTGGGCGCAAACGGCATGTCGAAGCCTGATTCATCCTCGACATACACCATGCCGCCCTGTATCTTTTTCACCACTCCCCCGCCGATGGCGTTGAGGAACTTCACTTTGTCTCCTATTTCAAAATTTGTTGCCATATATAGTTTAGTTTTGTGTCTGATTAATTTGCCGCGCGTACCGCACGCACCGAGAAGCCATAGCTGCGGCTGACGGCGTTCATGTTCAGTCTGTTCGAGCCGCAGAAGAACTTCCATGCATTGCCAGGGTTGTCCGTGCCTAGCGTACTCGACCAATAGTCGCCGTAGCTACCGGCATCAAGGGTCACCGTGTAGCTGCGGTAGCCGGCGGCAGGCAGGAATATCGCGTTGCCGTTGGCGGCAGTGAAGCGACATCCGTATACGCCGTTCCACACAGTCCACTTGCAGGTGGTGTTGGCCATCAGTTCCTGCCAGTCGCTCTGCGTGGGGGTGCGCGCGCCACCACCCTGACGGACTGTGGCAGCATCGTCGCCAGGCTCCAGGGTCCTCAGGTTGTCAGTGTAGCCATCGAGTCCATAGTTCGCATTATAGCAGTACTTCGTAAGCTTGTTATAGTCACTGCCATATTGGTAGGTACTCCAATTGTAAATGTCTTTGGATTGAGTTTCACCCCAAGCAACATAGTCGCCATAATCCTCCGGCGAGGAAGCACCCACATTGCATGCAGCCCACAGCAGTCCGCTCGGCAATCCGAGGTCCACCCATCCTTCCGTCTGCAACGGTTCGGGGTCTGGGTTATCCCCAGAGCCTCCAATCGGGTTGTAAGGATTGGGGTCATCGGCACGGTCGCTGAATAAAGCATAAAGTGTCAAATCGCCTTCGACGACAATGGTGCGCGGGTTAGAGGCATCCCCGTCACTCCAGCGGATGAAATAATACCCCACAAAGGGTTCCGCCTCGACAACGACGGTGTCACCCTGCATATAAACGCCAGCGCCATCGACAGTGCCATACATTGCACGATTAGGATATACATTCAACGCATAATAGCGATAGGAATCGCCCGAGGTTGAACCTTCTTCCTTTTCGCACGAAGAAAAAAGCATAGGGATCACGGCCAAAAATGCCAGTCGGAGAATCATTCTTAAACGTGCCATACTCTATAAATTATATTATTATTTATATTATCGCGCTATTATTTAAACTGCAAAAATACGTTTTTTTCGCGACATACAGGGAAATAATTTTGCCATGTAAACATTAAATGCTATTTTTGCGGTTGGAAACCACCCCATACTCATCATGAAGAAACGGACCATTTATACCATCGTACTGCTCTGTGCCACAGCATTCTGCGGCTGCACAGTCACAACGCACGTCACATCCTACAACGCCTTCTCCCAAGCCGTGGAAGAGGTGAACAAAGCGCTGGAGAAAGAGGGATTCACTCTCGAAAGCATCGAGAATAGCAGCAAGCGCGACATTCCGCTTTCTTCCCGCGCGCCGCAACCATACAGCTATAACGAACACGGATTCCACGAAAGCACGACAGCAGATGTCGAATACGCCGACACCTACCGTTTCGTCAACAACGTGGGCGAGACGATGAGTTATGCTGTGTCGTACCGCACAGGCATAGATTTGCAGAAAAGCATGGCTTATGTGCGCGAGGCATACGTGTCAGGCTGCGAGACCTCCAACCCCACGCACCATGACCGCCTCTGCGGCGAGCACTCCCCTATCTACAGGCTGAACAGCCTGGAGAAGGACACCACGGCGGTGCTCTGAGGCTCAATCAGAACTAAAGGAACCAAAGAGATTCTGATAGTTCTTTTTTGTTTTGATTGAGAATAAAATCTTAGATTATTTCCTCCGCCAACTGGTTGAAGTCGATGCCGTCGAAGTTGCCGCTGCTCATCATCAGCAGGTTGATTGCGTTATTGTGTGATTGCGTTATTGCGTCAGTGGCTGACGCGTCAGCACTAACGCATTTACGCATTAACGCAATCACGCACTCCACCAGCTTCTTGCTGTCGGTGAAGACCTCCACATTGCCGCCAAATGCTTTCTTTACCTCCTCGGGGTCGAGGGACGGCAGCTTCTTGAGCTGCAGGGCATGCTGGCTGAAATAGACATAGCGCACGTCTGCCTCGTCCATCGAGTGGGCGTACTGCTGCAGGAACTCCTGCGTCAGCGAGCTGAAGGTGTGCAGCTCCATGCAGGCCACCAGCTTGCGGTCGGGGTACTGCTCGCGCATGGCGTGGATGGTGGCGCGAAGCTTCGACGGCGCATGGGCGAAGTCCTTATAGACTGCGCAGCTGTCGCTCTTCTTCACCAGCTCCAGACGCTTCGAGGCGCCCTCGAAGGTGCTGATGGCCTCGTCGAACTGCTCATCCGTCACCCCCACCTGACGACAAGCCAATCGGGCAGCGGTGAGGTTGAGCAGGTTGTGGTGACCGAAGATTTTAAGAGGGACCTTAATGTCTTTAAGGTCCTTAGAGTCCTTAAGGAAAGTGACACCATTCTCAACAATATGCTCAGGACAGACATACGGCAGCTTCTGTATGTCGGTGCGCTGGTTCTCCACTGCCACGCGGTGCACCTCGGCGTCCTCATCACAGTACACCAGCGTACCGTTTGGCTCTATCAAGTCGATAAACTTGCTGAACTGGTCGCGGTAGATGTCGAACGTCGGGAAGACGTTGATGTGGTCCCACTCGATGCCGGTGATGATGGCCACGTTGGGCTTGTAGAGGTGGAACTTGGGGCGGCGGTCGATGGGCGAGGTCAGGTACTCGTCTCCCTCGATAACCATCACCTTGGCGGTGTGGCTCAGCCGCACCATCACCTCGAAGCCCTTGAGTTGCGCGCCCACCATATAGTCGGCCTCGATGCCGCAGTGCGCCAGCACATGCAGTATCATCGCCGTGGTCGTCGTCTTGCCGTGCGAGCCACCCACCACGATGCGCAGCTTGTCTTTCGACTGCTCATAGAGGTACTCTGGGTAGCTGTAAATCTTCAGTCCCAACTCCTGAGCGCGGAGCAGCTCGGGATTGTCGATACGCGCATGCATACCCAGCACCACAGCGTCGAGGTCGGGCGTTATCCTCTCGGGATGCCATCCGAAAGACTCCGGCAGCAAGCCGTACTTCTCCAGCCGACTCTTCGCCGGATCGAAAATCTCGTCATCAGAACCCGTGACGGTGATACCCTTCTGACAAAGGGCTATGGCCAAATTATGCATGGCGGAACCGCCAATGGCTATAAAGTGTACTTTCATATACTAATTATTTAACATTTCCTGTATTTGTTTCTCAATCGCTTCTTCCGATGCTGTCGAGAAACCAATTTGTATCTTTACAATGTTTCCTTTGCGGTCGAGGAAGAAAAGGTTTGGATATCCTTTCACATGATAGTTCTTCGGTAAATCATGGTCGGAGAAAAGTACCGTGTAGGTGACACCACGTTTGGCGAGGAAGGTTGCCATCTCACCCTTCACGGGGTCGTCGTAGGGGTCGATGCCGAGCATCACAAAACCCTTATCTTTATATTTTTCGTGGAGGCTCTGCAGGAAAGGTAGGGCGGCACAGCAGGGGGCGCACGACTTATAGAAGAAGTCAATCAGCACCACTTTGCCACGTAGGTCGGCAAGACGGACGGTGTCGCCCGTCAGCGTGGGCAATGCCCAGTCGGGTGCACGTGTACCCTCGGCAAGGGATTCTGGGGGAGTATACGGTACATAGTCGCTCTGCGTTACACTGGCAGGTATGGACTCCATTGTCAAGCGGGATTCGTCAATCTCCGTGTCGAAAGACAGCAACTTGAACAGGTCGTATTGGCACATGGTATCCAGTCCTACCACGATATCGTAGGCAATGGCATACTGGACGGGCAAGCTACTTTTCTTGTTAATCCACAGTTCCACCTCGTAGCGAATACATTGCATACCGGGACCAGCCAACTCGGGCTCTGTCTTGATATAATCGACCTTATAGCAGTCCGGCGTTTCCAAGAGAGAATAAGTGTAGACGCTGTCGGACATCAGTTTTTCGTCGGGGATGGGGTAACAGGTTCGGTCGGTCAAGGGTTTGTAGAAGTCGTAATTGTGTCGTTCTGCGATAATTTTGTCGGCCCATTGGTCGCACGACTGAATAACCGCTGTGGTATCAAAAATCCAGACATATTCGTGTCCTGTATAGAGCTGATGGACATGCCAGTTGTCATCCTTATCCATCGACTCTATCGTCCTATTGAAGGCCTTTCCGTAGATAGTATCTTCGGGTAGTTTGCGGAAGTCACAAGTATTGCGTGTTATTGTCGTGTCCTTGTCCATCATAAATTTCTTCCAGTGTTCCACCTCATAATGCCCTTGCTGGATGGACATGCATTTCTCGCGCGAGAGGCGGAGGACACGTTTCGCCTCTTCACTGTTTTGCGCATTGGTAACTATGCCACTTAGAAATACAGCCATGCATAGAATGAGTCTCTTACACATAACAAATCATTTCGGGTGATAATAATAGTATTTGGTGACCTGTTTCTCCAAGAAATGTCTGTCGAGCTGGTCGCTGGCCTCGCTGATGGGGAGGCAGCGGCCGTCCTTGTAGAGGACCTTTATCTCCTGATCGTTAAAGTCGTAGGAGCGGTTGGCCAGTTTGCCTGTGCCCTCGAAATACGACGGTGCAGGCTCCGGGAAAGGCTCGGTATTAAAACGTATGGCCGGCAGGCGGCGGTTGACCATATTCTTACACAGCGTACTCAGTATCTCGTCGTCCGAGTGTTGCCAGTGCTTGACGGCCACCATAATGTCGTCGTCGTCAACCTCGGCGAAGCGGTCGAGGTCGAAAGGTGAAAGGTGAAAGGTGAAAGGTGAAACATTAAGGTCGCGAGCACGGCGCAAGATGTTCAGCAGAAGTTGGTCGGCGGCGATGACGGTCTTGTGCATATACACCTGCCAGTACATCAGACGGCGGCTGATGATGAATTTTTCGACGCTGTAGATACCCTTCTCATCAATCACCAGCTCGTCGTCATGCACGTTAAGCATCGAGATGATGCGGTCGGTACCCACGATGCCCTCGCTCACGCCGGTGAAGAACGAGTCGCGCCCGAGGTAGTCGAGGCGGTCCATATCCAACTGGCTGCTCACCAGCTGGTGCAGGAAATGCTTGTGGTAGGTATTGGAGAAGATGGCGATAGCGAGATCCAATTCTCCGTGCATTTCCTCATTAATCCGTTTCATCATGAGCAGCGTAATTTCCTCGTGCGGCACATCCACTAACACCCGCTCGCTGGTGTGCGAGAAGGGGCCGTGGCCGAGGTCGTGCAACAGGATGGCCAGCTTGGCGCCGCGGCACTCCTCGTCGGTAATCTCCACACCCTTCAGCTTCAGCACATCCAGCGCACGCTTCATCAGGTTCAGTGCTCCCAACATGTGACTGAAGCGCGTATGCATGGCACCAGGATAGACCAGATAGGTCAGTCCCAACTGCTTGATCCTCCTCTGTCTTTGGAAAAAGGGATGTTCGATGACCTGCAGTATCACAGGGTCATCTATCGAGAGAAAACCGTCATACACCGGGTCGTTTATTATCTTACGCTTAATCATCATTCCAATGTTTTAATCACTTTTGCAGGCACGCCACCCACCAACGTCCGCGGCGGCACATCCTTTGTCACCACAGCACCGGCGGCCACCACACTTCCCTGCCCTATCGTCACACCCGGCAGCACGGTGACATTGCCACCAATCCACACGTCATCCTCGATAGTCACCGGCTGGGCCGACGCGACGTACTCACGCCGACGGCGGTAGTCAAGCGGATGGGTGACGGTGGTGATGAGCGTGCCGGGCCCTATCATCACATGGTCTCCAATATGTACCTCGCGGATATCGAGGATGGTAAGGTTGTGGTTACCCGTAAAGTCGCTGCCAATATGGATATTTTTCCCACAATCACAGTTGAACGTCTTGGCAATCCACACACGCTCACCCACAGCGCCCAGCATACGCTTCAGCTGCTCATACTGCGCCTGATAGTCGGTGCCGTCGATGGCGTTGAACCGCTCACACTCCACGATAGCCTGTGTCTTGCGTGCAATCAGCTCCTCGTCAAAAAACGAGTACTCTACGCCGGCATTGCATTTTTCAAGATTCGTCATGCCTCTATAACGATAGAACAAACAAGAAATTGTACATAACAAAGGATATTTTTTTAACATGGTATACAATAAAAAAAAACAAAAGGCGTTATACACTGAAAATTAATTCGACAAAGATGAAGATTAACAAGATCCTTGCTGCCATCCTCTTCACTGCTCTCGGCGCCGTGGCCATGGCTCAGAGCGGACACGACCTAAAGGACGACGGCCTCCACGGCCCCGTCAAGCGTGTCGATGCCATGATGTACGAAGCCCATTACAACTTCAACGACAACCTCGAGCGCGGCGACCAGATGGAGCACCTCATCACCGAATACAACGCCAAAGGTCAACGCCGCAACCAGACCTTCCTCTCCGTAGTGGAGGACATCATCTTCCGCACTCGCTACAAACACGACGGCTTCGGTCTGACGACACTGGAGCATATTGTCGACAACCAGGACCGTGTCATCGGCCGCACCTACTATGTCTACGACGCCGACCACACGCTCATCGAGGTCTACGTGGAGGATGCCGAGCGTCAGGTGGAGAGCCGCGTACGCTTAAAACACGACAATATGGGCCGCATCGAGCAGCGCAGCTATAACGACCAGTTCAACGATATCTTCCGCCGCGAGAAATATGTCTACAACGCCGACGGCACCATCAACAAGGCCGTGGTCTACGACCGCTCGAAGCAGAAGATCCAGGAGAAACGCTGGGAATATGACGAGCAGGGCGAGCCCATCAGCTACACCCTCTACGACTACACCGAGGAGGAACCCGAGATGTTCGTCACCGTCTACGAGCGCGAATACGACGCCCACGGCAACTGGGTGAAATGCACCGAGTACGAAGTCCTCGGCGACCGCCGCCTCCCCACCTACACCACCATCCGCACCATCGAATACTTCTGATTTATGATTTTTGATTTATGAATTATGAGTAAATAGTTCTCAAAAACATAAATCATCTTCCCTTTATGAGAGACAAAGGTATAATTTACGAAAAAGCGAAACAATTCTCACTCCAAATCATTGACTTGGTAAGAGTTCTTCAACAAAACGGGGAGTTAATTATTTCAAAACAGATCTTTCGTTCTGCCACAAGCATTGGTGCCAATTATAGTGAGGCCCTGGGTTCTGAGAGCGACAATGACTTTATTCACAAACTCTCAATATCATTAAAAGAAATCCACGAGACACAATATTGGCTAGACCTGCTTAAGGATGGAGGTTTCACAGATAACAGCACTTATACCATATTATACAATGGTGCGGAAGAACTTTACAAGATGATTTCATCTTCGATACTTACAGTGAAGCAAAGACAAAAAAGCTGCGCCAGCCACTCATAAATCATAATTCATAAATCATAAATCCATGAGATAAGCTGCGCCAGCCACTCATAAATCATAATTCATAAATCATAAATGCTGCGCCAGCCACTCATAAATCATAATTCATAAATCATAAATCCATGAGATCTGGCTTTGTCAATATTATCGGCAACCCCAACGTGGGTAAGTCGACCCTTATGAACGCTCTCGTAGGAGAGCGTTTGAGCATCATCACCTCCAAAGCACAGACCACCCGCAAACGCGTGATGGGCATCGTAAACGGCACTGACAACGGCGATGACTTCCAGATAGTCTACACCGACACCCCAGGCATCGTCAACCCCGCCAACAAGCTCCACGAGCAGATGATGGGCTTCATCGGCACCGCCCTGCAGGATGCCGACCTCTTCCTCCTCGTCACCGAGGTGGGCGAGTCTTTCAAGAACCGCCAGGTGCTGGAGCGCGTCGTCAACAGCGACATCCCCGTCATCCTCGTCATCAACAAGATTGACCTCTCCGACCAGGAGACCATCCACCAAAAGATGGCCTATTGGCAGGAGCAGATACCTCGTGCCGTCATCGTCCCCTGCTCCGCCACTGAGGGCTTCAACGTCGACAAAATCTTCGACCTCATCCTCGAGCGGCTCCCCGAGCACCCCGCCTACTTCCCCACCGACGAACTCACCGACCGCACCATGCGCTTCTTCGTCAGCGAGATCGTGCGTGAGAAGATACTGCTCTACTACCAAAAGGAGATTCCCTACAGCTGCGAGGTGGCCGTGGAGGCCTACGAAGAGCGCGACGGCATCGACAACATCGCGTGCCTCATCTATGTCGAGCGCGAATCACAGAAAGCCATCCTGATTGGCCACCAAGGCAAGGCCATCAAGAAACTGGGCATCGAGGCCCGCAAGGACATCGAGGAATTCACAGGGAAGAAATGCTTCCTCACCCTCCATATCAAAGTCCTCAAGGACTGGCGCAACAGCGACCGCGCCTTGAAGAGCTTCGGCTACGTGCTGGACGACTAACCCCCGTCGTCCGGCGCTCTTCCCCCACCCTGTCAGTCGTCCAGCGCCAATCCGCCTAGCGAAGTCTCTTTGTAGAGGCTGGGGAGGTCGTGGCCGGTGAGTTTCATGGTGCGGACCACCTTGTCGAAACTGATGATGTGGCGGCCGTCGCTCATCATGGCGTAGATGTTGATGTCCAGCGCACGCAGGGCCGCCATGGCGTTGCGCTCGATGCAGGGTATCTGCACGAGGCCGCAGAGAGGGTCGCAGGTGAGGCCCAGGTTGTGCTCCATGGCCATCTCGGCGGCATACTCTATCTGTTTGGGACTTCCGCCGAAGAGCTGGTTGCTGGCCACAGCGGCCATCACGCAGGCGCTACCCACCTCGGCTTGGCACCCCGCCTCGGCACCGCTGATGGTGGCGTTGGTCTTGATGACGTTGGCAAAGAGTCCGGCGGTAGCCATAGCGCGCAGTATCTCCCGGTCGGTGAAGCCATGATTCTTCTTCAGGTGATACAACACCGCTGGCAACACGCCGCTGGATCCGCAGGTGGGGGCAGTGACAATCTTGGCGCCACAGGCATTCTGCTCGCTGGTGGCCAGAGCGTAGGCAATGACCAGAGCGCGACTCTGCAGCGAGGGTTTGAAACCGCTGGCGCGCACATGGTACTGGTGGGCCTTGGAGCGCAGGTGCAGACCGCCGGCAATAACGCGGTCGTCCTGCAAGCCCTCTTCGATGGTATGCTGCATCTGCTGCCACATCTCTTCCAGATAAAACCAGAGCGACCCGTCCTCACACTGCTCCACATATTCCCAGAACGAAAGTCCTTCTTTATCGATATACTCCATGATGTCTTTCATGGTATTGTGCGGATAGACCTCACCCTCGGGCGTGATGCCCAGCGGCACCTCGCCTTCCTCGGTAGACAGATAGCCGCCGCCGATGCTATAGACGAGCCAAGAATCGACTGTTGCGCCGTCGGCATCCAGCGCTTCGAAGAGCATCCCGTTGGGGTGGAACGGCTTGACGATATCGGGACGCCATACTATTTCGGTATCCTTGGGCGCCAGGCCGCGGGTGACGGCCATATCGGTGTGGTGTCCTTTGCCTGTGGCGGCGAGGGAGCCGTAGAGGGTGACGCGGTAGCGGGTCGCCTGTTTGGTGCGCTTGGCGAACATCTCGGCCGCACGATGGGGCCCCATGGTGTGGCTGCTGCTTGGACCGTAGCCTATCTTGTATATCTTCTTGATTGTTTCCATATCTATATAGTAAAGGGCGGACCTTGGCCCGCCCTTGGTTTTTTGAATTGTCGAATGTCTTACTCGGCAGCGGCCTCGCCTTCGCCCTCGCCTTCGCCGGAGGTGGCGCTGGCACGGGTGCTGAGGACGTTGACAACCTCAGCGCTCTTGGGGTTGAGGATGCTGTAGTTCTCGCAGGCGATGTCCTGCACGCGGATGCGCTGGTTGACATCGAGGTTGGTGATGTCGAGGAGCACCTCGCTGGGCATGTTGGCAGGGATGGCCTTCACATTGAGGCGTTTCTGCTTGTAAGCCAGCTTACCGCCCTTCATGACACCCTTGCTGGTGCCAGTGGTGTGGACGGGGATGGACATCACGACGGGTTTGTCGTCGGTCAGCTCATAGAAGTCGGCATGATAGACAATCTCGGTCACGGGGTGGAAGTCGATGTCTTTCAGCATGGCCATGTGCTCAACACCGTTGATGGTGATTTTCTGGAAGCAGGGCTCGGGATTGAACAGAATGCGCTGGAAGGCAGTCTGGTCAACGCTGAACAGAATCTGCTCGCCTTTACCGTACATGACACAAGGCACTTTGGCGTCGCGACGCAGAGCCTTAGCATCCTTTTTCCCTACGTTCTCACGAAGAGAACCGCTCATTGATACTACTCTCATTGTTGTTTTGTTTTTTTGTTGATTATTAATATTTTGTTTAAAAGGTTTTAAGGGGTTTAAAGGTTTAAGAGGTCAGTGTCTTGTGTGCTGTCACCTTTTTAACCTTTTCAACTTTCAAGCGAAGCGACCCTTTTCAACCTCCATTTATTATTCATTCATTCTTTTGATTACGCCCTTGTGGTGCAAGGTGGTCTCGTAGAGGTTGTCAAGACTCTCATAGTTGACCACGCGGCGGATGGCCTCGGCCAGCAGCCAGTCGCAACTCAGGACATGAATCTTGCTGCTCTCGCGCTTCAGCGGGATGGTGTCGGTAGTGACGAGTTCCTCGAGCTCGGAGGCCTCAACCTTCTCGATGGCGTTGCCGCTGAGCACGGGGTGAGTAATCATGGCGCGCACGCTGAGGGCGCCGCTCTCCTTGATGATGCCGGCAGCCTTACAGATGGTGGTACCGGTGTCGATGATGTCGTCAAGCAGAATGACGTGCTTGTCCTTCACGTCGCCGATGAGGCGCATCTCACCAATCTCATTGGGTTTGTTGCGGTGCTTGTAGCAGATAACAAAGCTGTTGTTCAACGTCTTGGCATACATGCCGGCACGTTTGCTGCCGCCCATGTCGGGGCTGGCGAACATCACATCCTCGATGTTGAATTTCTCGCGGATGTAAGGCATGAAGAGGCTCGAGCCATAGAGGTGGTCGACGGGCAGGGTAAAGAAACCCTGAATCTGGTCGGCATGGAGGTCCATGGTGATGACGCGGTCGACGCCGGCGGTGGTAATCATGTCGGCAATCAGACGGGAAGCGATAGGCACATGGGGTTTGTCCTTGCGGTCCTGACGCGCGAAACCATAATAAGGAATCACGGCGACGATCTTCTGAGCCGAAGCGCGCTTGGCGGCGTCAATCATCATCAGCAGTTCGAAGAGGTTGTCCGTCGGGGGGATAGTGCTCTGGATGATGAACACGATACCACCGCGGATGGTCTCCTCGTAAGAGGGCTGAAATTCACCGTCGGCATACTGGAAAACCGTAGAATTGCCCAGCGGGATACCATAAATCTCCGCCACGCGGCGTGCCAGGTTTTCAGTGGCGCGGCCGGCAAAAATGAACACCTTGTCAGAACGCATGTCGCTCATTATTGTACTGATTTTTAGTTGTATCGTTTACTTTTTTATTCAATCTTATTGACTGAAAACGAGTGCAAAAATACAAAAAAATATTAGTCCAGCAAAAAATTATTTTACCATATCGAAAAAAGTGTGTACTTTTGCACCCGATTTCGAGAGAGGTTATAGGTTAAAGGTTATGGGTTATAGACGGCTGCCGCCCCCATTTCCATAACCAATAAACAATAACCAATAACCTTTCAAAAAAAAGCCCTGGTGGTGGAATGGTAGACACGGTAGACTCAAAATCTGCTGCTCGCAAGGGCGTGAGGGTTCAAGTCCCTCCCGGGGTACCAAATGATTTTGTAAGTAGTTCAAAATGAACGAAAATACAAAATCCTTTTTCTTTTATATCCCAAATTTGGTCATAATTTGGTCATATTCTTTAAAGATTTCAAAAAAAAGGCGCGTCCTTGACGCACCCTAATGACCTTTCAAATCACTTGATACACACAATAAAGTCGGTCTTTTCTCGTTATTACAATAGTAATTTCAAGGGAAGAAAGATATGACAAAGAAAAAGAGTGACTTAGCAGCATCAACGAGTAATACGACGAAGACCAACCGTCGCAAAAAAAGCGACAGTTCAAGTATATTGCCAGTACCGGTTACTGACTCATCCAGGACACCAGACACATCGGGTGAGATAATCCTTTACCAGCCAGATGATGATGTCCGATTAGAAGTTAGATTGAATGATGAAACCGTATGGCTCACTCAGGCACAGATGGCTGAATTATTTGGGACTGGCCGCCAGGCCATCACCAAACATCTGAAAAACATCTATGAAATCGGCGAACTTGAACGCACCTCAACTAGTTCCATTTTGGAACTACTTCAACCCGAAGGTGGACGAATGGTGATGCGTAAACGAGAGTACTATAATCTTGATGTCATCATTTCGGTTGGATACCGTGTCAATACCAAAAGAGGCATTCAGTTTCGCCAATGGGCAAGCCGTGTTTTAAAAGAATACTTGTTGAAAGGGTATTCTGTCAATAATCGTATAGAACGATTGGAACAACGAGTGGCAAAAACGGAGGAGAAGATAGACTTCTTTGTCCGCACAGCATTACCACCGGTGGAGGGTATCTTCTTTGACGGTCAGATTTTCGACGCCTACACCTTTGTTTCCGACCTCATCCGCTCGGCGAAAAAGAGCATCGTCCTTTTCGACAACTATGTGGATGATACAGTACTGACAATGCTCGATAAGCGTAAATCTAAGGTGACGGCTACCATCTACACCCAGAAAATCAAGCAGCAGCTCTCTTTGGACATTGAGAAACATAACGCCCAATTTCAACCCATCGAAGTGATGCCCTTCGACAAAGTCCACGACCGCTTCCTCTGTATTGACAGCACAGTCTATCATATCGGTGCCTCCTTGAAAGACCTTGGCAAGAAGTGGTTCGCCTTCTCGAAAATGGAGATGAAGACGAAAGATTTGCTGGGAAAGATGTAGCCATCCGCCCTCCGCACTCTGACATCTTTTTGTCCTATATGGCGGAGCTCCTTTGGGGGGCTCCGCTTTTTTTATTTTTGGCTGATTCAGAAATAAGTCGTATCTTTGCAAATTGAAAACAATAATGAGAATGCGTTAATGTGTAAACGCGTTAATGTGTTAGTAACGATAAAAACAACAACTAAAACAGAATAGAAACAGAGAAATAGAATAAATATAAATACATAATTTAAAAGCTTTTTGCTTTTCGAGTAAGACCGAAATCTGGACAATTTCGATTACACCTGCAAGAAAAGGAAAGCGTTCACTGTATCCGTGAGCTTTTCTTGTTTAGGTGTAAGGTAGTCCAGAACCTCGGTCTTGAACAGAAGTTCACGGACTTTTTTTATACCCATATGATTACAAACCTCAACAATACGGCAGAACTTGACGAAGACGATGTTAGAAACCTAGCACATCGTATATTGGGATTTGATGACAATGAATCAGGCGTTTCCCAAGGAACCGGTCAAATCAAAACCTTCGGCCAACTTGGCTTCAAGGAAAAGGACAAGAATAAGAAGCCTGATGGGTGGTATCTTCCTAATGACACAACAAAGGTTGCCATTATCTTTGAGGCAAAATCCTCAAAGGAAGATGTATATAAACCAGAGTGGATACAGGAACTAACACGTAATGTTATAATTGCCGCCCAGAAATACAAACGTATTGTCGGTATTCTCTACAATGGCAGAGAACAATATGTTATAAAGTACGACAATACCACCATGAATACCTCTGATGAAATCACTCAGGTTAAAGCAGGACTTGCTCCAGACCTGCAGCATAAAACGTATTACTTGGGCTTGTTCAACGAGAATAAAATCGATAAGCAAAAAATATACGAACTGACAAAGAAAATCAATGATTGTCTTCACTTTAAGTTTGGCATCAAGAATCTGTACCATCGAATGATTTTCACTGCTTGCGCTCTTGTTGCCAAGCGTTTTGATGCAAAACTAGTAAAGGATCAATCGTACCTCGGAATGAAATCCGAAATAGAAGCCACCCTCCAGAAGCAGGAGACAGGAAATGAAAAAGAGAAGGCTAAGATTGATTTTTTGCTTGAAGTATACCGTGAAATAAAGATGAATAACCCAGACAATCAAGATGCCATCAATGATTTCATTGACTGGGTTACAGCTATTTCGGACTGTGTCAATTCCGACTTCTGGAACGGTGAGGATGTGATGGGTATTTTCTTCAATGAATTTAACCGCTACAAAAAGAAATCAGACAGCGGGCAGATTTTCACTCCAGATCATATCACGTCTTTCATGTACCGTTTGATAGATGTGAATATGGACGACCGAGTTCTTGATGCTACATGTGGTTCTGGTGCATTCCTTGTCAAAGCCATGTGTAATATGATAAAAGAGTCCGGTGGCGTCAAATCCAGCAGATATACAAGCATCACTAAGGAACAACTTTTTGGTATAGAGTTTGACCGAGAGGTGTTCGCCCTCGCATGTGCCAATATGTTAATCCACAAAGACGGTAAGACAAATATTGAACACATGGATACCCGAGGCGCTGATGCCTGTAAATGGATAGAGAGCTGTGGTATAACAAAAGTTTTGATGAATCCTCCATATGAGCACAAGTATGGATGTATTGAGATTGTCGGTAACGTTCTTAATAATGTACCCAAAGGTACACCCTGTGCCTTTATCCTACCCGATAAAAAGCTGGAAAAAGACGGCAAAAGTAAGCGGTTTGGAAACAAACTATTGGAGAAACACCGACTTAAGACTATTATTAAACTGCCCGAGAATTTGTTTTTTGGGGTAGGAGTCACTACCTCCATATTCGTATTTGAAGCGGGAGTAAAGCAAGACAATAGGAATATTATTGGTTACTATATAGAGGATGACGGTCTTGAAACTGTAAAGAACCAAGGACGGCAAGATACCCGTGGCCGTTGGCAAGAAATAGAAGACTACTGGATAAGAGCCATCCATGATGGAGAGGAAGAGAGGTTCGGTACCAGACAGGTAATCGACCCTCATGAACATCTTTCATATCAAATGCCCCAAAAACCATTTGAATTATATGAAGAGGACTTCATTCGGACGATGATGGATTATGAAATGTTTAACAAAGGCATCGACCCTAAAGAGTTTGGCGAAACGTTGCTGTCAAAAGTGCTTTATACCAGTGAGGTAAAAGAAGAAGATGATGATGTAGTCATAACGATAAAATCATGACCAGAATAGACACATCGAATTGGAAGGACTTTCGCATTGGAGACTTGTTTGTTGTTCTCAATGGTTCAGGTATTACTAAAAAAGAGATATATGAGCATTCTGGGGAACTACCAGCCATACAAAGTGGCAAAGAAAACAATGGTTGTATTGGCTTTATAGATGAGAACTATTGCAGAAGTCGTAATTATAAGATTTCCGATGGCATGTGCCTAACGGTGGCCAGAAGCGGTTCTTCAGGGTTCGTTGCTTTTCAGTCAGAAAAGTGTGTTGTTGGTGATTCTGCTAAGATTCTGCAACCCAAATTCTTGGCCAATCGGGAACGTCTTTTGTTTCTCCGTGTCATGCTGCTGGTCAATATGTCAAAGTATGCCTACGACGATAAAGTTACCTATGAGAACTATGTCAATGATAGCATAAAACTACCAGTAGTACCAGAAGGTAATCCTGATTGGAACTATATAGAGTTATATATCAGAGATGTAGAAGAAAAACTTACTGACAGGATAGTCCTTCTTGGAAAGGAGAATAGCCAGCATAAGACAAATAGCAATAGTTGGGGAGTATTCAGAATTGGAGATTTGTTCCATATTGTCAAGGGGACACGTCTAACGAAAGCAAATATGATACCCGGCGACATTAACTTTATTGGGGCAAGTTCTATCAATAACGGTATTACCGCCCAGATTGGCAACAAAGAGCATATCCATCCTGCAAATACCATTACTGTAACTTATAACGGCTCAGTTGGTCAGGCTTTTTATCAACCCCAGCCATTCTGGGCTTCAGATGATGTGAATGTTTTATACCCTAAGTTTGATTTGACACCAACAATAGCAATGTTTTTTCTCCCTGTCATACGACAGGTTGGAAAAAGATATGCATTCATTGATAAATGGGAATTGGAGACAATGGAGAAGGACGAAATACTTCTACCAACAAAAAATGGTCATCCCGATTGGAAGTATATGAATAACTACATAGAAAAAATCAGTAAAAAAGTCAATAATAAGAACTCCCTAATTCTCAAATTTCTGAATTAAGCCGTAAAAAAGAACTGAACGAAACACAGAAGAAATCGGAAATTGCATTTTTTTATTTCACAACAAGAAGGCTCCGCACCCCGCGGACAACACCTGTGGGGTTCATTTTTTTGAACGTTTCTTTTCAAAATTCTGTTATCACATCACCATACCCGACCTATCTTCTACCAGTTTACGGTCAAGGGTGATACGCTTAGGTTCGCCTGCGGCACCAGTGATGAAATACTGGCGAGCGAGGTCGTCCTTGAATTGTGAGGCGAAGGACGACTTGATACGGCTGCAGAGGACGTTGACGGAGTTCTTGGTGCTGTCGACAAGATCATCGATGCTCTGGTTCATCTTGTCAATATTTTCGCGTGGCGAGAGGAGGCTGTAAAGGTCGAAGAGTTCGCTGCGGTGGTCGCGCAGATGCTTGAAAAGCACACCCTCGAGATGGCGCAGGTAAAAGAAGTAGAGCGCCTTGGACAAGGGATTGAGCACAATCTCGCGGTTATTGTAGTCTGGCAACAGCAGGCGGAAGTCGTCGGTGATGAGCAGACGGCTGGGCTTGGGGTCGGGGAGCGAGAGGAGCCGCATCAATATGTTGGCAGGTACGCCTCTGGCGTACAGTTTATCTATCCTCTCTTGTATCTCCGACATGATTTCTATACTCTCCCTGTCGGCATCATAGCCATAGGCGGAACTTTCTTCGCTGACATGGGGCACGGAAAAGCCATCGTCACCGCCGCGGAACAGAATGTCGGCATTCAATAGGAACGGTGGGAGGTAGTGGCGTAGAGCGTAGCTGAACTGGTGGGTGTCGGCATAGTCGAGGTCATAGCAGCAGAACACCTCTTGGCCGTCTTCGACAGTTCCTGGAGTATATGGCGCCTCGTTTCCATAGTCGGTGATGAGCATCATCGGGCGCCCGGTAGGAGGAATCTTGACGATGTGGTCGGTGATGGATTGATAGATGTCCTCGGCTGTGGGTTTAGGAATATCGGTTCCGGCGCTGTCGGGGAAACTGTACTGGAGGTAATCGTCCATATTCTCCAGCAGCATCGGGATATAGACGAAAGAGATATGATTCGACTCCAGCTTTTTGCGGATGTCGTCGTAGTGGTCGCGGATATAGTTGTTTATCCCTTCGTGGTAGGACTGCTCGTAGTAGATGGCGATACACTGGCGGCGGGCAAAGAGTTCCGACAGCAGGGGGATGTCCTTGCGGATGCTGATGTACATCGTAGGATGCACGCGTATTTTCTCAAGGTCTATCATTGTCGTTGCAGGTCTTTGTGGATGCCAAAAATGATTTTGCAAAGATACGAAAGTTTTTTGAAACGAACAGGATGCCGCCCTTGATGTACATGAGGTGTTTTTAACAAAAAACTCCAAGAGGATGTTGCATCTAACCTGGTCCATGACAGTAAAACTGCTTCACCACAACCTCAAGGAGAGATTGTAAAAATACTACAAAAAATTGTATCTGCCCAAAATAATTTACAAAACACTGAAAACAAGAATGGTGTATTGCTCCGCAGTCTTGACCCCGAGAGCGACAACGTGGTAGACAATGCAGAAGTTGGCGCTCATCCGCTCTCCGACCGTGAGAAGGTTGCCAAGGTGGAGGAGGTCTACCGCTCCATGCATCCGAGTGGCATGCGCGAGCGAAATCATTTTTGCAAGCCTTGCAGAAATCGGGAGGCAAAGGTAAATAGTAGTACTTTTGCAGCGAGAAAGAGAGGTCATTGAAAGAATGAAAAGGTAGTGATTGCCGTTGCGAGAGGTTGATTTGATTATACCGAGGGGCTCTTTTGAAAACACCTAAGTTTGGAGCCGGTTGATCCCGGTCTTGAACTCCGAACTATACAATTGTTTCATTATCCACTCAATGGGTTCAAATATGTTTTGTCAATATGTCTTTGCACCTTGAAAGGACGATGCTCCACCCGTTACGGACGTAAGTGTAGGGGATTTAAACAAATCATCTATGCGTTGTGAGATAGTCCAATTGCATACACGTTGGATGTATGATTCCATATACAAGGCAACAAACACCTTGCAAACGGCATCCTACCTTAATTTGAAAAGTAGAGAACAGGGATGCCCCACCCCGTTTCGGACGTAGAGAGCTTGGGGGTCGGGATATACTTCGCAATTGTGGCGAAACGAAAAATCCCGAACAACATTAGCTCGTTGGGAGCTACCTGTTCTCTTGGTTAGGGGTCACTTATTAGTAAAGTCCACTGACTTGGTCCGAAGATTACCAAATGATAACGTCAGCGGAATTGCACCGCTGTTTATCATAGCGACCTTTTTTTTAACAGAGAATAACGCATAGAAACTATGGACACATTGAATTGGGCTGAAAAGCAAAACATATTCTGCGATGAGTGCTTCTCGATACCGCTACCCAACGAGGATTGGGAGAGGACGACCGAGCACAAGGCGTCGTACGCCTTGGAGACGAACCTTAAGCAGAGCCAAGATTTGCGCTACTGCTGCGTGTATAAGGGTATCTTCATTAACTCGAAGAATAAAAAAAACATACAGGAGCTTATCAACTATAAGACGGTGAAAGGGATAATGTCGTGCCTCGTGTCGCTCAAAGAAGAGGATTACGCCGATGTGCTCTCTATCATCATGTCGTTCTACAATAGGTACAGGAAGAAAACGGTTGTCGTCATCCCGCCGATGTTTCGGCAGCGGCAATGGAACAAGTTCAAGGAATACCATCTGTCGTTTTTCCTGACGGAACTGGGGAAACGGAACATCCCGTTTTGTGAGACGTTGAACGCGGGAATGCTGAAGAAGCAGGGGAAGTATGTGATTGTGTTCAGCGTGGCTACGACGAAAGAGCTGCTGGAGACGGTGCTTCACGACTACCTGACGGTGGGCGACTACAATAACAACGGTTTCCTGTCGCTGTCGTTCTTTTACGGCGAGCATCACCACTGCCTGAAGAATGTGTATCCAGTGGGGTAGCAGCTAATCGAGTTGTTGGTTGAGCGGGGGAGAGGATTATTTATGTCGTCTCCATGTGTCCCTTCCAACAACTCCTTTTTTAGTAACTATTATGAAAATTAACGATAATTCATACTATATCAGATACGGGTTATATAAGGGTAAGGAATATGCCAATATGACCCACTATATCAAGGTTTGGTGGAATGGATATCGAATTGATACATTTGATTTCGGATGTGGCTATATAGGTTTTGAAGATGCAAGTTGGAACGGTATCGATCCGGATGAATTTGATGTAGGGAAACCTGTTCGGAAGCAATATTTCAGCAAGTGGAAACGAAGGGTGACAATGTGTCAGAAAAAGATAGAACAGATGGCTAAACAGAATGCTATTCCTTTTAAAGGGGAACTGACGGTCGGAGATTGCTTATACATTCCCTCGAAAGACATTTACATTGCGGAATGGATGGAAGAGTTTGACGAGGACATATCCAAGGAAGAAGGATCTTATCTTGATTTCGATTTGATTCATATAACAAGCACCCATCCGGAACTTCAGGGAACAGTGGTTTATATTGATAGATACCGCAACGAGTTCTTTTCGGAGCCCAAATCTCTTGAAAATTTTAGGGAAAGTATTGAAAAATCTTTTTATATTCCACAAGGAGTATTTGACAATGCCGCGAACCATCTAATCAAGGTGTCATCAGAGATTCTGGAAGAAATAAAAAAGGAGTATTACGCGTAAACAACTGAATAATTATGGAACAAAGCACATTTAAATTCACGAGTTTGCTGCTCATTCAATAGGGAAAAACGGAAGGGGTATTTATGGTTGATTTCAACTACGAAGAGGAAGTAAAAAAGCGGATGCGAAAACTCGAGAGGCTACATCAAGCCTTCGCGGCACAAGACCTCGAAAGCGGAGGACTTCAAGACCTGAAAAAGGCAGCCTTCGAATATTGCAAAAGTGGGTATTGCTCACAATCCGAGCTTAAAAGATACCTCAATGTGAGATTCGGGGAAATGACGACGGAGTATTTCGGCACCGACACAGAGAAGATTGACGCTGTGTTGGATGCGCTGTGGAACACTCCATATTTCGACTGGGATAGCGAGCAAGAATACACATTCAGCACTTGGGCATTGACTTTTTCGACAGAAGAATCGAAGCGGATGTATCGAGACCTGGTAGACTTGAAGAACAGCTGGAAGAAGATGTACTACGAAACCGTGGAGAAATACAACAAACTCAAAAACAAAGGGGCAAACGACGAACTGAAAGAGAAACTGGAGATGCTGAATCAGTCGATAAGCGACGTGCTGGACAACTGGGACGAGGAGGACGACCGCCCAATGGAGTACTCACCGATGTGTGTAGATGACGAGTATGAATACAACGGGAAGATAATACCAGGAACGCCGGGGATGATGATAGATTAGAGCCATTAAGAGCAGAAACTCTAATGAAGAACTGAACGCATGGATTTTGACACCCCCCGTTTATCATTTTCGGACAAGGACTCTATGCATGCTTAAGTTAAGGACGCCTCAAAATGGCTCTATATAAATCGCCCGATATGGATATATCCCGTGATTGTGGCGGGAGGAAGATTCCACAAGGGCGATAGGGTGATGCCTCTGTGTGGCTTGGATTCTTTCCTGGCAGCAGTTTGAAGGGTGTCACCCTTATTGAAAAGATTGGTGTGGAGATGACCTCCCTTTTGAGGGTGTCTCTCGTCCGGTCGCCGGAGCACCCAGCTGAAAAGACAGGCATGCGTAGGGCTGGAAAGGTCACCAGCCGTTTCGAAAGAAGGCCGTATGAGGGAAAGGACCGCCCCTCACGCATCGCTTGTCTTTTTTACAAAAGACCGGAAGCGACAGCCCTGCCTCCTTAATTGTTTTCAGGGGTTACTCGGGTGGAAGCAGATCTTTCGGAAACGGTGCTTTGCGGAGTAGCAATGTCATTCCGCTTGCCTCCATTGGAGGTCTTGTCAGTGTCCGTCGTATTGACGAGGGCATTGTTTCTTTGTGGGTTGGTCATATTTTGGTCATATTTTAGAAGTTTTGTTTGTCAAAACGACCATATTCAAACAGTTTCAAAAACACTTAAAGCAAACAATATCAACCAATAAAGAATAATAAGGTATTTTTTCCAGAGTCACTCCCGGGGTACTGAGGTGAACTTTGTGGCGGGGTTCGCTCCAGCCCTCTGCACCATGACCATGCTAGCGTCGCGTTCCCCGCCAAGAGGAAAGCGGACTTTTTTATTTGTGGCGGGGTTCGCTCCAGCCCTCTGTGCCACGACCATGCTAGCGTCGCGTTCCCCGCCAAGAGGAAAGCGGACTTTTTTTTTGTGGCGGGGTTCGCTCCAGCCCTCTGCGCCATGACCATGCTAGCGTCGCGTTCCCCGCCGAGAGGAAAGCGGACTTTTTTTTTGTGGCGGAGTACGAAAAAATTTGGATTTTTCGAAAGAAAGGTGTACCTTTGCACTTATGTCTAGAAAGCAATAATTACCGTTAAACATTTAAAATACAAAACATTATGACCAAAAAGAAGCATTAAAGAATTTCGCCATGCTTGGCGCTGGTTGGTTCGGTAACAGCAAACAGCATTTCGCCTTCTCGGCTTATTGCCGCATGCAGGGCTGGAACAAACTGGCCGACAAATGGAAAGAGGAAGCCGAAGAGGAATGGGACGAGGCCGAAGAGGTCCTCAACCGCCTCGTCGAGCTCGGCTACAAACCCGCCGAGTTGCAGAAGCTGATGAAGACCATGGAGTTCCCCTTCTACGACGACCCCAAAAAACAGATCGAGAGCGGCTACAACCCCGAGGCCATAAAGATGATGAACGAGATGGCCGCCGCCTTCGCCGACGACTACATCACCCAGAAACTCATCCAGAAATGGATCGAGGGCGAGAAGGCCCACATGGACTGGGAGGCCCAGTACCTCAACTACATCAAGAAACTCGGCTACGAGAACTTCCTCACCGCAATGATGTAATAGTATGTTGAAAGGGGGTGAAAGGACCGCTCCGCTTAAAAGATTTAAAGATAAAAAGTTGTGTAACCTTTTAAACTCTTAAACCTTTAAACCTCTTAAACCTTTCAAACCTCTTAAACCTTTAAACCTTTTGATCTTTTAAACTTTTAAACCTTTTAAACCTTTCAAACCCTTTAAACCTTTTAAACCTTTTAAACCTTTCAAACCTTTCAAACCCTTTAAACCCTTTAAACCCTTTAAACCCTTTAAACCTTTTAAACCTTTTAAACCTTTCAAACCTTTCAAACCCTTTAAACCCTTTAAACCTTTTAAACCTCTTAAACCTCTTAAACCTCTTAAACCCAATATCCATGAAAGATAAAGTGTTGAAAGCCATGCGTGAAGCCGGCAAGCCCGTCTCCGCTGGCGACGTCACCAAGATGCTGGGCGCCGACCGCAAGGAGGTCGACAAAGCCTTCGATGCCCTGAAGAAAGAAGGCGCCATAATCTCGCCCGTCCGCTGCAAGTGGGCACCGGCTCAGTAAATCGATGGACCTCAGTGCATACATGGCGGAGAGCATCCGCAACATCATGGCTGCGGCCTACCTCAACGTGCTGGGCAACCCGCGCGAGGCTCGCTTCGTGGCCCGCATGCAGCGCACCGTCAGCAAAGCCGAACGGCGGCGCAAGGCGTACCTCGAGAAAGAAGGGGTCGCCGTGCCGCCGTTCCTCATCGCCAGCATCGCCACCACCTGCAACCTGCAATGCAAGGGCTGCTACGCCCGCAAAAACGGCATCGCCGGCGACACGCCCACCAAAGAGACACTCACTCCCGACCAGTGGGGCACCCTCTTCCGCGAAGCCGCCGAGTTGGGCATCAGCTTCTGCCTGCTGGCGGGCGGCGAACCGCTGACGCAACGCGCCACCCTCGAAGCCGCTGCCGCCACGAAAGACATCATCTTCCCCGTCTTCACCAACGGCACGATGATTGGCGCGGTGTACACGGAGTTCTTCAAGCGCAACCTCAACCTCATCCCCGTCATCAGCCTCGAGGGCGAAATGACGGCCACCGACGAGCGGCGCGGCAACGGCGTCTACCAGCGGGCGTTGCTCTCGATGGAGATGCTGCACAAAGAAAAGCTCTTCTTCGGCACCAGCATCACCGTCACCACCGAGAACTACCGCGAAGTGACCTCCGAGGCCTTCCTCTCCCACCTCGCCGACCTGGGCTGCCGGCTGGTGTTCTATGTGGAATATGTACCCTTCGACGAGACAACCGCCCATCTGGCCTTCCGCGACGAACATGTGGCCGCGATGGAGCAGATCGTGGAGCAGCGGCGCGAGCAGTACAAAGGCATGATTTTCCTCAGCTTCCCCGGCGACGAGAAAGCACTCGACGGCTGCATGGCCGCGGGACGCGGATTCTTCCACATAGGTCCCGACGGCAGCGCCGAACCCTGTCCCTTCTCACCCTTCAGCGACACCAACGCCGCCCGCGACGGACTCCATGCCGCCCTCGCCTCTCCCCTATTCCATAAGATCCGCACCGCCCGCGCCCTCGGATGGGAACACACCGGCGGCTGCACCCTCTTCGAGCACCGCGACGAAGTGGAAGCCCTTATGAATTGAAAATTGAAAATTGAGAAATGAATAATATCATCGTCCGCGACGCGACGGAGAACAACCTCAAGCACGTCAACGTCAGCATCCCCAAGGGAAAGATCACCGTGGTGACGGGCGTGTCGGGCTCGGGCAAGTCGTCGCTGGTGCTCGACACCATCACCGCCAAGTCGCGCCGCGAACTCAACGACACCTTCCCCTCCTTCACGCAGCAGTACCTGCCCAAATACGGCCGGCCACACGTAGGCGAGATAGAAAACCTGCCCATCGCCATCGTCATCGAGCAGCGCAAGCCCACCGCCAACTCACGCTCCACCGTGGGCACCTACACCGACATCTATGCCCTGCTGCGACTGCTCTTCTCACGCATCGGCAAACCCTTCGTGGGCTACTCCGACGCCTTCTCCTTCAACCACCCCTCGGGCAGCTGTCCGCGCTGTGGTGGACTGGGCGAAATTCGCGAGCTGGACATCCACAAGCTGGTGGACTTCGACAAGTCGCTCAACGACGAGGACACCATCCACTACATAGCCTTCGGCAAGGGCGGCTGGCGCTGGATACGCTACGCCCATAGCGGACTCTTCGACCTCGACAAGAAAATCCGCGACTACTCGCCCGAGGAACTCGACCTCTTCCTCAACTCGCCGCAAATCAAGCTGAAGAACCCGCCTGCCAACTGGCCCAAGACAGCCAAATACGAAGGCCTCATACCCCGCATGTACCGCAGCATCATCAACTCGGAGGAGGGCCTGCTACACGCCTCCGTGCTCAACCCCATGCTCACCATGGGTACCTGCCCCGACTGCGGCGGCACACGCCTCAACGAAAAGATACGCTCCTGCAAAATCAACGGCCTTAACATCGCCGAGGTGACGGCCATGAGCATCAGCGACTGCCGCCGCTGGATAGAGACCGTCGACAATCCCTTAGCGGAGGACATCAAGCGCGCCACCACCGAACGGCTGGCGGCATTGGAGGAGATAGGCCTCGGCTACCTCACCCTCGACCGCGCTATCGGCACCCTCTCGGGCGGCGAAGCACAGCGCTGCAAGATTGCCAAATACATCAACTCTCCCCTCTCCGACGTGATGTATATCCTCGACGAGCCCAGCGTAGGCCTCCACAACCACGACATCCTGCTAATGCAGAAGTCCATCAAAAAACTCAAAAATCACGGAAATACCGTCATTCTCGTCGAGCACCACAAAGAAATCATCCGCATTGCCGACCACATCATCGACATGGGTCCCGGCGCGGGTATGAAGGGCGGCGAGGTAGTCTTCGAGGGCACCTACGACGAGCTGCTCCGCAGCCAGACACTTACAGGCACCATGCTCAGCGCAACGAGTAAGATAAAGGAGCATGTGCGCATCCCAAAGGATTTCTTTCTCCTGGAGAACGCCAACCTCCACAACCTCAAGAACATCTCCGTCAAGCTGCCGCTGGGTGTGATGTGCGGCATCGCCGGTGTAGCCGGCTCCGGCAAAAGCTCCCTGATGGAATGCTTCATGTCAGCACTCACACATTCACACATTAACGCATTAACGCATTCAAACGTCGTCTACATCAGCCAGAAAAACATCGGCATCAGCCTGCGCAGCACCCCGGCCACCTATCTCGACGTCGCCGACGACATCCGCAAGCTCTTCGCCCGCACCAACAAAACCAAGGCCGACCTCTTCTCCTTCAACGGCAAGGGCGGCTGCCCCGTCTGCCAGGGCAAGGGCGTCATCGTCAACGACATGGCCTTCATGGACGCCATCGAGACCACCTGTGAGGCCTGCGGCGGACTCCGTTATTCGCCGGAAGTCCTGACCTACAAGGTGAACGGACTTAATATCGCCGAGGTGATGGACCTCACCGCCAACAAAGCCTCCGAGCTCTTCGCCGGCACCGTCATCGCCGAAAAGCTGGAGCCGTTACGCAAGGTAGGCTTAGGATACCTCCACCTCAACCAGTCGCTCTCCACCCTCTCCGGCGGCGAACTGCAGCGCATCAAACTAGCCTCCTACCTAAACTCAGCCACTCAGTCACCCAGCCACTCATCACTCACCACTCATCACTCATCACTTATTTTTATCATGGACGAGCCCTCCGACGGCCTCCATGCGGGCGACATCAAGCGTATCTTGGAACTCTTCGACACAATGGTGGATGCCGGCAACACCATCTTCCTCATCGAGCACAACATCGAGATGCTGAAAGCCTGCGACTACCTCATCGAGCTCGGCCCCGGCGGCGGCGCCATGGGTGGCGACATCATCTTCGAAGGCACCCCCAAAGCCCTCTCCCAATCCCCCACCTCCATCACCGCCCCCTACCTCCGTGGATAGTTGTTCCTAACGATTCGGAATACAATTCCACACTTCTATAAATAAGTAAGAGAGCCACGTGCATACTAAACTGCAAAACACTTCGTTATTGGGCTAAAGTGATTCTCAAAACAACAATAATAAAATTATAGTACAATGAAAAAAACATTACTTTTTACACTCGCTTTGGCGCTGGCTTTCGGCGCTTCTGCACAGAGCAAATGGAAGTATCACCTGGGATTCGGCGGCGAACTCAAAGACGGTAACGTCAACACTGTCACCGTCCGCAACGACGGCTCTATCGAGCGCAACGACAGCACCCTAGCCTTCGACGCCGGCTACGGCATCGTCTACGGCGAGAAGGCCAAGGTGGCCTACGACAAGAGCCTCGATGCTCATGTCAAGTTCGACCTCTGGCAGTACGACCGCTGGTCGCCCTTCGTGTCGGCTTCCTACCTCAACAACCGCTTCAAAGGTTTCCACTACCGCCTCAGCTTCCTCGCCGGCGTCAAGTACCGCATCTTCTGGAACGCCGACTGCGACTATTCCATCAGCGCCGCCTATGTGCAGGACTACACCGAGTATGGCGACCCGACGGTCTCGCTCGAGAAGATGGTCAGCCGCCTCTCCCTGCGCTTCAAGATGCGCCACAAGCTCACCTCGGGCGTCACCCTCAAGCACACCACCTTCTGGCAGCCCTCGGTGATGGCCCCCATGACGAGCATCGGCGACGACTACGTCATCTCCTCCGTCACATCCCTCAGCACCAAGCTCAGCGAGCATATCTCGTTCGACGTCAACTTCAACTACGAGTACCACTCGCTGGTGCCCGACGGCGTCAAGAAGCAGGATATCATCACCTCCGCTTCGCTGAGAATCGACTTCTAAAATTGAAACGTAAAAAACGTTAAAACCCCATTTCACGGCCTGAAAATCAAAACGCTGATTTTCAGACCGTTATATTTTTAGTCGGAGATGATATATAAGTAGCTGTAAATCAACACCATGTCCCTACCAAGTCCGTATCAACTCCGTATCAAGTCCGACCCATGTCCGACTATGGTCGGAGATGATACGGTGTTGGTACGTTTTTTGATACCTTTTTTATATCGTTTTGGGAGGTGTTTAAAATTTTATTTTGTGGGGTTATTTTTATTTTGTATATTTGCACTTTCAACATTTAAATAAATCAACAAAAACATATAAATAACATGTCAGAGAATCAGATAGTTAATAAAGAGGACCTCGTGGTCCGATTTGCTGGCGACTCGGGTGACGGCATGCAGCTTAGCGGTACGCTGTTCAGCGACGCCTCTGCCCTCACCGGCAACGACATCGCCACCTTCCCCGATTATCCCGCCGAAATCCGTGCTCCGCACAACACCATCGCTGGTGTCTCCGGTTATCAGGTGCATGTGGGTAACCACATCTACTCGAGCGGCGACAAGTGCGACATCCTCGTGGCCATGAACCCCGCTGCCTTCAAGTCGCAGCTGAAGTGGGCCAAGAAGGGTGCCACCGTCATCGTCGACATCGACACCTTCACCGACGAGGCCATGGAGAAGGCCGGTTACAAAGAGAACCCCTTCACCGACGAGCTGGAGCGCGCCTACACCATCATCAAGGCCCCCATCACCTCGTTCACCGAGAAAATTGGTGAGGCCCAGGGTGTTGACAAGAAGACTGCCGACAAGAGCCGCAACATGTTTGCCCTCGGTATCATCTTCTACTCGACCCACAAGACCCTCGACCATACCTTTGCCTATCTGGAGCGCAAGTTCGCCAAGAAACCCGCCGTCATCGAGCTCAACAAAGCCGTGCTGACCGAGGGTTACGAATATGCCGACAAGCTGGAGGTGATGCACTCGCACATCTTCGAGGTTGCCCATGCCGACAAGATGGAGAAAGGCCGTTACCGCAACATCACTGGTAACGTGGCCACCGCCTGGGGTCTGCTCGCCGCCTCTGAGAAGAGCGGCCGCCGCCTCTTCCTGGGCTCCTATCCCATCACCCCCGCCACCGACGTCATGGTCGAGCTGGCCAAGCACAAGAGCCTCGGTGCCCGTGTGTTCCAGGCAGAAGATGAGATTGCCGGTATCTGCTCCGCCATCGGCGCCAGCTATGCCGGTGCACTGGCTTGCACCAGCACCTCCGGCCCCGGTCTGTCGCTGAAGAGCGAAGCCCTGGGTCTTGCCGTGATGACCGAGCTTCCGCTCGTCGTTGTCGACGTGCAGCGCGGCGGTCCCTCGACGGGTCTGCCCACCAAGACCGAGCAGAGCGACCTCAACCAGGCCCTCTACGGCCGCAACGGTGAGGCTCCCCTCGTGGTTGTCGCCGCCTCGAGCAGCGCCAACTGCTTCTACTGGGCCTTCAACGCCGCCAAGATTGCCCTCGAGCACATGACCCCCGTCATCCTGCTCACCGACGGCTATCTGGGCAACGGCAGCCAGCTGTTCAAGATTCCTTCGATGAAGGACATGCCTGAAATCAAACCGCGTCTGGCCAAGGAGAACGACCCGAACTACCGTCCGTTCCGCCGCGACGAGGAGAAGTTCGCCCGCGAGTGGGCTCTCCCCGGCATGGAAGGCCTGAGCCACCGCGTGGGTGGTCTTGAGAAGTGCCCCGATGGTCCTCTCAGCACCGATCCCGAGAACCATGCCCTGATGACCAAGAACCGTCAGGAGAAGGTCAACCGCGTGGCCAACTACATCCCCGACCAGGAGGTGAGCGGCGCCAAAGACGCCGACCTGCTCGTGGTGGGCTGGGGCGGCACCAGCGGTGCTCTGACCCTCGCCGTCGAGGAGATGAACAACGAAGGCAAGAAGGTGGCCTACACCCACTTCAACTACATCTGCCCGCTGCCGAAGAACACCGGCGACATCCTGCGCAAGTACAAGAAGATTGTGGTCTGCGAGCTGAACAACGGTCAGTTCGCCGGCTACCTGCGCACCCAGTTCCCGGAGTGCCCCATGACCCAGTACAACAAGGTGATGGGTCTGCCCTTCGAGGTTGGCGAGTTGAAAGCCGAGTTCAACAGACTCCTTGAGAAATAATCGGAATACTCAGAATAATCAGAGTAATCAGAGTAATCAGAAAAAAAGCAATAAACAATGGAAAAGCATTTTGTTCCCAAAGCGGATAAAGAATATACCAAGGCTGATTTCCAGAGCGACCAGATGGTGAAGTGGTGCCCGGGTTGTGGTGACCACGCCATCCTTGCCGCCCTGCTGGCCACCTTCCCCAAGACGGGTTACAAGAAAGAGAACGTCTGCATGGTCTCCGGTATCGGCTGTTCGAGCCGTATCCCCTACTATGTCGACACCTATGGTTTCCACAGCATCCACGGCCGCGCCTGCGCCATTGCCACGGGTGTGAAGCTCGCCAACCCCGCCCTCAGCGTGTGGGTGAACATGGGCGACGGTGACTCGATGGCCATCGGCGGCAACCACCTCATCCACGCCGTGCGCCGCAACCAGGACCTGAACATCACCATCTTCAACAACGAGATTTACGGTCTGACGAAAGGTCAGTACAGCCCCACCACGAAGTTCGGCCAGGTCACCAAGACCTCGCCCTACGGCACCATCGACTACCCCTTCAACCCCGGTGAGCTGGTGATGGGTGCCCAGGGTACCTTCTTCGCCCGTACCCTCGACTGCGTGCCGCAGTTGAGCACCGACTGCATGACTCGCGCCGCCCAGCATGACGGCTGCTCGGTCACCGAGGTGCTGCAGAACTGCGTCATCTTCAACGACAAGACGCATGCCGCCATCACCGACCGTGCCGTCCGCGACGACCGCACCATCGTGCTGGAGCACGGCAAGCCCATGCTCTTCGGCAAGAACAAGGAGAAAGGTCTGCGCTTCAACGGCCGCCAGCTGGAGGTTGTCACCCTCGGCGAGAACGGCATCACCATCGACGATATCATGGTGCACGACGAGACCACCGAGGATACCGGTATCCACATGATGCTGGCCCACATGGGTCCCGCAGCGGGTCTTCCCGTGGCCCTCGGCGTCATCCGCAACGTCAAGAAAGTCAGCTACACCCAGCTCTACGAGGAGCAGATGGAAGAGCAGATGGCCATCGGCAAATACAAATGCATGGACGACCTGCTCAACAGTGGCGACACTTGGGAAGTCTAAAGTAACTGAGCGACTGAGTCGCTAAGTAACTGAGTATAGGGGCTGTCTTTGGACAGTCCCTATTTTTTTCTTTGCCGTATGAAATATTTTTTGTAATTTTGCATCTAATATATATAGTCGCTTATGAAGAAAATATTACTTACCCTGTTAGCTGTGAGCATCTTAACGGGTGTATCGGCACAAACGAAAAAGTGTGGCATCGACACCAAGGCCTTGGTGAAAGAGGAAATTGCGCAAGGCGCCACCACGGTGAGGATGCTGGCACAGGTGGTACCGGGCTACGACCGCGAGCTGCTGGAGAAGGCTGGCATCGTCATCGGTGCCGAAGCCGGCGACGTCATCTCGCTGCGCGTACCCGTCGAGGCGCTGCCGCTGCTGGAGAGCGACGGCGACGTGCTCTACTACAGCATCGCTCACACCATCGGAGGCATGGACTGCGACAAGACGCGCGGCGACACGCGCACCGACAGTGTGCAGCGTGGACTGGGTGTCACCGACGGCCTCGCCTTCGACGGCGAAGGGGTCTATGTAGGCATCACCGACTGGGGTTTCGACTATACGCATCCCAACATCAAATCGCGCATCAAGCGCGTGTGGGACCACTTCCGCGTGGCGGGACCTGCCCCCGAGGGCTTCGACTATGGCACCGTCATCACGGGATTCAACAACGTGCAGAACGCCCGCGGCGACACCTCGAACCTCTACGGCTACGGCACCCACGGCACCCATGTAGCAGGCATCATCGCCGGTGCCGGCACCGGCAGCAAATACAAAGGACAGGCTCCTGGCGCCAAGCTGCTGCTCTGCTCGTTCCTCTTGAACGAAGCGGCCTGGATGGACGGCGTGGCATGGATGCGCGACATCGCCCAGGGCGACGGGAAACGTCTGGTGGTAAATAGCAGCTGGGGTATGTACTCCTTCAGCACCCTTGACGGCACCTCGCTGCTGAGCCGTGCCATCAACAACTGGGCTAACGAAGGCATCGTCTTCTGCACCAGCGGTGGCAACAACGGCCACCGCTCTGTACCGTTCCATATCAGCAAGACCTTCACCAGTGCCGACAACGACACGCTGCGCACCGTGGTGGTCCGTGCCAGTCAGATCTACTCCCTTACGGAGACCGGACAGGTGCTCATCATGTGGGGCGAAGAGAACCACGACTTCAATGTCGGCATACGCGTCAAAGGCGTCGGCGACACCTGGGCCACGCCGATTATGAGTACCCTGCGCGACACGGTGGTCTACGACACCCTGCGTTGCGGCGACAGGAATGTGGGCTACCGCGCCATCATCGAGCACAGCAACATCTACAACAGCCGCCCCCACATTCAGATTGACATCGACTCGACGAGCTATGAGACGCAGCTGTTCATCGTCGCCGACAGCGGCACGGTACATGCCTGGAATATCGCCAACAAGGAAAACCATGCGGGCAACGAAGGCTGCAGCTTCGTGTCGCGTGGTCACTATGGATTCAGTACCGGCGACATCGCCTATGGTGTCGGCGAGCCCGCCTGTGCCGCCAAGTGCATCAGTGTCGCCGCACACAATGGCGACCGCTGGAAGACCGACAGCTCGGCCTATATTACGGGCGACATTGCCGACTTCAGCAGCCACGGGCCGCTGATCAACGGTGTGATGAAGCCCGAGATATCGGCTCCCGGCGTGGATGTGGTCTCGTCCATCAGTTACTGGACCGACGACAGCTACACCCCCGTGGCACAAGTGATAACGCCCAGCCCCAACCGCACCTATATCTGGTCCAAGATGAGCGGCACCTCGATGTCGAGTCCCGCCACCAGCGGTGCGATGGCCCTGATACTGCAGGCCAACCCTGCGCTGACGGTCGACGAGCTGCGCGACATCGTGTTCAGTAACGCCCGTAACGACAACTTCACGGGTCCTCTGGTGGCCCGCGACAGCATGAGTGTCGTGTGGGGCTGGGGTAAACTCGACGCCCTGAAATGTGTCAACGAGGCTATCCGCCGTGTGAGTATCAACCAGGTGGAGACCCTCCGCACGCCGCTGAAGGTCTTCCCGAACCCCGCCACCTCAAGCGTGTATATCAACACCGCCTGCGGCGAGATGCAGACGCTGGAGGTCTACACCATCGACGGCCGTCGCGTGCTCCAGCAGCCGATACACACTGAGGCCACCATCGACGTAAGCAGATGGAACAACGGCGTGTATATCCTCCGTGTGGGCAGCCGCACAGAGAAGTTGGTGGTGAGGTAAGTGATGAGTGATGAATGATGAATGATGAGTGATGAATGATGAGTGATGAATGATGAATGATGAGTGATGAGTGATGAATGATGAGTGATGAGTGATGAATGATGAATTAAAATTTGAATAACTGGGGAATGCTAAAGTTATTTGAGAGAAATACCGGTTTGCAGGTGATAATCATCCTGGTGGTGGCGGTCTTGCTGTGGATACAGCCGCTGGCGCATCCCGAGCCCATGCCCGCACCCGACGGCTTCGCGCCGTTGTACAGCCTGATTTACCATATTGGCCTGTCGCCGCTGGTGGCGGTCATCCTCGCCATGCTGCTGGTGCTGTTGGGAGGCTTCTTCCTCAATCTGATCATGACGAACGTGGGGTTGGTGTCGCAGAACAGCCTCCTCCCCACCCTATTCTACACACTCTTCATGAGTGCGCAGGCGACGACGCTGACACCGATGCTGCTGGTGGGGGTACTGGCCATATCCATCATCAAGATGCTGATGTTGCACAGCACCCTGCTGACCATCTCGTCGGACAAGATTTTCGGCATCGCCGCGTTGATAGGCATCTGCTCGCTGATTTACCTGCCGTCGGTGGCGCTGTTGGCGAGCTATCTGCTTGTGGTGGTGAACTACCGTCTCTATAGCTGGCGCGACTGGATGGTGCTGTTGTTGGGCCTCATGGCGCCGTTTCTGCCGCTGTGGGCAGTGCAGTACCTGAGCGACGACCTCGCCGCCGGCTTTGTCTCCATGGGCGATACCCTGGCAACCACCCACTTCCATGCCCATCCTGTCGAGACACTACCTGCCATCGCCAACGGCATCCTACTGGGAACCTTCCTCATCAGCCTTTTCACAGTATGGCGGAAGCTTGGCGAAAAGACCGTGGTGTGGCAGAAGAACGCCACCAGCGTCATGCTGCTCACCGTGGCAGCCATTGCCGTACTGCTTTATTCGGGTCTTTACCCCATCAACCTCCAATACTTCGCCATTCCCTTTGCGCTTTGCGCGACGATACGCTTCACCCCTGAGACGAGACGTCGCATGCCGAGACAGAAGCAATGGCGCAGGAACCTCTACGACTATCTCTTTATCCTCATAATCGTTTCCGCGGTGCTATGCTAGAATATTGTAAAATAGCAGGACGTCTAGAGGCCGGATGCGACGAGGCCGGACGCGGACCCCTGGCGGGTCCCGTGGTGGCTGCTGCCGTCATACTGCCCGAAGGCTACAGCAACCCACTGCTCAACGATTCCAAGCAGCTCACCGAACGCCGTCGCGACAAACTCCGCGTCGAGATAGAGCGCGAGGCCGCAGCCTGGGCCGTAGCCGTGGTGGAGCCCGAAGAGATAGACAGACTCAATATTCTCCATGCCTCGACCCACGCCATGTGCGTGGCCGTGCAGCAGCTGTCGCAGAGACCCGAGTTCCTGCTTATCGACGGCAACCGCTTCTACAACGAGACCGACATCCCCTACGAGTGCATCGTCAAGGGCGACGCCAAGTACATGTCTATCGCCGCGGCGAGCATCCTTGCCAAGACACACCGCGACGAACTGATGGTGCAACTGCACGAGCAATACCCCCAATACGGCTGGGACCGCAACAAAGGCTATCCCACCGCCGAACACTACCAAGCCATCGAGGAGTACGGCCCCACACCCTACCACCGCCGCTCCTTCAACCTTTACAGACAACACAGTCTTTTCGAATTATGAATTATGAATTTAGATTTATGAGTGACGCGAAATCCTACTCATAATTCAGAAATCAAAAAACAGAAATCTTCAACATATGCTGGAATTCATTAAAAACTTCCGTCGCAAACGCATCATACGCGACCTGAAAGCCACCCCCCGCGATAAGCGCATCGACAATATCGAGGAGGTGAAAAGCATCGGCGTCATTTGCCAACTTGATACCGAGCAGAACTGGAATGTGCTCTACCACTTCGCCAAGGTGATGGAGAACCAGGGCAAGAAGGTGAATATCATCGCCATCCAGGACGACGACATCAACTTCGTCGTCACGCATCAGGCCACGACCATCTGTCGTTCGAAGACAGACCTCAACTTCTGGGGACTTCCCTCATGGGATTCCATCAAGGACTTCTCCGACCGGCACTACGACCTTTTGATTGACACCATCGGCGAAGAGAACTTCTTCTCGCAGTATCTGGCACTGCGTACGCCGGCGAGTCTGAAGGTGGTTTATGCCACCCCCTCGGAAGATCCCTCCGAGGTGTTCGACCTCATCATCCGCGGCGACGGTCACGTGGAGCTGAAAGGCTTCTTCAACAACATCATTGAGTATCTAGGAATGATAAAAAAATAACAACATGGTAGTTAAAGGTAGTTAAAGTAGTTAAAAGTAGTTAAAGGACAATACCTTGGGGTTCTTACTGACATTTGTCCTTTAACTACCTGAGCGCGAAGCGCGCTAACTACCTTTAACTACTTAAATACCTCAAAACAACTAATATGAAAGCACCTATTTTTACTGGCACGGGCGTAGCCCTCATCACCCCCTTCCGCAAACAGCAGGAGACGGTAGACTTCACCAAACTAGAGAGTCTCATCGAACATATCATCGCCTCGGGCGTAGACTATATTGTAGCCCTGGGCACCACCAGCGAAGCCGCCACGATGACCGAGAGCGAGCGCTCGGCAGTACAGGAGTTCATCGTTGAGACCGTCGCCGGCCGCTGCCCCGTCATGCTGGGTCTGGGCGGCAACAACACCCTCAATGTGACAGACACCATCAACCGCACCAACTTCGACGGCATCAGCGGCATCCTGTCGGTGACGCCCTACTACAACAAGCCCAACCAACGTGGACTGTTGCAACACTACCGCAACGTGGCCGAGGCCTCGCCAGTACCCGTCATCATGTACAATGTCCCCGGCCGCACTGGCGTCAACCTCGCCGCCGAGACCACGCTGACCCTCGCCCACGAGTATTCCAACATCATCGGCATCAAGGAAGCCAGCGGCAACCTGCAGCAGGTGATGCAGATTCTCCGCAACCGTCCCGACGGTTTCCGTGTCATCTCGGGCGACGACGCCCTCACCTATCCCATGCTGACCCTCGGCGCCGACGGCGTCATCAGTGTGATGGCCAACGCCCTGCCCAAGGAGATGTCCGACATGGTGCATCTGGCCATGAAAGGCGACCTCAAGAAGTCCCTTCCGCTCCACTACCGCATGCTGCCCCTGATGAACGCCATCTTCGAGGAAGGCAACCCTACGGGCATCAAAGCGCTGCTCGAAATCCAAGGCTCCATCAGCAACATCCTGCGCCTGCCGCTGGTCAAGAGCACCAAGCAGCTCTACAACAAACTCAGCACGCTGTACAATGAATTTGGAAACTAGCCAGATAGAAGAGCGTATCGACGAGGTGCGCAACGAGTACCTGCGCCGCCTGTCGGGTGGCAACGGCGACTTATTGCGCCAGGTAAAGCGCTATGTCACGGCACATGAGGGCAAGATGCTACGTCCACGTATGCTGCTGGCCGCCGCCGCCACCCTCGGCGAGGAGCACTTCCACTCACGCCGCACGCTGCTGCTGGCCACTGCCGTAGAGATGCTGCACAACGCCTCGCTGCTGCACGACGACGTCATTGACCACGACGACACCCGTCGTGGGCAGCCGTCGGTCAACGCCCGATGGAGCATCCCCGTGGCCGTCCTCGTGGGCGACTACTTCTTGGCTCAGGTGATGCGTATCCTCGAAGAAGTGAACGAGCAGGGGGTGTCGCAGCGCATGTACGAGACCGTCGAAGCCATGGTCGAATCCGAGCTGCTGCAACAGGAAGTGACAGCGTCACTCAGGCACTCAGGCACTTACCTCAAAATCATCGACGGAAAGACAGCACGGCTCTTCGCCACCGCCGCGGCCTTAGGCAACCCTGCCTGCGAAGAGTATGGACTCCATTTCGGCCGACTCTTCCAACTGCGCGACGATATTGCCGACGGCGAAGCCAACGAGTATACCGCCGACCTCATCGCCCAGGAAGAAGCCATTCTTGCCACAATAAAACCCGCCCTCGAAATACATAATATTAAATGAAAATCAAAAAATAAGAATACCATGAAGAGAATCCTCATTACACTTATCGCCCTTGTCCTCGGGGGTGTCGCATGGAGCCAGAACGCCAAGATGCCGCAGAACATCACCATCAAGACCCTCGATGGTGAAAGCGTCCAGTCGTCCGTCATCCAGAACGACGGCAAGCCCGTCATCATCAGTTTCTGGGCCACCTGGTGCAAGCCCTGCAACCGCGAGCTCAACACCATCAAAGACCTCTATGAAGAGTGGCAGGAGGAAACCGGAGTGAAGATTGTGGCCATCTCGATTGACGACGCCCGCACCGTGGCACGAGTGAAGCCCCATGTGGAAGGCAACGACTGGCCCTACGAGGTGTACATCGACCAGAACAGCGACCTCAAACGTGCCATGGGAGCCATCAGCGTGCCCCATACCTTCATCCTCAACGGCGAGGGTGAGATTGTATGGCAGCACAACGGCTACCAGGACGGCGGCGAAGAGGAGGTCATCGAGGTGGTTCGCGGACTGCTGAAAGAAAAAACAGAAGACAAGTAATCAAGCCTTATGAAAAATATTCAGAAGACAGCAGCGGGTAGCAGGGATCGGGTAGCAAACGGCTACCGGCTATCAGCTATCGGCTACCGGCTGTTTTGCGTTGGCCTAATTTTCATTTTTCAATTTTCATTTTTCAGTCCCACAAAGGCGCAGGGGATCCTTGGCGGACATGTAACGGGCAATGTGCAGTTGGATGGACAGATGTCGCATGCCGACAGTGTGATTGGTGCCGACGACGTACCCGAGAAGCTCTTGATGAACGCCCGTGCCGACATTCTCTACAGCAACGGCGACTTCAACGCAGGCCTGCGTCTGGAGATGTACCAGAACCCCCTGCTGGGCTTCGACGCCCAGTGGAAAGGCAGCGGCGTAGCCAACTATTACGTATCCTACAAGACCGAGAAATTCGGCATCACGGCGGGTCACTTCTATGAGCAATTTGGCAGCGGCATGATTCTGCGCACCTATGAGGACCGCTATCTGGGTCTGGACAATGCCCTCTTCGGCGTGAATGTCTATGTCCGCCCGGTAGAAGGTGTCACCATCAAAGCGCTGGCAGGCCGTCAGCGCTACTACTGGGAGATGGCCGAAGGGCTGGTGCGCGGCGTGGATGGCGAGGTGAACCTCAACAGCGTACTCTCCTTCATGAAGGAGAGCAAGTTCCGCGCCACCTTGGGTGCCGGATTTGTAAGCAAATACGAAGAAGACGAGTTGATACCCTCGGAAGATCCCACGATGCGGCTCAACCTGCCGCTCAACGTAGGCGCTGCCTCCTTCCGTGCCGACCTGGGCTACGGCAACTGGAGCCTCCAGGCTGAATATGCCCACAAAGGGCAGGACCCCTGGATTGACAACAAGTATGTATACCATGAGGGCAACGCCCTGCTGCTGAACCTCAACTATTCGCAGCGCGGTTTCAGCGCCGGCATCCAAGCCAAACGGATTGACAACATGGGATACAAGAGCATGCGCTCGCTGAGTGGCGAGATGCTATACATTAACTACCTGCCGGCCATCACCAAGAACCACACCTACGCCTTCCTCACCATGTATCCCTATGCCACGCAGGTCAACGGCGAGCAGGGACTGCAGGCCGACGTCATGTACAAGTTCAAAAAAGGCACCCTGCTGGGTGGCGAGTATGGTACCGACCTCCACCTCAACGGCTCGCTGGTAGCAGGACTCGACACCACCATCACCGGCGGCGCCGGCACCGAAGGCTATACGGTGAACGGAGGCCTCGGCGAGACGCTCTACGGCGATGTCTCCCTGGAGATTGCCAAGAAACTTTCCAAAGCCGTCAAACTCACCGTCACCTATGCCTACCAGGTATTCAACCCCGTGGTAGAAGGTGAAGGGCACAAAGGATTGCCGCTGATACACAATCATGTGGCCATTGCCGACCTCTCGTGGAAACTCAACAAAAAACACTCCCTCCGTTTCGAGGCCGAGTGGTTGTGCAGCGACAGCTACTATGACGAGAGCGACGACCACCACAGCGACCGCCGTGCCGGCGACTGGCTCATGGGCCTCGTCGAATGGAACATCGGCACCCACTGGTTCATCTCCCTCAGCGACCAGGTGCCCTACAACGACGGTATCGGCAACTACTACAACCTCTCCGTTGGCTACACCCATGGTGCCACACGCTTCCAGCTGGGCTACGGCAAGCAACGCGAAGGCTTGCTCTGCATCGGTGGCATCTGCCGTCAGGTGCCGGCGAGCAACGGACTGACGTTCAGTCTAACAACGAGCTTTTAGTGAATAGATAATAGTTAATAGATAATAGTTATGAAGAAGATATTGATGGGATTGATAGGTTTTGTGGGGTTGATGGGTCTTTGTGGTTGCGACAAGATTGAGGAGGGGGAGTATACGGTGTATGACGGAGCCGCGGTGACCTGGACGAGCGGTACGCTGACGGAGACGCCGGTGCAAAGAGTATTTGTCGAGAAGTTCACAGGCCCTAAATGCAGCAACTGCCCACTGGCCGACGAGACCCTCGCCACCATCAACGACGAGCGTGTCGTCATCGTCTCCATCAACCACCCCACGGGACAAGGTCTCCCCTTCCCGGGAGAACCCGACTTGCGCACAGAAGGTGGCAATAAATGGGACGCCTGGTATGGTATCAACGCCATTCCCTCGGCCTTCATCAACCGCGAGAAATCTGTTCGTTACCAAGGCAGCATGACCAACATCGTCAGTGCCATCAATCAAGCCCTCAACAAACCGCTCATCCTCGCGCTCGACGTCCACGCCGAGAACGAACTTACGGATGTCCATGTCACCGTCAACCTCAAATTCATCCAACGCTACACCAAACCCATAACACTTACCGCCGCCCTCATCGAGGACTCGCTGGCATACAAGCAACTACTGCCCGACGGCAACATTGACGAACAGTACATGCACAACCACATGCTGCGCAAAGTCATCACTGGTTTTTGGGGCAGCGAGATAGACTGTACCGGCAATGCTGACGAATCGAGACAAGGAACATTCGACTTCAACGTCGGCGAAGACATCCATCTGGAGAACAGCCATATCGTCGTATTCGTCAGCGACAAAGCCTCCCGTAGCGTTATCAACTGCGCATCGTGCAGAGTGATGAATGAGGAGTGATGAGTGAGGAATGATGAGTGATGAGTGATGAGTGATGAGTGATGAATGATGAATGATGAGTTGGTAGAAACTAAGAAATACAAAATAAGAGCCAAGAACTAAACACTGAACACTGAATGAACAGGAGAATACTGGGGCTGGCATTGCCCAACATCGTGACCAATATCACCGTGCCGCTGCTCGGCATGGTGGACATGGCCATTGTGGGGCACTTGTCGGGCGACCACATCGGAGCCATCGCCATCGGCACCCAGATATTCAACTTGATCTATTGGAACTTCGGCTTCCTGAGGATGGGTACAAGTGGATTGACAGCGCAAGCCTTCGGGGCCGAACACTGGGACGAGGCGGTGAAGATACTGATACGAGCCTGTGCCATTGCCTTGGGGATAGCCGTGCTGCTGATAGCGTTGCAGTGGCCCATCTCGCTGGTGGTACCCCATATCTTTGAGGGGAGCAACCGCGTGCTGGGGCTGGCGCTGACTTACTTCTTCGTGCGCATCTGGGCTGCTCCCGCCACCCTGGGGCTTTACGCCATCAAAGGATGGTTCATTGGCATGCAGGACTCGAAGACACCCATGTGGATAGCCATCGCGCTGAACTGTGTGAATATACTGGCATCGCTGCTGCTGGTGCTGGTGCTGAAGTGGGACATCTTCGGTGTGGCGCTGGGAACGGTGATAGCCAACTACTCGGGCTTGGCGATGGGAGTGTTCTTCCTACGCCGGAAGATGAGACGAGACAAAAACCTTTCAATTTTCAATTTTCATTTTTCAATTTTGAAAGAGGCTTTGCATTGGGAGGAGATGCGCCGCTTCTTCAAGGTGAACAGCGACATCTTCCTGCGTACCCTATGTCTTTCAGGAGTCTTCACCTTCATCACGGCGGCCTCGAGCCATATCAGCGACCAGATACTGGCCGTCGATGCCCTGCTGCTGCAGTTCTTCACGCTCTTCAGCTATATCATGGACGGCTTCGCCTATGCCGGCGAGAGCCTGGTGGGCCGCCACATCGGTGCCCGCCAGCTGCGTCACCTGAAGCTGGCGGTGCGGCTGCTCATTGCCTGGGGACTGGCGCTGACGGTGGTCTTCACAGGCCTCTATGCCGCATTCGGCAACGAGTTCCTGCACATCTTCACCGACAAGCAGGATGTGATTGCCGCCACGGGCGAATACATGGGCTGGGTGCTGGCGATACCCGTATGCGGCTTCGCCGCCTTCCTCTTCGACGGCATCTTCATCGGTGCCACAGCCACACGCACCATGCGCAACGCAATGTTCGTGGCGACAGGCGCTTTCTTCGCCGTCTACTATGGTCTGAAAGCACTCTACATCCCCGACGCTGACACTCAGACCCTCAGCCACTCAGTCACCCATCAGTGGAATAATATCCTGTGGATAGCCTTCATGGTCTTCCTCATCCTCCGCGGCCTATTGCAAGCGGTACGCCTGCGGAGAGATATCTATAAACAAGTCAACTAATGGGGAAACGATGTTTTGAAATAGAACAGATTAAAAGAAATTCCCTATGGGAAATATGCCGTAGGCATTATCTATTAATAGCTATTAAAAGGAATCCCCTACGGGGAATACTCCGTAGGAGTTTTCTTTTAATCCTTCTTTCTCTTCTTTTAGTCGGAAACTCCAAAGCCCAAATCAACTCCTATTCGAACCGTCCGAAGGTGGGCGTCGTCCTCTCTGGTGGCGGAGCCAAAGGTGTGGCCCATATCTCGGCCCTCCGGGCCATCGAGCAGGCGGGCATACCCATAGACTATATCTGCGGCACCTCCATGGGTTCGCTGATTGGAGGACTCTACGCCATCGGCTGGACTACCGACGAGCTCGACTCCCTGGTGCGCGCACAAGACTGGAGCATCCTACTCACCGACAAGGTGGCACCCTCCCTGCTGGATCTCGAAAGCCGTCGCCGTCAGAACACCTATCTTCTCCGCCACACCTTCATTCCTGGCTCGAAAAGCAACGAAGGTGCGGGATTCATCCGCGGCGACAATCTCGACCGGCTCTTCACAGAGCTTCTGGCGGGCTACCTCGACTCCATCTCGTTCGACTCGCTGCCCATCCCTTTTGCCTGCGTAGCCACCGATATCATTACAAACAGAGAGGTTGACTTCCGCAGCGGATACCTCAAACAGGCGATGCGCGCCTCGATGTCCATTCCCGGAGTCTTCTCACCGGTGCGCATGGGGGACAAACTGCTCGTCGACGGAGGTATGCGCAACAACTACCCCGCAGACATTGCCCGTCAGATGGGCGCCGACATCATCATCGGCGTCACCGTGCAGGACGACACCCTCACGGCCGACGACATCACAGGTCCTGTCGAGCTGCTGATGCAGATTATAGACATCAATTGCAAGAACAAATATCAAGCGAACCTTGACATGAGTGACCTCGTCATCAAGGTCGACGTCCACGGTTACTCCGCCGCCAGCTTTACCGCTGCCGCCATCGACACCCTCCTCCGTCGCGGAGCAGAAGCCGCCGCCAGCCACGAGGAGGAACTCCGTAGAATAGCAGGTAGCATACCGCAGGTATCAAGTAGCAGACATCAGGTAGTCACTCATCATTCATCACTCATCACTCATCATTCATCATTCATCACTCCTCACTCACCCACCTCCGTTCCCCACCCTGTCGTCGGGGTAGCCTTCCGTTTCGACAACGAAGAGGCTGGAGCCTTCCAAATTGGTGCCACTATGCCCTTCAAATGGCACCTCCCCATGTCCCTCAGCACACGCTTCCGCATGGGTAAACGCATCCTTTTCCGACTCGAGCACAGGCTCTATCCACAAGGCATCACCTCACCCTCCCTCGCCTACGACTTCTATCGCAACGACATCGACGTCTATTCACATGGCACCCGTGCCTACAACATCAAATACCGGCAACACCGTGTCGAGTTACTCCCCATCAACTTGCACTTCCGCCGCTACCGCCTCCACGCAGGACTCCGCTTCGACTACTTCCACTATACCGACCCGCTCCTGTCGGCCATTCCCACTACCGTCACGCTCGAGAACGACCACTACTTTTCCTACTTCCTCTCGGCCGACCTCAATACCGAGGACCATTGGTACTTCCCTTCCTCGGGCACCCGTCTGCACCTGGCCTACGCCTACCGTACCACCGACCTACTCACACTTCATGGCGAGCCCGGCCTCAACGATATCACTGTCCACTGGCGCATCAACATACCCCTAGATCAAAGACTCACCCTACAGCCCCTGTTCTACGGACGCATCCTCACCTCAGGCGAGCCGCCACTGGTCTACAGCAACATTGCCGGAGGCGAGTGGTTCGGCCATTTTGTCGAGCAGCAGCTGCCCTTTGCCGGCCTCGGACATGTGGAGTTGCTCCACCGCCACTTCGCCTCCGCCCAGTTGCAGGTACAATACCGTATGGGAAAGAACCACTACCTGCTCCTCCGCGCGGCAGCGGCCTACAATACCGACGACCTCTCGACGGTCTCACCCAACCCCGACTTCTACGGCCTACAACTCGGCTACAGCTACAACTCCTTCATCGGTCCCCTTAGCGTACGCCTAGGATACACCACCCTCTCCGACAAACCCTACTTCCTCCTGAACGCCGGACATAAGTTCTAAATTAATGAGGAATTAGAAATTAGGACACTGAACACTAAACACTGAACACTAAACACTGAACACTAAACACTGAACACTGAACACTAAACACTGAACACTGAACACTGAACACTAAACACTGAACACTGAACACTGAACACTAAACACTGAACACTAAACACTAAACACTAAACACTGAACACTAAACACTAAACACTAAACACTGAACACTAAACACTAAACACTAAACACTGAACACTAAACACTGAACACTATGCTAGTCATCATGCCCGTCAAAGACTCGCTCGACACCGCCCGCGAGTCCATCGCAGCCCTCACCCAGGCGCTCTCCGCTCATCACTCATCACTCATCACTCATCGCTCCTCCCTCATCGTCTACAATGACTTCAGCACCCCTGAGAACACCGCTGAGCTCGAGAGAATGTCCTCCGAGATGGGCTTCGAACTTGTCAACTGGGCCGACCGCACCAATCACCCCTCCCCCAACTACCGCCTCACCCTACAAGATGCCCAGCAGCGCGCCCTCGAACAAGGAGAGCACCTCGTCATCGTCGAGAGCGACGTCGTAGTCCGTCCCGACACCCTGCAGCGGCTCGAATCAGTGGTCAGTGTTAGTGGCGACCAACTAAACACAAAACACTTAACACTAAACACTAAAATCGGTATGGTCGCCGCCGTCACCGTCGACACCAACGGCAACATCAACTTCCCCTACCTCTACGCGCAAAAGATGAAAGGCGATATCGTCGACACCCACAAGCGTTTCAGCTTCTGCTGCACCCTTCTGTCGAATGAATTCCTCAAGGCTTTCTCCTTCATGCAACTCGACCCCGAGAAGTCGTGGTACGACGTCTTCATCTCTCACCAGTCTGTGGCCCTGGGTTTCCACAACCTCCTGATGCTCGACAACGCCGTCCTCCACAAGCCCCACTCCTCGCGCCCTTGGAAAAAACTCAAATACACCAACCCCATCAAATACTACTGGCAAAAGATCACACGCAAACGCGACCGCATATGAAGATATACAGCCTCCTCGTCGTCAAAGACGAGGCCGACATCATCCCTCTCTCCGTCACCGACGCCTGCCGCTGGAGCGACAAGGTTATCGTTATCGACAACGGCAGCACCGACGGTACGTGGGAGTGCCTGCAGCAACTCGCCGCCGACAACCCAAAGGTCGTCCTCTTCATGCGCTATGAGGGTCCCTTTCATATCGGTCTTAGGGCACAGGCTTTCCGCGCCTTCCGCCACGAGATGAAGCGTGGCGACTGGTGGTGCGTGCGTCTCGATGCAGACGAGCTCTTCCCGGGCGACGTACGTGGCTTCCTGTCTCGTATTCCGCGCCGTTTCCGCACCGTCAAGAAGACCAGCACCGACTACGTTATCACCCACGAGGACCTCTCCGAGGGCCTCATCACCGACAACTTCATCGACAACAAGGAAAACATACACTATGCGCTGCCACAAAAGCGCTCTGAACGTCGCTTCATGCGGCACTCGCCATTCTATGTCTGGCTGAGCCGCTGGCGCTATCCCCACCCCTGGGGCCGTGTGGCTCCGGAGGAGATACCTGTCGACCACTACCAATACCGAAGCGTCGCACAGATGCAACGCCGCTACGCCAACCGTCAACAGGCTAAAGCCGACGGCTGCGGCTCTTTCTCACACGAAATAGGAAACGGCTGGCAAGATTACCTGCGCCACCGCAAAGACTGCAAGATAATGGTTAACGGTTAATGATTAATGATTAATGATTAACGTTCATCATTCCTCACTCATCATTCATCACTCATCATTAAGCTTCCCACTCTCAGCGCCAAAGTAAGGATCAGCGGTATCAGCGCCACACTCAGGCCGCACCATATCACCCACACCACGGCTACCGAGAAACAAACCTCCTGCAGCCACAGCGCCCACCGCGGACTGCAGCCCAGACGTATGGCTATCAGCAGCAGCAACGGCGAAGCCCACAGAATATTCAGGTTCCACTCCGTGCAGTAATGGTTGGTGCCGAACCACATGAAGATCAGGAACAGCCCTATCAGTCCCGCCAAAATGAAGAGCACCCTGTCTATAAGATGAAAGATGATAGGTGAAAGGTGAAAACGCTTCTCGCTGACAGTCAATAAAGCTATTAAAGCAAACAAGAGGCTAAAGACCACCAAGGGGGGAAAACTGCGCGACAGCGGCTCTCGGGTTTCCTTCAGAATTACATTCTTGGCGACCACCAGAGGTTTGCCGTCTCTCGTAGATTTCTCCAGAAGAGTCATCATCACCTCGGGATAGAACATCGCCTCCTCGGCTGTGCAGGGGTGATCAGCAGACAGTCCCAGCAGCAGGTCCACTCCCAAGGCCCACCATTCCAGCTTCTCGCGCATGGCCATGTGCAGGTAATCGCGGTAGCTCCTCACTCTCCACTCTCCACTCTCCACTTTCTTCTTCCCACAGGCCTCCGCCACACGGTCCCACACCATCGTAGCACAGTTCTTCCGGAAAAAGTCATAACGGTAGTGGCGGTTCTCAGGTTCGTAGTTCCACTCCAGGGCTAAATAGAGGTTCGACACCTCCTGCGGCGTGAAGTCCAGCTGCTGCTCCCACACCGCGCGCCCTTCCATTTCATACTCCATTAAAAAGCCATCGAAAGTGGTACGTCCGATGTGGTAATCCAGTTGGCCTCGCATAAACTTCCAGTAGAAGTTCGGCGTATTGAAATCGAACATGCCATAGTTGTACACCATGTCCAGCCCCTCCGCAGTATCACAGATGCGGATAGCCGAATGCCCGAAAGTGGTATAGAAGTCATTCCCCGGACCGCAGGTCAGCACACTCGCCGTCGCCGTCTCGCTCAGCGGCAAACTCTGAGCGTTTAAGGTGAAAGGTGAAAGGTGAAAGGTGAAAACTAAAAAGACCAACAGCTGATAGCCGATAGTCGGTAGCCGATAGCCACCTGCTACCCGCTGAAAGCTGCCTGCTCCAAGCATATTTCTAAAATCCTTAACCATTAATCGTTAATCATTAACCATTACCAATTCATCACTCATCATTCATCACTCATCATTCATCACTCATCATTCATCACTCATCATTCATCACTCATCACTAAATCAATTTCCCGTTCCAATCTTCTCTCCTTCCACCACTGCGGGGCGGTCCACCTCCGTGCGGTGCTCCATGTGTATGGGAGCACCTTCTTTGCCCTGGTGTACCGTAACCTGCGGGAAGGGTATCTCGACTCCCGCATTATTGAAGGCGATGTAAATATCCTCGCGGATATGCTTCCAGACCTCCCAGTAGTCCTCTACCGTGACCCAGAGCCACACCGAGATGTCCACCGACGAGTTGTTGAGGTCGCTCACGGCGATAACCGGCGGCTTGGGATCCCACTTCACCAGCGGCTCCGCCTTGATGACATTCCAGAGCACCTCCTTCACCTTTGCCAGGTCGCTACCGTAGGCCACACTAGCCACCACATCCAGACGTATCTGAGGCTCCTTCGTGTGGTTAATGAGGCTCTTGGTGGCCAACTCGCTGTTGGGGATGATAATAGTACGGCCGTTGAACGGGCGCATGATGGTATGGAAGATTCGAATCTCCTTGATATAACCCTTGTAGGCACCGCACTCGATATAGTCGTCCACCTTGAAGGGCTTCATCAGCAGGATGATGACGCCGCCGGCGAAGTTCTGCAGCGTGCCCTGCAAGGCCATACCGATGGCCAGGCCCATAGCACCCAACAGAGCGATGAACGAGGTAGCCTTGATGCCCACCACATCCATCGCCATGATGACTATCATAGCCTTCATCAACACATCCACCAGACTCCCCAGGAAGGTCTTCAGCGACGGCTCAGCGCCCTTCTTCTCGAGGGCTCTGATGATTACCCGCTTCAGCATCTTGCACAGCTTCATGCCTATCCACAGGATAATAATGGCAATGAGCAGCTTCGGTATAAACTCCACCGTCAGCTGCACCAGGGCGCTGAGGCCGTCCTTGATGATGGTGTTCTCACCTGTGACGACTCCCTTCAGGTCGGTCAACCCCATATTCTTCACGCTGTCCATCACCGTGGACATCGTATCGGCCGCTGCCTTGATATGCTCCGGAACGGGCACCTCGGGTGTCCCATTGTTCTGTGCCGCAACAATCAATGCGGCGTTGTTGTCATCCAATAGTAACATATTGCTTTCTTTTGGGAATGCAAAGATACAAACATTTTTCCATACAAACGAAAAAATGTTTCTCGGGCTACATAAAAGTCATTCAACGACGAACTTCGCCGTTCCCTGCCGTTTACCTCCCTCTATTCTCAACAAGTAGACGCCCTTCCTTAAATCCACTACAGGAATAGCTCCATCGGTGGAGCCGGCCTTCACCTTTTGCCCCATGGCATTGAAAATGGCATAGTCCACCGTCTCGCCAGGTAGGTCCTTAAGGTATAGGACATCGGTAGCCGGATTGGGACACACCACAAAAGGCAGGCTGCTCGTGACCTCAAACACATCCATAGGCGCAGTCGAGGGGATGATATTCACGATAAGACCCTCTATTTTCGTCCATCCGTAAGAAAAACCATTCGGGTCCGGAAGGCTGTACCAGCCGTCCTTTGTGCCACCCCAGCCAAAGTTGATGTGGAACTTCCCGTCGCTCTCTCGGTAGCCGTCGACAACGACATTGTGGCCGGAGGTCCCGGCGGGATTCTCCACGGCCAGATGGGCGGGATAACCTGCCTGTAGGTTGGAGATCAAGATAGCGAACATCGCCGAATCGGGCTCCACGAGCAGCTGACACTGCGCGAAACCGAACCGTTGGTAGGCCGTAAAAGCCTGATTCACGGAAAAGGTGCCGGAACCGTATGTGTCCGACGCGGAATAGACCTGCTTGCAGGCCACGCCGCAAGCAAATATGATGGCACCCTTCAGCGAGCCGGTAAGCTCCTCGCCGCGCTGGAATCGGGCATCGGCAGAGTCCAGCAGCTCGTTCAGCTGCGGGAAGGAGGGGAAAGAATACGTCTCCCAATCGTCATCGATATCGTATTGCCGGCCGAAATAATTACCGGTGTTATAGTCGTCGCCGTCGTCGAACCGCGTATTGTTTGTCGTCTGCAGATAATTAAGGATCTGTCCCATAGCCGTAGCAGGGCAACCCGTATAACTATGCTTGTTATTCTCCAGTGGATCTGCCGGACAATGCTGGTTGTAGGGAGACCCCTGCGACCACCGCGTGTTCATGAGCGGTTGTTGCGCCCATCCATTCAAGGCGTCAAACAAAAACAGAACAATAAAAATCTTTTTCATGGTTTAATAATATTATTTATTTCGCGGTGCAAAAATACACTTTTTTCACCATATAATTATAGAATTATCGATAATAAGATAAAAAAACATAAATATTGGAAATATGAGGAGGAGCCTGATGTCGGATTAGCCTCTAAGCCCACCGAAAGAACTAACCCAGAAAGGATAATCGCAATATAACCGCAGTCCCATATGTGGCAGTTATTGCTTAGCGCTGGGCAATATTTTCGGAGAGTTCGCGTTATATGTGATGTAAGGGAAATGCCGTATGATTTGCAATACATGTAAAACGATGATTATTCCCTCTCCCTCGGTTGCAAGGGTGAGCATCGGAGGACTTTACGCTCTGATTTTTAACTCAACTTTCTCTCTCTGCCGAAAATATGTGGCGGAGCGAGATGGTTTTGTAATTCCAAATTTTCAATCAATATGAAGAAAGTATTATCTGTTTTTCTGGTTCTTTTGACTTGTTCCATATTGTCTTCTTGTGGTTGTTCTTACCGATGGGTAGAAGTTCAAGGACATTACTACAAACCCAAACATTATGAGCAAATAAATACCCAGTACTATAGTTATGGAAAATGGGTTGAAGAGCAAAAGTATCTTCGTGTAAAATGTGCCTGTGGTACTACTGATATCAAAGTAACCGAATCTCTATACAATGAAGTGGAGAATGGAGACAGCGTGTACTGGCACAAAAATGAACACACCGTAAGCGTGAAACACAAATTCTGGTAGTTTAACGATATGGATAAGACAGAAATAAAGTATAGTGTTCCTCTTCGAAGTATGTGGGAGAGGTTCCATGACTGGACCATACAGATGCATAATCAAGATGCTGGCCAATTTTATAACCATGTCTATCAGTATGCACTGACCAGGCCCACCCCAATAGAGCAACAAGGTGTAATCTTGCAATTGAATTTTTGGAATAAAGACTACAAGGGTGAGTTCTTGCATGTTTGGTTTGAGCAAAAAGAATTGTACGATTTTCTGCAGAATGATGTTTCGCTGAAGGAATTGGAAAGTATTAAACAATATCTGACAACCAATGGCGACCATTTATCGGAGAAAGACACTTACGACCCTTCCATTGTTTACAACTATGTACGCCACGACATCGCCTTACATGTTCCATATCTCGAAGAGGGTTACGCCTTTTCTTTCTGTCTTATGCCCGATAATACCATCGCAATTTTCTTCGCCGATGATAAAGGTGTTGGGAGAATACACGAAAGCGAATATGATATTGCCAAAGACAGAAAGGACGAAGACGGTAAAGCCGTTGAACGCAACTTCCGCTTTGCAGTCAATCTTCTAGCTTATATGGAATGCTTCCCAGAATGTGTTCGCGATGGCGTTCCCACTACGAATAATGAAACAATATATCAATCTAAGGGAAGGAATGTAAGCCTTGGAATTTCAGAAAAAATTATTGAAGATGGGCAGAAAGGATCAAAACGCCCACATATGAGAAAAGGATACTTCAAATGTCTCTCTTCGGATTTCTACAAAAACAAACGAGGCCAAATTATTTTCGTCCGAGAAACAATGGTGAAAGGAAAATCAAAGACGATTGACATGTCAGACGATGAGAGAAAAGTGGAAAAGTTTAAACATACCTAAAAATTCAAAATAACGAGAAATTAGATTTTCCTCGTCCCACTACATTCAGGGTAACCAGAGCAGCTCCAGAACTCCTTACCCGAATTCACTCCTTTCTTGGCCACCCGTTTAATCATAGGCTTCCCACATTTAGGGCAGGCTGGGGCATCGCTAGCGATGCTGGCTTGGGTCCGATGAGACAGACGCTCTGCTGTCAGAGCCTCAGTGAAGCCGCCTTCCTCTTTGAAGGTCGACAGCTGGGTCTCTATCTGTTTGCCCAACATCAGTATCAGGCGATTGCAGAGCACAATCAAGCAGTTAGCCACCGTCAGCGAGTCGTCGGACTTCAGCCAAAGGTCGAACTTATGCTTTTGGGCTAGGATATGCATGCAACTCTGATGCTGCACATCATCCTGATAGGTCGGAGCGTCGAGGCGGATGGCGGCCACAGAACGGTATTCCCGCGATTGGTTCGGCCATGGGAGGCACTCATGCAGCATCAGCCAGTTAAGGTAGTCGTTGACCAGTTCAGCCAAGCTGGCACGTGCCACGTCAGTGAGTTTCATCTCGGTCTCCTTCGATGTCGAGTGGCGAGCATTCCCTTCGGCGATATTCGCAGGCACCGACCGTGCCGCCTGCGTCATCTGGTCGAACTGCCGTCCACAGGGGTCGTTCGTTCGGTTAAGGAATCGGCGGCAGAAGTCCTGCGTCGCCAGCTGTATGACATTCCCCATCACCCACGAGTCCAACCAAAAATATCCCGCTCTATTGATCTGCATGATAGATTGTTTTAGAATTGCAAAAATACGATAATTTCTGGGATTGACAAAAAAATTCGTAATAACGTTATAACGAGATTACGATATAACGATGTTATTTGTCGTCATAACGTTATAACGAAATAACGTTATTACGACAGAGAATAAACAAAAAGAGCATCCCGATTGGGATGCTCTTATAAAAAATTGGCGGCGACCTACTTTTCCACAAACAAGTGCAGTATCATCGGCGATGTGAGGCTTAACTTCTCTGTTCGGAATGGGAAGAGGTGAA
>CACYIK010000004.1 GCA_902774395.1 uncultured Bacteroidota bacterium
TGTATGCGCAAACTTAGTTCCGGGTAGTCCCTCGTAAAGACGCAACTGGCAATGTATCGGTATTTCATATTTGTTTCTGTTTGCTAAATTGGAATTTACCTTTCATACAATTCTATCGGCAAGCCGTCAGGATCCTGAAAGAAGAGGAACCTTTTGCCTGTATATTCGTCTGTTCTCACCTCTTCATGCGAAACGCCCAAGGCTGCTAACTCATGTACTGTCTCGGCAATACTGTCAACCTCAAAAGCCAAGTGCCGCAGACCTGTAGCTTCAGGATGGGTCAGCCGCGACGGTGGGGAGGGGAACGAGAAAAGTTCAATGACATAGTCATCGCCCAAAGCGAGGTCAGTCTTGTACGATAGTCTTTCCTCACGATAGTGTTCTGCAAGGACACGCATTCCGAGCACTTGAGTATAGAAGTGAAGACTCCGCTGATAGTCGGAACAAATGATAGCGATGTGATGTACTTTGTTCAGGTGCAGCATGGCTTTATAAAGGGTCTTGTTCTATAAGTTCAAGTCGTCTCACAATGGTCTTGGGCATAAGTAGCGTTCCAGGCGAGAGCACGGCATTGGCACCTATGCGACAGCCATCACCGACGAGCGAGCCGAACTTATGCAATCCCGTAGAGATGCGTTGCCCGTCAACATGCACGTACACCGTATCATCCTCGCGCTCGTTATAGTGATTGCAGAGAATGGCCCCAGCCTCGATATTCACGTCATGCCCGATGATGCTGTCACCCACGAAGTTGAAATGCGCAATAGCACAGCCTTCAAGCAACACGCTGGTCTTCACCTCACAGCTGATGCCCACCTTTGCTCCAGGAGCCAGGAAGACCCCGCCACGCAGATAGGAGTTACTGCCTACAAAGCAGTTTGCCGAGATGATCGCTGGGGCTTTGATAGTCACGTTGTGACCGATGATTGCCGACTGGTGAATGGCTACTCTTTCTTTCACGTCAAATTCATCATCGAGTATCTCTATGAGATGAGTGATGTTCTCACATAAGTTTTCGACAATTCTCCAAGGTTCTTCTGCCTCCATCGGGAAGACCGTCGGTCGTGTTATGTATGATTCAATCATATAAATTCCGATTTTTCGTTCTTTTGTTAATTTATAAACAGCCAATGTGGGTAGAATGACCAATAGCAGCAACATTTGACGATTCCACTAAATTGGAATTTATAGGTTTCTGATCAATGATAAATCACCACTTGACAATGCTTCAAAATTTGCCTCTATCTTCTCTATTTCCCAATCCCACCACTTCAATTTCAACAGATAGGCGATGAACTCGTCATCGAAACGCATTTTGACCACTCGGCAGGGGTTTCCCACAGCAATAGCATATGGCGGGATGTCGGAGGCAACAACCGAGTTGGCCCCGATAATGGCTCCGTCGCCAATATGAACGCCCGGCATAATGGTTACATTTTGGCCGATCCAAACGTCATTGCCCACAACGGTGTCGCCTTTCAGAGGCAATTCGTCTTTCACAGGAGCGATGGCGCTGCCCCAGTCGCCACCCATAATGTAGAACGGATAGGTGGTCACGCCGTCCATGCGGTGATTGGCACCGTTCATCACAAACTCCACCCCTTTGGCAATGGCGCAGAACTTGCCGATTATCAGCCGGTCGCCAATGAAATCGTAGAAATGGGTGACATGCTTCTCAAACTGTTCGGCACCATCCACATCATCGTAGTAGGTATAGTCGCCAATGATGATACGTGGATTCTTCACCACGTTCTTGATGAAGCAGAGCCGCGGGAGATTGGGATTTGGAAAAGCCTCGTTGGGGTTGGGCCTGTTTTTTATCATGATTTTACGGATTATCTGTATTAAAAAAGCTACAGATTCTTCCCGAAAAACGCCGCTAACGTGTCCCAGGGGATGTAGTTTTCCTCGCCTTTTGTAGAGCTTGCTCCACTTCGGTCGCACACTCCACCGTCGTAGAGGTCGCAGTGGGTGGCGCCGGGGATGATAAGCAGCTGCTTGTTCTCGGGGTTGGGATTAGGCTTGCCTACGAAGTTGTAGCCATCGGCCTTGCCTTCAACCATATAGTGGTAGGCGGCCTCGCCAAAGTAGCGCGAATGAGCTTCGGCACCGTGCATTATGAGTACGGCGGAGCGTATCTCGTTGATGTAGTAAAGGAAACGGGCGTTTGCGTAGGCCTGTGTGCCGATAGTGCGCCAGCCGTCGTTGCTGTTGCCGCTGCGTTTGTGATAGCCGCGCGGGGTCTTGTAATAGGCGTGGTAGTCTTTGACGAACTGCGGGGCGTCCTCGGGCAGCGGGTCGACCACGCCGCCGGCCATCGCCATCGGGTCGGCAAGGCGCTGTTTGCCCATCGCCTCGCGGGCGGCGTGGCGTGACTCCTCTTTGTCCTCGCTGTCGTAGTAGCCGTTGCCGCTGATACGGCTCATATCGTACATGGTGGAGGCGACGGTGGCCTTGATACGGGTGTCGGCAGCGGCAGCGTTGAGGGCGATGCCGCCCCAGCCACAGATGCCGATAATGCCTATGCGCTCGGGGTCAACACTCTCAAGCTGCGACAGGTAGTCGACAGCGGCCATAAAGTCCTCGGTGTTGATGTCTGGCGATGCCGTGCGGCGGGGTTCACCGCTGCTCTCGCCGGTGTACGACGGGTCGAAGGCCAGTGCCACGAAGCCGCGCTCCGCCATCCGCATAGCATAGAGTCCGCTGCTCTGCTCCTTGACGGCGCCAAAGGGACCGCTCACAGCGATAGCTGCCAGCTTGCCTTGGGCATCCTTGGGCGTATAGAGGTCGGCGGCCAGCGTCAGCCCATACTGCGTCTCAAACGTCACCTTGCGGTGGTTCACCTTCTCGCTCAGCGGGAATACCTTGTCCCACTCCTGAGTCAGTTCCAATTTTGTCATAGTCGTTTCTTTTTGTTCGTTTGTTGTCGTCTGGTGGCACGCTGTCAGCACAGCGCCGAGCAGCATGGCCGCTAATAAGGTCTTTTTCATTTGATTTAGGGATTACATGGTTGTTCTGCTCCTTTGGCCGAACGCTCAGCAACAGATGCGGGTTTGGCGCAGCTGCTCTTTGCGGGCCGAGGGGATTATCTCTTCGTGGTAGAAGTAGTTGACCACCACCGGGGGCTCGCCGTGGCGGGCGTGGGTGGTGTCGTCGTTGCGTACGTAGCGCAGGCCGCGGTCGGCGCAGAAGTGGCTCAGGTCGGCGTTGAGTTCGTGCCAGTAGGTGCGGTCTTTGCGGGTGTAGATGTCGTGGTAGAGGGTGTCGAGCCTGGGATAGTGTTCATGCACCCACTGCAGTATGCGCCCTTTGTAGTCGCCGCGCAGGTTGAGATTCTCCAGCCACACGAGGTTACACTGACCCTTGGCGCGTTCGATGATGGCCTCCACGTCGGTGATGCCGGGGAAGATGGGCGAGATGAAGCAGGTGGTGTCGATGCCGGCCTCGTAGAACTGGCGCATGGCCTCCAAACGGCGTTCAATGCTCACGCCGCGGTCCATCTCGCGACGGAATTCATCGTCGAGGGTGTTGATGCTCCAACTGACGCGGGCGCCGGGGAATGTCTTTATCAGGTCGAGGTCGCGCAGCACGAGGTCGCTCTTGGTGGCGATGCTGATGCGTATGCCGCTGCCTTGAAGCTGTTCCAGCAGGGCGCGGGTGCGCTTGTATTTGGCCTCGCAGGGCTGGTAGCAGTCGGTCACCGAGCCGAGAAAAGCCTCCTTGCCGACATAGCGCTTGGCGTTCTTGATGTCGGGCCACAGCTTCACGTCAATGAAGTCGCCCCACGGCTCGGGGTGGTTGGTGAAACGTTTCATGAACGAGGCGTAGCAGTACTTGCAGGCGTGGGCGCATCCTACATACGTATTGACCGAGAAGTCGCTGACCGGCAGGTTCGACTTGGTCATCACACTCTTGACGTCGATTTCTTTGATTGTCATAGAATAGTTAGTTTATATGAGCGGTTTTTTGATTGATTTCGCGAATCACCTTGGCAGGTGTTCCGGCCACGACCATATTGTCGGGCACATCCTTGGTGACCACCGAGCCGGCGGCGACGATGGCGTTCTCGCCGATGGTGACGCCAGCCAGCACCTTTACGTCGGCGCCCAGCCAGGCGTTGCGGCCGATGACGATGGGCTTGGTGAGCAGCGTATGGCGCGTGGCGGGGTCTTCAGGGTGATACTCGGTGGCCAGCACACAGTGGGGTCCGATGAAGGCGCCGTCGCCGATGGTGATGCCGCCAAGGGCGAGAAGTGTGCATCCGAAGTTGAGGAAGCAGTCGTCGCCGAAGCGCACACCTGGGCCGTAGTTGATGTTAATCGGAGTGAAGACGCGCACGGTGTCGGGCACCTCGCTACGGGTAATCTCGCGCAGGCATTCGCGCACCTCGGCCTCGGTGTGCCAGCCGTTGTTCATCTCGGCGCAAAGCCGCATGGTTCGCTGCACGTCGGCATAGAGTTCATCGCTGCCGACATAGTCTTTTCCTGTGGGTGTGTTCAATGTCTTAAGGTTTTGGGGGGTGTTTCTTTTGGTACTTCTCGCGGACGAGGGTGTATGAGTTCAGTGTCAACTCCTTCAGCAGGGTGTCGGGAGCCGTCGTGGGGTCGACGCCAATCCAGTATCGGGGCGACTCATTGAATGGTTTGCCAATGCAGGAGTGCAGCTCTTTCAGGTCTTCAATGCGGTCGGGCTGGCACTTGAGGGTGACAGCACTGAAATTGTTGCAGTCGAAGAAAGAGAACATGTGTCCGCAGACATAGAATACCTGCACCTCGCTGGCGTAGCGGAAAGCCTTGAAGGGCATCCGCTCCTCCACGTCGTCACCCAGCGAAAGGCAGTAGTTGCGATAGTCCTCGATGTTCATAGAGCAAAGTTAATTACAATAAATAACGTCTGCCCTCCGAAAATATTGCACTCATACAGAAAGCAGGGGGCCGCTGCCCTGTGGCAGAGGCCCCTTTGGGTGCTTGCTTATTGGATTCAGAGGCTCTTCAGCCATTTCTCCACCTTGGATTTGCTTGTGCGTACTTCGTGGCCATAGATGGAGAAGCCTTTGGTGACGTTGGCCTTGGGGAAGGCTTTCTTCACGTCGCTGACGCAGTTGGCCAGGCCGCTGCCCTCGTGGGTGGTGAATGGGATGACGGTCTTGCCGGCGAGGTCGATGTCCTTGAACAGGGTGAACATCACCTGCGGATAGGTGCCCCACCACACGGGGCCGCCGATGAAGACGGTGTCGTACTTGCTGAGGTCGGGGGCGGCGCCTTCGTAGGGGGGCAGCTCGCCGTCGGCAGCCTCTTTCTTGGCCAAGTCGATAAGCGGCATATAGGCCATTCCGTCGTACTTGTGGGTGACGATCTCGTACTGGTCGGCACCGGTGATTTCGCTGATGTAGTCGGCCACAATCTTGGTGTTGCCGACCTCGATGTTGCCCACGCTGTAATTATCGCCTGCGTGGGAGAAGAAGATGACTATTTTGTTCATTGTTTTGTTGTTTGATTGCGTTTTTGGATTAGTATTCTCTTGCTTGCTTTGTGCGTTGCAGCCCGAGGCCAGGAAGAGTGCAAAGGCCGCGAGGGTGGTAAAAATCTGTTTTGCGCTCATATCGGTAGTTCTGTTTGGGGTTGAAATTCTTGTAAATCGTTGATGACTAAATATATTCCGCACATTCACCCTCACCTGTTTCCGACTGCAAAGATACGAACATTCCGCCACACGGCAGTTTCACATTTTACGCCAATTCTTTCACAAATCACCGCAATAAAAACGATGAAAGCCGAGGCCAGCTGGTGGTCTCGGCTTTCTTATTGCAGTTGAGTCACGCCCTCATTAGTTGTGCTTCAGATATAGCATATTGTTCTTGTAGTCGAAGATGATTTTGAAGTGGCTGAAGAAATTGTTGCCGAGCAGAATGTCGCAATCCAAACCTGCAAAGTCCATCCTGGTTCCCGGCAACTTCGCCACGGTGCGGCGGCTGTCATCCATGTAGCCAATCGGGAAATCCACGCTGTCGACGGCAGAGCCGATTTGGGACAGGATGAGCCATGCAATCGAACTGGTGTCTATCTGGCTGAAATGCTGGTCAACCCGTTCCAGAAATGCAGTATCGAAGGCCGTGCCGGCAGCGTTCCCCAAATCCAGGAACGCACGTACCGAAGCGGGGCTTCCGTCTTTCAACTTGAATCCGTCCACTTTGATACACCTGAACCGTGGATTGTATTGCGCATTGGTGTATTCCATGGGAATTGCCATATACTGCCCTATCGTCTCCGGAAGGTGGTTGCTCAGCACCATATATTTGTTCCGATAGTCAATCTCCACGACATATTGTTCAAAGACGTTGCGGCCAATGACGGCCTTGCAGTTAGGCATGAATAGTTCGTGATATTTAGTGATAAATATTGTATCCAGTCGAATTACGGTGTGTCCCATCGTATAATAAAGGCTGTCTGCTGTGCATGTCTTATTTACTTCTGAAAACATTTTCGAACCTGTTCGACCCAATGATGTATCAACTTTTAGAACCGTGTACGATAGATTCAGACTTTCGGCCAAATCGGGGGAAACGGCAGAGTGATAGTATCCATTGTCAATAAGGACGGTATCTATCGCTACTCCGTTCACCTCCAAGCTACAGTAGAGGCCGTTATGGTATTGGTACATCGCGTCCGTCTCGAAGATAATGGGGATGGTGTCCTCAAACGGAGGCTCGATTGCGGTTTCTTCCGCCGTCCCGCTCTTGCAGGCGGTCATGGCGGCGAAGGTTAATGTCGCCGCGCATATCATCAATGTTTTCTTCATTGTTGCTTATCTTTTTGAGTTAGACATTTCTATCATTTGCTGTAGTTCCTCGGCGGTGAAGCTGCGGAAGAGGTACTTGTAACCGATTTCCAATGGGATGTCGGGCAGCACTCCTCGGGGGCCGGTGGTGCCGAGGTAGCGGTTTTGCTTGTCGGAGCAGTAGAACGTCAGACCGGAGTTGGGCAGTTTGCGCTGGTTGAGACGGATGTAGGTGGTGGTGAGCCCGCCGGTCTCCTCGCCGATGAGGGTGCCGAAGCCGTATTGCTTGGCGAGGTTGGCCAGGATGACGGCGGCGGAATAGGTGAACTGCGACTGGATGAAATACAGCCGTCCGCTGTATTGCGGCTCCTTGGGTCGGAACGTCATAATGTAGCGGTCTTCGACTGGCTCTGCGGTGCCGTGTTCGGTTGAAGCGTAGTCGAAAAGCACTACGGTATCGGGTATCGTCGCGATATGCCGCAGGAAGCGGTAGCAGAACATGTCGTTGCCGCCTTGGTTCTGCGAGAGGTCGACAAAGAGGTGTCGGATACCGAGACGGTTGACTGAGTCGATGAAGGTTCCCACCTCCGAGTCGAACTGTTCGAGCCGCTCGTCGGGACGGCACTTGTTGAACTCCAGCAGCGCGATGCCCTGTTCGGGAAAGATATAGAAACGCCACGGGAGGTTGCGCGGGCTTCGGCGGTCGACAATCCGCTGGAACAACTCGGTTATGGCGCTTCTGTCAAGTGAGACGGTCTTCTCACCACTTGCGGTACGGTAGCGGAGCGTCACCAGTGCCTCGCTGCCGAAGAGAACATCGTAGTAATAGTTCAGGCTTTGCAGCATCGTGGTGTTGATGAAGGCCTCGCTTTCATGGCTGACGTAAGGGAGGATGGCCTCGATGACCTCAGCCGACGGATGTCCGTTGACGGCCACAATCTCGCATCCCCGCAGACTATCGGGCATGCCGACATAGTCACCGAAGAAGAGTTTTCGGTCGCGGTACTGGACTACGCTCTTTGGAGGGAAAGGGGTCACGTTTTCCGATGCGCCCGACGATTGTTTTGCCGGCCAAGCCAACTGCGTGTGTCCGTCGAAGTGCTGATTCCATCGGGCAATGATGCGCCAGAAGTCGAGCAGCGGCATCTGACGGTCGAGCTGCGCCAGCGTCTGTTGCTTCAACTCGTTGTACCGCTCCTCGCCGAGCGACCACATCGGGTTTGGGTGGATGCGCTCATATTGCTCTATCATATAATTGAAGTCCTCCTGCATCTGCGCCACAGTGAGCGTGTCCTGCGCCGAAATTGTTGAGACAAACACGCTAAGAGCCGCATATATCATCAATGCTTTCTTCATGTTCTAAACCATTAAAATATACACTGAAACAAACGCCGCCCTGCGGATTTTATTGCCCGCGGGGTGGCGAAAATTTGCGGTTTCTGTGCAATTAAGCCTCGCATCATCGCAAAACCCTCTTGCAGTTCTGTAAAATGGTCTCGCATCATTGCACGGGGCGTTGCACGGCTGCAAAACGGCCTCGCATCGTTGCAAAAGGCATTTACAGCATTGCAAAACGGCCTCGCATCATCGCAAGGCCGTTTTGCAGCTCTGTTTCATATCCGCGCAATGATGCGGGGCAAGATTGCATGGTTATTCGGCAGGCGTGGCGGGCTGCGGCTCGTCGTCGCCGTCGGGTTTCGTGTCGCGCGAACGATTCGGGTCGGGCATCGCGTAGCGGCGGAAGTATTCGAGGTCTTCCTGCATCCGCTTGCAGCCGAGCAGCATAAGCGCTGCAGCGGCAAATAATGCGATTCTTCTCATTGTTATTGGTATTGGGTTATTGTTTTTATCCGTAATTCTCAATCAAATACTTCACAAACTGCGGGTCGCCGAAGTCGATGGTGCCCGTGTCGTGCTGGTTGAGCTTGGCGACGGCGGCCATATCGTCGGCGGTCAGCGTGAAGTCGAAGATGTCGAAGTTCTGCGCCATACGTTCTTTGTGACTGGACTTGGGGATAGCCACAACACCACGCTGGGTCAGCCACCGTAGGGCCACCTGAGCGGCACTTTTGCCATACTTGGCACCTATGGCGGCAAGCTCTTCACTCTTCACGATGCCTTCGACCCCTTGTCCGCCAAGCGGTCCCCAAGCCATCATACGTGTGCCGAATTCTGCAAGTATCGGCTCGATGGCTGTCTGCTGTATGAGGGTGTTGCATTGCAGCTGGTTCACCATCGGCTTTACATCCACATGGTGGGCGAAGAACTATTATTTTTCAATCTTATTGATCGTTCTTATTTTCTCCAACATGGAGGCTGCCCATTGTGGAGCGCCGGACTTTTGGTAGCGGCAGCAGCCCGATGGGTCGGGGGTGAAGAGGGTCTTGGCATCGGCCGTGAGGGTCACGATGCCACGCTCGGAGAGGGTAAAGAGTCCGTCGCCCTCGACGGCCTGGATGACGGTCATCGGGTCCCACATCTTCTGCCCCGTATTGCAGTTGTAGGTCATATACACCTGCTTGATGGGGTGACAATCGGTCCAGTCGATGTCGGCAATGACCTGATCGGGGATGTACTCCACCTGTTGTCCCACCTCCATGGGTGAGAAGACTATGTCGACATCTTGTGGCCAGAGGTCGAAGAGTGTCTGCGCGAACCCTATGCCTTGCTTGAAGTTGAAGTCGGGCTCGTCTGCCACATCGAAGATGCCGGCCATGAGGTAGAGACATTTCACCTTCTGGCGCACCAGCTCTACACCTGTGAGGGGAGAATGCTCGTCGGGGCCCGACTGTAGCAGCTGTGCCAGACAGGTGACGAAGCCCACAGAGACGATGCTCACCGAGTGGTCGGGCTGTGCTGCCAGCAGGCGGCGGTAGAGTTGCCAGCCATCGGGCAACGTACTGTAGTCGTTCACCGTACGTGCAAACATCAGGCTGCCGTCGGGATGGGTGTGGTTGGGGAGGTTTCCATAGTCTATCCACACCGCTGGGTTGTCGATACCGTTGCGCACCAGTCCGATAGGCACGTCACCACGGCCAAAGTAGGTGTTCATCACGTCGGCACAGGCAGCGCATTCCGTGCCCTCACGGTCCACCACCACGCCGAGCAGGCGGCAGAGGCCCTGCTCCTCATAGCGGTAGAGCATTTCCAAGGCGAAGAGGTCGTCGGTCGACGATCCGATGTCGGTATCGATGATAACAAGTGGCACATCGGCTGTCGATGGATGCTGTTCGGAATTTTTGCCGCAACAGGCAAGCATCATCAACATAGCGGGGAGTAACCAAAATGTTAACGGCAGTTTGATTTTCAGACCTCTTTTCATCGGTTGTCCTTTTTTTGTTTTGAAAGTGCAAAGATACGGAAAATATTTGGAATGGCGAAATAGGTCCCGCGAGCGTTGCCTCCAAACCCTCGACAAAGTAATGACCGCCGTCGAGGAATTATAGTACCATCCAGCACACTAACACATTCTGCCTGCTTGCAGGCCTTGTGGTATGCCTGCGAGCACCGCTGAATAAATCTAATGCAGCGAGTCAGCACCGCTGAATTAAATCATATCAAGCGAAAAACGCATTTACGCATTAGCACATTCACGCATTCACACATTCACACATTCACGCATTCACACATTTAATTAAATTTTGCCATTCAAGAAAAAATGCGTATCTTTGCAATTTTTAAAATAATACTATACTGAATAGCGATGGACAAACAGAAATATAACAACTACCCATTGGCCATCAGTCAAATCCTTGGCCTGATTGAGGCCAACGATATTGCCATTCCTGAAATACAACGTCCATTTGTATGGCGAAAATCACAAGTGAGAGACTTGATGGATTCTTTGTACAAGGGGTATCCTACCGGTTATATAATCATCTGGAAGAATCCTGCTGTCAAACTAAAAAACGGGACTTTATCTGAAGGCAAAAAAGTCCTCATAGATGGGCAGCAACGCATCACTGCTCTGATGACAGCCATTGCAGGTAAAACAATCGTCTTTGACGATTACAGCGAGGGACGGGTAAAGATTGCATTCGACCCCTTTGCTGCCATTTCTGGGAATCCAGACGCAGAACTGTTCGCAGTTCAAACACCTGCACATCTTAAGAGCAAGCGTTGGATACCAGATATCGCTGAATTATTCAAATCCGACTTTTCCAGTTTCAAATTCATAAAGCAGTATGTTATTGATAACCCTGAAATGGAACAGGAAGAGTTACACAAAGTCATAGAGAGTCTAAAAAACCTACAACACTGCAATATCGGAGTGATCGAACTAGACGCATCTCTTGACATCGATATAGTTACTGACATTTTTATTCGCATCAATTCCAAAGGAACCGCATTGAGTCAAGGCGACTTTGTCATGTCAAAGATTGCAGCAGACGAAATACATGGAGGCAACACTCTCCGCAAAGTGATTGATTACTTTGCACACCTCTGTAAAGACGGCACCTTCTTTAGCAAAATCAAGGAGAAAGACCTCGCTTTCGAAAATTCGGGTTATCTAAGCAAATTGGAATGGCTAAAGGACGACAAGGAAACTGTTTATGACCCAGAATGTGACGATGTTCTGCGCGTGGCCTTTATGCATCGCTGCAAACGAGCCAAACTTGCCGACCTCGTAGCAATGCTTTCCGGTCGTGATTTCGAGACCCGAGAGTTCAAAGAAGAAATAGTGGAATCCACCTACAAGGACTTGGAGGCTGGCGTAAACAATGTCATCAATGGCTACAACTTCTCTCAGTTTATGTTGGCCATCCGTTCTGCTGGGTTTACATCCAAGAAACTGGTGAATTCAGTAATGGCTATTGATTTTGCCTATGCCGTTTATCTCCTTCTGCAAGAATCGAAAGAGGTCCCCGTCGATGAAATCAAAAGTTTGGTGCAACGCTGGTATGTTCTGTCGGTTCTCACCGGCCGTTATAGCGCTTCGCCCGAGTCGTCATTTGCAAAAGACATTCGCGCAATCGGCGAAAACGGCGTCAAAGCCTCACTTAAAGCAATTGAAGATGCCACACTTTCGGATAATTTCTGGAACATACAATTGAACCAAAATTTGACATATGTATCTTCAATAAATCCTACTTATCAGGTATTCCTTGCTGCACAAAACTTCTTCAAGAAAGACTCTCTACTTTCACACATTCCCATAGGAGAACTAGTAAACCTTGGAGGAGACATACATCACATCTTCCCGAAACAATACTTGGTTGACAATGGTTACGATAAACATGAATACAACCAGGTAGCAAACTATGCTTATCTGGACACTCCCATCAACATCAAGATTGGAAAGAAAGCTCCCATGATTTATATGAACGAAGCGCTTGATGCCATCAAGAATACTGCCGACACTTCTTTCAAGTCAATCAAAAGCGAGGCAGAATTCTTCAAAAACCTTGAAGACAACTGCATTCCAACTGACATTCTCAAAATGGATCACACATGTTATCAAACTTTTCTCGAGGCCCGTCGCGTTAAGATGACAGAACTCATAAAAACATACTACCACAGCTTGTAAGCGACAAAATCGATATGTTGGGTGCAATTATAGGTGATATTGTAGGAAGTCGTTGGGAATTCAACCCGACAAACGACTACAATTTTGAGCTGTTCTCTGACAAAAACAATTATACAGACGATACCATCTGCACTATCGCGGTTGCCGATGCAATTCTAAATGGTTCAAATGACTTTGGACAATATATTCATTCTTGGTGTCGAAGGTACCCTCATCCAATGGGTGGTTATGGAGGGCGATTTGCACAATGGGTAATGAGCGACCATCCTCGTCCGTATGGCAGTTATGGAAACGGGGCCGCAATGCGAGTAAGCCCCGTAGCATGGGCACTGAACAGTTGCAAAGAAATGCTACACGTAGCCAAGATGACAGCAGGTTGTACACACAACCATCCTGAAGGAATCAAGGGAGCGCAGGCGGTGGCATTTACAATCCACAACGCACGGATATTACGAGCGCAGTATGGGAAAAATTTAGGGGAGGAACTGTTAAGAGATTTATTAGAATATACCCTATGGAAGTTTCCCGGATATAATTTTGATGTACAAACAGATGCCGTACAGAATCGCTTCGATGAAACTTGTCAGGGAACCGTACCTGTAGCTCTATGGATAGTTCAAAATAGCACAGGATTCGAAGATGCTGTCCGGCGTGCAGTATGTCTCGGGGCTGATGCAGATACCCTTGGCGCAATTGTGGGCAGTATTGCTGAAGCAATTTGGGGTATCCCGGAATGGCTAAAGACAAAAGCTTTGACGTATCTCACGGACGAAATGAAGTGTGTAGTGAAAGAATTTCACAACCGTACAAAAAACAACAAGCCACAATCTGCCCTCATTTACGGTGTAGAATATTCAAATCCCGATTTAGAAGACTGGCAGCCAGAAGACGTTCCTTCTTTAACATTTACCGAGCAACAGTACAAAACATTTGTTCGCGGGTACATCCCTGATTGGGAATGTCGCTTTGCCCCATTTCAATATAAAGATTGGTTGTATATCACCCGGTCCGGTTTTTGGTTGAAAAAATTTCGTTTCGAAAAAAAAGACGATGGTTTGTACCATCTTGCGGAACATTTTACCACAAGAAAAACGATGGGTAATGATCTTCTCAAGACTGTTTTGATAGAAGGATACTATGATCCGCCACTTTTTTGTCGGCAATAAAATACTGTTGAAATATTCTATGCCGACACGTATAATTTATTGTATTAGTATTAAAGAAATACAACAATCCCAGCCTAGCATCGTTCTCTATCAGAACGGCGATTGTGATTTGTATGACAGTATTTGTTACAACAAAGAGACAGATGAACTATCCGTTAGTTATCAAGAACATGCAGGGAGAGGTAATCGCCCGACTTGGGGAGGAACAAGGCTGCACCGACGACCTCAGCACGGCATTCCTCGACGAATTGGACCTGAGCAATGCCGACCTTGAAGGTGCCGACCTCTCCAACGCATATATTGGATTCTGCAATCTTACAGGTGCCAACCTGCGCAATGCCGATTTAAGCAACGCAGAGATAGAATGCTGCGAGGTGGCTGATGCCGATTTCTCTGGCGCCTACCTCAGCAATGCCAGAATCGACATAACAACAGATATCTGGTTGGACGCCATCACCGACGACGAAACGGTCTTCCCCTCCCATCATAGACCATTGTACATGTAGGAGATGAAATAAATAAAACAAATGACAACAAACTCCAATGAAGCAAGATATGAATGACAACAAACTAACTACGAAAGAATTCGATTGTGTTTGCCAGATAGTTGAGGCATTAAGCTCATATATTTTGGAAGTCAAATGTTCTAACACCGACAATAAAGAACTTTTGAAAGCCCTCAAGCCTATTGAAGAGGCACATCGTATATTGGAGGAAATAATAGATGAAAACTGTCCGTTGATGTACGGCCCGCCAGAAGTTATGTTCTCCCCAAAAGAATTGGCTGAAATGCGGCTACGAGAAGAGGTGATACAACAGGTCGAACGGGCTGAACTAGATGCTGAAGAGTGGAAGAATCTTATGGTTGAAATCGTATCAAGCGACATTACAGACTTTAGATTTGCTCAAGAACTTCTGGAAGAACGAATCAGAAAAGGACATGCTAGCGATGAAAAAGAAGAGTAATAAACCGCATATACCAGTTTCCCCTGCCTCACAAATTGTAATCATAATAATCTAAAGACAATTATTGTGACATTTCAATTAGACAAAAGTGACAAGAAATAATAGCAAAGATAATCAAATATGACTGAGACCAACCGCATAGAATTCAAACGAGAACTGACAGACGACCTCGACATTGAAAAAGAGGTCATCGCATTCCTTAACTATAAGGAAGGTGGTTATATCTATATCGGTATCGACAATGAAGGGCATACCGCTGGTGTAGACGATCCTGACGGCTGTATGCTCAAACTGAAGGACAGAATAAAAAACAACATATCACCTTCGGCGATGGGATTGTTCGACATTGCAACAGAAACAAAAGATGGCAAGTCCATTGTGAAGGTTACGGTTGCCAGTGGTATGGATAAACCATACTTTAAAACTAAGTATGGTATGACACCGCGCGGTGCATTCATTCGTGTGGGTACTTCGGTCGAAGCATTGCCGCAAGAGCATATTGACAGGCTCTTTGCTATGCGTACACGTAATTCTATTAGCAAGATAGTATCGAACCGTCAGGATTTGTCGTTCGAGCAATTGCGTATCTATTATGACGAGCGAGGTAAACGTCTGAACGACAACTTTAAGCGCAGCCTTGAACTAGTTACAAAAGAAGGGGAGTATAACTATGTGGCCTACCTGTTGGCAGACGAAAACAATAACTCCATCAAGGTGGCCAAATATTCCAGTCTTGACCGATGCGACCTGATTGAAAACAACGAATATGGCTATTGCTCACTCATCAAAGCCACCAAAAGTGTACTGACCAAGTTGGAGATAGAAAACAAGACGGCTGCGAAGATTACCCCCATGGAACGCATCGAAACACCTCTTTGGGACAGAGTGGCTGTTCGCGAGGCCGTCATCAATGCCATCGTGCATAACGACTATTCCTTTGAAGTGCCACCCAAGTTTGAGATTTTCCCCGACCGACTTGAAATCACCTCTGCTGGCCGTCTTCCCGAATCTCTCAGTCGTGAGGAGTTTTTCACGGGAATATCCATTCCACGAAACAAAGAACTGATGCGTATCTATCGCGACCTTGACATAGTGGAGTCATTGGGTTCTGGCATTCCTCGTATCCTTCGTGCTTACGGTGAAGATTGTTTCCATTTCACTGACAACTTTATCCGAATCACTTTCCCCGCGAGTGTACAAAATGGCCATGTAAGTGCAATTGAAAATGCAACTGAAAATGCAACTGAAAATGCAACTGAAAAAACAAACAAGACACAACAAGGCATTCTGCACCTTATTAAAGAAAACAAGTATCTAACTTACGATGATATCACAAAACAATTAAGCCTTGAGCGAACGACTGTATGGAGAAACATCAAAAAACTCCAAGAAAAGGGATTGCTACGTCGTGTTGGGCCAGATAAAGGTGGCCATTGGGAAGTGATTGAAGAATGAAGATTGACTTTCTATACTCGACGGATTTTCTGGCTATGAATGCGCCGGAGCTGGGGCACACCTGCATGCATCCGCTGTGCGGAGGTGATATTTTTCAACAGAAGCACTATTGATACCCATAAAGTATATGTGATAAAAAATTACAAAAATACATTTTTATTAAGTATAATTCATAAATATTTCATATCTTTGCATTGTCAAATATAATTATTTTATCATGAAATTAATTGAACGACAAAGATATATAGAAGAAATCACTAAATGGTTTGGTAAAGATATGGCCATAGTGCTCACCGGACAGCGGCGGGTGGGTAAGAGTTGCATACTGCGTTATCTGTGTGAGAAGTTGTCTGAAGAGGGTAATGTGATATTTATCGACAAGGAGCGACGCCAATTCGACGGCATCAGAACCTATATTGACCTGAACGAATATATCGAAGCTCACATGGCCGAAGGGAAATGCAACTACATTATGATTGACGAAGTGCAGGATATAGTAGAGTTTGAACGGACGCTGAGGAGCTTTTACAAGGAGCCAAACACTGAAGTGATTGTCACGGGGAGCAATGCGAAGATGCTGAGCAGCGAGTTGTCGACACTTATTGGCGGACGTTATGTTGAAATCTATATACAGCCATTGTCATACGACGAGTTCCTGACATTCCACAGCCTTTCAGACAGCAACCCTGATGCACTGAACAGTTATATCGAATACGGCGGTATGCCGGGGTTGGTACAAATCGGCCTCGACCAAGAGAGTGCAGCCAAATACCTCTCAAGTATCTACGACACTACGCTTTTGAAAGACGTTGTGATGAGAAACCAGATACGCAATGTCGACTTTCTCTCCAAGTTGGTGCAATATATGGCCGACAACGAAGGCAAACTTATTTCGGCCACCAACATCAGCAACTATATGAAGTCCATAAGAGAAAACATCTCTCCATCCGTCATCATCAACTACCAGAAGATGCTGAGCGATTCCTACCTGCTACACAAGGTGAGCCGCTACGATATCCATGGGAAACGTCTATTTGAAAGCAATGAGAAGTTCTATTTCGAAGACCAAGGTATCAGAAATGCCATAGCTGGAGGAACGAGAGACCAAGATATTGAAAAGATAATAGAAGGTGTGGTGTACCAACACCTGATAAGATTAGGATATAAAGTATATGTCGGTCAGTTGCAGGCAGGAGAGATCGACTTTGTTTGTTCAAAATCCACAGGTGAACGGGTATACGTGCAAGTGTCTTATATTGTAGCCGACGAAGCGACACGCGAGCGTGAATTTGGCAACCTGCGGAAGATCAACGACAACTATCCCAAATATGTCATATCCATGACACCTTTGGTTTCCAAAAATGACGACAACGGCATCACACATCTTAGTTTAAGACGTTTTCTCTTGGAGGGGCTGTGATTTAATGAAGATTGACTTTCTATACTCGACGGATTTTCTGGCGATGAATGCGCTGGAGCTGGGACACACCTGCATGCACCTGCTGTGCACGGCGGGGGAGGGGAGCTTCGTGTTCAACGAGCGGTGCTACCACATCGTGAAGAACGACCTGGTGGTGATGCCGAATCCCACACGGGAGAAAAACCTCGCGGCGGCACCGGGGATGGAGGTGGAGTGGTTCGCCGCCGACAACAAGTTCCTTCAGGGCCTCCTGCCGTCGAACAACTACAGCATCGGAGGCAGCATCAGCCTCAACCAGAACCCCGTCATCAAGGTCGACGACCGTCAGGCGGAAATCCTGCTGGAGGACTTCCACCGGCTGCGCGACCGCCTGCGCGACCGCCACCTGCTCTTCTACCGCGAGATGATGGGGAGCCTCTGCCTGACGATGATGTACGACATCTTCGAGCTCCACGCCCGGCGCGACGCCATCGACACCCACAGCGACCGCACCGCCATCATCGTCCGCCAGCTCACCGACCTGCTGGCCACCGGCATCAGCCGCACGGAGCGCGACGTCAGCTACTATGCCGAGCGGCTGAATGTGTCAACCAAGTACCTTTCCGCCACCGTCAAGCGTGTCACTGGACACAGCGTCAGCAGCTTCATCGACCGTGCCACAGTGCCCATCCTGAAAAAATACCTCAACGACGAACGCTTGTCGCTCACGCAGATAGCCGACCGGATGAACTTCACCTCGCTGAGCTATTTCAGCCGCTATTGCACCAAACACCTCGGCCAGTCGCCCAGCAACTACCGCCGCAGCCTCCAGCCGCGAGGGTGACACTGCCGGCAGGCGTAACCTTATGTAAATTCTATGATTGCACTCGTCTCGCTGCCGACGGACAACGCGACGATAAGTCCTCCGTCAATATGGTAAAGCGTAGGGACAAGCACGTCGCCCAGCTTGGCGGCCACGCGGTATTCCACCCGCAAGCCTCTGACCTCGAAGCCTTCAGGCAGGAGCTCCATCGCCACACGCACATAGTTGGCGTTGTTCATGTGACGGTTGTAGTCGATGTCGGCGCGCAGCACGCGTACCGGCTCAAGCACTTCACCACCCTCCTTGGGCAGGATAATGCGGCGGTCTTTGTAGTTCATCTCAAGCCGTGATTCCAACGCCATCGAGGCGATGGTGGCATCGTCGACGCGTTTCAGCTTGCCGGCCGCCTTGTCGACGAAAGCCCCCATGCTCCACGTCCTGTAGCAGGGCTTCCCCTCGGCATCGTAGATGAAGGTGTTGCGGAAGCCGAACATAGGCTTCACCTCATAGACCAAGGTCGTTACCGTCAGCTCCTCCTTGAATTCCGGCACACGTACCACCTCCACCTGGCGCGTGGCCAGCAGCTGCGCCATATTCTGCTCGGCGAAATACTGCTTCACCATTGGCACCGAGTCAATCCACATCTCCGAGCAGTCCTGCATCATCTGGAGGGCCGAGTAGAGCTTCAGCCGGCCTTCGCTGTCGCAGGTGCTTGTCGTCACCTTATACTTCAAGCTGTACATACTTATCCCTGTTTTGCATCCGTCGCCAGCCTCTTGCCAAGCTCGTAAGCCTTCTGCAGGTCCTGCGGGAACTGCGTTTCACGCACATGGGCTTTGCTCTCCTCGGGGAGCATGGCGGCATCGTAGCGGCTGTAGTCGTTGAACTGGTAAGTGTCGAAGCTATAGAGTATCTCTGTGGGACCGAACATACCCAGCTGGCGGGCGGTGGTGTCCATCAGGATGTGGTAGTTGTTGGCGCGGTACATCTCCTCGTCCGGACAGTTCATGGTGAAGATGGTGGCCGAACGCTTGGTCTTGACCACCACAGGTCTGCCGAAGTCGGAGTAGTTGACCGCCGGGAAGATGAGCCGCTCCATGAAGGCGCGGAGCCCTGCCGTGGGATAGCCGCAGTAGACGGGCGAGCCGCACACCAGCACGTCGGCCTCGACGGCGCGTTCCATGACGGATTTCAGGTCGTCGGGGAAAGAGCAGACGCCTTTCTTGCCGCCCTTCACCTTGCAGGCGAAGCAGCTCATGCAGCCCTTGTAGTTCAAGTTACGGTCATAAAGGTTGACCATCTCCACCTCGGCACCGGCGTCGCTGGCACCCTCCATGGCGCGCTGCAGCAGCTGCGCCGTATTGAAGTTCTTGCGGGGACTCCCGTTGATGAATAAAGCTTTTACCATAACAAAATTATTAACGTCAGGAAGCCGGAATTATTGCGTGGCTTGCAGGGCAGTAACGTAAGCCATACCCAACGTCATAAAAAAAGGTCTACCCGGACAAACCGGGCAGACCCAACCATAACCAAATAAATATGAAAAACTATTTTCTTGTGTTAATGGTAAACAGCCCCTGCGATTATTTACGCAGACCGAGCTGTTTGACAATGGCGCGGTAACGCTCGATGTCGGTTTCTTTCAGATAATCGAGCATCTTGCGGCGCTTACCAACGAGCATCACGAGAGCACGCTCGGAGACCTGGTCCTTCTTGTGCTGCTTCATAAGCTCGGTGAGGTGCTGAATACGATAGGTGAAAAGGGCGATCTGTCCTTCGGTGCTACCGGTATCTTTTGCAGATTTGCCATACTGGGCAAAAATCTCTTCTTTTTTCTCTTTTGTCAGATACATAATGTATTACGTTTACTTTTTCTTTACTTTTTCTTTCTTAAATCGGATGCAAAAATACGCACTTTTTACAAACTGGCAAAATATTTCTGCAATTTTACGCCTTTTTAACGTTTATTAAGAAAGTTTACACACCAGAAACGACACCTTTGTCATTCCCTCTGATGTTCCCCAATGCGCTATTCGATGGCAGCGGCAATCTCTGCGGCGAGGTTCTTCAGCTCGTCGGGAGTCATCTCCACATGGTGGCCGAAGTTGAGATCGCCGGGCTTGTTGAGAGGCATGAGGTGAATATGGACATGCGGCACGTCGATGCCTACCACAGCCTCACCAACTTTGATGCACGGGCAAACTTTCTTCAAACCCTTGGCAACGCGTTTAGCGAAGAGATGGAGCTCGGTGAAGAGTTCATCGTCGAGGTCGAAGATATAGTCGACTTCCTGCTTGGGGATGCAGAGCACGTGGCCACGCACGACGGGATTAATATCGAGGAATGCGAAGCAGTGCTCGGTCTCAAATACTTTGTAGCAAGGAATCTCTCCCGCCACGATTTTACTGAAGATGGTAGCCATTATCGTTCGATTTTAATAAGTTCGAAGGACATTTTCCCTGCGGGGACGTTGACTTCAACCACATCGCCGACCTTGTGGCCGAGGAAAGCGGAAGCAAACGGCGAGGTAATGGAAATCTTGCCTTGCTTGAGGTTGGCCTCGCTCTCGGGAACGATGGTGTATTTCTGCTCCATTTTGTTCTTGGTGTTGCGGATAGTGATAATGGAGAGCAGAAGAACCTTGGAGGTGTCAATCTTGCTTTCGTCGAGAAGACGGGCGTTGGCCACCAGTTCCTGGAGTTTGGAGATGCGAGCCTCGAGGTGGCCCTGGGCCTCCTTGGCGGCGTCGTACTCGGCATTCTCGGAAAGGTCGCCTTTGTCGCGAGCCTCAGCGATGGCGGCAGAAGCCGCGGGACGCTCGACGGCGATGAGCTGATGGAGCTCGTCCTTGAGTTTCTGAAGGCCTTCTTCGCTATAATACTTTATTTCTGCCATTGTAATATGCTATTTTTATGAGGTTCAAAAAGGTGGGAAAGGCTTCGTAGAAAGCCTTTCCCAACCAGGATAATGTGTCGTCGGACCTTAGAATCTGAAGCTGGCTCCAATAGCGTGGGTGCCCTTGAGAGGCGCCGCGGTGCGGTAGGAGTAGTCGATGGTAAGTCCAGTCTTTCCGTCCTTTGCGAAGGGGATATCGACAGAGGCACCACCACAGAAACCGTTGTTGGCAGTGGCAGCATCGTTGTCCCACAGGCCGGGCTGGAAGATGTAGCCGCAGCGGAGCTGGAACATCTTCAGCAGGCTATACTCCAAACCGAGCGTGTAGTTGTCACGCAGGAAGGCATTGGAGGTGAAGGCGGCAGCGACGGTAAGGCGCTGATCCCACTTTTCGAACAGGAAGTCATAGGAGAGACCGATGTTGAGGCAGGTGGGGAGCTCCATCTCAGCGGCACGGGTCTGGACGGTGAAGTTGTTACCACCAGTACCAATCATCTGGAGAGAGAGACCGGTACCGTCGAATTTCATCGAGGGACCCCAGTTCTTGAGGGAGATACCGAACTTCAACTGGTCGTTCTCACCCGTCACGTACTGGATACCGGCGTCGATACCGAAACCAGAGGCAGTGACGTTGTCAGTGCTCTCAGTGACGACTTTAAGATTGACACCACCATGAATACTACGGGTGAAGCTATGGGCATAAGCCACATTGATGTTCATGTAGCTCGGGGCGAAGGTGCCGTTGACACCAGCCTCAGGGCTGTCAAAAGTAGTAACATCGATATCACCGAAGCTCATGGTCATCACATAGATACCCAGGACGCCAGCATCGAAGACTCGAACGCCAAGGCCGAAGGCATTGACAGCGGCGCCACTGGAAAGGCCAGTCTTACCACCATAGAGCATGGTGTTGGTGTAGGAAGCCTCAATGCTGCCGACGAAAGCCAGACCGGCAACATTGCCGAACATAGCGTCAAGTCCGCGAACATTGGCGATGTTGACACCACCCCAACCGGTGCTGCGGGCCCAGGGGTTGAGAAGCAACTCAGAGGCGCCGGCGGTACCACGGCGTACATCGTTACCAGCCTTGGCGGTGGGAACGGTAAGCGCCGTTAGGATCACAACTACAGCAAATATTCTGAATATATTTTTCATGTCTGTAATATTTTAGTTGTTTTCTTACACTATTAGAATCCGAAGGAGTTGAGGTCGACAGGACGCATGGTGCCAAACCACTTGATGACACGCTCGCCAATACCAGGCACATCGACATGGATGAGATACATACCACCAGCGATAGGAATACCGGTCTGGTTGTGAAGATCCCAGTCGACATAGGTCTTGTTGACAGGCGTCGGTCCAATGGTGCGGACGAGAGTACCGTCGACAGTGTAGATACGGATGAGACAGCCTTGCTGCTTGCCGTTCTCCATACCGGTGGGCAGGTTGACGATGCGCACCTTGGTCTCAAGCTGGCTGGAAGTCTCATACTGCGAATAGCTGTAGTACGGATTCGGCACGATATTGATTTGGCCGAGGAGGGAGTCGATGTAAGCCTGTTTGGCATTGCTGCGGACAGCGAGGCCTTCGAGGACGGCATCCTTGGCGGAGAGCACGAACTGGTAGGCAGGCAACTCGCGGTTGGCGCTGGCGATACCGGCACTGGCAGACTGCGTCAGGTTGGGTCCGAGGAAGGAGCCATAACGGCTGCGGACATCGATATTGATGGTCACATCGTTGGGGATATCCATCGGGTTGGTGAACTGATGGCGGGTGCTGACGAGAGGCATGTTGACCCATGCGACAGAGGCATAGAGCATGGCGATAGAGTCACGCTGCGGAATCAGGACCTTTCTCTCGTCGTGAGAGACACCGTGGTTCACATAGGGGATACTGGCGATGGGAGTCATGTAGCGGTTCATGAGACGCTCGGCAGAGGCAAGCATACGCATGGCCCAGCGACCGGCATCATACGAGGGAGTCTTGTAGTGCGTCAGCACCTCGGTGGCATTGCCGCTAGGCAGTGCGAAGTTGTAGAAGGGCTGGTTGGTGGCATTCATCACATAGATGAAGTGGCGGCCACCAAGGATATAGTTGCCCGTACCCTCGGTCATCTCTCCCGTGGGGTTCCACATCATATCGCGACCGTTGTGGTTCACGTAGCGGGAATCCTCACCGAACATGATGTTCAGACGCTCACCGGTGACAGTGTTGATGGCATAGCCGGGGAACCAACCCATACCGCTGGCGCTGATGTACTCGGGATCGTCGACACTGCCGGCGACATAGCTGAGGCCTTCAGAAGCCATCTGGGCCTTGGTCTTGCCAAGCTTGTTGACGGAAGCATGACGACGGAGCATGAACTTGCGGGCATTGCCCTCAGACTGCGTCTTGTCATCGCACATCTCGATAACCGGGCAACGGGTCCACTTGGTAGTATCGGAGGTGAAGACGATACGCACGCTGGGCAGCAGCGACATGTCGCTGTACATCAGCGAACGGTTGAACGAAGTCACATTCAACTGGTGCTGGAGTTTGTTCTTATACTCACCGGTGGCATAGCCGTCGCCGGAGAGGTAGAGACGCGACAGATAGTTCAGCGTATCATCGTCGGACATCAGGTACGAGAAGTTGAAGCCGGGATGGAACGCCTGGCCGGAGACCAATGCGTAGGGCGACCAGAGACCACCCACAACATCCTCGAACATCTGTTCTTTATCCTTGGAGAAGGTATGCTCACGGGTGGTCATCATGCCACCACCGACCGACTCGTAGGTCTGGTAACCGGTGAAGTAGTCCTCGTCCATGTAAGGATCGGCAGCGCTGACAGCGGAGTTCTTCACCTGCGAGAAGTCGCTATACGACATGTAGGAGAACTGCATACCGGCGTGGATCCAGTTGTAGAGATAGTAGTTATCGTTGTCGGGGACACCGCTCAACCACTGGTTGTTCTCATCCTCGAAGATTATCTCGGAGCTCAGCAGAGCACCCTTCTGGGCAACACCGCCATAATAGGGGCTGCTGGTGATCAGAGTAGAGTCGGAGGAGAGCAGCGTGATGGGGCTGGCAGCGGCGTTGGGGTTCACCAGTGTGATGGCGATACCCAGGTCGAGGAAGAGCTGCTCGTTGTAACGGCCGATGGAGAAGTCGGACCAGATGGTGTCAATGTAACGCATCTGACCGTTAGTCTCCACGGAGTCAAAGTGACCGCCGTCCTGACGGATAATGCACCAATGAGTGTTGTCGTTAACATTGGCGGTATCGCGAGCAGAGGAGTTCTTGAAGAGGATGGTGAAGCGACCTTCCTTAATCTTCAGAGGATCGATAACGCGGACATTCAGAGGACCGGCATTCTCGATATAGGTGGGATGAGGAATAAGACAGGCGTCATTCATCTTGATATTGACATCCAGACCACGGCTGTTGAGCGAACCGGTCATGTAACCGGGAGCCTTGGCCTGCTGACCCTTGGCACCCATGAGTTCGAGGATGGAAGCCGAGTCGAGACGCAGCATGGAACCGCCGTTACCATAACCGCCGAGACGGGTGATCTGCGGGCACATGCCAAACTCAGACTGGGCAATCTTACCACCGTCCTCAGCTGCGGGGCTGTGGGGGATGGCCACGATGGGAACAATGCTACCACCGTCCTTCTCGCGCTTACGACCAGCGAGGTAGGGCTCTTTCTGACCATCGAGGAAGGTAGCCTCGGTCTGAGAGTACTCCTTGTAGCGGTTGTGAGCGTAAGCAATGGCGATGAAGTAGTACTCCTTATTGTTCACCAGGTCGGTGTTACGACCGGTGGCAAACTGGTCTTTCGTCACACGGAAGACGTGCTGGATGCCCTTGTTGGCGCCTTCAACCATCACCTTACCAGAGAGGATACCGGTACGGGTATCAGTGGTGTAGTTGATGAGGGTTCCGATAGGCAGCGTGGGACTGGTGTTCTTCTCGAGGACGGAGTCGCCGTTGGCGTTGACGACATAGGAGCCATCGATAACAGAGTCATAGTAGTTCTCAAGGTCGCACTGGAAGATCAGGATGGCCTTGGTGGGGTCGTCGATATCAGCGATGGAGGTGTGTTCATCCTTCAACTGATAAATCTGATAACCCTCGAAACGATACTTGGTATCGTAAGCCTTCACGTTTCCGGCAGTGTCGGTGTAGGTGCTGGGAATAGCGGGAGAATCCTCGGAGTAAGACTCACCATAGTTGTTGGAGTTGGGGTTCTCATAGTTGAGATAGAGGATAATCTCGTTGCTCAGCTCCTGGCAGGTCAGCGTGGGAGCGTCGGGACCGTCGAGGACCTTGAAGCAGTTCTCGAAGAGGCGCTGGCAGACGTCGTCAATCTGACGGAGCAGCTGGACGGAAGTCCAGTTGTTACCAGAGGTAGCCTGGGCGAAGGGAATACCGACGGTGATGTAGTTCAGAGCACCGGGTTTGAGGGTGAAGGGACCTGCAGACTGCATGAAACGGCGGTCGCCGGGCTTGTTGCCGGCGGTAATCTCGTTCCAGTCGTCGGGGTTGGTGGCGGGGACGACACCATTGGTGCCCCAATGCCAAGGATCGGAATCATCCGGGAACATGAAGTCGCACTCGAGGCTTCCGGTCAGAGCATTTCCACCATATTTCATACGGGAACCATCGGTCCACATACCACGGAGGTAGTAGTAATAGTCACTAGCCTTGTCGGGCTCACGATTGATACCGGAGGAAGTGTTGTTGTAGTACACGAAACGGCGCATACCGAAACGCTCGTCGTCGACGATGCCGTTACCAAAGTTGACACCATTGATGGCGCAGTTTCCAACAACATCGTTCTGTTTGAAGTACCAGCTCTTGGGGTCGGCGGCAAAGAAGTCGTCGGCATGGTAGGAGATGTCAACAGTGTCATAGACCTGACGACCCTGGGCATCGAGAGAGTCAATGCTGGTACCCACCTTCTTCATCTTGTAGAGGCTGAGGAGCTTCTTCAGAGGAGCATTGGTGGAGTTCTCGATATAGGAGATATCAATCTTGGGATTGTCCTTCAGGTCAGGATCCATGTAGGGGCCCTGGAAGAAATCGATACCGACTGCAGGAGGAATACCGCTATAGGAACCGGCTCCGGGGCTATCGGTAGAGGTACCGTTGTAGCAGTAGCCGAGACCACGGCGCACGTCGCAACCGACGAAGTCGTCCTGTGCATTACCCAGGTCGGGGTCAACCCACTGGCTGAAGTAGGTGTCCTTCAACTCATAGGAAGAGCGGTTGATGATCTCATAGGAGTAGAAGGTCATGTCGTTGATCTTGTCGTTGGTGGAGAAGGCGAAAGCCTGTGCACGGATCTCAATACCGATAGGCTGACCTTTGGTCTCGGTATGGGTGTTACCCATATCGTTGAAGACCCACCAGATGGTCTGGTCGCCCTTCAGCACCTGGTCGGAGAGGATACCACCGGTGACGATACCAGCCTCCTCTTCCATTGTCGGCATGCGAACGCTGCTACGTTCGGGGTAACGCTGTTTGAGCGTACGGGGGCAGAGGTCGTTGTTGAAGTCGTACCAAGGATAGTCACCGTTGTAGGGGTTGTAGACACCATCGTGGTCGGCATCATAGAAAGGAGCGAGGTAGCTAGTCAGGTCGTCGCCCTCACCCTTGGCAGGCCAGTTGAGGATAACATCAGGGATGTTGGAGAGCTCCGACACGAGAACAGGATTGTTACCGGAGTAATCAAAATGTTCCATGAAGGAGAGCACCTCGGCCTTGGTGATGACAAAGTGCTTGTCATAGTAGTTACAGATGGGGAGGTCGACAGAGGCGGTACCGTTGATTTTCAGGGGACCGGGCCAATAGTCGTCACCATCCTGACCGAAACGAAGAGCTGCAATTCGAAGGTTGTCGTTGACATCGGTACCACCGATCCAAAGAGCAGCGCAATAAAGCGGGCAGGTGTTACTGTTTTTGGGCAGGTGGTACTGGGTGACGGAACCGTCGTACCACATATTGCCATAGCCGTTAATCAAGGCGCGAACGTTGTTGACGTTGAGCTCAGCAGTACTCTGAGCGCGTTTGCAAGCGGCGGCCTTGGTGCTAGCAGCAGCGTTTCTCGCGGTAGATTTCCTTTGCCAGGCGCAGTCACGTGCCGTCACCGACGCAGAGAATGAGACAAGCAACAGGGAAACCAATACCAATTTGCAATATATATTTTTCATCTTTATAATATTTTACGCGTTGATATTAGAAGTTATACGACACGGAGAGTTTGATAGTACGCGGGCTGGAGTAGTTCCAGTAGTTATTGCGCATAGAGATAGTGTAGATATCGCGGAAAGCCTGAGGATCGAGGTAGGCGTTGATGACCTGCTGCGACTCGGGGTCGGTGAGGTAACCATTGTCCTCGGGGTTGCCGGTGACAGGGAAGACACCAAGCACGTTGCGGATATCAAAGAGGTTGTTGATGGTCACAGCCACATTGAGGGCGGTGGGGTGCTTGCCAACCATGATGGGCCAGGTCTTGTCGATGACGACATTGAAGTAGAAGCCCCACGGCAGACGGGCACCACGGTAACCACCGACGATGGTCGACTGGCTGTTGGAGAAGGCCTTGGTGTAAGGACGGCCCGACTGGGCAACGGCCATGAAGTTGATACCAAAGTTCTCGAGGAGTTTAACCTCTTTCTTACGAGGCTCGCCAGTCTCCGGGTCGATGACGGTGCGAGTGATGACAGGACCATTGTAGTTCTTGTCCGAGCCGTAACGGAAGTCGACGTTGGCCTTGAACTCGTGACGACGGTCGTCAGCGATGGGGTTGAGCATCTTCAGGGTGGTGTAACCTTCCTTGATGAGCTCGGTCATCGTGGTGCTGGACAGACCGGTACCCTCAGCATACTGGAGGGTGTAGTTGGCGTTGACACGGATGTTCTTGGTCTGACGGAGGTCGTAAGCCAGGGTGACACCCTTAATGGTCTTGAAGTCCTTGTTGTCGTAGCTGTAGTAGTTGGGGTTGGGGTCGGCACCTGCGTACTGGACAAGCTGAATCAGGTCGCGGGTCTCTTTATAGTAAGCCGAGGCGCTGATGGCGGAGTTGTCGTTGAGGGCCTGCTGGAAACCGAGCTCATAGTTGGTGATACTCTCGGGTTTCAGGTTGGGGTTGGTGATGGAGGAAATCTGCGACATGTAGAGGTAGCTGACATAGTTGGCAGCCCACAAGCTCTCGGTAGGACGACGGGCGATAATGTCGTAACTGGCCTTGAACTGCGATTTCTCACCAATGGGGAACGAGAAGGCGATACGGGGCATGGCCACAATCTGGGGAGTGTAACGCTCGAAAGCCTCGGAGCCAACCGTACGGTTGCTGATAGCCTTGATACCTCTCTCGGTATAGTAAGGAGTGGGCTTACCGGAAGTACCGTTGACGGCACTCGGCGAAGCGACCTCTTCACCATCAGCATTGTACCACTTGCCATCGGGCGAGCGGTAACCGACGATGGTGGGAGTATTGACAGCACCTTCCTCAGTGGAGATGGAGTTGATGTAGGGCACCCAGTCGGCACCGGCGTTGTAGAGGTACTGAGCACCACCACCGATGAGCGAGGGGTTCTTGCGAATCTGAGCGACGGTGTAGGACTCATACAGCAGGTAGGGGTCCTTCATCACGTACTGGTTACCATTGAAGTAGTCAACACGGACACCAATGTTAAAGATAAGGTCTTGGAAGTAGAACTTATCCTGGATATAACCGGCAGCATAGATGGGCGAGAAGGCGGGCAGGTAACGGTACTTGCCATTGGTAGGATTGAAGAACTTGTCGAGGTTCCAGTTGGAGCCATCATATTTCTCACCCGTATGGTCGTAACCAAGGAACGAGACATAGGGGTTACCGCTGTTGAAGAGCTCGTCAGTGGAGAACATGCTCACACCACCGGCACGGACAAAGTCTTCCGGCAGGTAACGGTCGACATCAATCCAGGTGTACTCGTCGATAGCGCTACCGTCAGTGTTGGTGAAGTTGTTGCTGATGAGGTAGTCGCGGAATGCACGGTCGAAGTAGGTCTGCTGTGCAGCATCCAGCTTACGGTTGTAGTTGACATACAGCTGCGAGCCACGGGTCTCATAGATGGGATTGTCGAGGTCCATCTGCGAGATGTGCGAGTTGGCATAGTTGCGCATGAGGGTCCAGATGTTATAGGCGCTCAACGAGTAGGACGACTCCCACTGCTGGTCATACTGGAAACCAATCTCGATTTCATGGCCAAAGATATCAGCCGAAGCCTTAGCCTGCAGATAGATAGCGTCGGCCTGGCTGGTGGAGTAGCTGGCGCTCTGCACACCCACGTTGGAAAGACCGTAGATGGACGAGGGCGAGTCACTATTCATGAGGCCCTTGTAGCCGAGGATGAACTCACGCTGGTTGAGGTAGGGCTGGATATCGGCAAACTCGGGGCTGAAGAACAGCTGCTCGTTATAGTTAGCCAGGATGGGGTTGTAAATACCGCTACCGGAAACATAGGTAATCTTGTCACCCCAGTTGTTCTGCACCATAGCCCAGCGCTGGTTGCCAAAGTAATCGATGAGCTTTGACTCATAGCTGGGAACTTTTTCCGTGATAAACTGACCTATATATCCATATTTAAACACATCGTCGATACTGCTGCCGAAGTTCTCGTTGTAAGATTTGCTTCTGGTGCGGCTGAACATACCAGTGATGTTGTACATGACGTTCTTGATGGGCGAAGCAGCCTTGGCATCATCCTCATTGCTGACCTCAGCATCGGGGAAACGCTGGGTGAAGTCGGCAGTGATGGTGTAGCTGGTCTGCTCGGTCACCATGGAACCGGCCTGCGGCATATTCAAGGCAGAGACGTTGTTGGACGGGGCATGCACGGCGCTGAACTCACCCGTGAGGACGAGGCTCGTATAATCCGTGAAGCGGAAGTCCAGGGCACCCTCCATGGCGACGCTGAAGTACTGCACATCGGGCACACGGTCCGAGGAGACGAAGTCACTCGAAGTCGGCATGGTGATGGTGTGGAACGAACTTCTTCTGAGGCCCGTCTCCGCCGAGTAGTTGATGGCGTGCGTCAGGGGGTTGTACGACAGAGGAGACTGCTCGAGTTGACGCACAATCTCGTCCTTGACCACCTGATAGCGATAGCCACTCACACGATAGTAGTTATTGTGACGGTAGTTGGCCTGACCGGTGAAGCGGAAGCCCACGAGGGTGCGGTCGCCGGTAACATTGCCGTTCTCGTCTTTGATTTTCTGTTTGTAGACAGGACCTGTCAGATAGACCATCAGGGTGTTGAGCAGACGATAGTCGAGCCATCCTTCCCAACGGACCAAGCCCATGAACTGGCTGGTCGGGGGTTTCAGGGTGATGATCTGCGTACCGCCGATAGCCTCACCGATACTGGCGGGGGTACCGCCAAGGATGACCTGAATCTCAGCGATAGCATCCTTCGGCACATTGATGGCGGTACGTTTACGGACACCACCTTGCATGGTGACCATGTCGTCCTCACCACGAGCGGAACTGGTACCACCGTCGCTATAGCCCATACCGCCGACAGCTGCGACGATAGACTCGACAGAGTTACCAGGCATGTGCTTGATGTCCTCGTCCGAGATGCGCTGGCCTTGCTCAGGGGAACCGATCTCGATCACGGGGACCTTCTCGGCCTCGATGACGACTTCGTCGATGTTCACAGCACCAGTGGTGAGCTGGATGTCGACAACGGTAAAACCGGAAGCCTTCACATGGACACCGGTCTTCACATAGCGGTCGTAACCCACATACGACACCTCGATGTCGTAGGTACCCACGTTCAGGGGCTTGATGGTGAAGACACCATCAAAGTCGGTAGTACCGCCATGGACTTGTTTACCGTCTTGCTTGACAACGACGTTCACGAACGGAAGGGTCTCTCCCGACTTCTTGTCGGTAATGGTTCCCTTCAGCGTGCCTTGGGCGAGGGCGACCATTTCCGCCATCAGCAAGAGTCCGAATGTCAATAGTACTTTTCTAAACATTCTCATTGCGTTTACATGTTAAGTGATTATTTATTTTATTGATTTATTTCGTCAATGTATTTATTGTTCAATATCACCTGGCTGATAACCGCCTGTCTCAGGTCGAACTGCGGCCGAACAGTCTCTTCGGCAACCATGTTCATCACCGGGGCCGGCGCAGCCTTGGGAGCTGCCGACGGACGGTAGATGTCGTCGACGGTCTCATAGGTAAAGTACGGCGACTCCATTTCGGAGGCAGCCTTCTCTTCCCGCATGCTCATGTCTCCCTCGTCCTCGGCGGGAACAGCAGAGCCACCCACAGGGACGCTCTGCTCTTCCATAGCCTTCTTCGCCTTGGAGGTAAAAGAGACTCCAAAGAAAAGAATGAGGATTAATATGGTGACAATGCTCATGTCGGTTATTTATCTCTTTTTATATTGAATCAATAATTATTATATACACACACTTATTACTCGGCGATCTCTTTTACTTTCTGCTTGCCGGAAATCTCGTAGACCACGGCGCAGGCAATGCAGAGCGAGGAGAAGACACCGACGATGACACCGACGAGGAGAGCGAAGATGAATCCGCGGATCACCTCACCGCCGAAGAGGAACATCATCAGCAGGGTGACGAAGGTGGTGCCGGAAGTGTTCACCGTACGGGCCAAAGTGGAGTTGATAGCGTCGTTCATGTGGGTCATGAGGTCACGCTTCGGATAGAGCTTGCGGTACTCACGCACACGGTCGAAGATAACCACAGTGGCGTTGATGGAGTAACCGATGACCGTCAGCACGGCGGAGATGAAGTACTGGTCGACCTCCAGGTTGAAGGGGAGCAGACCATAGAGCAGCGAGAAGAGACCGATGACCAGGATGGTGTCGTGGGTCAGAGCGGCCACAGAACCGATACCGAAACGCCAGCTGCGGAAGCGGAGTCCGATATAGACGAACATCACGAGGAGACCTCCGATAACAGCCCAGATGGAGTGCACCAGGTTGTCGTGGGCAACACCCTCGCCGAACTGGTCGGACTGGATGACACCGTATTCAGAGCTCTCGGTAGACTGGAACTGCTCGAGGGTGGGCTGCTTGGCGAAGTGCTTGTTGGAACCGGCATAGAGCTTGCTCATGATGTCGTTCTTCACATCGTCGCCATCCTCTTTGATCTTGTACTTGGTGGTCACCTTCACCTGGTTGGAGGGTCCGAAGTTCTTCACCTCGGGAGCCTCGGGGAACTGGCTGGCGATGTCGGCACGGACGGCATCCTCGTCGACGGGCTGGTCGAAGCGGATGACATAGGTGCGGCCACCGGTGAAGTCGATACCGAAGCTCAGGCCGCGCAGGGCGAAGCTGCCGAGGCAGACCACGATGGCGATGCCGGCGATGGCATAGAACATCTTGCGCTTGCCAAGGAAGTCGATATGGACATCACGGAGGAAGTTCTCGGAGAAGGAGAAGGAGAAGTTCATCTTGCGCTTTCTGTTCAGACTGCCGTCAATCATCAAGCGGGTGATGAAGATGGAGGTGAAGAGCGAGGTGACGATACCGATGCAGAGGGTGACGGCGAAGCCGCGGACAGCACCGGAACCGAACATCACAAGAACGAGACCCAGCAGGAAGGTGGTCACCTGACCGTCGATGATGGCGGAGTAGGCGTTCTTGAAACCGTTCTGGACAGCGTTGGAGATGCTGACGCCAGCGCGGAGCTCTTCTTTGATACGCTCATAGATAATCACGTTGCCGTCGACAGCCATGGCCATCGTCAGCACAATACCGGCGATACCGGGGAGGGTGAGCACAGAGCCGATGGAGGCAAGGACTCCTATAAGAAGGAATACATTAGTAATAAGGGCAGCCACCGAGACCCAGCCGGCACGGTTGTAGAAGAACACCATGTAGATGAGCACCACGATGAATGCCAAGATGAAGGAAATAAGACCATTGTGGATGGACTCCTCACCGAGGGAAGGTCCGACGACGGTGTCGGAGACGATCTTGGCGGGAGCGGGAAGCTTACCGGACTTCAGGATGTTGGCGAGGTCCTTGGCCTCCTCGATGGAGAAGTTACCCGTAATCTGCGAACGACCGCCGGCAATCTCATTCTGCACCGTGGGGGCGGAATAGACCTGGTTGTCGAGGACGATGGCGATGGGTTTCTTGATATTCTGGGCAGTGATGGTTTTCCACTTGCGGGCACCTTCACTGGTCATACGCATGTCGACTTCGGCCTTGCCGTTGCCCTGACCGAAATCCTGGGAGGCGTCGGCGACGGCGCTACCGTCGAGCAGCGGGGAACCGTCACGCGTGGTAATCTTGATAGCATAGAGGGTGTAGACATCCTTCTCGTTGAAGTAGTCGGTCTCAGGTTTGGCCGACCAGAGGAACTTGACGGCCTTGGGATTGTAGGCCTTCTTCTCGATAGCCTGCTCAAGCATGGTGTTGATAGCGGCCATGTCCTGCTTCTTGGCATAAGCCACGAAGGAGGCGTTGCCGTTGAAGAGGTGCAGCTTGTCATAGAGCTTTGCCTCGGGCTGGGCGGCGGGAGCCTGAGCCTCGACGGCGGTGCTGTCATTCTCGACGGCGGTGCTGTCGTTGGTCTGCTCAGCGGTGGTGAAGTTGGCGACGACATTGTCGGCTCTGTCGAGGAAGGGTTTGGCCTCGGCGAGGTCGTAGACCTGCCAGAACTCGAGCTGGGCGGTACCCTGGAGGAGTTTACGCACACGCTCGGGATCCTTCACACCGGGGAGCTCGACGAGGATACGCTCGGAGGCGGCCAGCTTCTGGATGGTGGGCTGAGCCACACCGAATTTATCGATACGACGGTTGATAACCTCGAAGGTCTGGTCGTAAGCCTCGGAAGTAACATTGCGGATGGCTTCAATAATGGTGTCGCGCGTAGCGCCGGCTCTCAGTTTATCCTTGAAATAGCTGCTGCTTCCGAAAAGGGTGTAGAGGTCAAGGTCTTTGCTCTCCTCTGCAAACAGGGTGACAAAGTCAGCGTTGGTGGTCTTCTTCTGTCTGTCGAGAGCTCTCTTGATGGCGTCGTTGAGCTTCGGGTCGTCCTTGTGGTTGCCAGCCAGCTGGCGGACCACCTCAGAGGTGGAGACCTCGAGCATCACGTTCATACCACCCTTCAGGTCAAGACCGAGGTTGATTTCACGGGACTGGCAGTCACGGTAGGTATAGCCGAGATAAACCTTCTGATCTGCCTTCTCAAGAAGAATGCTCTCCTCCTTCACCTGCTGGATGGAATCCTGGAGGATCTGAGCTTTGTTCTTGTCATTGTTGGCAAGCTGCATGATCTGCGCCTGCACATCTTTGCTGTTAACGTAGTTTTCGGCTTCAGTTTTGGCGTTGCCCTCAATCACGGTTGTCACAACTGTAAACGACAATTGGAACAAACAAGCCAGGGCAAACGCCCAAGTCAGAAATTTGATAAGTCCTTTATTCTGCATACTTTATATATAAATTTATGTTTTTTATTATATTCCTTTGAACATGCAAAAATAATAAAAAATATTGACATAGCAAACAAAATCGAAAAAAAACATGTATCTTTGCACAAAAATTCTAGAATTACAACAAGATATGAACGATAATTTTTCACTGACGCTCAAAGAGTGGGCCGACGAGGACAAACCCCGTGAAAAAATGCTTGACAAGGGCAAGAAGGAGTTGACTAACGCCGAGCTGCTGGCCATCCTGCTGCGCAGCGGCCTGAAGGGGAAAACCGTTGTCGAGGTGGCCAAAGAAGTGCTGACCTGTTCGGGCAACAGCCTGACCACCCTTTCACAGATGGACTTCAAGCAGTTAAGCTCCATCAAAGGGGTCGGCGCGGCCAAAGCCACCACCCTCATGGCAGCCCTCGAGCTGGGCTGGCGCATGCAGGGGGAGATAAACAAAGACAAAGAGCTGGTAATCAGCAACAGCGACAACCTCTTCAATTACATGAAGTCCACGCTCGTCAACCTCGACCACGAGGAGTTCTGGGCCATCTTCCTCAGCAACCGCGGCAAAGTGCTGGGGCGCCAGCGCATCTCCCTGGGCGGACAGACCAGCACCTCGGTCGATCAGCGCATCCTCTTCCGTAACGCTCTTGAATGCAAGGCGGTAAGCCTCATGGTGGCACACAACCACCCTTCGGGCTCCCTGCGTCCGAGCCTGGAAGACAAACAACTTACCCGCCGCCTTACGGAAGCGGGTAGTCTTCTTGAAATCAAATTATTGGAGCATATCATCATCGGCATAAACCCCTTGGGGCAGGCCGACTACTTCAGCTTCCACGACAACGGTCTCCTCTAACGCGACACCGTCAACTCCACGCTGACCGACTCCATCTGCCCTCCCAAGGGAGGATTCAGCTTGCTGACTTTCACCGTAACCGTCTCTACAGCAGCAAAATCTGCCAACACCCTCTCCCCTATCCTGCGGGCCACATGCTCCAGCAGATGAGAGGGCGTCATCATTTCCGCCTTCACCACCTGGTAGACGTCCAGATAGCTGACCGTATCTGATATGTTATCAGACACTTCAGCCTTGGAAGTGTCGGTCATGAAGGCGAGGTCGACACGGAAATGGGTGCCGATGACACGCTCCTGCTCGAAACAGCCGTGATGCGCATAGAAGCGCATGTCGTTGATGGTGATAACAGCCATGGAATCAGATGATATTGTCGAACTGGTGCAGGAAGCGGAGGTCGTTCTCGAAGTAGAGGCGCAGGTCGCGGATCTGATACTTCAGCATGGCCATACGCTCCACACCCATACCGAAGGCGAAGCCCGTATATTCCTTGCTGTCAATGCCGCAGGCGTCGAGGACGTTGGGGTCCACCATGCCGCAGCCCAGAATCTCGAGCCAGCCGGTACCCTTGCAGATATTGCAGCCCTTGCCGCCGCAGATGTTGCACGAGACATCCATCTCGGCACTCGGCTCAGTGAACGGGAAATAGCTGGGTCTCAGACGTATCTGGGTCTCCGGACCGAACATCTCCTTGGCGAAATAGAGCAGCGTCTGCTTGAGGTCGGCGAAGGTCACCTTCTTGTCGACATAGAGGCCTTCCACCTGATGGAAGATACAGTGGGCGCGGGCGCTAATAGCCTCATTCCTAAACACTCTGCCCGGGGCGATGATGCGGATGGGAGGCTTGTGGGTCTCCATCACGCGCACCTGCACCGACGAGGTGTGGGTACGGAGGGCGATATCCTGCTTACCTTCCTCTTTCTGAACGAAGAAGGTGTCCTGCATGTCGCGGGCGGGATGGTCGGGCGGGAAGTTCAGTGCCGAGAAGAGATGCCAGTCGTCTTCTATCTCCACCGACTCCTCGATGGTGAAGCCGATACGGGCGAAAATCTCGGCAATCTCGTTCATCGTCACCGACAGCACGTGACGGCTGCCACGGTTGGCGAAGTCGGCAGGCATCGTCAGGTCATGACGGTCCTCGGCCTCCTCGCTCTCCTCGACGAAGTTCTTGAATTCCTCGACCTTGGCCAAAGCGGCGTTTTTCAGATTGTTCAGGGCCACGCCCATCTCTTTCTTCTGGTCGTTGGGGAGCGTCTTGAACTGCTCAAAGAGCTCGTTCATCACACCCTTGCGGCCAAGGAAACGGACACGGAACTTCTCCACCTCGGCAGCCCTGTCCTCAAACTCTTCGATGCGGGCCGCACGAATCTCTTCAATGTACTGGGAAATAAGATCTTTCAGCATATTATTACGTTACTTTTTAATCACTTTAACACTCAGGATGCGGACATCCTCCAACGGACGGTCCATCGGGTCCGTCTTGACGGCCGCTATCTTGTCGACAACATCCATACCCTCAAGCACTTCGCCAAAGACGGTGTAGTCGCCGTCGAGGTGCGGGGCACCACCCTCCTCGGCATAGATCTTACGATGCTCGTCGGAGTATTTCTTGCCGAAGCGCTGCTCCATCATATTCATCTCGCCGTCAGACCATTTACGACCCTGGACGATATAGAACTGTGAGGCCGACGACTCCTTCTTGGGGTTCACGTCGTCACCCTGGCGGGCGGCACACAGTGCGCCACGCTTATTGATATGGTTCTCACGGAATTCCGCGGGGATTTTATATCCCAAATCACCCTCGCCGAGCATCTGTCCCGCCTTGGCGTTCTTCGAGTCGGGGTCGCCACCCTGAATCATGAAGCCCTTGATGACCCGATGGAACAGCGTCCCGTCGTAGACACCTTCACCAGCCAATTTTATGAAATTGTCACGGTGCAAAGGGGTGTCGTCATACAGCAGAATGACAATATTTCCGCTGCTGGTCTGCATTTCCACCCGCACGCCGGAATCCTTTCCGGACTCCTGTTTTTCAACCCCTTGCGCGGTCACGAATAAAGCAGGGAATAAAAAAAACGCCAAAAATATTATTTTTTTCATCCTATATAGAATAAATTTGCTAATTTTGCAATGCAAAAATAAGAATAAAAATAGAAATAACGACTCAAAAAAACATAGTTTTATGAAGAAAAAAATCCTCTCCTTCTTCGCGCTGCTGGCTTTCAGCATCTTACCCATGACACTTTTTACCGCCTGCGACAAAGACACCAATAGTTATTTGGATGTTTATGTGGTCGACGAAGCCACCAACGAGCCGATTTCGGGAGCCGTCATCAAGATTTCCCAAAGCAACGGAGGCAACGTCCGCGACAATGGCGTCACCGACAAGAACGGCCACTACAAAACAAAATTCTCCGCTCCCGCCATCATCAATATCGAAGCCGCCCTCAACGTCCCCGGAGGAGAGCGCCGCGGCTCCACCACCATCCGCCTGCTCGAAGGCGAGACCATCAACACGAAAATCGCACTCACAAGCCAGATCTACGGCCAACGATAAACAACTCATACCATGACCTTTAAACCGACAAAACAAGATCAGGAACAGCTCGTCTCGCTGGGCCTGACCACCGAGCGTGTACAGGAACAAATCAACCACTTCAAGGAGGGGTTCCCAAAATGCCGCCTCGATGCCGCCTCCACTCCCGAAAACAACGGCATCCGCTGCCTCGACGACAAAGAGATAGCCCGCTGCGAGAAACAATACCGCACCCTAGCCAAAGGCAAGAAGATTCTGAAGTTCGTCCCCGCCTCCGGCGCCGCAACACGCATGTTCAAAGACCTTTACAGCTTCTCCTCGACCTATTTCGGCGTCGCCAAAGACTTCGAGAAGCAGTTCCCCGAAGTGAAGACCTTCCTCGAGAACCTCCGCACCTTCGCCTTCTACAACGACCTGAAAAACTGCATGGAAGCCGCCGACCTCGACCTCGAGGACTACATGCGCCGCGGCGACTACACCACCGTCATCAACTTCCTGCTCAAAGAGCAATACCTCGGCTACGGCAGCCTGCCCAAAGCGCTGTTAAAGTTTCACCGTTATGGAGCCGTGCAACGCACTCCGTTAGAGGAACATATCGTCGAGGGCGCACTCTACGCCCGCAACAGCGACGACACCGTTAACCTCCACTTCACCATCTCGCCCGAACACCGCGCCGGCTTCCGCCGCAAAATCGCCGAAGTGAAACAATATTATGAGAGCACCTTCGGCATCAAACTGAATATAAGCTTCTCGGAACAAAAGCATTACACCGATATCATCGCCGTCGACGAGCAGAACAATCCCGTGCGCGACGAGAACGGCCGCCTCATCTTCCGCCCCGGCGGACATGGTGCCCTCATCGAGAACCTCAACGAGCAACGCGCCGACCTTATCTTCATCAAGAACATCGACAATGTTGTCCCCGACTGGATGAAGCATACCACGGTGATTTACAAACAGGTGCTGGCCGGCATGCTCCTCGACCTGCGCGAGAAATGCTTCGGCTACCTCCGCACCCTCGACGACAAACCCGACCGCCGCACCCTCAACAAAATTATCCGCTTCGCCAAAGAGGAGCTTAATATCATGGTACCAGACGGTTGCGACGCCCAGACGCTCCACAGCCTCCTCAACCGTCCCATGCGCATCTGCGGCATGGTGAAGAACCTCGGTGAGCCGGGTGGAGGCCCCTTCTATACCATTGATACCAAGGGCAGAAGAAGCCTCCAGATCGTCGAGTCGGCCCAGATCAACCACAACGACCCGCAGCAGGAGGGCATCTTCCAGGCATCGACCCACTTCAACCCCGTCGACCTGGTATGCAGCACCAAGAACTACCGCGGCCGTTATTTCGACCTGAGGAAATATGTCGACCCGCAGACCGGATTCATCAGCAAGAAGACCAAGGGTGCCCTCACCCTGAAGTCGCAGGAGCTCCCCGGCCTCTGGAACGGCGCCATGACCGACTGGATCACCCTCTTCGTCGAGGTCCCCGTCGCCACCTTCAACCCCGTCAAGACCGTCAACGACCTCCTTCGGAAAGAACACCGCGAAGCCTGAGCGGCAAGGCAGTTTACTTACTTGTCCGAAGCAAAGCGATGAGGACGAAAGTCAGCATCTAGAAGGTTAAATTCTGCATCTAGAAGGTTAAATAAAGTTAGAAAAAAAGCTGACCAAAGCCCAAAAAACGGCCGACAAAGCCAAAATTGGAAATCAATAAGATACAAGCGCAAAATGGCACATAACTGACTAGTTATGTGCCATTTATCGTTTTAATGAACTTATAACACACTGATACTCAATACCAACACCGTACCAACGACGTATCAACACCGTATCAACTCCGACCCAACACCGACCACAGTCGGAGATGATACGTTTTTGCCACGGTACTGACACGTCATTCACACCAATCTCTTCTTTCTCTTTTCGCGCACATTTCATTGAACGTTAATTGCCGTTAATTATCCATCAATTGTCTGGGATTCAGCGTCGACAACGACCAGTTTGCCCTGCATTCGTGGTATTTCCGCAATGCGCTGGTCAGAGCCAACTACAAGAATGTGGCAAAAGGCATCAGTCAAGACGGTCACTTTCTTGAACTCTTCTTCCAGAATCTCCTGATGGGTGAGAATAACGAGCTAAAGAACAGATACATGCTGGTGAACCCACCTGAAGAGTGGAAACAACCCACAAGCACCGATCAAGAACAGGACAAGCACCGTACAAGTACCGTACAAGTACCGAACAAGCTCGAGGATTTATTACACACAAATAATCCTGACATTGTAAGGCTCGTGATGGCTATTGGATGTCGGCAATTATCTGTGACACAAATGATGGAATCCATTGGATTGAAACATCGACCCACTTTTTGCAGAACTATCTCAATCCTGCCATTACCGATGGAAATATCTGTTTGTTATATCCAGACAAACCTCGCCATCCCCGCCAGAGATACCTGCTGACCGTGAAGGGGCAGATGCTGTATCGGGAACTTACAAAACAATATCGCCCGACACCGGCAGCGGATTCTTCGCTAGATAAAGTCGGTTCTCGTTGAATTCAAGATGCAAGTCGCTAACTAACTGGATTTTCATAATCTAAATATTTGCATCATGCGGATTAACGCTCGACGGAAGAGTGCGTAATTCCTGCTGTCTGACACATCAAGCAGGTCGTTCAGCAGGAGGCTTTCGTCTTCCTTATCCACCTCCTGTTGCAACATTTCGGCATAGTATTGGCGATTATGGGGAGAAAGCATTGCCCGCAGGTCGGAGGCAATCCACTCTGCACCGGCCACGGTGACGTCGAATGTTGTCGCCTCGACATCGACCTCTTGCGGAAGGCCGTCGCGCGTGAGGGCGTATGCCACATAAACATTCTGCAGAATATAAACCATATCGGACGCATCCTTGAGGGTGCTGAGGTGGCGGTCACTCCATGTGTCCAGTTTCAGTAGGAACTGGCCGCTGAGCGATGCCATCCGGAACGAGAATTCCTCATCCACAGTCACCTTGTCGGCATGTTCCATCACCTCCGAAAAGCAACGCACCGACATCACAGGCGACCCCTCAGGAGGCCAAGCAATCATCCCGTTGTGCTCCACCTCCCCAAACGGCACAATGTCCACCTCATAGTGGTTTTGCCCTTGCGGTCCCACATAGTAGAACCGTTGGCGTTCGGAAGCTTTAACGAAATAGTTCTGCAACAGCAACTGTGAGAGGTGCTCATACTGACTCCAATCGTCCAACGCCACAGCCACATCGAGGTCGAGCGTACGTCGGGGATTATTGCCGACATTCAGCAATCTCATGGCGATATCGCGTGCGGCAGCCCCCACCACATAAACCTCCTCTCCGAGCGCCGCATAGCACTCCGACAGCGCCTGCAGCGTCTCCACCAGCAACTCGTTCTTCAACGTTTCTTTCTTTATCGAATACTCCATATCTCAATAACCAATAACCTTTATAATTCTCTCTGCGGCTTCGCGGCAGCGGTCGTTGCCCATCGCCAGCAAGTCGGCATACACCACCACAGGCGGGGTGCCCGCCTCGTCCCAGAACTTGCGGTAGACGTATATCTCGCCGTCGGCCTTCGGAATCATCCGACCAGTGGCTATCAGCGCATTGGCGTTGTCGGAAACGTAGACATCCCAACGTTCTGGCTGTAGGTAGTCATCCAATAAAGCAGCTGCAGGCTCCCCTCCCCAACTGACATTCTCCGGCATGCGTATGTCACGCCAGCACTCCTTTACCTGAGGTGTAAGAAACGTGAATCGAGCAACAAAGAAACGCTCTTTGAGCCCGTCGGCATAGGCTCGTGTCCATCGGTCGAGCAGAGATGTCCGTTTCCTCAGCAGGCGTTTTTTGCCGTCCTCCACGACGTAACCCTTCTCCATCAGGCTCTGCATGACATTATTTACCGACCCAACAGAGACACCTGCCGCCGCAGCCAGCTGCCGGTATCTTAAATTAGTGTTTGACTTATCTTGCAACAACCTGAAAACAACCTGAAATTCTGCTTTATGCATCATAATTCTTAATGTTTATCCCACCTATTTTGTTCATTTAATACATTGTGTTCAAAATAATTGAACAAAAACAATTATTGAACAATATCGATGCAAAGATACACATTTTCTTTAATATAGCAAAAAAAATATCGTCATATAAAGAAAGTGTCGTGTTTTTTTAATTTTGTTTATCACATTTTTATCTGTTTTCGTAAATCTTTCTACCCATAAAGTATGGAGATTGCGGAATTGTTACATGCTTGCCGCATGTTTTTTTTGCCTCCTCCGACGGGGCTCCAAAATTAAATTTGGCGGTTCCAGATAATCTTTGTATCTTTGCAGTTTGAAAATGAATAATCGAATTCAAATATTACGCTGATGACACCGGAAGAGAAGGCTAGAGTTAAGATAGACCAGATGTTTGAGGACGCTGGCTGGAAGGTGGTGGATAGGGATTTCTATTCGCCAACCCTTACAGCTGCAGCTATTCGAGAAGGCCTTATGAACGGTAATCGAGAAGCCGACTACTTCCTGTTTATCAACGGTATGGCCGTAGGTGTGTTGGAAGCGAAACGTAAAGAGGTGGATGTAACCACGACTATTGTATGCGAACAGGCAGAACTATATGCCCGTGGTGTCCCCAATTGTTATAAGGCTTACTCTCGACCTCTCCCTATCATCTATCAGTCAAACGGCGAAGAAACATACTTCCGTGATTTCCGCGATAAAGAAGGCGAACTAGTAGAAACCGATCGCATCTATACTCCGAAAGAGATTGTCAAAATGCTGGGTATAGACGACCCCTACGCCGGTTTGCCTGATTTAAAAAGAAAAGGGCTGCGCGATTGTCAGTATGAGGCTATCCGCGAATTGGAAAGCAGTTTCCGCGCAGGTCAAAAAAAAGCCTTGATAGTGTTGGCTACAGGGGCGGGCAAGACTTACACCGCCTGTATGGCCGCCTATCGCTTTCTGGCTTTCACTCCGGTGAAACGTATCCTTTTCCTGGTCGACCGAAACAATCTTGGCAAACAGGCAGAAGGAGAGTTTGGAATGTTCCGCCTGACTGAAAATGGCGACCCGTTCAACACCATCTTTACGGTGGATCGCCTGAGGTCTGCCAAAGTGCCGTCGGACAGCAATGTGGTCATCTCCACCATACAACGCCTGTTCTCTCTTCTCACAGGTAAGGAGATAGTAGATAATGATGACGACGATGAAGACACCGCCACAGAAGAAGTACAGTTGCCGGGAAACATCACGATTCCACCAGATTTCTTCGACCTGATTATAATCGACGAATGCCATCGTTCCATCTATGGCAATTGGAAGAAAGTGTTGGATTACTTCCAAACAGCCAAAATGATAGGGCTGACGGCGACCCCTGTCCCCGAAACAAAGGCCTTTTTCAACAATAACATTGTTGTCAATTACACGCTTGAACAATCCATCGTGGACGGCGTGAATGTAGATGCCCGCGTTTATCGTATCAAGACAGAGGCCACAGAGAATGGTGGCGCTATCTTGATAGGCGACAAACTGAGACGGATGACACGATATACAGGCAAGGTGGAAACCATCCGCAACGAAGAGTCGAAGAACTACACAAAAGAGGAACTGAACCGCAGCATTATCAATCCGGCACAAATCAAGCTCGTGCTGGAAACATATCGCGATACTGTCTATACTGAGATGTTCACCGACCCTCAGCGTGAGCCGAATATGGATTATCTGCCCAAGACACTCATTTTCGCGCTGAACGAAATCCATGCCAACAATATCGTGACGATTGCAAAGGAAGTGTTTGGACGGACAGACGACAAGTTTGTGCAAAAGATTACATACTCCTCGGGCGACAGCAACGAGTTAATCCGTCAGTTTCGCAACGACAAGGAATTCCGCATAGCAGTCACCTGCACATTGGTGGCAACGGGCACGGATGTGAAACCGCTCGAAGTGCTGATATTCATGCGCGATGTGGCATCCGAGCCGCTTTGTATCCAGATGAAAGGTCGCGGCGTGCGCACCATAGGCGACGACCAGCTGCGCAACGTCACCCCCAATGCCTTCAGCAAGGATTGTTTCTTCCTCGTAGATGCCGTAGGCGTAACCGAGAGCCAAAAGACTGTCACAAGTCCAGGCAATGGTGAAACCGAGCAAAATATCACGCTGAAACGGTTGCTGGAGCTGCTGACTCACGGCAACGTGAACGATGACTATCTGCGCTTGATTGCCGCCAAACTCGCGCGTATCTACAACAAGTGTACCGACAAACAGCGAGAGGAGTTTGAAAGAATGGCCCACAGCGGTATGCAGGAAATCTCGGCTGCCATCTTCGACGCTTTGGAGAAAAACACGTTGCCTCCATACGAAAGCATCGATGAGCCGAATTTTGAACGTAAAGCGTTGGTGGCTCCGCTGACCCATCATCCCGAGGCGCGTCAGTTTCTGCTTATCCTTGCGGCCGGTTTTGTGGAAACACTTATGCCTGGCGAAGACCAGCTGATATCAAAAGGATTCTCGCAAGAGGAGGCAAAAGAGCTCACTTCGGCATTTGAGAAATACTGCGAGGAACATCAAGACGAGATTGAGGCACTTCGAATGATTTACAACAACGAGGGGGAGCCTCTGACCTACTATATCCTGAAAGACTTGGAGAACAAGCTGAAGATGGCCAACAATCGCTTCCAGTCGTCCCGCATCTGGAACTCGTATGCCATTGTAAGTCCTCAAGCTGTGAAGAAGCATACCACCAAGGAGGAGAAAGAGGCGCTCACCAATATCATTCAGCTGGTGCGTTTCGCCAACCATCAGATAGAGAAACTGGAGAGCCTTTACCCATTGGCTCAGCAGCGTTTCAACCTCTGGTATGGTCAGATGCAGCGCACAGTGACCGAGTCTCAGATAGCCATCATCCGGCAGATAGTGGATTATATCGCTTCCAACGGAGCCTGCACCATCAAGGATATTATCGAGGACGACAGAAACCGTGCGGCCCAGCTCATCAATGCCTTCGGAGGGAAGGAGCAGGCCGACGAAGCCCTCGTGTCGCTCTCCAAATTCTTACTTTACAGAAAAACAGCATAACATTCTATGGCAACCAATAAAGAGACATCACTTACCAAGAAAGTCTGGACGCTGGCCACAACTCTTGCTGGACAGGGAATAGGCTTTACCGACTATATCACCCAGCTCACCTACCTTCTCTTCCTGAAAATGGACGATGAGAACGTGAAAACCTTCGGCGAAAATTCGGCCATTCCGGAAGGGTATCGCTGGAAAGACCTTGTGGAACTGGACGGCCTCGACCTAATCAAGCAATACGAGGAAACGCTGGAAACGCTGAGCAAGGAGGAAAACCTTATCGGCACCATCTTCGTAAAGGCGCAGAACAAAATCGACAAGCCTGTCTATCTCCGCAAGGTCATATCGCTGATTAACGGCGAAAAGTGGCTGGTGATGGATGGCGACGTGAAAGGTGCCATCTATGAAAGCATCCTCGAAAAGAACGGACAGGACAAGAAGAGCGGCGCCGGACAGTATTTCACACCGCGTTCCCTTATCTCGGCAATGGTCGATGTCACCCGTCCGCAAATCGACGAGACGGTTTGCGACCCTGCTTGCGGTACAGGTGGCTTCCTGCTGGCTGCTTACGACTATATGAAAGACCAGTCGCAGGACAAGACCAAGCGTAAGTTTCTGCGCGAGAAGGCGCTTACGGGCTATGACAATACGGCCCTTGTGGTGACATTAGCCTCGATGAATCTCTACCTGCACGGCATCGGCACCAACCGCAGCCCTATCCTATGTGAGGATTCGTTGGAGAAGCAGCCTCAACAGTTGGTGGATGTCATCCTGGCCAATCCACCGTTCGGCACCCGTCCTGCCGGCAGCGTGGATATCGATCGCCCCGATTTCTATGTAGAGACCAAGAACAACCAGCTGAACTTCCTACAGCACATCATGGTGATGCTGAAGAGCACGGGGCGCGCCGCTGTAGTTTTGCCCGACAATGTGCTGTTTGAAGGTGGTGCTGGTGAGACCATCCGCAAGGAACTGCTGAAGAACTACAACCTGCACACCATCCTCCGTCTGCCCACGGGCATCTTCTATGCCCAAGGCGTGAAGGCCAACGTTCTCTTCTTCAAGAAGGGTGAACCAACCAAAGAGGTGTGGTTCTACGACTACCGCACAGGCATCAAGCACACGCTGGCCACCAAGCCTATGTTGCGTCACCACCTCGACGACTTTGTGGCTTGCTACAAAGCCGATAACCTCTCCGCCAGAAAGGAGACCTACAACGCTGAAACCACCCCCAATGGCCGTTGGCGTAAATACGATGTGAAAGAGCTGCTGCAGCGCGACAAGACCAGCCTTGATATCACCTGGATAAAACAGACAGACGACGATAATGATATGACATTGGCCGAGTTGATGGCCACCATTCAGCAGAAAAGCGACAACATCGGAAAAGCAGTGGCCGAATTACAGAAGTTGTTGAAAAATATTGAAGAATAAACCAATATGATAACAAAAGAGGAACTGCGGGAATTACTGCACAGCACGGAAACATATAGAGTGGAACGCACCACCTCGACAGGTGATATGGATAAGTTTCAGGAAGCCATCTGTGCGTTCTCGAATGATTTGCCCAATTCACGCAAGAATGGTTATCTTATTATAGGAGCATACGATAATGGGAAGTTGTCTGGCTTGAAAGTGACTGACGACCTGCTGAAGAAGATTGCCTCCATCCGTTCCGATGGCAATATTCTTCCGTTACCGATGATGTCTGTCGAACGCTTTGAATTTCCGGAAGGAGATCTTCTTGTGGCCGAGGTATTGCCATCGCTTCTTCCCCCCGTTCGTTACCGTGGACGGACATTTATTCGCATAGGCCCTCGTCGAGATATTGCAACGGAAGCTGAGGAGAGAATACTATTAGAGCGTAGGACTTCATATATGGCCACCTTCGATGCAATGCCCTGTTTGGGAGCATCGATAAAAGACATTGACACCGAATATATAAAGAACGACTATCTCCCTCAAGTTGTTGATCCAGACTTGCTGGCCACCGACAAACGGGATTTGAAGGAACAACTGTCCGCCATCCATCTGTATGATCTCGAACACGACTGTCCCACAAATGCTGCCATCATCCTTTTTGGCAAGAATCCGCAATACTATATGCACGGATGTTATGTCCAATATGTACATTTTGCAGGAATAAACAATGGTGGCGAAATATTGAACGAGAAGCAGATAAAAGGGTGCCTGTGTAGAATGTTGCCTCAATTGGAGAGTTTTGTCCGTGACGCCGTCGTGACATCCCGTCCGGTACCCATTGGTATGTTGCGCGAGCAAACCGTCTTCAATTATCCAGAGTTGGCATTAAGAGAGTTGCTGATGAACGCCTGTATGCACAGGGATTACCAGTCGAATATGCCAATCCGTCTCTACCAGTATGACGACCGCATAGAAATACTCAATGCTGGAGGACTCTATGGCGAGGCGAGGCCCGAGAACTTCCCGACGGTAAACGACTATCGTAATCCCATCATTGCCGAAGCTATGCGAGGGCTCAAATATGTCAATATGTTCAACCGTGGTATTGAGCGTGTTAAAACCATGTTCCAAGAAAACGGGAATCCGGAACCCTCATTCAAAGTCGATAAGATTACTGCTTTCGAGGTCGTGGCCAAACCGACTTTATCACTCAACTTAGTCACTGATAAAGAAAAAGTGACTAAGTCAGTGACCAAGATGACGGAAAAGGTGAATGATATTATTGCTTTCTGTTCCGTTCCTCGGAGTATGACCGAGATAATGGATCATATAGGCATGAAACACCGTTATAATGTGAAGCATAGATACATCGACCCTTTGATTGAAAGTGGTTTCTTGGAGATGACCATACCCGACAAACCAAATAGCAGAAGTCAAAAGTACAAGAGGGCATTAACTTAGTCACTTAACTTAGTCACTAATCAAAAAAAGTGACCAAGTTAAAATGGATGTTTATGGACACAAAGAAACTACGCCAGAAGATACTCGACCTCGCCATTCGTGGCAAACTCGTCCCCCAAGACCCCAACGACGAGCCTGCCTCTGTATTGCTGGAGCGCATCCTTGCTGAGAAAGAACGCCTCATCAAGGAAGGAAAGATAAAACGAAGCAAGAAGACGGCTACAAATGATGATATTGAAGCGCCCTTTGAGATTCCTGAAAGTTGGGAGTGGACAAACATCGAAGCTGTTGCTGAATCCAATATAGGATTGACATATAAACCATCTGATATTACATTAAATGGAATACCAGTTTATCGCTCAAACAACATTCAGAATAAAGAGATAGTTTTAACAGACATTGTAAGAGTAAAAACTGATATTCAAACAAAACAATATCTCAATGAGGGTGATTTGCTAATATGTGCTAGAAATGGAAGTCGAAATCTTGTAGGTAAATGTGCTCTTATAAAGCACCTCACTGAGCCAACTTCTTTTGGGGCTTTTATGGCAGTTTGTCGAAGTGAGTTCAACGAATGGATTTTTCTATTGCTTAATTCAGAATACTTTAATACATATTTGGACGAATCAAATTCAACTGCTATAAATCAGGTGACTCAGAAAATGCTCCTTGCATTTCAATTACCATTTCCACCTAAAAAAGAACAAAAGCGTATTTATAATGAGGTTACTAAATGGTTTTCTGTGATTGACGAATTGGAGAGCAACGAGGGTGATTTGTTGAAGGCTATAGATAAAGCAAAGTCCAAAATCCTCGACCTCGCCATTCACGGTAAACTTGTACCCCAAGACCCCAACGACGAACCCGCCATTGAACTCTTAAAGCGCATCAACCCAAAGTTTGAACCTTGTGATAATGAACTCGACGACACCCATCTTCCAGATAATTGGTGCTGGACAACACTAGGCAATATCTTTAACCATAATACAGGGAAGGCATTAAATAAGTCTGATTCGCAGGAAGGATCATTGCTGCCATATATTACGACGTCTAATGTATATTGGAATCGGTTTGATTTATCTGAGATAAAGAAGATGTTCTTTAAAGACTCAGAAATTGACAAATGTACAATAACAAAAGGCGACTTGTTGGTTTGTGAGGGTGGCGATATAGGACGTTCTGCAATATGGAACTATGATTACGATATTTGTATTCAAAACCACATCCATAGGCTACGTGCAAAAGGCGATGTCAGCCATCTCCTGTATTTATACGTCCTTATGTTTTACAAATGGACAGACAGAATACGGGGGAATGGCATTGGTCTTCAAGGATTGTCATCTAGGCTATTAGACAAAATCATCGTACCATTACCTCCATATCAGGAGCAACTCCGCATCGTATCAAAGATAGAAGAACTCTTTGCCGCCCTTAACAGTATCAAAGAATCCCTAGAATAAACTCATGAATAGGCTTGTACTCATAGGCAACGGCTTCGACTTGGCGCACGGCTTGAAAACAAGCTATGCGGATTTCATCAACTGGTATTGGGCGCAGTGGGGATACTTATTGAGAGGAAAAGCAAAAAGATTTGAAGAAGATGAGCTCTGTTCGTTTTCGCTGAATGAGATAGGACTGGGTGGCTGGTATCTTGTTTGGAGTCATTATTATCAAAAACAAAACCCCTTCGATTGGGATTTGAATGAGGTGGCGAAATTAGCAAGAGAGGATCGAAAACTATGTGAATTCAAATACAAAAGCCCTTTCTTCGAGCATATCAACAAAAGCTTTGAAAACAAACGATGGGTTGATATCGAAAACGAATACTATGACTTACTGGTAAAGGCAAAAACATTTGGCAACCAATATCAATCTCTTAACAAACAATTGGAGTCTGTCCGTAACAAACTAATAACATTTCTATGTGAGGTGAGCAAAGAACAACCTCCTATGATAGAGGAAATAAAAGAAAAAATATATCGTCCAATAGAAAGGAGAGAACTGCAAACATCTCACCCATATGTCAGAAATGAAGAATTAGTCATCAGGAACACGTTGTTGCTCAACTTCAACTATACCAACACTCCGGAAATGTATTTGGCAGATAATTCGACGGTCAACTACATACACGGGAAATTAGATGACCCTCAAAGCGTAATCTTCGGCTATGGGGATGAATTGGACGAGAATTATAAAAGGCTCAAGGAGCAAAATGATAGCGAGTGTATGCGTCATGTGAAGTCCATCCGATACTTGGAGCACGACAACTACCGTCGCATGCTCGAGTTCATCGAGTCGGCCCCTTTCCAAGCCGTCATTATGGGGCACTCCTGTGGCAATAGCGACAGAACATTGCTTAACACCATCTTTGAACACCGCAACTGCTTATCAATAAAGCCATATTATTACCAGAAAGACGATAAGACAGACAACTATTCCGAATTGACAATAAACATCAACCGAAATTTCAGCGACCCAAAACTGATGCGCGACCGCGTGGTATGCAAAGATTACTGCGAACCACTAACTGGGGTGAAACCAGGAGTAATAGTAATGGGGTAGAAAATAGATGGACAAGAAAAGAAAGCGAAATGGGGTGTATGTGATAATGAAAGTGAAATGCGTTTATTTGCAAATGTGTGAATCTTGAACAATCGATTGCTTAAACTGAGGTCGGCGACAATGTGGAGCCAATATTTGAATGCGTTAATGTGTAAATGCGTAAATGTGTGAGTAAACATAAAAATTACATATTTGGCTTCTATAGAGATAATTGTAAGAGAGGGATCTAATAAAAAAGGGTATTGGATTATAGCTGATTTACAATAAATGTTACAATAAATGTTACAATAAATGCTACAATAAATAATACATATCATCTATGAGACTTATCGATACTTGAATGCGATATAAACCTAAACATTTATATAAGTTAATGCGTGAACGTTATAACGAATGTGTAAATGCGATAATGTGTGAATGAGTAAATCTTGAATAATCGATTGCTTGAGCTGAGGTCGGCGACAATGTGGAGTCAATGAGACAAAGGACAACAGGAGTCCCTGGTTGGTGGTCAAGAAGTATTAGCAGCCGCGGAAACACGCACTAACCTACAGCAATGCCAAGTCATGATATAGGCATCGAGGAAGAGGGACCTCTGCCGATGGCGGCAGAAAGCACCACAGATTATTGAATCAGAGATAAAGTTTTTTTCATAGGACCCTATTTTAACATTGCTGAGGATGATGAAGTCGGGCATCGTGGTGCGCAGTACTCATTATGAGGTAGAAGACCCCTTCTTCCGTCAATGGATTTGCCAGAATATCACGCAATATTTCTGGAATAGCAAAAAAAAGAAGAGGGGGGTAAATTCATGGTGTGTGCGTTGGTGGACGGGGTTTCCTCTGACCGAATCGGCGATTTCATATTTTATTTTTGGCGTTTTCCGGAAATAATTATATATTTGCGAATAACAAACGTTTCGGATAATTCCGATAACGAACATATTATTAATTAATTAAAAGAAATCGCTATGAAAAAATTCTTACACACTTTTGCCCTTGTGGCTATGATGCTTCCGTTGGCAAGCGGCTCTCTTTGGGCCCAGGAAGATGTTACCATCGGTTCTTTGGCTGGGGCTACGGATGACGCCTACCTCCCTGTAAACACGCTGTACAACTACTCCTACTCCCAGCAGATCTACACTGCTGATGAGATTGGTATGGTTGGCACCATCGACTCAATAACCCTTTGGATGTTAGGAACCCAGGATTTATACAATGTTCCTATCACCATTTATATGGTTGAGGTGGACAAGGAGACCTTCGAAAGCAACACCGACTGGGTGACGGTGAGCGAGGGCGATATCGTGTATACCGACACGCTGACGGTTTTCCACGGTAACTATCCCGAAGCCTACACCATCGTGCTTGACACTCCGTTTGTATACTCCGGCACCGGCAACCTGCTGATTGCCGTCAACAACACCACCGGCATTTGGAAGAGCGGTCTGAGAGCTATGGTATTCGGCAATAGCTCGGGGGCTGCAAAAGCCATCTATGCCCGCCGGGACGGCGTCGGCGTCTACGACCCCTACAACCCCACCTTCGAAGCTAACGAAACCACAGGCAAACGCAATGTTATCACCCTTAGCTTCACCCCTGCCCCCTGCGACCCTGTGACCGACGTCACCGTGAGCAACATAACCGGCACCAGCGCCACTGTGGCTTGGACTGCCCCCGAGGGTCAGACCACCTGGGAGATTGAGTATGGCACGCCCGGCCATACTGCCGGCGCCGGCACCATTGTCACCGCTGATAGCAACCCCTACGACCTCACTGACCTCGAGCCGAGCACCGAGTACGGCGTGTATGTCCGCGCTGTCTGCGCGCGTAATCTCTACAGCGACTGGAGTGCCGAGGCTTCCATCAACACGCTCGGCATCCACGACGCCATGGGCAGCACCGTCAGTGTCTCCCCGAACCCCGCCAGCAGCAATGTCACCATCAGTGGCATTGAGGACGAGGCCTCCGTTATGGTTGTCGACATGAACGGCCGCACGGTCTTCACCGCCAATGCCAACGAGAGCCTCACCATCGACCTCGCGGGCTTTGCCCAGGGCGCCTACTTCATCCGCATCTGCGGTGAGCAGACCATGGCCATCCGAAAGCTCCTCGTAAAGTAGTTCTATCTCCGATATTAAGCGAGGTCCCTTGCAATGCATGGGATCTCGTTTTTTTGTTATGCAAAGCGAGAGGAGAAAGAATTTGCTTTATACATCAAGCAAAAAAAGGTGCCGACACAATAAAATGGGAAGTGATTCGTTTTTAGGGGAAAACTTTTATAACATGAAGAAATCAACTATCGTCATCATCAGCATTGTGGCCTTCGTGGCCATCCTCTTCATCTGGGGTATCAGCGTCAACAACAGCCTCGTGAAACACGACGAGAAGGTGCAGCAGGCATGGAGCCAGGTGGAGAACGTCTACAAACGCCGCATGGACCTTATCCCGCAGCTCGTCAACACCGTCCAGGGTGCCGCCAACTATGAGAAGGGCGTGCTCACCGAGGTCATCGAGGCCCGCTCGGGTGTGGAGAAAGTCAAGATCGACCCCGAGAACCTCTCCGAAGAGCAGGTCAAGTCGTTCCAGCAGGCTCAGGACCGCCTCAGCAAGGCCGTGGCCAACAGCATCAAGGTCACCGTCGAGCGCTATCCCGAGCTGACCGCCACGCAGGGATTCCTCAACCTGCAGCAGCAGCTGGAGAGCACCGAGAACCGCATCACCACGGAGCGCGGCAAGTTCAACAAGGAGGTGCAGGAATACAATACCAAGCTGCGCCGCTTCCCCAACAGCATCATCGCCGGCATCTGCGGCTTCGAGAAGAAGGGCTACTTCACCGCCCCCGAAGAGGCTGCCGAACCCGTCAACGTCGAATTCAACTTCTAAAGACAACACTCTTCCCCTTTAGCAAAGACAAGAAAGGACAAGAAAAGACAATCTATATCATCAAAAGTTGTTCTTTCTTGTCCTTTCTTGTCTTTAAAACAACGAATACAGTAGTTCTATGAGAAAAATAGTCTTGTTGTTGATGATAGTCTTGGGTGTGGGGGGGCTTCACGCGCAGTGGATGCCTGAGAAGAGCAACCGGCTGGTCAACGACTATTCCCACATGCTCACCACGGAGCAGGCCAACAGCCTGGAGAAGCGCCTTGTGGCTTTCAACGACTCCACCTCGAACCAGATTGTGATCATCATCACCCCCACCCTGGGCGGCGACGCCGCCTGGGCCGTGGCCACACAGATAGGACAGGAATGGGGCGTGGGACAGAAGAAGTTCGACAACGGCGTGGTGATACTCATCAAGTCGAAAAGCGCCGAGGAGCCCGACGGCGACGTGACCATCGCCACGGGTTATGGCGTTGAAGGCGCCCTGCCCGACGCTTTCTGCAAACGCATCATCGACGACGTGATGGTCGGCCCCCTGGGCAATGGCGACTACTACACAGCCCTCACCGAGGCCCTCGACCTTATCGAGCCCACGCTGCGCGGCGAATACAGCTATGCCAAATACCGCGACGAGGAGCGCCGCGACGCCGTGACGGGCCTGCTCATCTTTGTCGGCCTCATCGGCGTGGTGGCCCTGTCGCTGTGGCTCTACTACCGCAAACACCCCAACGACTTCAACAACAAGGGCAACAACGGCCACAAGGGCGGCGGCGGCAGCGGTCTCTTCATGGGTGCCTACCCCTGGTTCATGGGCAGCGGCACCCGCGGCGGCGGCGGCGGCTTCAGCAGCGGCGGAGGTTTCGGTGGCTTCGGCGGCGGAAGCTTCGGCGGCGGCGGAGCATCGGGAAAGTTTTGAGAATTGAGAATTAAGAATTAAGAATTAAGAATTGAGAATTAAGAATTAAAAATTAAAAATTAAGAATTTCGCTATTGGGTGGGATTAAAAATATTGTTAATTTTTCAATTTTAATCACCAATTTTCAATTTTTTCGTATCTTTGCAGCACGTTTGTTTTGAGCGGAATGCGCTTTACAAACTGATAGTCAAGTATATAAACAAATAAAAATTATACACCATGGGTATCAATGCTAACAAAAAAGTGAAGAGAAGAAAGGTCCGCATCAACGGTAACAAGAACTCCACCAACAACTGGGGTATCACCGCTGCTGGCTGGAATGCTGTGCACAAAGCCATCATCAACGCTGAGGACTAATTCCTTCAAAGTATCTGAGTTGCTGAGTGACTAAGTTGCTGAGTAACCAAGTAGCAAAGTAGCTAAGTTGCGAAGTAAAGCAATTTAGCTTCTTTTTTTTACTAGGAAAATCTAGGAGAAGCTAGGATAACCTAGGATAACCTAGGAGGTTCTAGGAGGACCTAGGAGGATTTAAGGGGAGAAAAACAACCACCATGAAGCAAACCACTTTGTGCTATATCGACAACGGCGACAGCTATCTGATGCTGCACCGCGTGAAGAAAGAGAACGACGCCAGCCACGGCAAGTGGATAGGCGTGGGCGGCAAGTGCGAGGCCGACGAGAGCCCCGACGAGTGCATGCTGCGCGAGGTGAAGGAAGAGACGGGTCTGGACATCACCAAATGGCACTACCGCGGCATCGTCACCTTCATCTCCGACACCTGGCCCAACGAATACATGCACCTCTTCACCGCCACGGCCTGGCGCGGCGAGCCCGACATGAGCATCGACGACGAGGGCACCCTGGCGTGGATACCCAAATCAGTGATTAGTGATCAGTGTTCAGTGCTCAGTGACGTCCTGCAGGACAGCGGCAGCCAACTTAACACTAAACACTTACCACTAAACAATCTTCCCATGTGGGAGGGCGACAAGATATTCCTCCGCCTCCTTCTTGACGAGTCCACCCCCTTCTTCTCCCTCAAGCTCGTCTATGAGCAGGACGAAATGGTAAAAGCGACACTTAATGGAACGGCACTTTGACCCGTGGCAACAGGAGGCGATAGAGATCAGTGGCGGACGCCACCTGGTGCTGGCGCCTCCGGGATGCGGCAAGACAGACATCCTGACCGAGCGCATCGTCCACGCCCATGAGCAGGGTGTGGAATACCGCGACATGCTGTGTCTCACCTTCACCAACCGCGCCGCCAAGGGCATGGCTCAGCGTATCGCCGACCGCACAGGCAATCCTGTGCCCGACGACCTCTTCGTGGGGAACATACACCGTTACTGCTCGCAGATGCTCTTCAACGAAGGCCTCGTGAACCACAACAGCGCCATCATCGACGAGGGCGACGTGGACAACATCGTCCAGGAGGAGCTCTGCAAGAAGATGAATATCGAGAGCCGCACCACGGAGCTCATGCGCTTCCAGCACGGCCTGCAGCAGATGGCGCTGGGCATGCGCGGCGAGCTGGTGCTGCACAACGAGCTTTTCCATGCCGGCGGCGTAGCGAAGCTCTGCGACGTACTGGGGCGTCCCTTCGACGAGGACAATATCGCCGACATCTACACCGACATCGAGAACCTCTACCAGAGATACAGCATACTGCAGGAACTGCCGGCCGCCAACCTCATGCGTCTGGCCAAAGCCTACGAGCACTACAAGGCAGAGAACGACCTGCTGGACTATGACGATTTGCTGATACTGGCGTACCAGTATTTGCAAGGTGAAAGGTTAAAGGTGAAAGGTGAAACAGTTGGTACAATCAATACCTCTCACCTCTCACCTTTCACCTCTCACCATTACCAGTGGATTGAGATTGACGAGGTGCAGGACCTCAACGCATTGCAGTTCGCCCTGGTGGACCTCTTCGCTGCCGACGACGCCACCATCGTATACCTCGGCGACGAGCAGCAGGCCATCTTCTCCTTCATCGGCGCCAAACTCGAGACCCTCGAAACCCTGAAACAGCGCTGCGAAGGACATATCCACCACCTGCACACCAACTACCGCTCGCCCAAATACCTGCTCGACCTACAGAACGACTATGCGGAGAAGAACCTCGGCATCAGACGCGACCTCCTGCCCACCACCCCGCAATCAGCGCCCGTCACGCCACACCCGCAGGACCTCTGCCTGATGAATGTCGGCGACGCACAGCTGGAGAGTTACTATGCCGCCCGCTTCGCCAAGCGTTACGGCGAGATGGATCCCGAAGGGAAGGTTGCCATCCTCGTCAGCACCAACCGCGAGGCCGACGACATCGGCGAAGTGATGAGCGGCATGGGCATCAGTCACTTCAAGATCAGCGGCACCGACCTCTTCTCGCTGCCCGCCATGCGGATGCTCACGGCGCACCTCAGCGTCCTGGCCGACGAGATGGTCTTCATCGCCTGGGCGCGTCTGCTGTGGGGTCTCAAGGTGACACCCACCTATACCGCCGCGCGCAACCTCATGCGCGACATGCGCCGCGTGGCGCTGCTGCCCACCGACTTCCTGCGCTACCCCGACAGCTCCTACCTGCAGGAGTTCGTCCATGTATACGACCACGAAGAGCTCGTCATCTTCGACACCGAGACCACCGGCCTCGACGTGCGCCACGACGACATCATCCAGATTGCCGCCGTCAAGGTGCGGCAGGGCAAGGTGGTAGGAAAACCCTTCAACATTATCCTCGAGACCGACAAGGAGCTGCCCGCCACCGTGGGAGGCCACCCCAACCCCATGCTCGAGGTCTACCGCAACAGCAAACGCTATTCCCGCACCGAAGGACTGAAGAAATTCCTGGAATACTGCCAAGGGAAGACCTTGGTGGGGCACAACGTGGAGTACGACTACCAGATACTACGTAATAATCTAATAAGGGAGACAGGAGATAAGGAGACAGGAGATAAGGCTGTACTCCCCAATAAATATTTCGACACCCTGAAATACATCCGGCTGGTGCGGCCGCGCCTGCGGCAGTACAAGCTCGGCCACCTTCTCGAGGTACTGCACCTCGAAGGGCAGAACAGCCACCAGGCCGACGACGACATCATGGCCACGCTCTCGCTACTCAACTACTGCCACAACGTGGCACGTCAGATGATTGACGACCAGCGGCTCTTCGTCAGCAATCACCAGAAACAGGTGGACAAGTTCCACAAGCTGTACGCAGAGATGCATCAGCATGGATGTAAGGAGACAGGAGACAAGGAGACAGGAGACAAGACAAATGAAGAGGGGGGGATTGTTGCTGAATTACAATATGCCTACGAGAAGTTGCTCGAGGCCAAGCTTATCGAGCCCATCGATAAATGGCATCACCTGCTGCACTACCTCGAGGGAGAGCTCATCCGCACCGACCTCTACCCCACTCTGCAGCAGCAGCTCGAGCGTTATGTCACCGACCTCAACACCCTCAAGGAGGCCGACCTCTGCGGCAGCACGCTCGAGGAGCGCTACATCATCTCCACGGTACATAAAGCCAAGGGATTGGAGTTCGAGACGGTGATAGTCTACCGCGCCATCGACGGCTGCTACCCCGGCAGCCACAGCTGGACAGAGAAACAGATACTGGAGGATGCGCGCCGACTCTTCGTGGCCCTTTCACGCTCCAAACGACGCCTCTGCGTGCTCTACGACGAGTATTACGGACGCTCGATACACGCCATTAGTCCCTTCCTAGAGAAAGTCCAGGGACACTTCACCCTCTACCGCCGTTCGTCTGACGGTAAGATACGTGAAGTCTGACATTTTCCCCTGAGTGATTTTACTTTTGCCCTGTTCAAACGTATTATAGGCAAATGAACGGCACGATAGACATAGAATTGATGCGGCAACTCCGTGGAGGGAGCGAGGCGGCGCTACGCGAAATCATCGAGCGCCATCGAGAACGCCTCTACCGGCTGGCATACCGCCTCCTGAACGACCGTGACGAAGCCAGCGACGCTGTGCAGGAGACTTTCATCCGCCTATGGAAGCATGCCCGCCGGTTCGACCCGAGCCAGAGCCTGGCTTCCTGGCTTTGCACCATCTGTGCCCGTCGCTGCTACGACGAACTGCGTCGGCGGAGACGCCACCGCGAGACCCTCGCCGAGATGCCCGTCGAGGTCGTACCACCCGATACACTAGCCTCCGAAGAACTGCTCATCCTACTCCGCCAAGCCATCGCCACCCTGCCGTCCAAGCAGCGCGTGGTCTACCAACTGCGCGAGATTGAGTGCCTCACCACAGACGAGGTCGCCGCCGCCACACGCATGAGCGCCGACCAGGTGAAAGCCAACCTCTGCGTGGCGCGCAACAAAGTGAGAGAAATACTGAAAGGATATGGAATATAACAAACTGATAGAACGAATGCAGCAGACGCCCGTCGAAGTTCCCGACACCGACGCCATCCTCGGCGGCATGCGACGTACCCTGCACCGTCGACGACAGCAACGGACACTGCTGGCCTCTGCGGTATGCCTGCTCCTTGCCACCCTGCCACTGACTATGTCTATGGGCGACAGCCAGTCCACTCCCACCCTGGCCGAGGCTGTCAGCGCCACCCTGCCGTCTTCGCCCAACGACCTGCCGGCGCCGCTGGCAGGATACAAGAACTCAATCCGTAACCATCAAAAAACAAAAGTGATATGAAACGCCATTCAATTATCCTTGCAGCGGCCTCGCTGCTGCTGATAGCCTCATGCACCGCGCACTATGTGGCTACCGACACCGTGAAGCGCAACCTCGACGGCTCGCGTCAGATTCTCACCAGCGCCAACAACAGAGCCTCTTTCGACGGCTGGCGAAAGGACACTCTTGCCACCCCGCAGCCTTTCGACTTCCGAAGCGAGAAAGACACCATGCGCTACGCCTTCACCATCGGCATCGTCCGCAACGGATGGACAATGAAGTCCGACAGTCTGCCACGTATTCTGCAGCCCGAGGTGACCGTCAGCAAGAGTTTCCGCTGGTTCACCACCCGCTACCACTACACGGCCCGTTTCCCCCAGCTGGACAGCCTGCCCGTGCCCATCGACGACTACCTCACCCCCGACGAGCAACGGCTACTCTTCACCCCCAACGAGTTGCCCGCCGACTGGACCGGCACCGACCTATACAGCATGCTTGACAAGCTGAACACCAAGTATGTAAAATGGTGGGACCATTGCCTCTTTGAGAAAGAGATGGAAACCTATTCCGCCCTCTGCGACAGCACACAACGGGCATTGCTAACCCAATACCACGACACGTTGCTAGCCCTAATCCTTGCCGACCTGCCTAACGAGCGCAAATCATTCGGGAACGTAGCACAGAACTTCCCCGAGCTGGACTTCATCGGAGACCTAGACCGCAACGACAACACACTGTCCTGGACTGCCTCCTTCTGGGCCTACGAACACTGGAACCTAGACGCACAAGTACTTTGGCGCGTCGTGCTACCAGGCGACCACATGGTAGAGCACATGGTCAGTGCCGACCGCATGATTATGGGTGACTACGTGATTGAGGAGTACGCAGACGTCGTCAACTGGTGGGCTTGCGCCCTGACGCTGATAGTGCTTGCCGGCGGATGCCTACTGGCAAAACGTAAGCTATCGAGAAAGATCAGAGAAATCTAGCGTCTGTAGTCCTTCCACTTGTCGCAGTGGCGGGCGATGTCCTGACCCGTGGGGGTGTTGGCCAGATGCTGCATCAGGTAGGTATACTCATAGACACGTCGCAGGGCCTGGGCCTTGCGCTCGGGGTCGGCATAGGTCCGGAAAGCCTCTTTTCGCAGCCGCTGAGACTCTTTCTTGGCCTGACGGGCATAAGACATCACGGCGTCGTCGGCAGCCATGTAGGACTGCAAATAACGGTCGTCCCGCGGGTCTTCATCACCATACCAATCGGAGAGTTGTCCGTCGAAATAGTCGAAGCCGTAGCTCACCAAAGGCCAGCAACGTCCAGTGAACGACTCGTTCAGGTTGAACATATTGCTCAGCGCGATGGAGAGCGTCAGCAGGGCGTCGGCACGGTCGTCGGGACTTGCAGCCTCACGCGACTGGCGCTGCAAGTCGGCAAGACGCTTGGCGCTATTCACCTTATAGTTGTCGACATGCCACGTCTCCACCTCGCCATACTCGAAGGGGTCGAAGCGCATATACTCGTCCGTATTGAGGCATTGCTGATACTGGGGGCTGACCTTTGCCAGCCAGCGATAGGCCTCCTCATAGCGCAGCTCGCGCAGCAGGTGGGTGCCTATAATGTCGTACCAGTAGTCTTTCTCCACATATCCGCGCTCGTTGAGCCACTGTCCCATCTTGTCGGACGGCTTCACCACCTGCTGCCAGTAGCCGGCCAGCTTGTCGGCCTTCATCAGGTCGACACGCAAGAAGAGGCGGTTGCTGAAGTCGTGCATGTTGTATCCAGGGTAGAACTGATAGCGGAAGTTCCAAGGTAACCACGTTATATCACTGAAGTCCAATTTTGTGCGGAGAACAGCTCTCACCACCGTAGGACCATAGCCGTCGTAGCTTCTCGTCTCATCATCAATCCAGTCATACTCCACAGACAATGGTCCCGGGGTGCGGAATGCTTTGAGCACCGAATTACCCGTCAGTTGGAAGAAGCGGTTGTCGGCCATATTGGCCAACTGGAGGGCTCGGTTCGTACGGCCGGCAGCAGCGAAGCGGTCGGCAAGGCCACCCTTGCGCAGCACGATACGGCGCAGCGCGTCGTTGGCATAGACGGTGCGGAAGCAGTTGTCATAGTCGCCGATATGAAGCATAATATAGCGGCTCGCGCTGTCGAGACCTTCCCATTCGACCTTCATGCGGCTGTCAAGCCACTGCAGGTCGGCGAAGAGCCGCTGCTCGTAGCGGGCGTCGATGGCGTCGAGGCATGAGTGGAGGTAGATGCGCAGGGTACGGATGGAGGCGTTGAGGAAGTCGTCCGTCGAAGTCAGCCCCTCCACCATCGCCAAGGCCTCGCGCTGGCGGCCCATGTGGTCGAGCAGACAGGCGGCGACGTAGCGCCACATAGGTTGGTTCTTCACTCGCGGGTCCTTGCCGGCGCGGGTGGCCACGTCAAGCAGGCGCCGCAGCTGGAGAGAGTCGAGGGCGTAGGAAGAGAAACGGTTGTCGACGGTGTAGTTCTCCACCACGAAGAGGACCCTTTGCAAAGCCATGGGGAAGAAGGGGGAGTTGGGGCGGTAGCGCATCACCTGCTCGAAGACCGCCACCTTGTCGTCTTGGATGAGCTGCAGCGAGGCGGCATCGCCAAGACGCGAATAGATGTCCACAGCCTCCTGCTTGCGTCCCATGCGGTTCAAACAGGCGGCAAGGTAACCCTCGGCCTGGTCTCGCAGGAAGCCTTTTTTCAGAACACCCTGGCGTTTCTTCCACAGTGCCTCGCAGTCCTCGTTGCGTCCACTGCGGTAGAGGCATTTCATGGCCAGCAGCAGGTAGCGGTCGGCATAGCGTCCCTTCGCTTGGGAAGCCACGGCGACAATCTTGTCGATGTCGAGGCCACCGTCGTCCATGCCGCAGCCGTAATACCAGGGCGAACGCATCTGCTCGCTCCACTGCTCATAGTATTTGCTCCACACCAGCAGGCGTACAGCGTCGTTGTCTTTATTGGCAATAAGTTTGCGGCAGAAAGCGTTGCCGCAGTCTTCGCCACGCTCCACACGCTGCCAGTCGGCCAGATTGAATTCGTAAATTGCCTGGCGCACCTCTTCGTACTTCGTCCCCGGCACCGCCTCCATCCAGAGGCGGCAGTTGGCCTGCATGCGGCCGTCGGCGGGCTCTTTGAGTTCAGCATAATAGGGCAGCAGACGATAGAGGTCGTAGTCGGCGGGGAGGACGATGGGGCCGGGGCCGCAGGCCACGGCACGCAGCGCGCAAAACAGCAACAATGTACTAACGGCTATAAATCTCTTCAATCTCATCGTAGCTGTACTTTGAAAGGTTCAACGAATCGAGGTGATAGAGTATGGTGACACGCTCGCCGCCACGCTCGGGCATTTCTTTCCACAAATGGCGCATCTGCTCCATCTCGCCCCACTCCTCACGGACCACCAGGCCGTCGGAATCTCTTCCCAGTTCCGCCGAGTTAACGAGGTGTGAGAACTGGCCGCCGTCCTTGAAGGCCACCCCCCAGCCGAAGACCGGCCAGACAAGGGTCATGTCCTGCAGACGGCCGGTGGTGAGTCTCGAAAGATACGGCGCCACATCGTCGTAATCAAGGATAGAGTTGCGCGTCTTCGGCGACCGCAGGTTACCGGTGTTGTAGAGCATGAGCGTTTTGTTGTCGACCTCCAGGCTGTCGAGCCGAGGCTCGATCTGGTGCAGACGTACCGTCGAGCTGAGGCGGATGCCGCGCTCGTGGAGCATCTCCTGCAAGTAATGGCAGAAGCGGTAGTATTCATCCTTGGTGCGCTCGGTCCAGTCGCAGTCTACCTGCAGTTCCTTCACCTCGAAGCCCTTGCATTCGGCCATCTTCAGCACACGCTCGACAATCTTCCGTCCTATCGCCTCACTTTCCCAATACATCTTGTCCATGGCCTCGTTGGTGATATACACCACGGGAACAATCTCCATGCCGTCGGGCAGCACCTGCAAGAAGCGGGTCGTGGCAATGGGTGCCGCTGTCTCGGTCTCGTGCACGTCGACATCGAAGAGGTGCAGATAGAGGCGCGTCACATGGTGGTCGCGCAACCAGTCGAGCTCATACTGCGTGGGGTTGTACGTGGTCTTCCAATGATAGATAGCCCTGACGGGCTCTTTCTCCTGCGAGCAAGCCACCATCAGGAGGAAGCAGAGCACAGGGAAAAGGAGTGCACGGTTTTTCATTTCTCAGAGCTTATAGTTTTTCATCCGGTGCTCAGCGAGTGCCTCATAACGGGTACCCGGACGGCCATAGTTGGCGTAGGGATGGATGCTGATACCTCCGCGCGGGACGAAGAGGCCGACAACCTCGATATAGCGCGGATCCATCAGTTTGACGAGGTCGTCCATGATGATGTTCACGCAGTCCTCATGGAAGTCGCCGTGGTTGCGAAACGAGAAGAGGTACAACTTGAGACTCTTGCTCTCCACCATGCGCTGGTCTGGGATATAGAGAATCTTTATCTCGGCGAAGTCGGGCTGCCCAGTGATGGGACAGAGCGAGGTGAACTCGGGGCAGTTGAACTGCACCCAGTAGTCGCGCTCGGGATGGCGGTTTTCGAAAGCCTCGAGCACCTGCGGGGCATAGGTCTGAGGTATCTCGGCCTTGTGGCCTAACGACTGAAGATTGTCTTGTTCTCGGTTCATCTTTTTGTATTGTATCCCCACACTTCATGTGGGGTTATTGAAAGGTTGTCCCTCCGGGACATTATTGAATATTTAAAATCTTATGAATCTGCAATGAGAGTTTCCACTGGGGATGACCTTTGATGTAGTCGATGGCCTTGGCCGTAATCTCGGCGTTGCGCACGGGGTCGCCGGTGTCGCAGGGCTGCAGGAAACGGGCGTGGGTACACATGATGTCGGCATACATCGAAGGTTCCGTCTCGCCATCGTAGACCACTTTGATCTCGTCGACGATGGAGAGTTCCACCTTGGCCTCGCGACCGAGGAAGAGGTCCTTCGGCGAAAGGGTGATCCAGTCAACATTGGAGGGCAGTCGACGGGTGCCGTTGGTCTCCACGGCGACGAACCTGTCCTCGTCATGCAGGGCGTCGACAAGACTTTTGGTGAGTTGCAGCGATGGCTCGCCACCGGTGATGACCACGAGGCGGGCAGGATACTGTACCACCTCGGCCACAATCTCCTCGTCGCTCATCTCGGTGCCACTCTCGTGCTGCGTGTCACAGAATGGGCAACGCAGATTGCAGCCGCTCAGCCGCACGAAGACGGCGGCGGTGCCGGCATAGTAGCCTTCACCCTGCAAACTGTAGAATATCTCGTTGACTTTCATACTTTTCTTTACTCTGGGGTAGTTAAAGAAGTTAAAGGAAGTTATCGCTCGCTACGCTCGCTAGTAGTTAAAGCCGATAGTACCGTCTCTGGTGCAGAATAATGCATTTGTCCTTTAACTACTTTAACTACCTTGACTACTTTAACTACCTAAAATCAATCGATCTCGTACGTGGCGATATTGCCGGTGGTCTCCTGGACGTCGACGCGGTAGCAGTTGGGCACCTGCTGCTGGCACCAGTGGGCGATATTCTCGGCCGTGGGGTTGCAGCCTATCACGTCATTGATGACCTGGTGGTCGAGACGGTCGACAATCTGGCTCTTGATCTTGGAGAAGTCCACCACCATACCGTTATGGTTCAACTCGCGAGCCTTGCAATAGATAGTGATCTGCCAGTTGTGGCCGTGCAGCTGGGTGCACTTGCTCGGATAATCCAGTTCCAAGCGGTGGGCACCGGAGACTTCAATATGCTTGGTTACGTAATACATATTTTTTTTGTAGTTAAGTAGACAGTAGTTAAGTAGTTAAGCCAATTGCCCCGTCTCATATTCCGTGGGGTCGGGGATGCCGGCTTCGCGGAAGGCTTCTTTACGCTCGGTGCAGGTACCGCAGGTGCCACAGTGCTTTTCGCCACCACGGTAGCATGAGTAGGTATGGCCATAGTCGATGCCGAGGGCTGCGCCGCGACGCACCAGGTCGGCCTTGGAAAGATTCGTATAGGGCGCCGCAATTTCCACATTGACATAGGTCCCAGCCCGCATGGCAGCATCCATGGCCTCGATAAACTCGGGACGGCAGTCAGGGTAGATGGCGTGGTCGCCGCCATGGTTGGCTATCAGCACACGCTTCAGTCCGCGGCTCTCGGCCAACCCACAGGCGATAGAGAGCATGATGCCATTGCGGAACGGCACCACGGTGCTCTTCATGTTCTCTTCGTCATAGTTGCCGCTAGGGATAGCTTCGGCGCCACTGAGCAGCGACGACTGGAAATAGCGGCTCATGAAGCCCAGCTCTATCACCAGGTGCTCGATATTCAGCAGGGCACAATGATGGCGCGCACAGGCAATCTCGCGTGCAGCGTGGTTGCTGCCGTAATCGAAGGTAACAGCGAGCGCGACCCGTTCACGCTCCTCATAGAGCAGCGTGGTCGAGTCGAGCCCGCCGGAATAGATGATTACAGAATCTCTCATTTCAGATAATACTCCACGGTGGTCACCACACGGACTTTCTTAATCTGCGGGGTGTTCTCGTCAAGGTCCTCGACATCGAAGTAGCCCTGCGAGGCAGTGCGCATCTTGCCAATCTCGCTACCCGAGTTCTTGGCGAACTCGTCGGCGGCCGAGCGGGCATTCTTCAAACTCTCGGCAATCATCGAGGGCTTGATATCGTTCAAGCCGTGATACTCGTAGTTGGCGTAGGTGCTGCTGATGATGTCCTTCTTGAGCAGCTCGGCATCGATCTTCTTCTGCAGCGAGCCCACGAGGTCCATCTTCGAGGTGAAGACATTGATGGTCTGGTTGGCGTTGTAGCGGAAGCGGATATTGGAGGTGTAGTAACTGTCGAAACGGTCGTTGAAGTGGGCCGAGGTGTACTTGATCTCGTCGTCGGTGAAGCCAGCCTGCTTGAGGAGAGCGATGATCGTCTGGTCGTTGCGGTCCATACGGCTACGGAGGTCGGGCAACTCGTTGTCCTGCTCGCTGTAGCTGATACGCAGCACCACACGGTCAGCAGGCACTTCTTTCTCGCAGAGGCCACGGACAGTCACGGTGTCGTCGTAGGATTTGAGGGTCTTGATGGTGCAGACCATAAAGATACCCAGCACGAGGGCCGCCAACACAAGGCTAACGCCCAGGATGATGTTCTTCTTGAACAGACATTTGTTTTCTTCCATGATATTGCTTTTTAATACATTCTTAAGTATTTCCTTAACGTCATTTCTTTCATTTTATTACCCCGAGTCAAAAAAAGTTTGTATCTTTGCACCCCCAAACAAAAACAATCTATCATGAATTTTGCCGTCAAGATCTTGAATAAATATACCAATACCAGCCTGATGCTAAGGATTTTCATCGGACTGGTGATAGGTGCCGCCATCGGACTGCTGCTGCCGCAGTGGACTGGCATCGCCATCCTTGGGAAGATGTTTGTCAGCGCCCTGAAAGGCATCGCGCCGGTGTTGGTGGCGGTGTTGGTGATGTCGTCGGTAGCCAAAGCCGGCAAAGGCTACGGACGCCGCTTCACATCGCTGATATGCATCTACCTGCTCTCCACATTCATCGCCGCCGTCTGCGCCGTGGTGGGCAGTTTTCTGTTCCCGGTGACGCTCGATCTCGGCGAGGCCGCACAGGTCGACTCCAGCGTGGGCTCGCTGGCCGACGTGTTCGCCAACCTGCTCACCTCCATGGTGGCCAACCCCGTGGCAGCCATTGCCAACGCCAACTACATCGCCATCCTCTTCTGGAGCATCGTCATTGGCATCTCGCTGAAGACCATGGCCTCGAAGGCCACCGTCAACGTAGTACACGACCTCTCCGCGGTGGTCACCAAGGTGGTGCGGTGGGTCATCCAGTTCGCCCCCTTCGGCATTTTAGGTCTGGTCTTCTCCACCGTCAGCGAGAACGGCCTGACCGTCTTCTCCACCTACGGCCACCTGATACTCCTGCTGGTGGGTTGCATGCTCACCAACGCACTCATCTTCAACCCTCTCATAGCTTTCATCCTGACCAAGAAGAACCCCTACCCGCTCCTCTTCACCTGTCTGAAGGAGAGTGGCCTGCAGGCTTTCTTCACACGCTCTTCGGCGGCCAATATCCCCATCAATATGGCGCTCTGCAAGAAGCTGGGATTGGATGAGGACTTCTACTCCGTGAGTATCCCGCTGGGCGCCACCATCAATATGGACGGCGCGGCGGTCACCATCACCGTCTTCGCCCTAGCGGTGGCCCACACCGTGGGTGTCGACGTCACCTTCGCCTCGGCCCTGTTCCTGGGCATCATCGCCACCCTCGGCGCCTGCGGCGCCTCGGGCGTGGCCGGCGGTAGCCTGCTGCTCATCCCCATGGCCTGCTCCTTCTTCGGCATCGGCAGCGACATAGCCATGCAGGCCGTCGCCATCGGCTTCATCGTCGGCGTCGTCCAAGACTCCGTCGAGACCGCCCTCAACTCCAGCGGCGACGCCTTCTTCACCGCCACCGCCGAACAGCACGACAGGGCAAAAGTAAAAAGTAAAAACTAAAAGGTAAAAGGTAAAAAAAGAAGGCTGACACAATGTTGATTGTGTCAGCCTTCTTTTTTTTGAGTTCTTACCTCTTAGTTCTAGAAGAGGCCTTCGAGGACGGAGTCGTCGACGAGGTTGGGCATGGTGACCTTAAGCTCGGGGCAGATGTCCATGGCGCGCTTGATGGCGAACATGGCGCCTTCGTTGCGGGCCCAGGAACGGCGGCTGATGCCGTTGTTGACGTCCCAGTGGAGCATCATGCGGAGACGGCGGTCGCAAGCCTCAGAACCATCGAGGACCATGCCGAAGCCACCATTGATGACCTCGCCCCAGCCAACGCCGCCGCCGTTGTGGATAGAAACCCACGTGGCGCCACGGAAGCTGTCGCCGATGACGTTCTGCACGGCCATATCGGCGCAACGGTTCGAGCCATCGTAGATGTTGCTGGTCTCACGGAAGGGGCTGTCGGTACCGCTGACGTCGTGGTGGTCGCGACCGAGGACGATAGGGGCGCTGATCTCACCCTTCTTGATGGCCTCGTTGAAGCGGGCGGCAATCTTGGTGCGGCCTTCGCAGTCGGCATAGAGAATACGGGCCTGGGAACCGACAACAAGGTGATTCTCCTTGGCACCCTTGATCCACTGGATATTGTCGTGCATCTGCTGCTGAATCTCGGCGGGAGCCGTGGCAGCAATCTCACCCAGCACCTCCATGGCGATATGGTCGCTCTTGTCGAGGTCCTCAGGCTTGCCACTGGTGCAGACCCAGCGGAAGGGACCGAAGCCGTAGTCGAAGCACATCGGGCCCATGATATCCTGAACGTAGGAAGGATAGCGGAAAGCGGTCTTATCGGCATTCCAGATATCGGCACCGGCGCGGCTGCTCTCCAGCAGGAAGGCGTTGCCGTAGTCGAAGAAGTACATACCCTTGGCGGTAAGCTTGTTGACGGCAGTCACATGGCGGCGGAGAGACTCCTGCACCTTCTCCTTGAAGAGCTCTGGCTTCTCGGCCATCATCACCTTGGCATCCTCGAAGCTGACACCCACGGGATAGTAGCCACCGGCCCAGGGGTTATGCAGCGAGGTCTGGTCGCTGCCGAGGTCCACCTTGATGCCCTTCTCAGCGCAGTACTCCCAGAGGTCGACGACATTGCCCTGGTAGGCATAGCTCTTGGCCTCCTTGGCGGCGATGGACTTGTTGACGGCCACGAAGAGCTCGTCGAGGTTGTCGTGCACCTCGTCGACCCAGCCCTGCGTGTAGCGCTTCTGCGTGGCGGCGGGGTTGATTTCGGCGGTGATGGAGACCACACCGGCGATGTCACCAGCCTTGGGCTGGGCGCCACTCATGCCGCCGAGGCCGGCGGTGATGAAGAGCTTACCGGCGGTGCCACCACCGAGCTTACGGGCAGCGTTCAAGACGGTGATGGTGGTGCCGTGGACGATACCCTGAGGACCGATGTACATGTAGGAGCCGGCGGTCATCTGACCGTACTGCGTGACGCCGAGGGCGTTGTAGCGCTCCCAGTCGTCGGGCTTGCTGTAGTTGGGAATCATCATGCCGTTGGTGACGACCACACGCGGGGCGTCCTTGTGGCTGGGATAGAGTCCCATGGGATGACCGCTGTACATCACGAGTGTCTGCTCGTCGGTCATCTCACTCAAATATTTCATAACCAGACGGTACTGAGCCCAGTTCTGGAAGACGGCGCCGTTGCCGCCGTAGGTGATGAGCTCGTGGGGATGCTGAGCCACGGCGGGGTCGAGGTTGTTCTGGATCATCAGCATGATGGCGGCAGCCTGACGGCACTTGGCGGGGTACTCCTCGATGGGGCGGGCATACATCTTGTAGGTGGGACGCAGACGGTACATATAGATGCGGCCGTACTTCTGCAGCTCCTCGGCGAACTCCTTGGCCAGCATCTTGTGGTGCTTGGCGGGGAAGTAGCGCAGGGCGTTGCGGATGGCGAGCTTCTTCTCGGCAGGCGTCAGGATGTCCTTACGCTTGGGGGCGTGGTTCACCGTAGGGTCGTAAGCGGGCATTTCGGGCAGCGGATCGGGGATACCGAGGCGCAATTCATTCTGGAATTCTTCTAAAGTCATAGTATTATATTTTTATTTATCAATCACTTACACGTACGTATCACGCTCATGGCACAACACGTACAACGTTGCAAAAATACAAAAAAAATCCCGACTCCCGACAGCAAATTTTATCCAAATTGCAACTCACTGATACTTAACACCAACACCGTACCAACTCCGTATCAAGTCCGACTCAACTCCGACCCAAGTCCGACTATGGTAGGAGTTGATACGGTGTTGGTAGGGTGTTGGTAGGTGTTTGATAGGGTATTGGTACGGTTTAGAACTGGAGTTGGAGGCCGACGGTGAGGCGCGGGAGGAGGACCTTGCCGGGGGCGGGGTCCTTTCCGAGGTCCTCAAGACGGTAGCGGGCATAGACGCCTATAACGTCGTAGGTGAGGCGGGTGACGACGCCATAGGTAATACGGTAGTCCTCGGTAGCTTTGGCATCGGAGTAGGAGTGCTCGCTGTAGTTGGACGAGGAGCCATTGGGATTTTCTCCGCCGAGGGTGTAGGTGTCACCCTCGCCGCTCACGTAGACGCCAAGGTCCCAATGGAGGCCATTGCCGAAGAGGCCTAGGGCACGGAGGCGGATGCGCTGGAAGAGTTCAAGATTGAGGACCTCGCTCATTTCGAGGCTGCGGTTGATGACCTCCTTGTAGCCGCTCAGGTCAGCCTGGGTGATACCCAGCGAGGTCTCGAAGTCGTTGAGGGGTGCGTCGTTGAAACGGTAGTGCGTGAAGGTCATGCCGATGCCGATACCAATGCTATAGGTCTTGCTGTAGGACTGGAGGATGCGGATGCCGAAGCTCCAACTGGGGGACCAGCCGTTGACAGGCATTTCAGCACTCTCAGTGGAGATGGGCAGGCCGAAGCCAAAGTAGACATGGGAGTGATATTTGGCGTTGCTTCCATAGAGGGAGGGCTGCTGCATATCATCGTCACGGTAATGTTTGTCGGAGGCGGCGAAAGCGTCCTCGGAAGTTATGGTACCAAAACTGTCGTGATCAGCATCAGGATCTATGCTGGAGGTAATGCCCTCTGTATAACCATCAAGGAAGACTTCGAGGCGATGGCCTGAACAGATGCTGAAATGTATGGCACCGGTGGTGTCGAGGAAGTAGATGTGCTGATTGCCGTAGCGCACGACATATCCATCGATGGCCATCTCTTTATAGAAGATGGGCTTGTTGACAACCGCACGGAGTGGACGGACAAGGATTTCGCCGTCTTTCTCTTCGAAGTGGAAGGTGGGGGACGGAGTGGCTGAGTGACTAGGTGACTGAGTGAAAAAGTCGGCCTGGGGGACGCCGTAGCCGAAGGCGTAGTCACAGTAGGGGTAGAGGTCGGCAGACTGCTCGATGAGGTGGAACATCTCCATGGCGCTCTTGCCGGGCGAGGCCTGCCAGGCACAGGCGGCAAAGCCGGCGACGAGGGGGCAGGAGAAGGAGGTGCCGTGGACATAGTGATATTTGTTGTCACCCTTGCCGGTATTGGCAGTGCGGGCGTAGCCAAAGGCGCAGACGTTGGGTTTCTGGCGGCCGTCGGCGCTGGGACCGTAAGATGAGAAGGCGATGTGGTTGTACTTAGTGAGGCTATTTTCGATGCCACCCACGCAGAGGACGCTATCGGCGTCGGCGGGAGTGATGATGGTTTTCCACTGGCTATCGGTGGCTTCGTTGCCGGCGGAGTTGACGACGAGCATGCCCTTGCGGGCAGCAAGGTTGCCTGCCTTGGCGACATAGGAGGTGCCGTCCATGTCGGTGGTGTAGTGGCGTTCCTTTCCATAGCCGAGGGAGGAAGAGATGATGTTGGCGCCGTTGCGGTCGGCCCATTCCACGGCCATCTGCCACCAGACCTCTTCCTTGAAGGGCTCGGAGTTGACCTCGGTACGTGCCAGGAGGAACTCGGCGCCTGTGGCGAGGCCAAGGTCGCGGTTGTCCATGCGGCCGGCGATACAGGAGAGCGTCATGGTGCCGTGGGAGTTCCATCCGTAGACATCCTCCTTATCCTTGGGAAAATTCCAGGTCTTGATAATCTGATGGTTGTCGCGCAGATGTTTGAAGGCGGCGTGGGTGTTGACCTGCGGGAAGCCGCCGTCGAAGACGGCGATGCGGATGCCACGGCCGTCGAAGCCGGCGTCACGGAAGGCCTTGCCATTCATACGGACGAGCTGAGCCTCGAGAGGGCCGTCGACGGTGGCGATGTCGAAGAGGCCAGGAACGTCGGGTGACTGATTGGCTGAGTGACTAAGTGGCTGAGTGGCTGACGCGAGGTGGAGGCCGGTGGCGGCGATGGGTTGGACGCGGAGAACGTAGGGCAGATGCTCGATGGCAACGATTTGGTCAGGGGTGGCCATGACACCTAGGGCGTTCATCCAACGGCTAACGCCGATTAATGATGAATAATGAGTGATGAATGATGAACTATCGGTGAGGATCGTCTCTATCTGTTTTACGTAACCGTCGTTCAGCGGGTAGTTGGTGATGTCGTAGAGGTCGGCACCGCACTGGTGGTAGCGTTCGATGGCCTTGGCGTCGAAATAAGAGTAAGGGTCGAAGGTAGTGCCAGCCTTGTCGGCAAGGAAGACCCAGTAGGCCTGTTGCGAGTGGAGAGTGGAGAGAGGAAAGTGCAAAGCAATAGCACAAAGCACTGCAAAAAACAAAATCTTTTTCATGGTGTTTATTATTGTAATACTGTATGCAAGATTTCGTGGCTGTGGAAATGTGAGAAGCCGCTGAGGTGGAGGTGGTAGTAGGTGATGAGGGCGTTGATGAGCGCGGTGCGCTCATCAAGTGGAGAGTGGAGAGTGGAGAGTGGAGAGTTAAGGTAGTGGTGGAGGGTTTCGGAGAGGTGGGGGGAAAGGGTGGTCTCGGTGGAGGCGGAGACGAAGCGGCCTTCTTGAAGATCGAAGAGGGGCTCGCGGGTACAGTAGTTATCGAAAGGCTCGATGCCGAGGTGACGGGCAACGGTGAGGAGGAAGGTTATGGGAAGTGATGAGTGAGGAGTGGGGAGTGAGGAATTTATGGATTCGACGTAGTCGAAGAGGGCGGGCATGGGTTCGGATTCACGGAGGGCTTTATAGAGCACTTCCGTCATGAAGAAACGCAGAGCGTTTTGTGTGGGTGAGTAACTGAGTGGCTGAGTGGCTGAGTGACTGAGTAACTGAGAGAGTTCTTTGACGTAGTTGAGGTCGGTCTTTTCGTTGTTGTAGACCACCATATCGAGGCATGAGAGGGGCTGCAGGAGGTTCTGTTTTACGCGGCCTCCCCTACCCCTTACACCTTTTATTATATAGGAGCGCACCCCGAGCTGCCGCGTGAAGACCTTCACCACTACCGAGGACTCTGAGTAGGGAGTGGTGTGGAGTACGAGGCCACGGGTGGAGAGAAGCATTGTTTAATGATGAATGATGAGTGATGAGTGATGAATGATAAGTGATAAACGACTATCTGATGATAAGGATCTTGGCCACGGAGCGGTTGTCACCTTGGCTATCGGAAGCGAAGACGTAGTAGACGCCCGAGGCCACCTTTTCGCCGCTGGCGGTGCGACCGTCCCAGATGGCCTGACCACCGTTGGCGGTGGTGGTATAGACGGTATGTCCGGCAGCATCGGTGATATGCACCAAGCCGTTGCGGGTGAAGCCCTTGATGGCGATAGGACCGTCATAGTCGGGCTTTACGGGATTGGGGAAAGCATAGACCTTGTCGAGCGGCGAGCTGACGGCATAGGTGGCGGTGCCGCGGTAGACCTGCAAGCCACGGTCGGTGCCAATATAGACCTCGCCGGTGCGCTCGTTGATACCCAGAGCGACAACCTTATCGGAATAGAGCGGGCTGTTGCTGGCAGTGAAATGCGCAAGCTGATCGAGGCCGTTGGCGGAGATGAGGTAGAGTCCCCCGCTGGCTGTGCCCACCCACTTGCGGTTAGCGCCGTCGACAGCGATGGCGGTGATACTCTCGTAAGCCATGAGGTATTCCGAGAACTCACCGTTGGTGATGGTGATGTTGCTGCAGTTCACCGGTGCATATTCTCCGTTACCGCCGTTGTTGAAAGCCTTGTAGCCGTCGTAGATAACCTTGATACCCTTGTTGGTGCCAATCCAGATGTTACCGTTATGATCCTGCAACAGGGCGGTGACGGCGTCGGTGGAGAGTTTGCTGCCGTTGTTGGGGTTGACTTTTGCCATGTGGCTCACGCCGTCGTGGACATAGATGACGTTGCTGCGACCGCAGAACCACTTATAGCCTGTGACGCTGTCGCAGACAAGCTTGTCGACCTCGGGGGTAGTGACCATTGACATGGTGGGGAAACCCTTCCAGGTGCCGTCGGCACGACGGACAGCGAGGGCATGAGTGCTTTGGGAGTTGAGTATCCACAGGTCGCCACGGAGGTCGAACTCCACCGCGCCGGTATTGAGACGGCTATAAGATCCCGAGCTGTAGGGTATCAGAGCGCCCTCCGTATTGGTGCTATTGTAGAGCGTCTGCACCTGGTTGTTGCGTATCGACACCACCCCATGTCCCCATAGGGCAGCCACGCTCTCATTGGTGTCGCGGGGATTGACAGCCACGTCGAGGAGGTCGCTAAGACCGTCGAGGAGACCATTGCTGCGGTCGAGAGAGGACCACCTTTGACCCACGGCGGTATACACATTGGGGGCGAGATAGGCACTGGCGTATGTCGGTGTATGGCCACCAGGGCAAAGCATCATACGATAGTTGAAAGGTACGAGACGGTAGACATTGTCGGCATTCGCGGGACCGGAAGGACGGTGGTATTCCTCTTCGCCGGAGGGATGAATGCCCACGATACCCTCCCATGGATGCGCCACCCATAGGATACCCTCGCGAGCGAAGGTGGCGTCGCGAGCCTCGAGGGTGCCCCAGTTGTAGGTGCTGTAGTCGTCAATGAGGGTAAACAACGTGTCGTAGACAAGCACATGGCCATCGGCGCACACCGCCACCTTGTCGGCGGAAGCCTGCATGGCGTTCACAACACCACCCCAGCGCAGAAGGGAATAGGAGGAACCACGGCGGACAAGGAGCGAGCAATTATCGGGGTTGGAGGCGTAGCCGGCAACCAAAAGTTGTTGTGCAACGGGACAGAGCATGGCGACATTGAGGCTGTCGAGCCGGTGGTCGATATCCCAACGGTCACTGACGGAAGGGTGTTGTTCTGAGACGGAGAGCCGCTTCAAGCCCTCGCCGGTGGCGGCGAAGAGGCTGTCGGGCATGAAGGCGAGGTCGTAGACAGGCGTATAGGTGCCGCCGGCGCCGAGATACCAGGTCTCCTTGATTTCCTGACGGCGGACATCCACCACCACCACGCCAAAGCCTGTAGCCAGATAGGCGTTGCCGTTGGAGAAACGCACGTGATAGATGCTTTTGTCGCCAGAAATCTCGCTGCGTTTGATGTCGGAGAGGTTGTATGTACGGCCATCGATGAGCAGGTCGACATTGGAGTTATTGTAGGCCACCACAAGACATTGTGTAGCCTTGTCATAGCCTATTGTGGCGATACCGACATCGTTCAGTCCGTCTCCCTTGTCGAAAGTTGTCAGCGTGTGGTCGTCGAGGTCGTAGCAAAACACGCCGTCCAGGGCAGCAGCATAGATTCGGTCGCCGGCATCGACCACATGATTGACCAATGAATAGTCCAGACATCCGCGCCAGTGGCCAATGGCCGTCTGGGCAATTGCTGAATTGAAAATTGAAAATTGGAAAATGAAAAATAAACTTACACAGAGAATGCTGCGCAAGCAACTGACCACCGACCGCTGACGAACAACTTTCATACGTTTTCTTTCTTCAGGAAAATATACTGGTAGAGTACCGCCAACAGCGTGGTCGTCAGCGTGGAGAGGATGGTGGCGAGAAGCATGCTGCCGAAGCCTCGAAAACCAAAGAGTTCCAGCAAGAAGAATACAAAATAGAAAGCCCCCAGCATCAACAGCAGATAGCTGATGAAGTACTGAGGTGTCACGCTATAGAAACTGGGAGTGTTGATTACCACCGGCTCGCCACGTGTTAGGATACGGTTGGCAAAGAGGATACGCAGCATGGCCACCACAGTACAGGCCATCGCGTGGAATCCCAACATATTGCTCATCATGTCGGCAACCAGACCTGTGGCAAATGCCGTCAGCAAGAGCGGTATGCGTTTCATGTCGGTGGGCAGCATCAAGATGAACAGCACATAGAGCATCGGCATGGCATAGCCACCGAGATAGACGTGGTTGAGCACCACCACCTGCAAAAACATCAGCAGACAAAAACGACCTATATTCCGTAAAAGCAGATTATTCATATTTCGACAGGGTTTCTTCCATCAGTTTGTCCTGTTCCTCGCGGAAACGGTTCTTGATGATATAGACATGGTCCAGTTTATTGAAATTGGTAGCCAGGAGAATCTTCACTTTATAGAAGCCCGTACCCTGCTCGGGTTCAGCCTCCTCTATATAGCCCACCGGAATGCCCTCCGGGAAATCGCCCTCATGCGACGTAACGATAGTGTCGCCAGGGTAGAACTGATACGCGACGGGCATGTCCTTCACCTGAGCATAGCGGTAGTCTTTTCCGTCCCACATCAGATGGCCACTGATACCGGTGCGCTGGGCTTTCACGCTGTTGAGACTCTTTGAGTGAAGCACCGGCATGATGGTGGCGAAATTGTCCGACACCGACATCACCACACCTACAATGCCTTCGGGCGAGATGACAGTCATGTCGGGCTCAATGCCGTGAGTACGGCCCTTATTGATCATGATGTAGTTGTTCTGCTGACTCCACGAGTTCTTGATGACTTGTGCCTCTGTGTAGCTGTAACGCTGGCGGTAGACGGTATCGTTCACCGTGAAGACGCTGTCGCTATAGCTAATGTATGACGCCGCCAGTTGTGCTCTGAGCTGGGCATTCTCCGCGGCCAAGCGGTCGTTCTCGCCTTTCAGCCCGAAGTAGCCACTGATACTATGCACTCCTTGGTACCAGCCTCCAGCGATGCTGTTAGTCCATGCTATAAGTTTAGAACTCTGGTAATAGCTGGTACGGGACATCAACACAATACTCACTATCAGCAATAATACGAATACTACCACGTAGTCGTATTTCCTAAGCAGTATTATCAGTCGGTTCCTATTCATTTAAAAACTCCTCTATCACTTTACGGGTCTCGTCCACGGCGCGCTGCAGGTCGTCGTTGACGATGGTACGGTCGAATGCCGGTGCCTGCTCCAGTTCCTCGGCACTGCGGGCCAGACGCTTGACGATGGCCTCCTCGCTGTCGGTACCACGGCTGCGCAAGCGCTGCTCCAGTACCTGCAGACTGGGCGGCATAACAAAGACTGACAGGGCATCGGCTCCAAAATAACGTTTGATATTCTTACCTCCGTTGACGTCAACATCGAACACAATCACCTTACCCTCGTTCCAGATGCGGTCAATCTCGCTCTTCAGCGTACCGTAACAAGTCCCCTGATAAACTTCTTCCCACTCGAGGAACTCGTCGTCATGAACACGTTTCATGAATTCCTCATGGCTGAGGAAATAATAGTCCTTGCCGTTGACCTCCTCGCCGCGCGGCTTGCGCGAGGTAGCCGAAATGGAGAAATCGAAACAGTCGAAATACCGCATCAACTCCTTGATGATGGTCGTCTTGCCACATCCCGACGGTGCAGAGAACAGAATTGCTTTGCCCATAGGTTAGAATTTCTTGTTAAACACCTTGTAGAACGACTGAACCGACAAGGAATTCTCATCCCACTGGTTCTGCGCCGACACCTCGTTGACATAAAGCAGGGCCTCATCGCGCGTGTCGATGCTGTTCAGGCGAAGGATAAAGTCGTTGTAAGCCTTCATATTGTTGTGGAACAACTCGGACATGAAGCTGAACTTGTCATTGATGTTGATTACCGTACGAAGGTCTAAGACTTTCTTGCCCAGTCCCACTTCACTATCCACACGCAGTTCGCCGCTTTCCACGCCGCCCAGCTTCTCACCCAGCGTGCGCACCGTGGGTTTCTCGACGACAGGATTCTTCAGGTAGTCGAGCAGCGAAGCCTGGGTGCCTGACTTGGAGTCGCTGGCAGCAACGGACTCCTGGACGGGTTCGGGTGCAGGTTCAGGAGCGGGTTCGGGTGCGGGAACAGGTTCGGGTTCAGGAGCGGGTTCGGGTTCTGGCTCCGGTTCGGGTTCAGGCGTAGCTTCAATAATCACTTCGTCAAACAACAGGCCGTTACCGTTTCCCTCCAAGTCTTCCATCTGAGGCATCTCCACGGGCTCGGGTTCGGGAGCGGGTGCAGGCTCAGGAACAGGCTCGGGTTCAGGTGCGGGCTCGGGCTCCGGTTCAGGTTCCGGTTCAGGTTCCGGCTCGGGCTCGGGTTCCGGCTCGGGAGCAGGTGCGGGTTCGGGTTTAACCATAGGTTCGGGGGCGTCCGTAGGCTCAGCCTCCACGTTTTCCACACCCATGGCGGCCATCGTCGCCATCACGGTCGACGACAGTATTTCGTCGTCAGGCATAACAAGCGTCTCCATCCGATGTGCCTCGTCACCCTCTTTGGTCTTTCCGCCGTCCACTTTCTCTTCTCCCATACGTAAAGCCACATCATACAAACGGCGAAGGTCCTCAAGCAAGAGGTCTCTCTCGATGAGGCTCACCTGTCCCTCATGCGCCACAATGCGGTTGGCAATGGCACACAACTTCTGCATACCCTCTGTCAGTTCTTTGACACTGTTTTTCATGCGTTATATCTATTAACTTATTAAATACAAATAGATTATACCACCTCCATGGTATATTTTCCAATTGTAAAAGTACCATATTTTTAACTACCACGCACGCATGACAAAAAAAAGTTATCAAACCATAGGGTTGATAACTCAAAAAAAGCAGACGTTAAATACTAAACGCTAGCTGGTTATGATTTCTTGAATTTCGTCACCATGTCAATGTCATTGGGTTCGGGATCATCGGGGAGATAGGTCACTTTGAGGAAGGCGGTGTCTTTGAGGAAGTCGATGCTCCCCACTTGCACCTTGACAATCTCCAGACCTGTGCGCTCGCGCAGGTCCGCCAGCAGCTCGGCCCTACGTTCAGGTTTGATCAGTTCAATTTTCTCATAGGTAATGATTTTCTGAGCCTTGCGGTTGGACATCCCTGCGGCCTCGAGCACCCCTATCAGCAGGATAAAGATAACGTTAGTGGCGATAAAGGAGGCGTAGCTCGATGCCATCCCCGCACCGTTGATGATGCTGATAGCGATGAGTACAAACAGATAGGTCATCTCTCGGATGGGCAGTTGTTCAGTACGATAGCGTATCATGCTGAATATACCGAAAAGACCCAAGGCGACACCCACCTCCACCGACATGTTCTGCAGCTGATAGAGGATAAAGAAGATAGCCGAAGAAAAAAGAATATAGGTGAAATAATAGTCACGGCGACGACTCTTGCGATAGTAGAAAAAGTGGGTAATAATCCAGCATACCAATAGATTGATACCGAACAGGATAAGCAACTTACCCAATGCAGGTCCATCAAAGACCTGAATATTGAGAAAATCGACAGCCTGTTCCTCGGCATCGCCGAAACGTGCTGCAATGTCAGAATTAAATTCAACGGGTTCCATATTCTTTCAATTTATTTATATACAATAATTTACTTTTAAACCGATTATGTTTTGCACCGGGGTCTGTCAACGATGTGCCGATACAATATTTGCTCATCCGTCGCGGCAGGATATGCATCTCATGAAGAGCTTTCTCTATGTCCGACATGGGGGCGCCCACCTCATGTTTCACTTCTATCACCAGCAAATGACTAATATCGGCATCGATACCTGTGGCACGATTATGGAACGAGATGCCGCTGTCGATGGTCACCCTTTCTTTCATCCCTTTATCCACCAGCGTAATACGTTCAAACCTATTCTCCAAGCATTCATGCAGCGACGCCACAGGATAGGGGGTTCGCTCATCAACGAAGTGCGCCACCTCTGGGAGCTCCAGACAGCTGTCGAACAACGACACATCAATAGGTATGCGCACTTTCCGGGTCTTCTTCTTATTATCCTTATTCTTGATTTCGAAGAAGGTGGTGTCTGTCGAGCGATAGGTTCGCACCCGCAACTTCTGCCGATTGAGTTTCTTGTTGTGGTGCATGGTGTACATAGCCAAATCGGCGGTGTCGAAATAGAGCGTGCGGTAAGGGGCAATGGGATTGTCGGCAATGTGTTGCACATAGTATTGTCCCGCCACCCGTTCCAGCAGTTCCTCCAGCTGGCAGATGGAAGCCATATACTTCTGATCCACACGATTCATCAGACGGACAGCTTTCATGTCGTCCAGTCCAATGGGGGCCATCTGTTTCAACACCGAGTTCATGCTCTAACCTAGAACTACTTGTAGGAATACTCGAACGTCTTGGTAGTCTCCAACTTGCCGTTGGGCTTGTAGTTCAGTTGACGTTTCTTCGTACCATCGTCGTTATACTCGAACTGTTTGATACGTACCACTTTGTTCTTGTCGTTATACTCCACCTGTTCCTTGCACTTGGTCGAGTTGCCCTCATAGCTGTAGGTCGTGCGCTTTTTCTGCCCATAGGAGGCATACTCTATCTCTTCTATCTTACGACCTTGCTCGTCGTATGTCACCATATTGTCCAGATAGGGGACAGTAGAGCCCGCACGGGTGTTCCATTCCTTGACCACAAGATTCTTCTTGCGCTCGCGCTTGCTAGGTTTGTCGTTTTGAGTCTGTGCCTCGGCAACGCCCATCAAACCTATCAGTCCCATCAGACCTAATACTAAAATCTTTTTCATCTCTCTATAATACTTTAAAACGAGTAACTATATCCTATCACAAGCCAGCCCTTAAAACCCGATACACGTTCGTAGCTTTTCAACTTAGTACCCTCGGCATTGGCGTCGACCTCCTTGTCGGTCAACCAGTCGGCCAGCAGTGCCACCTCCAGTCGGTTTTCCTTATTCAGCCTATATTCCACTCCCAGGGCACCGCGCCAACGGTTGACATACCAGCCACTGAAACCGTCGAGGAACCAACCAGCCTCGCCAGTACGCGACCCCGCGTCGGTCACATAGTAGGTGCCGTCCCAGTTGGCTTTGATGACAGGCGCATTCATGGTATTGCGCATCTCCACATAGCCATACGGTTCCCAGCGTCGGAAGCCTTTGTATGTAAGTTTCAGGCGACTCTTGAGCATCCATGCCATGCGAGGTGCTTGGTATTCGTTCATTTGGCCCGAGCGGTAGGTACCCTGCACACGTTCTCTTAACGAGAGACTCCAGTCGCCAAAGCGGTAGGTGTAGGCCACATCAGCCATCAGCCTGTGACGCGGACTTTTAAAAGCCGAATCACTCGAGCTATAAGAGTTTATCATGGCATAGCCCAGCGACACCTTCAACTCTGGCGATATCTTGTAGCTCAACGACAACTGGCTCTGGAACCTGTCGAACGAAGCGAAATTATTATCCATCCACACTTGTTCCCTCAACGTCAGGTGCAGCCCCTTGGCGAGCTTTTTGTCGAACGACAACGACAGACGTCCACCCACCTCCGGGTCTAGGGTCACATCCGTCTGAGCCCGAACAGCGCTCATCAAGCCCATAAGTCCCATCAGACCTATAATCAACGCTCTTTTCATAATTTCAACATTCATCATTCAACATTTATCACTTACCACCCACTTCCGCTATAGTTGGTCAGGCTCACATTGCTGCCGCCACTAACCTCGGGCCCGGCGACAAGCATCCCGTTGCACATCTCGGTTCCTCCACTGACGGTAACGCTCTTCTTCACCGTCGGCTGCTGTGCGCCAGAGACGACAAGTTTGGTTCCACCGCTCGAAGGAGTTTTGAAAGCATAGGTATTGTCACCCACGGTGATGCTGTACCACACATTCTTGGTCCACGACGATGCCTGGTAGCAACTCTGCGTCAGCTGGGCGCCATTCTCCAAGTTGCCGATGGCAATGATGGTTCCTCCCTGAATGTAGAGTTTATATCCCCCCTCGGTATTGGCGTCGATAGCCATCTCGGGCGAGGTCTTGCCGATGGCGTAGACCACCCCACCCTGGATGTAGCAGTTGCCGTTGGCATCGAGGGCGTCGTTGCCTGTAGAGTAGGCGCAGACAACGCCGCCACTGATTGTCATGGTTGAGGCCGAGTTGATGGCGTCGTCCGAGGACTGGCTGTACACCTCGCCACCCGTCACGGTCAGCGTACCCTTGGTTTCTATGCCTTCGTGGCTCGAAGCCTTGACGGTAATCACGCCACCTGAAATTTCAATATTGCCATCCACCTTGATGCCCTTGGCACCCACACTGTTGTCTCTGCTGCTGCCACCGGGACCACCTCCGGGGCCGTGACCACCGCCACTGGACGAGCCGAAGTTGGAACCCGTCACGGTGATATTCACCTCACCGCCACGGAAATAGGCAGCGCCATCACAGCTGATGCCTTTGCCTCCCATGCCACTATTAGTGATAGTCAGAGTTCCGTCAATCATCTCGAACAGCTGGTCGGCCTTCACACCCGCCGTGCCGCTGGTGTCGCGAACGCCATCCTCGGTGGTCACCACGGTATTACCCGTGATGGCAAGCGTGGTGGCACCGCCTTCGAAGCGCACCAGCGAGTCACTGCTGAATCCTTTCTTGCCAGCGGCCGACACATTCACATTGACAGTGCCACCTTTGACAAGAATATAGTCCTTGCCGCGTACACCGTGGCCTGCCGAAGAGCTCACATTGACACTTCCCGATGCAAAACAGACCCAGTCGTCGCTGGTGATGCCCGCCTTTCCGGTGGCCGTCACCGCCAGCGCCCCTTCACCACTCACCACAATCTGGCCTTCGCTGAACAGCGCAGCCTTCTCGTCTTCTGTCGAGGGTGTGAGCGTGTAGTTGGCACCATCGGCCAGCGTACTGCTGCCTTTGAGTACCACATCCACCCGCTTGCCCTTGTTGGGCGTGGAGGAGAGCCCCTGCACATTGATGGCTGCGCCACGAGTATTTTTGATGCTGGCATCATTCAACGTAATGCCCTGTTTGCGGCCGCTGTATATCTTCAGATAGCCGTCGGTGGTCGACCCACTCACATGGTACATCACCTTCTTTGCGCTGGTATTGGTCACCGTCACATCGTTCCCGTTCACCGTAGCCGACACACTGTCGCCAGTACCCGTCACAGTGGCATCGCCCGACGTGGAGAAAACCACCTGCACAATGCGGTCATAATCACCATCGTCAATGATAATGCTATCGATTACATCATCATTGCCTGGCGACACATTATTGATTTCATCCTTATTACAGGCCATGGCCAGCATTGTGGTCATTGCCAACATCGTCCACAGGGGGAAATTTCGGCCAAGACTTCTCCTTTTCATAAACTATTGGTATCTAGATATCATTTTTGATTACAATTTGGTTCCGGTAACACAAATTTTCTTGCAAAGATAAACATTTTTTTTCATCTAGCGAATATAAAAAAACACTTTTTAAATAAATAAAGTTTTTTTCTTATATTTGCACCGCGATACTATCATAACATCAATGCATAACAGACAATAGGACAATATTTTAAGAAGCAATTAAAAACAAAACCTATTAAAAACTGTTTATGAACTGGAAAGACGAATACAAAAGGAAGATTTCGAAACCCGAAGACGCCATCAAAGATATTCATGACGGCGATTGTGTTGTTTTAGGTCATGCTGCCGCTGTGCCGCGTGTGGTGCCCCATGTCATGGCCGAACACTGTGAAGACTACAACGACGTACTTATTTTCCACATGACCACGCTGGGCGACAACGAGCTACTGCATCCGCGCTGCTATGGTCATTTCCGCCATGTGAGCAATTTCCTCAGCGGCAACTCGCGCGATACGGTCAACCATCTGGAGGGTGACTTTTTCCCCGCCTACTTCCACGATGTGCCCGAGATGATTGGCGACGAGATTCCCTGCGAGGTGGCCATCTTCCAAGCCACGCCGCCCAACGAGGACGGTTACTGCTCGCTGGGTGTCAGCTGCGACTACGCCCTCGCCGCCATCCGCCGCGCCCGTTCCGTCATCATCGAGACCAACGAACTGATGCCTTTCGTGGGCGGCGACAACATGATTCACGTGTCGCAAATCGACCATATCATCCCCTGTGCCAACCCCCTGCCCGAGTTGCACTCCTCCGAGCCCTCGGAGGTAGAGAAAGCCATCGGACGCCACTGCGCCTCGCTGGTGGTCGACGGTGCCACCCTTCAGCTGGGTATCGGCGCCATCCCCAATGCCGTGCTCGCCGAGCTGGCCGACAAGAATGACCTGGGCATCCACTCCGAGATGTTCAGCGACGGCGTGGCCGACCTCATGAAGAAGGGCAACATCAATGGCAGCCGCAAGACCATGCATAAGAACAAGGTGGTGGCCACCTTCATCATGGGCAGCCGCGAGCTGTACGACTTCGTCGACGGCAACGAGGATATCGAGCTCTACCCTGTCGACTATACCAACGACCCCATCGTCATCGCACAACAATACCGCATGACCTCCATCAACTCGTGCCTCGAGGTCGACCTGATGGGTCAGGTGGCCAGCGAGACCATCGGCATGCGCCAGTATAGCGGTATCGGAGGCCAGATCGACTTCGTGCGCGGCGCCTCCATGGCCCGCGAGGGAAAGAGCATCATCGCCATGCCCTCCACCGCCGCCGGCGGCACCATCTCACGCATCAAGCCTTTCCTCACCCCCGGCTCGGCCGTCAGCACCACACGCAACGACGTGAACTACCTCGTCACCGAGTATGGCATCGCACGTCTCAAGGGACGCACCCTGCAGCACCGTGCAGAAGACCTCATCCAGATTGCACACCCCGACTTCCGTCCCATGCTCATCGAAGAGTACGAACGACGCTTCCAGTGCAAATTCCCCGCATAATCATAATTCATTTTTAATATCACCAAAACATGAAAAAGACAATCCTGAGTTTCTGCTTCATCGCCGCCATGCTCATCACGGGCGTCAGCGCACAGAAGTATGAGTACAAGACCTATCCCAACGACCCGCTGAACATCCGCGAGTACACGCTGAAGAACGGTCTCAAGGTGTTTATGAGCGTCTACAAGGACGCTCCGCGTATCCAGACCTACATCGCCGTGCGTGCAGGTTCGAAGAACGACCCCGCTGAGACCACCGGCCTGGCCCACTACCTGGAGCACATGCTCTTCAAGGGCAGCCACCAGCTCGGCACCACCGACTGGGAACGCGAGAAGAAAGAGTTGGACAAGATTGAGGCCCTCTACGAGGTATACCGCAAGACCACAGACGATGCCAAACGCGCCGCCATCTACCACCAGATTGATTCCATCAGCTATGTGGCATCTACCATTGCCATCGCCAACGAGTATGACAAGTCGATGACCGCCATCGGCAGCGAGGGCACCAACGCCTTTACCAGCAACGACTACACCATGTACGTCGAGAACATCCCCGCCAACATGCTGGAGACCTGGGCGAAAGTGGAGGCCGACCGCTTCCCGAACCTCGTGCTGCGCCTCTTCCACACCGAACTCGAGGCTGTCTACGAGGAGAAGAACATCAGCCTGGCTCAGGACAACCGCCGCGTCAACGAGGAGATGATGCGCGCCCTCTTCCCCCACCACCCCTACGGCACCCAGACCACCCTCGGCACCATCGAGCACCTCAAAAATCCCTCGATGACCAACATCTACCGCTTCCACCACACCTACTATGTGCCTAACAACATGTGCATCGCCATGGCCGGCGACTTCAACCCCGACGAGGCCATCAAGATTATCGACAAATACTTCGGCAGCTGGGTGCCCGGCAACGTGCCTGAGTTCCACAAGGTGAAGGAAGCACCCATTACCAGCCCCATCATCCGCCTGGTCAACGGTCAGGACCCCGAAAGCATCACCCTCGCCTTCCGCATCGAGGAAGGTAACGGCAGCCGCGACGCCCTGCTGGCACAGGCCATGGAGTATGTGCTCAACAACGGTTCATGCGGTCTCATCGACCTCAACCTCAATCAGAAGCAGCTCTGCCTCGGTGCTTACGCCGGCACCTATACCCTCAACGACTATGCTGCCTTCATGCTCGGCGGTCGTCCCTCACAGGGTCAGAGCCTCGGCCAGCTGCGCGACCTGCTGCTTGAACAGGTGGAGCTCCTGAAAGAGGGCAAGTTCGACGAGGACCTCATCAAAGCCGGCATCAACCAGCTGAAGCTCCAGATCATGAAACAGGCCGAGAGCAACAACAGCCGCGCCTCGCAGATGGCCTACGCCTTCGTGCAGCACCAGACCTGGGACCAGGTGTGCAAGGAAATCGATGAACTTGCTAAAATCACGAAGAAAGACATCGTAGACTTCGCCAACCGCATCTGCAAGGACAACAACTACGTCATTGTCTTCAAGCACCAAGACACCCCCGACCCCGTTACCAAGGTTGTCAAACCCGCCATCACCCCCATCAGCGTGAGCCGCGACAACGAGAGCGCTTTCCTGTCTCAGATAAAAGCCGATGCTGCCAAGGCCAAGCCCATCCAGCCCGTCTTCGTCAACTTCAAAAAAGACCTACAGAAGGGCAAGACCGCCAACGGCAGCGAGGTGCTCTATGTGAAGAACGTCGAGAACGGCACCTTCAATCTGCAATACCGCTTCGAGTTCGGCTACGCTGCCGACAAAAGCATGGACCTGGCCGCCGACCTGGTGGAATACCTCAACACCGACAAGCACACCGCCGAGCAGCTGCAGGAAGAATTCTTCAAACTGGCTTGCAGTTATAACATCCACGTGGGCGACGAGAACATCACCGTGGGCATCAGCGGCTTGGCCGAGAATATGGAGAAGGCCATGACCCTGGTGGAGGAGATTATGGCCGGCTGCCAGCCCAACGACGAAGCGCTGCAGATGCTTGTGGAGCGCCTTATCAAGAGCCGCACCGACAACAAGACCAACCAGCGCGCCGCCTTCCGCGCCCTCAACACCTACGGTGTCTGGGGTGAGGAATACGTCAAAGAGAACAACGAGAGCGACGCCCAGCTGCGCGCCTACACCGCCAAACAGCTTACCGATGCCCTGCACGGTCTCTTCCAATACAAGCACCGCGTGCTCTACTATGGCCCGCTGACCCTCAAGGAGGCCACCGCAGCCGTCAACAAGATACACAAGGTGAAGCCCGTCAAGGATGTGCCCGCCAACAAAGTCTACCAGCCTGTGGAGACCAATGAGAACGAGGTACTCTTCGTGAACTACGACGCCAAGAACGTCTACCTCACCGAGTACTTCCGCGGCGAGCAGTACAACACCTCGCTGGTACCCAAAGTGTATCTCTTCAACGAGTACTTCGGCGGCTCGATGAACGCCATAGTGTTCCAGGAGATGCGCGAGAAACGCAGCCTCGCCTACAGCGCCAGCAGCTACTACAGCAACAGCGGACGCAAGGACGGCTTCTTCTACAACTCCGCCAACATCATCACCCAGAACGACAAGCTCTTCGACGCCCTCGATGCCTACGAGGAGCTCTTCAACGACATGCCCGAGGCCGAGGCCAATTTCAATCTGGCCAAGGATGCCCTCATTGCCAGCAGCCGCACCAAACGTATTACCAAAATGGCTATCATCACCGTCTACCTGCATTGCGAACGCATGGGTCTCAAAGAGCCTCTGAACAAACAGAACTTCGCCGCCTTCCAGAAGCTGACCATGAACGACCTCACCAGCTTCCAGAAGCAGTACATCAAAGGCCAGAAGAAAACCTACCTCATCCTCGGCAAGGAGAGCGAGATCGACTTCAACCGCCTCGCCAAGTTCGGCAAAGTGAAGAAGCTCACGCTCGACGAGGTCTTTGGCTACTAACGACGAGCCATGGACAACAACAAGGTATCAATAGTTGTATCTGTATACAACGAGGCACAAGTGCTGCCCCGGTTCTATGAAGAACTGGAGGCAGCACTTGCCGGCCTTGGCCGTGAGCACGAGACCATCTTCGTGGACGACGGCTCAACCGACGGCAGCCGAGAGCTGCTCGACCGCCTCAGCGCTGCCGACGAGACCGTGACAGCCATCCATTTCTCGCGCAACTTCGGCCACGAAGCAGCCATGATTGCCGGCATCGACCACGCCTCCGGAGACGCCATCGTCTGCATGGACGCCGACTGCCAGAACCCGCCGGCACTGCTCCCCTCCATACTGCAGCGTTTCGACGAGGGAAACGATATCGTGACCATGACACGCGAGGAACGAGCCGACGGAGGATTCCTCAACCACCTCTCCTCTCGTTTCTTCTACGCCCTCATCAACCGCCTCTCCGACACTCGCCTGCAGCCCAACGCCTCCGACTTCTTCCTCATCTCCCGCCGCGTGGCCGATGTGCTGCGCCGCGACTACCGTGAGCGTACCCGCTTCCTGCGCGGCGTAATACAGACCGTGGGGTTCAACGCCACCACACTCCCCTACCGCGCCCCTCAACGAGCCGCCGGAGAGAGCCACTACCACTTCTCCAACCTGCTCCATCTCGCCTTCTCCTCCATCGCTTCCTTCTCCAAGGCTCCCCTGAAACTGGGCATCTACAGCGGACTGCTGTTCGGCGTGCTTTGCATAGGCTTGATTGTCTACTCCCTGGTGATGTGGATTGTCGACCGTCCCGTGGGTGGCTACACCACCCTCATCATCTTCCTCAGCGCCTTCGCCGCTGTCTTGCTCTTCGTAGTGGGCGTGATAGGCTACTACGTAGGCATCATCCTCGACGAGGTGAAGGGACGTCCCCTATATGTCATCGAATACACTTCGACAAACAAAGACAATAAATAAATGAAGTTCTTGAAGGACCTGGCAAGCCAGTCTGTTCTACCCTACGTGGCATGGCTGGCGGTGGCAATACTCGCCGTGAGTCCGCTCTTCCAGATAGGCGTCAACTCAAGCGACGATTTCCAATACTACGTCACAGCACAGCGGTCGTGGGATTACTGGGCGATGGACCACTACTACTACGCCATCACTGGCCGTTTCTACTTCCTCATCACCAAATACTTCTACTACATCCCCTATCTGCTCGACAATTTCTTTGCAGCCAAGTTGATACAATACGGAACACTTTTCTCCGCCTATCTGCTCTTCGCCTACCTGGTCTGGCGTGTGCTCCATTCACGTCAGGCCGCTGCACTGACATTGCTCATCCTGCTGTTCAATACTGTGGCCACGCCGCCGTCATTCTTCATCGCCGTCACCAGCTATCCCTTCTACTTCACTTTCAGCCTTATCATCTTCCTCCTGGGATGCCTGATGTATGTAAACCACTACCAATGCCCCACCCCAACGCGCCACTGGCGTCCATGGGTGGGCGGAGCCTTGATATTCATCAGTTTCCTCTTCTATGAGACCTACATTGTCTTTGCGCTGATGCTGGGAATCTACGTCTTCTTCCGTCATTGGCGTAACGAGGGACTGAAGGACTCCTTCCGTAGCCGATCCTTCTATCATGAGACCTTACCGCTGCTGCTGGCTGCTGGCATCTACCTCCTCATCTATTTCGGCTATCGAATCTATCTGCAGAAATACAACGCCGAAGCGGCGCTCTACGATGGCACCTCCTTCAATGCCGCCACCTTCAGCATAGCCAACTGCTGGAGAGTCCTCTACCGCTGCGCCATCATGGCGCTGCCTGGACAGCCCTATTTCCACAGCCAACACCTCATGGTCGACAATTCCATGCTGCTGGAGGGCCACTCCAACACGCCACTCTTTGTCCTCGGGCACGCCTCGGCAGCCACATGGGCATGCGCCCTGCTAGTGGGTGCTCTGCTCTGGTGGATTACCAAGAGATTTGACACAATCTCTTGGAAAAAACTGTTATGGACAGCCCTTATCGGCATAGCCGTCGCTTTGTTCGCACACACGCTCATTGCACTGTCCGAGAAATACAATACGCAATGGGCCGGCTGGATTCGTGGCTATGTCACCACGTTGTTCTCCTACTTCGGTGTAGCGCTGGTGCTGATGGCCGCCGTGCTGGCATCGCTCAAAGGGATACAGCATCTGCGATGGCAAAAGGTCGTTCGCAGCTTCTGGTGCATCCTCATTGTCTTCTTTGCCGTACTCAACGGCTACTCCAATGAGCATATCTCCCGGGCACTGTCATGCAACCTGAACCGCGTCACAGCCATCAACCTGATCGGCGAAAGCGGGTTCTTCGACCAGATGCCACAGGGTTCCATACTCTATACCGACGCGCTCTACCGCATCTCCCCTATGGCATTCTCCATCTCTAATGCCGACTACACAAGTGATATCGACAGTCTGATTGCCTTGCGGGCCAACCACAAAATCCTCAGCACTAACAAACTTCAATTCGTCAACACATTCCGTGAAGAGAATCCCGAGGCCCCTCTCTACGTCATCAATGCCATTCCCACACAAAAAGCCGGCGAGCTGTTAGTCGTTATCGCTCCTGTCGACTCCCTCTCCTCTCCTGTCGAAGATATCCGCACCTCGCATGCCGACATCTTCTACCTCTCACCGGAGAAGCACTACACCGTAGTCTACACCTCCCTCTCCGGCACCCATTTCGTCACCGTCGATGCTCCCAAACACGAGTCCATGACTCACTGCACACTCGATGACGAAGGGCTGAATCCTTGGGAGATATTCATCAGCAACATGATTCCCCATAACCTTTACCACGAATGAAGTCCCTGTTGCCTCTTTTCTTCGCACTCCTTCTGGCAGGCTGTTCCGGACAATGTCCCTGCACCGTCTGCGAAGAGGTCCCCGCCACACCAGCCCCTGGTTTTGTCACCCTGCAGGATGGCCATTTCTCCATTGACGGAGAAAAATGGTTCCCCATGATGCTAAACTACAAGGCCTTCATCGATGGCGACCGTGTGGTACCCGCGCCATGGTACAGCGACGGCGATGTCCGCGCCCATTTCGACACCATAGCCGCCTGGGGATTCGATGCCGTACGCGTCTGTCTCGACGCCATAAGCGAAGAGGGCGACACCACCGCCATGTACCGCGCCACACGCCGCATGGTGCAGCAAGCCGACAGCGCCGGACTCCGTGTCATGCTGCTCATCAAGCCTCCTCTCGACAACTACTGGCGCGAATATACCATCGGGCTGCTGAAACGTCTGTCCGACCTGCCGGCGCTGTGGGCCTACGACTTCATGAACGAGCCGCTCTACTTCGACCCCGAGCCTGAGCGCGGCAAATGCGACGCCGTCAACACCGTGTGCGAATGGCGCCAAATGGTACGCACCTACGCGCCCCATCAGCTCTTCACCGTGGCCACCGCCGAACCCATCGAAGTCTTCGAGTGGGACCCCTCCATGCTGCCGGTCGACTTTTTGGAGATGCACACCTACCATCCCCTGCGTGTGCAGGCCGAGATGTGGTGGTACAGCCACTACTGCGGCAAGCCCTGGATGGTAGGCGAGACAGGCTTGCCTGCCGACGGCGACAGCATACCCTACTCCGAACAAGTGGGCTTCATGTGGGAGACCTACCGCTACGCCAAGCTGAACGGTGCTGCAGGCTACGGATGGTGGGAGTTCCAGGACTGCCCCGAAGGTGTCAACTTCGAAGCACAATACACCGGTCTGCGCGACCGCGAAGGCCGTCCCAAATTGGCTGCCGACTTCGCCAAAACAATCCCCATCGTCTGTCTTGGAGTCGATTTGGAAGAGGACTACCTGCCACCGGTGAACTACTACAACATGCTGGCCTACGAGAATGTGGCCGCAACAGGTCGTGTGGTGGACGAAAAGGGGAAGCCCATCGAGGGCGCCGTCATCCGCGGATGGAACAAGGACTGGAGCGTCGGCATGAACACCTACAGCGACTGCAACGGCCGTTTCCGCCTGGTGAGCAACGACATCTGCACCCACTTCGAGGTGAGCGCCCCGCGATGCAGCAAAGTGAAGTTCGACAAGAAACTTTCCTATCCTGCCGGCATCAGCCTTCCCAACCGCACACGCGAGTACCAGCAGATACCCCTCCTCGGCTGGGGTCCCTGCTACCCCGGTCCCATGGGCGACACCGCCTGCTATCCGCTCCCCTGGGCGGCCATCGACGACACCGCAGCCCGCAAACAATTCGAGGCCTCCACTGCCGTGGAAGCCTCGATAGGAGACATAAAGCTGAAACGGCTCTAGAAGACCTCCTTGATGGTCTGCGACTGGCCGTTGATGATAAACGTGTCGCCTACCTTATGGCCTTTCACAGCCATATAGATAGGTGTCTGCGCCGAGATGGCAAACCAGACCTCTGCGGGCCTCGGTTCTGCCGAGGACGACTTATAATTTACAGTAAATTTTCCTGCGCCGATGCTTAAGAAGAACTTCTGCCGATCGGTGACTACGCAGGCGCCGTGTTCCACGGTGTCGAACGGCGGCAGCTTGAGCAAATCCTGCAAGGCGCGGATGCCGGCCAAGGCATTGCTGTACTGACGGGCATACATATCGCGCGAGCGCATCATCTTGGTACGGTAAGCGTCGTAGCGGTCCACGTTGGCGCCATAGTCGTTGCTCTGCTGCTGCGCCGAGTCCATCTCCTGCTTGGCTATATTAGCAATATGCTCCTGCTGTTGGATGCAGGAGCATATCACTTGTTGTCTATTTTCTTCGCGCGTCATTTCTTCTTCGCGGGGGCTTTCTTCTTGGCAGCCGGCTTCTTAGCGGCAGCTTTCTTTGCCACCGGCAGACGGCCAGGATAGACCTTGAGGGCCTCTTCAAGGCACTTCATGGCAGCCTTGAGGTCGTTGATGTTGAGGCAGTAGGTGATACGGGCCTGATGGCGTCCCAACTCGGGATTGACATAGAAACCCGTAGCCGGAGCCAACATCACGGTGGCACCATTGTAGCTGAAGTCCGTCAAGAGCCACTGGCAGAAATGGTCGCTGTCTTCCACCGGCAAGTCGATGACGGTGTAGAAAGCACCCTTGGGCATCGGGCAGAAGCAGCCGGGAATCTTGTTGACGCCCTCGACGATGACATTGCGGCGAGCCACATATTCTTTCTGTACCTTGTTGAAATAATCCTGCGGAGTATCCACAGCGGCCTCGGTGAAGAACTGTCCGAAGCTGGGGGGAGACAGACGGGCCTGCGCCAGACGCATGGCCGTGGCATAGACCTCACTGTTGCGGGTCACCAAGCAGCCCACACGGGCACCGCAGGCGCTGTAGCGCTTCGACACCGAGTCGAACAGGATGGTGTTGCGCTCCAAGCCTTCGAGCTGCATGACGCTGAAATGCTTGTTGCCGTCATAGCAGAACTCGCGATACACCTCGTCGGCAAAGAGGAAGAGGTCGTATTTCTTCACCAGACCAGCCACCTTCAGCAGCTCCTCGTGGGTGTAGAGGTAACCCGTGGGGTTGTTGGGGTTGCAGATCATGATGGCACGCGTATACGGCGTGATATACTTCTCGAACTCGTCCATCGGCGGCAGGGCAAAGCCCGTTTTGATGTCGCTGGGCACCGTGACGATCTTCGCACCACAGAGGCTGGCGAAGGTGTTATAGTTGGTGTAGTAAGGCTCGGGAATGATAATTTCGTCGCCCGGGTTGAGGCAGACGGTGAAGGCCATCTGCAAAGCCTCGCTGCCACCAGTGGTGATGATAATCTGGTTGGGGGTAACGTCGATACCATGACGGTGGTAGTAGTTGCAGAGCGCACGACGGGCGCTGGGGATACCGGCCGAGTGGCTGTATTCCAACACGCCGTGGTTCTTGGCCATCTCGTGGGCCTTGACCGACAGGGCCTCGAGGGCACCGGCGGGGGTCTCGATATCGGGCTGGCCGATATTCAGGTGGTACACATGCACTCCACGCTCCTTGGCGGCATCGGCGAAGGGGACGAGTTTACGGATGGCACTCTGAGGCAGTTCGAGGCCTTTATGCGAAATATGCGGCATAGTAATTCAGTAGTATGGTTTAACGGGTAGGTTTGTTCTTCATGATGGGGACCGTCTTCTCGGCGGGAGCAGCCTCGACAGCGGGAGTAGCCTGGGGCTTGTCCTGAGGAGCGGGAGCAGCTTCCTGCTTCACATTACCTTTGATACGCAGCACCACACGGGGATTGTCGACGGCGTTGCTGGTGACGGTGACGGTCTTCGAGAAACCACCCACGTTGTTGGTGTTGTAGTGCACCTTGATGGTACCTTCCTGACCCGGCATGACGGGTTTCTGGGTATAGCTGGGGGTCGTGCAGCCGCACGAGGCCTTCACACTGGAGAGAATCAAGGGCTCGTTGCCCTCGTTGACGAAGGTGAACACGCAGTCGCCGTTGGCGCCCTTCATGATGGTACCGTAGTTGTGCTCGGTCTCGGTGAAACGAATCTTCGCGCCGTTGGCGGGAACTTCTTTCTTCTCAGTCTCCTGAGCGTTGGCAAAGCCAAATGCCATCGAGGCAAAAAGGCAGATTAATGCAAACTTTTTCATTTTGTTATAATGTTTTTAGGTTTATTCTGTTCTTTTCTTCCCTCTCCCTTGGGAGGGTTTTAACCATTATTTATTTGGGCTGCAAAATTACTAAATTTTTAGTACATGCAAACAAAAAAAAATTGCAAAAAAAAGCAAAAACCGCACAACCCTTTGATTCACAAAGTCGCAACGCATTTATTTTTACTTACTTTGGTCTTGGTTTAGTGAGAGTTAAGAAGGGAGATAAAAAAAGGGACTTTAACAGTGTTTTAACATTTGGGAGAGCTGTAATGAGTCCAGACGGACAGGCGCGGTGGCAGAGGTGCTGTCGGAGATACATGACAAGACAGAATATCAATAACTTAATCATACACTAAAAAATATTTTCACCATTTTTGGTGATGGTATGATTTTTTTTTCGTATCTTTGCAGGCACATATTTAACGACGCGAAAACCAATATATTAATCTTATAACATTAAAATTATGGCATTTAAAGGACAAATCATCATCGATACCGAGCGCTGCAAAGGCTGCGGAGTCTGTGTACCCGTGTGCCCGATGAAGTGCATCGCGTTGTCGAAAAATGTAAACGGTAAGGGTTACAACTACACCGAGACCGTGAATGACAGTTGCATTGGCTGCGCCAGCTGCGCCATGGTGTGCCCCGACGGCGTGATCTCCGTTTACAAGAAGAAAATCTAAACGAAAAAGAAAGAAAGGAATACTATGGCAAGAGAACTTCAACTGATGAAGGGCAATGAAGCTATTGCCCGCGCAATGATTGCCAGCGGTTGTGACGGATACTTCGGCTATCCTATCACCCCGCAGAGCGAAGTTATGGAAACCCTTATGGCTGAGAAACCGTGGGAGACCACCGGTATGACCGTGCTGCAGGCCGAGTCTGAGGTCGCTTCGATCAACATGGTCTACGGCGGCGCCGCCACCGGTAAGAAAGTCGCCACCTCGAGCTCCAGCCCCGGAATCTCGCTGATGCAGGAAGGTCTGACCTACCTCGCCGGCGCCGAAATCCCCTGCCTGGTGGTCAACGTCATGCGCGGCGGCCCCGGTCTGGGTACCATCCAGCCCTCGCAGAGCGACTACTTCCAGAGCGTGAAGGGCGGTGGTCACGGTGACTACCAGCTCTACACCCTCGCCCCCGCCTCGGTGCAGGAGATGTACGACTTCGTGTTCGACGCTTGGGACATCGCCTTCAAGTATCGCAACCCCGTCCTCATCCTCTCCGACGGTGCTATCGGACAGTGCATGGAGAAACTCTACACCCGCGACAACGTGGCCCGTTGGACCGAGGAAGAGCGCCGCAAGAACGCCCCTTGGGGCACCTGGGGCAAGCCTGCCACCCGTCAGCACAACATCATCACCTCTCTCGAGCTTGAGAGCTCCCGCCAGGAAGTCTTCAACCTGAAGCTGCAGGCCAAATACGCCGAGATGAAAGAGAAAGAGGTCCGCTACGAGATGCTAAACTGCGAGGACGCCGAGTACATCATCGTCGCCTACGGTTCGAGCAGCCGTATCGCCATGAAGGCCATGCAGATGGCCCGCGAGAAAGGTATCAAGGTGGGTCTGTTCCGCCTGATCACCCTCTTCCCCTTCCCGACCAAACAGCTGGCCGAGGTTGCCGCCCACGTGAAGGGTATCCTTTGCGTCGAGATGAGCGCCGGTCAGATGATCGAGGACGTGAAGCTGGCCACCAAGTGCGGTGTCAAGACCGAGCACTTCGGCCGCTTCGGCGGTATCATCCCCACTCCCGGCGAGGTCCTGGAGGCTCTTGAAAACAAGATTATAAAATAAAAAAGTTGAAAAGGTTTAAATGGTTTAAAAGGTTAAAAAGGGTCGAGGACAACCCCCGTCACCTTTAAAACCCTTAAAACCTTTAAAACCCCTAAAACCAAAAAAGAGAAATTATGAATCAAGATATTGAAGCTCGCAAGCAAGCGCTGTTGAAAGAGGGTTACGAGGAGGTTTACACCCGTACCAAGGTGCTCACCGACGCCGTCATGCACTACTGCCCCGGCTGCGGTCACGGCACCACCCACCGCCTCATCGCCGAGGTTATCGACGAGATGGGCATTCAGGACAACGTCGTCGGCGTCAGCCCCGTCGGATGCTCCGTTTTGGCCTACAACTATTTCGATGTCGACTTCCAGGAGGCCGCCCACGGCCGCGCTCCCGCCGTCGCCACCGCTATCAAGCGCCTCAACCCCGACACCTTCGTGTTCACCTACCAGGGTGACGGTGACCTGGCCGCTATCGGCACCGCCGAGACCATCCATGCCGCCAACCGTGGCGAGAACATGACCATGATCTTCGTCAACAACGGTATCTACGGTATGACCGGTGGCCAGATGGCCCCCACGACCCTCGTCGGCATGCGCAGCGCCACCACTCCTTATGGCCGCCGCGTGGACCTCAACGGTTACCCCCTCCGCATGACGGAGCTTCTCTCCACCCTGCCCGGCACCTACTACGTGACCCGTCAGAGCGTGCAGAACCCCGCCGCCGTGCGCAAGGCCAAAGCCGCTATCCGCAAAGCCTTCGAGAACCAGAAACTGAAGAAAGGCCTCAGCTTCGTCGAGATCCTCTCCAACTGCAACTCCGGTTGGAAGATGACCCCCGTGGCCGCCAACAAGTGGATGGAAGACAACATGATGCCCAACTACCCCATCGGCGACATCAAAGTCGACGGCAAAATTGTCGAGGGCATCGACGCCAACCGTCTCGTTCTGGATCACCCGCTGACCGTTCAGCAATAAAAATTGTTTGGTTGAAAAGATTAAAAGATAAAAAGATAAAAAGTTGTCACAACATTTTGCCTTAGAACTTTTAATCTCTTAAACCTTTAATCTTTTAAACTTTAAAGAAAATGACTGAAGAAATCATCATAGCCGGTTTCGGTGGACAGGGTGTCCTCTCGATGGGTAAGATTCTTGCCTACTCCGGTGTCATGCAGGACAAAGAGGTCAGCTGGATGCCCAGCTACGGCCCCGAGATGCGCGGCGGTACCGCCAACGTCTCCGTCATCATCAGCGACGAGCGCATCAGCTCGCCCATCATCAACCAGTTCGACACTGCTATCATCCTCAACCAGCAGTCGCTGGATAAGTTTGAGAGCGCTGTGAAGCCCGGTGGTTACCTCATCTATGACCCCAACGGCATCACCCACGAGCCCACCCGTAAGGACATCAACATCTACAAGATCGCCGCTACCGCCAAAGCTCAGGAGCTCGGCATCAGCAAGGTCTTCAACATGGTGGTCCTCGGTGGCTTCCTCAAGCTGAAACCCATCGTCGACAAGCAGTACATCCACGAAGGTCTGGAGCACTCCCTGCCCCAGCGCCACTGGAACCTCATTCCCCAGAACGAGGAAGCTATCGAGATTGGTAAAGGCATCATCGAAGCCGTCCAGGTGCTGTAAAAAGACAGCAATGAACGCGTGTCGAAGACACGCTCCATCAATAACCCCAGACTGCACAGTCTGGGGTTTCTTCATTTCCCAACCTCTCGCGTGCCGAAGGTACGCTACAAAAAAAAATTTTGTCATTCCAGATATTCTTCGTACCTTTGCAAATCGAATCGTTCATTCAAGCAATCACGCAATCAAACAATCAAACAACTAAATATTATGTGTGGAATAGTTGGATACATTGGTGAGCAAGAAGCTTACCCCATTCTTATAAAGGGTCTTCATCGACTGGAATATCGCGGCTACGACTCGGCCGGTGTCTCCATGATAAACGCCAAAGGCGACCTCAACATCTACAAGGCTACCGGCAAGGTGGCGGCTTTGGAAGATAAATGCGCGAACGAGGACACCACCGGCAGTATCGGCATCGCCCACACTCGCTGGGCCACCCACGGCGAGCCCAACACCGCCAATGCACACCCTCACAGAAGCCAGAGCGGCAACCTGAGCCTGGTGCACAACGGCATCATCGAGAACTACAAGGTGCTGCGCGCCACACTTGAGAAGGCGGGCTACGACTTCTGCAGCGACACCGACACCGAGGTGCTGGTGCAGTTCATCGAATATACGCAGAAGACCGAGAAATGCGACCTCTTCACTGCCGTACAGCGTGCTCTGAAGAACGTCATCGGTGCCTATGCCATCGCCATCCTGCAGAAGGACCACCCCGACCAGTTGGTCTGCGCCCGCAAGGGCTCTCCGCTGGTCATCGGCGTGGGAACCGACGCCCATGGCAAGAAGGAGTTCTACCTCGGCAGCGACGCTACACCCATCGTGGAATACACCAAGCAGGTGGTCTACCTCAAAGACGAGGAGATTGCCTACATGGACCGCAGCGGCAAGCTCGACATCGTCAACCTCGCCAACGTCCACCAGACGCCCGAGATGCACACCCTCAGCCTGAGCCTCGACGAGCTCGAGAAGGGCGGTTTCCCGCACTTCATGCTCAAGGAAATCTGGGAGCAGCCCAATGCCCTCCGCACCTGCATCAAAGGCCGCCTGCACCACAAACGCCACGACATCACCCTCAGCGGTATCATCGAGCATAAGGAGAAATTCATCAACGCCCGCCGCATCATCATCTGTGCCTGCGGCACCAGCTGGCACTCGGCCCTCATCGCCAAATACTTCATCGAAGAGGCAGCACAGATTCCCGTGAGTGTCGAATACGCCAGTGAGTTCCGCTACCGCAATCCCGTCATCTATTCCGACGACGTGGTCATCGCCGTATCGCAGAGCGGTGAGACGGCCGACACGCTGGCCGCCATCCAGCTGGCCGAGCAGAAGGGAGCCTTCCTCTATGGCATCTGCAACGTCATCGGCTCCAGCATCGCCCGTGCCACCAATAGCGGTACCTACCTGCACGTGGGCCCCGAAATCGGCGTAGCCTCCACCAAGGCTTTCACCGGCCAGGTCATCACCCTCTGCCTGCTGGGTCTGGCCATCGCCAAGGAGAAGCACACCCTCAGCGACGAGATGTTCCACATGCTGGTCGACGAACTCTACCAGATTCCCGACAAGATGCAGTGGACGCTGGAGCACAACAAGAACATCGACCAGTTCGCACAGATGTTCACCTACTGTCGCAACTTCATCTTCCTCGGCCGCGGCTACAACTACCCCGTGGCCCTCGAGGGTGCACTGAAGCTGAAAGAGATTTCCTACCTCCACGCCGAGGGCTACCCCGCCGCCGAGATGAAGCACGGTCCCATCGCCCTCGTCGACGAGGAGATGCCGGTGGTCTTCATCGCGCCGAAGCGCGGCATGTACGACAAGATCGTCAGCAACATTCAGGAAATCAAGAGCCGCAAGGGCAAGATCATCAGCGTGGTCACCGAAGGCGACACGACGGTGAGCAAGATGAGCGACTATGTCTTCACCATCCCCGACACACGCGACTGCTTCGTGCCCATGCTGGCAGTCATCCCGCTGCAGCTGCTGGCCTACTACATCGCCACGGCGAAAGGCCGCAACGTCGACCAGCCACGCAACCTCGCGAAATCAGTTACTGTCGAATAAGGAGATAAGACAATACCTCCTGCATCATAAAGGCTGCACATCACCGACGTGCAGCCTTTAATATTTGTTCTATGACACCTATCTTATACCCTTGACTATGGTAGAGGATATGTCCTTCTTTGTCGATAAGGGTCACCAACGGGTACTGCACGGCGGAGCTCTTGGTGGCCTCGCGGATGCGCTGCTCTAATACACCTTTATTATAGGCGATATCGGTGTTCACCAAATGCCAGTCGGTCATATTGAGCTTGCGCGGACCGACCATGAAGGTCATGCCGCCCCATTGTTTCATCTCCTTTTGATGCTGCTTCAGTTCCACGACGAGGTGCTTCGAGGGTTCACTGTAGTCGCCGAGGTTCACGTAGAGCATGCCGTTCTTGCCAGCATAATCCCACAGCTCTATACCGTCGAAAAGCTCGAGGTGAGTTTTTAGTGTTAAGTGTTTAGTGTTTAGTTTATCTTCCAGCGGAAGAATAACGATTTCTTTAGTCACCTTTTCTCCAGCCTCCACTTCGAAGAACTCCAAGCGCGAACGCACGGCCCCGTCGGGGTAGCGGTTGCCGGTGGTGAGGCAGTAGGTGCCGGGCTCCAGCTCGATGGTGGCGGGGAATTTCGACATCCGCGCGTCGTCCTCGAAGTCGAAAGTGCGCAGGTCGCCATTCTCCAGCTTGGCGAGGGTGAAATGGGACCAGTAGACAGGCTTGGCGGGCTCATTGCCATGGTAGGTAAGTGTGAGCTTGGCGGGCTTGAGGTCCTTAAGGTCTTTAATGTCCCTAAAATCCTCAACAACCCATCTCTCGCCATCCCAGCAGTAGATTGTATTCGTGGCATTGTCGAGGTAGGCTGGCACTCCTGCGGCGCGGCAGGCGGCCACGAAGAAGATGTCGCGGCTGTGCGCATCGGCGTGGCGAATCTTATAGACACCCACCGGCGAGATGGGGCAGTTGTAGTAGTTGCTACTGTCGTCAACAACGATGTTGTAATTCATCCACAGACGAATTTGGAAAGCAGTCTTCCCTTTGAAGACTTCCCCAAGCTCCTGTCGGTAGGGCCGCACCATCTCGTTGCTGATACGGGCTGGAAGGATGCCTTTTATATCTGACTTCTTGTGTGTCGACCACCACGGTCCTCCTACGAAATGTGATTCAAGAACTTCGACGGTGATGTCGCGCATGTCTTTGTCGCTGTAGGTGAGGAGATAGTCATATAGCATCGGGTGATAGGAGGCCTTCTCGACCAAACGTCCATCTATCCCGTGAACTTCAGGGAATTTCCATAGAATCACACTATCCGAGTGATTGTTGAGGAAATTGATAATCTCAGCATAGTTTCCTTCGCTTTTATGGATAATCTCCCAAGCCTGCTCATCGGTGAGATTGGGGTTGGACTTCATGAGTTGTTTGTAGTTCTCCTTGGTGGGGAACGTGGCGGTGTAGGTGTTGCGCAGCGAGTCCTCATAAGCCAGACGTTTGGCGTTGGCGGCGGCCTCCTCCTCGGTGGCCGTCACTTTGGGATTGCCAGCAACAGGTGGCACCATTTCGAAGAGAAAAATATTTTTATCGCAATCAGAACTAAAAGAACCCTCAGAACTTTCTTTTTGTTCTTTTCGTTCTGATTGAGAATTAAATGTTATTGTCAGCGTGCTGTCTTCACGCACATCCAGTTTCTCGAAGGCGTATCTCTCGCCATCGGTTGCCCATATCAGCAGATCTCCGAGACCGGTGGTGAGTGAAGCCTTGCCCTCCTTGTCGGTGGTCATATCGGCGAGGGTATAGTATTCGGCATAGTTGTAGAGTTTGAACTTCACCTGCGCACCCTCCATCGGTTGGTCATTCGCATCTACCACGGTGACGGTGACACGGCGCGTGGGCGCATAATGCGAAAGCAGGTTCAGTTCGCTATAGAACCTCGTGCGTTTCACCACCTCCTCGTCGCCCTTGTACTTGCCGAAGGCTTTGGTGTGTACCATCATGCAGCGGGTGCTCGGCACGGAGAACCAGCCCATATTCAGCCGCGGGTCGGGTTCGCAGGCGCCCATAAATTTCCATTCACCATTGACGTAAACCTCCACCCAGGCGTGATTGTCGTCGCAGTGTGCCCAACGGGGCGTGTAGCACTGTCGGGCAGGGATGCCCACGGCACGCAGCGCGGTGACCGTGAAGGTACTCTCCTCACCGCAGCGGCCAAGCGAGGTGCGCATGGTGGCCAGCGGCGCCGACGTGCGGCTGTCCGAGGCGCGGTAGGCCACATGCTCGTGGCACCAATGGTTCACCTCCAGCGCGGCTTCCTCCATCGATAAACCTTTCACACGGTCCTTCAGCTCGCGATAGAACACCATGCGGGCGGTGTCGAGGTTCTCGTTGTTCACACGGTACACCAGCACGAAGTGGCGGAACACGTCCTCGGGAATATCTTTGCCCCACGGCATCTCCTCGCGTGCCTTGAAGGCATAACGCACCTGCTGAAGGTAGAACGCAGGCTCATAGTCTGCCAAATCGCTCAGCGGCATATAGGCATAGAGAAACTCCATTGCCTCGCGCTCCATGCAAGACAACGTGTCGAGACATAAATTCCTCATTCCTAATTCCTCACTCCTCATTTCGAAGTCCGTATGGACTTCATTCCGGTAGCCCTCATCAGTGATGAAATGCGGGTCGCGGTGACAGGCGGCGAACAGCAGCACTGCAGCTGCCACAAGCAATATCTTCTTCATAAAGTAAGTGTTTGGTCAATCATTTGGCGCACCGAGGCGGCGTCGGTGACGAGGCTGCCGTCGTCGAGGGTCTTCTTGCAGCTGCCGTGCACCTCGCGCACACCGGTCTTCAGCACCAGCTCGCGTGCGTTCATCGGTGTCACCCCTGCGCCGGCGAGGATCTCCACGCCCGTAACCCCCACAAGGCTGCGAATCACCTCGGCGCCCTCGAGGGCCGAGGGCCGCTGTCCAGAGGTCAGCAGCCGGTGGCAGCGTGCCGCCGCCACGTCCCACAAGGCCTCAACAGGGTCCTGCAATGCCTCGTCGAAAGCACGGTGGAAGGTCACCTCCATGGGCGACGCCAACTGCACCATGCGACGCGTAATCTCCACATCGATCTTGCCCTCCTCGGTGAGGAAGCCGAGCACCACGGCGGCAGCTCCCAGCTCTTTGCAGCGCTTGATATCGGCGATGATGTTCATCTGCTCCGCTTCGGTGTAGCAGAAGTTGCCCGGCCGCGGGCGGATAAGCACATGGGTGCGAAGTCCCAGATGGTGAACACAGTAGGCGATATCTTCTTCCGAGGGGGTGAGTCCGCCGCACTCCAGGTCGCGGCAGAGCTCTATACGGTCGGCGCAGCCCTCCTTGGCGGCCACCGCCGACGCTATCGAATTGCAGCAAATTTCAACGTCAATCATGCTGCAAAAATACGATTATTTTTTCAAATCGGCCGAAAAAGAGTGTCCATTACCCCTTACTTGCTATTTCACACCATGTTTCCTCCATACTTCGACAATAGTTTAACGTTGTTGCAACGTTAAACGAACGTTAAACTAACGTTAAACTAACGTCGAAATGACCTACCGAGGGGGAATTCGACGTAGCGACATACTAAAAAAGAACATTTTGCGTTATTCGAAAAACGCAAAAACTATTCATCATGCATAACATTCAACCAGTTAACAACGATTTGGTTTATGTCGGTGTCAGCGACCGCCGCACCGCCCTGTTCGAGAATGTCTACCCCATACCGCGTGGGGTGTCGTATAACAGCTATGTGCTGCTTGACGAGAAAACCGCCCTGCTGGACACCGCCGACCTCACCGTCAGCGAGCAGTTCTTTGAGAATGTCGAGGCCGCTTTGAATGGAAGAGCACTCGACTACCTGATAGTAAACCACATGGAGCCCGACCACGCGGCGCTGATAGCGCCGCTGCTGCTGCGCCACCCCACGGCCACGGTGGTGTGCACCGCCAAGGCTGCACAAATGATGGAGCAGTTCCTTGGTGCCAACGTATCAACGTATCAACGTATCAACGTCAAGGAGGGCGACACCCTCTCGCTGGGCCGTCACAACCTCGTCTTCACCATGGCCCCCATGGTGCACTGGCCCGAGGTGATGATGACCTACGACCAGACCGACAAGGTGCTCTTCAGTGCCGACGCCTTCGGCACCTTTGGCGCCTTGAGCGGCAACCTCTATGCCGACGAGGTGAACTTCGAGAACGAGTGGATCGACGACGCCCGCCGCTATTTCATCAATATCGTGGGCAAGTACGGCCAGCCCGTGCAGACGGTCCTCAAGAAGGCCGCGGCACTCGACATACAGATGATATGCCCGCTCCACGGACCGGTATGGCGCGTCCCCTCCCTGCAGGGAGGGGTGGCCGAAGGCCAGGGTGGGGGTAACCCCAGCTGGTTCATCGGCAAACACGACGTGTGGAGCCGCTACGAGCCGGAGGAGAAAGGTGTGGTGATCATCTACGGCAGCATCTACGGTCATACCGAGAGCGCCGCCTTGCGTCTGGGCACCCTGCTCGGCCAGCGTGGCGTGAAGAACATCAAAGCCTACGATGCCAGCCGCACGCATGTCAGCGAGTTGGTGAGCGAGTGCTTCCGCGCCAGCCACATCGTTCTGGCCTCCAGCACCTACAACAACGGCATCTTTACACCGATGGAGAACCTCTTGGCCGACCTCAAAGCCCACGACTGGAAACGTCGCACCGTGGCGCTGATAGAGAACGGCACCTGGGCCGCCACCAGCGGCAAGCTGATGCGCGCCGAGCTGGAGCAGATGAAAGAGATCACCATCCTAGGCGACACCGTCTCCCTGAAGAGCGCCGCCACTCCCGCCCAGGAAGAGCAGCTCGCCGCCCTGGCAGAGGAGATAGTGAATAATATGGGAGTGAAGGGGAAGTGAAAGAGAAGTGAGGGGGGAGTGAAGGGGACAATACATTTATGGACGACACATTTGTCCCCCTCACTCCCCTTTCACTCCTCTATCACTCCCCCTTCACTCCTAAAAAAACCAGAAACATGATCGACAACAAAGCCATCTTTAATATCAGCTACGGCCTCTTCGTGCTCGTGGCCCGGCAAGGCGAGAAGGACAACGCCTGCATCATCAACGTGGCGCAGCAGGTCACCAGCGAACCGCTGCAGATTGCCATCTGTGTCAACAAGGCCAACCTCACGCACGACATGGTGCTGAAGACGCTGAAGTTCAATCTCTGCCCGCTCAGCGAGGAGGCCACCATGAAGCCCTTTCAGCACTTCGGCTTCCAGAGCGGAAGGGAGGTCAACAAGTTCGCCGAGTGTGAGCAGGAGTTTCGCACGGACAACGGCCTGCTATACCTGCCCAAGTACATCAACAGCGTCATCAGCTGTGTCGTCACCAAGAGCATCGACCTTGGCACCCACACGATGTTCATCGCCCGTGTGATGGAAGCCAAGGTACTCACCGACAGCCCCAGCATCACCTACGCCTACTACCAGCAGCACATCAAGCCCAAGCCCATGGCCGCTGCCCAGCCGTCATCGGGCGGCAAGAAGAAGTGGGTCTGCGAGGTCTGCGGCTACGTCTACGAAGGCGACGAACTCCCCGCCGATTTCATCTGCCCCTGGTGCAAGCACCCCGCCAGCGACTTCAAGCTGCTGGAATAAAATATTTTTTGCCGCTTCGGAAAAAATTCGTATCTTTGCATCTTGAAATATTAACCTTTAAAACAATAAATAATATGGAAAAGTATGTTTGCAACATCTGCGGGTATGAGTATGACCCTGCAAAGGGCGATCCGGAGCACGGCATCGCTCCCGGCACCAAGTTCGAAGACCTGCCCGCCGACTGGGTCTGCCCCCTCTGCTCGGTAGATAAGTCTCACTTCGAGAAACAATAATAGAATGTGGGAATGTGTTAATGTGTGAATGCGTTAGTTGTGCTGACGCAATTGCATCTTGACAGATTAACATATTAACGAATCAACAAATTAACACATTAAAATTACAATATTATGCTTAACAAAAAAGTTTCCGACCTGCTCAACGAGCAAATCAATAAAGAGCTGTACAGCGGCTACCTTTATCTTGACATGAACAACTACTTCGACAAGCGCGGCCTCGCCGGCTTCGCCAACTGGTACATGATCCAGGCTCAGGAAGAGCGCGACCATGCCATGCTCATCTACAAGTACATGCAGAACAACGACTGCCCCATTGTACTGAATGCCATCGCCAAGCCCGACAAGAAATACAAGAAAGACATGGATGTGCTGAAGGCCGGCCTGGAGCATGAGGAGTATGTCACCGCCTCGATTCACGCCATCTATGACGCCGCCTACAAGGTGAAGGACTTCCGCACCATGCAGTTCCTCGACTGGTTCGTCAAGGAGCAGGGTGAGGAGGAGACCAATGCCCGCGACATGATCACCAAGATGGAGCTGTTCGGTAGCGATCCCAAGAGCCTCTATATGCTCAACCAGGAGCTCGCCGCCCGCACCTACAGCGCCCCCAGCCTGGTGCTCGACTAAGTCACGTCGAAACAACTTAAAAGGGGTGTGTGGCAACCACACACCCCTCTCTTTACGCCATGAAAAACTTTTACCACGAAAAACCCGTCGCCGTCTATCGCACCACCGTCAGCATCATCTTCTATGAGGTGATGTATTTGGCTTTTGCTGCGGGATGTGTATATGTCATCTTTCTTCTAGATGAGCTTTGGGGACAATTATTGCTTGGCATTCTGGTGGTGACACTACTATGGTTGGGCGTGGATCTGCTAAAATATCTAAACGACCGAATTGTCGTCACGCCAAGCCATCTGTCGCTTCCGAATGTTGATACAAGAACGAAGATGGGCAAGGAAAGCATCACCGCCAAGGCCATCATCCCATGGTATAAGATTAAGGACATCAAAGTCAACTTTAACATTACTTCCACCAACAGGGTGAACATACAGAAAAAAGTGCTGGTTATATTGTGCAACGAGACAATATATTCTATTGACTCCGATATGTATGACGTCTTCTTCCTAAAACGAAAGCTTAAGGCTTTTTGGCAACAATTCAACAAAAAACATTGACTTAAGAAAAATATTTTCATCATATCATAATTTCTTCGTATCTTTGCCCCGTTTTTAAAGACCATTATTAACCCTAAAACAACTAGAATTATGAGCAAAAAGTTTATCTGCCCCGTGTGCGGCTACGTCTATGAAGGAGACGAAATGCCCGAGAAATGCCCCATCTGCGGCAAACCCATGCAGGAAGTGAAAGAGGACATCAAGACCTGGGCTGCCGAGCACATCGTCGGCGTGGCCAAGGATGCCCCCGAAGATATCAAGATGGACCTCCGCGCCAACTTCGAAGGCGAGTGCAAAGAGGTGGGTATGTACCTGGCCATGGCCCGTGTGGCACACCGCGAAGGTTATCCCGAGGTGGGTCTCTACTGGGAGAAAGCCGCCTTTGAGGAGGCCGAGCATGCCGCCAAATTCGCCGAGCTGCTGGGCGAAGTGCTGACCGACAGCACCAAGGAGAACCTCAAGATGCGCGTCGACGCCGAGTACGGTGCCACCGCCGGCAAGACCGACCTCGCCAAGCGCGCCAAAGCCCTCAACCTCGACGCCATCCACGACACCGTCCACGAGATGGCCCGCGACGAGGCCCGCCACGGCAAAGCCCTCGAAGGACTGCTGAACCGCTACTTTAAATAATGATGAATGTTGAATGATGAATGATGAACGTTGAATGATGAGCGTGCTGTCGTGTTTTGCGTAGCCTGTTCATCATTCATCACTCATCATTCAACGTTATAATTATGAGCCTAAGAAAAAACCTTTCCTACGCACTCTTCCCGCTGACCTGTTGGTACGCGGTGGGAGTGCGTTTCCGCAACTTGTTCTATGCGTTAGGCATCAAAAAACAGGAGGCTCCCCACATCACGACGATTGGTGTGGGGAACCTTTCCACCGGCGGTACCGGCAAGACGCCGCATGTGGAATACCTCCTGCGGCTGCTCGCCGATAAATATCCCACCGCCATGCTCAGCCGTGGCTACAAGCGCAGGAGCAAAGGCTTCCTAGCCGACGACGGCAGCCACGACCCGCTGCTCCTCGGTGACGAGCCCGCCATGATAGCGAAAAAATTCCCGCAGGTGCAGGTGGCCGTCTGCGAGAAGCGCGTGGAGGGTGTACGGCGCCTGATGGTGCCGCCACCGGCAGTTCCGGAATCCTCTGAGAATCCGGAAGACATGAAAACTCCGGAAACTTCGAAGAAGCCCCAGCTCATCATCCTCGACGATGTCTTCCAACACCGCGCCATCAAGCCCAGCATCAACATCCTGCTGACGGAGTACAGTCACCCTTATTTCAACGATCACATCCTCCCCTACGGCAACCTGCGCGAGTTCAAGAAGGCACGCTACCGCGCCAACATCGTCATCGTCACCAAATGTCCCGCCAACCTCAACCCCGTGGATAGGCACAATATCCTCCACGACCTGAAGTTGCAAAACTATCAAAGGATATTCTTCTCCTACCTCAAGTACGGCGTCCTGCAGACCCTCGACGGCGATGCCGTCGACATCGACCTGCGCCGCGTGGACAATATCCTCTGCGTCACCGGCATCGCCCATCCCGAGCCCATGCTCGCCGAGTTACGCCGCCACACCAAGGTGCAACACCTCGCCTTCGCCGACCACCACGACTTCTCCTCGGGCGACATCGCCCGCATCAAAGAGTCATTCTCAGCCCTGTCGGGCAGCAACAATATCATCGTGACCACCGAGAAAGATGCCATGCGTCTGCATGACAAGGTCGACGGCCTTCCCGTCTACGTCCTCCCCATCGAGGTGGCTTTCCACAAAGAAAACGACAAAGACTTCGACACCCTTATCGAGGCGTCGGTGCGAGAGAACATCATGTTCCTCTCCAAACTCAGCATCTGGAGTGACTGAGTGGCTGAGTGACTAAGTAGCTGAGTGGCTAAGTAACTAAGTAGCTGAGAGGCTACTTTTTTTTCACTTCTTTATATATCCAAGGAAATCGAGGTCGATTGACAACGACACAAACGGTTTCACCAGCCATGCCTTGGCTGTGATGTCGTCGATACTCAGGCTGTTGCCAATGACGTCATTGTCGTGATAGCCGTCCTTCAGCACCTGGTATTCGGCGATATTCATGCCCATCGTGAGGTAGAAGAAATCCATGAAACGGAAACTGGCGCCGACATAGAAGTTCTTGAAGAGGTTGCTTCCACCGAAGCCCACATAGAATCCCACATCGTAGGAAAATTCTTGGTCGAAACGGCGAATCTGGCGCGTGGTGCTGTCACCGCTGATGAGGACATGATCTTTGTTGAAATACTTCGTCAAGTCCCACAGCATCACCGACGCGCCCGTGACATAGTCGAACTCTATGTCGCCGGCATTTCGGTTGCTGATATAGCGCTCGTATGTTCCCTCGGTCATACCCGCCTTGAGGCGTATTTCCCATACAGGAGTGCGGTAGAAACGCATGGCTATACCCTGGATAGGACGCACCTTCTTCTTGCGATTGGTGGCCAAGGCGATACGTTCTTCGGCGGCTTTGGCACGCTCGGCGAGGTATTTGTTTTCTTCCTGCTTACGCACGTTCTCCAGCTCGGCAATACGTACCAGGACCCGCAGCGAGTCCACCATGTGGATGTAGTAGTTGCGCTCGGCCTCGAGTTTCTCCTTGTCGACACCGTTGGCCGAAAGAATCTCGCGGTAGAACTTCTCCTTCTCTTTCATGGCACTGAGGGCCGCGGTGTCGGCCTCGCGCCGCACCACGGTGTCGGTATGGTATACATGCAGCGTGTCGGTACGGAAGATGCGCACGGTGTCGGTGCGGAGCACGTACACCGTGTCAGTGAGTGGGATCGAAGGAACCTGAATTGCCGGAGCCTCCAGAATTTCCGGAATATCCTGAGCTCTGAGGCACAAAGGAAACAATAGCAATGCTATGAGCAGTAGCCACTTCATCCGAGTATCTCAGCCAGTTTGTCTACACTGACGGTCTGCTGTGTACCGTCGGTCATATTCTTCAGGGTCACCGTGCCGTCTTTTATCTCGCTCTCGCCCACAAAGGCCACGAAAGGCACCTGCTTGCGGTTGGCGTAGTCCATCTGCTTCTTCATCTTGGCACTGTCGGGATAGATGAGCGTCGAGATGCCAGCAGCGCGGAGCCGTGCGGCGATGCCGATGCAAGCTGCCTGCTCGGCGGCGCCGAAGTTGATAAACATCACACGGGCAGCCTGTTCCAACCCTTCGGGGAAAGCGTTCAATTCGGTGAGCACGTCGTAGATGCGGTCGGCACCGAACGAGATACCCACGCCGCTGACATCGGGCATGCCAAAGATACCCGTGAGGTTATCATAGCGGCCGCCGCCACAGATGCTTCCTATCTGCACGTCCATGGCCTTGACCTCGAAGATGGCTCCGGTGTAGTAGTTAAGGCCGCGGGCCAGCGTGAGGTCGAGTTCGACGGTGCAGCGCGGCTCCGCCGCGTTGATATAGCCGAAGAGTTCCTTCAGTTCAGCAACACCCTTGAGGCCCGTCTCCACATTGGCAAACATTGCCTCGAGGGCAGACAGTTTCTCGGCAGCACTTCCGCTAAGCGAAAACACCGGGTCGAGGGCCTGTATCTGTTCCGCGGTAAGTCCGCGCTCGGCCAACTCGGCCCGCACATTGTCGAGACCAATCTTGTCGAGTTTGTCGATGGCCACGGTGATATCCACCATCTTGTCGGGCGCACCAATCATGTCGGCAATGCCGGCCAACACCTTGCGGTTGTTTATCTTCACACAGACGTTGATGCCCAGTTTGCCGAACACCATGTCAATCATCTGCACCAACTCGAGCTCGTTGAGCAGCGAGGTGGAGCCTATCATGTCGGCGTCACACTGGTAGAACTCGCGGTAGCGACCCTTCTGCGGCCTGTCGGCACGCCACACGGGCTGCAGCTGGTAGCGGCGGAAGGGGAACACCACCTGGTCACGGTGTTGCACCACGAAACGGGCAAAAGGCACCGTCAGGTCATAGCGCAGACCACGGTCGCAAATCTGCGGCGCCACCTTGTGATAGTCCTGGCTGAAATCCACACCATCCATGAAGTCGCCTGAGTTGAGTACCTTGAAGAGCAGTTTATCTCCCTCTTCACCGTATTTTCCCATCAGCGTGGAGAGATTCTCCAGCGACGGAGTCTCGATAGGTTCGAAGGCAAAAGTGCGAAACACCGAGCGGATAGTATCGAAAATATAGTTGCGGCGCGCCATCTCCACAGGCAGGAAATCGCGCGTACCCTTAGGAATTGAGCATTTAACAGTAGCCATACTTCATTTCATTTGAAACTGCAAAAATACGAATAAAACTTCATACGGACAAATTTTATTTTCACCAACCCCTATGCTCATTTTACCTGTGGTGGATTTTTCGTCGGACAAAACGGGATTTTTTCGTATTTTTGCATCGGAATACGTTTATAAAAAGATGAGGTTGAAACGACATATATCACTGGTAATATGTCTATTGATATCGTTTGCCGCCGTGGCGCAAAGTCACGGAAAGACGATGTTGTCCCTCGTGCATGAGAACGACAGCACGATTCGTCTGCGCTTCGAGGGTGACCATCTGCAACTATTTGTCGACAGCACCGCCGTCAAGGGCTACAGCCTGCTGCGCTGGGAGGGTATGACTTTCGGCACCGGTCCCGTGGGTGCCCCCGACCTGCCGTTTCTCTCCACCCTCGTGCGCCTACCCAAAGGCAGCACACTGGAACTGGAGGGCATCGACTCCCTGAGCCAGTTCTACTGGCACAAAGCGGTACCGCGCGGCAAACCCGTGGCCCCTGTGACGGAAGGCTGGGTCAAAGACAGGCCTCGACCCGAATACCGACCCGACGATAAGATATACAATTCCTGGAGCACCTACCGCTGTCGCGAGAAGATAACGGTGGAGGACCTCGGCGTGATGGGCACGGAGCAACTGTTCCGCGTGACGGTGCACCCGGTGGCCTACATGCCCTTGGGGCGCGAAGTGGACATCGACACCTACATTGAAGCCACACTGAAAGTGAAAGAGACTCGTAGTAACGTGAACCATGGGAACGAACGATTCCTCGTTGTGTCGCGGCCACAGTTCCGCGAGGGGTTGCAGCCTTTCGTGCAGTGGAAACGGCAGGAGGGATACGACGTGGTGGAACTCTATGCCGACACCCACCTGTGCGATAGCGTAAAAGCGCTGATGCGTCCACTGTTCGACAGTTCCGACCCACTCTCACCCATCCCCACATACACCCTCCTCGTGGGCGACAACGACCAGATTGAGAGTCCCTACAGCACGATAGCCTTCGACGGTGTGAGGCACATAACAGACCTTTTCTATGCCGACTTCACAGGCGACTACCTACCCGAGACTATGCTGGGACGCTGGCCAGTGAACGATAGTGCCGAGCTACAAGCCGTGGTAGAGAAAACGCTGCGCTATGAGCAGTGCCGCGACATGGACACCCTGCAGATGAAACGCCTGCTGTTTGTGGCCGGCGAAGAGAGCAGCGGCATCGCACCGACAAGCACCAATGGACAGGTGAACTACCTCAAGCGCGAAGCCAAGTTGGCACATCCCGAGCTTGACACCCTCTGCTGGTACAACCCCGCCTCGGGCTCGCAGCTGGAAGCCATCCAGAGCGCCATCGGCGACGGCGGCGCACTGCTGAGCTACACGGCGCACTGCACCCGCAACGGATGGACCGCGCCAGCGCTGACCAGCAGCGGCGTCGAGGAGGCCGGAGCCACACAGCCCACCGTCTTTGTGAACAACTGCTGCCAGAGCAATGCCTTCGCCGGCACCTGCTTCGGCGAGGAGCTGCTACGCATGCCGCAGGGCGGCGCGGCAGGCGTCATCGGCGCCACCAACAACACCCTCTGGCAAGAAGACTACTACTGGGCCGTGGGACCTCGCAGCAGCATCAGTCTCGACACCCCCTACGACAGCCTCTACCCCGGAGCCTTCGACGGCTTGACTGGCCGCCGTCACGACGTGACGACGATGGGCGAGCTGCTCACTGCCGGCAACCTGGCGGTGACCGCTATCGGCTCGTCCTACTCCAAGTTCTACTGGGAAATATACTGCCTCTTTGGAGACCCGTCGCTACGCCCTTGGATAGGGGTACCGCAGGAGATTACGCTAACGACAGACTCCCTCTTCAACGGGCAAAGTGAGTTGCACGTCAGTGGCACCCCCGGTGTCACCGTCACCGCCCTGCAAGGCGATAGCCTGTTGGGACACGCCGTCATCGGTATGACAAGCGGCGCCGTCGTCCCCCTCTGCCGTACGCTCGACACCCTGCCACTCATCGTTACCGCCACAGGCGTAGGACTGCGTCCCCGCATCGACACCCTCACCGTTGAGACCACCATGAACCATGGTGTGACGCTGCGCGACGTGATGGTGGACGACACCGCGGTGCGCTGCACGGTGATGAATATCGGGCAGCAGCGGCTGGACAGCCTGCATGTAGCACTCATCCCAGACGCCACCGACGGTGCCGTGCTGGAAGAGCAACTCGTCGTGATTGATTCACTACTGCCGAACTGCCAACGTGAGGTGACGCTACCCATAACGATAGTGGAAGTCGGACAACTGCCTATATGGCAAGCCGCTCTCGTCGCATGGAGCGACGACACAGAATGCCGGCTGACGCTCACCCGCCGACTGCCCGTCACCTACCCCACCCTCGCGTTACGCCTCCTTGAGGCCGATAGCAGCGAAGCATTGAAAGTGTCTCGCAACCACGACTACCTGCTGGAAGCCCTCGTGGACGGCCAATACGACAACCTGCGAGTGACTGTCACCGCCTATCCCACAGGCGACACCCTCGTCTCCCCTACCCACCCGCTAGCCACCACCCACTCGTCGTTCTCCACTCCCGACAGCCTCTGTGCGCTGCATATCGTCGGAGACCTCCACCTCGGCCACTGGCGTCAGCAGCAGGACTTCTGGCTCGAGAGTGGCGACCGTATCGAGAGCTTCGAGAACGCCTTCAATAATCACCCCTGGAAGAATAATGGCTGGAAGCCTTGGACGATCGACAGCAGCGAGCACCGCAGCGGCACCTTCAGCGTCCGCTCGGGAGCCATCGGCCACAGCCAAACGACCTGCCTATGCCTCGAGGCCACCCTTGCACATGCCGACAGCCTAAGCTACTGGGTGAAGACCTCCACCGAGGCGGAATATGACAAGTTTTTCTTCCAACTCGACGGCCGCGCCCGTGGCTATGCCGACTGGGGCGAGACCGCGTGGAGGCAGTTCCGCCACACGCTGACGGCGGGACGCCACACCCTCTGCTGGTGTTACGCCAAAGACAACTCGGGTAGCGCCGGACACGACTGCGTATGGGTTGACGACATCCAGCTGCCGCTGGCCCTATGGGACAGCCTCTATGCCTGGTCATGCGACGAAGACACCACCGCCGTGGGCATCGGCAGCCTGCCGTCATACGCCACCACGTCCTTGCTGACCCTCTACCCCAACCCCGCGGGCGACGCGGTATGGCTGACGGCCGAGACAGCGATGACGGTGACCGTCAACGACATGCTGGGACGCCGCGTCGCCACCTTCCACCTCACGCCGGGAGTCCCCGTGCGCTGGGACATCCACGCGCTGCCACGAGGATGCTATTTCGCCACGGGCGACAATGTCACCAAAATCATCATCCACTAAGAATCACAACATGCCAGAGAACAACATAGACACCTTAAGCGCCACGCCCTTCTGGCAGTGGCCTGTCGACAGCGCCACTATCGATGCCGGCTATACGGGAATACCTTTCGACTCGATACACCCGTTGAGGGAGCTGCCCGACACCGTCTTTCGCGAGTCGCTGGTGGTCGGACACAAGCTGCCGCCACACCACGACAACCTCGTGGTACGGCCCGACACAGCGGTACCCACATGGACTTTCGTCATCCTGCTGCTGATCATCAGCCTGTCGAGCCTCTACATGAAACTGCGCAAGATTAAGCTCATAGCACTCCTCAAGGCCGCCGTCGACCTGCGCGCCATGGACCGTCTGGTGCGCGACTGCAACCTCAAACGCAACACCCTCATGCTTCCGATGGGACTGCTGCTGGTGGCATCGGTCAGCATGGTCATTCATGCCAGCGTCTTCGCCCAGAGCGGCATCCTTGGATACCTGGCGACCTTCGGTCTGCTGAGCCTGCTCTACATCCTGCGCAACCTGCTGCTGCGGATGCTGGGAAACACTTTCGACAACAAGAAAGGCATCAGCCTCTACATCACCTGCAACTACATCCACAACCTCCTCGAAGGACTGCTTGTCACGGTACTTCTCCTGCCTTTCCTCTACTTCCCCGGCGCACAAATGTCGATGACATACATCATCTCCATCGCCCTCGCCATCATCTTCCTATGGCGCTTTGCGCGAGGGGTGAAAGTATTTTTAACAAACCAAAACCACTCCAGTTTCTATCTTTTTTACTATCTTTGCATCGTCGAAGCTATACCCATTTTAGCTATAATAAAGTGGTTACTGTCAGTAGACCAATAAGTTGAGTAACACCTAGTAGAGAACATGAAGATTAAAAAAATCCTGATTTCGCAGCCGGTACCCGCCGATTTGGAGAAATCTCCCTACCGAAATCTTATCAACAAGCACAACGTTGACCTTACCTTCTTCAAATTTTTTGACGTCGTAGGTATCCCTGTCTCCGAGTTCAGGAAAACTCGCATTCATATCAGCGAATACTCTGCCATCATCTTCAACAGCAAGAACTCTATCGACCACTTCTTCCGTATGCTGAAGGAGCTGCGCGAGACCGTCAGCGAGGAGATGAAGTATTTCTGCTCCACCGAGGCCATTGCCCTCTACCTGCAGAACTACATCCAGTATCGCAAGCGCAAAGTATTCTTCGGCAACCAGTATTTCTCCGACCTGCTGGAGGTGATGAGCAAACACCGTGAGGAGAAGTTTCTCTTCCCCTGCAGCGACGAGAAGCAGACCGAATACACCAAGGCCCTCGACAAGGCCAAGTTCAAATACACCAAAGCCCCCATGTACACTTCGGCGCCCAAGGACCTCACCAAATTCAAGCTTGAGGACTTCGACGCCATCGCCCTCTTCTCGCCCATCGGCGTGCGCAGCCTAGTGAAGAGCTTCCCCGACGTGAAAGACCGCGACATCATTATCGCCGCCTTCGGCACCTCGACCCATGCGGCCCTCAAGGAGCAGGGCATCAAGCTGACCATCGCCGCCCCCACCCAGTCGGCCCCTTCGATGGCTATGGCTATCGAGAACTACATCATGGGTAAAGAGCAGGACACCGTCATCGTCTCGAAGGGCGACACCGCCAAGCACGGCCTGAAGAACACCATCTCGGCCACCAACAAGAAGGCCAAGCCCGTCATCGCCAACAAAGAGATCTACAAGCAGCGCATGGAGGAGAAGAAAGCCCAGGCGGCAGCCCGTCGCGCCGCCCGTGCCGCCGAGAAGGCCCGCAAAGAGGCCGAAGCCGCCAAGAAGGAGAAAGAGGCTGCCAAAGAGGCCGCTAAAATAGCTGTCAAAGAGACCGCCAAGGCAACTCCTAAAGCGGCTCCTAAAACAGCTCCTAAAGTGGCTGCCAAAGCAGTGGCTTCAAAACGCAGCACGCCCGCAGAAAAGAAGACGGCCAAGAAGAATGCCTGAATGTGTGAATGCTTGATTGTGTGAGTCAAATCATGAGTTTCACTTTCAAGAAAGAAGAACGACTATGCAGCCGTCGGCTGATTGACCAACTCTACGCAGAAGGTCACCGGCTGATGGCTTTTCCTTTTTCCGTCCAGTGGCTAGTCGTCCCCAACCTTTCACCTCTCACCTCTCACCTTTCACCTTGTCAAGTCATGATTGTCGCGCCGAAGCGCAAATTCCATCATGCCGTGGACCGCAACCGTGTGCGGCGCCTGACACGCGAATGCTACCGCCTACGGAAACCCGCCTTCTACCAGTTTCTCGAGGAGCAGGGCGTGAGCATTGTCTTCTCGATGGTCTACATCCACAACGAGATTCTCACCTACGAGCAACTGGGCCACAAGATGGACAAGCTATTCACCGCCCTACAGAACGATATCCAGAAAACCCTCCAGCCATGAAATTCAAACCTCTGTCATGGCTTATGCTGGCCCTGATAGCCTTCTATCGCACCTGCATCTCGCCGCTGCTGCCGCCGGCGTGTCGCTACACGCCTACCTGCTCGCAGTATGCACAAGAGGCCATACGCAAGTATGGCCCCTTCAAAGGTGGATGGCTGGCACTGAAGCGTATCCTCCGCTGCAACCCGTGGGGCGGCTCGGGATACGACCCGGTACCCTAATCTTTATTTCTGTGCAGACATATACTGCTCCAGCAGACGCTGGACGTATTTGCCGAAGACGTCGAACTCGATGTTGACCACCGTTCCAGGCTTGAAGTTGTGGAAGTTGGTCACCTTATAAGTATAAGGTATGATGGCCACGCTGAACATACCGGGCTCACTGTCGACCACGGTGAGGCTCACACCATTGATGGAAATGGAGCCTTTGGGAACAGTGATGGAGGGGGCGTTCTTCTGGTCGTACTCGAAGTAGAATCGCCAGCTGCCGTTGTCGTCGACGACTTTGGTGCAGGTGGCCGTCTGGTCCACATGGCCCTGCACGATGTGGCCGTCGAAGCGGCCGTCCATACGCATCGAGCGTTCCACGTTGACCTCGGTGCCCACCTTCCAGGTGCCGAGGTTGGTCTTCAGCATCGTCTCGTCCATGGCGGTGACCACATACTGTTTCTTCTCCTTGTCGACCTTCACCACGGTGAGGCAGCAGCCGTCATGCGCCATGCTCTGGTCGATGGCCAGCTCGTCGCCGAAGGGCACCTCGAGGGTGAAGTGGTAGTTGGTATTCTCTTTCTCAATCTTGACGACCTTGGCCGTCATCTCAATAATGCCAGTAAACATCTCCTAGAATGCGTTAATGTGTTAATGCGTTAATGCGTAAGTTTTTCACTTCAAGTGGGTTTCGTAGTAATCGAACATCTTCTGGTAGAGGTGCAGACGCTCGCGACCCAGCACGTTGTGCTCGTGGTGGGGATACATGAAATAGTCGACCTGCTTGTAGTTGTTGATGCAGCGCTCGATGAACTCGGTGCTGTGCTGCGGCACCACAGTGTTGTCTTCGGCTCCCTGGATAACGAGCAGACGGCCTTCGAGGTTCTTGGCCTTGTTGAGCAGGCTGTTGGCCTCGTAGCCTTCGGGGTTCTCCTGCGGCATATCCATATAGCGCTCGCCGTACATGATCTCGTACCACTTCCAGTCGATGACGGGGCCGCCGGCACAGCCCACCTTAAAGACCTCGGGGTGCGCCAGCTTCATGGTGATGGTCATGAAGCCGCCGAAGCTCCAGCCCTCGACGCCCATGCGGTTTTCGTCCACGTAGGGCAGGCTCTTGAGGAATTTGACGCCTTCCATCTGGTCGGCCATCTCTATCTCGCCGAGGTGGCGGTGCGTGCAGCTCTCGAACTCGAAGCCACGGTTATCGGTGCCGCGGTTGTCGACGGTGAAGACCACATAGCCCTGCTGGGCAAGGAACATGAAGTAGAGGTTTCCGCCGCCAAGCCAGCTGTCGGTGACGAGCTGCGAGTGCGGGCCGCCATAGACATACACCAGCGTCGGATATTTCTTGCCCTTCTCCATATTCGGGGGAGTGATAAGGCGGTAGTAGAGGTCGGTCTTGCCGTCGGCAGCCTTGATGGTGCCGAGTTTTACGCCGGGCATGGCGTAGTCCTTCAGGGGGTTCTCTGCGGCATAAAAGGTATAGAGGGCTTTCTTGTGCTTGAGGTCGCGCAGGTCGGCACGTATCGGCATATCCACGCTGCTCCATACATCCACCCACGTGCTGCAATTGTCGTTAAGGACGATGCTGTGGGTGCCGTGCAGACCGTTCTCCTGCATGGTAAGGCACTCCATGGTACCCTTTTTCAGGTTCACGCGGTAAGCATCGCGACCGGCGAGGTTGTCCTTATTGGCATAGATAAAGATATTCTCGCCTTTCTTGTCGAACTTGATGAAGCTCTCAACTTCATACTCACCCTTGGTGACTTGCTTCACCAACTTGCCGTCGAGGTTGTAGAGATAGAGGTGCTTGTAGCCGTCGCGCATCGAATACCAGAGGAACTGGTCACCCTTGGGGGTGAAAATCATCGGCTCACAGGGCTCCACATAACGGGGATTGGTCTCTTCGAAGAGCACCTTCACGAGCTTGCCGCTCACGGCATCGTACTGCTCGAGCCACATGTGGTTCTGCTCGCGGTTGATTTTGGCGATGAACACATATTTCTCATCGGGGCTCCAGGCGATATTGGTGAGGTACATCTCACGCTCGTGGACAGTAGTATCCTTGCGGGTGTCGAGGTAGACAAGCTTCTCAGTAGCGATATCCCATACGCCCACCGTCACCTCGTGGCTCTTCATTCCGGCCATGGGGTACTTGATGGGTTTGGGTTCTGCCTCGCGGGCTTTGGTGTTTACCAGCGGGTAGTCCACCACCATGCTCTGGTCCATGCGGTAGAAAGCCAGGCGGCTGCGCTTGGGCGACCAGAAGAGGCCGCCGTCGATGCCGAACTCATTGCGGTGCACGCTCTCGCCAAGGACGATATTGTAGCCGTCACCCTTCTCCACGAGTTTGCCTTCGACATACAGATTGCCGTCTTTCTTCTCAATTCCGTCGCCGTCAGCCAAAGGCAACTCCATAGACTCCCATATTTTGAGTTCTTTGGCGTTCAAGGCACGTTCCTGTTTGCCGTCGAAAATGAGGGGGTCACCGCCACGGTTGTACGTCACCTTGTCGCTGCCCGGCAGAAACTGGAACTTGCGTATCTCGCGCTGCGGATACAGTTTGTAGTCCATCAGTTGGTCCCACTGCAGGAGTTTCTCCTGCGCCATCATCGTCGCGGCGCACATCACCGCCGCCAATGTCAATAGAATCTTTCTCATTATATCTCTGTTTATTTTTTTCTCTGTTTATCTTGTTTCTTTTTTATTCTCCTGCTCGCTCCGCTCACGAAATCTGGTAAATCTTGTAAATTTTTCCGCTTCGCGGTGGCTACGCAAACAAGTGTTATCAACGGCCACTAACGGTCACTCGCCTCATGCCTTTCTTTAGGTCGTATTCGCCAAAATTAATTAGCAACCCTTCCTCTTGTTCTAACAACTTCAAATATGTTCGCAATTGCTTGTAATGTATATCTTTTATTTCCTCCACCGATTTCAACTCTACAATCAACTCATCCTCCACCAACAAATCTATTCTCAAGTCATCGCCTATCTTGGCTCCTTTATACATTATCTCAATAGGAACCTGTGATTCCACTTTCAATTCTCGCAAAGTCAGTTCTTGCACCATTGCTTTCTCATAAACCGATTCCAACAAACCCGGTCCAAAATGGTTGTAAACCTCCATCGCGGCGCCACGTACCTCATACATCAACTCATACATAGCATCGTGCGCCAGCATAATTTACAAGATTTACAAGATTTCGCGAAGCAGGAGGAATAAAAGGATTTACCGAGATTTAGTACTTGCGCCAGTTGCGGAAGCGCAAGCTAAACACTCCGAAGAAGGCCTCCTTGAAAATCTTCATGCTCATCTTGCTCACGCCCAGCACGCGGTCGGTGAAGATGATAGGCACTTCGTAGACCTTGAAGCCCAGGCGCGTGGCCGTGTATTTCATCTCAATCTGGAAGGCATAGCCGACGAACTTCACCTTGTCGAACTTCACCTTCTCCAGCACCCTGCGGCTCCAGCAGACGAAGCCGGCGGTGGAGTCCGCCACCTTCATGCCGGTGACGATGCGGACATATTTCGAGGCATAGTAGCTCATCATCAGGCGCCCCATGGGCCAGTTCACCACACTGATCTTGCCACCTACATAGCGGCTGCCCACCACCACGTCGCCCTTGCCGCTGGAGCAGGCATCGTAGAGGCGCACCAAGTCTTCGGGGTTGTGCGAGAAGTCGGCATCCATCTCAATCATATAGTCGTAGCCGTGCTCGTTACCCCAACGCATACCGTCGAGGTAGGCGGTGCCGAGGCCCAGCTTACCCTTACGTTCCTTGATAAAGAGGCGGTTGGGAAACTCTTGCATCAGACGCTTCACGATGTCGGCCGTGCCGTCGGGCGAATTATCCTCAACGATAAGCATATCAAACTCTTTCGGCAAAGAAAAGACCTTGCGGATGATAGCTTCGATATTTTCCTTCTCGTTGTAAGTAGGGGTGATAACCAGTGTGTCAGACATAACAAATACAATTATATTCGAACTGCAAAGATACAACTTTTTTTTTATATAGCAAAAAAATAAAGCAGGGCACCCTTTGCGGGTGCCCTGCCAATTTAGTGGTTTCCTAGAAAAACCTAGGTCTGCCTAGAAGAACCTAGGACCGCCTAGGATTGCCTAGGTCCACCTAGTCCTTCCTAGCGGACAATCAGTTTGCGGATAACGTTGACCTGCTCGCCGGCGATGCGGACGAAGTAGGCACCCGACGTCAGCGAGCTGACATCGATGGTCAGTTTTCCGTTCTCCGTTCTCCACTCTCCGTTCACACGGCCGTTCATGTCGACCAAGGTCACAGTGGCGGCCTCCTCGATGCCCGTAAGGGTCACCATGGTGCTGGCGGGGTTCGGGTAGAGGGCGATGGCACTGCCGTCGACATCGTCGATACCCACACTGGCAGTGGTGAAGGTGTAGGCTTCACTCCACTCGCTCATATCGTTAAGGGTGCATCTGGCCTTGACGGCGACAGTGTAGGTGGTGTTGGCGGTGAGGCCGGTGAGGGTATAGGGGTTGCTGTCGACATTGACGGTGTGTCCGTTGTAGTCAATCGTCCAGGCGCTCTCGCTGCCTCCGTTTGTCCAGCTGATGACGGCGCTGGTGGCGGTCACGTTGCTGGCGGTCACATGGGTGGGTGCGGGGCAACGCTCCGGCCAGCTGGCAAGCTCGAAGACGGCGATGAGGGTTGTGTCAGAGACCACGGTGAAGGTGAAGGGGTTGTCGGTGATGACGAGGCTGCCGGCAGCATCGGTCCAGTACGCGAAGACATAGTCATGCTCCGCGACGGCGGTGGCGGTGAAGCGGCTGTTCTCCATCACGGTGGTGACCTCGGCGGGGTTCACATGACCCATGGTGGTGTCGTACGAGAGGAGCGTCACGTTGTAGGTCGTGGGCTGCGGAGCAGTGCTGTCGGCGAAGACGGTGACATTGTCGATGTGGAGGTCGTTGTCGCCATTGTTGGCCACGGTGCTCTCGCCGTAGAAGGCGATGCGGATCTGCTGACCCACATAGGCGGCAAGCGAGAAGGTATCAGTGGTAGCCACCGGCTGGATAGAACCATAGGCGTTGCCCGTGGAATCCCAAGTGGCAAGGGGCGTCCAGGAGTTACCGTTGTCGCTGGTAACGAGGACCATGAAGCGGTCGTCGCTGCCGGCCTGCACGATACTGTCGGCAGTGCTAAATTTCGTCAGCGCATAGTCGAACGCGAGGTTGAGGGGCGTCACCACGTCGATGGCGGGGCTCACCAGCCAAGTCCTGGTCGTGGTACCGTAGATGTTCAGCTTGACATGATTGCTGCTACCCATGGCGGTAGTGGTGTTGGTCCAGCCGCTGGTGGTGCTGCTGAGGGTCGTGGTGTCACCGGTGTAGAGGCCGAAGTAGCGACTCCAGCACAGGAGGTCGCTCATCGACGAGATGGCGTTGAAGTCCTCGGTCCAGGGCAGGTCGGCATAGCCGATGGAGGCGCACTCGGTGCGCACGCTGCCGCTGACAGCATAGCTGGTGTCGCCGGCACTGCAGAGGGCGCGGACGTCGAAGGTGTGGAGGGTGGCGGGAGTGAGGTCGAAGACGGTGTACACCGTGTCGGCGACAGTACGCCAAGCGCCATTGTCGACACTGACGACCCAAGCACTTTCTGTGCCGTTGGAGTGCCAGCTGAGGGTGACGCTGGTGGAGGTAACGGTGTCGAAGACCAGGTTGCTCGGCGTCGAGCAGGTGAGGCCCTCGAGGGTGACGTTGTCGATAGCGGCGGGAGGATTGCTGCCGTCACTATTGTCGTTACGCCAGAAGAAGACCAGCTTGTAGCGGCCGCTGTCGGCAACGGTGAAGGTGCCGCTGACGGTCTGCCAGCTGTCCTGCTGGTTCAGCTTACCACCCACGATGTCCTGCCAGCCGCTGAAGTTGGCGGTAGACGAGCTACCGTCGGCGGTGGCGAGGCTCAGGTTGTCGGGCACGGCGAAGACGCGGAGGAAGTCGAAGCTGCTCTCACCCTTGGCACGCCAGTTGAAGCTGACGGCATACTCGCCAGCGGCGAGGTCGAAGATGCGGTAAGCATAGCTGTTGGTGGTGCTATTGTTCGTATAGGCGTTGCTGGCGCCACCATCGTTGGAGATGTAGAGGGCGCGGCTGCCGGCCTGATGGGCGGCGGTATCGATGGTCCACTGGTTGGTGGTAGCGTTGCGATACTCCCAGCCGGTATCCTCACCAGCCTCGAAGCCGGTGCTGTAGGGCAGCACGGTGACAGGCACCGAGAGGGTGCGGAAGGTGGCGGTACGGGCATTCGGAGAGAGCTCGTCACCACAGATGCGACGCACGCCGACGGTGTAGTTGGTGGTGGGCTCGAGGTTGCTGAAGGTGTAGGTCAGCGCACCGTTGACGGTGACAGAGTCGCCGTTGCTGCACAGCACCACATAGTCGCCCGTGCCGTTGTTGTCGGTCCAGGTGAGGGTGGCATGGGTGGCGTCGACATCGCTCACCACGAGGGTGGCGGGACGCACGCAGGAAGACATCGCGTCGATGGTGATATCGTCGATATAACCATAGGCGGTACTATAATAATAGGACATGTCGTAGTCATAGTCGTACTCCTCGTCGCCGTTAACATTCTTCTGGATGATGGTAATGCGGTTGCCAGTGCCGGTGTAGGCGCCGAAGTCGAGTTCGTACTGGTGCCACTGGTGGTCGGTGGGGACGATGGTCTCGATGCGGGTGAAGGTGGTGGTGTCGCCAATGGTGTCGCTCACACCCACATAAATCTCGGTATAGTCGGGGTCATAGGTGTCGGCCACCTTGTACCAGAAACTCATCGTCAGGGTGTTCACCGGTGCGCTAAAGAGAGGCATATAGGCGACAGAATAGTAGTAGGAGGCGTTGCCATAGCCCGAATAGTCATAGGCCGAATAGAAGCGCATGGCATTGCTTCCGTCATGAACATCGCCGGTCATCACATAAGGGTGGTTGGTGGTACTGGCGGAATAGCCCTTGTAGTAGCGGTCCCAGCAGGGGCTGAAGCCGGTAGCGCCGGTAATCCAGGTCTCGAAACCTTCGTTATAGGGCAGGGTGCTGATCGTCTCGCACTCGGTGAAGAACGAGGCGTTGACAGCGGTGGTGGAGTCGCCACCCGGGCAGAGGGCACGGACATAGACCGTGTAGCCGGTGCCGGAAGCAAGACCCGTCAGGGTAGCCACGGTGTCGTTGACGGTGGTGTACTGGACGGTGTCGTTGCCCGAAACCACCAGGATGCTGTAGTTGTACACCAACGTGCTGTCGTCAATCCAGAGTTCGGCACCATCGGTGGTGATATTGCGCACCTCGACGCCGTTGGGACGCACACACTCGGTGGCGGGGCCGACCGTCAAGTCGTCAATCCACCACCAGTAGTTGGAAGAGGAGGTCTGAACCTGAGCGATGGCTATACGGGCATCGGTGGGGACATTCTCGAAACGCACCTCCTCATAGTCCATCGTGAGATAGTCGGCGCAAAGGAACGTGTCGATAGCCGTGAAGACAGAGTCTTCAGTGACATAACCCACCAAAAGGTTGCCCGAGCTGGAGATGTTTTCAGACTTCAGCCAGAAGCCCAGCATCAAGCCCTCGATGCCGTCCTCGAAGGCAGGCAGGATGGCCACATGCGGCGTGGTGGCACTGCCCGAGAAACGGAACGACTTGCTGCCGTCGTGGGCATTTGCGCTGACCACCGAGACCTTCTCGGCATTGGGACCCTGATAGTCCCAGCAGGGGACAATACCGGTGGCGGCGGGATAGGTCTCAAAGCTTTCGCTCCAAGGCAGGTCGGCGGTGGCGATGGCCGAGCAGGCGGTGCGGAAGGAGGTGCTCACGGTGGAGGTCACCTCGTCGCCACACACGGTGGCCACACTGACGGTATAGGCCGTGTTGCCGGTGAGGTTCAGCACCTCGGTGGTGGTGCTGTAGAAGTCATTGCTGTCGACAATGCTGTCGTTCACGGCGAGGTAGTAGCGGTAGCTGTCGGCCTGGGCGGGGTCGTTGACGGTAAGGGTGACACCGTCGACGGTGATGTCGCTCACACTCACGCTGACGGGATGCTGGCAGGAAGGAAGCTCCTCGACGATCACGTCGTCGACAAACCAATAGTAGATTGTAGAGCAGTCCTTCTGAAGGAAAGCGATCAGGGCGTTGTCGGGAGCACCGACCATCGAGACCTCTTTCTCCTCGTAGCCGGTGAACTCGTTATAAACATAGGTGGCCACGGCAACAAACGTGGTGGTATCGGCGGGGTCGGTGATGTAACCCACCTGGAACTTGCCACAGCTGTTTTTGGTGGGATCCTCGGGGCGGGTCCAGAAACGCACCTGCAGATTGCCGGTGGGCTCCGTCGTCGGGGGCAGGGCAATCATATTGCGGGTGGCGCCACGGAAGTCGAGGTACTGGCTGCCGCTGTGGACACCACTGCTGCTGCCCGAGCTGCTGGTGCGCACCGTGGTGGTGCCGCCGAGGTTCGTCCAGCAGGCAGGGATGCTGTTGTCGGCATCAGCCTCGAAGCCGTTGGTGTCGGGGATGGCAACGCCGCTGCAGAGCGTGTGGAAGGTAACGGTGGCGGCATCCGCCGTGGGGTTGCCGTCGTTGCAGAGGGTGCGCACACGCACGCTGTAGTCGCTGTTGGCCTGCAGCGTGTCGAGGACAAGCTCGAAGCCGTCCACCAGGGTGCTGTCGCCATCATTGACAACCACGGTGTACTGGCCGGCGTCGTTGGCGTCAGCAATGGTGAGGGTGGCGCTGGTGGCGCTCACACCACTGACGGTCACGCTGGGACGCACGCAGGAGGGCACCTCCTGGACAGTGATGTCGTCGAGATAGATGCTGTTGTAAGAAGCTCCGGCAAAACGGAAGGCGATATAGCCGGTGGTGTGGTTGGCAAAGGTCACATCATACTGGCTCCAGCCCGAGGCGGCAGGCTGGCAGGTCTGCACGGCCACGAAGGTGGCGGGGTCGCTCGGGTTGCTCATCACACCCACCTCGACCCAGGCGGACACCACATTGTTCCAGTTAACATAAGGTTTCAGCCAGAAGGAAAGCTGCAGCGTGTTCAGGTCGTCAGCAAAGGCCGGCATGGCAATCACCTGCGGCGTCACACCATACAGATTGAGGCTGTTGGGGAGGCTGTGCTGCTCCGACGAGCTGATAGCAGGGTAGCTCGTGCTCCCACTGTTGGCAATCCAGCAGCTCAGACGGTCAGGCGTCACCACGCCGGTGTTCAGGCTGTCGAAATGGGCCGTCCAGGGTAGCTCGTCGTGGGCGATGGCCACGCAGCTGGTGCGGAACGAAGTGCTGATGGGCAGGGTGGTGGCAGAAGCGTCGCAGTTCGAGACCACGACAACCTTATACTCCGTATTGGGGGTCAGCGAGCTGAGGGTCACCACGGTGTCGCTGGCATCGATGGTGTTCGCCAGCAGGGTATCGTTGGTATACAGCTGCACCGTGTAGTCGCTATGGTAGGTGCTGTCCTCAATGACAAGCTCGGCGCCGTCGCTGACGATGTCGCGGACAGCGAGAGCAGTGGGACGGGCGCACGAGAGGGCGGGACCGACCATGATGTCGTCAAGATAGACATAATAGCCGGCATTGGGGCTGTTGTGCAGACGGAGGGCGATGCGGTAAGCGCTGCTCAGGTCGTCGCCTTCGAGGTGCGACTCACAGTACTTCCAACCATCGGCGGAGGTGAGGTTAAAGATAGAGACAGCGTGGAAGGTGGTGGTATCGGTGGGGTCGGTCATATAGCCGGCCTGGATGGTAGAAGTGGAGGTATAGCCAGTCTTGGCTTGGAAAGCAATCATGGCGTTGCTCAGGTCCTCCATCTCGGGGAGGATGACGAACATAGGCTGGGCATTGTTGCCGGCAAAGCCATAGAGGCTCTTGCCACTGATGCCGTCAGGACCCGTGGTGGTGGAAACCTGCGGGAGATAGGTGCCATAGTAGCCGTAGCGGCCCCAGCAGGGGTCGTAGCCGCTTTCACCCGTAGCCCAGCTCTCGAAGTTCTCGTTCCAGTTCTGGGTGCTGACGTCGATGGGCGAGCAGGCGGTGCGGAACGGCATGGAGACCATCGAGGAGCTGTCACCCACGCCGCAGACGGCGCGGACACCGGCGGTATAGGCCGTGTTGGCAGTGAGGGTATTGAACGTATAGGAGGAGTCGGTGACATCGGCCACATGCTGGCCATTCAGGTAGACCGCCCATGCACTCTCGGAACCACGACGGTTCCAGTTGATAGTGGCACTCTCGGTAGTGATATTGGAAGCCTGCATGTTGGTAATACCCCTGCAGACGTTGGCATTGGAAGTAAAGCCGAAGGTAACCTTGGGGAGGAACTGCTGGGCAGTGCTGACCGACGAAGGCGTAGCTCCAGTGTTATATCCACAAGAATTGTAGCCTGTACTGACACCATAGAAATGGCTATAGGGGCAGCCAGTACCGGTGGCAGTGTTGCGGAAAGACAGCAGCAGGTTGCCGCCGCCATAGACGTAGGGGTCGCTCAGCTGGATGACCCACTGGCCGTCGACAACCGTGCAGGTACCGGTCCACGACACCTGGGCGTTGTCCGTGGCCTTCCATGCGGCACCACTGCCGCTGTAGGAGGTGTCGGCCACCTCGTCGATGGTCAGTTCCATCGGCGAGTTCCAGCTGTCAGCGTCCTGGGCATAGAAGGTGATGGTGGTAATCGTGCCACCCTCCAGCTCGCCGAGCATACTGGCCGGATAGACCATCTCGTTCTTGAAACGCGAGTCGTTGTAGAAGCCATACATCGGCACATACGTATTGGTCGTAGTGCCTTCGCAGACTGTCAACGTCACTTGCGCATGTGTCGCCAGCGGCAGGAACAGAGCCGCCAGCAGCGCAATCAATTTGAGTTTTTTCATTTGTTGTTTGTTGTTTTATAATATTGGTTAGTACTAAGTGAATTTCAAAACCTCTGTCCTCTCAGCCAGTTATCCGAAACCGCCGTCAGGACAAAAACGCCGCAAATATACAATTTAAAAAAAACTCTACCAAAAAAATCAATAAACCATATAAATTATCCCGCCTTTCGGCATTATCGCTCAGCCTCTCGCTTAAGAATTAAGAATTAAAAATTAAAAATTAAGAATTAAGAATGATAAGTGATGAGTGATGAATGATGAATGATGAGTGTATCCTATAGCTCCCGGAGGGAGCACTCTATTAATAACCCCAGACACAAGTCTGGGGACCCACAGGTCCCCTCCTTCCTCCTCTTAGCGTCCCGGAGGGACGCGCTCTCTGAAGACAACACAAACAACATAAACAACAAGCTCAGTGCAACATGCACTGAGCAAGAGCCCAGCATGTTGCGGGGCGCAAGTTGTCCGCGTTGTCTATGTTGTCGTTAGAAAAGAAAACACACACACAACTTACATCAAGTCAATCTTTTCAACCCTCGTTTAACGTTCGTTTAACGTTCGTTTAACGTTTTACAATCGAAAAACGAGCGTTAAACAA
>CACYIK010000005.1 GCA_902774395.1 uncultured Bacteroidota bacterium
CTTAATGGTATGTCACCTGTCCAATACAGGCAGGCTCACGAATCCTCAATGATTGTTTAACCGTCCAACAATTGGGGTTCACCTCAGTGCCAGTCCCCTGTCCCAAAGGAGTTCGTACCACCTCATGTGCCACCATCTGGAAGCCTACGGCGACGCCTCAATGTGTTTTTTGCAAAATACACATTGGATGCATTTGTGTTTTTTGCAAAAAACATTTTTTGTATTTTGCAAAAAACACGTATGTTTGCAATAGGAATATAGGGAGTTTTTTTGATGGCCTAGCGGGTACGCATATTATGCAATTGGCTGGGAGGCAGCTGATTGCACGATCCTTTGTCTCGTAAAGCATTGTTTTTCAGTTTCTCCAGCCACCAACAACGTACCAAGGACGTCCCAACGACGTACTTGCAACGTCCTATCGCCGTCGACGGTCGGCGTTGATACTCTGTGGGTTCGGTGACGGTGGCGAAAAGATTAACATTTTTTAACGGAGGGTAACATCCTCAGGGCTTATATTATATAGTAACCCTTCTTAACGGTGAAATATACTTCTTTAACGGCGAAATGTACTTCTTTAACGGCGAATTGCACTAATTAAACTAATTGCTGCCGCGGGTCAATTACTGGCTAATTATGCTTATGCCGCTGGCTTCGCGCGGCGGCTGCCGCAGGCGTTATTCGCGTCATTCGCCTGAAATTAAAGGGAAGAAAGAATTCGTTAAATTAGATAAATTCGCCGTTAAAGAAGAATATTTCGCCGTTAAAGAAATATAATTCGCCGTTAAAGAAATATAATTCGCCGTTGAACAAATTATAAGCAGTTAAACAAAAAATAAGCAGTTATGGCAAAACAACGTTACGGAATCAACGATGCCTACCGCGGCACGGTGGGCACAGTCATCGGCTACCAATGGCGCGGACGGTGGTGCCTGCGGGCACGGCCGCATACGGTGCACGACCCGCGCACCGCGCGGCAGCGCACGGCACGCGGCCTTTTCGCTCAGGTGTCGCAGCTGGCCTCGCATTTCTCGGCGGCACTGCGCATCGGCCTCCACAGCGAGGCCGTGAAGGCGCACCGCACCGAGTACAACCATTTCATGAGCATCAACCGCCCCTGCTTCACCCTCGAGGAGGGCCGTCTGGCTGTCGACTACATGGGCCTCGCGGTGGCACAGGGACCGGTGGCGCCGGTGGGGTTTATTAGTGATGAGTGGGGAGGGAGGAGTGATGAACGAGGAGTGATGAGTGATGAGTGGGGAGGGAGGAGTGATGAGTGGGGAGTGATGAGTGAGGAGTGGGGAGGGAGGAGTGAGGAGCGGGGAGGGAGGAGTGAGGAGCGGGTGGTGGTGGTGCCGTTTGAGAAGAACCCGCGGCATCTGCGTGCCGACGGCGACGATCTGGTGTACCTCTTCGCCTGGTGTCCGGCGATGGACGAGGGGGTGCTCTCCACCCCCGTCTGCCGCCGCAGCCGGCGGGCGGAGATAACGCTGCCCGGCCGCTGGGCGGGCAACGAGGTGCACCTCTATGGTTTCGTGAAAGACTATGCCGGCCGCACAAGCGACAGCCAATATCTGGGCTCGAGGCTCATGGATTACGCGGAGCTGGCGGCAAAGGGGCCATCAGCCGGCGGCAACGACCGTCACGACGGCGGTGGCGACAATGACGACAGCCGAGACAGCCATCCAGCGGCGCGGACGCAAGGGCACATGCTGGCGGCCGAACATGATGCCAAGCGTGGAGAAGAGGAATGTGGCGACGAACAAAGGCCAGAGGGCTTTGTGAAGACTGCCGCCCAGCAGGGCGACGAAGCCCACACCCATGCCCAAGAGGAACCCATTGATACCAGTGGCTATGGTGAACAGCAAGACACGCACGGTGCCGGCATTGAGGTCGAAAGCCATGGGCTTGGCCTTGCGTCCCAGGTGGGGCAACAACAGCTTGACGGCCACGACAACGGAGAAACCCAAGAGAACCAAGGCATTGGACTTGGCAAAGGCATCGGAATTCTGCGTATCGGCAAAATGGAAATAGTTGCCCACCAGCATTCCCAACACAAAGAGCACCACATGCACCACCGACAAGGTGAAGGCGACAAGCATTCCCGACGACAGCGGTATCGGTGCCGCGTCGGCACAGCGGTGCATCAGCACCATGGCACTGATTCCCAGTGCTAAAGAGAGCGAGATGAAGGCAAGGATTGACATTTTTGTAATGATTAATGATTAACGATTAATGATTAAAGGGGTTTTTACTTGGGGGAGTGAGAGGGGAGTGACGGGGGAGTGATGGGGGAGTGAGAGGGACAATGGATTTTTATTGTAATGATTAAAGGGGTTAACTTGGGGGAGTGAGAGAGGAGTGAGAGAGGAGTGATGGGGGAGTGAGAGGGACAATGGTTTTTTTTTGTAATGATTAATGATTAACGATTAATGATTAAAGGGGTTTACTTGGGGGAGTGAGAGGGGAGTGATGGGGGAGTGATGGGGGAGTGAGAGGGACAATGGGTTTTTATTGTAATGATTAACAGTTTTAACTTTGGGGAGTGAGAGAGGAGTGACGGGGAGTGATGGGGGAGTGAGAGAGGAGTGACGGGGGAGTGATGGGGGAGTGAGAGGGACAATGGTTTTTTTTTTGTAATGATTAAGGGTTTTATTTTGGGGGAGTGAAAGGGAGTGAGAGGGGAGTGATGGGGGAGTGAGAGGGACAATGGATTTTTATTGTAATGATTAACAGTTTTAACTTTGGGGAGTGAGAGGGGAGTGAGAGAGGAGAAAAAGAAAGTGATGAATGATGAATGATGAGTGATGAATTCTTTTAAAATCTTTTACAATCTGAAGGAGAAAGAAAGAAAATCTACAAGATCAACAAGATTTATTCACTATATTTCATTTATTTCAGCGGTGCTCATCACCCCTTCGGGGGTCGCGAAGCAGGAGAATTGTATGGTTTTTGTTATCGTGATGAATTCATTGACGGAGAGTTGTTCGGCGCGCTTGGAGAGGAAGGTCTCGTCGACGTTCTCGATGGGGAGGTTGGCCGAACGAAGGGCGTTGCGAAGGGTTTTTCTCCGCTGGTTGAAGCCGGCTTTTACCACCTGTACGAAGAGCTTCTCGTCACATTCCAAGGATGTTACGTCGTTGCGCGTGAGCCGGATGACGGCCGATTTGACCTTGGGAGGCGGGTTGAAGACATGCTCGTGGACGGTGAAGAGGTATTCGATGTTGTAGAAGGCTGATAGCAAGACCGATAAGATACCATAGGTCTTGCTCCCCGGCCCTGCGGCGACACGCTCGGCCACCTCTTTCTGGAACATCCCCACCACCTCGACAGCCTGGTTGCGACACTCGAAGACACGGAAAAGGATCTGCGACGAGATGTTGTAGGGGAAGTTGCCTATGACGGCAAAAGTATCATGGAACAAGGCTGTTAGGTCGAGTTTTAGGAAGTCGCCCTCGATGACTTTGAGCGTGGGGTAGTGCTCGTGGAGCCATGCCACCGACTCGCGGTCTATCTCGACCACATGAAAGTTGAGTTCGGGCTTTAGTATCAGATATTTAGTCAGCACTCCCATGCCGGGACCTATCTCGATGAGGTTGGAGGTGCGGCCCGTGAGGCTCTCCACGATGCGTTGGGCGATGCTCTCGTCGGTGAGGAAATGCTGTCCGAGGAACTTTTTGGCTTTTACTTCATTCATCTTGCTGCTAATCTTCTTTCAACGGCTAATTATTCGAATGGGGCGAATTGCTGACGCTGGTCAATCTATGGCGAATTACTCTAATTTCCCGCTTCGCGGTTCATGGGAGAATTACTTGCTTTCAGTGTGTTATAGCGTTTGCGGGCGCGGTCGGCATAGAGCGAGGTGGGGTAGTCGACGAGCAGCTTCTCGTAGCATTCGAGGGCTTTGGCACTGTTGGCGAGGTGGGTCTCGTTGAGTTCCGCCATCAGCATGAGGGCGTCGTCGGCAGTGATGTCGGTGGGATAAAAATCCACCAGTTTCTGCAGGAGCGAGTCGGCCTCGGCGTAGCGCGCCTGCTTCATGCGGATCTGCGCCTTGCGCATAAGTATCTCGTCGAACAGAGGATGGGAGAGCGTGCGACGGGTAATCTGGTCGAAGCCCTCCCACGCAGAGTCCAACTGGTTGCGGTAGAGCAGCAGGTCGGCGTCGGCGAAGAGCTCGAGCATCGTATAGGTGCTGTCATCTTCCATGTTATCAGATATTAACAAGGAGAGCTCCATGGCGTCGTTGGCGATCAGCTTGGAGGTCGACGACCGCAGAACCTTCAGCTGCGAGCTGGCCCAGTCGAAGTCATGGTTGTAGTAGGAGAGTTTGGCGTTCTTGTACTTGGCCTGTGCGCCGAGGAGGTCGTTTTTGTTGGCTTTCTCGACCTGCATGTAAAGCAGCGAGGCGTCCCAGATGGAGCCGCCAAAAAGCAGGAGGTCACCCAGTTCAAGCTTCACCTCGTCGCGGATGGCGGCTTTCAGACGGGGTATCTCCAGCACATCGTCGAGCATGCTGACGGCGGCCTGTACATCGTCGCCATAATAGGCCATCAGCTGGGCATAATGACGCATCAGCGGCACGGTGCGCTCGTTCTTCCCTAGCTCGGCGAAGGCGTCGAGATACCTCTGCTTGAGAATGGAAAAGTCCTTGCTATCAATGGCATAGTTATGGTTGATGCGGGCGAAATCCACCTCGAGCTCACCCACACGACTCTCGAAATAATGGGGATTCTCCTGTCCTTTCTGCATGATCAGGCGATAGGCCTCGGCCGCCACATCATAGCTCTCGTTCTCGAAGGCGATGCGCGCCACACGCAGGAGCTGCTCGCCACCCTTCTCGGGGAAGCGGGCGTCGACAGCCTGAGCCTGCGTGAGGGCAAAGGCAAAATCCTTTTGCTGCACGGAGAACCATATCATCATCTCCAGGTAGGTATGGTTGTTGGGGTTTTGACGAACACGGTCGACCAACGCCTGCCGGATGCCGTCGGAAAGGCGGCTGTCGGGGGCTTCCAGCATGGATTTCTGCATGTTCACCTGTATGGAGGCCATCATCCCCGGCTGCTTGTCGAGGAGGTCGAAATACTCGTTTGTCATCGCCTGATAGTCGCCCATGGCCTGGTAGACGCCGACCAGCTCGCTGAAATAGAGTTGCGGGCTGCGGGTTTTCTGGCGTGCCGTCAGGTAGGTCTTGACGGCATAATCGTACCTGCCGACATTGACGAAGGCCATCGCCAGATCAGGGATGGGGGCCAGGTTTGTCGAGATTTCCTCAATGGCGTTGTCGAAGCATTTCTTGGCTTTCTTCTCCTTGTCCTGAAGGAGATAGACGTTGCCTTGGTCGACGTATAGCGAGAGCTCTTTGGGGTTGCCTTTCAGGCGTTTCTCCGCCAGGCGGAGGGCGTCCTTATACTCGCCGAGTTTGAGATAAGCGTTGTAAAGCCGCTGATAGTAGTATTTGTTGGAATAGGTCTTATAAAGGGATTCGTAGAGCTGGGCAGCCTGCTCGAACTCACCATTGCCATAGTAATAGGCAGCCATCTGCTCCTGCGACTGTTGAGCTACCGCGGGTGACATCGGGAGAAACAGCGACAGAACACATAGAACCAGTATTTTGCCTATATTCTTCATACAAAAAAACCGGAAGTGTTCGTTCCGGTCCTAGTATTGGTTGGTGACCCAGCTGGGGCTCGAACCCAGGACCCCAACATTAAAAGTGTTGTGCTCTACCTGCTGAGCTACTGAGTCTGTCACTCACCTCATTAATCGGTGACCCAGCTGGGGCTCGAACCCAGGACCCCAACATTAAAAGTGTTGTGCTCTACCTACTGAGCTACTGAGTCATCAAAACGCGGCTTTCTGCCACAAATTGAGTTTGCAAAAGTACAACTTTTTTATCAATGGACAAAAATTTTTATAAAAATAAGGCGACAATTTGCCGTATTATACTGATAAACAATAGCATAATTCAACAACAATAAATTCGGAAAAGGCAAATAGACGACTGTAAAAACAGCCCTGCGACGGCCATTTTTACAAAAAAGAGGGGTGTTTCAATCCTCATGGAACGTCGGGCGGCGGGTCGGAAGATTCCTCTTCCCGGCACACCGCTGGCGACGCCTTGTCGCCGAGGGCTGCCGGCGGGACACCCTGGGAGTATTCCGCCAGATTGACGAAGTCCTGCCAGCCTTTGTTGACGGGCACGAACGAGCCATTCTCCTCCATGCAATTCACGCGACCGGCGCCGACATAGGTGGAGGTCGACGACCGTCCCGCGCGGTCGACGACAAAGCCATAGATGTGGACCTCGCTGCCACTCCAGGACTGCGGAAGGCGCACCTGCACCACCTTGCTACGACGCAATACAGGAGCAGAAAGAAAACCTTCGGCAAGGTCTGCATTATAGAAATAAAGGTATACCTTATCGTCGGAAGAAGGGCGAAGGAGGTGTGCGTTCTTCTCGAAAGGAACGACGACGACCTCGCCATCCTCGAATCGCGGCTTGGCGAAATAGACATCCGCCGCCGGGCCCTCCGCTATCGTCAGCGACGGATAATCGATGCGGACGGCACCCTCCTCATTATGGAATGCGGGCTTGTTCTGCCGCACGAAATAGTTCCCTTCTGACATCTGCGCCTGATCGGCACTCTCCCTAAGCCCCAGCTTCAGCGCCGACGTGGCTTTCGACGCGAAGCGGACCATGGAGACGAACCAGTCGCGCTCGGACTTCTGACTCGGGGTGTTGGGGTAGGCGATGTGTGCCACATGGGCGCGGAAACACTGCCTGCGTTTCCACAGATATGCCACCCTATCCCCGTAGCGTCCCACCATTTTCCCCTCAAATTCACCTATACTTTTTGCCATAATTGGAGGTAATTTTACAACAAAATTCTATTTATTCCGGTAACGAAAATACACAAAAAATATTGTTTTAGGGTTAAAAAAGCATAAAGAGGCATATAAGAAGCATATAAGAAGCAATGGCTTCTTTCATTCTCAGAAACAGACAATTGTTGAAGGGAGAAAAAAGAGAGGGTGCAAAAAAATAATTTCACCCGAATGAGAAAAAAGTCGTATATTTGTAAAAATATTTCAACTATGGATTTGACAATACATCTTAAGAAAGGTCTCGGAGAAATTGAATTCGGCATGCCGGTGGAAGAGATAGTAAACCTGCTGGGAACGGCCGACGAGGTGGAGAACATCGACAACGCCGCCGATGAAAGCACCACCGTGCTGAGGTATACGGAAGAGGGCATCACCCTATTCTGCGAAGGGGAAAATCCCGTCCTGGCATGCATCGATATCGCCAACGAGGACTGCACGCTGTTTGGCGCACAGGTGTTCGACCTCAACGAAAGAGAGCTTGTGAAGCTCCTGGTGGACAACGGCATCACGGAACAGGATGTGGACGAGGAAGACTGGGGAGAGCGCCGTGTGACCTTCAACGAAGGAAATATCGACTTCTATTTCGACAACGGAGAGCTTATCTCCATCATCATTGGCGCATGATTCCCGTTTTCAGCACCGCCTATCTGCCCCCCATTGCCTATGTCGCAGCGCTTGTCCGCTACCCAGAGGTATACATCGAGACCAAGGAAACATTCCCCAAACAGACCTACCGCAACCGCGCAGAGATCATGACAGCCGGAGGCGTCAGGACCCTGACGGTCCCTGTCGTGCGGAACAACCATTCTCGCACAGAAGAGGTGGGCATAGACTATAAAGAGCGCTGGAACACCATCCACTTCCGCACACTGACGGCAGCCTACAGCGCATCGCCCTATTTCCTCTACTACAAGGACGACCTGGAGGCCCTGCTGGCTCCCCGCTACGAGAGACTCACGGACTTGAACGACGCGCTGCTGAAATGGGTTTTGCGGCTATTAAAATGCCCCTGCAACATCCTGCACACCGAAGACTATAAAAAAGACTATGAAACGGACTTCCGTGGCACCTTTACCCCCAAACACCCCTACCCTACGCTAAGCCACAAAAGCTACCACCAAGTCTTCTCCGACAGGCTCCCTTTCACCCCCAATCTGAGCATCATCGACCTGCTGATGAACCTGGGTCCCGAGTCGAAAAGTTACCTGAAAGAATTATCGTAAACATCATAGAACAAATAAAATAAGCCTATCGTTTCATGTGAAACAATAGGCTATTTTTCTTGTTTTAACGAGCAAACGAGAGAAGCAAAACGGAGATATCGGCAGGGGATATTCCACTGATACGGGAGGCCTGTCCGATGGACTGGGGACGGTAGCGGTTGAGCTTCTCGCGGCATTCATAGCTCAGGGCGGTGAGGGAGAAATAGTCGAAATCTGTCGGGAGGCTGATATCCTCGAACTTCAAGATACGGTTGGCCACCTCCTGTTCTTTCTCAATATAACGCTGGTATTTTATCTGCGTCTCCACCTCCTGTTTGACCTCCTCGCGGACCTCTTCGGGCATGGACTGCACCTCAGCCTCCAGGTCCGAAGAGAGGGAGAGCAGCATGTCGAGCGACAGTTCCGGACGGAGCAGCAGCGACGAGAGGCGCACACGCTGGCTGAGCGGGGCCGACTGATGCTCCTCAAGCCAGCCATTCACCTCCGACGGAACCACGGAGAGCTGCTCGATGGAACGCATCAAGGAGGCCGACAAAGACTGTTTCTCCTCCACCCTTCGCATACGCGCATCGTCGGCGAGGCCAAGGGCATGGGCTAGCGGGGTGAGGCGTTGGTCGGCATTGTCCTGGCGGAGGAGGATTCGATATTCGGCACGCGAGGTGAACATGCGGTAGGGCTCGTCGACACCCTTGGTCACCAGGTCGTCTATCAATACACCAATATAGGCTTGGGAGCGTCCCAAGACGAACGGCGCCCTGCCCTGCAGCTTCAGCGCCGCATTGATGCCGGCCATAAGACCTTGGCATGCCGCCTCTTCATAGCCCGTGGTACCGTTGATCTGGCCAGCGAAATAAAGGTTCTCCACAAGCTTGGTCTCAAGGGTATAGACCAGCTGCGTGGGCGGGAAATAGTCATATTCTATGGCATAGCCTGGCTTAAAGATACGGGCCTGCTCGAATCCTTTTATGCTATGCAAAGCCTCCAATTGCACCTCGATGGGCAGTGACGAGGAGAAGCCGTTGAGGTAGTAGCTCTGCGACGTCCATCCCTCGGGCTCTACGAAGAGCTGGTGATGATCCTTGTCGGAGAAGCGTTCAATCTTATCCTCGATAGAGGGGCAATAGCGCGGGCCGCGGCCCTGGATTCTTCCGGAGAACATCGGTGAACGCGAGAAGCCTGTACGAAGGATGTCGTGGGTCTGGAGATTGGTATTGGCGATATAACAGGGCTTCTGCTCGGTAAGAGGCTTGGTATCAGAGAAGGAGAATTTATCCGGGTGCTCGTCTCCCGGCTGTATCTGGAGTTGAGAGAAATCGATGGTACGGCCGTCGACACGCACCGGGGTACCTGTTTTGAGACGCTGTACCTCGAAACCCTGTTCACGAAGTTGGTCAGAGAGGCCTACGGCAGGGGCCTCCCCTACCCTGCCCCCGCTCCAGGATTCCTCGCCGATGAAGATCTTACCGTTGAGGAAAGTGCCGCTAGTCAATATAACGGCACGTGCGGGGATATTATGTCCCATGCGAGTCAGGACACCGGAGACTGCCTTGCCATCGAACGAGAGCGCGACGACCTCATCCTGCCAGAGGGAGAGACCGGGGATATTCTCCAGCACCCGACGCCATGTCGAGGAGAAGAGCATCCTGTCACATTGGGCCCGGGGGCTCCACATGGCGGGACCCTTGGAGCGGTTGAGCATTCGGAATTGGATAGCCGACCTGTCGGTGACTATACCCGACCATCCTCCCAGGGCGTCAACCTCACGGACAATCTGTCCCTTTGCCACGCCGCCCATGGCGGGATTACATGACATCTGACAGATATTATCGAGCATCTGGGTGACCAGAAGTACTTTTGCACCCAACTTGGCAGCCGCGGCTGCTGCCTCGGCACCCGCATGGCCTGCCCCTACAACTACAATATCAAAAGGTTCAAATGTCATAATATATGATATTTACGCTGTTTGTTCCACGGGAAACAACGCCAAGGCCTCTTCTTCGAGCTTTCTCATCTGAGCGGCCTCTTCCGGGCTCTTGTCACCCTGACCCAGCAGATGCAACACCCCGTGAATAATCACTCGATGCAGTTCATGAATAAACGGCACCCCAAATTGGGAAGCGTTCTCCCCTACCCTATCCACACTTATCATGATATCACCCGAGATGAGGTCTGCAGCCACATAGTCGAAAGTGATAATATCGGTATAGGTGTCATGATTCAGGTAGCGCTGATTGGCACCAAGAAGATACTCGTCACTGCAGAAGAGGTAAGAGATGTTCCCCACCCTCTTTTGACGACGTTGGACGACCTCAGTAATCCATTTCTTGACATCAGTAGGTTGAGGAAGGTCAAAATCTATATCCTGAACACTAAACCGGATAGCCATATTATATATGTAGAATACTAATTAACAGATGGTTATGAATAAAAAGAATGAAATTTTCCTCAAAATGCTTGCGATGAAACGGCTTCAGGAAGGTAGTTATACTCCCTAGACGAAGGAAAAAGAGGAATCCTTCATACCAGAACAGGGGTGAAGGAAGCCCGGAGGGTTGCGATGCGCTCAAGGGCGTCGGAGGGATCGATGCCGGCAACATCGAATTCGAGTTTCACTTTCCGTCCCCCTTCGGAGAAGGTCAGTCGGTCGGCAAGGGACTTCATGACAAAGATACCCTCCCCCTGGTTCGACTCGCCGGAAGGGAGACCACCATACTGATGGAAATCGAATCCCCTACCCTCGTCGGATACCTCCACACTGATGCCACCCCGGCTGGTGTCGAATGTCAGCGACACATTCTTTGTCGAATCCGACCCATTACCGTGGACAATGGCATTCTCTACCGCCTGCAGGGCAGCCACCGATACAGCGGAATAATAATTACCCACATTATTCTCGTGGCAAAAATGAAACAAGCGCTCCTCCACCTGTGGGAGATTAGCAATATCCGACTGTATAACAAAAGATTCCGTCATTCTTCTTATGATCCTTAACGGCTACAAATATACAAAAAAATGAAAAACTAAAAATGAAAAATGAAAAATTGGAGGGGTCATCCCGACAACTATCTGTAGAAGTAGTCGTTAACTTTCTCCCGGTAGTAGGGCGAGAGGGTAGGGGGTACTGTACGAAGCTGATCGGCGGCAGGTTTCAGCTGCTTGTTGTATTTCTCGAGTTCGGCTGGCGACGGCTGGCTGTAGAGGTCTCCTGCCTCGTGGCTCTCGCGCCGTTCCTCCTTCTCGCGCTGCATCTCTGCCTTTTCATGCTCCAGCAGACGGGTCATGATTTGTTGCTGACGCTGGATCGTTTGGTGTGTAATGGTGCGGTTCACAAGGTCTGTCTCTGTCTGCTCCATCTGCTTCATCATCTGGTCTATTTCCTTGGCCAGCTTACTGTTACCCGCATCCTGTTGCTTCAATTCCTGGCCGTATTCCTGCATCATGCGACGTATCAGCTCCTGCTGTGCCGCCATCTTGGCAAACTCTTCGCTCATCTTCTGACCTTGCCCTATCTGGTGCCGTCCATCGGCTTTTTTCCCCTGCTTGTCGAGCTGCTTTTTCAGCGCTTCCATCTGCTTGTTAAGCTCCTGCTGCATCTGCCGCATCGACTTGGGCGACGGCTTTCCCTTGCCAGGATTGCTGCATTGTGAATTGCTCTTACCCTTGTTCTTACACTGGCCGTTCTTCTTTTTTTGGCTGTTCTGACGCATCTGATCTTGCATCTTGTCGAGGCTCTCCGCAAGCACCAAGGCCAGGTTGTTGAGCGACGTCATCGAATACTGCATCGACCGTGCCGCCTGTGTGTTCTTATAGGCGCCATAGAACGACTGGTTCATGTCCAGCAAGCCCTTGAGAGAGTTGTTCACGTTGCTGTTCACCGCAGCCACATCCTTGTTGATAGCCGAGGCTACCTGCAGCTGCCGCTTGGCCATAGAATGGAGCGAATCGGCCACATTGCGGAAGTCATCCTTGATACGGTTCTGACGGGATATTATCGTCTGATACTTCGGGTCTTGAATATAGATGGTACTCAGAGCGCCTATCAGCTCTTCCTGGTTGAACGAGAGCCTCACAAGGTTTTTCAGCAGCTGACGCACCTCCTCGGCATCCTCTGCCAGATCCTCTTGTTCGGCATCGGTCTGAGCCTCGGCCAGCGCCTCGCTGAGCTTCTCCATATCGTCGGCGGCCTCTTTCTGCTGCTTGCCGGCATCCTTGTTCTTACCTTTCTGCAGGCTCTGCTGTGCCGCTTTCTGGTGCTGCTCCACCTGCTTCTCAAGTTCTGTAGGCACCTTGAAATCGGTGCTGGGATCCAGTTCCTTATAGTCTTTCTTAATCTGGTCGATATCCTCCTTCAGCTGCTGGAATTTATCATTGATTTCCTTCTGTTTTTCCTGTAGCTGCTGATTGTCCTTCCCCTTGTATTGTTCCGTTTCACGCGAAACATCACGCTGCTCCTCGGCCAGCTTGTCCATCTTCTGTATCGTCTGCTCCACCTTCTTCTCAATCTCCAGCCGTTTCATGAGCTCGATATTCTGATCCAACTGCTTTTCCAGCTCTGCGTTGTCCATCTTCAGCTTCTCCAGATTCTCCTGCACTTTCTGCTTGTCGAGCTCCTTCATCATACGGTCTATCTCTGCCATGGTCTCTTTCATCTTTTCGTCCATCACCTCGTTCATCAGGCGGTCCAGCTCACGCTGTTTCTCCATCAGTTGCTCGCTCTGCTCGCGGTATTTCTGTTCCAGGCGGTTGTTCTCCTGTATCTGCTGCTGCATTTGCTGCATCATCTGCCGCACCTGCTGCTGTTTCTGCTGTATCTGCTGCAGGTCCTTCTTGTCCTGCCAGTTAAGCTCCTTCTTGTCGACCAGCTTACGCATCATCTCGTTGATTTCCTCCTGCAGTTTCTGCAGCTCGCTCATCTGTGTCTCGGCGCTCTGTCGCACCTCGTTGCTGCTGCGGTCGAACAGCTGGTCAAGCTCTTCTGTGGTGGGAATCTTGATCTCGAAAGCCTGCGAACGCACTTTCTTGGGTCCATGGATGGCGTCGTTGTCCGCCACCTCGAAGTAGTAGGTCAGCACATCTCCGGGCGCCAGTGTCAGTTCAGCGGTGTTGAAACTGAAGAAGAACTCCTGCGACGACTCGCCATTCAAGGCCAATTCGGCCTCGCTGACGGCCTTTCGGGCCGTGTCCTTGGCGTTGGTCGTCGAATGGACAAAAACGAGCTTAGAGAAGCCGTAATCATCCTTTATGCGGCCGCGGAACAGACGTCGGTCGGGATGCAACGAATCGATCATCTCCTCGACCGAAATCTGCGGCAAGCCGTCGACAATGGCCGAGAGGGTATAGCGCAACGTGTCGGAAGAGGAATGGCTGCTTTCCACGCAGAAAGCATAGTCTATCGTGTGCATCACACGGAGGTTGGTCTCCACGCGCCCCGATGGGTCCACAGGAAGCTCCACAGCCGCGGAGTCGCGGAAGAACAGCATCTGCTGGGCATCCTTTGTCTGGAAAAGCCACTTCACCACGGTACCTTCAGGCACCGCAGCGTCGCCCAGATTCACCACCGTCTCGGGTACACGACCCGTATAGGCAGGGTAGGAGAGGAGCATGCGGAACTCCACCACCGACGGATTGGGGAGCATCTCCAGACGGTACTCCGGCGATGTCACGCCACCGCCGTCCAGGCTGAAATTCAACGATTGACGCATCTGCTTGAAGGTGTATCCGAACCGCTCAGGCGAGAGCTTGGTCATCCTGTGACGACGGCCATCGACGACGATGGACACCTCGTTGGGTAGCGCCTCGCCCTCGACATCCACCGTCAGGTCGAAATCGTTCCCCGAAATCACCTGCAAAGAGTCGGTAGACACCACAAAACGGAACGGTGCCGGACGCTCGTAGACCGTGTTATAATCGGCAATACGCTTCACCGGCCCTGTGATTACCGTCGGTGCCACCAGCAGCAACACGACAAGTATCGCCAGCGGCGGCAGCGCGTAGCGCAGGTACCGCCGGTTGGCCTTCAGGTTGATGGCGTTGAGGAAGGGTATGGGGCGCAAGGTGGCGGCCTTCTGCTCGATGGCAGCCAACAATAGGTTGCTGGATTCTGAACTATCGGATTCTTCGGACATCAGCTGCAGCAGGTTCAGCAGCTTGTCGCTCACCTCGGGGAAGTGGCGTCCGATGATGCGGGCGGCCTGCTGCCGGTCGATACACTTGCCCAGGCCGTACATCTTCAGCAGCGGGCGCACTACCAGCCAGGCCGAGACGGCAGCTACCGACAGCCATCCTCCCCAGAAAATCAACGCCCTTGCCAGTGGCGAAAGCCACCCGAAATGCTCCAGCAACACCGCCGCCAAAAAGAGCGTCAGCATGATGCCAACAGCATATAAAATACCTTTTATCAAGAGGTTCTTGTAGTACTTCCTGATAAAGGCATCGAGCGCCTGCAGTATGTCGCCCTGTCGTTTCATTCTAGCATTTAACGCAACAAGTTGACTTTTATTTTGTACAAAATAAAAAAGGCTGCACAGCAACTGTGCAGCCTCTTTTGCTGAATCATTCAAGTGATTATTCCTGAACGTCCTGAGCCTCTTCGGCGGCAGCCTCAACGGCAGCGTCGGCAGAGGTATCCTCTTCGGGAGCCATCTGAGCCATAGCCTTCAGCACGATGGCCATAGCCTCGTCCTGGTGCTCCTCAGCCCATTTCGTCCATTTGCCCTGAAGGGCGTTCATCTTCTCCTCAATGGCCTTCTCGTCGGCGTACTTGGAGTCGAACTCAGCGGCAACTTTGCTGATCTCTTCCTCGGAGATACCTTCCATGTTCAGGGAGGCCATCTTCATCGAGGTATTCATCATCATCTCGTAACCCTCGGCGCTGGGCTCCTGCTCCATGATGTTAAGCAGCTGGTCGGTGATTTTGACCATCTTCAGAACGTCGCTGTCGCCTTCTTTGATTTCGTTTTTGGCGGTAACACCGTCTTTACCGGGTTTGTCGCTGCCACCACAGGCAACCATCATGCCCACGAGGGCAATCATTGCGAAGAAAGAAAAAACTTTTTTCATTGTGTTAATTTTTTGATTGTTAATAATTTCAATATTAAATATTGTCTGGTTTTAAATTGCAAAACTACGAAAAATCTTTAAAAATCAACATGTTTTAAAGTTAAAAACACTTAAAGGCATTCCCTTAAGACCCTCCGATTTCACTTTTTTTCGTATTTTTGCAATCCAAAAACAGAAGAAAAAGTCATGCAACAGGTAATCATCATCACCGGCGCCTCGTCGGGCTTTGGCAAGGCCACGGCCGAACTCCTGGCCTCGAAAGGACATGTCGTTTACGGTCTCTGCCGCCGCCCCATGCCCGCGGAGGGCAATATTAAATATTGTCAGTGCGATGTACGCAACCGCGAGCAGATAGCCGCCGTCGTGGCGGAAATCATCAAGGAGCAGGGTAGGGTAGACGTGCTGGTGAACAATGCCGGCATGGGTATCGGCGGCGCCCTGGAACTGGCCACCGAGGAGGAGATCGACCTCCAGATGGGCACCAACTTCATGGGCTGCGTCAATATGTGCCAGGCCGTGCTGCCGTATATGCGCAAGGCGCGTAAAGGAAAGATTATCAACCTCAGCTCCATTGGTGGCGTCATGGGCCTTCCCTACCAGGGATTCTATTCCGCCTCGAAGTTCGCCATCGAGGGCTTCTCCGAGGCCCTGAGCGCCGAGGTGCGCGGCTTTGGCATCACCGTCTCCATGGTCGAGCCAGGCGACTTCGCCACGGGCTTCACCGGCAGCCGCAAGAACAGCCAGGCCACCCTCGACGACCCCGACTACGGCCCCATCTTCCGCCGCTCGCTGGCCATCATCGAGAAAGAGGAGAACGGTGGCTTGAAACCCGAGGTGCTGGCTCGCCGCATCGCCAAGATGGTGGAGCAGAAGCACCCGCCGCTGCGCAAGGTGGTCTCCAACCTCGAGCAAAAGCTCTCGGTGGTCATCAAACGGGTGCTGACAGGCAACCAGATGGTCGCCGTCCTGCGAGGATACTATAAGTCTTGAGGAGTGAGAGGGGAGTGAAGGAGGAGTGAGAGGGGAGTGAGAGGGGAGTGAAGGAGGAGTGAGAGGGGAGTGAGAGGGGAGTGAGAGGGGAGTGAGAGGGGAGTGAAGGAGGAGTGAGAGAGGAGTGAAGGGGGAGTGAAGGAGGAGTGAGAGAGGAGTGAAGGAGGAGTGAGAGGGGAGTGAGAGGGGAGTGAAGGGGGAGTGAAGGGGGAGTGAAGGAGGAGTGAAGGAGGAGTGAGAGGGGAGTGAAAGGGACAATAGATTTAATTATTTGTCCTCTTGAGACTGTTCTTCTTTATTTTCTTCAGATTTCTCAGATTCTTTCTGGGCGACGGGCACAGGATCCCAGGGCTCGTTGCATAATATCCAGATGGGTGGAGAGAGGAGCAAGGAATGAAGGTAGGGGTTGCATCCAAGAGGCCAGGAAAGATCTTTGCTGGCAGGTCCTCCTTCCATACGTCCGCTCATGTTCCACAGCCGTGGGTCGTTGGGGCTGGTAATCAATAGGCCCATCTTGTAGAGCAGATTCCGTGTGCCACTGATATTTACGGTGTTCAACCACACCATTTTGGAAGTGTTGGCAAAATAGGACACCCGGACGACATTGTCCGACGGAGGCAAGACGATGCTGCGAATCCTGGTGTCGCGCGTCAGGCTCAGATTCTTGTAATGCAACATGGTGTCGCCGAACTGGGTAATCAGGAGGTTGTAGCCTCCCGCCGCAAGGGGCGGCAGCGTGAAGTGGCCGTCATTGTCGGTGAGGGCAATGCCCATGCTACGCTCCCCCTGCAGCAGTTGCACGTGACACATGGGCAACACCTTGCCGTCGACGGTGTTGACCACTACGCCCGTCACCGTCAGGCTGTCGGCCTGCGGGCGGGCGGTGAAGGCCGCCGTCAGGGCCATCAAAACTATGAGCAAACGGAGTTTCATAACGGTTTTTATATCCTCAATTTAATCCAGAGGGTATCGCCAACATGAAGATTGTATTGAAAACAGCCATAGAAAAAGCCCTTGTTAGAAGGGATTTCAAAGGTGCACATCCCGCGGCACCTCTTCGAAGCAAACACCCGTCCTTCCATGTCGTAGAGCATCACCAATTCGCCATCCAGTCCGCTGACAGTAAGGATGGTTCCCGTGATAGCGATAGTCGCCGGGAGCAACTTCCTGACGGTAGGGTAGGGGGGCTCGTCGTCGAAGCTGATAAAGTCCTCGAGGGCGAGGTTAAGATGCTCCACCGGCGGCTGCACCTCCTTTGCCTCGGACACAGAATCCTCTGTCGAAACCGGCAGGGTTTCTATCTCCTCTGTCAGCGCTGCTGGCGAGGCCGGGCTAGGGACATTGACAGGGAGGGTGTCCTCCACCACCGGCTCGCCTCCGCTGAAAACGCTGTGTCGCCATTGCGGCACCACGGCCACGGCGATGGAGCTAGCTATGAGCAGCAAAAACAGCACCAGCATCGTTTTTCGGGCCTTGACCACCACACGGTGCATGCGCTGATAGACACTGTCGCGGCTGAGGCCCATTGTCTTGGCAATCTCGTTGGAACGGTAACCTTCAAGGTAGAGCTTCACCAACCGCTGTTCCTCGGGGCTGAGAACAGCCATCAGGTCCTCTATCTCCTCCTGTGTACGCCGTGTGTCCTCGTCGGCCACAGACTCCTCCAGCAGGTTCGTCAGCGACTGCATGGAAGGCTTCTGGAGGCGTCGCTGGAGGTCGAGGGTGGAGCGGCACTGCCAGTAGACCCAGGCGCGTTTCTCGCCAGGAGTGGCGTCGAGCCGCAGGGTGTCGAAATGGAGCCACAGAGCGATGGAGACCTCCTGCACCAGGTCGTTGCAGCGCGACCAATTGCCATTGGCGCTGACCCAGCAGAGACGCCACACCATGAGGCGGTAGCGCTCCAGCAGTTCGGTATATGCAGTCTGTCTGTCCATCTCTATAATATAATACACATCCAACGCCGAAAATCTGACATTGGATGTGCAAAAATACGAAAAAAATTCTTCTCTACCTTTTCACCACTACTTTCTGCGCAGGGCGGTCGCCGACCCTGACAAGGTAGACGCCAGAGGGAATTGCCTGATTGCTTGATTGTTTGAATGTCTGAATGAGGCGGCCGGTGATGTCATAGATACAGACGGTTTCGCCCTCGGCGCCCTCAACGATGATGCGGTCACCGAGGGTGTAGATGTTGATGTTCTCTACATCGGGGTCGTCGACTCCCACGATGCAATCCTCGAAGTAGCGGTCGGCGTACTGACTCCAGTAGATGTCGTCCAACCAGGCTTCGAGATTACCACAAACGTAGATGGTGTCAACCCGGCCAACATAGTAGAGAGGCCCGTCACCCGTGATGGCAGGGGGCATGCCGCCAGTGAAACGTATCTTTTGGAGGTTGGCGCTCTCGAATACTCCGGTGCCCAGGGTATCTACCGGCCCGTGGAAGGTCACCGTGCGCAGGTAGTTGGTGCATGCACCGAAAGCAGCGTCGCCGACTTTCCTCAGTGATGCTGGAAGGTCAAGATTTGTAATACGCGTCCGGCTTAACTGTGACAATGCCCAGAAGCCATAGTCTCCAATCTCTTCAACGACGTCGTTCCAGGTAATGGAACAGAGGCTTACACAGGAGTTGAAGGCATCTTTGGGGATGACTCGCAGCGAGTCGGGAATGACGATAGAGCCCAACGCATAGCAGTGCTCAAACGCTCCTCGTCCCAAAGAGAGCAGCGTCTGCGGCATGGTGACGCTGGCCAGCCGGTCGTTCTCCGAAAAGGCTTTTCGGCCTATCGACTTCATGTGCGTCGGCAGCGCGATGTTGGTAATCTGGCAGCCGTTGAAGCAGTTTTCGGTGATGTCGGTCACACTCTCGGGGATGGTGATATTCCGCACCCAAGTATTGCACTCGAAGCCGCCCAAGACCTTCAGGTTGGGGTTCAGCGTCACGGTGGTACCCGACTTGTGGCACGAGACCAGCGTGTCGTATCCCGCGCTGTAGATCATCATGCCGTCCATCACATAATGCGTGTTGCCGCTGGCAATGGAGAGGTTGTTCATCTGCGGGCAGTAGGAGAAGGGGTTGACACCTATATGTGTCACCGTGGAGGGGATGACAATGCCGTCGACCGTCGCGCAGCAGTTGAAGGCAAAGGCGCCGATAGAAAGGAGTCCTTCGGGTAGTGTAACCGAGGTGATTTGGCGGCAGTTGCCGAAAGCCATCTTGTCGAGGTGCTGCACGAATTGTGGCACCGCGACGGCTCCCGTCTCCCCGCTGGGCACGATGCAGAGCGTCAGACTGTCCTTGCTGTAAAGCCATCCGTCGATGGAACGGTAGCGGGGATTGGCCTCATCGACCGTGATACTCATCAGGTTCTGCGCCCAGAAAGAGCACTCGTCATACTCTTCAAAACAGGCCGGCAGGTGTAGCGACTCCACACTGGAATAGAGGAAAGCTTGGTCGCCGAGAGTACGCAGCGAGTCGGGCAGCTGCAGCGTGGTGAAGGTACAGCCGTAGAAGCATTGTGAGCCAATGCTGCGGATGGTCGGCGGCAGTGTCAAGCTAGTGACCTCTTCGCACTCAGAGAAAGCATACTCTGACAACGCCGTCACAGTGTAGGAAGTGCCGTCCAGTACGACCGTCTGCGGGATGGTGACGGCACCGCTGTACGCATTATCCAACAAAGCATAATATGGCACCACCTCCGCGGTCTGATCTGAGGTGATGCCATAAACGATACCATCCACTTCATAATACTGTGCCTTGGCCATTGCAGGCAGCAGGAGGACGGTGAGAGCGAGGAAATTAATAATACAGTGTTTCATGGTTTTGATATGTGTTGGTTGTTAAACATTTCAAGTCTTCTACAAATATAATACACCCCGAACATCCAAAATCTGACATCGGTAAGAAAAAATTATTTATCCTGCACTAAACGCACCGACAAGGCAAAGCTGCGGTTGACGGCGGCGCTGCCATGAAGCTCGTTCTCGGTGAAGAGGAAAGAGATGGCGCAATCAGCGTAACTAGCATTGTAGGGCGAAACAGACCAATAGATTCCATGGCTGTTTTTGTAATCGTAAAGACGCCCATGTCTGTAGCCTGCTGCGGGCAGGAAGATGGCCCCAGCCGCCTCCATCCGTTCCCACTGCTCCAGGGTGTAGACATTGGAGGTAAAACCTACCAGCGCGGGCGTGAAACTGATGCCGTCGGGGGCCGTCCACTCATCGGGAAGGAGGAGGATGCCCTTATAGCGACCGTCGATGGTGGCGCGGCCCCACTTGTCAACCCGATTGTTCCCTCCGAGGAGGTAAGCCCACTCCGTGTTCTTCAGCGTGCGCCACATCCCGGCCTGGTTGCCGCCATTCACGATGGCATTGTACACGCCCCAGTCGGCATTGGCATAATTGCCTTGAAGCCCGTTCTCCCAAGAGCCGCCGGGCTGATAGTCGGCATCATCGGTGCTGACGGCCCACGGCTGGTAAGCATTGGCACCGCTCTCCCAGCCGCTAGTACCCCAGCAGAAACAGTCTATCCAGCCTTCGTTGCTCGAGGAGACATTCTGGTTGCCCCACCCCATCACCTCATACTGCTTCTCGGCGAAACGCCATGTGCCAGTGGAGGCTTGATACTGTAGATTACCCCGCGAGATATGCACCTGCCGGTCGGCAGCTACCGAAAAGAGTGCTTTGCTGGCACCGTTTCTGTCGAAGGGGCTTTCTGGCACCGGTTCCACGTTGTCTTTGCCGCACGAAAAGGTCGTAGCCAACACTGCCGCCAATAACAGCAGCATAGATAATTTGCTTGATTTCATTTGTATAACTTAATTTAGAATAATGGCATTCCCTGCGATTTTATCCATTCGCCCTTGAGGTTTCCCAGAAAGACACGTTGGCGAGGTCTGGAACCCACCTGTACCCAAAAAGGCGAAAAGCTTTGGGCTCTGCTATCGCGGTTGTCGTTTCTGACTATCAGCGTGCAATGGCCACTGCATTGTGCCGTGGCCACCAAACGGCCCTGGGCATCGAAAACATCGACAGTCTCATCGTTGGCTCCTTCCACTACAATGTTATTCCCCACAACCATAATGGTCACTTCCGACGGTTCGTCAGGCAGAGGCTCGCAAGCGTCGGAAAACAAGCCGAGCGAGTCTGTTTGTTCCTTTCTGCGGTAGCCTTCCGGACAACCACAGGGTTCGCTGAGGTCCGGCAACAAAACTGGCAAGGATGTATCAACAGAAGCAACAAGGTAGAAAATGGTGTCTCTGAGGGGTCTCTCTGCGCATTGGGGAGGCTGCGTCTTTTGTATGGTATCGATAATCATTGGCGGTGCTGGGGAGAACGGGGCGGAGTCGCTGACTGCAAGTGTGTCGGCCAATGCCGGTTCTTTGACGCCAAAGAACCACTGACGCCACCGCGGCACCACGGCGACGGCAATGGAAGAGACCACCAACGTGAGCAACAGAAGCAACAAAGCCTTGCGGGCTTTTGACAGGGCACGGTGCATACGCTGGTAGACAGTATCGCGACGGAGACCCATGAGCTCCGCTATCTCGTCTGCACGGTAACCTTCGATATGTAGCCTAAGCAACTGCCTCTCCTCAGGACTGAGGACAGCCATCAACTCCTCTATATCTTCGGCCACAGCTTTATTGTCGTCGTCGGAGATGGTTTCTGCCATGATATCAGTCAGCGCCAGCATCGGAGGTCGCTGGTGCCTGTGCAAGTGGTCAAGGGTGGTACGCGTCAGCCATCGCACCCAAGCCCTCTCCTCCTGGGGAGAGACGTCCGTGCGTAGCTGGTCGAGGTGAAGCCAGAGGGCGATAGAGACCTCCTGCACCAGGTCGCGGCAACGCTCATAGTTGCCTCGTGCACGCACCCAACACAGACGCCACACCATCGGGAGGTGACGCTTCAACAATTCCGTGTATCTTCCTTGTCGGTCCATCTACCAATATAATACCCACTTTTTATCCAAAATCTGACACAGGGGGCAGATATTTTTTACAAAAAGAGCCAATCGCAATGATTGGCTCTTTTTTTTTATTTATAGTATAATTCTTTAAAGGGCTTTGCCGAAGACGGCACGCTGCATGAGGGGTGTGGTGTGGTACTGTGTCTCCCAGATTTTTACGGCCTCGTTGCCGATAATCTGGGGGTTGGTATAAGCGGTGTGGACGTTGAACTTGATGGCGGCCTCGTTCATGTCGCAGTAGTAGATGCTGTGCACGCCGCGCTTCTGCCATTCGGGCAGCACTCCGTTAAGCAGCAGGTCAATGGTGTCGAACTTGCGGAAAGACTTCAGGATGTGATACCAACCGAAGGGGAAGAGGCGACCATTGGCCTTTTTGTAAGCCTCGTTGAGATCGGGAATTGAGAGGCCAAAGCCCACCAGCTTGTCGTTCTCGTCGACGACGAACTGCACGAAGTCCATATTCACGAAGGGGAAATATTCCTTAATATAGACGTCGATTTCCTTCTCGGTCATGGGAACGAAGTCGTAGAGGTCGGCAAAACTCTCGTTGATGGCGTGGAAGAACTGCCAAGCATAAGGGATAAGCTCCTTGCGGTGCTTGACACGCACCAAACGCAGTTTGTACTTCTCCATGATGAGCGTGTTAAGGCGTGCCACCTTGTCGGGGACCGGCTGGTTGGCGGGCATCACATACTGCTGCCATTTGCATTTGATCTCGTAGCCTGCACGTTCGATGAACTTGATGTAGTATTCAGGATTGTAGAGTGTCGAGATGTTCTGACGGGCATCGAAGTTGTCGATCACCCAGCACTCTTTGTCCATATCGGTGAAGCCGAAAGGACCCTCTATCTCTGTCATGCCGTTGGCACGGCCATATTCGATGACCTTGTTGAGCAGGGCTGTAAAGACAGCATAGTCCTCGATGAAGTCAAACCATCCGAAGCGCACGGCCTTCTTATTCCAGTGCTCGTTGACGCTGCGGTTGATGATAGCGGCCACACGGCCGACAATCTTGCCGTCTTTTTTGGCGAGGTAAAGCTCACGCGAACAGTGTTCAAGCGACGGGTTCTTGTCGGTAAGAAGTTTGCGTTCGTCGCTGTTCAAGGCCGGAATATAGGTAGGTACGCCTTTGAAGAGTTTGTTGGGGAAGGCGATGAACTTACGCAGTTCGCTTCGTGTTTCTACCTTTTTGACGACGATTTCTGACATGTGTATTGGCTTAACTACTAAACTACTATTACTAGACTGCTTACAAAACCTGCATTTTCTTGAAGGCTTTGTAGATCTTCTCCACTCCGATGTCAATCTGCTCGTGGGTGTGGGTAGCCATGAGGGCGAAACGGATGAGCGTCTCGTCGCTAGGCACGGCAGGAGCGATGACGGGGGTTACGAAAACACCGTTCACCAGCAGGTCATGGGTGATGGTGAAGGTCTTGTTATTGTCGCGGATGAAGAGGGGAATGATGGGGGTCTCCGTGTTGCCCACCTCGAATCCGAGATCCTTGAAAGCCTTGTAGGCGTAGCGCTGGTTGTCCCAGAGGGCGGCATTACGCTCAGGCTCGCTGCGCATGATGTGCAAAGCCTCAAGCACCGATGCCGTGCTGGCGGGAGTGATGGAAGCGGTGAAGATATAAGGACGTACTGAGTGTTTCATCCAGTTGATGGTCTCCTTGTCGGAAGCTATGAAACCGCCCACCGAGGCGAGGCTTTTGCTGAAGGTACCCATGACAAGTTCCACATCTTTCAGCTTGCCGAAGTGGTCGCAGGTACCGCGGCCTTCGCGGCCGAAAACACCGAGACCATGGGCTTCGTCGACCATCAAGGTAGCGTTGTATTTCTTGCAGATATCCACCATCTTGTCGACATGGGCCACATCGCCTTCCATCGAGAAGACACCGTCGGTGACCACCAGCTTCACTGCCTCGAGCGGCACTTTCTGCAGCACACGCTCCAGATCGGCCATGTCGTTGTGTTTATACTTCTGCGTGGTAGCATAGGTGATGAGCTTGCCTTCCATGATGGAGGCATGGACGCGCTCGTCATAGAAGAGATAGTCGCCACGGGAGACCACGTCGGGGATGACACCACTGTTGGCCAGGAATCCGGCCGAGAAGAGCATCACGCCATCCTTGCCGAGGAACTCGGCCAACTCGTCTTGGAGCTGGATGTGGATGTCGAGCGTACCGTTGAGGAACGGGGAGCCGGCGCAGCCTGTACCATACTTGTCGATGGCACGTTTGGCAGCCTCTTTCAGACGCGGATCATTGGTGAGACCCAGGTAGCTGTTGCTGCCGAACATCAGGATGGGATGGTCGTAGCCATTGACATAAACTTCAGTGTTCTGCTCGCTGCAAATAGGAGTGAAATAAGGATAAATCCCGGCAGCTTTGGCCTCTTGCGGGATCGTGTATTGTGCTAACTTTTGTTGTAGCGGCTTCATACAATTATTACATTTATTTTAAAATGCAAAGAAACAAAAAATTTCTTAAATCTTAAATTTTTTTATGTTAAAATGGCTAATAATTTATCCGTCAATCTGCTTGCCCCTATTCTAAAAGTTTGATTATTAATATAGTTGTCGCCCATAATTTTTTTTGCCATTTCGGCATACGGAAGGGCTTCTTCAGGGGTAGAAATGCCTCCGGCGGCTTTAAATCCGACCGTTTTTTTACCTTTTTTAACGTTTTCTTTAATGCAATTTAACATAACTTCGGCCGCCTCGAGGGTGGCACCGACAGCAATCTTGCCGGTGGAAGTCTTGATAAAATCGGCACCACCGTCGATAGCCAGCTGCGAAGCGGTGGCAACGAGTGATGAGTGATGAGTGGTGAGTGATGAATTGGAGAGTTCGCCTGTCTCGAGGATGACCTTCAGCGTACGGCCTTGACAGGCTTCTTTCATCATGGCTACTTCGTCGCGGACAAGGTCTTCCTCGCCTGCCAGCAAAGCACCACGGCTCATCACCATGTCGATTTCATTGGCTCCCTCACCGATGGCATACTTCACCTCCTCCACTTTCAAGTGGATGGGCAGCTGCCCGTGGGGAAAAGCACCAGCCACGGAAGCCACCTTGATGCCGCTGCCATTGAGGATCTTTCTTGCAGCAGCTACAAAACGGGGATATACACACACTGCCGCCACACTCCCCATCTCTAATGTATGCCGGCAGAAGGCTTCTACCTGAGCCTCGTTGTCGGTTCCGTTGAGAGTCGTGTTGTCGATGCACGAAAACACACGACGTGCCAGTTCGTTATCCATCAGATCAGCTGGCTTATTTTCTCAACTCTGCGCTGATGACGTCCACCCTCAAATTCGGTGTTCAGATACTCATCAACAATCTGCATAGCCGTCTCCTCGCTGATAAAGCGGGCAGGCATCGAGATGCAGTTGCAGTCGTTGTGCTGACGGCCCAAGTGGGCAATCTCGGGTGTCCAGCAAAGGGCACAGCGTACATGACGATACTTGTTCACCGTCATCTGCACACCGTTTCCACTGCCACAGATGACGATACCGCGTTTAAACTCACCTTTCTCCAATGCCGAGCCTACCTGATGAGCAAAATCGGGATAGTCGCAACTCTCCGTACTGTCTGTACCATAGTCTTTTACATCGAAACCCTTCTCTTTCAGGTGGGCGATAACTTTAAGCTTAAGTTCATAGCCCGCATGATCGCAGGCTATAGGAATAATTTCTTGCATAATGGACAATGTTTATAACTTTTTTTGTGTGCAAAAATACAATAAAAACAGAAGTCACTAATAATGAAAACCTAGAAATTATCAACATTTTATTAGCGAATAGAGTAAGAAATTAGCAATCAAGAAGAAAAATATTTTAAACATTATGTTGTGAAATGTGATGTTAAAAGAGGTTTGAAAGCATGTTGAAAAAAAATTAGCAAGTAAAGGATGTTGAAAAAAGGACAGTTATCAAGAACTGTATCAACACAACTATTAAGTCATAACTCTACTCTTTCTTTTTAACAAAACTACGTTCATACCCACTTTCAACAACATGTTGAAATAATAATCAAATCATTGAGTAATAGCTATAAAAGATGAGGAAAAAGATGTTGAGAAAAGATGAAAAGATTATAGTAGAAAAAGTCATTACAAAGTTATCAACCAAATTAACAGCCTAAAAAAATAAAAGAAAAATTAAAAAAAAGAAATAAAGAATTTTATTAAAGGGTAGGGTGAATGAATTTTTTTGTGTACTTTTGCAGTTTGAAATTAAATAATATAGTCTATGAACGACAATGAACTTAAACAGGAAATACTACGACTGAAAAAAGAAAAAAATGCCGTAATCCTGGGACATTATTACCAAAGACACGAGATACAGGAACTTTCCGACTATATAGGTGACAGTCTTGCGTTGGCTCAAAAAGCACAGGAGGCCACAGCCGACATCATTGTTTTTTGCGGTGTCCATTTCATGGCTGAAACGGCAAAAATTCTTAATCCCAGTCGTAAGGTGCTGCTTCCCGACATGGAGGCCAGCTGCTCTTTGGCCGAAAGCTGCAAGGGTGAAGACTTCGCCAAGTTCAAGGCAGAGCATCCCGACCACATGGTCATCTCTTATGTCAACTGCTCGGCAGAAATCAAAGCCCTCAGTGACCTCATCTGCACCTCCGGCAACGCCGAGAAGCTAGTACGTTCATTGCCCGAAGACCAGAAGATTATTTTTGCCCCGGATAAGAACCTCGGTGGATATATCAACCAGGTCACAGGTCGAAAGATGCTCCTCTGGAACGGTGTTTGCACCGTCCACGACGCCATGCAGGCCGAGGCCGTGCTGCAGCTCAAGGCTGAACATCCCGACGCTCCCGTCATCGCTCACCCCGAATGCAACCCTGCGCTCCTCAAAGTGGCCGACTTCGTGGGATCTACTAAAGCCATGCTCAACTACATCAAGGCTAGCGATGCCAAGAAGTTCATCGTGGCCACCGAGACGGGCATCCTCTACGAGATGAAGAAGGAAAACCCCGGCAAGGAGTTCATCACCCTGCGCGACAACAAACATTGCGCCTGCGACGACTGTGCCTACATGAAACTAAATACCCTCGAGAAACTGTATCGTTGCCTGCGCGACGAACAGCCGGAGATTCTCATGTCCGAAGAGATGATAGAAAAAGCCAAACGTCCCATCGTCCGCATGCTCGACATGAGCCGCCAGCTGGGCATCATCAAATAGCGAATAGATGAAAAAAAAGAAGAAAGAAGAGCCGCTTCCACAGTTTGAGGGTTACGAACCGGAACAGAAAACCATCGGTATGCTTGCTGCCAACCTATGGGCGGTGCTTTTAATGGTGGTTGCTATAGTGGTTGGATGGTTTGCTTTAACAGGATTATACCCCTCTTTTTCCTTCGATATGGACGACCCAATGCTGATGGCCAAGAACTGTATGTGGTTTTGTATTTTGATGCTGTTAGGTATTGTGGTTCATGAACTGGTGCATGGTTTTACTTGGCTTCTTCTGTTGCACAAAGGTTTCAGCCATCTTTCCTTCGGCATTATGGCCGAGGGGGCTGTCTACTGCCATATTGATGTGCCGATGGCAAAGAAGCCCTACGTCATAGGTGCCTTGATGCCGTTGTTGCTGGTGGGATTGGTTCCGTGGGTGGCAGGTATTGTTACAGGAAGTCTTCTATGGATGTTGGTGGGAGGAATTTATATTGGAGCTGCTACAGGCGACCTGATGATTGTAAAGGCCATCCATAATGAACCTGCCGACACGCTGATTTACGATCATCCCACCTTGCCTGGCTGCTATGTCTACCATCGGAAAGCAGAGTGATGGACGAGCGGAAAATAGAAGAGAAGAAGCGTTTCGCCGGCGAAAAAAAGCCGTCGATGAAGCGGAGGAGCGCCATCAACAACTACTATGGTAGGCACATCTATATGCTTTCTTTGGTGGTGGAGGGTCGCCATCCTTTGCTGGGAACGCTGGAGGGTGGAGAAGAGAAAGCATGGGTAAAACCCACATCTCTTGGAAAAGAGGTGGTCAGGTGCTGGGCACTTATTACAACTTTCCATCCTGAGGTGAAGTTATTGGGCTTCCAGTTGATGCCCGACCATCTACATGGACTTTTGTTTGTGAAAGAGGAGATGGAGGAACATCTGGGGCAGGTGGTAAGTGGCTTCAAGGCGGGTTGCAACAAGGCCTACAGGGCTATTATGGGTGAGGCGGTGCCTCATCTTACGCAAAAAGAGGGTTCAGCGTACGAAGCGGCATCGCCGCTTCCCTTGCCCTCTCAGCAACGCCTGAAGAAAGACAATCGTTCCCACGGTCTCCTCTTCGAGCGTGGCTACAACGACCTTATCGCTAAAGGCTACGACATGCTTCCCCACATGACTGCTTATATCAACGACAACCCCCGCCGTCTGACAGTAAAACGCGCCCATCCCGACTATTTCCGCGTCCGTTTCGACATTGAGGTGGGTGGCCAGACCTATGCCGCCATCGGCAACCGCTTCCTCTTACATCACCCCGAGAAAGTGCAGGTGCAACTCTCGCGCAGCCTCACAGATGAACAGATAAACGAGAGGGTGCAATACTATCTATCCCGTGCCCGTCAGGGAGCCATCCTTGTCTCCCCTGCCATCTCTAAGGGCGAGCAGGCCGTGATGCGCGCCTCTCTCGACGAGCACCTGCCGCTCATCTTCCTCACCCCTTGGGGGTTTACCCAATTCAGCAAGCCTGACCACCAGTATTTCGAGGCTTGCCGCGAAGGCCGTTTCCTCATCCTCGCTCCTTGGGAGCACCAGAACGAGAAGATTCCCTTGACCCGCACGATGTGCTTAACGTTAAACGAGATGACAAAACAGATTTGTGAACTATGATAGGACAACCGCAAGTATATGAAACCCTCGAACGGATGGGTATCCTGTTCGACTACTATGAACACCCCGAGGCGCCGACCATCGAGATTGCCGCGCAGTTCTACCGCGGCGAGGGGACGACCCTCTGCAAGAACCTTTTCTTCCGCAATCATAAGGGCAACCGCCACTACCTCGTCATCATGGACAGCCGCTTCCCCATGGACATCCACGACATGGAACACCGCCTGCATCAAGGGAAGCTCTCCTTTGCCAGCCCTGAAAGGATGATGCGCTACCTCGGCGTGAAGCCTGGATCAGTCTCGCTTTTCACCCTGGTCAACGACACGAACCATGAGGTGACGCTCTTCGTCGACCGCAACCTTCTGAATGCCGAAAAGGTCAGTTTCCACCCCAACGACAACCGCGCCTCTCTGGTGATATCGAAGGAGAATATGTTGAAATTTATCGAACAAATTGGCAACCCCTACGAGGTTGTTGATTTGTACGACCAAAATTGTTGATAACCTAGTAAAATCAATGTTTCACGTGAAACATTGGATGTGCGGGAAAGATTAAAACCCGAAGAAGTTTTTTATACCCTTTTTGGTTCTTTCAATTTCAAGTGTATGGTTGAATTCTAATCCAACGAATACATGTGAAATGAAGGAGGTTCCACTATAGGTGCTGTGCACTTTAACATTGCCTATTGGACTATACCCGTAATAGGGCATATAGGTTTTGTCAGTAGAGACGAAAGCCAAGGCCATGTCGTAAGTGCATCTCAAATTGAGGAAAGAGTTACTGGCCACCTTCCAGGAAAGTCCTATAGAAGGAGCAATAAAAGGTGCATACGAAGATTCCTTTAAACCATTTGTCCTGATGCTGCCTCCCAAAGAAGGATATATGTAGGCATTTCCAATATGGGAAATCAGTTCTTTTACCCCTACATCTACAGAAACTAATGGAGAGACGACGTTTTCGGTGAGGCGGTAGCTACCACGAGCGAATACTCTAAAACCATCCTCAAAATACAAATAGTGGGTTTTTTGAAACGATTCTGACCAAGTAGAAGATGTGGAAGAAGCCCTGTGGTTTACAACAACATAGTCCTCTGAATAGCTGTCGCTTCCTATTTCCAAAGAGAAACCAAAGTCTAGTGATAATTTCTTATTGATTTTGTAGCCTACAGCGAAAGTCAATCCGAGAGGATTAATGGCGTGGATGCCGCCCGAAAGAACAAGACCACTATCGAGGGTTGGCTTTGGCGGTTTGGGGGGTTCAACGACCGATGCCCTTTCATCAAGGGAAGGTGTGTTGGAAGTTTTGGATGGGATCATTTGCTTGTTGGGAGCATGAAAGGCGAAAGAGGTTCCCAAAGCCAGTGCACTGGCGGAGGCTCCGTCGATGAAAAACCCTTTATAGCCCACGCCGAAGCGGAAGTCGATACTTCTCGAGAGCGGTATTTGCATGCCGGGAATCAGGTGCGGCGTGAATCCCCAGTAGTCGAAATCGGTTTGTGCGCCGATATAGAGTTCAACGAAAAAGTCCATACTCGAGTTCACGACAGGGAAATAGGCGCGTGCCGTGGGGCCGAAGGTGAAGCTGGAGACAGTGCCGAAAATGCCGCCGACATTGAAACCCAGGAAGAAGTTGTCGGCCACATGGCGGCCAGTACCCAGTGTGGCTTGGAAGCTGGCCCCGCCACCGTTGCCTAGGTTGACGGAGAGCAGGGGGCTGACGTTGAACTCCCACCCCTTGTGGCGGATGGGGGTGGGGGTGGCGCTTTTCTCAGTGGGATCCGTCTTCTTAGGCTCCGCTTGCGAGAAGGATTGTACCTCGCCGTTGCTGTAGATTACCGATGATACCTTCTCGGTTGAGATTATGAAAGTAGGTCCGTCGGGGTTATTCTGCTTTTTGTACTTAATCTCAGTTTCCGACACTTCCAAAATTTTAGCGTCGATGCGCTCCGACAGGCGTGTGACAATCACATCTTGTGCTAGCAGTGCCTGCATGCCACAGAGAAGGAATAAAGAAAAAATAATAACTCTTTTCATAATTGTAGGTTTTGGTTTTACACTGCAAAAGTATAATTTTTTTTTGAACTGGCAAAACAATTTTATGTAAATGAGATAAAAATAGTAATTTTGCAGCCATTATGAAGAAGCAAGAATACACTGTCAATGAGTCTAAAGGATTGTTAGAGTTTCTGATAGAGCAATTACCAGACACAAGCCGAACGAAGATTAAGGAGATGCTGGCGCACAATGTTTTTGTCGACGGGCGCCGCACATCGCAGTTTAATTTTCCGCTGCAAAAAGGGATGAAGGTCTCTATCGAGAAGGCCACCGGCAAGGACCGTCTGCGCCCTCGCGACCTCGATATCGTCTACGAAGACCAGCACCTGCTTGTGGTCAACAAGCACGAGGGTCTGCTCTCCAACAGCAAGAACCCCGCCGACAAGACCGTCATCACCGTCCTCAACCAGTACCTCGAGGCCAGCCACCAGCGCTGTCATGCACATATCGTCCACCGCCTCGACCGCGACACCTCCGGCCTCATGGTCGTCAGCAAGAGCAAGGAGGTGAGCCAGAAATTCGAGGAAGACTGGAAAGGCATGGTCTTCGACCGCCGCTATGTGGCGGTGGCGTGGGGCCACCTGGAGCAGGGTAGGGGAGAGGTGCGCTCGTGGTTCACCGACGGCGAATACTGCGTGCTTTCGTCGCCCACCGACAACGGCGGCAAGCTGGCAGTAACGCACTACGAGGTGAAGCAGACCTCGCGGCGCTACAGCCTTGTGGAACTCAAACTCGACACCGGCCGCCGCAACCAGATCCGTGTCCACCTGCGCGACCTCAAGCACCCCGTGGTCCACGACCCCATGTACGGCTACAAGGACGATGTGTCACCTGTGAACCGCCTCTGCCTCCATGCATTCCGTCTCTGCTTCACACACCCTGTCACCGGCCGTCGCCTCAAATTCGAAACGCCCATCCCCACGTCATTCCTCAAGTTGATGGAAATCTGAAAAGAGCAACACGCAGAAGTATTCAAGGCTGCCGAACTCACTCCGGCAGCCTTTTTCTTGCCCTCAAGTTTATCATATGTCCAATCGATGTATAGTTGTTGTTCGTTTGTTGTTCGTTTTTAATCGAACAACAAACGAACAACAGACGAACAACAGACGGACAAGAGAGCAACGTGGTGGAGTGTTGACCTTTGCCGGCCCCTTTTTAAAATATTTCAATAATCGCGCAATATAATTGTTTATTTTGCGTTAAAGGGTGTGATATGCTGAAAAAGGCGACTATATTGGCTGTACTCATGGCGCTTTGCCTAGGCCTCTCGGCGCAGTGGCGCGGGGAGTCGGAGCGCGACACGTCGCGGTGGGATTTCCACCTGTCGACGGGCACGTCGGTCTCCAGTGGCTGGGGCAAGACCAACGCCCTGGTGTGGGTGGCGCCGCGCCTGACCTACCGTGCCAGCGACCGTCTGACCGTTGATGCCGGTTTCGCCACGGTGGGTACGCTGTTGGGCAGCTACAGGCTGCAAGGCTATGCTCCCTGCTATGCGCCGCGGCGTACAGGTACTCGGATGCTGGGCGGTTTCGTCTCGGCGGAATACCGCGCGAGCGACCGTCTGACGGTATGGGCCTCGCTGCAGCGTGTGGGAGGACACTACGAGCCGTTGTGGAGCTCCAATGGAGAAGCCCTCAATATAGGCCTCACGGCAGTTAGCGGAGGCTTTAGCTATGAGTTTAGCGAGGGCTCGTTCCTCGAGATGGACTTCCATTTCATACGCGACCAATATGGCACTGCCGCCCTTGGCCTTTTCGGCCACCCTTACTACGGAATGGGTGTTCACTCATGGGAGCGCTACCGCAGTCCGTGGCTTTTTTGAATTGAAAATTGAAAACTGAAAATTGAGAATTAAACGTGGAATATAACACTCAACGGGAGAAACTGAAGATTACCGACTACGGGCGTAACGTCTGCAAGATGATAGCTTACGCCAAGACTATTGAAGATCGTGCCGAGCGTACGAAAATGGCCAACATCATTGTCGACACCATGGCCATGGTGGACCCCAAGGCGAAGGAACGCACCGACTTCCGTCACATGTTGTGGGACCATCTGATGATGATGGCCGATTTTGATCTCGATGTGGACTGCCCTTACGAAATCAAGCGCGAAGAGACAGAGGCGCTCCATCCCAAGGCGCTGCAATACAGTGACAGCAAGATACACTATCGTCATTATGGCCGTGCGTTGGAGGGTATGATTGAGGCTGTGGCCGAGATGCCCGAAGGCGAGGAGAAGAGCCTCCTTGCGCAGCAGATAGCCCACACCATGAAGCGCCAGTACTTGCAGTGGAACCGCGACTCGGTCGACGACGACCTCATCCGCGAGCAGCTCAACGAACTCTCGGGTGGACGTATCACGCTGCCCGACGACTTCCAGTTCCGCGACTCGAAGATATATCTCGAGGCTATGGCTGCTGCCAATGCCAAGAAAGAGAGTAATAGCAAAAAGAAAAAGAAGAAAAAGAAATGAGCAGTTTTGAAATCATAGGAGGCCACAAACTGAAAGGCGAGATAGTGCCGCAGGGCGCCAAGAACGAGGCGTTGCAGGTGCTGTGTGCCGTGTTGCTGACTTCCGAGAAGGTGCGCATAGAGCATGTGCCCGACATCCGTGACGTCAACAAGCTCATTGACTTGTTAAAGCTCCTCGGCGTCAGCGTGCGTGAGGATGTGCCTGCGGCTTGCGACAGTGGCCGCACCTTTGAGTTCCAGGCCGACCAGGTGAACCTCGAGGTGCTGCAGAGCCCGATGTTCCGTGAGCAGGCCGGAGCCCTCCGCGGAAGCATCATGCTTGTGGGTCCGCTGTTGTCGCGCTACGGCCAGGCCGTGGTGCCGCAGCCCGGTGGCGACAAGATTGGCCGCCGCCGCCTCGACACCCACTTCATCGGCATGGAGCGCCTCGGCGCCACCGTCGAGTACAAGCGCGGCGCCTACATGGTGAATGCCAAGAAGCTCAAGGGTTGCTATATGCTGCTCGACGAAGCTTCGGTCACCGGTACCGCCAACATCATCATGACTGCCGTCATGGCCCGTGGCACCACCACCATCATGAATGCCGCCTGCGAGCCCTATGTATATCAGCTCTGCAACATGCTCAACAGCATGGGTGCCAAGATTAGCGGAGTGGGAAGCAACCTGCTGACCATCCGCGGCGTGCGCGAACTGCACGGCTGCACCCACCGCCTGCTGCCCGACATGATTGAGGTGGGTTCGTTCATCGGCATGGCTGCCATGACGCAGGGCGACATCACCATCAAGAACGCCCAGGTGCAACATTTGGGACTTATCCCGCAGGTGTTCCGCCGTCTGGGCATCGAGGTGTGGCAGAAAGGCGACGACCTCTATGTCCCTGCCCAGGAGCATTACGAGATCGAGCGTTTCATGGACGGCAGCATCATGACTGTCGCCGACGCACCGTGGCCCGGTTTCACGCCCGACCTTATCTCCATCGCCCTTGTGGTGGCCACGCAGGCCAAGGGCAGCGTGCTGATACACCAGAAGATGTTCGAGAGCCGTCTGTTCTTCGTCGACAAGCTCATCGATATGGGCGCCCAGATTATCCTGTGCGACCCGCACCGTGCCACGGTGATAGGCCTCGACCGCGAGCACAAGCTGCGCGGCGTGCGCATGGCGTCGCCCGACATCCGTGCCGGCGTGGCGCTGCTCATCGCCGCCCTCAGCGCCGAGGGCAAGAGCCGCATCGACAACATCGAGCAGATAGACCGCGGCTACCAGTACATCGACAAGCGTCTGGCCAAGCTGGGCGCCGAAATCAGACGCGTGGACTAATTGTAAAACAAAGATAAAAGCTAGAAAGGATGTTTCACCTTTTCAAGAGAAGTTATTCGCCCAGACCTATCTTCAGCGTGCTGGGGACAGACATGCACTGCCATTTGGTGCCTAAGGTCGACGACGGCTCCAAGTGCTATGAGGAAAGTATTGAGTGTCTCAATACCCTTAAGGCGGTGGGATATGACAAAGTGATCATCACCCCGCACTTCCAGACTCCCCGTTTCGAGAATGACGAAGACGATATCCGTCGCCGCTATGAGGACTTGAAACAACAGGCAGCCAATGCCGGTGTAGAAATAGAGTTTGCAGGCATCGGCGGCGAGTACCGCATCGACTCCGGTTTCCAGAAACGTGTCGACAACCCTCGTTTCCTGCAGATAGGCGGGAAATATGTGCTGGTGGAGTTCTCGCTGCATCAGCAGATGATGGGATGTGACGAGATGATATTCGACCTGCAGATGAAGGGTTACGAGATCATTCTGGCTCACCCCGAGCGATACCCTTACCTCAACATCAACGGCTCGCGTATGGAGCAGCTGAAGAACCAGGGCGTCTTCTTCCAAATCAACGTCTTGTCGCTGGGAGGTTTCTACGGCGAGGAGGCCAAGAAACGCGCCTATCAGATGCTGGAGCGCGAGTGGGTGGAGTTCATGGGTACCGACACCCATAACACCATGTATGCCCAGGCTCTCGTCGACCTCAGCAACGACCGCAAGGTGGAGAAAATCCTCAACAAATACGAATTTTTAAATAAAACTCTATGAATAGTCTCAACGCAGTGTCGCCCATCGATGGGCGCTATCGTTCCAAATGTGAGCCTTTGGCCAAGTATTTTTCCGAGGGTGCATTGATAAAATACCGTGTCCGTGTCGAGGTGGAGTATTTCATCGCCTTGGCCGACCGTTTGAAGGGCGTCCGCCCCGCATTGGCCTGTGTGGCCGCCAAGGCTGAGGCCCTGCGCGACATCTATCGCAGCTTCAACGATGCCGACGCCCAGGCCATCAAGGACATCGAGAAGGTGACCAACCACGACGTGAAAGCCGTGGAGTATTTCCTCAAGGGCAAGTTCGACGAGATGGGCTTGGCCGAACTCAAGGAGTTTATCCATTTTGGCCTCACCTCGCAGGACATCAACAACACTTCCGTCCCGTTGAGCATGAAGGAGTGCCACGACGAGGTGCTGCTGCCGGCCTACCGCAAGATTCTCGCCATGCTCGACGAGCGTGCCGAGGAGTGGAAGGACATCCCCATGCTGGCCCACACCCATGGCCAGCCGGCTTCGCCCACCACGCTGGGCAAGGAGTGGGGTGTCTTCGCCTACCGCCTGCGCCGTCAGATTGCCGAGCTGGAGAGAATCCCCTTCACCGCCAAGTTCGGTGGTGCCACGGGCAACTTCAACGCCCACCTGGCAGCCTTCCCCGACATCGACTGGCGTGCCTTCGGCAACGACTTTGTCAGCAACCACCTAGGCCTCGAGCGTCAGCAGCTCACCACCCAGATCGAGAACTACGACATGATGGCTGCCTGGTTCGACGCCTGCAAGCGCATCAACGTCATCCTCATCGACCTCTGCCGCGATGTGTGGACGTATGTCTCGATGGAGTATTTCAAGCAGAAAATCAAAGCCGGCGAGGTGGGTTCCAGCGCCATGCCGCACAAGGTCAACCCCATCGACTTCGAGAATGCCGAGGGTAACCTAGGCCTGGCCAATGCCATCTTCGAACATCTCAGCCACAAACTGCCGATAAGCCGCATGCAGCGCGACCTTACGGACTCCACCGTCAGCCGCAACATAGGTGTGCCCATTGCCCACACCATGATTTCCGTCGCCTCGCTGGAGAAGGGCTTAGGTAAGCTGCTGCTCAACGAGCAGGCCCTCTACCGCGACCTGGAGAACAACTGGGCTGTGGTGGCCGAAGCTATCCAGACCATCCTGCGCTCGGTGGGCTACCCCAACCCCTACGAGGCCCTCAAGCAGCTCACCCGCACCAACGAGAAAGTCACGGCGCAGACCATCGAGGCCTTTGTCGAGACCCTCGAGGTGGAGCCCGCGGTGAAAGAGCGCATCAAGCGTATCACGCCACATAACTATATCGGATATAGCTTGTGAGAATCAAGGGAAACTTCACGCTGAAACAAATGAAGCCATACGGCGCACAGTGTGCGCTGTATGGCTTGTTTGTGGTGCTCAGCGTGTTGTTCACTATGTTCTCGGCCCTGTCGGTGTCCGACTTTCTGAAGATACTCTTCGGCACCGAGGAGGCCGCGGCACCTGCCGCCACGGGCAATCTGGTGGCCATACTGCTCGACAAGCTTTATGTGTGGCTCATCTCTTTCGGCAAGCTGAACGCTCTGCTGCTCTTCTCGGGCATCATCTTCGTCCTTTACTCGTTGAAGAATGTCTTCTCCTATCTCTCGACGGTGGAGATAGCCGTCATCCGCAGCAATGTGGTGCGAGACTTGCGCAACAAGCTGTTCCATAAGGCCATGCATCTGCCGATGAGCTATTACGACCGTCACCGCAAGGGCGATGTGATGACGCGCTTCACGAGCGACATGGTGGAGTATGAAGAAGGTGTCATCAACTCCATCCAGACCCTCCTGACCTCTATTATCAGCATGGTGCTCTTCTTGGGCATGCTCTTCTACATCAACGTCAAGCTCACGTTCTTCGTGCTGTGCATGCTACCCCTCGTGGCTTTCGTCATCTCGGGTATTACGCGTAAGCTCAGGCGCAAGTCGAAGAAAGCGCAGGAGATGAATGCCAGCCTCATCTCGCTCACCGACGAGGCCATCGGAGGCCTCAAGGTCATCAAGGCATACACCGCCATTGACTTCTCCAACAAGCGTTTTCAGGAATACAACAAAGGGTATACACGCCATCGTTTGCATCTCCGCCGGCGCATCGACGCCGCCTCGCCGGTGAGCGACTTCTTGGGAAACACCATTGTCATCGGCATCTTGCTCTTTGGCGCACGCTTGGTCTTTGGCGGCGACCAAGGACTCACCTCCGAGCTCTTCATCTCTTATGTGATGCTCTTCGTGTTGATGATACCACCTGCCAAGGAACTCACCACCGCCATCTCGCAGATGAAGAAAGGACAGGCCTGTGCCGACCGCATTGAGCAGTTCCTCGCCGAGGAAGAGGAAAAGGGTGTGCAAGAGAGTGCTGTGGAGCAAGAGGAAGCACAGGATAATAGCGCAGTCTCGCTCCAGCATGTCCACTTCTCGTATAACGCTGACACAGAGGTGCTTCACGACATCAATATAGATGTTCCACGGGGAACCACGCTGGCACTTGTGGGCAGTTCAGGCAGCGGCAAGTCGACCATCGCCGATTTGCTTTGTCGTTTTTATTGCTGCACCCAGGGTAAGATATTCCTCGACGGCATCGATATCAATACCATGCCCCTCTCCGAGCTGCGCAGCCGCATCGGTGTAGTGGCGCAGGACACGCTGCTCTTCAACGACAGCGTGGCTGCCAATATCGCCTTTGGCAAGCCCGGTGCTACCGACGACGAGATTGTCGCCGCCGCAAAAGCCGCCCAGGCTCACGAGTTCATCATGAACCTCCCCGACGGCTACCAGACCAACCTCGGCGAGGGTGGAGGACTCCTCTCTGGCGGCCAGCGCCAGCGTATCAGCATCGCCCGCGCCCTGCTTCGCAATCCTGACCTGCTTATCCTCGACGAGGCTACCTCGGCTCTCGATACCGAGTCGGAGCGTCGTCTGCAGCAAACCCTCGACCAGGTGCTCGAAGGACGCACGGCTATCGTCATCGCTCACCGCCTTTCCACGGTGAAGAATGCCGACCGCATCGTGGTCCTCGACAGTGGCCGCGTGGTGGAGTCGGGCACGCATGCCGAGCTCATGGCCCTTGGCGGCCGCTACAGCGAGCTCGTGGCCCTGCAATCACTTTAAATCGAAAAACGAGAATTGGAAATAGGGAATCATAGTCGGTCCATGTGGCGTCGGTTGCGCACGATGATATGCGTCAGCCTCTTCTGCTGTTTCCATTTTTCCTTCCCCCTTTTTGCCCAAGCCCAGACACCAACCCCGGTGGCACCGGTCTCGGAATGGCTGGCCACCGTCGACAGTGCCACACAGCAGGTGGTGCTGCGCTGGCGTCCTTCGACAGACAGCGCCACGATGGGATACCACATCTGCACGGGCATCCCCTGTCTCAACTATGACACCGTTTTCGGCCGTTTTGACACGAGTTTCATCTGTGTGGACCACAGCCCGGAGGAGGCGCACAGCTACCGCCTGCATGTCTTCGACAGCGCCTACAATGTCAGCGAGCTGACACCCTCTTTTGGCAATGTGGTGCTCCAGGCCGAGGTGCCCGAATGCGACACCGTCGTGAGGTGCCGCTGGACGCCCTACGAGGGCATCCCCTCTTGGTACGGAACCCTTCACTACGAGCTTGAGACACGGATGGAGCCCCTCGACAGCACCTTCATCGGCCGTACTGGCATGAACGCCGGAGAGCCGCTGGAATGCTCCTTCGTCTTGCCCGACACCGTTACCCGTGTATGGCTGCGTGTGGTGGTAGATGAAGGGGTGTTCAGCCGCTTTTTCCGTTCGGAGTCGAATATCGTGATGGTCGAGCGGCGTACCATAGACACGGCCACTGTGGTAGGCATCAGCGAGATAGATTATGACAGTCTCCGCAACGTTGTCAACCTCACGTTTGATGTCGACACCGCCTTCGAATACACCCTCTACCGCAGCATCGACGGAGGAGCCTGGCACGAGGCCACCACCTTCCGCCCGCGGCAGAACCCCTACCACTATAGCGACCGTGACGTCAATCCCTACGACTCGCTCTACTGCTACCGCCTGGAGGTGTTCGATGCCTGTGGCATGAATCCCCGCTACTCGGGCGTCGCCCAGGTCGTGATGCCCGAGCCCGTGGTACCCGCCGGTGCCATCCCCAATGTCGTTGTCGCCGGCGACCCCGACAACGGCACCTTCCTCCCACGTCTCCGCGGCCTCAAAGGAGACCTCTACGAGCTTCATATCTACGACCGCAAAGGCATATTGGTGTTCCACACCGACGATGCCGAACAGGCCTGGAACCCTGCCGATGTCAGCCAAGGCGCCTATGTCTATTCGCTCCGTGTGCGCTTTGTGAACAATATCGTGAAAACCTATACCGGCACAGTGATTGTGCTGAAATGAGAAACCTTGAAAAAAGAATGAACATGAAGATTGCCCTTTATCACCGTCATATCGACCAGGCCTCGCAGCCATTCTATGAGGAGCTGGTGCGTGCCCTGCAAGCCAAAGGTATTGCCCTTCAAACCGTCGCCGAAGGCGATGCCGTCGACGGCTGCGACTACCTCTTCTCTGTCGGTGGCGACGGCACGCTGCTCAGCGCCGTGCAGTTCCTCTCCTCCGCTCTGCCGCATAGCCATGCGCTGCCCCCCATTTTGGGCATCAATTTCGGCCATCTGGGCTTCTTGACCACCGTGGGTAAGGACAACTTCTCCGCCATGGTCGACGACCTCCTGGCGGGCCATTTCTCCCTCGAGGAGCGCACCTTGTTACAGGTGGACGGCGATTTCGCCCTCAACGAGGTGTTCCTCCACAGGGGCGATATGGACTCGCTGTTGCGTATGCAGGTCTCTGTCGACGGCCATTATGTGGCTACCTATAGCGGCGACGGCGTTATCGTGGCTACCCCCACGGGTTCCACGGCCTATTCGCTCAGCTGCGGTGGTCCTATCCTCACCCCCGACTCCCGCAGTTTCGTCATCACCCCCATCTCGGCACACACGCTGACGCTGCGCCCCATCATCGTGCCCGACACCTCGGTCATCAAACTCCGTGTGGTCGAGGGCGATCAGTGCACGCTGGGCATGGATTCGCGCCGCGAAAAACTTGTCGGCGAGGTAGAGCTTACCCTCCAGCGGGCACCCTTCACCATCCGCTTGGTACGTATGAACACACAGAATTTCTTCTCCGCCATCCGCGACAAGCTCATGTGGGGCACCGAGGTTCGTATATGAGTGCTGAAAAAGAGTGCTTTAATAAAAAAAATATCTCTAATTTAAAAAAAGTGTGTACTTTTGCACCTTCAAACAGTTAACGAAATGAATCACAAAACGGCGATATTACTGTATGAGATAGCTTCCTATGTCATGATACTGGGGGCTACGGTTGTCTATTTTCTGTTGAAAACAAACAACATGAGACTTTCTCTGACCATGGTGCTGCTGGCCGTCGCCATCGCTATGCGCTGGATGATGGAGCGCCACCGCTTCAGAGCCGCCAACGAGGAGATAGACCAGCTGCAGAGCGACCTCCGCCGCCTCACCCAGCTCCTCGCCGAAGAGAAGAAGAAAAACAATAACAATTAAACAAAATAATTTTTATGGCAACAACGACTGATATTAAAAACGGACTTTGCATTAATTTCAACAACGATATCTACACCATCGTTGAGTTCCTCCATGTGAAACCCGGTAAGGGTGCCGCCTTTGTGCGTACCAAGATGCGTAACGTGAAGACTGGCCGTATGCTTGAGAACACCTTCCCCAGCGGTGCCAAGATTGACATCGTCCGCGTGGAGCGCCGCCCCTACACCTACCTCTACAAGGAGGGCGACATGCATGTCTTCATGCACACCGAGACCTACGAGCAGATATACATCCCCGAGCAGATCATCAACGCCCCGCAGTTCCTGAAGGATGGCCAGTATGTTGAGATCACCGTTGAGGCCGACACCGAGACCCCGCTGACTTGCGAGCTGCCTCCCTTCATCGAGACCGTGGTGACCTACACCGAGCCCGGTTTCGCCGGCAACACCGCCACCAACGCCATGAAGGATGCCACCGTCGAGCCCGGCGTGCAGGTCCGCGTGCCTCTCTTCATCAAGGAAGGCGAGCGCATCAAAGTCGACACCCGCACCTGCGAGTATGCAGAGCGCTTGAAATAATTTGAGAATTGATAATTGAGAATTGAAAATTGAGAAAGATTGTTCTCTTTGCAGCCTGCTTGCTTGTGCTGGCAGGCTGCAAAAATAATCAGGAGGGCACCGACAGCACTGCCGTGACGGCTGCTGTCGACTATACCCAAGTGGCGGTGCCCGATTTCTCGGCCGACTCGGCCTACGCTTATGTCGAGGCCCAGCTGGCCTTCGGCAACCGCATCCCCGGCAGCAAAGGCTGGCAGCAGTGTGCCGACTACCTCGTGCGCAAGATGAGCCGCTGGTGCGACACGGTCATCGTGCAGCCTTTCAATGCCACCCTGTGGGATGGCAGCACGGTGCAGGGCATGAATATCATCGCTTCGCTCAACCCCAATGCCGACAGGCGTGTGCTCCTAGGCGCTCACTGGGACAGCCGTCAGTGGGCCGACCACGACAAGGACGAGGCCAAGCACCACAGCCCCGTGCCCGGCGCCAACGATGGTGCCTCGGGAGTGGCTGCCCTCATGGAGATGGCCCGTGTGATGAGCGCCATGCGCCCCTCGGTGGGTGTCGACTTCATCTTCTTCGATGTCGAAGACCAGGGTGCCCCCGAATGGGCCCAGAGCACCGACCCCAACACCTGGTGCAAGGGCTCGCAGCATTGGGCCCGCAACCCCCATGTGCCCTTCTATTCCGCCGTCTATGGCGTCCTCTTCGACATGGTGGGGACGCTGCAGCCACGCTTCACCCGCGAGCGTATCAGCACCTACTACGCCCCCGGTCTGGTGGACAAGCTATGGACCGCCGCTTCGGCCCTCGGCTACGGCCATATCTTCGTCGCCGACGAGACCGACGAGATTCTCGACGACCACTACTATGTCAACTCCCTCGCCGGCATCCCGATGGTCGATATCGTGCAGAACAGCGGCACCACGAGCTTCTTCGAGCACTGGCATACCGTCACCGACGACCTCAATTCCGTGAGTGGTGACGCCCTCCGCACCGTGGCCACGGTGACCATGAAGACCATCTATGGCGATTATCCGCATGAAAAATAGGAGACAGGAGACAGGAGATAAGAAGATAAGACAAATGCACCTGCTACGGTATTGTCTTATCTCCTTATCTCCTTTTTTTCTTATTACTTTTCTGCTCTTTTCTTCCTGTGCACCCGACTGCAATACCCCCTTCGGCGAAGGGGCTGTCATCGACACCTACCAGCCCGAGTTTGCTTCCCTCTCCAATGTGGGCGGCACGGTGACCATCAACCGCGGCTATAAGGGCATCTTCGTGCGCCGGGTTTCCTATTCAGAATTTGTGGCTTTCGAATGTGCCTGCCCTCATTGTCGCGAGGTTCGCTTGCTTCCGCTCGATGGATGGGAAGGCGAGGTGTTGGAATGTCCTGATTGCAAGTCGCGTTATGAGACACTCTACGGCCAGCCGTTAGAGGGCGCTGCCTCCGGTTGTCCGCTCTACGAATACCGTACCCACTACGACGGTATCCTCCTTGAGATTTACTAACCCTTATCGTACCTGGATTACCTCGCCGTGGTCGTCTACTATCATGCGGTAGAACCAGGCAGGGTAGGGGGGCTGCTTGATGCCGGTGACGACACCCGTCGGGGTGGTCTTGATGCGGCCGTCCTCGACGGTCTTGATATTGCCGTCGATATACTTCATCAACAGCAGCTGGTCTAGTTCTTTCCAGCGGCGCATCATGCGCTCGGCGCAGTCGTTGCTGAAGCGGTTGAGTTCGCCCACCAGGCGCTGCTCGCTGACGTCCATCCGGGCCCAACGGTCGGTATGGCTCTGCTCGTTACGCACGAAGTCGGTCTCCAGCTCCTGCTGCACACGCTGCACGTCGACAATCATCGAGTCATAGCGCAGGTAGCAGAAGTTGCTAACGCGGTTGAAAAGCCAGAAGGCCGCCGTCTCGCTGTAGCGGCTCATGCTGCCGTTGCCTTCCTCGAAGCAGACGGGCACCTGTGTCACGCCGCAGTAGACGGGGCAGTAGCAGGTGCTGTAGGTGTCGTCGACGCCGAACCACAATATACCGCCGAGCTTACTGGGCAGCCATTTGCGGCACTGCCCCACGAACGAGAAGCCTGTCTGCTGGGTGCTGATGGCGCGTTCGTGGATGTATTTCTTGCCGTCGACCTCGAAGTCCATGGGGCGCCAGCGGTAGGGGCAGTGGAAGGGGCCAGCGCCCACATCCTGCGTCATATCCATCGGCGTACCCTCATAGTGGTCGCGCATCAAGGCCATGCAGTCCTGCACGGTGAGTTTCCTATTGGGCTTCACCCACAGCGGCAGGCGTTCGGCTTTGGAATCGCCCATGGCGAAAGCTTCATACTTCTTCATCCCGTCAGCGCAGCGGTTAAACATGGCGTAGACGCGTGCCTCGCAGGCGCGGAGGCCCGAGAAAGTCAGGGGGTTGTAGGTGTCGGCATAGGAGAAATTGGCATCGTTGCCAGTGTAAAGGCCTTGTTTGCGGGCAAAGGATGCCACATCCTCGCTGTAGACACACTCCACTTCGGGCTCGAAGATATGGTCGATATGCTTGCTGCTGATGGCGGGATGGGAACCTTTTTTCTTCCATTTCTTTGGCTCCTGCGGGAAGGTGGTGATGCGGGCTTGGTTGGCGTGGCCGCAGATGTAGCCGTCGGGCACGCGGCGCGCCACCCACACGGCCCCTTTCTCGAAGTGGCCCTTGCTGGTGATCTCGAAGATCCACACCTCGTCGGGGTCGGCGATGGAAAAACTCTCGCCACCCTCGGCATAGCCGTAGGTGCTCACCAGTTCGTGCATCACCTTGATGGCCTCGCGGCAGTTCTTGGCACGCTGCAGCGTGACATAGATGAGGTTGCCGTAATCGATGCCTTCGGCATTGCCCTTGTCGAGGGGGCTGATGCCGCCCCAGGTGGTCTCGCCCATGGCCAGCTGGTGCTCGTTGATAAAGCCCACCACCTGGTAGGTGTGCGCCGGCTGCGGTATCTCTATCTGGAATTTTAAACTTCCATAGTTGTAGAGCTTCAGCATCTCGCCGGGCTGGTGGTCGGCAGCTGGACAAAAGCGCAGCTGCCCATAGCGCGTATGGCTGTCGGCGGCATAGGTGATAAAGGTGCTGCCGTCGGCGCTGGCACCCTTCGACACAATAAGGTTAGTGCAGGCCATAGCGTAACCGCTTACAGCCAGCATCATGGCAATGACAAGGCGTTTCATAAAAAAGGTTTTATTTCATGTGCAGCTCGTGCCCCATGCGGTCTTGCTTGGTCTTCAGGTACTTCTCGTTGTACTTGTTGGGCTCGATGACGATGGGGACAATCTCGGTGACTTCGAGGCCGTAGCCTTCCAGTCCGGTGCGCTTCACGGGGTTGTTGGTGATGAGGCGCATCTTGGTGACCTTCTGGTCGCGCAGTATCTGGGCGCCGATGCCGTAGTCGCGCTCGTCGGCCTTGAAGCCCAGCTTCAGGTTCGCGTCGACGGTGTCGAGACCCATCTCCTGCAGGTGGTAGGCTTTGAGCTTGTTGACCAGGCCGATGCCACGGCCCTCCTGGCTCATATAGGCGATGAGGCCCTTGCCCTCTTTCTCGATCATCTCCATGGCGTGGTGCAGCTGGTCGCCGCAGTCGCACTTGCAGCTGCCGAAGATGTCGCCCGTGGCGCAGCTCGAGTGGACACGTACGAGGATAGGCTCGCCCTCTTCCCACTCGCCCTTCTTGAGCACCATGTGGGTGGTGCCGTTGTCGAGCTGGGTGTAGGCGATGAGCTGGAAGTTGCCCCACTGCGTGGGCAGGAACACCTCCTGCTCCTTGCGGATAAGGGTCTCGTGGGCGATGCGGTAGGCGATGAGGTCCTTGATGGTGACAATCTTGAGGCCGAACTTCTTGGCCACCTCCTGCAGCTGAGGCATGCGGGCCATGGTGCCGTCGTCGTTGATGATCTCGATGAGGGCGCCGGCAGGATAGAGACCGGCGAGACGTGCCAGGTCGACAGCCGCCTCGGTGTGGCCGGCACGCACCAGCACGCCGCCGTTGCGGGCGCGCAGGGGGTTGATGTGGCCGGGACGTCCCAGCTGGTCGGCACGTGTGGCGGGATTGGCCAGGGCGCGGATGGTGCTGGCGCGGTCGTGCATCGAGACACCCGTGGTGCAGCCGTCCTCGAGGTTGTCGACGGTCACCGTGAAGGGGGTGCCGAGGAGCGAGGTGTTGTCGTGCACCTGCATGTCGAGGTTCAGCTCGTGGCAGCGCTGCTCCGTGATGGGGGCGCAGAGCACGCCGCGGCCGTTCTTCAGCATGAAGTTGACATGCTCGGGGGTGATCTTTTCGGCGGCCATGATAAAGTCGCCCTCGTTCTCACGGTCCTCGTCGTCGACAACAATCACAAACTTGCCCTCGCGGAAGTCCTCGATGGCCTCTTCTATCGTATTGAGTTTAAATTCCATAGATGTAAAACGTCAGATTTTTAACGTTGCAAAGATAAGAAAAAAAAAGTATATGGGACGAGAAAGGCAATAAAAACGGCTCTGAGTCGTTTTAGAAATGATGAAAAAGACGCTGACGATAGTATTGATGTTTTTTGCCCTCGTTGCCGCTGGCGCAGCGCAGAGCACTCAGGTTGTGGCTATAGCCGACAGCCTGACGCGAGTGTCGCTCTTCAGCGATAACGGCTGGGGCGGCACGCCCAAGGAGTGGAACTTGCAGGTGCATCTCGATTCCGTGGCCTCCAACGACGACCTTGTGGCTTTGGCCCGTAATCACCCCAATGCCGCCGCACGAGCCATCGCTTTCCGCATCCTGGTGACTCGTTGCGATAGCCGCTACCGCGACATCCTCTACAGCTCGCTGCACGATACGGCGCACTTCTCCCAGCGGTCTTTCGACGTCATCTCCTACAACAATGTGGCCAACTTTATGGTGGAGATGATGATTGACCACCCGGGTTTCATGAGCCAGCGCGACAGTCTCCGCTACGACAGCATCTTCCGCGCAGATCCGCAACTGATGGAGATTGCGCCGCATCTCTACAAGACCTTCCTTAATATGCCCAAGCAGAGTGACTTTGACCGCATCTTCTCCCCGCAGGACAGCGCCACTCTCGACAGCATCCTCTTCTTCACCCCCAACCTGAACCACATTTCCCATCGCACAAATATCCTTGACAGCCAGCCCCTCGACGAGCGTCACTACCGCCGCCTGCACGAGATGTACTACGACGAAGGCTTCGCTCCGGCCCTGCAGCATCTCTGCCGCTACCACCGCGAAGCCGACAAAGCCGCCGTCATCGAGTGCCTGCTGGAATACTCCAAGGGACTCAACGAAAGGCATGTGAAAAAAGGCCCGGGAGGAAGGACCAACCAGGGATTGTGGGCCGTAGCCCTCTGGCCCGACCACGACTTCCTCCCTGCGCTCCGCGAGGTGCGCGACTACGAGGTCCGTCGCACCCACTACGACTATGCTCGCATACGATTCTTCTATCTCGCCCTCATGGCCTACGACGACGACCTCTCTTATGGCTTCATCGACGAGACGCTCCGCATGACCGGCATCGACCCCGCCACCCGCAAATACCATCTGAGATACTTCCGCGAAGCTTACGAAAAACACCCCAACCCCCGCTACCAAGATCTCCTCGACAAATATCCCAGCACTGACTAATATGTGAAATTGCCGTGACACCATCAGAACACTTAAAACGTTATTTTGACATGAGAAAAGCGCTTATAACACTGATGGTAGCTATCGTATTAGCCTCTATTGGAAGATTTGATGCGGTGGCCCAAACTGGCCGTTTTTCGGCCGACTCGACGGAGTATATCGTCACCATCGATGGCCGCGAGGAGGCTTTCCCGCTGGTCTTCCAATCCGAGAACTCACGCGTTTACTACCGTTGTGGGAGTTTCATCGAGCATGACACGCTCTTCTTCGATCGCGAATACGAATTCTACCGCTGCGACACTTGCCGCGAGACCGAACTGACGGTGGTAAACCATTTCCTCACACCCCGCACCGACCCCAATCACGACAAGGCCGTTTGCGGCAATTGCTCTGCCTGGGACCTAGAGAAATACAAAGAATACTATGAAGAGACCTACGCCGGTATCTTTTCCCTGGATTCCATAGGCCAACTGATACCGCAGGACCTCGGCGACGTCCCTCGTATGTGGTACCCTCTGCTGAAGCGTGAGGGAAGCTATTATCTCAGCTTCGACTATCCCTACCCATTTGAACTCACCGACAGCCTGATTGTCTTCCAAGACATGGAAATCCACATGTGGCCGCTGTTCAACTTCAAGAAAATCAGCGACGACGAATATAGCTTCGAGTACACCATGGACAAAGGGAACAGGTATCATGTCTCCTTGCGCCGCAGCAGCAAGAACCGCGACCTTTGGCTGGAGGTCGTCACCTCGCCCGACGATGAGCATTATATCAATTACGAAGCATGCACTCCACTGGAGAGCATTGGTAGCTTCGACTACATCAACTACCGCACCGGCAACCACAAGCCCATCGGTCTCTGCACCTACGAGGAGACCTCGCCAGAAGAATTTTAGACTCCCTAAAAAAAGTACTTACTGAGCGACGTATTTAACATTTGTTAAGTTAATTTCTCGACGCCAAAACCACCCAAGGCACCTTTCCACCCGAAAGGTGCCTTTTTTCGTTCATAACGCTATGTATAATAGACGTATGAACGACCTACCAACTCCCTACCAACTCCTAACCAACTCCTACCATGGTAGGTGTTGATAGGTCGTTCATGGGGTGATGGTGTTTAAGAGTTATTAACATTTCGTTTCGGGAGGGGTTGGCGAAATTAAATTTGGCCGTTCGGGAAAAAGTGCGTATCTTTGCAGATTGTTTTTTATAACAAGCCCCTTTTTTGAAGACAAGAAAGGACAAGAAAGACAAAAAAGATTGCAATGAGAATAGCACTGATAGGATACGGAAAGATGGGTCATGCCATCGAGGCCTTGGCCGCCGAGCGTGGACATGAGGTCACCGTGAAGATTGACAAGGGCGAGCCGTGGCCCTCCAAGATGGAGGCCGATGTGGCCATCGAGTTCACTACGCCGGCGACGGCGGTGGACAATATGCTGCGCTGCTTTGAGGTTGGGCTGCCGGTGGTGTGTGGCACCACGGGTTGGTATGCTGACTATGAGAAGGTTGTCGCCGAATGCAAAGCCCGTGGCGGTCGCCTCTTCACCGCTACCAATTTCAGCATCGGCATGAATATCATGTTCGCCCTCAACGAGCGTCTGGCCCACTTGATGCGTGGCCGCGACGACTACAAGGTCTCCATCAGCGAGACCCACCACATCCATAAGCTCGACGCCCCCAGCGGCACAGCCATCACGCTGCAGGAGCAGATAGTGGAATGTGGGCAGCGGAAGGTGGACAGCATTCCCATCGCCTCGTTCCGCGAGGGCGAGGTTCCGGGGACCCATACCGTGGTCTACGACAGCGAGATAGACACCATCACCCTGACCCACGAGGCGCATTCCCGCAAGGGTCTGGCCTTGGGAGCCCTGCTGGCGGCCGAGTTTTTGTCAAAAGCCGAGCCGGGCATATACACCATGAAAGATATCTTGTAACGGTTAATGGTCAAAGAAAGAAAACCGGGAAGAGCCAATCTGTGGGTGCTGCTGGCGCTGACATTGCTGCTGGCGGCGGCGATGGCGGTCTGCAGCCTCTTCGGGGCTGTCGACTTCGAGTGGGACGAGATTCGCGACTCACAGATTTTCTGGCAGCTGCGAGTGCCGCGGGTGGTGATGAGTGTGCTGGTGGGAGCGGTGCTGAGCGTATGTGGTGCGGCTTACCAGAGCATCTTCCGCAACCCCTTGACGGACCCCTATGTGCTGGGTGTCTCGAGTGGTGCCTCGCTGGGTGCCGCCGTGGCCATCCTGCTGGGATGGGGCGCCATCCAGTGGGGTGTGAGTGGGCTGGCGCTGGCGACGGCGCTGCTCACGGTGCTGCTCATCTACAAGATTGCCTCCATAGGCAACCGCATGCACACCACCACGCTGCTGCTCACAGGAGTCTGCTTCACCCTGCTCATCTCGGCTGTCATCTCGTTCCTCATGGTGCTCAACCATGAGAAGATGGACGACATCATCTTCTGGACCATGGGCAGCTTCGATCCCTCGAGAATCTCGTGGGAGGATGTGTGGGTGATGCTGCCGGTGGCCGTAGTGGGAATCGGCGTAGTGCTGTGGTACTCGCGCGACCTCAACCTGCTGCTGGCAGGCAGCGAGGAGGCGAGGAGCATGGGCTGCGAGGTGGAGAAGGTGAAGCGCGTATTGCTGCTCTTCACCACCCTGATGGTGGCCTTTGCCGTGAGCAGCTGCGGTGTGATAGGCTTCGTGGGCTTGATAGTGCCCCATGCCGTAAGGCTGGTGGTGGGTGCCGACAACCGAAGGGTGGTGCCCTACTCATTGCTCTGCGGCGCCATCTTCGTGCTGGTGTGCGACACGCTGGCGCGCACGGTGCTGCGCCCGGGCGAGTTGCCGGTGGGTAGCCTCACCTCGATCATCGGCGCGCCGCTGTTCATATACCTGCTGTACAAGAGCAAGAAGAGTTATTAGGAGATAAGGAGTCAGGAGATAAGACAAATGATAGGATTGCGACATATAACGGTACGTTTTGGCAAGCGCGAGATATTGAACGATATCAGCGCCGACATCGCAGGAGGGCGCATCACCGCGGTGATGGGTCCCAACGGCTGTGGCAAGACGACGCTGCTGCGCTGTGTCGGCGGCCTCATGCAGCCCACCGGCGGCGACGTGCTGATAGACGACAATCCTGTCGGCAGCTACTCCGCCCGCGCCTTGGCGCAGAAGGTGGCCTTCGTGCGGCAGCAGGCGCAGACCGACCTCGACTTCTCGGCCTTCGAAATCGTCCTCATGGGCCGCAACCCCTATCAGAAGAGACTCCAGAACGAGTCGAAGGCCGACTGGGACATCGTGGAGCAGTGTATGCGGCAGACCAACACATGGCATCTGCGCTTCGCCAAGCCCAACCAGATGAGCGGCGGCGAGCTGCAGCGCGTGATGATTGCCCGCGCGCTGGCACAGCAGACGCCCGTGTTGCTCATGGACGAGCCGGTGTCGAACCTCGACATCGCCCACCAACTCGAGATTATGCGCCTCTTGCGCAACGCCAAAGAAAAAACCATCCTCATCGTCATCCACGACCTCAACCTCGCGCTCCAATTCTGCGACGACTTGATGCTCTTCCATGGCGGCAGCCTTCTCTACCAAGGACCCATCGCCGGCGGCCTCACGCCGGAGAATATCCGCGAAGTCTATGGCGTGCCCTCACATGCCGCCGAAGGAAGGATTATTTATGATTACTAACTAACACTCCCCCAACCATGAAGAGAAACAGATGTATAACTCTATTGATATGCCTCCTTATGATGCCGCTGCTGCATGCGCAGCAGAGCAGCCCTTGCATCGAGCCCGACTCGGTGATTAGCGAGGCAATGAAATACCTGGGCGTGCCCTACAAATGGGGCGGCAAGACCCCCAAAGGCTTCGACTGTGCCGGCTTCACCCGTTATGTCTATAGCAAATTCGGCATCACGCTAGGCCCGTCGGCGGCGCCGCAGTACAATGTGGGCGAGAAGGTCAAGCGCGAGGACATCGCCGTGGGCGACCTGGTGTTCTACGGAGGACGCCATGGCGGACGCCGTAGGAGCAAAGCCATCGGCCATGTGGGCCTCGTCACCGCCGTCTATGACGACCATTTCGACTTTATCCATGCCTCCAGCAAAGGCATCCGCGTCACCTCCTCGCAGGAGCAGTACTATCTGAAGCGCTATGTCGGCGCCTGCCGTGTCATCGACTGCAAGGAGATGGCCGCCGAGGGCATCGCCCTGCCGCCGGTCGACACCGTCACACGCGACAGCCTCTTCACCATCGCCATGGTGGGCGACATGATGCTCGGCACCCTCTACCCCAACACCCAGCTGCCGCTCAACGACGGCAAGAACCTCTTCGACGATGTGCGCGGCATCCTCACCTCGGCCACCGTCGCCGTGGGCAACTGCGAAGGAGTGCTCTGTAGCGACAACATCCCGTGTGACAAGGAGCAGGTCGAGAATGTCTACGCCTTCCGCATGCCGCCGTCATACGTCTCCCTCTTCAAGGATGCCGGTTTCGATTGCCTCAGCCTGGCCAACAACCACAGCTGCGATTTCGGCTATGACGGCATCAAGGAGACCATGTGGCTGTTCGACAGTGTGGGCATCCGCTATGCGGGAGTCAAAGGGCTGTGCGAGTACACGTTCCTGAGCCACGACAGCATCACCTATGGCTTCTGTGCCTTTGGCCACAACAACTACACCTGCATGCATCAGGACACCGTGAAGGCCCTTGAGATCTTGCGCGCTATGCGCGACTCGTGCGACATCCTCATCGTCTCGTTCCACGGTGGCGCCGAGGGGCGTGACCAGTCACACCTGCCCATGGGCAAGGAGGTCTTCCTCGACGAGGACCGCGGCTCGCTGCGCTCCTTTGCCCATTTCTGCATCGACAACGGAGCCGATGTCGTCTATGGCCACGGCCCCCATGTGTGCCGTGCCGTAGAGGTCTACAAGGGCCATTTCATCGCCTACAGCCTCGGCAACTTCTGCACCCCCGCGGGTATCAGCGTCTCAGGCATCCTGGGCTATGCACCGGTCATCACCGTACGCATCGACCGCGACGGACTCCTCGTCGACGGACGCATCCACTCGTTCATCCAGCCCTTCCGCAAGGGACCGCGGATTGACAAGCAGCACAAAGTGGCCAAAGCGATACGTTCCCTGACGATCGAAGACATTGAAAATCCGCACATTTCCATCGACGAAGAGGGTGTCTTCTTCCCGGTGGAATAAGGGTGGCAAAAAGGCCGTTTACACTTTTTTAAGAAGTTTTTATTTGGCTGGTTCCAACTTTTTGTGTATTTTTGCAACGCTTTTTTTAGTTATAGAATAGTTTTAAAATGAGATATACCAAACGTATCGTATTGTTTTTAGCACTCTTGGCGGCACCCGTGCTCGCCAACGCACAGGTTGATGACCCCCAAAAGGATAACAAATCGGAGATCAAGGTCAACAAACTGGACGTCATCTACGAGGATGAAGAATTCAAAGGTGTGGTGATTGACAACCGCAACGCCAAGGAGACGGAGAACATTTTCTATCAGGCTCCTTTCATCATCGACGATGACGAAGAAGAAGAGGACGACGAGGGTATGCCGAGAAACCGCCGTTTCACCCTCGACGATTTGGGCGCCGAGAGCGAGGACGAGATTATCCTTGTCGGTTTCGACACCGCCTCGATACACCTCCCCAAGCTGGACGTCAGCACCCTTGAAGAGCCCATTATCCTCAAGTTGCGCGACAATGCCCGTGGCGAACGCTTCTCATGGCCCACGCCGCTGACGGCCCGTCCGTCGTCGCACTTCGGCCCCCGCTGGCGTCGCTGGCACTATGGTCTCGACCTCGCCCAGCCTACGGGCGAGCCCATCTATGCCGCCTTCGACGGCGTGGTGCGTATCTCCAAGTACAACAAGAGCTATGGCAACCTGGTGATCATCCATCACGCCAACGGCCTCGAGACCTATTATGCCCACATGTCGCAACGCAACGTGTCGGCAGGCCAGCAGGTGAAGAGTGGCGAGACCATCGGCCTCTGCGGCAATACCGGCCGCAGCTTCGGCAGCCACCTCCATTTCGAGATTCGCTACAAGGGCAACGCCCTCAACCCCGAGGATGTCATCGACTGCTCCACCCACGACCTCATCAGCGAAGAGCTGACGCTCACCTCTGCCTCGTTCCGCAAGGTGGCCAAGAGCAGCAAGGGTGGCAGCTCCTACACCGGTGGCGGCACCGAGTGGTACCGTGTGCGCAGCGGAGACACCCTCGAGAAGATTGCACGCCGCAATGGCACCACCATCACACAGCTCTGCCGCCTCAACGGCATCAGCCGCAACAAGGTGATTCACCCCGGCGACAAGCTGAAGGTGTCGGGCAAGGTGGCCAAGGCCTCCAAGTCGAAAGCTTCCAAGTCGAAGAAGAAATCCAGAAAGAAGAGACGCAGATGAGACTCGACATCCTCACCTTGTTCCCGAACATGATGACCATGTTCTTTGAGGAGTCCATCCTCAAGCGGGCCCAGAAGAAAGGGCTCGTCGAGGTGCATTTTCACGACCTGCACGACTACTCCCTCACCAAATACGGTTCTGTCGACGACTACCCCTACGGCGGTGCCGCCGGCATGGTGATGGCCGTGGAACCCCTGGCCAACTGCATCGAAGGGCTCCAGAAAGAGCGCCATTACGACGAGGTCATCTATACCGCCCCCGACGGCGAGATGCTGTCGCAGCCTATGGCCAACCAGCTGTCGCTGGCCGAGAACCTGATGATTCTCTGCGGCCACTATAAGGGTGTCGACGAGCGTGTGCGCGAGCACTTCATCACCAAGGAAATCTCTATTGGCGACTATGTCCTCACCGGCGGCGAGCTGGCTACGGCGGTCATCGCCGACGCCGTCATCCGCCTCGTGCCCGGCGTCCTCGGCGACGAGCAGTCGGCCCTCGGCGACTCCTTCCAGGACGGTCTCGTGGCCCCGCCCGAATATACCCGCCCGCCGGAATTCCGCGGCTGGAAAGTCCCCGACGTCCTCCTCAGCGGCAACCACGCCAAAATAGAGCAGTGGCGCATGGAGCAGGCCATCGCCCGCACCAAAGAGAGAAGACCCCACCTCCTTAAGGACCTTAAAGACCTTAAGGACTCTAAAGACCTTAAAGACCCTAAAAAAAGATAATATGACAGAATTTGAGAAATACGCCACGCGTCATCGTGGTATCAGCAGCACGACGTACGCCAAGTATACTTCGGCTATTAACCATATCGTAACGCGAGAGCAGAGACCGCTTGCGGGCTTTGCCGAGCCGAGATATGGTCTGCGACTGAAAGGAGCAAATAACTCGCTGACCCCCTATATCGTTGAGGAGCGTCAGCTCAACGTGGCCCAGATGGACGTCTTCAGCCGCCTGATGATGGACCGCATCATCTTCCTCGGCACCGCCATCGACGACTACACCGCCAACGTCATCCAGGCCCAGCTGCTCTTCCTCGAGAGCGTGGATCCCACCAAGGACATCCAGATCTACCTCAACTCGCCGGGAGGCTCCGTCTATGCCGGCCTGGGCATCTACGACACCATGCAGTACATCCAGCCTAAGGTGAGCACCATCTGCACCGGCCTCGCCGCCTCGATGGCCAGCGTGCTGCTCTGCGCCGGCGAGAAAGGCCGCCGTTGCGCCCTGCCGCATGCCCGCGTGATGATCCATCAGCCCATGGGTGGCGCCGACGGCCAGGCCACCGACATGGAGATTACCGTCCGCGAAATCCTCAAGCTCAAGAAAGAGCTCTACGAGATCATCGCCAAGCACAGCGGCCAGCCCTTCGAGCAGGTGGAGAAAGACTCCGACCGCGACCACTGGTTCACCGCCGAAGAGGCCCTGCAGTACGGCATGATTGACGAAGTTTTAACCAAGAAATAAAGTCCTTAAGGTCCTTAAAGTCCTTAAGGTCCCTAAAGACCTTATGCAACTCAAACTCAAAAACACCAGTCACCACCCGCTGCCGAAGTATGAGACCTCGCAGTCGGCGGGCATGGACCTCCGCGCCTATCTGCCCGACGGCCCTGTCACGCTGAAACCCATGGAGCGCGGCCTCGTCAAGACGGGTCTCTTCATGGAGCTGCCGGCGGGCTACGAAGCACAGGTGCGTCCCCGCAGCGGCCTGGCGCTGAAGAAAGGCATCACCGTCCTCAACAGCCCTGGCACCATTGACGCCGACTACCGCGGCGAGATATGCGTGATACTCATCAACCTCTCGCAGGAGGATTTTATTATTAACGACGGCGAGCGTATCGCCCAGATGGTTATCGCCCGCCACGAGCAGGCCGAGATCGTCCAAGTGGAGGAGCTCACCGACACCGAGCGTGGCGCTGGCGGCTTCGGACACACTGGGAAGAATTGAGAATTGAAAATTGAAACGGCTGGCGCATACTCTGATACTGTGTGTTGCGGTGTTATCGCAACTGCTGGTCTCTTGTTATGCCCAGCCGGGTTCCAAGGTTAGAAGGGGCAATTATTTCGAGGGCCAGTATGCACAGCTTGACGTAGGTGCTGAAGAACTTTTGCGATGCAGCAAGTTCTTCGCTGATTTGGGAGGGTGCGATTTTGCCTCGAAACTATGGGGGAACATCGCCATTGTAGCCAATCAAACATCCGTTGTCTACAATACACATTTGGTTGACACTCTCTTTGCGGAGGGATACCCAGTGGTGAAGATATTCTGCCCTGAGCACGGATTCCGTGGCACCGCGGAGGCGGGCGCCAAAGTGGACAATAGCGTCGACCCCAAGACCGGCCTCCCCATTGTCTCTCTCTATGGCAAAAACAAGAAGCCTACGCCGGAGCAGTTGAAGGATGTGGATGTGGTTATTTTCGACTTGCAAGACGTAGGTTGCCGCTTCTATACCTATATCAGCACGTTGCACTACGTGATGGAAGCTTGTGCCGAGAACAAAGTGCCACTTATTGTCCTCGACCGACCCAATCCCAACGGCCATTATGTTGACGGGCCAGTACTGGACACCTCAAAGTACCGCTCCTTCGTCGGCATGCACCCCGTGCCTGTTGTTTATGGGATGACCATCGGAGAATATGCCTTGATGATCAACGGCGAACAGTGGATAAAGGACACTTGCGACCTTACCATTGTCGAGATGGACAACTATCACCGTGACAGCATCTACAAACTCCCTGTGCCGCCGTCGCCCAACCTGCGCACCGCCCACGCTATCGCCCTCTACCCGAGTCTCTGCCTTTTCGAGGGCACCAACTGCGGCGTGGGACGTGGCACTGACTGGCCTTTCGAGATTGTCACCTATGGCACCGACACACTCGACCTGCGGCAGGAACCCGCTCCCTCAGCCTTCAGTCTCAAGTATCTGATGGAGATGTACCGCCGTACTCAAGCAATCCTGCCTGACCGCAAGGGAACGGCCTTGAGCACCGATGAAATAAAATCAAATACAGCGAAAAAGCAATCAAACAATCAAGCAATCAACACTTTCTTCCTCAAAAACAATTTCTTCGAGAAACTGGCCGGCAACGGCGACCTGCGCAAGCAGATAGAGAGTGGCATGAGCGAGGAGGAGATCCGCGCCACCTGGCAGCCTGCCCTCGAAGAATTCAAGAAAATACGTGAAAAATATCTAATCTATAAATAAGATGAAAAAAGTAATCCTTATGCTGTCTGCCGCGGCCCTTCTTTTTGGTGCCTGCTGCAGCAACGAATGTCAGCCGGCAGACTCTGCCGCCACCCAGGCCTCCAATGCCGAGGCCGTCATGAACAATATCCTCAACCGCAAGAGCGTGCGCTCCTACAACGGCGACACCATCCCTGCCGCCATCATGGAGAACATCCTGCGTGCCGCCATGGCCGCCCCGTCGGGCATGAACATCCAGCCCTGGCAGTTTGTCGTCCTCACCGACAAGAGCCAGTACGAGACCATCTTCGAGGGCAACGGCAACATGCAGAAGTTCATGGAGAGCGGTGCCATTGTCGTCGTCTGTGCCGACACCACTGTCACGCGTCCCACGCGCGAGAACCCCGACGGTCCCGCCGTCACGAGTCCCAACCCCATGTGGCGTGACGACGTCGCCGCCGTCACCGAGAACCTCCTCCTCGCCGTCGAAGCCCACGGCCTCGGCGCCTGCTGGACGGCTTGCTATCCCTTCCCCAACACCATGGCTCCCGTCCGCAAGGCCCTCGGCCTGCCCGACAACGTAGTGCCCTATGCCGTGGTCCCCATGGGCTATCACGACGGCACCACCCAGCCCAAAGACAAATGGGATCCCGCCCGTATCCACTACGGCCGCTGGTAAAAAACCTTTTCAACCTTTCAAACCTTTCAAACCCTTTAAACCTTTTCAACCGATGAAAACCCTTTTGAAAAAATCGCTGCCCCTGCTCCTCATCGTCGCCGTGCTGGCGCTGAGCGGCGTGCAGGTGTCGTGCAAGAGCTCGAGTGCCAACATGTATGAGAGGCACCAGTCGAACAAAGCCCGCAACATCAAGTCGAACATCAAGGTCAAGGGCACCAACAAAGCCAACAGCCACACCACCCGCAGCTACTAATCACTCAACCATTCACGCAATCACGCAATCAAACACTCAACGATGCTCTATCCTCTGAAATTCCTCCCCCTCTACAAGAATGTCCTCTGGGGCGGCAACAAGCTGAAAGGCTATGGCTTCGACTATGAGCCGCTGCCCAACTGCGGCGAGCTCTGGGCCCTCTCCTCTGTCGAGGGACGCGAGTCGGTCATCGCCAATGGCTTCCTGGCCGAGAACACGCTGAACGAGGCCATCGAGATATATATGGGCGACCTTGTGGGCGACAAGGTGTATAACCGTTTCGGCACCAACTTCCCCCTGCTCTTCAAGGTCATCGACGCTGCCCAGGACCTCTCCATCCAGGTGCACCCTGACGACGAGCTGGCGCAGCAGCGCGGCATGTCCTGTGGCAAGACCGAGATGTGGTATGTCATGGAGGCCGACGCCGGCGCACGTCTCATCAGCGGCTTCCGCCGCGACACCGACCCCGAGGAGTACCGTGCCGCTCTGGCGGCAGGCCACCTCGAGGAACTCCTCTATAGCGAGGAGCCCGAGGCCGGCGACGTCTACTTCATCCCCGCGGGACGTGTCCACGCCCTCGGCAAAGGCCTCATGGTCGCCGAGATACAGCAGACCTCTGACTGCACCTACCGCATCTACGACTACAACCGTCGCGATGCCGACGGAAACCTGCGGCAGCTGCACACACAGGAGGCCATGGACGCCATCGACTTCTCCGGCATCCGCGGCCACGCCCACACCCACTACCACGCCCACCTCAACGAGACCACCACGCTGGCCTCCTGCCCCTACTTCATCACCAACCTCCTGCCCCTCGACCAGCCCATCCGCAAGAACCTCGAAGAGGTCGACACCTTCGTGGTATACATGTGTGTCGACGGCATCGCCGCCGTCAAGAGCATGGACACCATCGTCCCGCTCCATGCCGGCGAGTGCGTCCTCGTGCCTGCCATGGCCGACAGCGTGGAGCTCTTCTGCGAAGGCCCTGCCAAGCTCCTCGAGGTCTATATCGACACCACCGACTGGGCCGACGAGGCTCCTGAGGCCGACTGGGTGGCACAGTTCATCGGCGGTCTCCGCGACCAGCATGAGCACGACTGCGACTGCGGATGTGACCACCACCACGACCATGGCCACGACTGCGATTGCGGCCACTGTCATTAAAAAAATTTGCACGTATAAAAAAAAAGTACTAATTTTGCACCGCTTTTTATAGTGTAAACGACACAACGGAACATGTTCGACTTCGAGACATCGGTAACCGGGATAGAGTTCAAAGTGAGACAGTTGGCAGACGAGGTGGCTCGCCTGCGCTCGCTGGTGTCCGAGAAAGACGACCGTTGCCGCGAGCTGCAAGAAGCACTTGATAATAAAGAAATAATAATTAATAACCTTAAAGAAGAAAACAAATTAATAAAACTAGGGAACAAGTTGACGGAAAAAGGCGATTGTTCTGAGATAAAACTTAAAATCAATCAGATGATACGCACCATCGACAGAAGCCTTGAGATACTAAAGGTTGAAAGTTAAAAAGGTTCGCTTCGCTTAAAAGCGATAAAAAGGAGACCGTTCATGGCCCTCCAAATCGTTTAAACCATCAAACCTTTTAAACCTTTTAAACATAAAGAAATGGAAACGGTATCGGCATCGGTTAACATATTAGGTCGCACGTACAAGCTTCGCGTTGCCGCGGAGGATGAGGGAGCATTGCGCAAGGCAGCGGAGGCTATCGACACACAGGCGAAGAACTATGGTAAGATGTATGCCTATAACGACCATCAAGACTTGCTGGCCATGGTGGCATTGACGCAGATCACTCAATTGACGAAGATACAAGACTCGCTGCGGTACAAGGATACGGACCTCGCCCAGAGGCTCCAGTCCATCGACAGCCTGTTGGAACAAATCCTGCATCCGACTAAGGACCAAAACAGTTTGTAAACTCAACACCATTTACGAACCGAGTCGGCTCAGGGGCGGGTAAGTTGTATGGCCGATACGCCCGGCGCTCAAATCCTAACAGTCCAGGGTTTACCAATACTCTAGGAGGACTTACCGCGATGCAGGATTTTTTATACTGACCGTCGTCTTTTCTTCTCGACCACCGTTCCCACAAAAAACAAAATCACATTATGCCCGTAGTATTTATCATAATCGGAATTGTGGCCGGTGGCGGCGTGGCCGTCTGGCTGACCACCACAGTGCTGCGCAACAAGCTGCTCGCCAAGAGCCAGCAAGTACTCAAAGACGCCGAAGCCAAAGGCGAAGTCCTCAAGAAAGAGAAAGAGCTCCAGGCCAAGGAGAAGTTCCTGCAGCTGCAGCGCGAGCACGACAAGCGCGTCAACGAGCAGAACAACAAGATGCGCGACGCCGAGAACAAACTCAAGCAGCGCGAGCAGACCCTCTCGCAGAAGGTCGACGAACTGCAGAAGAAGAGCAACGAGCTGAAAGGTGTCAGCGAGAACCTCAACAACCAGATCGAAGCCCTCAAGCGCCGTCAGGCCGAGGTGGAGAAAGTCTACAAGGAGAGCGTCACCAAGCTCGAGCACATCGCCGGCATGAGCGCCGACGAAGCCAAGCAGCAGCTCGTCGAGGCCATGACCGAGGAGGCCCGTGCCGAGGCCAGCACCACCATCATGGACATCGTCGAAGAGGCCAAGATCACCGCCGCCGAGCAGGCCAAGAAGATCGTCATCCAGAGCATCCAGCGCACCGCCACGGAGACCGCCGTGGAGAACACCGTCTCCGTCTTCAACCTCGAGAACGAGGAGGTCAAGGGCCGCATCATCGGCCGCGAGGGCCGCAACATACGCACCCTCGAGAGCCTCACCGGTGTCGAGATCATCATCGATGACTCGCCCGACGCCATCATCATCAGCGGCTTCGACCCCGTGCGCCGCGAGATCGCCCGCCTGTCGCTCCACAAGCTGGTCACCGACGGCCGCATCCACCCCGCCCGCATCGAGGAGGTCGTCGCCAAGACCCGCCGCCAGATAGAACAGGAGATCAACGAGGTGGGTAAACGCACCTGCATCGACCTCGGCATCCTCAATATGAACCACGAGCTCATGCGCATGGTGGGCCGTATGAAGTACCGCTCCTCCTATGGTCAGAACCTGCTGCAGCACAGCCGCGAGGTGGCCAACCTGGCCGCCACCATGGCCTCCGAGCTGGGTCTCAACCCCAAGCTCGCCAAGCGCGCCGGCCTGCTGCACGATATCGGCAAGGTACCTGAGACCGACCCCGAGATTCCGCACGCCATCTTCGGCATGAAGCTCGCCGAGAAGTACAAGGAGCACCCCGACGTGTGCAACGCCATCGGTGCCCACCACGACGAGATCGAGATGACCAACCTCATCTCGCCCATCATCCAGGTGGCCGACGCCATCAGCGGCGCCCGTCCCGGCGCCCGCCGCGAGGTCGTCGAGGCCTACATCAACCGCCTCAAGAAACTCGAGGACATGGCCATGGCGTACCCCGGAGTCGTCAAGACCTACGCCATCCAGGCCGGCCGCGAGCTCCGCGTCATTGTCGGCGCCGACAAGGTCAGCGATGTCGAGGCCAACAAGCTCAGCTTCGACCTCTCCAAGCAGATCCAGAACGAGATGACTTACCCCGGCCAGATCAAGGTCACCGTCATCCGCGAGACCCGCGCCATCAACTACGCAAAGTAATGGCCAACGGTTAATGGTTAAAGGTTAAAGACAATGTTAACATTAGCCATACATTGGAATGTGGACCCGGTGATGTTCAACATCGGGTCCTTCTCCCTTCGCTACTACTCGCTGGGATTCCTTTTTGCCTTCGTGTTGGGCTACCTCATCGTCGCGCGCATGTTCAAGCGCGAGCAGGTGAATGCCAACTACCTCGACAGCCTGGTCATCTACATGTTCCTCGCCACCCTCATCGGTGCCCGCCTGGGACACTGCCTCTTCTACGAGCCTGACTACTTCCTCTCCCCCGACCATTGGTTTGAGATCATCTGGCCTTTCCGCCACGGCCACTTCACGGGCTTCCAGGGCCTCGCCAGCCACGGTGCCGCCATCGGCATCCTCGCGGCCCTGTGGCTCTACTGGCGCAAGTATGGCATGAACATCTGGTGGATCCTCGACCGTCTGGTCATCGTCGTCGCTCTCGGCGGCGCCTTCATCCGCCTGGGCAACCTCATGAACAGCGAGATCTACGGCGGCGTCACCGACCTGCCGTGGGGCTTCGTCTTCGAACGTGCCCAGCACGACCCCGACATGGCCGCCACCTGGATGCTCCCCAAGCACCCCACACAGCTCTACGAGAGCCTCAGCTATTTCGCCATCTTCGGCGTCAGCCTGTGGTACTACCTCCGCAAGAAGGGCGCCATCAAGAGCGGTGCCATCTTCGGCTGGTGGCTCGTGGCCCTCTTCGGCGTGCGCTTCCTCATCGAGTTCGTCAAGAACGACCAGGTAGACTTCGAGGCCGGCATGGCCCTCAACATGGGACAGCTCCTCAGCCTCCCCTTCATCCTCGGCGGCCTGGCCATCGCCTGGCTCTCGCACAAGGAAAAACTCCCCCAGGGCCCCTTCCCGAAAGGAGAAAAAGTTAAAACAAAAAAGAAATAACCCCAAAGTCCCTAAGGACCTTAAAGACCTTAAGGACCCTAAAGACCCTAAAGAACAAATGAAAACCCTTATCTTAGTCCGTCACGGCGAAAGCGCCTGGAATAAACTCAACCTCTTTACCGGCTGGACCGATGTCGACCTCACCGAGGCCGGCGTCAAGGAAGCCTATGAGGCCGGCAAGCTCCTCAAAGCCGAGGGCTACCGCCCCGAGCTCTGCTTCACCTCCTACCTCAAACGTGCCGTCAAGACCCTCAACGAGATTCTCGACGCCATGGACATGGACTGGCTGCCCGTGCAGAAAAGCTGGCGCCTCAACGAGAAGAGCTATGGCGCCATCCAGGGCCTCAACAAGGCCGAGACCGCCGAGAAATACGGCGACGAGCAGGTGCTCCTCTGGCGCCGCTCCTTCGACGTGCAGCCCCCTGCACTCGACCTCCACGATGAGCGTAGTCCCCGCATGGATCCCCGCTACAACGAGATCCCCGACAACCTCATCCCCCTCACCGAAGCCCTGAAGGACACCATCGAGCGCCTCATGCCCTACTACCGTGGCACCATCCTCCCCGCCTTCGAGAACCGCAACACCCTCATGGTCGTTGCCCACGGCAACTCGCTGCGCGGCATCGTCAAGGAGCTCAAAGGCATGACCAACGAGGAGATCATCAAGTTCAACCTCCCCACGGCAGTGCCCTATGTCTTCAAGTTCGACGACCAGATGAAGCTCCTCTCCGACGAGTTCCTCGGCGACCCCGAAGTCATCGCCGCCAAGATGCAGAGCGTCGCCAATCAGGCCAAGAAAAAGTGAGAATTGAAACATGCCGGAGGCATGTACTCTCAATAACCCCGCACGGAAGTGTGGGGTTTTTCTATCTCGCGGACATCCCATGCGTCTCGGAGAGACGCGCTCTGCTGACTGGTTAAGAGCGCGTCTCTCCGAGACGCATATCAGGGGTGTCGTTGGTCTACCCCAGACTGCCGTCTGGGGTTACTGAGAGAGCCTGCCTCCGGCAGGCGACCCCCTAAAAACGCTCAAATCTGCTCTCGAAACACGAAGAAACTGATAAACAGATGACGGTTGTCTATAAAAAAAATACCGCACAACTCGCTGATTTTTAATTATCGTTTTCCGTTTTTTAATTCTCAATTCAAAATTTTTTTGTCAGTTCAAAAAATGTTCGTAATTTTGCACCGCTTTTCGAGAGAGAAAAAGCGGTGCTTTTTAGTCTAACGAAACACACGGAGAGGTGGGTGAGTGGCTGAAACCAACAGTTTGCTAAACTGTCGTACTCGATTAGGGTACCGGGGGTTCGAATCCCCCCTTCTCCGCCAAGAGACGCCCCGAAAGGCGTCTTTTTTGTTCCCGGGGCATAGCGAAGCCCGGTTATCGCGCCTGCTTTGGGAGCAGGAGACCCCCAGTTCGAATCTGGGTGCCCCGACAAGAGAATGGTTATAGGTTAAGGGTTATAGGTTATAGAGGGCTGGCGCGCCCCACCTGCGCAAGCATCACTAAACACTAACCACTGACCACTAAAGATGGCCCCGTAGCTCAGCTGGATAGAGCAACTGCCTTCTAAGCAGTAGGTCCTGCGTTCGAATCGCAGCAGGGTCACCGGAAAGGAACCCCGCACAGACTTGTGCGGGGTTCCTTATTTTTTTGCCCCTACCCCTGCATTCTCAAGCCCCATTTTTTCGATTATGTTAAGTACGTTTTGGCACGGATGTTGATAGGGGAGAGGGTATGGAACGTATGACTTTCACCATAGACAAGACGACGGTCACCGAGGGTGACGTCGTGGAGGTGCGCTGGGACTGCCCCGGTGCCGAGAGGGCCGAGCTGATGCTCGACAACGGCTTCAAAGCCACCACCTTGCCGCTGGAGCTCAGTGGCAGCAAGCGTTTCCGCCTGCACCGTTCGAAGGGGCGCACGCGCTTGGTCATCACCGCCTATGTGGGTGGCAAGCGCTTCTCCAAGACCCTGAGGGTGAAGGTGAAGCCCATCCCCGTGACGCGTGCCGAGACGGTGGACCACCGTGGCCGCCGTGTGGGCAGGCTGAAGGAGTGGCTGAGTATGCCAAAATGGCAGTCGTGGAAGGCGCGCTACCGGCAGGGATGGCAGATGCTGACACCCGAGAAGCGGCTGGCGTCGCGCCTGCTGATGATCCTGGGAGCGGTGCTTCTGTTGGCCACGCTGGCGCCTATATTGCTGCTACTGGGGTTGTTCGGGTTATCGATGTATCTGATGTGGATACTGATGCGCCGCTAGCGGCGCTTTTTTTTTGTTAAAAAGTTAAAATTTTTTGCATCATTAAAAAAAATGTGTACCTTTGTACTTCCAGACATAGAATACTGTGACGTGTATGGAATTAGATGATAGATGTTTACGACGATAAACCATGGAACAAGAACAAGTCATAAACCGTATCAAGGCCCTCGGGAAGCAGATACTGCCCGAAGGGGCTTCGTTATGGCTTTACGGCTCGCGAGCCCGAGGCGACGCACGTCCCGACAGCGACTATGACTTGCTGATTCTGTTGGACAAAGAGAAGATAACATCTAAGGATTACGATGATTATACCTATCCGTTGCGCATGTTGGGAGTGGATATTGATGCGGAGTTAAACCCGCAGATATATATCAAAAAAGATTGGCTGTCGTGGTCATTTGCGCCTTTCTATAAGAATGTTGAATCAGATAAATTCGTATTGGTATGAGTCTGGGAGAGTATCCCTCAAGCCAAGGAGATGATAGACACCATCACTGAGATGGTCAAAGAAAAATAGCAAAGAAATAAAAATCAAACATTTTAACCAACATTATTTATTAACCCAAATTCAAAACATCATGCAAAAGTTTCTACGAACTTTGGTGCTAGCGGCGCTAATGCTGCCGTTCGCATCACAGGCGCAGGTTCCCCTGCCCATCGACATGGACTTTGAGGATGCTTCAGCAATTAGTCAGTGGACACTGACTAATTGCCACTCCAGCACCTCAAGGTCAACTAGCACAGATGCAATCCATGCGGGAAGCGCGGGATTTGCTTTCCACTGGACAACCACCCCGAGCCAGTACTTGATTTCTCCGGAGTTCACGCCCGCCGTGGGTACGGAGATGGTTTCGTTCTGGTACCAGAACCCCTCCACCTTCTATACTGAGGAGTTCTCTGTGGGCTTCTCCAGTACTACCAACGACACCACAGCCTTCACATGGCTTACTATGGTGTCTGTGACCGGCACTACTTGGACCCAATATACCGCCTCGGTTCCTGCCGGCACCAAGTATGTCTGCATTAGAAGTAGTGCTTACGACGCCTACTATCTCTACGTCGACGACATCTTTATCGGCGATGTTCCCACATGCATCAAGGTAACCGACCTGGCCGTTGATCCCACTGCCACTACACCTAACAGCCTGACTCTCAAATGGTCTGACACCATTAATACAGATGCCACCTACACCGTCTACCAAATTAACGGCACCGATATCACTGAGTATTCCGATGTCGTCATCTCCACCACTGCCGACGGCTACAGCGCCCTTATTTCGGGCCTCGCCCCCATGACCACCTACACCTTCGGTGTCAAGGCCAACTGCGGTGCCGACGGAATGAGCGCCCTGTGTAGCACCAGCGGCCGCACGGGCTGTGTTACCGTTGATATCAACATCAACGCTCCTTTTGAAGAAGGCTTTGAGAATGCCGAGTTCCCGCCTGCTTGCTGGAGCACTTCGCATATCTCTGGCCCAGGCTCTTACCTGTGGAGTCGCAACACTAGTAATGTGCACGACGGCAATGCTTCGGCCCAACTGCCCGACATGAGCAGCACAACCATCACCCACCTTGTCACCCCCCAGCTCAGCATCACTGCCAACGAAGGCGACACCTATATTCTGTCCTTTTGGATGCGTCGAACCTCTTATAGCACCTTAAAACCCAATGAGGGTATCAAGGTGTGGATCAACACCACTCCCGATACCATTGGTGGCAGCGTGCTGATGTACATCCATCGCGACATTGCAGCCGATCCTATCGTGGCCGCTGCTGGTTGGTATCAGTATTCTGACACCATTCCCGAAGACATGATGGAGAATTTCTACATCATATTCCAGGGCATCAGCGAATATGGTAATGCCTCCTATATCGACGATGTTAGAATCAGAACTGCCCCCACGTGTGATTCCCCCACCGACCTGACCGTTGACCAAATCTTTGGCCGCACCGCCGACCTCCACTGGCACCCCACTGGAATTAGCAATCTGATTGAATATAAGAAAGCTTCCGACAACGTATGGACGGTTGCCAGCACCACCGACAGCAACTACACCTTTACCGACCTTGAGCCCTTGACGGCTTATAGAGCCCGCGTGATTGCCATTTGCAGCGACAACGGCCAGAGCTACCCCTCGTCCTCTGTCAGCTTCACCACCAAGGCTGTCTGCCAAGTGCCCACCAATGTGACTGTGGCAGCCCTCGCCCGCGAGGCTACCCTGACTTGGCGCGACACCATCGCCAACGCTTGGCAGATCCAGTACATCAGTGGTACCGGCGCCACTGCCGACACCAGTGAAATAGAGGATGTCACCGAGACCACCTACACCATGTTCAACCTCGAACCCGAGTCTCCCTACAAGTTCCGCGTGCGCGCCAACTGCGGTGGCGAGGACGGTGAGAGCGCCTGGACCCCCTGGAAGAGCTTCAACACCCCGGCTGCCTGTCAGGTTCCCGCTGGCCTGACCGTGACGCTCACCCCCGGCAACGGCACCGTGGCCAGCATCAGCTGGACCGACACCCTGGCCGCCTCGTGGCAGCTCATGCTCAACAGCGACTCGCTCAACCTCATCGATGTCTACGAGACTACCTACGAGTTTGACAACCTCACACCCGAGGTCACCGACACCATCCGTGTGCGTGCCAACTGCGACAATGATGGCTACAGCCTGTGGAGCGCCCCGGTGGTCTTCACCCCGACCAATACCTACACCGTCACTGTGAACGATGGCACCAACACCAACAGCTATGTGCCTATCTATGGTTTCTATGTTGACAACCATATTCAGAGCCGCTTCATCATCCCTGCTTCCAGCATCGCTGCCATGCAGTACGGCTCCATCACTAAGCTGACCTTCTATGCCAGTACTGCCAACGCTGCTTGGAGCAACGCCGAATTCGAGGTCTACATGTCCACGACCAGCGACACTGCCGTCACCGTTGTCAACGAAGTGGATGACATGACCCAGGTCTTTGCTCAAGGCAACCTCAGCATCGTTGACCACCAGATGGTCGTCACGCTGAACCAGCCCTTCCAGTACATGGGCGACAACCTGCTGATTGCATTCGAGCAGCCCACCTCTGGTTCTTATGTTAGTTGTTCTTGGTATGGCGTCACTGCCATCGGTGCCTCTATGGGTGGCTATGGCAGCAGCGTCAGCCAGCAGAACTTCCGTCCTAAGATGACCTTCGCCTTCGAACCCGGCGAGGCTCCCACCTGCGAGGTGCCCACCAACCTGGTTTGCACCGACACCACCGGCCACACCGCCACCCTGACATGGGAAGGCTCGGCCTCCAACGTCTATGTTGAGTACAAGGAGACCTCTGCTCCCGCTACGGCATGGGTTTCCGAGGCAGCCGGCAGCAGCCCCTACACCCTCACCGGCCTTGCCCACAGCACCTCCTACAATATCCGCGTGAGAGTGGAGTGTGACGAAACCAACTACTACAGCAACACCATCACCATCCTCACCGAGAACACCTGCGTCGATCCCACCAACCTCGTTGTGATGCCCGTTGCGGGTTCCGGCTCTTCGGTTCTCGTTTCCTGGACCGACACCATGGCCAGCGAGTGGGAACTCTTCACCATGCTCAATGGCGACACCTCGCAGATTTATACTGTCTTCGAAAGCGACACCATTGGTGGCTACCTGGTGCAGAATCTCATCCCCGAGGCCCGCTACAGCGTTTGGGTGCGTGCCATCTGCGATGCGTCGGAAGGCGATATCAGCGGCTGGATTGGCACCAACTTTGTCCCCTCGGCAAGCGTGAGAACGACCCTCGGCACCCCCGAGACGACGAACAGCTACCTGCCCACCTACGCCTTCTACAAGTATAGCTTCACAGAGCAGATCTACACTGCCGCCGAGATGGGTGGCGAAGCCGGTGTCATCACCGCCGTCGACTTCATGAATACTGGCAGCCAGATTACCCGCGACCTCGACATCTACATGATCCACACCAGCGACAGCGTCTTTGAGAATGCGACCGACTGGTTCACGGTGACCGCAGCCGACAAGGTGTTCAGCGGCGAGGTGACCTTCGAAGGTGGTAGCGAATGGACGAGTATCACCTTCGACACCCCCTTCAACTTCAACGGCGACAGCAATGTTGTCCTGGTTGTCGACGACAACACCGGCTCCTATGTCAGCAGCGTACCCTTCTCTGTGTATACCGCCGCTGGCCAAGCCATCCGCATCTATAGCGACGACACTGACTACGAGCCTACCGATCCTAACTACACCGGCACGTTGATGGACTTGAAGAACCACATCCGCTTTGCCGTTGGCGAGCCTCCCGCATGCGCCAAGCCTACCAATGTGACTCTCACCAGCCTTGGTGTGACCGATGCCACCCTGACTTGGAACGACACTGTCGCCAGCTCGTGGCAGATTATGGTCAACGGCGATGCCACCAACCTCATCAGCGCCACCACCACCAGCTACACCTTCGCCAACCTCACCGCCAACACGAACTACACTGTCAACGTGCGTGCTGTCTGCAGCGCTGAGGAAATAAGTGAGTGGAGCACTCCCGTTACCTTCCGCACCTACGCTCCCGCCGCCGCCGTGCCTTACAGCACCGGCTTCGAGGCTGGTGAGGATGCTGCCTGGGTCTTCCGCAACGGCACTAACGCCTGGATGATTGGTAACGCTACCCACAACGGTACTGGCACCAACGCCCTTTACATCTCCCAGAACGGCACCGCCAATACCTATAATATTGGCAGCTCTGCTGTGAGCTATGCTTTCCGTACACTCGATGTCACCACCCCCGGTGCCTACTACTGCGCCTTCGACTGGAAGGCCAACGGCGAGGGTAGCTACGACTTCATTCGTGCCTGGCTTGTCCCGCTTGACAGCCTCAACGCGAGAGCCAACGTTCTGCCCGATGGTACCACTTCCACTAGCGGCTATCAGACTGCTACTCCCGCCGGTTGGATTGACCTCGGCGGCAAGATGAACGGCACCAGCAGCTGGCAAGAGGCCGTCAGACCCGCCAACATCACCGTTGCCGGTACCTACGCCCTTGTCTTCATGTGGGCTAATGATGGCAGCGGTGGCAGCAATCCTCCCGCCGCCGTCGACAACATCTGGTTTGGCATTCCCACCTGCCCGGTGGTTACCGTCGCCGGTGTTGACTCGGCCAGCCGCGCCGACAGCGTCATCTACTTCAGCTGGACTCCCGGTAGCACCGAGACCGCTTGGGCTGTGCAGTATGGTACCAATGTCGACACTGTCAGCACTCCCGAGTACGCCCTGCAGCACATCCAGGGTAACGGCACCTTCACCATCAAGGTTCGCGCCCTCTGCAGCGACGAGGATCAGAGCTTCTGGAAGGAAATCAGAGGCAAACTGCCCTGCGTGCCCGACACCGTGCCCTTCCTCAACGACTTTGACAACCTCTCCGGCACCTTCACCAACAGCTGCTGGGGTATCGGCAACTCCGCCGGTCAGGCTCAGAACGGCTACCAGAACTGGCCTTCCTGCAATTCCTTCGTCGGCGCTACCAATGACAAGCTGCTCTTCCTCAACAAGGGTGCCTACGTCATCCTGCCCGACCTCAATGTGCCTCTCAACCAGCTCTACCTGAGCTTCGACTTCTCGTCGGGTGCTGATTCCAGCGTCCTCTACCTCGGCTATGCCTCCTGCACGCAGGTCAACTTCGAGAAGGTGGTCTTCTTCGACACCCTCTATCATGTCGACTATGCCACCGAGGCTGAATTCCGCGGCCGCGTGGAGATGTTGCTCAACAACCTGCCCGCCGAAGCCCACAACCTGGTTATCGCCAGCGATGTGATTGGTACCGGCTACTATGTGGGTCTCAACGAACTCAACCTCACCCTGCCGCCCGCCTGCGGCCACGTGGAGAACGTTGTTGCCACACCTGTCAGCGAAACCTCGGTTACCCTCAGCTGGTCTGCCCCCGTCTTTGGCGTCGCCCAGGAGTACATTGTCGAGTATGGTCCCCGTCCGTACACTCCTGGTACTGGCATTATGGACACCATCAACACCAACAGCATCACCCTCACGGGTCTCCGTGCCATGACGCCCTATGAGGCTTATGTCACGACGATTTGCACCCAGGGTGACACCTCTGTGGCCACTATGCCCATCGCCTTTGCTGGCAACTGCGGCAACATCAGTGTGCCCGACACCTTCACCTTCTCCGAGTACATCATGAGCGGCCGCTCGATGACTGGAGTTATGCCCAACTGCTGGGTGATCGACAGCAGCGCCACCATCTACTCTGAAGACAGCATCCTGCCTCAGGTCTATGGCGCCAACAGCAACACCGAGATGACCTTCTTGATGTACGACCAGTCTGTCGTGGCCCTGCCCGCCGTCAACATGCCTCTCGACACGCTGATGCTGACCTTCGACATGCAGATTGCCGATCCGAGCATGGCTCTGGTGATTGGCGCTGTCAGCTCGCAGGCCAACGGCTTCGGCACCACCTTCGTGCCCATCGACACGCTTCGTTACAGAGACAACGGCACTGTCACGAGCTATCTGGCTACCTATGCTGGCAACTACCAGTATATCGCCTTCAAGAACGTGGCTCTCGACACCACCGTCGACGCTGCTTATGTGGCAATCGACAACCTCGTCATTTCTGTTGCTCCCACCTGTCTGCCCATCCGTCACCTTGAGGTTGTCAATGCTGAAGAGACCTCGATTACCTTCGACTGGGACGATATCATAAGTGCTGGCAACTGGGCCGTCGAGTATGGTCCTAGAGGATTTGCCACGGGCAGCGGTACCGTGATGAATGTGACCTCTCATCCTGTCACTATCAGTGGTCTGGCCTCGGCAACAGGTTACGACATCTATGTCACTCCTGTCTGCTCCGCTACCAACCATGGTGACACCGCAAGCATCAGTGCCTCTACCACCTGCTCTATCGTTACCTCCTTCCCCTGGACTGAAGGCTTTGAGAGCGCTTCCACCTTCGTCTGCTGGAGTCAGTCCGGTGACGGTGAATGGACGCGTGGCAGTGGCGCCGGTGGTAGTGTGACATCGGCACACAGCGGCTCCAGTAATGCTAAGATTACGCATGATGATTACGATTATGTTACTAAGTTGATTTCTCCTGTTCTCGCCCTTGCCCCCGATGTGCCTTCCACGCTTTCGTTCTGGCATACTCAGCAGTCATGGGCCGGTGACCAGGATGAACTGCGCGTATACTATCGCACTGCGCAGACCGACACATGGCATCTCCTGATGGTGTTCACCGATAACATTAATGCATGGACCAAGGATTCCGTCCTGCTGCCCAACACCAGCGCCACCTATCAGATTGCCTTCGAGATGACTGATGGTTATGGCTACGGTGTTGCCCTCGACGACATCACGATCTCCGGCGTGGGTAGCAGCTGCAACGCTCCTATTGCTTTGACGGTTGACACTGTCGCCGAGACCTATGCTACGATTCACTGGAGTGGCGATGCCACCAGCTATGAGGTAGCCATCATCGAGGATAGTGTCTGGACGGATCCCACCACAGGCATCATCAGTCTTGACGACTCCACCAAGACCTTCACCGATCTGTCGGCTGGCACGCAGTATGTTGTCGGCGTCCGCACAGTCTGTGAGAACGGTGGTACCAGCGCATGGGTTACCAGAGCCATCACCACCCTCGAGCATCCTTGCTTGATGCCCACGAATGTGACTATAAGCAATGTCACGCTTACCAGTGCCTCAATCGACTGGACTCCCGCCGAGACCACTCACGGCCGCTGGGCTGTGAAGATTACGGGTCCTGGTTGCAACATCCTCGACACTGTGACCTCACATCCGTACTCCGTCAGCGACCTGACGGCCAACACCACCTACAATGTCCAGGTGATGACTGTCTGCTCCGACGAGCGTGGCAGCGACTTCACCGAGGCTGAGACCTTCACCACCACCGTTTGCCAGCCCGTTACCGGTCTTGCCACCGGCACTATCACCGCCACCACCGCTGTCCTGAACTGGAACGCTGTGGCCGGCAGCACGGGCCGCTACGAGGTGAACTACGGTATGGCCGGCTTCCCGCAGGGCACTGGCGAGGTTGTTACTGTCAACGGAACCACCACTGTGACCCTTGAGGGTCTCCAGAGCGAGACCATGTACGACGCTTACGTCCGCGTGTACTGCGCCGAGGGCGTTGCTTCGAACTGGAGCACCAAGGTCACCTTCGAGACTTCGCGTGTCGGCATCAACGATGTTGACGGCAACGCCATCAGCCTCTTCCCGAACCCGGCCAGCACCACGGTGACCCTCACGGGCATCGAAGGCGCCGCCACGGTGACGGTGGTCGACATGAACGGCCGCGAGACTGGTAAGTGGAACGTTGAGAACGGAAAACTCACCATCGATGTCACAAGCAGGGAGGCCCCGCCGCACGGCGGGGCCTCCCATTTTTTTGGCTATATGGGAAAAAAGTTGTAATTTTGCACCCCGAAAAATACAACTATTATTATGAAGAAGATTCTTTTATTTGTTGCCGTGGCACTGTCTGTGCTGCCTGCACGCGCCGACGAGGGCATGTGGATTCCCATGCTGCTGCAGCGCAACGAGGCCGCCATGCAGAAGGCCGGCATGCACATCACCGCCCAGGACATCTATGACATCAACCACGCCTCGCTGAAGGACGCCGTGCTGCTCTTCGGCGGCGGCTGCACGGGCGAGTTCGTCAGCGGCGAAGGACTGCTGTTGACCAACCACCACTGCGGATACAGCTATATCGTGAGCCACTCGACCGTGGAGCACGACTACCTGACGGGCGGCTTCTGGGCCATGAAGCGCGGCGACGAGCTGCCCTGCCCGGGACTCACCGTCACCCGCCTGGTGCGCATGGAGGACGTCACGGCACAGGTGCTCGAGGGCGTGACCGACGAGACCGCTGAGGCCGACCGCGAGAAGATCGTGGCCAAGAACATCGCCGCCATCAGCGAGAAAGCCGTCAAGGGCACCCACTACAAGGCGGTAATCAAACCGTTCTACTACGGCAACCAGTACTTCATGTATATCAACGAGGTGTTCACCGACGTGCGCCTGGTGGGAGCCCCGCCGAGCAATATCGGTAAGTTCGGTGGCGACACCGACAACTGGATGTGGCCGCGCCACACGGGCGACTTCTCGATGTTCCGCGTCTATGTGGGACAGGACAACAAGCCCGCACCCTACAGCGAGGACAACATCCCCTACCAGCCGCTGAAGCACATGGAGATAAGCCTCAAGGGTGTCGACGAGGGCGACTTCACCTTCGTCTTCGGCTACCCCGGCACCACGCGCCGCTATGTGACGCACGACTATGTGGACCTGGCCGCCAATGTGGAGAATCCCGTCCGCATCGCGCTGCGCACCATCCGTCTGGACCACTATAACGCCGCCATGCGGCAGAGCGCCGCACAGCGCCTGAAATATGCCTCGCGTGTGGCCTCCATCGCCAACGGCTGGAAGAAGTGGCAGGGCGAGAGCCTGGGTATCGAGCGCCTCCACGGCGTGGAGCAGAAGCTGGCCCAGGAAGCCCAGTTTGAGAAATGGGCCGCCGACAAGCCCCAGTACCGCGGCGTCCTCGACGAGATGGAGCGCAACTACAGCGTCCTGCGCGAGGTAGAGACCGAGTGGACCTACTTCAACGAGGCCCTCATGGCCAGCGACTTCATGCAGCGCACCTACCGTCTCTTCCAGATTAGCAAAAGCAACGACGAGGCCATGGTGGAGAAGATGAAGGCCGACAGCGAGAAATACTTCGAGGACTTCGACGAGCACTCGCCCATCGACGAGGCCATCTTCGTGGAGACCTTCCTCTACATGTGGGAGCGCGGCTTTGCCTCCTTCCTGCCTTCCGACCGCTACCAGACGACTACCGACGTGGAGGCCATGCTGAAGAAGACCTATCAGAAGTCGGCCCTCAACAACCCCAAGAAGCTGATGAAACTGCTCAACAAGGAGCGCAACAAGATGAACGACGCCATCCGCGAAGATCCCGCTTTCCAGCTCTTCATGATGGCTTACAACTACTGCTATAGCGACAGCAAGCGTGACACCTATATAGAGGCCGACGACAACATCCAGCGCCTCATGCGCACCTATATCAAGGGCATGATGGAGCAGTATCCCGACTCGAACTTCTTCCCCGACGCCAACCTGACGCTGCGTGTGACCTACGGCCATGTGCAGGGCTTCAAGCCCAAGGATGCCACCTACTATACCCCTTACAGCACCATCGAGGGCATCATGGAAAAGGAGAACCCCGCCATCTACGACTACCGTGTGGAGCCGCGCCTCAAAGAGCTCTGGCAGAAGAAAGACTACGGCCAGTATGCCAACAAGAAGGGTGAGATGCCCGTGGCCTTCATCGCTACCAACCACACCACCGGCGGCAATAGCGGCAGCCCCGTGCTCAACGCCGACGGCCAGCTGGTGGGCATCAACTTCGACCGCTGCTGGGAGGGCACCATGAGCGACCTGCTGTTCGACCCCAACTACTGCCGCAACATCTCGCTCGACATCCGCTACTGCCTGTTCATCATCGACAAGTTTGCCGGTGCACACCACCTGGTGGAAGAAATGACTTTGGTAAACTAAGAGCTAAGAACTAAGAATAGAGAACCATGAAGCAAATTGTCAAGACATTAAAGACTGCGTTGTGCGCCAGCCTATTTTTCAATTTTTTCAATTCGGCTGAAGCGCAGCGTGTGGTGGAGGATAGCTGGCAGCGCCTGACGGTGGAGTTCACCGCGGGCAATGTGCAGGTCGGCACGACGGTGCTCGGAGGCGAGACCTTCAGCACCCTCGCTATCGGCGGCTATGAGCAGGACAAGGGCCACTATGGCGCCCCTGCGCTGCCCCTCTTCTCGCGCCTTGTCGAGGTGCCGCTGGGTGCCGAGTTCAAGGTGACGGTGAGCGATGCCGAGTATGACACGCTCGAGGCATTGCCCTACCGCCTGTTGCCGGTGCAGCTGCCGCGCCGCAAGAGCGACACCACGGAGCCCAAGCTTTATATCGACCGTGCCTTGTATGCACGGGATGCCTTCTTCGGTCAGGAGGAGGCTTTGGTGGAGGCTGTGGGCGTGGCACGCGACCGCCGTCTGGCGCGTCTGCAGTTCGCCCCGGTGCGCTACAATCCTGTGAGCGGCCAGGCCATTGTCTGCCGCAAGGCTACGGTGACCGTAGCGTATGCGGGTGGCGACCAGGAGGCCAGCGAGGAGCTGTTCAACCGTTATTATTCGGCGGCCTTCAACTCCGGTGCCAAGCCCCTGAACGCCCTCTACTCCTCACTCCTCACTCCTCACTCCTTGACCCCCAAGGCGGTTCGCACTGCCGCGCCGGTGCGTTACCTCATCGTGGCACACAGCATGTTCCGTGGCCAGCTGGACGACTTCGTGGCATGGAAGCGCCAGAAGGGCTTCGTTGTCGACGTGGCCTATACCGACGACCCCGCCGTGGGTAGCGACACCACCTCGATCCGGAATTACATCAAGGGCCAGTATGATGATGCCTCCCTCGCCAAGCCGGCGCCGACCTATGTGCTGCTGGTGGGCGACGTGGCCCAGATTCCGCCGTTCAACTACCGCGCCGTCGTCTCCTCAAGTCAAGATAGCCATGTTACCGACCTCTACTACATGACCTGGACCAGTGGCGACCATATCCCTGACTGCCACTACGGCCGCTTCTCGGCGCAGAATATCTCACAGCTGCTGCCGCAGATACAGAAGACGTTGATGTATGAGCAGTATACCTTCGCCGACCCATCGTTCCTCGACCGTGCCGTCATGGTGGCCGGCGTGGACCGCGGCAATGTGGGTGACAACGGCTATACCTATGGCGACCCCGCCCTGGACTATGCCGTCACCAACTATGTCAACGGCGACCACGGCTGGGCCAACGTCTACTACTTCAAGAACAACACCTCCATCATCCCCTCCTGCACCACCAATGTGACCATCTCGAGCAGCGCTTCGGGCAATGCCGCCACGGTGCGACAGTATTACAACCTTGGTGCCGGCCTCATCAACTACACCGCGCACGGAGGCTCCACGGGTTGGGGCACGCCCAACTTCGGCAATAACCATGTGAATGTGATGACCAACAACCAGAAGTTCGGCCTGATGATTGGCAACTGCTGCCTCACCAACAAGTTCGAGGAGAGCACCTGCTTTGGCGAGGCCCTCCTGCGCAAAGGCAACTATGCCGGTGCCGTGGGTTATATCGGCGGCAGCAACAGCACCTACTGGGGCCAGGACTTCTACTGGGCTGTGGGTGTCCGCAGCAGTATCGGTCCCTCGATGTCGATGGCCTACAATGCCTCGCACCTCGGTGTCTACGACCGCACTTTCCACACCCACAACGAGGCCTACTCCCAGTGGTGCACCACGCAGGGTTCTATGGTGATGCAGGGCGACATGGCCGTCGAGTCCTCTTCGTCGGGTTCTAGCATGAAATGGTACTACTGGGAGATCTACCACCTGATGGGCGACCCCTCGGTGATGCCCTATATGACGCAGGCCGACACGATGTCTGTCGCTGTCTCGACCACGCTGCCTTATGGCACCGTGACGCTTGCGGTGTCCGCGGTACCCAACGCCTATATCGCCCTCACCGACACGACGACGGGCCTCCTCATGGCGGCGGCCTTCGCCAATGCCGCCGGCCAAGCCCAGCTGACGCTGCCGGCCTCTATGCCGGTAGGTGGCTATCTCCTGGCTGTGTCGGCGCAGCAATATCGCACCGCGCTCATCCCCGTGACGGTGGTGCAGCCGGCAGGCGCCTTCCCCTTGGTCACCGCCATTACGTCGGACCCCCTCAACGCGGGCGACACGGTGGCGCTGACACTGCACATTGAAAATACCGGCCAGCTGATGGCACGCGACATCGTGGCGACGGTGACCTGCAGCAGTCCGCTGCTGACGCTGTCGACCAACACGGTGACCCTCGACAGCCTGGCGGCAGGCGCCTCGGTGGATGTCTCGGGAATCGTGGCCTATGTGCTCTCCACCAGCCCCGACAACACCTCTGTCGACTTCGCCACCAGCACCGTCTGGACGGGTGGCACGCTGGCATCCACCAGCACGCTGAGACGTTGGATTTATGCACCGGTGCTCAACGTGACATTCACTCCCGCCCATGTCAGCGTGATGCCTGGCGGGACCACCACGGTCACGGCCAAGCTGCGCAACAGCGGCCATGCCGCCACAGGGGCGCACTCGCTGTCGTTCACCTCGCCCACATCGCTGCTGACGGCACTCCATACCCCGTTCGACACCGCGCTGGCTCCCGCCAGCGACACCACCGTCGTCCTCACGCTGCAGGCCGACACGGCGCTGCCGATGAGTATCTCGGTGCCTGTGAGCTTCAACTACGGCAGCTTCGACCGCACCCTGCCGGTGTATGTCGGAGAAAGCTATATTGAGACCTTCGAAGGCGGCAGTCCCGTGTTGACGGGCAGATGGAATTTCCCGGCAGCCTATCCCTGGGTGGTTATCGACTCGCTGGCGTCGGAAGGAGACTACTGTCTGCGCTCGTCGCCCAACCTGACACACAGACAGAGCTCCATCATCTCCATCACCGTCGATATTGCCTCGGCCGACAGCGTAAGCTTCTACTACCGTGTGTCGTCGGAAGAGAACTATGACAAGCTCTACTTCATCATAGACAACGATACCCTGCTGACCAGGTCGGGCGATGTAGACTGGTCGTATGCCGTCTACCCCGTTGCCGCGGGTAGCCATACGTTGATTTTCAACTACTCGAAAGACTATAGCGAGAATAGAGGCAGCGACTGCGCCTGGATTGACTATGTGGTGCTGCCGCATCTGTCGCATCCTGCTACCATTGAGCAGCATACCTTCTGTTCGGCCGACACCACCGTCGAGGTGGGTGGCATCGTCGTCGACCTCAGCCAGGCGGGCAGCGGCAGGGAGCGCGTGATTTCTCCGAGCGGTGCCGTGACGTTGTTGGAATATGATATTTATCCCTCTTACAGCGAGACCACGCAGCAGAGCGTCTGCGACAGCCTGCGCTGGCAGGGAGAGCTGTATACCGAGTCGACCTATATCGGTGAGACCCTGCAGACCATCCACGGCTGCGACAGCCTGTACGGGATATACCTCACGGTGAACTATTCGTCGTTCGACACCCTTTCGGTGACCACCAGCGATGAGAGCTACACGTGGAACGACTCTACTTATACCGCCAGCGGTGTCTATCAGCAGGTGTATACCGGCATCCAGGGCTGCGACAGCACGGTGGTGCTGGTGCTGACCCTCACGGGCACCGAAGGGATAGGCGACGTGGACGAGCGCCTGAATGTGAAGGTCTATCCCAACCCCACGGCCGGCCTGCTGCACTTCAGCACGACTGTCGGCGAAGTGACGGTCTACGACCTTACGGGCCGCGAGGTCATGCTCCAGCGCAATATCGACTGCCTCGACCTGGGCGACGTGCCTCAGGGCACCTACCTGGTCCGGCTGACCATGCCAGACGCCACGGTGACACGGCGTGTGGTGAAACAATGAAACAGAGAAGGCCGCCCAACGGGCGGCCTTCTTATTTACAGACTCTTTATACCTCCTTAGAGAAGTTTCTTCTTGAGGTTGAGGATCATGTCGTCGGTCATGCGCTCGAGGTCGTACTGGGGATTCCAGCCCCACTCGTTGCGGGCGCAGGAGTCGTCCATCTTGTCGGGCCAGCTGTCGGCGATGGCCTGCTTGATGGGTTCAGGCTCGTAGACCATCTCGAAGTTGGGATAGCGCTTCTTGATGGTGTTGTAGATAATCTCGGGGTCGAAGCTCATGGCGGTGACGTTGAAGCTGTTGCGGTGCACCAGCTTGGTGGGGTCGGCCTCCATGATGTCGATCATGGCCTTCTGGGCATCGGGCATGTACATCATGTCCATGTAGGTGCCTTTCTTCAGCGGGCAGACGAATTTCTCGCCCTTCACAGCGGCGTAGTAGATCTCGACGGCGTAGTCGGTGGTGCCGCCGCCGGGGAGCGTCTGGTAGCTGATGAGGCCGGGGAAGCGCACCGAGCGGGTGTCGACACCGAAGCGGGTGTAGTAGTAGTCGGAGAGCAGCTCACCGGTCACCTTGGTGACACCGTAGATGGTGTTGGGGCGCTGGATGGTGTCCTGCGGCGTGTTGTCGTGGGGCGTGCTGGGGCCAAAGGCGCCAATGCTCGAGGGGGTGAAGACGGCGCAGCCGAAGAGGCGGGCCACCTCGAGGCAGTTCACCAGCGAGCCGATACCGACGTTCCAACCCAGCATGGGGTTGAGCTCGGCGGTGGCGCTGAGGATGGCCGCGAGGTTGTAGATGGTATCGATGTTGTACTGCTTCACGGCAGTGGCGATCTGCATAATCTGGGTGGAGTCGATGCGCTCCACGGGACCACGCTCGTAGGGGTCGCCCTTCAGCGGACGGAGGTCACTGCACACAACATTGTTGTCGCCATAAATGTCTCTCAAATTACGTGTCAGCTCGGAACCAATCTGTCCGCCGGCACCGACGATAAGTATCTTTTTCATCGTTATCTATTATTAGTTTATTCGTTATATCTCGCAATAAATCACGTCGTTGCGCAGCTTGTCGCCCCACAATGGCACCCACAAAGATACAAAAAAAATAATACTTTAAAAAAATGTTTGTAGAATCATTGCACAGAGCCGTCAAGCAGTCCGTCCAACTGCTGCCGCAGTCCTTCTCAATAATGCATCTAGGATGGGTATGTATTCTCTATGATTCTACTTTAGATTCTATCTACACCCTCTCTACCTTTTGGGTAGTGTAGAGGTAGAGAAAAGGTAGAGAAGAGGTAGAGAAGAGGTAGAGTTGATACCTTGTTGGTGGGAAATATTAGGGGTCGGATGACAGGGGGGCAGAGCTGCTGTGGAAGGCGGTATAAAAAAGGAAAGGGAGTCCGCACGGGACTCCCTTTTTGCTAGCGTATTGATAAGGCTTAGCCTTCGATTTCCTTGCGGACTTTCTTGAAGGCCTCGATGCACTTGTCGAGGTGCTCGTGCTCGTGGGCGGCGCTGATCTGGACGCGGATACGGGCCTGGCCCTTCGGGACGACGGGATAGTAGAAGCCGGTGACGAAGATGCCTTCTTCCTGCATCTTGGCGGCATACTGCTGGCTCTTGGCGGCGTCGTAGATCATGACGGCGCAGATGGCGCTCTCGCTGGGCTTGCAGTCGAAGCCTTCTTCCTTCATGCGGCGCAGGAAGTAGTCGGTGTTCTCGTGCAGCTTGTCCTGCAGGGCATTGGTCTCGCTCATGAGCTCGAACATGCGGATGCCGGCGGCCACGAGGCCGGGAGCCATGGAGTTGGAGAAGAGGTAGGGACGGCTGCGCTGACGCAGCATGTCGATGATTTCTTTCTTACCGGTGGTGAAGCCGCCCATGGCGCCGCCGAAGGCTTTTCCGAGGGTGCCGGTGAGGATCTCAATCTTGCCACGCAGGTTGTAGCGCTCGGTGACACCGCGGCCGGTCTTGCCGACAACGCCGGCGGAGTGGCTCTCGTCGACCATCACCATGGCGTCGTACTTGTTGGCGAGCTCGTAGATCTTGTCGAGCGGGCAGACGTTGCCGTCCATGGAGAAGACACCGTCGGTGACGATGATGCGGAAGCGGTTCTTCTGGGCAGCCTTCAGCTGTTCCTCGAGGTCGGCCATGTCGGCGTTGGCGTAGCGGTAGCGCTGGGCCTTGCAGAGGCGGACACCGTCGATGATGGAGGCGTGGTTAAGGGCGTCGGAGATGATGGCATCCTCTTCGGTGAGCAGGGGCTCGAAGACACCGCCGTTGGCGTCGAAGCAGGCAGCGTAGAGGATGGTGTCCTCGGTGCCGAAGAACTCGGCAATCTTCTTCTCGAGCTGCTTATGGAGATCCTGGCAGCCGCAGATGAAGCGGACGGAGGCCATGCCATAGCCGCGGGCGTCCATGCCCTTCTTGGCGGCCTCGATGAGCTCGGGGTTGTCGGCCAAACCGAGGTAGTTGTTGGCGCAGAAGTTGAGGCACTTCTTGCCCTTCACCATGATCTCGGCGCCCTGGGGGCTCTCGATGATGCGTTCATGCTTGTAAAGACCGGCGGCCTCGATGTCGGCCAGCTCTTTCTGCAGGTGCTGTTGAAACTTAGTGTACATGATTTACAATATTTTATATTATTATTTTTGTGAACTGTCTGCTTTATTACAACCTACAAAAGTACGATATAAAATTGATATGACAAAATATTTTTTTGTCACCGGACAATGAGTTGGTTCTCAGTCATACGTGACATGTAGGACTGGATGATGGCTTTGAGTCGCAGGGCCATACGATGGACGATGGTCTGGTAGGTTGCCTGCTGGGAATGGAGGAGGTTGTTTTTCTGGAGCGGGTCGCCCACATAGTTGTAGAGGGCTGTGGGCTTCTGGCCGTCGAAAAGCAGCAGGAGGCTGTCTTCGACATACTGGTAGGCGTCGTTGCAGTAGTTGACGGCCCAATTGGAGGTGGAGTCGGCGAGGAGGTTCTTGCCGAAGGCGATATAGGGTTTGTCGTAGCCGAGGATGGAGAGGAGGGTAGGCATGATGTCGATCTGTTGCGCCACACCGGTCTGCATGCCGCGAGGCAGTTCGCCCGAGGGGTCGAAGAAGATGATGGGGACGGAGAAGAGTCCCAGGGAGGTGCGGTATTCGTCGTGGTCGACGGTATTGGTGTGGTCGGCGGTGATGACGAAGAGGGTGTTGTCGTACCAAGGCTGCTGTTTGGCGGTCTCGAAGAAGTGGCGCAGGGCGTTGTCGGTGTACTGTACGCACTTGTAGATCTTGTGTTTCCCCTCGGGGTAGCGCTTACGGTACTGGTCGGGGATGTTGTAGGGGTGGTGCGACGAGGCGGTAAAGACGGCGGTGACGAAGGGCTGCGGCATGTCACTCATGGTGAGGGCGTAGTACTGCAGGAAGGGTTCGTCCCAGATGGCCCAGGTGCCGTCGAAGTCTTTGTCGCCATCGAAGCGGCTGTCGGCATTGTATTCGGTACGTCCGTAGTAGTTCTGGAATCCTGTGGTGCGGGCGAAGGCTTGGAAGCCCATGGAACCGTTCTCAGCCCCATGGAAGAAGGCCGAAGAGTAGCCTTCGGTGGAGAGCAGGCCGGCGATGCCGCTGACATCGTTGAGGGAGGCCGAGGTCACGAAGAAGGGCTCGACGAACATGGGTATGGAGGAGAGGATGGAGGGCATGCCGTCGATGCTCTTGCGGCCGTTGGCGAAAGAGTACTCGAAGGTGAGCGAGTGGGCCGCCAGCGAGTCGAGGAAGGGGGTGAAGCCTTTGTAGGTGCCGCCTTCGAGGGTGTGGTTGAAGAAGCCCGTATATTCGCGGCCGAAGCTCTCGACGATGAGGATGACGATGTTCTTTTGGGGTGGCTGAGTGGCTGAGTGGCTGAGTGACTGAGTGGATGGGTGAAGGGGGGTGTAGAGGGCGTCCATCTCGGCGGTGGTCATGTAGTGGGGGTCGGCGAAGGGTTTCTTGCCGATGGTGCGGATGAGGGAGAAGGGGGTGTTGAGCACGATGGCGGCCTCGGTGGGGTTGTTGACGTACTGGTTGGCATTGCTGATGGTGATGGGGCGCACGGCAGTGGTGAAGCCGCCACGCATTCCGGCGATAGCCAGCGGGACGAAGAGAAGGAGTGCGAGGGAGTGGGTGAGGTAGTATTTTAGTGATGAATGTTGAATGTTGAATGATGAATGAAGGATGGTGGATGTGGGGTGGGGTTTGACGTAGAAGAGGACCATGGCGGCGACGAGGACGATGAAGAGCAGGAGGAAGTACCAGTGGTTGAAGATTTCGGTGAAGAGGATGTCTCCGAGGTTGCCCTCGTTGGAGAACTCGCTGAAGAAGGTGGCGGTGGTGCGGCGGCCGGTGAACTGGGAGTAGACGGCGTCGGCGAGGTTGAGGAAGGCGGCGAGGGAGTTGATGACGACGAAGATATACTTGCACATGGTGTGCCACCAGGGGCGCTCCTTGGCGCGGACAGGCAGCAGCATGAGGACGACCCACAGGGCGTTGGTGTAGAGGATGGCGGCGGTGTCGAAGCGCAGGCTTCCGGCCAGCAGGTCGCCGAAGGAGAGGCTCTCCCAGCCGGTGGAGTAGAGGCTCCAGTTCTCGAGGACAAAAGCCACGCGGGTGACCATGTAGACGAGGTAGGCGATGGCTATATTGATGAGGACAGCCAAGAGGTTGCTGAAGGGAAAGACGTTGATGCGGGGGTATATAATCTTTTTCATAGTCGTTTAGAATTGGAAATAGATGAAGGGTTGGAGGTCGGCGGTGATGAACTGGTAGAGGACGAACGCCATGAGGACGATGAAGGTGGCCAAGAGCCAGAGGGGCTGTGAGGCGAACCAGATGCGGTAGCGGCGTTTGAAGCGCGAGGGCAGCCAGTGGATGACCATGCCGATGGCGAAGAGGAGGAAGACGGTCCAGTAGTGGCCGATGATTTCGGGTATCTGTGCCAGGTTCCATTTCGACCCTATCTGTGAGACCATGGCCGAGGCGGTCTCCCAGGCCTGCTCGTTGGCCTCGGCGGGGTTGAGGTTGGAGCCAGAACGGAAGAAGAGGCGGGTGAAGGAGATGAAGATGAAGCAGATGATGATGCTCCAGCAGTGGGGGATGCGGGAGACGATGGGGGAGGTCTTCTGCTTGCTCATCTTCTCTTTTATCAGATAGATGCCAGTGAAGCCGATGAGCATCACTAGCACGCAATACCATAGGAGGTTGAGGAGGGGACTTTCGGTGCTGTGGCTGGCGATGAAGAGGCCGACGTTGATGACCAGAAGGGTGATGAGGCGTGTGCGCCAGCTGCGGTCTTTCCACCATTTGTATACGAGGATGCCGAGGCCGTTGAGGCCGCCCCAGGTGATGAAGTTGAATGACGAGCCGTGCCAGAGACCTCCGAGGAGCATGGTGTCCATGTTGTTGACATTGGTGCCGAGGGTCCTGCGGTGGGAGCGCCAGAAGATGAGCATCAGCAGCACGGCGGCGATGATGACGACGACGGCGATGGTGAAGCCCGTGACCTTGAGGCGGAAGGCGGCGATGAGGAGTATGGCGGCAAGGATGAAATAGGAGGCGAAGCCCGAGGTGCGGTTGCCGCCAAGGGGTATATAGAGGTAGTCGCGCAGCCATCGCGAGAGCGACATGTGCCAGCGGCGCCAGAAGTCGGTGGGGTTGGTGGCTTTGTAGGGCGAGTTGAAGTTGGTGGGGAGATAGAAGCCCATGAGCATGGCTACGCCGATGGCGATATCGGTATAGCCCGAGAAGTCGGCGTAGACCTGAAGGGAGTAGACCATCAGGGCTGAGAAGTTCTCGAAGGGGGTGTAGAGCGCGGGGTTGTCGAAGATGCGGTCAGCGAAGTTGACGGCGAGGTAGTCGCTGAGGATGATCTTCTTGATGAGGCCGTTGCATATCCAGAAGAGGGCTACGCCAAACTGGCGGCGGTTGAGGACGAAAGGTTTGTATAGCTGGGGGATGAACTCGTTGGCACGGAGGATGGGACCTGCCACCAGCTGGGGGAAGAAAGAGGTGTAGAAGCCGAAGTCGAGGATATTGGGGACATGGCCTATCTTGCGCTTGCATACATCGACAATGTAGCTGATATTTTGGAAGGTGAAGAAGGAGATGCCGACAGGCAGCAGGATGACAGAGGCGTCGAAGTGGTTGGTGTCGAAGATAGTGTTGCCCCACTGCGCCAGGTGGTTGACCACTTGTATGTTGGTGTGGAAGGTGGCGTTGTAGATGTCGGTAAAGAAGTAGGCGTATTTGAAGTAGGCGAGGATCAGCAGGTTGACAGCGACGCCGATGAACATGAGGGTTTTGCGGCGGAAGCGCGAGAAGGTGTGGTCCATCCTGATGCCGAGGTACCAGCCGAAGAGGGTGGAGAAGATGAGCAGCAGGACGAAGAGCCCGGAGGTCTTGTAGTAGAAGAGGAGGCTGAAGAAGAAGAGGTATCCGTTGCGGAGGACACGTTTGGTGGGGTCCAGGGTCTTGGATTGGCGCTCGCCTTTACGGCGGTAGCTGACGATGAGGCTGAAGAAGGCATAGATGATGAAGAAGAGTACCCAGAAGTGTATCTGGGTGAAGAGCAACGGGTGGTCGTCGTTGAACGCGAAGAGGGTGCCTAAGTATGTGAGGATGTCGGACATGCTTTAGCGGGTGGTGGATATTGGATGGCGTTTAGTGTATTGGTTATAGGCGTCGAAGAGGGCGTTGGTGAAGAGGTTGCCTACGAGTTGATAGCCTGCCACGGTGAAGTGTACGCGGTCTTTCTGTGCCAGCTTGGCCTTGTACCAGCGGTCCATGGATTTCAGGCCGCCCATGATTTCGAACTGGTCCCATACGGCGCCGTCGGTCTCCTTGGCAAGGCGGTAAAATACGTCGCGGGCGAGGAGTCCGTTGCGGTTCACCTCGTAGCGTTTGCGGCTTTTGCGTCGGAAGCAGTCGTTGTTGGTGATGAAGATGAAAGCGCAGTCGGGGTTGATGGTGCGGATGGAGTCGACGAGGGCGCGGTAGTTGGCACGGAAGACTGCGGTGTCGAAGTCCTGTGCGTTGGCGTCGTTGATGCCGATGCCGAAGATGACCATGTCGGGGTGCAGCATCCGCAAGTCGCGGGTGAAGTGTTGGCAACGCAGGTAGTCGGGTACGGCGGCGCCGTTGACGCCGATAGAGTGGAAGGTGAAGCCCGGGCGGCGGTTGTCGAGGTAGATGCCTGTGAGGGTGAAGGATTCGCCCGCCTGGCAGGGGAGCATCACGGAGAAGCTGTCGGTGACGGTGCTGAGGTTGAACACGAAGCGGTCGGTCTTGGCATCGGTATAGGAGGGGTAGACCGTGCGTCCCTGGATTTGCAGGCGGGGCACCACTCCGTCGTCGGAGTGGCCGAAGAGGACGATGCGCGAGGTGGCGTAGTCGACAGAAGGCTCGTTGAGGCCGATGGCCACTTCGGTGAGGCTGTCGGAGGCGGTGATGGCGATGCCGCAGAGTCCCAGGGGCCGGCCATGGGTCTTGTAGATGTTGCGGATGAGTGCCACTTTCTCGCGGCAGTGTACGATATAGTCGCGGGGGTTGTTGCACCGTGCGGCCGCCGAATAGGGGAATATCATGCCGCGGCCACCGACGAGGTGGGGATAGGCGTTCATGAGGTTACAGCGGATGGTGTTGCTCATGGTGCCTGCCTGTACGTGAGAGCCGCCGATATGGACGATGTTGATGTTGCCTTGCCGATTCTTCTCGAGCCGTGCCCATTTCTGGAAGAAGGCATCCAGGGTTGACGAGGCACCGCTGTAGTCGAGGGTGTTCTTCCCATAGTGGATGAAGGAGTAGTCCTTCGGGATGTCGACACCCTTGGGCTGGGCGGCGGCACTCCCCAGGAGGAGCAAGAGCGTGAGCAGAGGAAAGAGTTGTCGCATAGTTGTTTTATTGAATGGTTAGTTTCCGGCGCATGCCGAAGAGGCGGTAGCTGAGGTCGAAGGCTTCGGCCAAGCGGTTGCCCATGATGACGGCGCCTTTGGGAGTGAAATGGACGTAGTCGCTTCCCGCCAGGCCTTGGCGGTTCCACTCGACCATGGTGTTCCATCCGCCCATGGCGTGGTAGATGCTCCAGTAGGCGGCGTCATGCTTGTTGACGGTGACGATGAGGCTGTCGATGAGTGCCGGCAGGTCGGGGTAGCTCTGGAGCTCGCCGTGGTGACGGGTGCTCATGTCGGAGGGTCCGATGAAGAGTATCTTGGCTTGGGGACAGCAACGATGGACGTGGTCTATCTGTTTGCCTATGCTGCGGCAGTAGGTGGAGATGGCTGCCCCGGACTTGAGGTAGGGCACGGAGTTGCCACCGAATTCCATGATGACCATGGCCACGTCGAGTTGTCCGTAGGCAGCGCTCAAGAGCTCCTCTTTCACGAGGGAGAACTGCTGTCCGGAGCATCCGCGCATGGGGATGTTGTCGACCGCCACGCCGGGGCCGTCGTCGAGGGTGATGCAGTAGAGGTCGGCGGTGCCGCTGGCCTTCAAGGTGACTCTGTTGACAGCGCTGTCGAGGGTCCAGAACAGGCTGCCCACTCCAGAGGGCGCCTGCTGCTGGTCGTTGTACTTCAGCTTGTTGTTGGAGAGCGTCGCTTTCAGTGTCTTGCCTTTGTTGTTGAACACGAAGCGCACTTGTGAGAACTGCTTGATGGCGTCGTCGGCCTTGGCGTCGCTGGAGGCACGGATGTTGATGGAGGTGCCTCCGTTCATGCGGAAGCTCTGCATCATCACGCCGTAGTTGCCGTTGGAGCGTGTGACGGTGCTGTCGCCGAAGGAAGAGAGGTGTGTCAAGTTGCCGCCGCTGACCCAGAAGGCCGCTGTGGGGGTGGTGATGCTGGCGGGAATCATGCCCGGGCCGCCGCCGCCGAAGGTCTTCTGCATGTAGGAGCGCAGCTGTGCGGTGAGGCGGTCGGCCTCGATCTGTGAGTCGCCATAGTGCAGTATACGTATGGTGCGGCCTTCGCCTTTGGCGCGTTCGGCCAGGTCCCAGAAAGCGTCGAGGTAGAGGCTGTCGGGGAGCCAGAAGCGGATGTCGCTGCTGTCGAGATAGGCTTGGTAGGTGGCGATGGAGTCGTTCAACTCCGTATCGATGGTCGTCGGGGGGGTGAAATTGGATTCCTCGACATTCTTGAGGACACGCTGGTTGCTTTCGATGAGTTTCTTCAGTGAAGGGAAGTAGCAGGTGTGGCCGCCGATGGTGATGCCCTCTTCAGGGAAGATGAAGCTGATGAGCGCCAAGGCGGCGATGATGGTAGCGAAAAAGAGTGTGATGCGGCGTGCGTTCATTTCTTCTCCAGGATGTCGATGCGTTGGGCCAGCCGTTCGATATTGCGGATGAGGACTTCTATTTTGCGGCGTTTAGAGGCTTCCATGGCAGGGCTACCGAAGATGGTCTGGTCGCTGCTTACCGAGTGGGTCACGCCGCTCTGGGCGCCGATGGTCACGTGGTCGCCCACGGTGATGTGGCCCACGATGCCTGCCTGTCCGGCGATGATGCATTCCTCGCCCACCTTGCAGCTGCCGGCGATGCCTACCTGTGCAGCCATGGCGGTGTGACGGCCGACGACGACATTGTGGGCTATCTGGCAGAGGTTGTCGACCTTGACACCCTCATGGAGGATGGTCGACTTCATGGCGGCGCGGTCGATGCAGGTGTTGGCACCCACCTCGACATTGTCTTCGAGGATGACGTTGCCTATCTGGTCTATCTTGTTCCAGCCGCCGTTGCCGTCGGGGGCGAAGCCGAAGCCGTCGGAGCCTATGACACAGCCGGCATGGAGGATGCAGTTGCGTCCTATCTCGACGCCTTCGTAAATCTTAGCGCCGGCATAGATGATGGTGTCGTCGCCGATGGTGACGTTGTCGCCGATGGTGACGTTGGGGTAGATTTTCACGTTGTTGCCGATGTGGCAGTGGCGTCCCACCACGGCATAGGGTCCCATGTAGCATTTCTTGCCCAGCTTCGAGCCGCGGCCCACGCTACTGCGCCAGGAGCGCCCTTTGGGAGGCTTGCTGCGCTGGTTGAAGGCATGGAGCAACTTGGCCACCGCCATATAGGGGTTGTCGACACGGATGAGGGTGGAGGTGATGGGATGCTCGGGTTGGAAGTCTTTCTTCACAATGATGATGGAAGCGGGCTTCTCATATACGTAGTGGGTGTATTTGGGGTTGCCCAGGAAGGTGATGCCGCCCTCTTCACCCTCTTCGATGACGCAGGGTTTCCACACTCGGGTGTTCTCGTCGCCCTCAACGGTGCCTTTCACCAGACGGGCCAATTCTTTTGCTGTATATTGCATACTCTAGTCTCTTCTTTTAAAGTTATAGGAGGGTTGCTGAATTACGACGGCGTAGCGTCTATAACCTATAACCCATAACCTATAACCTTTCAGTAATCATTCTTCAAACTCTATGGTGCCGCGCTGCCGTGTGATACGGAGGTTGGTCATCTTCTCGTCGCTAACGAATCCGTCGCCGTAGGTCACGCGGTTACCGTTGACGGCACGGACGGGGTGGTTGGAATAGATGATGTCTTCGTCCGATTTCCAGATGATGTCTTGAAGGTAGACGGTGTCACCGTTGGAGTAATCGATGACCACCACGCTGTCGCTTGCCGTGAGGATGTTCTTGTCGTCGAACGAGGTGGCCTTGCGGGCCGAGATACGTGTCTTGAGCTGGCGCTGGCTGTCGTAGAAACGCAACTCGACACCCTTGGGGTAATGTGTCCGGGTGTCGGGGTTGCGGTATTGTACTATGCGAGGGGCGTCGAGTTCGAGTTGCAGTCTGCCGTACTCGCTGCGCCAGATATGGGCGTCTGTAATCTCTTGGTCGGGTGGTCGTGTCTGCTCGAAGCGTTGGATATCCTTCATGTCGTTCGAGCAGGAGGAAACTAAAAGGTAAAAACTAAAAGCTAAAAGCAATCCATTCAATCGTTGTCTCATGGGTTTTAGTTTTTAGTTTTTACCTTTTACTTTTCTATGCCTTATCGTGTTCTGACGGTGGTCGATTCGCCAATCCAGCCGGGGACGGTCATGCGCTGGCCGTTCTGGAGACCTGCCATGAAGGCGTCGGACTGCTTGGGGAAGTGGGCGCTGTAGCGGCTGATCATCGCGTTGCAGGCGTTGACGTTCTCCTCCGAGGAGTCGACGCTCTTCGACTTCACCAGTTTGTCGACGGCGGCCCAGTAGGCGCTGCGGCCGTTGATGTTGTCGTCGGAGGCCGACGAGGCGCTGGAGGCGTAGAGCGAGGCGATGAAGCGGTAGGGCTCGCCTTTGGTGCGGTCGGCTTCGGCGGCGTTGTTGTAGGCCGTGCGGGCGGCGCTGTAGCTCTTGTTGCCGTTATAGGCGTGGCCGAGGAAGAGGTAGGCTTTGTATTTGTCCTTCTGGGTGGTGACACCCTTGACGGCATCGCTCAGGTACTCGATGGCCTTGGCGTACTGCTTCTTCTGCAGGCACATCTGACCCATGTTGAGGGCGGTGGAGGGAGTGGGCTCCAGACGGTAGAGGTTCTCCGTGGCCGAGAAGAAGAGGGGCTGGTCGGTGCAGCCTTTCTTCGACATGATGTTGGTGATTTTCTTCAGCAGGTCGACATTCTCGGGGTCGGCCTCGAATTTCTTGCTGTAGATGGTCACCAGCTGGTCGCAGGTGGCATAGGGCGAGAAGGCTGCCTCGACACCGGCGATGTAGCCGCGGATGGTGGCGGACTTGACGCTGTCGTCGACATACTTCTGCAGCTCGTCCTCGAGCATCTCGCTGGCCACGTCGTAGTTGTCGACCACCAGCGTGGGCTCGGCATGGCCGGCACGCACGTAGTTGATGGTGGCTTCCATGTACTTCACCAGGTAGCCGGCCTCGAGCTCGCCTTTCTGCACGGCCTCGTGGTAGAGGGCGTAGTAGCGCGTCAGACCTTCTTCCTTCAGGAGCTCCTCGAGGTCGAGGGCTTTCTTGGCGGTGTATTTGGCGGCCTCGCCATAGGTGGCGATACGGATGTCATACATGTTCATCAGCTCCTCGATGAGGGCGTCGCGCTCGGCTTTGTCCTTGGCCTTGCTGATCTTCACCTTCATGATGTTGGTGCCGTTGTTGTAGAGGTTCTTGCTCTGCTTGGGGCAGTTGGCCACAACCTGTTTCCAGTAGGGGTAGGCCTCCTCCAGCCAGCGGGTGTCTTTGGTGGCCTTGAACTGGCCAATGGCATCCTGATAGAGGGAGACGGGTTCCATCATTTGCTGTTGCACTTCCTCGGAGCAGCCCCAGTCGGGAAGCTGAGCCATTGCGGGGGTTCCCACGGCGGCCAGGAAGAGCCCAATCGTCAGTGTTTTGATCGTTTTCATCTTGTCTATGTTTTTTATTGTTTTTGTTCTATGGTGTTTTGCTATTTGGTATCGTTTGTTGTCTGTTTCTTGTATTTTTCCTCTAGGACATCCTAGGAATGCCTAGGAAAACCTAGGATTTCCTAGGAGCTTCTAGTTATACCTTCTCTTCACGAACCAGCGTTCACAGCTGCTGACGGCGATGCCGAAGGTGAGGACGTTGCGCTGGAGGAGGTCTTTGCTGCCGAGGCTGCTGTAGTTGACGCTGAGGGTGAGCAGCGAGCGGCCCTTGCGCATGGGCAGGGTGGCGCCGAGGCCAAAGCCCCACTCGTTGATGACCTCTTCGCGGCCGTTGAGGATGAGGCGCATGGTGCCCTGTTCGGTATGGAAGCCGGCGCTCCAGCTGATGCGTCCCCAGTAGGTGGAGGCGTCCATGACGCCAATCTTCTCAAATCCCAGGGCGTAGCGGCTGTAAGGGCCTGTAGTGAGGAAGTTGTCTCCGAGAATGGAGGGGTTCATCCCTTCTTTGTAGTACAGTCCCGACCAACCGGCGAAGGTGGCGTCGGCAGCCACAAGCCAGCGGTTGTTGCGCTCGAGGCTGAGGCCGATGCCGAAGGTGTGGTCGAGTTTGAGGCTGCTGGAGAACTCGGGCGACTGGCCTGCTGCGGGGAAGATGGTGTCGATCAGGCTCTGGTCGCTGGAGTGGTAGGTATAGATGAGGGCTTTGTCGGTGACGCTCATGTTGCGGTAAGGCTTGTAGGTGAGACCTACGCCGAGCGTATATTTCTCGCCCAGCGGCTCCCAGTACTGCACGCCGAAGTCGAAGAGGACATTGCTCACGGAAGTCTCCTTGAAGCGGCGGCTGTCCATGTAGAAGGTGCTGTCGTTGCCCTGGAAGGCATAGGAGATGGCGCGCTGGATGCGGCCGGTGAGGTAGTCGATGTTGAAGCCAAGCTGGAGACGGCGTCCTTCGGGGCGACCGTCGCCGATGATGTTGAAGGCGCTGCCGACGACGACCATGCTGACGCCGCCGTTGCCGTCGTAGATGTTCTTGACGATGCTGCTGTCGAGGTAGGTGCCCTGCGAGACGGAGGCGTAGTCGACGGTGCTGCATGACATGAGGCCTCCGGCCAGTTTCCACCACTTGGTGATGGGGAAGCCACACAGCAGGTAGTTGATGTTGCCTTCGGCATCGTTGATGCTGCTGGTGTTATTCTGCAACTTGGTGAGATAGATGCTAGCACTCATGTCGAACACGAAACTCTCCGTGCTGATGGCGGCATAGGAGGCGGGGTTGAAGGGGTTGATGTAGTTGGATCCCGAGCGGGTGTATGCCACACCGCCCATGCGGTTGATGATGGGCATATTGCCGTTCATCTCGTTCAGACCTACGCCGAACTGCGAGTAGGGCATGTTGAAGCCGTTCTGCGCCTGAGTGGAAATGAAAAATGAAAAATGAAAAATGAAAAACAGGCTGACGCATACCAACAGCTTCATCCATTTTTCCATTTTCATTTCTCTCTTTTCCATTTTCATTTTTTCTTTTTCAATTTTCATTTTTCAAAATCAGTATCTCGTTCAATCCAATCAATGTCAGGTGAGGCACATGCTCCCAGCCTGTGGCGCCGGAGGCGATGAGTCGGTCGGCGTCGCCACCGGTGAGCAGCACGTGCAGTCCCGGAGCTTTCTCCTTGTAGAGGGCCACATATCCTGCCAATGCCAGGAGCGTGGCTCCCAGCGTGCCGGCGAGGATGCTCTCCTCCGTCGAACGTCCCAGTACAGGGGCTTTCTCCACCCCCTCGATATCTATTAACGGCAGTTTCGCCGTAAAAGTATGCAGTGCCTGCAGGTTCATCTTCAGTCCCGGCATGATGGCTCCGCCGTGGTAGACGCCCTTGGCGTCGATGAAGTCGACGGTGATGCAGGTGCCGGCATCGATGACCAGGCAGGCCTCGCCGGGATGCAGGCTCGCCGCGCCGCAGGCGTCGGCCACACGGTCGGCCCCCAGCGTCTCGGGTGTCTTGTAGTCCAGCTTTATCGGCAACGGCATGGAGGAATTGAAAATTGAAAATTGAAAATTGAAACTTTCAATCCACGGCTGCACCTTTGCCATGTCGCCGCTGGCACAGAGGATGCCACGCTCCACTGCGTCAGCCATCCCCTCTCTGCAGGGAGGGGTGCCCGCAAGGGCGGGGTGGGGGATACTCCACACACCACTCTCCACTAGGGCCCTTCCTTCGAAAGTAGCCCACTTCACAGCAGTGTTTCCTATGTCCAGCGTCAGATTCATTTTTGCTATTGTCCTTTCTTCGCTGTTATTTTTTTATTTCAGCGGTGCTCAGATCCCTTCGGGTGCACTCCCTCTCACTCCTTTTCACTCCCTTTCACTCCTTCGGAGTGCGCGTTCCCTTTCTTGTTGTACAGATTCATCGTGCGGTCGATGCCCTGGGTGACGAAGCATTTGATGGCGTCGCCCGCCGTCTTCACGGCCTCCTCCATCCTCACCAGGTCCTCGCCCTCGATGCGTCCCAGCACGTAGTCGACCTGATGGCCGCGGCCGAAGCTGCTGCCCACGCCCATGCGCAGGCGGTTGTAGTTCTGTGTGCCCAGCAGGGTCTCGATGTCGGTGAGGCCGTTGTGGCCGCCGGCGCCGCCCTGCTTCTTGATGCGGACAATGCCGGGGTCGAGGGCTAGGTCGTCGACGACGACCAGCAGGTTCTGAAGCTCTATCTTCTCGGCCTGCAGCCAGTATTTCACGGCTTTGCCGCTGAGGTTCATGTAGGTGGTGGGCTTGATGAGCACCAGGATGCGCCCTTTGTGGCGCACCTCGGTGCGGTAGGCGTGGCGCTCGAGGCTCCAACGTGCGTCGGCCTCCTTGGCCAGCGCGTCGACTACCATAAAGCCCGCGTTGTGGCGCGTGCCTTCATATTCGGCACCCACATTGCCCAGTCCTACGATGAGAAATTTGCTCACAGGCTCTTCCGTTTTTTCGTCGTGGACACAGCACGCCGTGTCCTTACAATTTCTTTGTTTACAATATGATATAATCTTCCCGAGAAGGCTCATCACATCTGTTTTAAACTGCAAAGATACAACTTTTTTTATAACTAGTCTTCTTTAATAAGAGAAAAGTCGTATTTTTGCATCCGAAAAAACATTTGAACCATGAAAAAAATCAAAGTTATTCTGTTGGCCTTCTGCGCCTTGGCATCGATAGTGCCTGCTGCGGCACAAGACCCTATGGTGGATTTGCCGTTTTTTCCCTATCGCGACACCAACCATGTGCGCACCATGCGCATCTACCGTGTCGACACGCTGACGGGCGAGCGCAAGCTGCAACAAACCAACCACTGCGACCGCCATGGGTTCATGTACGATTCGCTGGATGTGCTTGTCTACGACAGCAAGGGCCGCCTGACGGAATATGTCCACCGGGTTTTACGCTCAACTCCTCGCAACCCCATGCCGCAGGTGCAGGTGTCGAGGAGGATCAGCGTGGATTACGACGCCGACGGCACGGTGAGGCGCGTCAGAAGGGTGGACGACGGGAATCCCGACTCCGTATATACCACCTATGAGCGCATTTCGTACAAGCGGCATCCGCGTTTCGGCCTGACTGACTATACGTTCCTGATAACGTGTTCGATATGGGATGATTATGTCGACACCGCGTTCTTCCGTCGCGAGTACGACGAGAAGGGACATCTGTTGCGCGAAGCGTCGCGCAAAGATGCTGACGACGGTGATGGCTATTATGATGTCCAATACTACTATGATGCTTCGGGACGCCGCATTGCCGAAAGAGGTTATTACTACGAATCTGCCGACACGCTGAACTACCACTACGACGAGCGGGGTGTCCTTACGGGCATGACGGGCATTATCTACGACCTGGACATAGAGGTGGAAGAGGAAATCAGCTACCGTCCCGACGGGACGCGCAGCGAGATGTGGCAGCGTTGGCATCCCTATGTGGTCGATCCTGAGAATCCCATGAATGACAAATTGTCGGAAGACTACGATGTCGCTTATACACGCTTCGACTCGCACGGCATGGCGGTTTACCAGAAATATCCCGGATGGGGAGTCACCGAATGGGAAATAGAGTACTGGGAATAAAAGAAGAGGGCGCTCGAGCGCCCTCTTCTTTTGTATGGCAAATCTTGATTATTTCTCGCGGATGACGTCTCCATGGTCGTTGACGATCATGCGCTGCCACTCGGCGCGGTAGTGGGGCTGCATGGGGAAGACGGCGTTGCCGGTCTCGGTGCGCTCGAACTTGCCGTCCTTCTCTTTCTTGATGTTGCCGTCCATGTATTTGACGAGGAGGTAGTGGTCGAGGTTGTTCCACTCTTTCATCATCTTCATGGCTTGACGGTTGGAGAAGTCGTTGAGCTGGCGGGTGAGGGCTTCGCCTTCGCTCTGCTTGGCGCGGTTGTCGAACTTCTGCACGTCGGCGATGTAGCCTTCCTCAAGCTTGGTCTGCACCTTCTGGAGGTCGACAATCATGTCGCTGTAGCGGCTGTAGACGAAGTTGGTGACGCGGTTGAAGAGCCAGAAGGCTGCGGTCTCGCTGTAGGTGACCATGTCGCCGTTGCCCTGGCGGAAGCAGAGGGGTATCTCGGTGATGCCGCAGTACATGGGGCAGTAGACGGTGGAGTAGGTGTCGTCGACACCGAACCAGAGGATGCCGCCGACCTTGGCGGGGAGCCAGCTGCGGCACTGGGCCACGAAGCTGAAGCCGGTCTGCTGGGTGGAGGTAGCGCGCTCGTGGACGTATTTCTTGCCGTCGACCTCGAAGCCCATAGGACGCCAGCGGTAGGGGCACTGGAAGGGGCCGGCGCCGAGGTCCTTGGTCATGTCCATGGCGGTGCCCTCGTAGTGGTCGCGCATGAGGTTCATCACCTCGCGGACGTCGACCTTGTGGTCGGGCTTCACCCAGAGGGGCATGCGCTCGGCGTTGACGTCGCCCATGGCGTATTTCTCGTATTTCTCCATGCCGGAGGCCACGCGGTGGAACATGGCGTAGACACGGGCTTCGCAGCCGCGGAGACCGCTGAAGGTCAGGGGAGCGTAGGTGTCGCAGAAGGAGAAGTCCTCGTCCTTGCCGTTGTACCAGCCGCAGGCGCGGGCGTAGGTGATGACCTCGTCGCTGTAGACGCACTCCACCTCGGGCTCGAAGAGGTAGTCGAGGTGCTTGCTGGAGATGGACTTATGCAGGCCTTTGCCTTTGGCTTTCTTCCACTTGCCTTCCTGGGGGAAGGTGGTGATGCGGGCCTGGTTGGCATGGCCGCTGACGTAGCCGTCGGGGATGCGGCGGGCCACCCACACGGCACCTTCGGTGTATTTGTATTTCAGCTTTTTGGCGAGCTCGGGCTTCACGGTGCCGTCGCGCTTGCCGATGAGTTCGAGGATCCACACCTCGTTGGGGTCGGCGATGGAGAAGCTCTCGCCCTCGCTGTGGTAGGGATACTGGCTCATGAAGCCGGCGAGGACCTGGATGGCCTCGCGGGCGTTCTTGGCGCGCTGGAGGGTGAGGTAGATATAGCTGCCGTAGTCGATGCCGCCCTCAATCTCGCTGGCCAGCTCTTCGCGGCCGCCGTAGGTGGTCTCGCCGATGGTGAGCTGCCACTCGTTCATGTTGCCCACGACGCTGTAGGTGTGGGCCACCTGGGGAATCATGATGAGTTTCTTGCCGCTGTCCCAGTCGACGACCTGGCACATCGTGCCGGCGGGGTAGTCGGCGGCGGGGCGGTAGTAGAGTTCGCCGTAGAGCGTGTGGCTGTCGGCGGCGTAGGTGATCATGGTGCTGCCGTCCTTGGTGGCACCCTTGGTGAAGAGGAAATTGGTGCAGGCCTCGGAGGTGGAGCCGAAGAACATGGCGGCGCCGAGGAATGCAGCTGCGAAAATACGGTTGAGTCTCATATTGTTTGTTTTTGTTTTTTTATTTTTTTCGGACTGCAAAAATACAAATTATTTTTAATATGGAATAGCAAATGATATTTTTTTCGTATTTTTGCACCTCAATATTTATATATTATGGAACAACAGTTGTTGATTTACAATACCTTGACGAAAAACAAGGAACTCTTTAAGCCTTTGACAGAGGGCCGCGTGGGCATGTATGTCTGCGGTCCTACCGTCTATGGCGACGGCCACCTGGGTCATGCACGTCCCGCCATCACCTTCGATGTGGTGTTCCGCTACCTCAGCCACCTGGGCTACAAGGTGCGCTATGTGCGCAACATCACCGATGTGGGACACCTCGAGCACGACGCCGACGAGGGTGAGGACAAAATTGCCAAGAAGGCACGCCTCGAGCAGCTGGAGCCCATGGAGGTGGCGCAGTACTACACCAACCGCTACCATGCCGCCATGGAGAAGCTCAACGTGCTGCCCCCCAGCATCGAGCCCCACGCCAGCGGCCACATCATGGAGCAGATAGCCCTCGTGCAGAGCATCCTCGACGCCGGCTACGCCTACGTCTCGAACGGCAGCGTATACTTCGACGTGCGCAAGTATCAGGAGAACACCCACAAGTACGGCCAGCTCAGCGGCCGCGTCATCGACGAGATGCTCGCCACCACGCGCGAACTCGACGGTCAGGATGAGAAGCGCTTCAGCGGCGACTTCGCCCTGTGGAAGAAAGCCGCCCCCGAGCATATCATGCGTTGGCCCTCGCCCTGGAGCGACGGCTTCCCCGGCTGGCATGCCGAGTGCACCGCCATGGGCGCCAAATACCTCGGCTCGCCCTTCGACATCCACGGCGGCGGCATGGACCTCGTCTTCCCGCACCACGAGAGCGAGATAGCGCAGTGCGTTGCCTCCACGGGCCACGCCCCCTGCCACTACTGGATGCACAACAACATGATCACCATCAACGGCCAGAAAATGGGCAAGTCGCTGGGTAACTTCATCACCCTCGACGAGTTCTTCACCGGCAGCCACAAGGACAAGGACGGCAAGGAGATGCTCGAGCAGCCCTACTCGCCCATGACCATCCGCTTCTTCATCCTGCAGGCCCACTACCGCAGCACCGTCGACTTCAGCAACGAGGCCCTCCAGGCCGCCGAGAAAGGTTTTGCCAAATTGATGGAAGCCTATAAGGCGCTGTCGCGCCTCACCGGAAATTCCGGAACTCCCGGAGATTCCGGGGTGTCCGCGCTCCGCGCGAAGTGCTATGACGCCATGAACGACGACTTCGCCACGCCGACGGTCATCAGCCACCTCTTCGAGGCTGCCAAGATCATCAACAGCGCCGCCGACGGCAAGCTGAAGCTCAGCCAGGCCGACATCGACGAACTGAAGTGGGTCTTCGACACCTTCCTCTTCGAGATTCTCGGCATGAAGGACGAGGCTGCGAGCGACAATACCGCCCTCATCGACGGACTGATGCACATCATCCTCGACATCCGCGCCACCGCCAAGGCCAACAAGGACTGGGGCACCAGCGACAAGATCCGCGACGCCCTCAAGGAGGCCGGTGTCACCGTCAAGGACGGCAAAGACGGCGCCACGTATAGTTTTTAATGGAATAGATAGGGAAACCTAGGTTATCCTAGGAAAGCCTAGGTTATCCTAAAAAGCAATGGAGAAATAATGAAAAAAGGAGATTTTATACTTATCGCGTGTGTCGCTGCTGTGGCGGCACTCTTCGCCATCCCGCAGACCCATTGCGCTGAGGGTTTTAAGTGGGCCACGGAACATCACCCCTATATCATGGCCTTCTTCAAGTTCGCCATCCTCGCCACCCTTGGCGAGATGCTGGCCCTCCGCATCCGCGAAGGCGTCTACAACAAGAAGGGCTTCGGCGTGCTGCCCCGCATGATTGTGTGGGGTTTCCTTGGTATGGCCATCGCCATGTCCATGGTGATCTTCAAGGCCGGTGTGCCGGCATTCCTCGGCACTGTGGCCGACGCTCTGACGGGCAACAGCGGCCATGGCGCCGTCTATGCCACGGTCTTTAAGGCATCGGAGTTCACTATGGCTAAGCTCGGCATTGCCTTCGCCGTCAGCGTGCTGATGAACAGCATCTTCGCCCCGGTGATGATGACCTTCCACAAGTGCACCGACATCCATATCACTGACAACGGCGGCACCGTGCGTGGCCTGCTGCGTCCGATGAAGATGCGCGAGATCATGAGCCAGAAGGTCAACTGGGACATCCAGTGGAACCTCGTCATCAAGAAGACCATCCCCCTCTTCTGGTTCCCGATGCACACCATCACCTTCATCCTGCCTGCCAATTTGCAGGTGCTCTTCGCCGCCCTGTTGGGCGTGGCCCTGGGACTTATCCTCGCCCTCGCGGGTGGAACTAAGAAAAATGAAAAATGAAAACGGAAAAATGAAAAATATAAAGATACCACAAGGGACAATGCGTTCTGTTGCTTTTTGCATCATCCTATTTTTCATTTTTCATTTTTCATTTTTCAATTCAGTTAAGGCTCAGGTGAGCCTTAACTGGTCTGGTTTCGTCAACCCCCACTATTATGCCGACAGCCGCTCGGTGGTGGGCGGGCGTGAGGACATGATGCTCTTCTACCCCAAGCCTGTGCTACTCGACAGCCTCGGCAACGATCTCAACGACGGCTGGCAAGCCAATATGCTTGCCATCACCGCGCGCCTAGGCCTCCGCATCACGGGTCCCGAGATGCTGGGGGCTAAAACCTCCGCTTATATCGAGGGCGACTTCACAGGTTCCACCAACGCCACCATCAACGACCTGCGACTCCGTCACGCCTATATCCGTTTGTACTGGGACAAGCACGAAGTTACTGCCGGACAATACTGGTACGCTATGGTCATTCACGAGATCATGCCGATGACTAACCCGCTGAATATGGGTGCTCCGTTCCATTGCTATGCACGTCAGCCGCAGGTGAGATATAGTTTCTTCCCCACAGGCAATTGGGAATTTGTGGCTGTGGCTCAGTGGCAGCTCGACAACATGAGTCAGGGTCTGCTCAATGGCGTACCGACCAGTAGCACGCAGTTCGCGCGTCACAGTCTGGTGCCTGAACTCAACGCCCAAATACGTTATAGAGGGGCTGGGAAGGGAGGCTTGTTCCTCGGCGCCGCCGTCAACCTCAAGACTATCCAGCCTCAGGTACAGACGAACTACACCGCCGTGCAACCCTCCACCAACCTTTATTCCTCTTTCTCGTGGTCTGTTTTCGGGAAAGTCAAATTGGGCGAGTTCACCGTCAAAGCCCAGACGCTGCTAAACAACAGCCTCTATGAGGGCTGCTCGCTCGGTGGCTATCTGATGCTGGCCGACAGCACCTTCGAGGACTGGCATTTCAACACCGTGTGGCTCGATGTGGAGCGCAACACGGGCCATTGGCGTCCCGGTATCTTCCTTGGCTTTGCCAAGAACCTCGACTATGGCAACACCAACTATGTCCACTGCTTCGGTCGTGGGCACGATATAGAGTATCTCTGGCGCATCCAACCCCGCCTCACCTACGCTACCGGCAATGGACTCTCCTTCACCGGCGAAGCCGAATACACCCGTGCTGGCTACGACACTCCTGTCGGAAACCTCCGCCTGTCACTCAGTATGACGTATGCTTTTTGAAGTAAGAAGTAAGAGCTAAGAACTAAGATGACCAACTATCATACCCATTCCTGCTATTGCGACGGCAAGGCCACGCCGCGCGAGATGGTGGAGTTCGCCGTCGCCCACGGATTCTCGGAGCTGGGCTTCACCGGCCACTGTCCGCTGCCGTTCGAGAACAGTTATTCCATCACCGACTACGAGGGCTACTGCAACGAAATACGTGCCCTCAAGTCGGAATATGCTGACCGCATCAAAATCCTCCTCGGTCTCGAGATGGACTATGTCCCCGGCATGCTGGAGGATTTTACGCCGCTGATAGAGCAGGGCGGATTGGAATACACTATCGGCAGCGTGCACCTCATTCCGGCACCTTCCACCTCTCACCTTGCACCTCTCACCGCTGACGACCTGTGGATGATTGACGGCAGCCGCTATCAGACTTATGACGAAGGGCTGATGAAGCATTTCGGTGGCGACATCCGCCGTGGGGTGAAAGCCTACTTCCACAACGAGAACGCCATGCTGGAGCGCAACCGTCCCACCGTTGTCGGTCACCCCGACAAGATAGTGATGCACAACCGCGACCGCTATTTCCATGAGGACGAGCCCTGGTACCGTGACCTGGCCCTCGAGACCATCCACCTCATCCATGAGTTGGGTCTCATCTGCGAGATCAACACTCGCGGCATCTACAAAGGACGCCATGCCGACTACTACCCCGGCAAGTGGCTCATCCAAGAGATGAAAACCCTCTGCATCCCCGTCATTGTGAGCACCGACGCTCACGCCCCCGAAGACCTTTTGCGCACCGAAGGGGCCTACGAATACCTGCGTGAAATCGGCTACCCCGAGGTGCTACAGACGCTGCCCGTCTGACACAATCTGGGCGTGGTCGAAAGCCAGCGGTGGCAGCGCGTTGAGCGGCCACCAGCGCACCTCTGCGGCATCGTCGCCGGCAGCGAGTGATGAGTGTTGAATGAGGAGTGATGAATGGATAGCATAGGCGGCGGTGACGGTGCGACCACGCGGGTCGCGGTCGGGGGCGCTGTAGACGCCTATCAGGCGAATATCCTTCTCGTCAACCTTTATTCCCGTCTCCTCCTCCAGCTCGCGCACAGCGCAGTGCTCGATGGTCTCGTCCATCTCCATGAAGCCGCCAGGCAGTGCCCAGCAGCCCTTAAAGGGGTCGTTGCCACGACGGACGAGCAACACCTCGCCGTGCGAGTTCACCACCATACAGTCGGCCGTCAGCATCGGCCGCGGGTACTCATAAGTGTATTTCCCAGCCATAATTGTTGCTTTTTGAGTGCAAAGATACAACTTTTTCTCCAAAAAAGTAGAGGTAAGATTTGTTAAAAATGTTGAGAGTATGGAGAAAAGTAGTATATTTGCACTTTAAGGCAATCGTCCATGGAATATGGAGAGTGCTGAGAGTGTGGGTTTTATATCGAAATAATTGAACCTAAATTAATAAAATAAACAAAAAAACAACAAAAATGAAAAAGGTATTTACATTTTTTGCTGCTTTGACGCTTCTTGCCTCTGTGAGTTTCGCACAGACGGCACACCGTGCAAAGCCTGGCAAGAAGGCCGTCGTGGCTCCCGTTGCTGCGTTCAAGGCTCAGTTCAAGAAAGCTTCTGCTGCCGCAGTGGCCACCAATGTCACCAAGGCTGTGGGCGACACCATCAGCGTGTTCCCCTGGACTGAAGATTTTGAGAGTGCCACTCTCACCGGATTCCATTTCGTCGATGCCGACCATGATGGCAACGGCTGGAGCCGCATGACTGTCTCGGCTGACCGCTTCTCTGCCCATTCTGGCGACGGTGTGATGGCCTCGGCTTCGTATGACAACGACAACGAGGCAGCCCTCACCCCCGACAACTGGATGATTCTGCCCGCTCTCGCCATCCCCAGTGATGCCGAGGAGTATGAGCTTTCGTGGTATGCTAAGTCTCAGGATGTTACCTATGCTGACGAGTACTACACCGTCTATGTCACCACCGCTGGCAACGCCGTGAGCAACTTCACTCCCAGCACCGCCGTCTATGCCGGCCTTGCCACTGGTGAGTGGACAAAGCGTGTGGTTGACCTGAGCGCCTATGCCGGTCAGACCATCTATGTGGCTTTCCGTCACCACAACTGCACTGATATGTTCTTCCTGGACATCGATGACATCCGTGTCGGTGGTCCTACGGCTCCCGAGCTGACCATTAGTGGCCCCGTTGCCATCGGAACCAATATGCCTGCTACCTACGTGGCTGCCGCTAGCGTGACTAGCCTCACCTGGTATGTCGACGGCGATGTCCAGAGCGCCACGGGCGACACCATGAACTACACTTTTAGCACTGTTGGCATTCACCAGGTGGTTGCCTGGGCTCACAACAACGTCGGCGATACCTACGACACTATCGATGTCGATGTTTTCAGCTGCGAGGACATCACTATTCCTTATGTTCCCAACTTTGCCGGCGGCCTCGGCTGCTGGACTTCGCGTAGCGACTCCACCGATCAGTCTGGTTGGTTCGCCAGCGTCGATATGTTCGAGTCGGATCCTGAAGGTCAGGTCCTTTCCATGTCAGCAGAGTCTGTTTGGGGTCTCTTCATGATGGACTTCCCCGTCGACAACTGGCTCTTCAGCCCCGTCATCGAAATGCCCGCCAGTGACGAATATGAGATTGCTTGGCAGGTGAAGCCTGTCAGCAGCACCTACGATGGCGACCACTATGGCGTCTATGTCATCAACAACAACGACACCATCCTCCTCTATGAGGAAAGCCTCACTGGCATGTCTGAAGCTAGCTTTACCCAGCGTATGGCCATCATTCCCGATAGCATCAGCGGCGACTTCCAGGTGGCCTTCCGCCACTTCAACAGCGAGGGTGGCTACGTCATCATCCTCGACAGCATTCAGGTTCGTGAACTCTCTGCTCCCATGCTGACCCTTGCCGGCCCCGTCGAGGCCGTGAACGGCACCGCTGTCACCTTCACCGCCACCGCTCCCACTGCCAGCAGCTTTGTCTGGACGGTCGACGGCAACAGCGTCAACGAGAGCTCCAATGTTCTGACCCACACCTTCACTACCGACGGCATCCACAATGTCTCTGTCGTCGCCTCCAACAATGCTGGCGATACCGAGGATTCCATCCTGGTCGATGTCTATACCTGCAACGCCATCGAGGAGTTCCCCTACACTCAGGACTTTGAGGGTAGCCTCCGTTGCTGGAACATGATTAGTGCTGACCCCACCAACGACAATCGCTTTGGCGTCTATGAGGACAGCCTCGCCTTCGCCGGTGATTACGACTTCCGCTTCAGCAGCTACAGCAGAGCCGCCGACTATAACCAGTATCTCATCAGCCCCGAGCTGGAACTTCCCACCAGCGGTGAGTACATGTTGAAGTTCATGTACAAAGCCCACACTGCTTCCGAGAAATTCCGCGTGCTGGCTTCCACCACCACCAACGAGGTTGCTGCCTTCACCACCGTGCTGGGTACTTATGAGAGCACCGAAACCGCTTGGACCGAGGTTGCTTTCCTCCTGCCTGCCGGCACCAAGTATGTCGCCATCAACTACTATGGCAACTTCCAGTACTACCTCTATATCGACAACATTACCGTCAAGGAACTTGACATGGTTCCCACCGTTACTATTGAGGGTCCCGCTTCCGCCGAGATCAATACCGATGTCACCTTCGTCGCCAATGCTCCTCTGGCTACCTCGTTTGCCTGGACTGTCGACGGTGTCGACGCTAACACCACCGACAACACTCTGACCACCTCCTTCGCCACCGCCGGTAGCCACACCGTCTCTGTCGTGGCCACCAACAGCTTTGGAAGTGCTCCTGCCGTTACCGCCACCATCGACGCCTTCGTCTGCGAGGCCGTCAGCGCTCCTTGGACCGAGGACTTCGAGGGTAACACCGGCTGCTGGAGATTCTTCGTCAACGATGAGGGTTCCGATGGTATCGAGCTCTTCCAGAGTTCTCAGTATGCCCATAGCGGCAGTTTCTGCCTCTTGGGTAACTATAGCGACGACTTTAATGTTGACCAGTGGGCTGTCTCCCCTGTCATCAACATGCCCGCCAATGCCGCTGGCTACAAGTTCTCCTTCTTCATCTACACCACTTCTTATGGGGGTATCAATTCCAACTATGAGGTGCGTCTCTCCAACGGTGGCACCGCTGTCGAGGACTTCTCCACCGTCCTCCTTGCCGAGAGCGAGGGTAACGGCTACTATCGTCAGCGCACTATTGACATGAGCTCCTATGCCGGCCAGAGCATCCGCATCGCTTTCCATAACATCACTGCAATGGGTGGCGACGGCTTGATAATTGACGATATCGAGCTCAGCAACACCGTTGGAATCGACGAGGTTGAGAACAATGTCCTCAGCGTCTCCCCGAACCCCGCCAGCACGATGGTCGCCATCAGCGCCGCCGGCATCGAGGGTAACGTCACTGTCCAGATTGTCGACATGAACGGCCGCGTGATGATGCAGCAGCAGGGCGCTGCCCAGAACTTCCGCTTCGACGTCAGCAACCTCGCCCAGGGCGCCTACTTCGTCCGCATGACCGGCGAGAATGTCAACGCCGTCCGCAAGCTCATCGTGAAGTAATCACGTCTAAAAAACCCTAGGCTTTCCTAGGGACCACCAAGAGGGTGTCCCTTAGCGGGGACACCCTCTTCTAAAATGAATTGGATTATCCTTATCGTCGCTGGCCTCTGCGAGGTGGGCTTCGCCTTCTGTCTGGGCAAGGTGAAGGGCCTCGAGGGACTGCCCTACTGGGAGTGGATGGGAGGCTTTGCCTTCTTCTACGTCCTCAGCGCCGTGCTGCTGGCCAAAGCCACCGAAACAATACCTATCGGCACCGCCTATCCGGTATGGACCGGCATCGGCGCCCTCGGCTCCGTCCTCGTCGGCATCATCATCTTCCACGAACCTGCCACCTTCTGGCGCCTCTTCTTCATCACCACCCTCACCGCCTCCATCATCGGCCTGAAAATCGTGTCGTAATTATGAAAATAGAATACCTCAAATTGAAAAAATGGCTGCTGGTCTCGCTGGGAGGCCTGCTGGGGATAAACATGGTGGCCTGTGGTGGCGAGGAATATGGTTGCCCGGAAGGCACCTATCATGTTAGGGGTACCGTCACTAACGAAGAAGGAGACTCTATAGAGGGCATCGGCGTCGGGAAAAGATACCTGGAGGAATGGCCTGAATTTGAGTATTACGACACCACGGATTCCGACGGCCGTTATGATGTCAGAATTCTATGTGACCCAGGAGAGCCTTCGCAAATTGAGATTGTTGATATCGATGCCGAGCAGCATGGACACTATCGTGACACCGTGGTGACGGTGGTGGCCGGCGGTAACGCCTTCCATGGTGGCGACGGAAACTGGTACGCAGGCACCGCCAATATAGAGAAAGACATCACTCTGCAGCGTTTTGACAAATAACTATCAATCAAGCACAATAATATTGCATCCCATGCGTTATTATCACATTGCATATTAGATGTCTCCGAAGAAAAACAAAAAAACAATATAAAATGGAAAAGAAAGACCTCCTCAAAGAAACCGTCAAACACATTGACATCAAGAAGTACGACAGCACCGAGCTTATCGACGCCATGCGCCACATGAGCTTCACTAGCCGCGACACCGCCCGTGCCGCCGACATCCTCTGTCAGATGCTGGCCGAGAAGGACTGCACCAACATCCTCACCATCGCTGGCTCCACCAGCGCCGCCGGTTGCATGCAGGTCTACGTCGACATGGTGCGCAACAAAATGATCGACGCCGTCGTCAGCACCGGCGCCTCCATCATCGACATGGACCTCTTCGAGGCCCTCGGCTACAAGCACTACATCGGCACCAAGGAGAACGTCATTCCCGACACCAAGCTCCGCGAACTCTACATCGACCGCATCTACGACACCTTCATCGACGAAGAGGAGCTGCAGGCTTGCGACCAGGCCACCTGCGACGTCGCCGACCTCCTCGAACCCCGTCCCTACTCCAGCCGCGAGTTCCTCTATGAGGTGGGCAAATGGCTCGCCAACGGCCACGGTGTGAAGAAGGACAGCCTCATCCAGACCTGCTACGAGTGCGGCGTGCCCATCTTCTGCCCCGCCTTCAGCGACAGCTCCGCCGGTTTCGGTATCGGCAAGCATCAGTGGATCCGCAAGCATGCCGGCAAGCCTTATGTCAGCATCGACAGCGTGGCCGACTTCCTCGAGCTCACCGAGATCAAGATGAACAGCCCCGAGAGCGGCCTCTTCATGGTCGGCGGCGGCACCCCCAAGAACTTCGCCCAGGACACCGTCGTCTGCGCCGAAATCCTCGGCAAGGAGGTTCCCATGCACAAATATGCCATCCAGATCACCGTGGCCGACGTCCGCGACGGCGCCTGTTCCTCCAGCACCCTCCTCGAGGCCGGCAGCTGGGGCAAAGTGAGCGAGGAACTCCAGCAGATGGTCTACGCCGAAGGCACCACCGTCATCCCCGCCATCGTCAGTTACGCCTACCACAACGGCGCCTGGAAAGACCGTGAGTACAAGAACTGGCAGAAACTCTTCCAGAAATAATGATACAAGCAGGAATTAAAGGCCGTCTGGAGCAGACGGTGACACCTGAGATGAGCGCTGCCCGTGTGGGTAGCGGCTTGGTGGATGTGTTTGCCACGCCGATGATGGTGGCACTGATAGAGCAGACATGCTACGAGAGTGTGCTGCCTTACCTTGACGAGGGTCAGGGCACCGTGGGCACGTTGGTCAACGTGGCCCATACCGCCGCCACACCCATCGGCATGCGCGTGTGGTGCGAGAGCGAGCTGGTGGAAGTCGACCGACGCAGGCTAGTCTTTAAAGTGAAAGCCTTCGACGAATGCGGACCCATCGGCGAAGGCACCCACGAGCGGTTCATCATCGACACCGCCAAGTTCTTTGAAAAAGTAAAGGCCAAGAGTTAACTCTTGGCCTTTTCTTTTTATATCCCAATTAAGGTTTATTCTGCCGAGTGGGCGTTGGCGTCGGGGTTGACGCGCTTCACCATGCCTTGCAGGGCGATGCCGGGTCCCACCTCGATGAACTCCGTGGCACCGTCTTTGAGCATGTTCTGTACGGTGTAGGTCCAACGGACGGGCGACGTGAGCTGCATGAGCAGGTTCTTCTTGATTTCAGCGGGGTCGCTGTGCGGCAGGGCGTCGACATTCTGATAGATGGGGCAGACGGGTTTGCGGAACTCGGTGCGCTCGATGGCTTCGGCCAGCTCCACACGGGCGGGCTCCATCAGGGGGCTGTGGAAGGCGCCACCCACTGCCAGCGGCAGGGCTTTACCCTTGGCTTCTTTGATCTTCTCGCAGGCAGCAGCCACACCTTCGTTGGTGCCGCTGATGACCAGCTGGCCAGGGCAGTTGTAGTTGGCCGGCACCACCACCTGGTCGGTGATGGAGGCGCAGATGTCCTCGATAGTCTTGTCGTCGAGTTTCAAGGCTGCGGCCATGGTCGACGGGGTCTTTTCGCAGCATTTCTGCATGGCGTTGGCACGGGCGATGACCAGTCTCAGGCCGTCCTCGAAACTCATGGCGCCGGCGGCGACCAATGCCGAGAACTCGCCCAGTGAGTGACCACCCACCATGTCGGGCTGGAAGTTATTGCCCATATATTTGGCCAGGATGACCGAGTGGAGGAAGATGGCGGGCTGCGTCACCTTGGTCTGCTTCAGGTCTTCCGGCGTGCCGGCGAACATCAGGTCCGTGATGCGGAAGCCGATAATCTCGTTGGCTTTCTCAAACATGGCGCGGCACTCTTCATTGCCGTCATAGAGATTCTTTCCCATGCCCACAAATTGGGCTCCCTGTCCAGGAAATACGTATGCTTTCATTCTTTATTCTTGATTTTTGTATTTTAATATTAACGATATTCTGCTGATAATATTGTGTGGTGCCGGCGGAAGGAAGGCCGTTGCCGGCAGGCGGAAAAGGCGGATGGCCAGCAGCAGCTGGGCCAAGGCCATGAAGGTCTGGGCGCTGAGCGAGGCCCAGGCAGAACCCGTGGCACCGAGGCGCGGGATGAGTAGCACGTTGACCACGATGTTGAGCACCAATGTCGTGGCGGCAAAGATGTTGAGCTGCCGCAGGTAGCCGCCGGCAGTGAGCAGGGTGCCGAAGATATAGGTGATGCCTATGGGGATGATGCCGAAGATGACCACGCGGAACACCGGCACATACATCGCACCGCGTCCCGGATAGAGCAGCCCCATCAGGGGCTCGGCCCACAGGGCGCAGGCCACCGATACGCCCACGGCGAAAAGCATCATAGGCCAGAAGACGAGGCGGAGGATGTCAGTAAGTGATGAGTGATGAGTGATGAATGATGAATTTGCTGCCGCGGGTTTCAGCTCCTTGCAGAGCTTGGAGAAGACGGGCAACAGCGGGATGCTGACGAGGTAGGCCACCATGGTGAGGGCGTCGAGGAGACGGAAGGCGCCGGCATAGATGCCCGCCTCGCCGTCGGAAGCCATAGAGCGCAGCAGGATGGGGTCGATGCGGTTGTATGAGGCCATGAGGAGCACCAGCAACGCGAAGGGGGCACTCTTCTTGAGGATGACGAGGGAGAAGGCAGGTGAAAGGTGAAAGGTGAAAGGTGAAAGGTGAAGTTTGGCTTTGCGGGCGATGACGACAAGGGCCAGCAGGGCGGTCAGGGCGTAGGCTGCCACCTGGGCATAGACGAAATGGTAAATTGAAAATTGAAAATTGAAAATTGAAAGTTTTGGTCCCCACAAGAGGGTGCCGCAGATGAGAATCATCAGCACGCGGTCCGTCACCGAGAGGAGGCTGTCCCACTTGAAGAGCAGCAGCCCTTCGAAGTTGCTGCGCAGGTAGAGGATGAGCGAGTTGAGGAATTGAGCCACCGTGAGCCACGCCAGCAGGCGGAACTCGTCGCTTCCGTATCCCAGCAAGGCTCCCACGGTGAAGGTCACCAGCAGGTAGAGCCCCAACAGGCATACCTTGAGACCCAGGATGCCACTCAGGTGCTTGGTGATGAGCTGCGGATGCTGCGCGATGTTGCGGGTGTTGAAGTTGGTGACCCCCAGGTCGAGCAGTATATTGAAGATATAAGCCAGGTTGAAGACCGCGAAGTAGAAGCCGTACATCTCGTTGCCCACGGCGTTCTGCACGCCCACCTCGATGCCGAGTATCCACAGCGGCTTGACAATGAGGTTGGCCAGCAGTATCCAGAACAGGCCCGAGAGTAGTTTCTTCTGCATGGCGTCTTAGGGTTTCTTTGAGGGTTTCAGCGAGCTTTTCCCGCCCTTCTCAGGCATAAATGGGAGGGCGTTGATATTCAATCCTTTCTTGGATGTCTTTTCCTCTATGGTCCAATGCTCCTCCATCTCCCATTTCTCGCGCAGGCTGAGGGTCTTCTCATAGAGGATGGTCTGCTCGGGCTGACGCTGCTGGCGGTAGTCGCCAGGGGTCCAGCGGCCGTCGCCGTTGCGGTCGATGACGGCACGCAGACGGTAGTCGCCACTAGGCAGGTGGGAGAAGCGGAGTGATGAGTGTTGAGTGTTGAGTGATGAGCGTTGAACTACGGTGTCGCGCTTGTCGAGCACCTCGACCACCAGCGGGAAGCCCATCTTGTTGTCGATGTCGATGCTGAGGATGCCGTAGTCTTTGGGTTTGAGGCCGAAGACGAGGCTGTCGCTGACGTTGCCGTAGATATCGGTGAAGAGGCTGTCGGCGATGCGTACACGGTATTGCTCGCCCGACTTGAGCGAGGTCTCCAGCCGTGCCGTGAGGCCGTTGCTGTCGAGCACGATGGCGCAATGACTCACCGTGCTGTCCTTGAGGTACATCACCTCGGCCTGCGGGTTGTCGACGCTCTTGGCGATGGGGTTGGTGAAGGCCAGCCGCAGGTCGTCATAGTAGGCCTTGTTGCCGTCGCAGAGGGCTGTCATCAGGGGTTCCTTTTCCTCTTTGGCTCCGGCAGCCTTTTTCTTGCCTTTCTTCTTCTCGGTGAAGCGCAGGCGCAAAGTATCTTGTAAACCCTCGTCGCTGACGATGATCAGGGCGGTGTCCATCTGGGCGTCGAGGCACCAGAGACTCATGGTGTCGCGCCGTGCGTTGAGATGCCATTGCACCGCCGTACCGGTCACCGTGGGATGCTGCATGGGCAGTTGGGTGACGATGCGGATGCGTCCTTTGGCGGTAAACTCATTGGCGGTGATGCGCTGTTTCTGTACCTCGGGCTGGGAGATATAGAGAGTGGTGAGTGATGAGTGATGAGTGGTGAGTGAGGTGTCGATGGGGTGGGCTTCGAAATGGGCGGTGTCCCATGCTGCGGCCTCGGTGGCGTCGATTCGCAGGTTGCGGTTCTTGTCTTCGAAGGCCACCACGCGGTATTTGCCCGTGGGGATAAAGTGGAAGGCGAAGTGGCCCTCTTTGTCGCAGCGCGTCACGAAGTCGGGCTGCTCGCTACACGCCATCGTATCGTTCTCCACTCTCCACTTTCCGTTCTCCACTCGATACGTCATCACAGTCACCGTCTCCTTCCAGGCCTTGCCGCTGCGGGCGTCAATCACCTGGCCGCCGAGGCTCATGGTGTCCATGTCCGCGCCGGTGGAGAAGACATACTCGTAGCTGGGCAGCAGGTTGCCCTCGGTGAAGTCGGCGATGGCCTCCTTGAACTGGAAGAGGTAGGTGGTGTTCTCTTGCAGGGTGTCCTTGATTTTCACCAGCACACCCTTGCCCTTGGTGGTGAACTCGGGCTTGTTCTTCAGCGGCGGCGACACCAGGACATTCTCCGGGGCGTTCTTCAGCACCACATACTCGTCGAACTGGACGTAGAACTCCTTGGGAGTGATGTTCTTGCTTCCGTTGGCGGGCTTGCAGCCGAGGGCCACGGGCGGCTCCTCGTCCTTAGGTCCGCCAGTGGGGTAGCCCTGACGGGCACAACCCGCGAGGAGGAGAAAGAGGAGGAGTGAAAGGGAGTGAGAAGGAGTGAAAGGGAGTGAGAAGACAAATGATATTTGTCGCGACGCTTTCCTCTGATTTTTATTGTATCTTTTTTGCATTTTGTAGGCTGTTACTATTGTCCTATCTTCGCTGTTATTTTTTTATTTCAGCGGTGCTCAGATCCCTTCGGGTGCACTCCTTGTCACTCCCTCTCACTCCTTTTCACTCCCTTGTTTTAGAACAGTTCATTAATCTCTTTGTGCAGCTCCTCGAGGGCCTTGTCGGTGGGCAGGTGCTGGGCTGCCGAGGCGAAGATAGAGGCTGCCAGACGCGTCGGGTCGTCGGTGTCGGTGAGGGTCACGGCACTGGAGTTGACGAGGTTGATCATCTCGTCCTTGGCCTCGCGGATGTGTGCCCAGACGGCGGGGTCGAGGTAGACCTGCTGCGAGAGGTTGTGCTCCCACTCGTCGCGTATGTTCTTGGTCATCACGCCTTGCAGCAGCTTGAGGTCCATGCCAGGCTGGTAGCAGCGCAGCACCAGGCTGTCGGGCGAGATACGCTCCAGGAACAGCGCCATGCGCTCGTAGGCTTGCAGGCGGATGGGCGTCACCACCTTGAGGGTCTCGCGGCGCTCGTCAATCTTCATCTGCAGCAAGCGTTCTTTCTGTTGGTTGTCGAAATAGCGTTTCACCAGCAGGTAGAAAATGACACCCGCCAGGGCAAGGGTGGCCAGCATGGCCAGGATCAAAATAGCAGCTAATGTTTTCATAAGTTATTAAAAGAGAACCCCTACGGGGTATATTTTATTTTTAATATATTTGCTATTAAGAGGAAACCCCTACGGGGTATGTTTTGTTGTGTCATTATAGATATACGACGTAGGCGTTTTCTTTTAATAGAAGTTTTCTGTTTTTTTATTTTTACCCCGTTAGGGGTTTTCTCTTAATAATTGTTCCACCAGTTGGGTGACACCTTTGGTGGCAACCTCTTTGATAAAGGTGACGGGGTGGCTCACGGCCACCTCTTTGGGGTCGACGACATAGCAGGGCACGCCGCGCCGCACATAGTGTATCAAACCCGCGGCGGGGTAGACGGCCATCGAGGTACCCACGACGATGAAGATGTCGGCCTCCTCGCAGAGGGCTGCGGCGGGCTCGATGTTGGGCACCGCCTCGCCGAACCACACGATGTGGGGCCTCAGCTGTGTGCCGTCGGGAGCCTTGTCGCCCAGCAGGATGTCTTTGTCGCCCACCTCGACGATGAGGTCGGGGTTGCGGTCACTGCGGCCCTTGGTAAGCTCGCCGTGCAGGTGCAGCACATGGGTCGAGCCCGCACGCTCGTGCAGGTCGTCGATGTTCTGCGTCACGATGCGCACGTCGTACTTCTCCTCCAGACGCACCAGCTGGCGGTGAGCCTCGTTGGGCTGTGCCTTGAAGAGCTGGCGGCGGCGCTCGTTGTAGAAGTTGAGCACCAGCTCGGGGTTGCGCTCGTAGGCCTCATGTGTGGCCACATCCTCCACGCGGTAGTGCTCCCACAGGCCGTCCGAGTCACGGAAGGTCGAGATGCCGCTTTCGGCGCTGATGCCCGCGCCGGTCAATACCACTATTTTTTTCATATCCACATATAACGCGCGCGGGATTTTTTTATTGTCCGAGGGCAATACAAAATCTATCCGGTAACCCTTTCCGGCGTTACTTCGACCTTATCTTAACGGTCGTTTAACGTTGCGTAAACGTTAATCGAACGTTAAACGAACGTTAAACTGACGTTCAAAATACTTACTTCAAAGGAGTTAGGGTTGTACGGCGGTTGAGGGCGCGACCTTCAGGGGTGTCGTTGGTGGCGACGGGGCGTGTCTCACCATAGCCGCGGTAGGTGAGGCGGTCGGGGTCGATGCCTCGGAGGATGAGGTAGTCGTAGACGGCTTTGGCACGGCGCTCGCTGAGGATGAGGTTGTCCTCGTCCTTGCCCACGGCGTCGGTGTGGCCACCCACCTCGAGGCGCAGGCGCGGGTGGCGCTGCAGGGCTTCGGCCAGACGGTCGAGACCGGCCTTCGAGGCTTCGTAGAGCTCGGCACTGGCGGTGAGGAAGTGGATGTTGTTGAGGGTCACGGTGTCGCCCATCGTCAGCAGGTTCTCGGCCTGGATGACGGGGTCGATGAAGGTGATGCGTTCGGGACGTGCGGGTGCCGGCATGATGAAGGAGTAGAGGTCCTGCTGTCCGTAGCCGCCGAAGCGGTCGCTGCTGAAGATGGCTGTGCGTCCGTCGGGTGCCACGATGAGGTTGTTCTCGTCGCCGGAGGTGTTGATGGGGTAGCCGACGTTCTCCACCTTCCACTCCCCTGTTTTGCCCAGCACTCTCTTGCACTCCTCTCTTTTCGCCACGTAGAGGTCCATGCCGCCCATGCCCATGTGGCCGTTGGAGGCGAAGTAGAGGGTCTTGTCGTCGAAGTGGATGTAGGGGGCTGTCTCGTCGCCTTTGGTGTTGATGTCAGGGCCGAGGTTCACGGGGTCGCTCCAGCGGCCTTCCTCGAGGGTGCAGCACCAGATGTCGGAGCCGCCGTAGCCGCCCGGGCGGTTGGAGGCGAAGTAGAGGGTGTAGCCGTCGATGGAGAGCGAGGGGAAGGATTCCCAATAGACGCTGTTGACGGGTGTGCCGAGGCTGCGGGGCTTGCCCCATCGACCGCCCTGGCGGACGCTCATGTAGATGTCGCAGCCCGTGTGGCCGTCGCCGCGGCCGCAAGCGGTGAAGATGACCACGCGGCCGTCGTGCGAGATGGTCTGGGCTCCTTCGTTGCCGTGGCTGTTGAGGGGCTCTGGCATGCGGTGGGCCGGGCCCCAGTCGAGTTCCATGGTGTCATAGTCGGAGTAGAAGAAGTCTTCCTCGCGGTCGAGACCGCGTTCGGTCTGTGCGTTGCGGGGACTGCGGCGTGTGAAGACGAGCATGCGGTAGTCGGCGGTGAGAGCGGGCAGGTATTCGTCGGCGGCGGTGTTGACGTTGGGACCCAGGTTGATGGGGCGGAAGGGTACGGGGTTATCCACGGCGTGCTGGCGCCATTCTGCTGTGCGCAGTCCCTGGCGGGCCTCTTTGCGCCACTGCTTGAGGCGTGCCGCCTGCGGCGCCTTGCCTTTCTGCTCGGCGTCGTCGATGTGGGCGTCGAAGAGCTCGATGGCGCGACGGTAGCTCTGTTGGGCGTCGTTGTAGTGCTCGAGGAACATCTGCTGGTTGCCCAGCACGAGCCATGCCTCGTCGTATTCGGGGTCGGCGTCGATGGCTTTGAGCAGCAGCTCGACGGCCTCCTCGTATTGGCCCACCACGCCTTTCTCCACAGCTCGGTGGAACAGTGGCCGGCTCTTCGTGTTCTGCCCCAGGGCTGCCAGCGGCAGCAGCAGGAGCATCAGCAATGTCGTCTTTTTCATAGCCATAATAACGGAAAACCGCCACGCATTATTGCGTGGCGGCTTCCTAATTTTGAGACCATGCCGTCAATCGACGATGAGTTTGCGGACGACGGTGCTCTGTTCGTCGGTAATGCGGATGAAGTAGGCACCGGGTGTCAGACTGCTGACGTCAATTACGTATTTCGAATCTCGGATTTCGAAATTGGCAACAGCGTGGCCGCTCATGTCCAGCAGCACAGCGTGCAGGGGTCTGTCGCTGTTGGTGTTGATGGTGACTGTGCTGTGTGACGGGTTGGGATAGATGTCGATGGCCACGTTGTCGATATCGTCGATACCTTCGGTGGCGGTGGAGAAACTGACGCGGTCGCTCCAGACGCTGGTCATGCCGTCTTCGCAGAGGGTCATGACGTAGACGTCGTAGAGGGTTTCGGACTCTAGATTAGTGAGGGTGACGTAGTGAGTGTCGACGCCGGGCTGGACAGGCACTGTCAGGGTGTTGCCATGGCCTTGTTGGAAGCCTGCCGGGCCGTAGGTGATGGTCCAGGGACCTTCTGTCGGAGCCTGCCAGGTCACCAAGGCGCTGTGGGCAGTGATGGCACTGACGGCCACGTTGTTCACTTGGGTGCATTCGTTGGTAGAGAACGCTACGGTGTCGCTCCAGAGCAACTGTCCGTCGGTGCAGAGGGGACGCACGCTGACGCTGTAGCGGGTGCCCTGTTCCAGTCCGCTCACCACTGCATAGGTGCTGTCGCAAAGAATCAGGCTGTCGAGGGCGGGACCTGTCAGGTGCATCTCCCATTCGGTCTCGATGCCCCTCGGCTGCCAGCTGATGCGGGCCGAGGAGAGACTGACGTCGCTGACTTCCAATTGTTCGACGGGGCGGCACGGGGGTATGTGGTGGACGGTGTAGATGGAGAGGCTGTCAATATAGAATGTGGCTAGATTGCTTATGCTGTCGCGATAGAAGGTGAAGTACAGTTCTCCGTTGCCACGGGGTATGTCGGAGGTGTTGATGTCTATGGTATGCCATGTGTGGTCGCCGCCGAAGAGGCTGTTGGACATGATGGAGTCGTCGAGCAGGACAAGGGGCTGGCCCAGCGAGTCGCCGAAGTAGGAGACCTGCATGCGCATGGGCAGGTAGTGTGGATGGTGAAGTTCATCGGCATAGCTGTGGTACACGTAGACCTTGAAGGAGATAAAGGCTTCGTTTTCGGTGAAGTGGAACTGTGGAGTGGTGACGGTGGTCAGGCTGTCGTCGTATACGCTGCCGTACAGGTAGGTTTCGCCGGTGCTGCTGTTGGTGAACACTGAGGGCGTCTGGGTCGGTAGGTTGGACATTTTCCAGCAGCGCAGCAGCGTGGTGGTTGGCTTGGGATCGAATGTCTCGAGATAGGGCAGGGGATAGACGCCGCAGTCGGTGGTGAAGTCCATGTGCACGGGGAAGGTGACGGTGCTGTCGGAGCATACCGTGGCAATCCATGCCCTGTAGTCGGTGGCGATGGCGAGGCCGCCGATGGTGACGGTGTCGCCCTGGAAGTCGACGGTGTCGCCGTTGAAGTAGAGGCGGTAGTGGTCTGCGCCGTTGGCGCCGTGGACGACGAGGGTGGCAGAACTGTCGGTCACCGAGGCCACTGTTATTGAGTCGGGCATTTGACACGGGAGGTCGGGCAGCAGGCTCAGGTCGTCAACCCTCGGTTGCCACGACCAGGTACCGCTTATGAGGCCGAAGCGCATGGCTACATGGCGGCCGGAACCGCTGTAGCTGCCTAGCGACACGTGTTTCGGCTCCCATTGGTCGGCCACGGTGGGGTAGACCGTCTGTATGGGTTCAAAGGTGGTGGTGTCGGCGGGGTCGGTCATCACGCCGACGGTCACCATGTCGTTATCGTAGTATTGCCACATATTGAGCCAGAACTCGAGGGCCAGGTCGTTGAGGCTGTCCACCGCGGGCAGGATGTAGAAGAAGGGCTCGTTGTTGCCACCCACATTGGGGGCCAGAGATTTGCCAGTGTCGCCACGGTGGCTGCCGGGGGTGGTGCGGTCGCCGCTGTTGTTGGGGAAGTGGTAGTCGAGGAAGCTCGAGCAGAGGCCTATGCCGTCGTCGAAGTTTTCCACGAAGGGCAGTTCGGCATGGGTGATGACACCGCAGGCTGTGGCCGCCGTGGTGCTGATGGCTGTGGAGAGGGTTCCGTCGATGGGGCAGATGGCGGCGACGGAGAGGGTGTAGCGTGTGGAATGGCGCAGGCCCGTGAGGGTGTGGGTGTAGCCCGTGATGTCGGCGGAGTCGACGGTGAGACCGTCGGACCACCAGAGACGGTAGTGGCCTACTGAATCGTCGTCGGCGATGCGCACGGCGAGAGAGGTTTGGCTGACGCCGCTCACCGTCAGGCTGTCGGGATAGGCGCAGGAGGCGGAATAGGAGAGTGTGAAGTTGTCGAGGTAGACGGACCTATAGCTGTTCAGACTGGTGCAGCGCAGTGCCAGACGGCCGTTGCCGATGCCGTCGAGGGGACGCTCATAGTAGTCCCAGTAGTTGAAGAGCCCATTGGAGAAGGGCACGGTGTCGAAGGCTATGAAGGTGGAGGGGTCGGAGCCGTCGGTGAGCACGCCGAGTTCGAGGCGTGTGTTGGAGGAGTCGGAGCTGACACCCATGACGTTGAAGGAGAGAGAGAGCCCGTTATAGTTCATGGCCATGGGCGGCAGCACGGCATAGGAGCGGTTGGTGTCGCCCTGGTAGATCTCGCACCTCATGCGCAGGCAGCGGATGTCTCTGCTTTCGTAGAAGGTTACGCTGCTGTAGGAGTCGGGACCCTCGTGGCGTGTCCAGCAGTCGCCGAAGGAGTTACTGGGCCATGTTTCGAAGTCTTCGCTCCAGGGGAGGGTGCTGATGGCGGGGCACTCGGTGGTGAAGGTGGTGGTGTCGGCGTCGGTGAGGCCGTTGGCGCACTGGCGGCGCACGGTGACGGTATATTCAGTGTTGGGGTTGAGGCCGCTGAAGGAGCATGAGGTGGCTCCCGTCACTGTCAAGGTCTGCGTGCCGCAGGTTACCTCATAGGCGGTGACGGCAAAGGGTTCGCTCCACGACACGGAGACCGATGTGGAGGTGACACCCGTGCAGGTGATGTTGGTAGGCGGCACACACGAGTTGAGGGTATGGAAAGTGGCGCTGACGGCGTCACTCGTGCCTGCGGTGCAAAGTGCCACGACGGCCACGTTGTAGTCGCTGTTGAGAGTCAGGCCTGTGATGTTTACCGTGGTATTGGCGGTGGTGAAGGAGGAGGGTTGTCCTACTCCCGTGATGGTGACACGGTAGCTGCCGCTGTGTCCGGGGTCGTTCCAACTGGCGGTGACCGATGTGTCGGTGATGTTGCTGAAGACAATGTCTTCGACGGCGGAGCAGCCCTCGGCGAGGTGTATATCGATGTCATCGAGGTAGAGTAATGCCGAGTAACTTGAGATATGGCTGAAGCGGAAGGCGATGATGTTGCCCGTGCCGGTGTAGCTATCGAGGCGTACGGAGCGGTCAATCCAGGTGTTCCTGGGAAGGTTTACTGTTTGGACGGGGACAAAGGACTCCCAGTGACCAGCCTCGTCAAGCACGCCCACCTCTAGAAGGCCGTCGTCGTTGCGGGCGGAGAAACTAATCTCAAGGTCGGCAACGCTGTCCATGGGCGGCAGTGACAGCATTGCAGCGGAGTCGGAGCCGGTAGCCCAATGGAGATATTTCGTCGGATGCTGTGAGTTGCCGTTGACAATAGAGGCATAGGTCGTTTTGCGCCAGCAGCCGGGGTTGAAGATGTAGCCTGCAGTGGGAGTGTTATCAAAGTTTTCGGTGAAGGGCAGTGCCGAGTGCGGGATGGGGTCGCAGGGAGTCCAGAAGTCGAAGCTCTGCCAGTTGCTGCTGTCGCTGCCGCAGTGCGACATCAGGTACATATAGTAATGGTGGTTGGGCAGGAGGGTGTCGATGTAGAAGACCGAGTCGTTGGTCATGCCGTCGATGCTGTTACCCAGCCATGAGTCGTATCTACTCACGGTGTCGTACTCGAGCAGATAGGTGCATCCGCCGACGCCGTTGGGTGTCCACATCAGGGTGACCGAGGTGGGGGTGAGGTCGGCGATGCGAATGTTTTCGGGACGTGGACAGGGTGGTTCGGGACGTTCGTAGGTCACCACCAGACCACTGTCGGGCAGGCCGAGGCGATGCCAGGAAAAGATATTGTTATTGTTGAGAGTGATTGACGACGGTGAGACCGCCATGGGCGGATCCCAGGAATCCCTGAGGATGATTCGTTCATCAAGGCCTTTGGCAACCATCATGAAGTTGAAGGAGGTGTCGGTGCTGTGGTTTTCCATGTGACCGTAGTGGGCCGAGATGTTGCCGTTGGAGTGGATGTGGATCTGGTAGTTGAAGTCGTCGTTGCCAGTGGCGTTAAAGTGCTGCACGTGCTGGAACTCGACAATCAGTGTCTGTTCCCCATTGCCGTCGTCCACTGTCTGCCAGTAGCAAGCCGAGCTGCCGGCGGGCATCTGTCCGTCGACAAGGAGGAATGGCACAATGGCAAAATGGTAGTAAGGCTCGTTGTAATAGCGGTACGCGTTGTCATAGCCATTCATGGGATGGCCGGCGGGAACACTTTGCCGGTCGAGGATGATGTGGCCGTCGGCACGCGCCACGACCTCGGTGCCCTGGGCGATGAGGTTTTCGCCAAAGGCGAAGTCGAAGGGCATGGCGAAGGTCTGCCAGCCTTGGTCGCCCACCACGGAGGTGAGCTGTGTGCCCGTCGAGGCAATGGATACATACGGCGCATAGTCAGTACTCACGGTGTAGGAGTTTAGCCTCTGCGCCTGCGTCACGGATACTCCGATGAGCAGTAACGTCAAAAAAAGAATTGTTTTTTTCATGATATTGATTTTTTGTTGGTTGTTTTGATATGCACCTAATAGACACACGGGTGTCTTCTTTTGCTGCATCTAAGACTGAAAAGATTCATTTTTGGCTCACTTTTTAATAATTCTTTTTTTTATCCATGCTCCAGAAAAAACAGAAAAGGCCGCCTTTTCAGGCGGCCTGTCATGTGTTTTTGTCATGATCTCCCTACCACTGTTGTTGGTTGAACCAAGTCTGGTAGTCGGGGAGGCTGTCGGGGTTGATGTCGACGGGGAGGAAGTCTTGCTGTAGGGGAACGGGGTAGTCGTTCTCTAACCCCTCTTCTTGCTTTTCGATGAACTCTAGAACCTCTTCCATGGTGACATGCATCAACACCATGTTGATGGAATTGTAATAGCGTGTCACTTCGGCCATATACTTGCAGTGGGTGGCTCGTGTACGGAGTTCTTTCGTTTTTAAATGGAGTTCTTTGCTAAGAAGTACCTTTGAAAACTGTGTTTTCCCAGTATACGCCTCAGGATTATCTTTAACCATCTCCCAGAGATTGGCCATGCTTTTGGCAAAATCCATATAGTCGTCGGTTATGTATCTCATCGAGTTGAAGCATATTCCCACGTTGTCGATGAACATGAAATTGCCCATGTTCTTCCAAGTCTCGATGGAGTTAGAGAAGATTTGCTCCGTGGTTTTGTCGTAGGTGAGGACGGGGCAGGACATTACATTCTGGATTGACATGACCATCTCGGCGTATTCGGGGGCGTCGACGGAATCCTCCGGGATTTGGAGAAGCATGGTGGCCAGGGTGTCGCGCCTGTGCAGGCTTTCAGATATGAGGTCGAGCCTTTGGGCAAATCTTTCCACGTTGCCCATGACCATCAGGGCCGTTAACTCGCGTTCCTCTTTCTGCTTTTGCTGCGACAACCACTGGCTGGTGCCGAAGGTGAGGAGGATGGAGAGGGTGGTGCCCAGAAAGGTGAAGATAAGGTTCTTCCAGAGTTTGCCGGAACTGTTGACAGGCTGGACATCGGGAGGAGAGGGTAGGTTTTCCATAGGTATGGTTTTAGTGGTTAATAATTAAAGTTAAAGGTTTAAGGGGCATCACCCCTTAAACCTTTAACTGAAAATGGTATTATGTTATTTGGTAACCAGCTTGTAGGTGTCGCTGGCGATAACATACTCCTCGTCGGTGGTGACGACGACGGTGGCGACCTTCGAGTCGGGGGTCGAGAGGATGACATCCTCGCCCATGACGTTGTCGTTCTTGGAGAAGTCGATCTTGATGCCGAGGCATTCCATGTTCTCGAGGATGGGACGGCGCATGAACCAGGCGTTCTCGCCGATGCCGCCGGTGAAGAGCAGCAGGTCGCAGCCACCCATCTCGGCCATGTAGGCACCGATGTATTTCTTCACCTTCTGAGCGAACATGTCGAAGGCGTAGGTGGCGCGCTCGTCGCCAGCGTCGCGGCCGGCGCGGATGTCGCGCATGTCCTGCTTGTCGCCGCTGATGCCCAGCAGACCGCTCTGCTTGTAGAGCATCTTGGTGAGGTCCTTGGAGGTGTAGCCGAGGTCCATGAGGTAGAGGATGACACCGGGGTCGACGTCGCCGCAGCGGGAGCCCATCACCAGGCCTTCGAGGGCGGTGAGACCCATGGTGGTGTCGACGCTCTTGCCGTGGTCGATGGCGGCGATGGAGGCACCGCTGCCGAGGTGGCAGGAGATAATCTTGAGGTCGTTCCAATCCTTGCCAATCATCTTGGCGGCCTTCTCGGCGACGAACTTGTGGCTGGTGCCGTGGAAGCCGTAGCGGCGGATGCCGTGTTTCTCATACAGCTCGTAGGGCAGGCCATAGAGGAAGCTCTTGGGAGGTAGGGTGCTGTGGAAGGCGGTGTCGAACACGGCGGTCTGAGGCACGCCGGGCAGCACTTCGCGCATGGCATAGATACCGGCCAGGTTGCCGGGGGTGTGCAGCGGGGCCAGGTGCTCGAGGCTCTTGATTTGCTCGATGACTTTGTCGTCGACCAGCACGCTGCCTTTAAAGATCTCGCCACCGTGAGCCACACGGTTACCGACGGCGCCAATCTCCTTGAGGTCTTTGATGACACCAATCTGGGGGTCGGTGAGAGCCTTCAGGACAATCTTGATACCTTCGGTGTGGTTGGGGATAGGCAGCTGCTCGTAGTGCTTCTGGCCGTTCCATTTGTGGGTGAACTCACCCATCTCCAGACCGACGCGCTCCAGCAGGCCTTTGGCCATCACGTTGGCATTGTTTGCCATGTCGATCAACTGATACTTGATCGATGAACTTCCGCAGTTTAAAACTAAGACTTTCATTTTATTGTAAGTATTTGATTTTATTATTTATAATATACTTTTCGTTTGTTATTGAATGGTCAAAGATACAAAAAAAAAATGAAATGCAAATTTTTTTAACATTTCATTATTTCGGCGGAGCCGGTGACGAGATATTGCCGGCCAGAGGGAATCTCTTTGCAGAGCCAGCGGGTGCGGCGTTTCTCGAGGGTCTCGAAGAGTTGGTCGGGCTTGCGTTTCAGGCGGAAACGGTCGCCAACGGCAAGTTGGTCGAGGGTGATGCTGTCGGGGTCGTAGTTGGCATCATAATGGTGCAGGAGGGCTTCGATTTCCTTGCCGACGGGGTGGGAGAGGGGTATGCGGCGCGTGTATTTCTTCAGCAACGGCTGGAGTTCGGGAGGGAAGAGGTCGGCGTGGGCGATGAGCAACTGGCGGTACTCCTCCTGCCATTCGTGGCCATGTGGCTGCATGTCCTTGTATTTCTGGTGGGTTTCGAGGTGGGCGGCTTCGTGGAGGAGGACCCAGAGGAAGAAGTAGGGGTTGAGGTCGCCGTTGACGCTGATTTCGTGAAAATTGTGGTCGGGAGAGGGACGGCGGTAGTCGCCGAGTTTCGACATCCGTTCCCGGGTGATGTGGAAGTGGACCTTATAGCGGTAGAGATAGTCGTAGACCCAATCCACGGCAGCGGCAGGCAGGTGGTTGGAAAGGATGTGCCGGTATTTCTCTTCGGGTGTCATGCAGTTAGAACGAAGGACAGTCGCAGTTGCTGCGGTTGTGGCGGTGCATGTTGACGCTGCTGCCGCAAGAGGTGAATGCTACGGCGGCGATAAGCAGCAGGGCGAAGAGGTGTAGGATGGTCTTACGTTTCATATCAAAACGTATAAACGGAGGAGAAGGGATTTTATTGTGTGATTTTTTTTCGGCGATGTGGGAAAAAAAGTGTATTTTTGCATTTTATTTGTATTCAACTATGAGGATGAAGAAGACTTTTTCCATTGTGATACTCTTGCTGTTGTGCGTTTTCGGCGCGCAGGGTCAGGTGCAGGATTCGGTGAATGTGCAAGACTATGATATCACCCTCGACCTGAGTGACGGTGCGCCATTCCATGGCGAGACGGTGGTGACGCTGCAGTTGTTGCGTCCCTGTTCCAGCATCAGCCTTGATTTTATCGGCACTGTCGATTCTCTCAGGGTGAACGGTAGCACACAAGCAGTCACGCAATCAAGTTCTCAGACATTCTCCCTGTCTACTGCGGGTATTGCCGCGGGACAGCCTTTCACGGTGCACGTGTGGTATACCTGCACGGGTTATGTGGAGAGTGGCGGCTGGGGTGGCATGCATTTCGACCAGGACATGAGCTATAACCTCGGCGTGGGCTTCGATGCCAACCCGCATGTGATGGGACGTGCCTTCTTCCCCTGCCGTGACAACTTCACCGACAAGGCCACCTATACGTTCCGTGTGAAGACCCGTGCGGGTTGGACGGCCGAATGTGGCGGTATGCTGCAGAGTCGTGTGCTCAACGCTGACAATACCGAGAACACTGTGTGGCGTATCGAGCAGCCCACACCCACCTATCTGGTGTCGGTGAGCCAGGCGGCATGGAAACGCATCTACGACAGCATCGAGTCGGTATATGGCACCTATCCTGTTACCTATGGCTATCTCTATCCCGACAGCACAACGGTACGGCGTGTCTTCGCCGAGCTCGACTCGGTGGTGCCCATGTACGAGCGCTGCTTTGGACCCTATCGCTGGGGCCGCATAGGCTATATCGCCACCAACCGTGGCTCGATGGAGCACGTGAACAATATCGGTCTCGCCTATCAGGCCATGTCTACCATGGCGGAGTCGGGCCAGGCCACCATAGCCCATGAGTTGGGGCACGCGTGGTTCGGCAATCTGGTGACTTGTGAGACGGCGAAGGATATGTGGATTAACGAGGGTGGCGCATCGTTTGCCAGCGAGGTGGCCATGGAGGGAGTCAATGGACGTACATGGTCTGACGACTACTACCAGCGCAAACTCGAGTCGGTGTTGCGCACCACGCATATCACCGACGGCGGCTACTATGCCCTCACCCCCATCTCGCATGCCCTCACCTATGGCTCGACGGTCTACGAGAAAGGGTGGATGGTGTGGCACTCGCTGCGCGGATACCTCGGCGAGGAGGTCTTCTATAACGCCCTCCAGCGTCTGATGAACTCCTGCGCCTTTGGCAATATCGACTCCTACCGTCTGCGCGACTCGCTGAGTCTTTACACTGGTGTCGACCTCACAGACTTCTTCGACTTCCACGTCTTCTCTCCCGGCTTCGTCGACTATAGGGCTAGCTATAGCGCCAATGGGCAGGAGGTGACGTTGAACCTGCGTCAGCAGGGTGTGGCCACCAACGCGAGGGCTCGCGGCAACCGTGTGCCGGTGACCTTCTTCAGCGCCGATGGCGGAAGCCATAAGGTGTGGACTGCCTTCGATGGGGAGGACACCACGGTGACCCTCACGCTGCCATTTGACCCCGTCTACTGTGTGCTCGACTACGACCAGGAGATTTCCGATGCCGCCACGGTGAGCACCCTCTCCCTCGAGGGTGACAACTTGTCGCTGACGGCCAATGTGTGCCATGTGAAGGGGCGTTCCACACGCCCTGCCACGGTAAATGTGGAGCACCACTGGGGCAAGCCCTATGGGACGATGCCCGCCAATGTAATCCGCACGGCCAACCGCTACTGGGTGCTGCGCGGCCAGTGGGGTCTGGAGGACGAGGTGAAGATGAACTTCCGCTTTGTGCGGACGGGCAGCAACACCTCCAAATATGCCAATCTCGACCGCGGCTTCTATGCCAGGACGGCTTCGCGCGATTCCTTGGCGCTGCTCTACCGTGGCGGCGAGGCGGACGAATGGCATGTGGTGTCGTGGACGAAGAGTGGCAGCGCCAACGAGGGGTTCCTCGATGGCGAGAACCTCCTGCCAGGCGAATACACGCTGGCGATAGTCGACAGCACGCTGTCGGGCATCGGCGAAGTAGAGGGCTCGAAATGGGGCATCGAGATGTTCCCCAACCCGCTGCGGCGTGGTGAGCCGCTGACCGTCAAGACGGGCAGCACGGCACCCTACACGGTGTCCATTTTTGATGAGGAAGGGCGTCAGGTGTGGCTGAAAAACGGTTGCACCGATGGCCAGAAACTGAGCCCTGCTCTAGGAAAGGGAACATATTTGGTACGAATTGAAAATAATTTCATATCTTTGCAGTCGAAATTGATACAATTATGAAGCAGATAAAGACTCTCATTCTTGCCGCGATGGTATGCTTTGCGTACTCTGCGACGGCACAGTACTCACAGCTCGGAAAGAAGAATGAATTCATGCTGAAAGTGGAGGCTGGCTATGCCCCCTTCATGGGCAACGTGGGTGAAGCGGGCGACAACGGCTACAATATCGACAAGTTCCACAATGCCGGCAACCTGAATGTGATGGCCGGACTGAATATCAGCCAGGACTGGTTCCTGGGCGGCGGTGCCGGCTTCTGCTATTACTTCAATACCAAGCAGGAATCGGCGGAGTCGCTGATGGGCGCCAACGTGTTTGTCGACATGGACTTCCGCCCCATCTGGAAAGCCATCATGGGCCTCGACTACCAGCCCACCTCTATCACGTGGGCTCCGATGGTGGGCACACGTCTGGGCGGCAGCATGCTCTTCGGCGACAACGTGCTTTTCACCCCTATGGCCGAGGTCTATGGCGGTGTGAACTGGTACTATTGGTACCACATCCACGGCATGCGCAACATGACACGCAACTGGCACAGCTTCTATCTCACCATCGGTGTGGCTTATATGCAGCAGGCAGTGTTCCTGCCCATACGTCTGGGTTGGCGCTGGTAAGTAAATGATGATTAACGGTTAAGGATTATGCAATCGACACGCCAAAATAAGATTTGCCGACTGATACAGCAGGATATGGGCGACATCTTCCTGCGGGAGATGAAGCCTGTGTTGGGTCCGTCGCTCATCACGGTGACGCAGGTGCGTATCACCCCCGACCTCTCCATTGCCCGCATCTATGTTTCGCTGATGATTATTGGAGAAGGCACCAAGGAAAGCCTGCTGGCGCTGATACGTGAGAACACCTCCGACCTGAGGCGCCGTCTGGGCATGCGTGAGGGGAAGCAGCTGCGTATCATCCCCCACCTGGAGTTCTATCTTGACGATTCCCTCGACTATATCGAGAATATCGAACGGCTCTTGAAGCAATGAAGATTGAGGGTCTCATTGCCGTACGTTACCTTTTTGCCCGCCGCCACAAGTCGGTGGTCAACGTCATCTCGTGGATTTCGCTCATCGGACTGCTGGTGAGCACCACGGCGTTGATTGTCGTGCTGTCGGTATACAACGGCATTGGAGACCTTACGAAGAGCCTTTTCAACACTTTCGACCCCGAGCTGCTCGTCGAGCCTGCCGAGGGCAAGACTTTCCACACCGGCGACCTCGACCTGACAGGGCTGAGGGCGATGGACGAGGTGGAGGCGGTATCCTGTATGGTCAACGAGGTGGCGTGGATTACCAACGGCGAGAACCAGGCCATCGTCAAGCTTCGGGGCGTCGACGCCCACTATGGCGCCGTCACGGGTCTCGACACCCTGCGGCCTCCCCAGCTGGAGGGAGAATATCGGATCTCCCCGGGCACGCTGATCGTGGGTGTGCAGATCTTCAGCAATCTGGCCATGCATATCCCTGCCAGCACCCCCGTGGCTGTGCATATCCCTAAGCGCGGCACCACCTCGATGGGCTTCACCCTCGACCAGGCCTTCAATATCGACTACGCCTACCCTGTGGCCCGCTTCGCCATCCAGCAAGACCTCGACCGCCAGTATGTGGTGGCCGACATCGCCTTTGTGCAGAAGTTGATGAACTATGCCCCCGACGAGGTGTCGGCCTTGGCCCTCAAGCTGAAAGCCGGTGCCAATGTGCAGAAAGTGAAGGAAGCCATCCTTTCATCACTCATCACTCACCACTCATCACTAGTAGTCAAGGACCGCTATGACCAGCAGCCGCTCTACTACAAGATCTACCGCACCGAGCGGCTGGGCATCTATCTTATCCTCTCGCTGATAATCCTTATCTCCACGCTCAGCCTTGTGGCATCGCTGTCGCTGCTCATCATCAACAAGCGCGACGACATCTTCATCTTGCGTGGCATGGGTATGGAGAAACGCGATATCCGGCGGGCGTTCTTCCTCGAGGGACTGCTCATCTGCGCCCTCGCCGTGGTGGTGGGACTGGTGCTGGGATTTGTGGTGTGCCTCCTCCAGCAGCAGTTTCACCTCATCCCCATGGGTGACGGCAACTTCGTCATCAGCTACTTCCCCGTCGCCATGCGGGCCGAAGACTTCCTTATCACCTTCCTCCTGGTGATGGCCATCAGCACTTTCTCCGTGGGTTTGACGGTGAGGAAACTAAGAATCAGAAATTAATAATTAAGATATATGAATAAAGACATCGTTTGCAGCGGCATACGTCCTACGGGCAACCTCCATCTGGGCAACTATTTCGGTGCCCTGAAGAACTTCGTGAAGATGCAGGACGAGTACGACTGCTACTTCTTCATTGCCGACTATCACTCGCTGACCACGCACCCCACGCCGGGCAGCATCTATGGTGATGCCAGCAAGATCATGGCGGCCTATCTGGCGGCGGGTCTCGACCCCGAGAAGGCCACCATCTACCTGCAGAGTGATCTGCCCGAGACCATCGAGCTCTACCTCTTCTTCAACATGAACGCCTACCTCGGCGAGCTGGAGCGCGTCACCTCCTTCAAGGATAAGGTGCGCCAGAACCCCAATAACGTCAATGCCGGTCTGCTGACCTACCCCACGTTGATGGCTGCCGACATCCTTATCCACAAGGCCACGCGTGTCCCTGTCGGCAAGGACCAGGAGCAGCATCTCGAGATGACCCGCACTTTCGCCCAGCGTTTCAACAACATGTATGGCGCCGAGGTGTTCCCCTTGCCGCAGGCCATAGGCTCGGCTACGGGATTGGTGAAAATCCCCGCCCTCAACGGCGCTGGCAAGATGGGCAAGAGTGAGGGCGAGGCAAGCACCATCTTCCTCACCGACGAGCCGGCGGTCATCCGCAAGAAGATCATGAAGGCCAAGAGCGACAGCGGTCCCACGGAGATGAACCAGAAGAAGCCCGAGGAGATAGAGAACCTCTTCGCGCTGCTGCGCGCCGTCTCCACGCCCGACACCGTGGAATATTTCGACGACCTCTACAACCGCTGCCAGATACGCTACGGCGACCTCAAGAAGCAGCTGGCCGAAGATATGGTGAACTTCGTCGAACCTATGCGTCAGCGCATCCTCGAGATCGGCGCCGACCAGGAGGCTCTACAGCGCATCTTCGACCGCGGCAAGGAGAAAGCCCGCGAGAGCGCCCGCAAGACCCTCGACGAGGTGCGCCGCGTCATCGGCTACCGCGACTGATTTTTTCAAATAAAATGTTAAATTTTCACCCCCGCACAATTTTTTTGCGGGGGTGTAGTTATTATTGGTGAAAATTAATTGATTGTTCAACATATAAAGGCGCGTATGATGCAGGAATATGATTTTATCAACACGGACACATTTCCGACCTCTGCAAGCACAAGCATACAACCCTCGGAGCAGATACTCCAGAACATCATGAGTTTTGCCCGCTGCTGCCAGAATGTGGATGCAGGGGGATTGAAGATGCGACTCTTCCTCAACTAAAAGAGCGAGCTCAGTGAGCTCGCTCTTTTAGTACGAAGTCGCGCCCTAAATATTTTTCTCGGACGTCAGGGTCGTTGGCCAAATCCTCGGGGGTGCCTTTCTGCAGCACGGAGCCCTCGTAGAGGAGGTATGCCCTGTTGGTGATATGTAGGGTCTCGCGGACGTTGTGGTCGGTGATGAGGATGCCGATGTTGCGCTTCTTGAGTTCCAGGACGATGTCCTGGATGTCCTGCACGGCGATGGGGTCGACGCCGGCGAAGGGCTCGTCGAGAAGCAGGAACATGGGGTCGTTGGCCAGCGCCCGCGCTATCTCGGTGCGGCGGCGTTCGCCGCCGGAGAGCTGTATGCCCTTGCTGTTGCGTATGTGTTGCAGGTGGAACTCGTCGAGGAGCGATTCGAGCTTCTCTTCGCGCTGGTGCTTGTCGAGGTCCTTGCGGAACTCAAGGATGGACATGATGTTGTCGGCCACGGACATCTGGCGGAAGACGGAGGCCTCCTGCGCGAGGTAGCCCACACCCATCTGTGAGCGCTTGTACATGGGATACTGCGTGAGCTCGATAGTCTCGCCAGTCTCACCCTTGTCCTCCTCGGGGGCGAGGTATACCTTGCCGCTGAAGGGCTTGATGATACCCACTACCATGTAGAAGGTGGTGGTCTTACCGGCGCCGTTGGGGCCGAGGAGCCCCACTATCTCGCCTTGGCGTACCTCGACGGAAGCGCCCTTGACGACGGTGCGCGAACGATATTTTTTGACGACGTTGTCGGTGTAGAGACGCATTAGCTTAGGGTTTAAAGGGTTTTAAGGGTTTAAAAGGTTTAAGAGGTTTAAAGGGTTTAAAAGGTTTAAGAGGTTTAAAGGGTTTAAAGGGTTTAAGAGGTTTAAAAGGTTTAAGGGGTTTAAAGGGTTTAAGGGGAACAGAACCTTTTCAACTTTTAAGCGAAGCGAACCTTTCTAACCTTTTAAGCGAAGCGAACCCTTCTGACCTTTTAAGTGAAGCGAACCTTTTTAACTTTTAAGTGAAGCGAACCTTTTCAACTTTTTTAGATGATTCCTTCGCGGAGGATGTCGTGGATATGGACGATGCCGAGGTAGTGGCCGTCGGTATCGGTGACGATGACCTGGGTGATGGAGTTCTGGCGCATCATCTGGAGGGCGTTGACGGCATACTCGGTGTCGAGGATAGTGCGGGGGTTGGGGTGCATGATGTCGGAGGCTATCTTGGGGGTGTGGCTGGTTTGCATCATGCGGCGAAGGTCGCCGTCGGTGATGATACCGCAGACCTTGTCGTCCTCGACGACGACAGCGCAGCCGAGGCGTTTGGAGGTCATCTCGATGATGGTGTCGTTGATGGACGTGGTGGGGGTGACGGCGGGTCGCTCATTCTGGATATAAAGGTCGGCGACACGGAGGTAGAGCTGCTTTCCGAGGGCTCCGCCGGGGTGGAAGCGGGCAAAGTCGCGCGCCGAGAAGTTGCGGCACTCGATGAGCGCCACGGCCAGGGCGTCGCCCATGACGAGCTGGGCGGTGGTGCTGCTGGTGGGCGCCAAGTTGTTGGGGCAGGCCTCATGCTCCACGGTGGTGTTGAGCACGATATCGGCCTCGTGGGCCAGGAACGAGTCGGTGTTGCCGACGATGGCGATGAGGGTGTTGCCGAAGTTCTTGATTAGCGGCACCAGCACCTTGATCTCGGGGGTGTTGCCACTCTTGGAGATGCAGATGACCACATCGCCGGGGCGCACCATGCCCAGGTCGCCATGGATGGCGTCGGCGGCATGGAGGAAGAGGGCAGGGGTGCCGGTGGAGTTGAGCGTGGAGACAATCTTCACGGCGATATTGGCGCTTTTGCCAATACCGGTGACGACAACACGTCCAGAGGCCGAAAACAGGGTCTCGACGGCCTTCGAAAAGCTGTCGTCAATATAGTTCTGGAGATTTTCTATTGCTTTTTTCTCGTCATTAATTACTTGAACAGCAATCTTTTTTATCTCTTCTGGGCTTTTCACAGTGAATTTTTTTTTACCAATTCATTTTTTTTGACTATCTTTGTAAACCATAACGCGCCTTTGCGCAAAATATTGTGAACGATGAAGGATTTGCATAGATATTTGAAGGAAATCTTTGGCTTTGACCAGTTCAAAGGCGACCAGGAGGCTATTATACAGAGTCTTCTCGATGGCAACGACACCTTTGTCATCATGCCTACCGGCGGCGGTAAGAGTCTCTGCTACCAGCTGCCGGCCATGATAAGCGATGGCATCGCCATCGTGGTGTCGCCGCTCATCGCCCTCATGAAGAACCAGGTCGACGCCGTCCGCTATACTTCTGGCAGCCAGTGTGTGGCACATTTCCTCAACTCGTCGCTGAACCGTGCGCAGGTCACCGAGGTCAAAGAAGACCTGCTGAAGGGCGACACCAAGCTTCTCTATGTGGCTCCCGAGACCTTGTCGAAAGAGGAGACCGTGGAGTTCCTCCGCCAAATCAAGATATCGTTCTTTGCCATCGACGAGGCACACTGTATCTCGGAGTGGGGCCATGACTTCCGCCCTGAATACCGCCGCCTGCGCGACGCCATCAAGGCCATCAACCCCGGCGTGCCCATCCTCACCCTCACCGCCTCGGCTACGCCCAAGGTGCAGCAGGACATCATCAAGAACCTGGGCATGGAGAATGCCAAGACCTTCATCTCGAGCTTCAACCGCCCCAACCTCTACTACGAGGTGCGCCCCAAACCGTCCGACCCCATGCTGCTGCACAAGGAGATTATCCGCTTCATCAAGGAAAATCCCGGCAAGAGCGGCATCATCTACTGTCTCACGCGCAAGCGTGTCGAGGAACTGGCCGAGTTGCTGGTCATCAACGGCATCAAGGCACTGCCCTATCATGCGGGCCTCGACAACAAGGTGCGTGCCGAGAACCAGGACAAGTTCCTGATGGAGGATGTCGACGTCATCGTGGCCACCATCGCCTTCGGCATGGGTATCGACAAGCCCGATGTGCGTTTCGTCATCCACTACGACATCCCCAAGAGCATCGAGGGCTATTATCAGGAGACGGGACGTGCCGGCCGCGACGGCGGCGAGGGACGCTGCATAGCTTTCTATAGCGAGCAGGACGTGGAGAAACTCTACAAGTTCTTCACCGACAAGAACGTCACTGAGCAGGAGATGGCCAAGCAGCTGGTGCAGGAGATGGTCTCCTATGCCGAGAGCTCGGCCTGCCGCCGACTGAATATCCTCAAGTATTTCGGCGAGGACTACAACGAGCCCTACTGTGGCAACTGCGACAACTGCACGCATCCCAAGCCCCAGGTCGAGGCCAAGGAGGAGATGCAGTACGCCCTCGAGACCATCATGGCCATGAAGCAGGCCTTCAAGCCCAAGGATATCGTCGACGTGATGATGGGCCGCAAGAACAGCAATATCAAGACCTACCACCTCGACAAGATAGAGCATTTCGGCGGTGGCTCCGACCACGACGACCTCTTCTGGAAGGCCGTCCTGCGGCAGGCCCAGTTCGAAGGACTCCTCCAGAAGGAGATTGAACAATACGGTGTGCTCAAGCTCACCCCCGCGGGCCACAAGTTCATCAAGCAGCCCTACAGCCTCTATGTCACCACCGACCACGACTACTCCGCCGCCGCCAGCGAGGACGACGAGGAGCTCATGGCCGCCTCGGGTGGCGCCTCGGCAGCGGGCGACGAGGCCCTCTACGTGCAGCTCAAGAGCCTGCGCAAGAGCATCGCCTCGCGCGAGAAACTCCCTGCCTACGTCATCTTCGAGGAGTCGTCGCTCAAGGACATGACCCTGCAGTACCCCTGCAATGTCGAGGAGCTGAGCCACTGCGCCGGCGTCGGTATTGCCAAAGCCCAGAAATACGGACAGCCCTTCATAGACCTCATCAAGCAGTATGTCGAGGACAACGACATCGAGCGTCCGCAGGACATCGTCGTGCGCTCCGCCGTCAACAAGTCGGGTCTTAAGGTCTACATCATCCGCGCCATCGACGGCCGCAAGAGCCTCGAAGACATCGCCGCCGGCAAGGGCATCTCGATGGACGAGCTGCTCACCGAGATGGAACACATCATCTCCAGTGGTGCCAAACTAAATATTGATTACTATATTAATGATGTCATCGAGGCCGACCACCAGGAGGAACTGCTCGACTACTGGCGCAATTCCGAGAGCGCGTCGCTCGAGGAAGCCTACGAAGAGTATCAGGACGACCCCGACTACACGGAGGAGGAAATCCGCCTGATGCGCATCAAGTTCATGGCCGACTACGGACACTAGTAATGGTTAATGGTTAACGATTAACGGTTAACGGTGAAATAGGAAAAGTGAAAATATTTTTTCACTTTTCTTTTTTTTTGTATCTTTGCCCCGTCAACGAGAGCATAGGGGTGCACATAAGTGACTGAGTGACTGTGTTGTTAAGAGACTAAGTGTGCTGAGAAAATACCCTTCAAACTTGATCCGGATAATGCCGGCGTAAGGAATTGAATTATGAAACACAACTTTTATAGCTGTGGTCGCTATCTGATTTATCAGGCCACCAGGATTAGTCGCAAGCAGATGATAGCCTGCTGTGCGTTAGTTTTCACCTTTCACTTTTCTCCTTTCACCTCGAACGCGCAAGATACTGTGCGCCGTTTGGACGAGGTGATTATCCAGGACGTCCGTGTCAGTAACAAGACCCCGCTGACTACCAGCACACTTGACAGGAAGACGCTTGAGGAAAACAAAATTGCTGTCTCGGTACCATACATGCTTGAACTTGAGCCTTCCGTGGTAACCTCGGCAGAGAACGGCGCCGTTGGTGTCACCAGCATGCGCATCCGTGGCGTTGACGCTACGCGTATTAACGTTAACATCAATGGCATCCCTCTTAATGACGCAGAGAGCCAGCAGGTTTATTGGTACAACATCCCAAACCTCGGCGGTATGGCACAGAGTGTGCAGCTGCAGCGCGGTGTGGGTGCCAGCAACGGCGGCTCAGCAGCACTGGGAGGAGCATTGAACATGCAAACCCTCAACACTACCAACAATCCTTATGCCACCGCCGACCTCTCGTGGGGCTCGTGGAACACTCGTCAGTACGGATTCATTGCCGGTAGCGGATTGACTAAACACGGCTTCTCGTTCGACGCTGCATACAATGGACTCTCCTCCGACGGCTTCTTGCGTGGCGGCCAAACCGACCAACAGAGCCTTTTCCTCAATGCCGGCTGGTATGGCAAACGTTCCATGTTGAAAGCCATCGCCATCATCGGCAAACAGAAGAGTGGTATCACCTACGATGGCGCCACGCTGGAAGAGATAGAAAAATATGGCCCCACCTATCACGCTCGCGGAGAATACTATGACCAATACGGCAACCGCTTCTACTACCCCAACGAGACCGACAACTATGACCAGCAGCACTACCAACTTTACTACTCCTACCTTCTCAACGACTATTGGAGCCTCAGCAGTGCCCTTGACTACACCTATGGTTTCGGCTACACCGAGAGCTACAAGGATGATAAAAAAGTATCCAACTATGGTAGCCTCAACACTCTCCTCACTGATCCCACCCGCACGGACCTCATTACCCGCAAAAACATGCGCAACGACGCCTATACCGCCAACATCGCCCTCCACTACGACCGTGATGCACTCTCCCTCTCCTTCGGCGGCAGTTACCAACTCTACGACGGCGACCACTATGGCGAAATCCTTTGGGCCGATCGTGACACCGCCAACGGACAGCACCACTTCGACCGCGACCACCCCTTCGACGATTGGTACACCAACTCTGGCCGCAAGCATGATGCCACTGCCTTCGCCAAATTCAACTATGAGTTTTCGCCCCGCTTCAACCTCTATGCCGACCTTCAGGTGCGCTACATCAGCTACGGCCTCCATGGCATAGACGATGACTATGGTCAACTCGATTATGATACCACTCACCTTTTCTTTAACCCCAAGGTGGGTGTCAACTACCGCATCGATGATCAACAGCGTGCCTACTTCGTGGCTGGCATCAGCAACCGCGAGGCTGCACGCGCCGACATCAAGGAAGCGCTGGCAGACGGCTCGCATATGAACCATGAGACCATGCTCGATCTTGAACTGGGCTACCAACTCCAGAAACAGGACTTCCACTTCGAGGGCAACCTCTATGCCATGCTCTATAAAGACCAGCTGGTCGCCAACGGCAAAGCCACCGAGAGCGGCTACTCGCTGATGGATAACGTTGACAAAAGCTATCGCCTCGGCGTCGAACTCGTCGGTGGCTATCGCTTCTGCAAACAGTTCTCCCTTGACGGCAACCTCACCCTGAGCCTCAACAAAATCATCGACTATCAATACGAGGCAACACTCAATGACTGGTACACTAAGACCATCCTCGACCTTGGTACCACCGACCTCGCACTCTCGCCCTCTGTCGTTGGCACCCTCGTGGCAACTTACCGTCCCGTCGACAACGCCAAGCTGCAACTCATCGGCAAATATGTCGGCGAACAATATGCCGACAATACTAGTCGCGACGAGGTGAAAGTCCCCGCCTACTTCCTCCTCAATGCCCGCGCCTCCTACACCTTCCGCCTGCGCAACAACAATGAAATCGAGTGCCAGCTGGCCGTCAACAACATCCTCGATCATGACTACCGTCTCAGCGCCTACATCTATGGCACCTACGATCCCTCTACTCAGACCTACGACAACTATCACTACTGGTTCCAGCAGCCTGGCATCAACTTCATGGGCCGCGTGATTTACCGTTTCTAAAAATTAAAAGAAAACCCCTACGGGGTATAATGAAAATGGATTAATCGCGTTATGCTATTAAAAGGAAACGCCTACGGCGTAGTAACATTACCCCGTAGGGGTTTCCTCTTAATAGAAACACACCCCCCAACAAAACAATAATACCCCGTAGGGGTTTTCTCTTAATAGATTATGAACGTTTTCGAAATTATCGGTGCCACCATCGGCCTGTTCTATATCGTCAGCGAATATAGGGCGGACCGGTGGTTCTGGCCCCTCTCGCTCCTGATGTCGGCCTTCTACGCCGTCATCGACTTCACCAGCGGCATCTACGCCAACGGCGCCATCTGCGTCTACAACTTCCTGATGTCCATCTACGGCATCATGGTGTGGCGCGGCATCATCCAGAAGCGCAAAGAAGACCAGGGCGGCGAGCGTCATATCTCCTCCTGCCCCAAAGCCTACTGGTGGCAGATCATCATCGTCATCGTGGCGCTCAGCGCGCTGCTCACCTGGCTGCTGGGATTCCTCAACCAGAGCACCTACACGCTGCCCAGCGGCCGCACCATCAACCTCGCCGTCCTCGACGGCATCTCGTCGGCACTCACCATCGTCGGCATGCTCATGCTGGCGCACAAATGGTGGCAGCAGTGGCTCTGCTGGATGCTCGTCGAACCCCTGATGATAGCCATCTTCTGGCTCACCGGCAACTACGCCTCGGCGGTCCTCTACGCCGTCTTCGAAGTCTTCTGCGTCCTCGGAGTCCTCCGCTGGCGAAAAGAAAGTAGAAAAACGGCGAATTAATCTAATTTAAGACCAGCGCAGGCAATTAGCATAATTCGTAAAATTAGCCGTTAAAAAAGAAATGCAGATGAAAGTAGTAATCCTGGCGGCGGGTGACTTCCCCACACATCCCATCCCCCTCAAAGCCCTGCAGGAGGCCGACTTCGTCGTCTGCTGCGACAGCGCCTATGAGGCAATTAGGAATGAGGAATTAGGAATGAGGAATTTCGTTGTAATAGGCGATGGCGACTCGCTCTCCGAGCAAGACAGAACCGCCCTCGGCGACCGCTGGATACACGTCCCTGAGCAGGACTACAACGACCTCCACAAAGCCCTAGCCTGGGCCACCCAAAAATTTTCAATTTTCAATTCTCATTTTTCAATTTTAGGTGCCACCGGCAAGCGCGAGGACCACACCCTCGGCAATATCTCCTACCTGGTGACTTTCGCCGAGGAGTACCCCGGCATCAACCTCGAGATGCTCACCGACCACGGCCGCTTCTGCGCGGTGCGTGGCACGCATACCTTCGACAGCTTCCCGCGTCAGCAGGTCTCGCTCTTCGCCATGAATCCCGATGTCCCCATCAGTGGCGACGGGCTGCAGTACCCCCTGAACAACCTCCGTGTGATCCGCTGGTGGCAGGCTACGCTCAACGCCGCCCTGGCCGACCGTTTCACCGTCTGCTGCGACGACTGGCTCGTCGTCTTCCAGACCTACGACCCCAAGGTCTGACCGTCCGATATAGACGCTTTCGCTGGCCGTGCCTTCATAATCCGCGGCGAAGCCGTAGAACACCGCCTCCTTGCCCTGCCACCGTTCGGGCAGTGTCAGCGTCACGACGCCCGTCCGCCGATACGCCGGTGCCGATAACACCCCCTCTCCCATCTCCGGACAATAAGCATAGACATACACTTCATCTCCGCCGCAGGCCCGCACGCCCTCGGCGTGGGGGAGGAAAGAGAACGTCGCCCCCACCCCGGCGCTTTGCGCCACCCCTCCCTGCAGGGAGGGGACGGGCTGCCGCATCACGTTGTCATTCTGCAAGGTCATCCCTTTGGCCTGCGTAGCCATCCCCTCCCTGCAGGGAGGGGTAGGGGTGGGGGTTACAAAGAGAGGAGCCGGAAGCGTTCCTTCGCTGACAATCAGCTGTTCCCAGTCCACCGACAGTTTCCCGTCGGCGTCCAGCGAGAAACACCCTTTGTTCCTCTTCAGGAACAGGTTGCACTCCGTGACATGCATGCCCAGCGACACGTGGCGCAGACCCTTCCGCAGCGCCGTCTTCATGCTCCCCGCCAGGTCCACCATCTGTCGGAACAGCGAGCGGTTGGCCTGCTGCTTCTCCGTCCGCGGATTGTGCACATGCGAAGGCCTCGAGCGCAGGCACCACTTGCCGCGCCACTCATACCCGATGACCGTCCCCACCGTCCCACGGTAGGCGTCGTTGATTCCATATCGTTGCTTTGCCATAACTTTTGAATTAAGAATTAAGAATTAAAAATTAAGAATTTTGGGACTTGAAGGTCCTTAAGGTCTTTAAGGTCCCTAAGGTCTTTAAGGTCTTTAAGGTCCCTAAGGTCACTATATAATATAAGCCCAAAGCGTGTTACCGTCAAGTGGAAAATTGTTAAAAATGCCTATCCGCATCCTATCCCCGACCTATCATCTCCTACCGTGGTAGGAGTTGGTAGGGAGATGGTAGGTCGTTGATAGGTGGTTTACAGCTGGTTGGCGTTGTGCTGCCCGTCCGGTGGGGTGGGCGGGAAAATGGTTGCGGTGGAAAATAAATTTGGCCACATCGAAAAAAGAATGTATCTTTGCATTTTATTATTGTGTATATAAATAGACGTAAGATATGAATATTCTACTCCTTGGTTCGGGTGGTCGTGAGCACGCAATAGCCCATAAAATAGCACAGAGCAGCCAGTGCAGCCAGCTCTTTATCGCTCCCGGCAATGCCGGCACAGAGGCTTTGGGCGAGAATGTAAAACTCGACATCGCCGACTTCGAGGCCATCGGCCAGTTCGTCGTCTCCCACCGTGTGGACATGCTCGTCGTGGGTCCCGAGGCGCCGCTGGTGGCGGGCATCGCCGACTACTTCGCCGAGCAGCCCCTGCTGCGCAACGTCATGGTCATAGGTCCCTCGAAACAGGGTGCCATGCTTGAAGGCAGCAAGGACTATGCCAAGGCTTTCATGCAGCGCCACAATATCCCCACGGCGCGCTACCGTACCTTCACCGAGGCCACCCTCGAGGAGGGCGAGCGTTTCCTCGAGACGCTGCAGGCCCCCTATGTGCTCAAGGCCGACGGTCTGGCGGCCGGCAAGGGTGTGCTGATTGACCCCGACCTCGACACCGCCAAGGCTCACCTGCGCGAGATGCTCAGCGGACATAAGTTCGGCGACGCCTCGGCGAGTGTGGTGGTGGAGGAATACCTCTCCGGCATCGAGATGAGCGTCTTCGTGCTCACCGACGGCAGCCACTACCTGCTGCTGCCTTCTGCCAAGGACTACAAGCGCATCGGCGAGGGCGACACCGGCCTCAACACCGGCGGCATGGGTAGCGTGAGCCCCGTGCCCTTTGCCGACAAGGCCTTCATGAAGAAGGTCGAGGACCGCATCGTCAAGCCCACCGTCCGCGGACTGCGCGACGAGAAAATACCCTATTGCGGATTCATCTTCATCGGTCTGATGTGCTGCGGTATCGGCACCCCCGACGCCGAGCCCTACGTCATCGAATACAACGTCCGCATGGGCGACCCCGAGACCGAGAGCGTCTTCCCCCGCATCAAGAACGACGTGGTGGAGCTCTTCGAGAACGCCGCCCACGGCAACCTCGACGGCTGCAAGCTCGAGGTGGACCCCCGCACGGCGGCCTGCGTGATGATGGTGGCCGGCGGATACCCCGAGAGTTACCGCAAGGGCGACCTCATCGAACTCGGCGCCGACGACGAGACCCTCATCTTCCACTGTGGCACCAAGCGCAACGACCTCGGCAAGCTCGTCACCAACGGCGGCCGTGTGCTCTGCGCCACCGCGCTGGCCAACAGCCTCCCCGAGGCACTGCTGAAGAGCTACAACCGCACCATGGCCGTGGAATGGAAGGACAAATACTACCGCCGCGATATCGGACAGGACCTGCTCAAGCTGATGCAGGAGGGTTGATTCATTGTAAGGAGTGAAAGGGAGTGACACGGAGTGACAAGGGAGTGAAGGGACAAATGTAAATATCGCGAGGAGGGTGCGAATCAGCAAGAACATCGCTATTGGACATTTGGCTGCTGCCGCGGCCTATGTCATCTTTGGCATCAACGTGGTGGTGTGCCGCGATATCGCCATCGAGGGACATGTGGAGCCCATCGTGCTCTTCAGCATGAGGGCACTGATGGCGGGTGCGCTGTTCTGGCTGCTCTCGCTGTTCACACCCAAGGAACAGGTACCGCCCAGAGACCTTCTCAAACTGGCGGGTGCCGGTATCCTCGGCCTCTTCCTGCCACAGCTGACATTCCTCCACGCCATCGCCCACACCACGCCGGTGGACCTCTCGGTGATGAGCACCACGACGCCCATCTTCACCATGTTTGTCGCCGCCATCTTCCTCAAGGAACCCATCACCTGGAAGAAGGCGCTGGGCGTGGCCCTGAGTTTCGGCGGCATCCTGTGGCTCATCCTGCAGAGCACCTTCGGCGGCAACGGGCCGTCGGAGACGGAGCCCATAGGCATCATGTTCTGCTTCGCCAACTATATCGTCTTCGCCCTCTACCTGGGCACCTGCCGCAACCTCATCTCGCGCTATACGGTGGTGACGAGCATGAAGTGGATGTTCCTCGTCTCGTTCCTCATCTCGCTGCCCTTCAGCGTGCCCAAGCTGGCGACGACCGAGTTCGCCCTGGTGTCGTCGCAGGTGTGGTGGGAGATAGGCTTCATGATATTCTTCTCCACTTTCGTGGCCTATTACCTCATCCCCGTGGGGCAGCAGCGCATACGTCCCACGCTGGTGAGCATGTACGGCTACCTGCAGCCCATCATCGCCATTGCCGTGGCCATCTGGACCGGCATGGACCGGCTGACGCCGACCAAGCTGCTGGCCGCCGTGGCGGTGTTCCTCGGCGTCTGGGTGGTCAACCAGAGCCGTGCGGCGGGGCAGGAGAAAAAGTAAACGGAAAGAATACGATAAAAAAGATAACTTCGTTATAGCAAAGGTATGGACGAAAAGAAAGCGACGAACGGCATCAGGAACTTCCTGATCATCCTCACCACCATGCTGACCGGCGTGATGATAGGTGTGCTGGCTACGTCGCATATCAAGAGCAAAGGCTATGAGACGCTGGAAGAGAAGGTGACGGAGGTGCTCAACCTCGTCGACAGGGAGTATGTCGACGTGCTGGACGCCGACACGCTGGGCGAGCGTCTCCTGTCGGTGATACTGAGCGAACTGGACCCCCACAGCATCTATATGACCCCCAAGGAGAAAGCCAATACGGATGAGTTCATCCGTGGCAACTTCGAGGGTGTGGGGCTGGTGCTGCGCCGTGAGGGCGACACCACCTTTGTGGGACAGATCCTCGCCGGTGGCCCGTCGGAGGGATCGGGACTGCTCCCGGGCGACCTCATCTGGTCTGTCGACGGCGTGCAGGTGAGCGGTGTGAATATGCCTGCCGACTCGGTGGTGGCGCGTCTGCGCGGCGACCGCGGGTCGAAGGTGACCGTCAAGGTGCGCCGCGGCGCCACGTCCTACGAATGCAAGATAGTGCGCGGCGTGGTGAACCACGAGACCGTCCATTGTACCGCCATGCTCGACGCCACGACAGGATATATCGCCTTGGGCTCCTTCTCGTCGACGACATACGACGAGTTCTGCGACGCCCTCCGCAGCCTGCAGTCGCAGGGGATGAAGAACCTCGTCTTCGACCTCAGAGGCAATACCGGCGGCTCGCTGGATGCCGCCATCGGCATCGCCGACGAGATGCTGCCCTCCGGCAGCCTCATCGTATACACCCAGGGAGCGCACCAGCGCAGGGAGAACGTCTATGCCGGCCGCGGCGGACTCTTCACCAAGGGCAAGATCATCGTCCTTGTCGACGAGGGTTCGGCTTCGGCCAGCGAGGTGGTCAGCGGTGCCCTGCAGGACAACGACCGCGCCCTCATCGCCGGCCGTCGCACCTTCGGCAAGGGCCTCGTGCAACGCCAGTTCGAGCTCAAGGACGGCTCGTCGGTGCTCCTCACCGTGGCACGCTACTATACCCCCTCGGGACGCTCCATCCAGCGCCCCTATACCAACGGCACCGACGAGTACTACCGCGACTACCTGGAGCAGCTCATGGAGGAGTCGTATGTCGACAACCCCACCATGCACATCACCGACTCGACGCCCTACCATACCGTGGGCGGCCGTGTGGTCTACGGCGGTGGCGGCATCTTCCCCGACAGCCTCATCGCCTACCGCAAAGACCCGGCCTACGGCTACTACAACCGCCTGTCGGGCAAGGACCTCTTCGGCCGCGTGGCCTTCGAGCAGGTGCGGCGCCATGCCGCCGAGTGGCTCCGCCGCTACCCCGACCAGAAGAGCTTCTGCCGCCAGTTCAACGTGACGGACGAGATGCTGAGCCGTCTGGTGGCGTTGGGCGAGAAGGAAGGCATCCCGCTCGAGCAGAAAAGCTTTGACACGCTGCGGCGCCAGATGGGCAACACCATCAAGGCCTATATCGGCAACTTCCTCTACGGCACCGATGCCTTCTACCAGATACACCTCGAGACGGATGAGGATATCATCAAAGTGAAAAAAATAATGTCCAAGATATGATGAAAAAACTGATAGCACTATTGACGGTGCTGCTGCCGCTGGCTGCGGGAGCGCAGAACAGCACGGTGAAATGCACGTTCAACGGCCTCCCCGACAACAAGATCGTCGTTGGCGAAGCCCGTGGCGGCCGTGTGGTCCCCGTCGACACCGTGACCCTCGACGCCAAGGGACGCATGAGGGTTGAGCGTGCGGTGGCCGACCCCACGATGGTCTTCCTGACCTTGCCGCAGGCCAACAGCCCGATGGTCCATGTGCTGCTGCTGCCGCGCGAGAACATCACCCTGGAGGTCGACTATATGCCGGCCATCAACCTCCTGAACGTCACGTCGGCGAAGGGCTCTGACAATATGGTCCTCTACAAGGAATACACCAATCTGATCAGCAACCTCGTGCTCGACCAGCATACCGACCGCGTCGCCGAGGAGATGGAGAAGCTGCTCATGGCGCACCCCGACGTGCTTATGAGTGCCTTTCTGGCCACCTTCTTCGACCAGCAGTTCGAGCAGTATGTGACGCTCTTTAAGACCATCCGCGACAGCCTGATCACGAAGTGGCCCGACCACGAACTCGTGAAGCATATCGATGGCCGCCTGCGCTCGGTGCTGCTGCCCGGCATGGAGGCTCCCGACATCGTCATGAACGACCCCAACGGCAAGGAGCGCAAGCTCAGCGACCTGCGCGGCAAAGTGGTGCTCATCGACTTCTGGGCCTCCTGGTGCCGCCCCTGCCGCATGGAGAACCCCAACGTGGTGCGCCTCTACGGAAAATACCATGACAAGGGTTTCGAGATCTTCAGCGTGTCGCTCGACAAGGACTACAATAGCTGGGTCAAAGCCATCGAGACTGACAACCTCTCGTGGCCCAACCATGTCAGCGACCTCAAATACTGGAGCTCCGCCGCCGGCCGCCTCTACGGCATCTCCTCCATCCCCTCCACCGTCCTCGTCGACCGCGAGGGCAAGGTGGTGGCACGGAATTTGCGGGGAAGAGAATTGGAAAACAAACTCGAAGAAATTTTTAATCAATAAAACGGCTTAAATATAAACGGCTTAAAACAACGGCTAATTTAACGAATTAAACTAATATTTGTATAATTCGCCGTTAAATAAAAAAAAGTTATGATTACCACTACCCAGATAGAAATGGCCCTTGGCCATGTCAACGACCCCGATCTTGGCCGCAGCCTCACAGAGCTCGGCATGATTGAGAATATCAAAGTCGACGGCCTCAAGGTCTCCTTCGACCTTGTCCTCACCACCCCCGCCTGTCCCATGAAGAAGAAGATGAGCGACGACTGCATCAACGCCATCCATGAACTCGTGGACCGCAACGCCGAGGTGGAGATCAACCTCACCAGCAAGCCCCAGCCCGACCCCAAGGCCGACTTCCAGAAAGAGTTCACCGGCGTGAAGAACATCATCGCCGTGGCCTCCGGCAAGGGCGGCGTGGGCAAGAGCACCGTGGCCGCCAACCTCGCCGTGTCGCTCGCCAAGAGCGGCGCCAAGGTGGCCCTCGTCGATGCCGACATCTATGGTCCTTCCATCCCCCTGATGTTCCACATCGAGGGCGAGGAGGTCTATGGCCATAAGGTGGGCGACAAGACCTACATGCTGCCCATTGAGAAATACGGCATTAAGCTGATGTCTGTGGGCTTCTTCGTCGACGCCGACAAGGCCCTCGCCTGGCGCGGACCCATGGCCAGCGGCGCCCTCAAGCAACTCCTCACCGAGACTTGGTGGGACGAGGTCGACTACATGGTCGTCGACATGCCCCCGGGAACGGGTGACATACAGCTCACCCTGGCGCAGACCATCCCCGTGACCGGCGCCATCATCGTCAGCACGCCCCAGCAGGTGGCTTTGGCCGACGTGGTGCGTGGCGTCGAGCTCTTCCGCAACGAGAGCGTCAACATCCCCGTCCTTGGATTTGTCGAGAACATGGCGTACTTCACCCCTGCCGAGCTGCCGCAGAACAAGTACTACATCTTCGGCAATGGCGGCTGCCGCCGTCTGGCCGAGGAGATGAACATCCCCCTGCTGGGCGAGATACCGCTGGTGCAGAGCATCGCCGAGAGCGGCGACAGCGGCAAGCCCGCGGCACTCTTCACCCCCGACAAGACCAACGACCCCGTCCGCGACGCCTTCGATACCCTCGCACAGAACACCATCAGAGAGATATGCAAGGTGGTGAAAGGGAGTGAAAAGGAGTGAGAGGGGAGTGAAAGGGGAGTGAAAGGGACAATACAAAATTTTCATTTTTCATTTTTCATTTTTCAATTTTCAATTTGTATGACCGACCAAGAGAAACCTATCGTCGAGCAGAAAGTAAAGAACGCCCTCGACCAGATACGCCCCTACTTGCAGCAGGACGGTGGCGACGTGGAGTATGTCGACATGACCGCCGAAGGCGTCGTCATCGTGCGCCTCAAAGGCCACTGTGGCTCCTGCCCCCACGCCATGCAGACCCTCAAGCAGGGCATCGAGGCCGCACTGAAGAAAGTCATCCCCGAAGTGAAGGCTGTGGAAAAAATATAAAAGTTGAAAAGGTTCGCTTCGCTTAAAAGGTTTAGAAGGGTTCGCTTCGCTTAAAAGGTCAGAAGGGTTCGCTTCGCTTAAAAGGTTAGAAGGGTTCGCTTCGCTTAAAAGGTCAGAAGGGTTCGCTTCGCTTAAAAGGTTAGAAGGGTTCGCTTCGCTTAAAAGGTTAGAAAGGTTCGCTTCGCTTAAAAGGTTAGAAGGGTTCGCTTCGCTTAAAAGGTTAGAAAGGTTCGCTTCGCTTAAAAGGTCAGAAGGGTTCGCTTCGCTTAAAAGGTTAGAAAGGTTCGCTTCGCTTAAAAGTTGAAAAGGTTCTGTTCCCCTTAAACCCTTTAAACCCTTTAAACCCCTTAAACCTTTTAAACCTCTTAAACCTTTTAAACCTTTAAACCTCTTAAACCTCTTAAACCTTTTAAACCTTTAAACCCTTTAAACCTTTTAACCCCTTTAAACCGTTAATCATTACATGATTTACACTAAGACTGGCGACCACGGCACCACCTCCCTCGTGGGTGGCAGCCGCGTCAACAAGGATGACCATCGCGTCGAGGCCTACGGCACCGTCGACGAGCTCAACTCGCACATCGGCCTCCTCGCCGAGATGATACGTCCGCTGCAGGGCGGCTATTATGACGAGCTCAAAGCCGTCCAGCACAACCTCTTCACCCTGCAGACCCTTCTGGCTACGGAGGATGCCGCTATCTATGGCCGCCTCCCGCAGCTCCCCGAAGAGGAGGTGGAGATGCTCGAGCGCCAGATTGACACCATCACGGACCAGCTGCCCAAGCTCCAGAACTTCGTCATCGCCGGTGGTAACCTCGCGGGCGCACAGTGTCATGTGGCACGCACCGTCTGCCGCCGTGCCGAACGCCGCGTCGTCACCCTCGCACGCGAGGCCGTCGAGGAATCGGGCAACCAGGCCGTCAGGCAATCTACCGATGTCATCCTCCGCTACCTCAACCGTCTTTCCGACTACCTTTTCGTCCTCGGACGACGCCTCGTGGTGATGGAGGGTAAGGAGGAAGACCTGTATATCAGCTAGATAAAAAAAATATTTGCAAGTATCAAGAAAAGGTGTACTTTTGCAAAAACTTTTTAGAGAGAGGATGTATCGTAAAGCATACAACATGATATATTTACGCTACGTCGATAGTCAAAATAACTGAAGGAAAGAAAAGTATGTATTGGACACTTGAATTAGCATCGAAGTTGGAGGATGCCCCTTGGCCTGCTACCAAGGATGAACTCATTGACTATGCCCAGCGCACCGGCGCACCCATGGAGGTTGTGGAGAACCTCATGGAGATAGAGGATGAAGGAGACCAGTATGAGAGTATCGAGGATATCTGGCCCGACTATCCCACCAAGGAGGACTTTTTCTTTGAAGAAGACGAATATTAACAGCATGAGCATGAGCCGTCCTGCCGGCTCGCGCATTATTTCCATTATTGGGTCGGGCAATGTGGCTACCCACCTGGCCCTGGCCCTCCACCACGCCGGTCACATCATCCGGCAAGTCCTTTCGCGCGAATACGACCATGCCGCGTTGCTGGCGTCGCGCGTGGGAGCACAACCCATCGACAAGCCTTCGCTGATTGACGACACCGCGGAGGTGTTCCTCCTGGCGGTCAACGACGACGCCCTCTACGACCTCGCCCTCGACCTCCGTCTGCCTTCGTCGCTGGTGCTCCACACCTCCGGCAGCACTCCCGCCACCGTCCTCAAAAGTATCTCGCACCGCTATGGTGTCGTATGGTCGCCGCAGACCTTCGTGCGCGACCTCGCCATGGACTATTCGCGTCTGCCCCTCTGCATCGAGGGCAGCGACGCTGCCGTGGAGAGTGAGACAGAGGCGCTGTTCTCCTCCATCAGCAATCACATCTATCCTCTCGACTTCGAGCAGCGTCGCTGGGCGCACCTCGCAGCCGTGATGGTCAACAACTTCGGTAATGCCATCAACGCCCTCGCCCAGGAGCTCTCGGTAGTCCACGGCATCGATTTCGAGATGCTGCGGCCCCTGGCCGAGATGACCGTCAAGAAGATGGACTACGGCCCCCTGTGGCCGCAGCAGACGGGCCCTGCCCGCCGCCACGACCAGAAGACCCTCGACGCCCAACGCCGCCTCCTGGCCGACAACCCCAAGATGCTGCAACTCTACGACCTGATGACCGAAATCATCCAAAGCCGTGACAGATAATTTTCAATTTTCATTTTTCAATTTTCAATTCGTCGACACTCATTGCCACCTCTACGACGAGGCCTTTGACGAAGACCGTACCGCCGCGGTGCAGCGCGCCCTCGACGCCGGTGTCACCACCATGCTCCTGCCCGACATCGACAGCACCTCCACCCCCCGCCTCGACGCCCTCGCCACTCAAGCAATCAAGCAATCAGGCAGTCAAGCAATCTTCTACCGCATGGCCGGCCTTCATCCCACCTCCGTCAAAGAAGACTATGAGGCCGAACTCCAACACGTCCACGACCGCCTCTTCAATTCGAATAATTCGCCTGAAATTGACCAGCGTAGCAATTCGCTAAATTCGAATAATTCGCCGTTGAAGTTCATCGCCGTGGGCGAAATCGGCATGGATCTCTACTGGGACCGTACCTTCGAGGCGCAGCAGCGCGAGGTTTTGAAGACCCAGCTGCAGTGGGCCGTGGACCTCGACCTCCCCGTCTGTCTCCACATCCGCAAAGCCCACAACGAAGTCTTCGCTGTGCTGCGCGAGATTAACCGTCCGTCGTGGCGTGGCGTCATGCACTGTTTCGGTGGCAGCGTCCAGGAGGCGCAGCGCGCCCTGGAGATGGGCTTCCACCTCGGCATCGGTGGTGTGGTCACCTTCAAGAACGCCACCATGGCCGATGTCGTCAAGGCCGTCCCCCTCGACCGTCTCCTCCTCGAGACCGACGCCCCCTACCTCAGTCCCGTGCCTCACCGTGGCCAGCGCAACGAGAGCGCCTACATCCCCCTCATCGCCCAGAAGATCGCCGACCTCAAAGAGATTTCCCTCGCCGAAGTCGCCGCCGTCACCACCGCCTCCGCCAAGGACCTTTTCCGCCTGTAGCCGCTTTTCATATGAACTTTTTTATGGTATAAATAATATTTTTTGTATATTTGCATTTCCCCCATTTTATGTTAAAATGGGGTATTGTTTTTTAATTCAATAGGTTACATAATGAATAAAGAGATAAAATTCAGTCTGGTGTACCGCGATATGTGGCAATCGAGCGGGAAATATCAGCCCCGCGTCGACCAGCTGGAGAAGATTGCCCCCGTGATTGTGGACATGGGCTGTTTCGACCGCATAGAGACTAACGGCGGTGCCTTCGAGCAGGTGAATCTGATGTACGGCGAGAACCCCAACAAGGCCGTGCGCGCCTGGACCAAGGCTTTCAATAAGGCCGGCATCCAGACCCACATGTTGGAACGCGCCCTCAACGGCCTCCGCATGTACGGCGTGCCTAAGGATGTGCGCCAGCTGATGCCCAAGGTGAAGAAGGCACAGGGCGTGGACATTATGCGTTCGTTCTGCGGACTGAACGATCCCCGCAACTTGGAACTCAGCGTGAAATACGCCAAGGAGGCCGGCATGATCAGCCAGGCCGCCCTGAGCATCACCCACTCGCCCGTCCACACCGTGGAGTACTACATGGGTATCGTGGACAAGCTGGTGGAGTTCGGCGCCGACGAGATTTGCCTGAAGGACATGGCCGGCGTTGGTCGTCCCGCCACGCTGGGCAAGTTGGTGCATGAGATCAAGACCAAATATCCGCACATCAAGGTGCAGTACCACGGCCATACCGGTCCCGGCCTCTCGATGGCCAGCACCCTCATGGTGGCCCAGGCCGGCGCCGACGTCATCGACTGCGCCATGGAGCCTCTGTCGTGGGGCATGGTGCACCCCGACGTCATCAGTGTGCAGGCCATGCTCAAGGATGCCGGTTTCCTGGTGAAGGACATCAACATGGACGCCTACATGGAGGCCCGCAAGCTGACGCAGGAGTTCATCGACGACTTCCTCGGTCTCTATATCAACCCCGGCAACCGCGTGAGCACCTCGCTGCTGGTGGGCTGCGGCCTGCCTGGCGGCATGATGGGCTCGATGATGAGTGACCTGCGCGGTGTACACGGCGCCATCAACATGGCCCTGAAGAAGAACGGCAAGCCCGAGGTGAGCTTCGAAGAACTCACGGTGCAGCTGTTCCAGGAGGTGGAACTCATCTGGCCTATGCTGGGTTATCCCCCGCTGGTGACCCCCTTCAGCCAGTATACCAAGAATATCGCCGTGATGAACCTGCTGTCGATGGCTCAGGGCAAGCCCCGCTTCAGCCAGATTGACAAAGACAGCTGGAGCATGATTCTCGGCCGTGCCGGCAAACTGCCCGGCGAGTTGGCTCCCGAAATCGTGGAGCTGGCCAAGCAGCAGGGTATGGAGTTCTACACCGGTGTGCCCCAGGATGCCTACCCCGACGCGCTGCCCGAATACATCAAGGAGATGGAGGAGAACGGCTGGGAGCGCGGAGAGGACGACGAGGAACTCTTCGAACTGGCCATGCATGACCGCCAGTACCGCGACTACAAGAGTGGTCTGGCCAAGGAGCGCTTCAATAAAGAAGTCGCCCAACTGAGAGGTGAAAGGTTAAAGGTGAAAGGTGAAAATGCTGACGCGGCCACTGGGGCTTTGAACTATATATCCCAGAAGCACCCCAATGCCACGCCCATCGTGGCCGACGCCACGGGCCGTCTGCTGTGGGAGGTGAACTTCGACGACCAGAGCACTCCTCCCGCCCCCGGGACCGAGGTGAAAGAGGGTGCCGTCATCGCCCACATCGAGGCTTCCTACGCCCTCATGCCCCTCGTCGCCCTCAAGGGTGGCAAGGTGGTAGACACCTGCGCCAAACAAGGCCAGATGGTCAAGAAAGGTGACGTGTTGGGATGGGTGGAATGAATTGAGAATTAAGAGTTAAGAATTAAGAATTAAGAATTAATTTGGTGGGTTTGGAAAAAGTTTGTACTTTTGCAGTCCGAATTCAACTATTAAAATAATAGACTTATGACAGGTATCTCAATATTTGCACTGATTATCGGCGCCATCTTTGTCAACAATGTGGTGCTGGCTCAGTTCCTCGGCATCTGCCCCTTCCTGGGTGTGTCGAAAGATGTGAAAAGTTCTGTCGGCATGGGCGGCGCTGTGCTCTTCGTGATGCTGCTCGCCACCATGGTGACCTACCTTATCATGACCTACGTCCTCGAGCCGCTGGGGCTGCAGTATATGCAGACCATTGCTTACATTCTCGTTATCGCCGCCTTGGTGCAGATGGTCGAGATTGTGCTGAAGAAGATGGCTCCCGCACTCTATCAGGCGCTGGGTGTGTTCCTGCCGCTGATTACCACCAACTGCGCGGTTCTCGGTGTGGCCATTCTGGTCATCCAGAAGAATATGACGTTCATTGAGAGCGTGGTCTATTCGGCCAGCATTGCCGTGGGCTTCACGTTGGCATTGGTTATCTTTGCCGGCATCCGTGAGCAGCTCGAACTCACCGGTACACCCAAGGGAATGAAGGGTGTGCCCATCGCGCTGGTCACCGCCGGTATCCTCGCCATGGCCTTCATGGGATTCAGTAATCTGGTTCCGCTGCCGTAAGTAGAAGAATGACAAATGAATACATAAAATACGACCCCATCCCATCCGGATGGGGTCGATTTTTGCCCACAAAACACCCCTTTTAGCCTGTTTTTCAGCCTTTGAGGTAAAAAAAATGAAAAAAATAGACTATCGTAAGTATCTGTGTATTAGTTGTGTGCTAAAATTTTAGGAATTATTAAAACTTTATTTTTTAACGTTTTTGATTTATGTTGTACTTTTGCACCTCGGAAAAAGGAAATAAAGAGCTTTTTCCAAGAAAATAAGAGAGTTAATTAATAAAGTATAAACCATTTAAAAATTAAATTAAAATGAAGAAAGTTATCTTTACCCTTGCTATCGCTGGTATGTTCGGTTTCGCCGCTTGTGGCAACAACACCGAGGCTGTTGATTCCGCCGCTATCGCTGACTCCATCGCCGCTGTTGAGGCCGCCGCTCAGGCTGAGGCCGAGGCCGCTGCTGCCGCCGCCGCCGACACCACCGTCGTCGAGGCCGCTGCTGAGGAAGCTGCTGCTACCGTCGCTGAATAATTGCGATTGCAACTTAAGAAAAAAAGCCGCTCAATCGAGCGGCTTTTTTTATGTCCATATGTTTGGTTATCGTAGGTGATAGGTACCCCATCCGAGACCCGCACCCAGGTGCAGGTAGATGCCCCAACCCGAGGGGCTGCCCGAGATGTGGTTGAACTGGGAGTGCATGACGGCGACCTTGGCGACGATGTCGAGGTCTTCTCGTTCCATCCTCCCTTCGGTAATGTCGGAGAAGGAGAGGCTGATGCGGTACTGCAGCACGAGTCCTGCACCGAAGGTGAAGGCCGAGGAGTTGAAGGTGACATCCTCTTCGCTCTGGTCGAGCACGTGCAAGCCGCCACCCAGATAGGGCGTCATAGACCAGTGGTTGTTGTCAACGATGCGGTAGCCGTATTCTAGCCTAAACTGCAGGTCGGTGACCGAGGTGTTGGAGTAGAAATAATCGTCGACGCTCCAGATGTCGTGATAGGCGCTTGTCACGCCGATGCTGAGGTCGAAGCCCAGCGCGTGGCGGTTTTTCAGAGCCTGGATGTCCATGTTGAAAGAGATGCCAGGGGAGAAAGCCTTGCCCAATGTCCCGCCAAACGACTGGAACCCGAGACCGTAGGAGCATTCATAGAACCATGAGGGGACGAAGTGCAGCTTCTTGGTATCGGGCAGGCTGCTCAATGTCTCGGCAGTCATTTGTTCGTAGCGCCCGAGGGCCGCAGTGTCTCTGCCTTCGGAGGTGAAGAGCCGCAGACTGTCGAATTGTTGCATCAGGTGGGCATAAGCGTTGTCGAGGATGTCTTCGCCATAAAGTCCGTTCTTGACCAGGGCATGTTGCATTTGACGGCGCTCGATCTCGGCGAGGTCGAACTGCAGCTGGTGGTAGCGCAGGCGTTTCTCGTTGCGGTAGTAGGGGAGCATCCACGAGCCATGAGGCATCATAAGTGCTTCGGCATAGGGATAGCCTATCGCGATGCCATTCACGGTGTCGTAGGCGATGGAATAACTCAGGTGGAACTCGGCGAAGCTGCCCTCTGACGACTGTGAGGGGTGTCCACGGAAGTCGTCGTAGTGGAGTCGTCCGTCGTTCCAGGATTTCCCCTGATGGGGGTTTCTCTGGGCGTAGACGTTGAGACTGACAAATGCCAGTGCTAGAAGAAAGATGGAGTGTTTCATGGTTGACAGGTATTGGCTTCCCAGATGCGGAGGAACGCCCGCGAGATACGGTCTACGTATTCGTCGTCGGTGATGTGCCAGCGGATGGAGTCGGCAATGTGACGCCGCAGAGGCTCTGTGCTCGTCACGCCAACGGTATCGGGAAGCAGGCGCCAGCAGAAGCCCTCGCAGCGCATGCGGTCGGGATAGTACCGTTTGAAGCGGTCGTAGGCGAACTGAGAGAAGTAGACCGGCCGCGAGAAGTTGTTTTCCTCAAGGAGATGCATGATGGCATAGGAACCGGTGAGGTTGACGTTGTAGATATCGATGTCGGTGCGGCGGTGCTCCACATGCTGAAGGTACCACAGGGGGAAGGTGTCGTTGTCGCCCAAGGTGAGCAGGATGGCGTTGTGATCGCAACTCTGCAGGTGGTTGAGGCTGATGTCGTGTACCGAGTGACAGTGGCTGCGGTCGTGGTCGCTCCAGTTGCCCACAGCCATCAGCAGTGGCGCTAGTAGAATGATGTATTTTGACTTCAGCGAGTTGGCGCCGATGCCGATCCATAGAGCGAAGGCATAGAAGGAGAGGATATAGGCGTAGTCGCGGTCGCGTGGTTCGTAGCAGGGATGGTTGAGGTAGAGGTTGAGGATGATGCCACCGAAAAGGAAGAGCAGGAGCACCGCGCCGAAGTCGCCGCGCCGTCGCCGCCAATGAACTACCATGCCCCACAAGCCTAGCAGGAACGGCAGGACGAAGATAGAATATTTAATATTGAAAATAGAGAATCCTTTTCTGTCGGGGTTGTAGGCTTGGTTCTCGCGGCCGATGAAGTTGAACATAAGGTAGCGGCAGTACATGAATCCGAACTGGTAGCTGCCGTAGTAGCAGAGGTTGCCCCAGAGGCCGTCGTTGCCGCCGTTCCACTGCTGCCAGTTTGCGGTGTCGCGCTCGCGCCACATGCGGGGATATAGCGGGGCTTTCTCATATTGGTCGCGTCCGATGTACTTCTTGAAGTCTTCGAAGGTGGCGGGGTTGCCCTCGTTGATGGGTGGGTCGGCTTGTGCCCGTAGAGGGATGATGGCGTAGGGCGTCAGGCCCAGCACGAAGAAAAAGACGATGAGTAGGGTGGAGGAGAGGTGAGAGGCGAGGGTGTGCTGCCAAGGACTCAGAAAGCCTGTCTCTTTGCGCTGCCGCAGCCCTTCGCGGTTCTTCCTCACGAAAATCCATAGCAGCATGGGAGTTACCAGGAGCGTCATCAGGTGTACGCACACTCCCAGTCCCGCCAGCAGTGCCACCAAGGGTAGCAGACGATGGTCGTCTTTTTGCTCCCAGCGCAGCATTAGCCACACCTCGGCTGAGCAGAAGAGCATGGCCATGCTGTATACCTCGCTCTCTACGGCCGAGAACCAGGCGCTGTCGCAGAAGAGGTAGCACAGTGCACCGACGACGGCTGCCAGCCGATGGCCGTCTGGTAGCAGCAGTCGCAGGGTCTTATAGAGGAACATTACCGTCAGGGCGCCGCAGAGGACGGAGACGGCATTGCTCAGCGGCGCCACCCACAGGGGGTTGCCGAAAGAGAGAAGCATGGCGCAATGGGTGATGAGTTGGTAGAAAGGAGCTCCCGGAGGGTGCCCTATCATCAGGCCATGGCCTGTGGTGATGAACTCGCCGCAGTCCCACCAACTCGCCGAGCGGTCCATGGTGAGGAGGTAGACGACAAAGGAAAAAGAAAAAAGAAAGAGTGAAGAATGAAGAGTGAGGAATCGGTTTACGCAATACAATCTGCGGCAGCCGAATTCTTCACTCTTCATTTTTGATTCTTCACTCTTCATTACCAGTTGACAACGGATTTATTAAAGACATCTTCGCACAGGTCGGTGACGATTTCGTCCACCAGACTATTCTCTACTGCCGAGAAATCTTTTGAAGCGGGATAGTCGCGGTAGCGTGAGAACTGCTGCTCGAAGTTTGCCTCGGGGTCTATCGAGTTGGTGAAGCGCACCTTGATGGTGATGGTCAGGCGGTTCGTCGACACCTCGTCGTTGCTCGACAGGGCGGCGGCACGGGCGTCGTAACCTATGATTTGGCCCTCCACCTGCAGGTCGCCGTCGGCGGTAGTGACCGTCAGAGGTGTCTGGCTGGAGAACATCTGCCTCAGCCCCTCGGTGAGTTTCTGGCTCAGTTGGGGATTCACCGTAGAGGCGTTGTTAGGGAAGGTGGCCACCGACAGGGTCTTCGCCCCCGGCGGTATCGAGGCGCCGGTGAAAGAGTAGCCCCCGGAGCAAGCCGTCAGTATCAGGCCGCCGGCAAATGCCAGCAACTTGATATGCTTAATAATCTCTCGAGTCTTCATCGATACGTTGTTCGTCTTCGAGCTGCCACAGCAGAAATCCCGACTCCTGCTGGATGTAGTTGAGTACGGCAATTTTTGTTGTCAGGTCGGGGATGGCGGCCACCTCGCTGACGAGTTTGTCTATTTTGTCTTTGAATTCCAGGTTCATGATATTGTGTTATTATCCGTTTATTCTATTATAATAGTGCCACCACATCTCGGGGATTTCGTTTTCCATGGCACGCTGGTAGTCGGCATAGCTGCAGGGGATGAGGGTGTGGCGCAGGTAACGCTCGCGGCGCTCGGCGTCGTCACAGGGCACCTCCATCCACCAGCGGTCGCTTTTGAGGCTCTTGTAGAAGACAATGTCGAGGCCGTGTTCGCGCAGTTCTACGGTGAAGCGTTTGTAGCACTGCTTGTCGCGGTAGGGGAAGTCGTTCTGGCGGTAGTAGAAGCCCTCGATGAAGAACCATACGGCGTGAGCCAGCATGTGGGCTGTCTGGCCGTTGTGGTCGCGCATGGGGTTCATCTCGAAGAATCCCATGCAGGAGGTCTTGTCGCTCATGCCGGCGAAGCGCGCCAGCTGGCACACCTGCTCGCCGTAGAAGCCATGAGGCGACGGTGCTGCATTGGCGGGAGCGTCGCTCTGGCGCACGGCGCTGATGTCCACGGCCACGACGTCACTGTAGCGTATCAGCGGCTCGGCGTTCTCCATCTTCACCTGCACTTCGCCCAGACGTTTGGTGCTGAATTTCAGTTCTTCCATCAGCTGTATCATCTCCTGGCCAACGAAGTATGTCTGATAGCCCACGTTGACATAGTCAAACAGGTAGTTGGGCTGCTGCAGGATGATGTGCTGGAGGTAGTTGTTCGAGTTAATCTCTTCGCCGCCCTCGAGGTTGAAACGCGAGTCGACGGAGCAGATATTGATGACGCGGCCCAGCACCTCATAGGCTTTATAGATGGGGAATACCAGGTCGTCGCTGCCACCGAGGATTACCACCGTCATACCCTTCTCCAGCAACTGTTGCAGTGCTTCGATAAGGGCGAAGTAGGTGTCGCGTGTCTCTGCTCCGGGCATGATGTTTCCCAGGTCTGCGATGTGCATGTCGGCATGCGGCTTGGCAAGTCGGTAGAGGTAGTGGCGTATGAGGTCTGGGGCGGCGGCGCAGCCACGGTTCTCCACCGAGGCGCGGTCTTCCTTTACACCCAGCAGCACCAGGTTCACGTCGTCAAGGTTAGGGAAGCGGCCAGGCTCCGTGTAGGCTATGATATCGTCGCCCAGCATCGGACGGAACTCCATGCTCTGGTAGTCCACTATTCCAGTGTCGATAGGTTCAAAATAAGTGCTTAGCTCCATGTTTTTGTCTTTTCTACCCTTTAGAACGCCAAATAAGCAGTTTTATTGTATTTTTTTCGTATTTTTGCACCATGTTTTACAACACCTATTCCGACTATTTCCGCAAGCGATTCGGGACGCGGGTTCAGAAGCTTTCGGTCGATGCGGGCTTCTCCTGCCCTAATCGTGACGGTCATCTTGGCACAGGGGGATGCACTTTCTGCACCAATGAGGCCTTCAATCCATCCTACTGCCGTCGTGTATCCACCATTACCGAGCAACTTGACGAAGGCATCGCCTTCCATCGCCGCCGCTATCGCTCTGCCGCTTGCTATCTAGCCTATTTCCAAGCCTACAGCAACACTTATGCGACTCTTGATGTCCTTCGGCAGCGTTACAAAGAGGCTTTGCGTCACCCTGAGGTGGTGGGCCTTGTCATCGGCACGCGGCCTGACTGTGTAGATGACGCTGTCTTTGAACTTCTCAAAGAGCTTGCACGCGACGCCTATGTCGCCGTGGAGTTCGGCATCGAGAGTTGCTACAATCGGACCCTGCGTCTCGTCAACCGCGGTCACGACTTTGCCTGCACGCAACGTGCCATTCGTGCCGCCGCCGGATATGGCCTGCCTGTGGGAGGCCATCTTATCCTCGGCCTTCCCGGTGAGAGTCGTGACGACATGGTCGCCGAGATTGATATGCTCAATGATCTGCCACTCACCTCTGTGAAGTTCCATCAGTTGCAGATACTGAAGGGGACGGCCATGGAACAGCAGTATCGTGACGACGAGGCCTTCCGCTGCTTGTTGCTGCACTTTTCGCTCGACGAATACATTTCCCTAGTCTGTGACCTTCTTGAACGTTTGCGGCCCGACATAATTGTCGAGCGTCTGGCTGGAGAGGTGCCGCCGCGCTACCAAGCCTGTCCTGAGCGCAGTTTCCGCCGTCCCGATGGTCGTCTCCTCCGCAACGAAGAGATTCCGGCCCTCGTCAATGCTGAATTGGAACGTCGCTGCTCCCGACAAGGATCGCGCTATGTGTATAGTGAGAAGGGCTGAAAAATGGTAAAAAATATGATGTAAAGAAGGTTTTTATGAGCCCTATGGCGATATTTTATGTTAAAAAATGAATAATGTAAAATATTGATATATAGTAATTAATAGAATATTTTAAAATTTTTGTTCAAAAAAATTTTGCCATATCGGAAAAAGGTTGTACTTTTGCACCCGCTTTCAAGAGAGAAAGCATAGCAAAATGGGGTATTAGCTCAGTAGGCTAGAGCGCTTGCATGGCATGCAAGAGGTCATCGGTTCGACTCCGATATACTCCACCAAGAGGGTCGCAACAACGGCCCTTTTTTGATAAAAAGAGGGGTAGTAGCTCATCTGGTAGAGCATTTGGTTCGCAATCAAAAGGTAGTGGGTTCGAGTCCCATCTACTCCACATAAGGAGGTCCGGTTGACCTCTTTTTTTTTTGTTGCCCTTTTTCTATTTTTTTACACAATCCGGTGAGTGGTGAAAAATGTGAAAAACGTGTTAATAAAAGTAGAATTTTGCATGCTGTTTTTGTTGATAAATAGCATTTTTATGCAAAAAAATTGTGTTAAAATATTTTTGTAACATTCTGTGCTTCAACTTCTCTATAATATTTTAAGATTATTTAACACAAGTGGTAAAGTCGGATGCTTGGTGGGGTCGGAAAAAAGTAGTACTTTTGCAATTCCTTTTTGGGCGAGTTATGCCCATAAATGAGACTGAAAAACAATAATAATAAATAAAAAAACAAGTAAAAAGAAATGCCAACAATTCAGCAATTAGTTCGCAAAGGACGTCAGCAGATGGAGTACAAATCCAAGTCTCCCGCCCTCGACAGCTGCCCTCAGCGTCGCGGAGTCTGCACCCGTGTGTACACCACCACCCCCAAGAAACCTAACTCGGCCATGCGTAAAGTGGCCCGTGTGCGTCTTACCAATGGTAAGGAAGTCAACGCCTATATCCCGGGTGAGGGTCACAACCTGCAGGAGCACTCGATCGTGATGATCCGCGGAGGCCGTGTGAAGGACCTTCCCGGTGTGCGTTATCACATCATCCGTGGTGCCCTTGATACCAGCGGAGTGGACGGTCGTCGCCAGCGTCGTTCGAAATACGGTGCCAAGCGTCCGAAACAGGCCGGCAAGTAAGTCAGTTGAAAGTTTAAAGTTGAAAGTTTAAAGATTTTAGCAGCAATGAGAAAAGCTAAACCCAAGAAAAGAATCATCCTTCCGGATCCCAAATACAATGACATCCTGGTCACCAAGTTCGTCAACAACCTGATGATGGGTGGTAAGAAGACCATCGCCTACAAGATTTTCTATGAGGCAATCGACGTGGTCGCCGACCGTACGAAAGAGGACGGTCTCGAGGTGTGGAAGAAGGCTCTGGCCAATGTTACCCCGAGCGTCGAGGTTCGCAGCCGCCGTATCGGTGGTGCCACCTTCCAGATTCCTACCGAGATCCGTGCCGAGCGTAAGCAGAGCATCGGTATGAAGAACCTTATTGGTTTCTCGCGCAAGCGCAGTGAGAAGACCATGGCCCTGAAGCTGGCCGCCGAAATCCAGGCCGCTTACAAGGAAGAGGGTGCCGCCTTCAAGCGTAAGGAGGATATCCACCGCATGGCTGACGCCAACAAGGCCTTCTCGCACTTCAGAGTGTGATTATATTAATAATATAGGATATACATTAATATAATATAACAAACAGCAACAAGTAACAATATGTCCGATCTCAGATACACTCGCAACATCGGTATTATGGCCCACATCGACGCCGGCAAGACGACGACGACGGAGCGCATCCTCTTCTACACCGGCAAGAACTACAAGCTCGGTGAGACTCACGAGGGTAGTGCCACCATGGACTGGATGGTGCAGGAACAGGAACGTGGCATCACCATTACCTCAGCCGCCACCACTGTGTACTGGGAATGGCATAACAACCGCTACAAGTACAACATCATCGATACTCCGGGTCACGTGGACTTCACTGTCGAGGTGGAGCGTTCGCTGCGTGTGCTCGACGGTGCCATCGCCATCTTCTGTGCGGTGGGCGGCGTGGAGCCTCAGAGCGAGACCGTCTGGCGCCAGGCCGACAAGTATGGTGTGCCCCGCATCGCCTTCATTAACAAGATGGACCGCGCGGGTGCCGACTTCTTCTCGGTGGTGAGCCAGATCAAGGAGCGTCTTGGAGCCAACCCCATTCCCATCGAAATCCCCATCGGTCAGGAAGACCTCTACAAGGGTGTTGTCGACCTCATCGCCAACAAGGCCTTGGTGTGGGACGAGAGTTCGAACGGCCAACAGTTCATGGAAATTCCCATGCCTGAGGACCTGAAGGATATCGCCGCCGAGTATCGCCAGAAACTCATCGAGGGTGTGGCCGAGGAGAATGAGGAGCTGATGATGAAGTTCTTCGACGATCCCAACTCCATCACAGCCGACGAGGTTATCGCCGAGATTCGCAAGGCTACCCTCTCCCGCAAGATTGTTCCCGTGATGTGCGGTTCCGCCTTTAAGAACAAAGGTGTCCAGACGTTGCTTGACGCTGTTGCTGCTTTCCTGCCCAGCCCGATGGATATGCCGGAGATTGACGGCATCAACCCCAAGACTGAGAAGGAGGAGTGCCGCAAGGTGGATGTCAAAGCCCCCTTCAGCGCCCTCGCCTTCAAGATTGCCACCGACCCCTATGTGGGACGTCTGTGCTTCTTCCGCGTCTACAGCGGCAGCCTCGAGAGTGGTTCGTATGTCTACAATGCCAACACCGGCAAGAAGGAGCGTATCTCGCGCATCATGCAGATGCACTCCAACAAGCAGAACCCCCTTGACCGCATCGAGGCCGGCGACATCGGAGCCGCTGTCGGTTTCAAGGAGATCAAGACCGGACATACACTCTGCGATGAGCAGCACCCCATCATCCTCGAGTCGATGAAGTTCCCCGAGCCTGTCATTAGCATCGCCGTGGAGCCTCACACTCAGGCCGACATGGACAAGATGACCAACGCCCTGATGAAGCTGGTGGAGGAAGACCCCACCTTCCGTGTGAAGACCGACGAGGTGAGCGGCCAGACCGTTATCAGCGGTATGGGCGAGCTTCATCTGGATATCATCATGGACCGTCTGCGCCGCGAGTTCGGTGTCGACGTGAATCAGGGTCGTCCCGAGGTGGCCTACAAAGAGGCCATTACCACCACGGTACAACACCACGAGGTTTACAAGAAGCAGACGGGTGGCAAGGGTAAGTTTGCCGACGTGCTCTTCGAGATTGGTCCCGCCGACGAGGGTTTCGTGGGCCTGCAGTTTGTCAACGAGGTGAAAGGTGGCAATATTCCTAAGGAGTTCATGCCCGCAATTGAGAAGGGCTTCAAGGAGGCCATGCAGAACGGTGTTCTGGCCGGTTATCCGATGGACTCGATGAAGGTGACGGTCATCGACGGCTCGTTCCACCCTGTGGACAGCGACCAGCTGAGTTTCGAGCTCTGTGCCAAGATTGGTTTCAAGGCAGCCTGCCGCAAAGCCAACCCTGTGTTGCTGGAGCCCATCATGAAACTCGAGGTGCTGACCCCCGACGCCTATGTGGGTGATGTGACTGGCGACCTCAACCGTCGCCGCGGCATGTTGGAGAACATCACCGCCAAGGTGGGTGTCCAGGCCATCCATGCCAAAGTGCCGCTGGAGCAGATGTTCGGCTATGTCACCTCGCTGCGTACCATCACTTCCGGCCGTGCCAACTCGACGATGGAGTTTTCTCATTATGCCGAGGTGAGCCGCGACCAGCAGGAAGCTATTTTGAAGAATAAAAATAATTAAAAAAAAAATAACAATGAGTCAAAGAATCAGAATCAAACTCAAATCTTACGACCACAACCTCGTCGACAAGTCGGCTGAGAAGATTGTGAAGACCGTTAAGATGACTGGCGCAGTGGTCAATGGTCCCATACCCCTGCCTACCAACAAAAAGATTTTCACCGTGAACCGCTCGACCTTCGTGAACAAGAAGTCGCGTGAGCAGTTCGAGCTGAACACCTACAAGCGTCTGATGGACATCGAGATCAACGATCGTACGAAGACCATCGATGCCCTGATGAAGCTCGAGCTCCCCAGCGGTGTTGAAGTCGAAATCAAAGTGTGAATTTAATCAGCCAATGTCGAGAGATAAGCTGAATTGTCTAACAAATTAAAGAATCCAAACTAAGAAATGTCAGGATTAATTGGAAAGAAAATTGGAATGACCAGTCTTTTTGATGCCGACGGAAAGCAGATTCCGTGCACTGTTATTGAAGCTGGTCCTTGTGTTGTTACACAAGTGAGAACGATTGAGAAGGACGGCTATGAGGCCATCCAGCTCGCTTTTGGCGAGAAGAAAGAGAGCCACACGACGAAGTCCATGAAGGGCCACTTCGCCAAGGCCAACACCACCCCGAAGCGCTACCTCGCTGAGTTCAGCCGCTTTGAGGAGGGTCACAAGAAAAAACACGGTGAGGTGCTTACCGTCGAGGTTTTCCAGGAAGGTGAATTTGTCGACGTCGTCGGTACTTCGAAAGGTAAAGGTTTCCAGGGTGTCGTCACTCGTCACGGCTTCGGTGGCGTCGGTGACAAGACCCACGGTCAGCACGACCGTCTGCGCGCTCCCGGTTCGATTGGTGCTTCTTCGTACCCCTCGCGTATCTTCAAGGGCATGCGCATGGCCGGTCAGACTGGTAACCACCGCGTGAAGGTGCAGAACCTGCAGGTGGTGAAGATCATCGCTGAGAAAAACCTTATGCTGGTCAAGGGTTCCGTCCCCGGCCCCAAGGGTTCTATTGTCAAACTTGAAAGATGGAGCTAATCAGAAATGGAGATTAAAGTTTATAACATCAACGGAAGCGAAACCGGGAGAACCATCAACCTGGAGGATTCTATTTTCGCCATCGAGCCCAACGACCACGCCATCTACCTTGATGTCAAGCAGTATCTGGCCGACAACCGTCAGGGCACTCACAAAGCCAAAGAGCGTAGCGAGAATGCACATAGCACCCGCAAGCTGAAACGTCAGAAAGGCACCGGCGGTGCTCGTTCGGGCGATTTGAAGAGCCCCGTCTTCGTCGGCGGTGGTACCATCTTCGGACCCAAGCCCCGTGACTATCGTTTCAAACTCAATGTCAAGGTCAAACGTCTTGCCCGCCGCAGCGCTCTGAGCTACAAAGCCAGCGAGAACAATATGACTGTTGTTGAGAACTTCACTTTCGAAGGTCCCAAGACCAAGAAAATGATCGAGGTGCTCAATAATCTGAAATTGAATGATAAAAAGTCACTTTTTGTGCTTGAGAATCAAAATAATTTCGTATCTTTGTCCGCTAGAAACCTTAAGAACGTGAAGGTCGTAAACGTGTCGCAGTTAAATACTTACGACATTGTTAACGCCTCCAATATTGTCGTTTGTGAGGGTTCATTGAACGAAATCAACCGTGTTCTGGCAACAAAATAAGGCTTGTGAGTATAACGATTTAAGAAAGTTTAACAAATGATGAACATTATAGTAAAACCGCTGATTAGTGAAAAGATGACCCGCCTGACCGAGGCTGCGGCCAATCCTATCCAGACCCGCATCCAGCGCAAGAAGGGCATTGCTGTTGCTCCCGCTCACAACCGCTACGGTTTTGTTGTTGACAAACGCGCCAACAAGATTGAGATCAAGAATGCCGTCGAGCAGTTCTACAATGTGAAGGTTGTTGATGTCAACACCATGAACTACTCTGGCAAGCTGAAATCGCGCTATACGAAATCGGGCTTCCTGACTGGCCGCACGAACGCCTACAAGAAGGCCATCGTGACTTTGGCAGAAGGTGACAGCATTGATTTCTATGCCAGCATCTAATCAGAAAAACAAGTAATAATAGTTAAGTCCACTGATAAGAGACTAATAAGAATTAAGTAAAAAAATGGCTTTAAAGAAAATTAAACCTACAACCCCCGGTCAGCGCCACAAACTGGTTGTCACTAATGATGACATCACCGCTACCAAACCGGAGAAAAGCCTTGTCTACGGTATCCGCAAGAGCGGTGGCCGTAACAATCAGGGTAAGATGACCATGCGTTATATCGGCGGCGGCCACAAACAACTGTACCGCTTTGTCGACTTCAAGCGCACGAAGGATGGTATCCCCGCCGTGGTGAAGACCATCGAGTATGACCCCAACCGCAGTTCGCGCATCGCCCTTATCTGCTATGCCGACGGTGAGAAGAGCTACATCCTCTGCCCGCAGGGCCTCAAGGTCGGTCAGACCGTGATGTCGGGTAAAGGTGTCGCCCCCGAGGTGGGAAACACCCTGTTGCTTGCTGAGATTCCTTTCGGCACGCTGATTCACAATATCGAGCTCCGTCCCGGCCAGGGTGCCAAGATGGTGCGTTCGGCCGGTGCCTATGCCCAGCTGATGTCGCGCGACGACAAGTACGCCATCATCAAGATGCCCAGCGGCGAGATGCGCATGATCCTTCAGGCCTGCCGCGCTACCGTTGGTATCGTGAGCAATCCTGAGCACAACCTGGAAGTCGGCGGTAAAGCCGGTCGCAGCCGTCACCTCGGCCGTCGTCCGCGCAACCGTGGCGTTGTCATGAACCCCGTTGACCACCCGATGGGCGGTGGTGAGGGCCGTCAGACCGGCGGACATCCCCGTTCGCGTAAGGGTATCCCGGCCAAGGGCTACAAGACTCGCGCTCCCAAGAAGCAGTCGAGCAAGTACATCGTCGAAAGAAGAAAGAAGTAACTCAGTAAAAAGAAGAAACAATGAGTCGTTCATTAAAGAAAGGTCCGTATATTTTCCACAAACTGGAAAAACGTGTAATCGAGGCACAGCAGTCCAACAAGAAGGTTACCATCAAGACATGGTCGAGAGCTTCGATGATTTCGCCCGACTTCGTGGGTCAGACTATCGCCGTGCATAACGGCAACAAGTTCATCCCCGTGTACGTCACCGAGAACATGGTGGGTCACAAGCTTGGCGAGTTCGCTCCCACCCGCATCTTCCGCGGCCATGCAGGATCTAAAGATAAAGGTAAAAAGTAAACATTAAAAGAAAATGGGACGTAGAAAACATAATAGTGCAGAAGCACGTAAAGAAGCCAACAAGACCCTTTATGTGGCAAAGTTGATGAATAACCCCACTTCGCCTCGTAAAACCCGTCTCGTCGCTGACCTCGTCCGTGGTGTCGACGTCGAGAAGGCTCTCGGTATCCTCCAATACAACCCCAGAGAGTCCGCTCCTAAGATGCGCAAGCTCATCCTCTCGGCTGTCGCCAACTGGCAGGCCAAAAACGAGGGTGCCCGCATGGAGGACGCTCAGCTGTATGTCAAGCAGATTAAGGTTGACGAAGGTCGTACGATGAAGCGTATGCGCACCGCCCCCCAGGGCCGTGGCTACCGTATCCGCAAGCGCAGCAACCACATCACCGTGATTCTTGGCAGCCGCATCGAGGAGGCCCCTGTTGCCCAGGCTGAAAAAGAAGAAACTAAATAAGTAATTAAAAAGAAGAAACTCAACAATGGGACAAAAAACTAACCCAATTGGAAACAGATTAGGTATCATCCGCGGATGGGATTCTAACTGGTTTGGCGGAAGAAGATTTGAACAGAAGCTCGTTGAGGACGACAAGATCCGTAAGTATCTCAACGCCCGTCTCGCCAAGGCTAGCATCTCGAAGATTTACATCGAGCGTACGCTCAAGCTGCTCACCGTGACCATCAACTCCGCCCGTCCGGGTCTGATTATCGGACGTGCCGGTTCTGAGGTCGACAAACTCCGCGAGGAGCTCAAGAAGCTCACTGGCAAGGATGTCCAGATCAACATCAGCGAGGTGAAGCGCCCCGAGATGGACGCCGTTCTCGTTGCCCAGAACATTGCCAAACAGATTGAAGGCCGTATCCAGTATCGTCGCGCCATCAAGAACGCCATCACTTCCACGATGCGTACCGGTGCCGAGGGTATCAAGGTCTCCATCGCCGGCCGTATCGGCGGTGCTGAAATCGCACGTAGCGAGCACTTCAAAGAGGGTCGCACCCCGCTGCACACCCTCCGTGCCGACATCGACTATGCCAACGCTGAGGCTCACACCACCTATGGCCGTATCGGTATCAAGGTGTGGATTTGCCGCGGTGTCATCTATGGCAGACCCGAGCTCGTTCCCTCCACCGTGGGTGGTCAGCAGAAAGACCATCGCGCTGGTGCCATGGGAGCCGGTCGTCGCCCCGAAGGTGGTGCTCCCCGTCGTCGTCAGGGTAACAGAAATAACAACAGTAAATAATTTGTAGTTTAGCATTCGTACTAAACACGAAACAATAAGAAGAAATGTTACAACCTAAAAAAACAAGATATAGAAAGCAGCAGAAAGGCAAAATTAAAGGTAATGCCTTCCGTGGCCATGAACTCGCATTCGGTACCTTCGGTATCAAATCGCTCGAGACTTGCTTCATCACTGGCCGTCAGATTGAGGCTGCTCGTCAAGCTGTAACGCGTCACATGAAACGTGAAGGTCAGATTTGGATTCGCATCTTCCCGGACAAGCCCATCACCAAGAAGCCTAACGAGGTGCGTATGGGTAAAGGTAAGGGTGCTCCCGAGTATTTCGTCGCCCGTGTGATGCCCGGTACGATGCTGTTCGAGTGCGAGGGTGTTCCCATGGACATCGCCAAGGAGGCTCTCCGTCTGGCCGCCCAGAAGCTCCCCATCTCGACCAAGTTCGTTGTGAAAAGAGACTATATCGAAGAATAATTAGAAGCCCCTACAGTCATGAAGAATGAAATTGCAATAAAAGAGCTCTCGACTGCTGAATTGAAGGAGAGACTCGAGGCTGAGCGCGCCACCTATCAGAAGATGATTCTGACCCACGCCGTCTCCCCCCTCGAGAACCCCAACAAAATTAAAGAAAGTAGAAAAAACATTGCCCGCTGCCTTACAGAGCTCCGCGCCCGCGAAATCGCTGGCAACAAGTAAGCATGGCAATTAGTAAAATCCAATTAAGATGGAAAGAAATTTAAGAAAAGAAAGAATCGGTGTTGTGGTCAGCAACAAAATGGATAAATCCATCGTGATTCTTGTCGAGCGTAAGGTGAAACACCCGAAGTACGGCAAGTTCGTGAAGAAGTCCACCAAATTCATGGCTCACGACGAGAAGAACGAAGCCAACATGGGCGACACCGTGCGCATCATGGAGACCCGTCCGCTGAGCAAGAACAAATGCTGGCGCTTGGTCGAAATCGTCGAGAAGGCTAAATAGTACTACACCTATCAGAAAAAACAAAAAGAAGAAATGATACAGCAAGAAACCAGAATGACAGTTGCCGATAACAGCGGTGCCAAAAGCGCCCTGTGTATCCGCGTCCTGGGTGGCACCAAGAAGCGTTATGCTTCCATTGGTGATACCATCGTGGTGGCCATCAAAGACGCTCTGCCCTCCGGCAACGTGAAGAAAGGTAGCGTGTCCAAGGCAGTCGTGGTGCGCACCAAGAAAGAGATTCGTCGCAATGATGGTTCCTACATCCGCTTCGACGACAATGCCTGCGTCCTGCTCACCGCCGCCGATGAGCTCCGTGGCACCCGTATCTTCGGCCCCGTGGGTCGTGAACTGCGCGAGAAACAGTTTATGAAGATTGTCTCTCTCGCTCCCGAAGTATTGTAAACAATAAAAGAAAAAGAGAACAATGAAATTGCACGTTAAGAAAGGGGATATGGTTCAGGTAATCGCTGGCGATGACAAAGGTAAGATCGCCAAGGTCCTGAAGGTCTATCCCGAAAAGAACCGCGCCATCGTCGAGGGTGTCAACGTGAACAAGAAACACACCAAACCCAATGCCAAGAACACGCAGGGAGGCATCGTGGAGCAGGAAGCTCCCATCCACATCTCCAACCTCATGGTTGTGGTGGACAAGACCCCCACTAAGATTGGCCGCCGCGTCGACGAAAAAACTGGCAAAATAGTCCGTTATTCTAAAAAAACTGGAGAGGAGATTAAGTAATGGCATACATTCCCGCATTAAAGACCAAATACAAAGAGGAGATTCTGCCCGCTTTGATGAAAGAGTACGGCTACAAGACCGTCATGCAGGCTCCCCGTCTGAAGAAAATCACCCTGAATCAGGGCCTTGGTAAAGCCGCCATCGCTGACAAGAAAGTCATCGACAAGGGCATCGAGGAGATGACCGCCATCACTGGCCAGAAGGCTGTTGCCACCAAGTCGCGCAAAGATATCTCGAACTTCAAACTGCGTCGCGGCATGCCCATCGGCGTCCGCGTGACCCTCCGTGGCGAGCGCATGTATGAGTTCCTGGAGCGCCTTGTGACCGCCTCTATCCCCCGTATCCGCGACTTCCGCGGCATCAACGACAAGGGCTTCGATGGCAAGGGTAACTACACCTTCGGCATCGCCGAGCAGATTATCTTCCCCGAGATCGACATCGACAAGATTGATCGTATCCAGGGTATGGACATCACCTTCGTCACCTCGGCCAACACCGACAAGGAGGCCATGTCGCTGCTCAAGGAGTTTGGTTTACCGTTCAAGAATCAACAAAAATAAGCATAATGGCTAAAGAATCGATTAAAGCAAGAGAGCGCAAAAGAGCTAAAATGGTCGCCAAGTACGCCGCCAAACGCGCTGCCCTGAAAGAAATTGTTCGCACCGGTGAACCCGAGGATGTCGAGAAGGCTGTCATCGCCCTTCAGAAACTTCCGAAGAACGCCTGCCCCATTCGCCAGCACAATCGTTGCCAGCTGACGGGCCGTCCCAAGGGTTACATGCGCCAGTTCGGTATCTCGCGTATCAACTTCCGCGAGATGGCTGTCTCCGGCCTTATCCCCGGCGTGAAGAAAGCTAGTTGGTAAGAAATAATTTATTGGTAGCTTTGCAAGTTGGCATTCCACCAATACTACAAAACTTAAAATCAAAAAATTAAAATGGTAACAGATCCTATTGCAGATTATCTGACCCGCATGAGAAACGCCATCGCCGCCAAGCATCGCGTGGTCGAAATCCCCGGTTCCAAACTGAAAAAAGAGATCACCAAGATTCTCTTCGAGAAGGGCTACATCCTGAACTACAAGTTCGAGAATGAAGGTTCCCACAACCAGAGCATCAAGATCGCTCTGAAGTATCACCCCGTGACCAAGCAGTCCGCCATCGCCGACCTCAAGCGTGTGTCGAGCCCTGGTCTGCGTAAGTATGTCTCCGTCGACGAGATGCCCCGCGTCCTCAATGGCCTCGGCATTGCTATCGTCTCGACCTCCAAAGGTCTGATGACCGACAAAGAGGCCCGCACCCTGAACGTGGGCGGTGAAGTTTTATGTTACATCAGCTAATCAAGAGAGGAGAACTAAGAAATGTCAAGAATAGGTAAAATGCCCATCCACCTTCCCAAAGGTGTTGAAGTGAAGATTTCTGATGACAACGTCCTGACCGTTAAGGGACCCCTCGGAGAGCTCAGCCAGAAAGTGAACCCCATGATTGAGATGAAAGTTGAAGACGGCGTTCTGCACTTCATCCGTCCCAATGATGAGCGCGAGACCAAAGCACAGCACGGCCTCTATCGCGCCCTTGCCGCCAATATGGTGAAAGGTGTCAGCGAAGGCTTCAAGACTGTCCAGGAAGTCATCGGCGTGGGTTACAAGGTGCAGGCCACCGGTAACGTCATGGAGATGGACCTTGGCTACTCGCACAAGATTTTCTTCGAGCTCGCCCCTGAAATCAAGGTCGAGACCGTCACCGAGAAAGGTAAGAACCCCATCATCACCATGACCTGCTGCGACAAGCAGATCCTTGGTCAGGCTGCCGCCAAGATTCGTTCGCTCCGCAAACCCGAGCCTTATAAAGGTAAAGGTATCCGCTTCCAGGGCGAGGAGATTCGTAAGAAGGCTGGTAAAGCTGCTGCTAAATAAATAGTAAGGTAAAAAGATTTGCCAAAAAGCCAAAAGAAAAATTGTTATGGCAACAAAAAAAGACATAAGAAGAACAAAGATTAAATTCCGCATCCGTCATAAAGTCAGCGGTACCGCTGAGATGCCTCGCCTGTCGGTTTTCAGAAGCAACAAGGAAATCTATGCCCAGGTGATTGACGATGTAAAAGGTGTGACACTGACCGCAGCCTCTTCCCTCGAGAAAGGCTTTGAAAAGAGTGGCACAAAGAGCGAAGTGGCTGCCAAGGTCGGCAAGGCTGTTGCCGAGCGCGCCATTGCCGCTGGTATCAATACCGTTGTTTTTGACCGTAATGGTTACCTCTACCACGGCCGCGTGAAGAGCTTGGCCGACGGTGCCAGAGAAGGTGGTTTAAAATTCTAATAAAGTCATGGCAGAAGTAAACATTAAAAGAGTAAAATCAAGCGAGATCGAATTCAAAGATCGTCTTGTCGCAATCAACCGCGTCACCAAGGTTACCAAAGGTGGTAGAACCTTCACCTTTGCTGCCATCGTCGTTATTGGAAATGAGAACGGTGTTGTTGGCTACGGCCTCGGCAAAGCCAAGGAGGTCCAGGCCGCCGTCCAGAAAGGTATCGACGACGCCAAGAAGAACCTCATCCGTGTTCCCGTTCTGAAGGGTACCATCCCCCACGAGCAGTGCGGTAAGTACAGCGGAGCCAAAGTATTCCTGAAACCTGCTGCCCCCGGTACCGGTGTCATCGCCGGCGGTGCTATGCGTGCCGTGCTCGAGAGCGTGGGTGTGAAGGACGTGCTTGCCAAGTGCAAGGGTTCCTCGAATCCCCACAGCGTGGTGAAGGCCACCATCAATGCCCTTCTCCAGATGAAGGATCCTTACATGGTGTCCCAGCTCCGTGGTATTTCCCTCGACAAAGTGTTTAACGGTTAATTAAAAGGAGGTCAAGAAAATGAAGAAACTCAGAATCAAACAGGTCAGAAGTATCATTGGCCGTCCCGCCCGTCAGAAACGCACTATGGAAGCGCTGGGCCTGCGCCGTATCAACCACACCCGCGAGGTGGTCGCCACTCCGCAGATTCTCGGTATGATTGAGAAGGTCAAGCACCTCATCACTGTCGAAGAAATTTAACTCGTAAACAAGAAAGGAAACATATAATGAACTTAAGTAATCTCAAACCCGCTGAAGGTTCTATTAAGCACTCGAAACGTATCGGCCGTGGTGCCGGTTCCGGTAAAGGCGGTACCGCTACCCGCGGTAACAAAGGTGCCAAGGCCCGTTCCGGTTACCACCAGAAGGTCGGCTTCGAGGGCGGTCAGATGCCTCTCTATCGCCGTGTTCCGAAATTCGGTTTCAAGAATATCAACCGTGTTGAGTATGTCGGTATCAACCTCGACACCCTCAACGCCATTGCCGAGGCCAAGAACATCACCGACTTCAACCTCGAGGTGCTGATGCAGAATGGTCTTATCTCCGGCAAGGATCGCATCAAGATCCTCGGCCGCGGCGAACTCGCCAAAGCGGTCAACGTTACCGCCCACGCTTTCTCGGCTGCTGCCAAGAAGGCTATTGAGGACAAAGGTGGCGTGGCTACCGTAATCGAATAAAACAAACTATCACAATGAAGCGATTTATACAGACACTTAAAAACATCTGGTCGATTGAAGACCTGCGGAAAAGAATCCTCTACACCCTCGGTTTAGTGCTGATTTACCGCATCGGTTGCTATGTCATCCTGCCAGGTGTTGATCCTCATCAGCTCGACGCCTTCAGAGAGAGTGGCGACAAGGGCCTGATGGGACTTCTCAACATGTTTTCTGGTGGTGCATTCTCCAATGCCTCCATCTTCGCCCTGGGTATCATGCCCTACATCACGGCTTCGATTGTCATCCAGCTGTTGGTGATGGTGGTTCCCCGTTTCCAGAAAATGCAGAGAGAAGGTGAAAGTGGCCGTAGAAAGATGAACCAGATCACCCGTTGGCTGACCGTCATTGTCACTGCTGCCCAGGCTCCTGCCTACATCAGCAACATGGCTTCTCAGCTGGGTGCCACGTCAACCGCTTTTTATCCGTTCAATGGTCATCCCACGCTGTTCTTCTGGCTCAGCAGTGTCATCATCCTCATCAGCGGTACGCTGTTCGTCATGTGGCTCGGTGAGCGCATCACCGACAAAGGTGTCGGCAACGGTATCTCGCTCTTGATTATGATTGGTATCATTGCCCGTCTGCCCTTCGCCCTGTCGTCCGAGTTCGCCTCGCGCATGAACGAGGGTGGTGGACTGGTGATGTTCCTCTTCGAGATTGTTGTCTTGTTGGTTGTCATTCTGCTCGTCATTCTGCTGGTGCAAGGCACCCGCCGCATCCCCGTGCAGTATGCCAAGCGCATCGTCGGTAACAAGCAATATGGTGGCGTCCGTCAGTACATTCCCATCAAGGTGAATGCCGCTGGCGTCATGCCCATCATCTTTGCCCAGGCCCTGATGTTCCTCCCCATCACCTTCATGGGCTTCTCCGACAACACCGACAGCGGCCTCGCCATGGCTCTGGCCGACTACAACGGATTCTGGTACAACCTCATCTTTGGACTCCTTGTGGTTGTCTTCACTTATTTCTACACCGCTATCGCTATCAACCCCAACCAGATGTCTGAGGATATGAAGAAGAATGGTGGCTTCATCCCCGGTGTCAAGCCCGGCAAGAGAACGGCCGAGTACCTCGAGAGCATCCTCTCGAAGGTCACCCTGCCCGGTTCCATCTTCCTGGCCTTCGTCGCCATCATGCCCGCCATCATCCGCCTCTTCGGTGTCTCCTCGCAGTTCGCCCAGTTCTACGGCGGCACCTCGCTGCTCATCCTTGTCGGTGTCATCCTCGACACCCTGCAGCAGATTGAGAGCCACCTGCTGATGCGCCACTACGACGGTCTCACCAAGACTGGCCGTATCAAGGGCCGCACCTCCATGTCCATCCAGGCATAAAAAAAGAAGCAACCATATAGAATGATATTGCTCAAGACAAAAGAAGAAATCGAGCTCATACGTGATGCCGGCCTCCTCCTCGGGAAAACTCTCGCGGAGGTTGGCCGTCACATCCGTCCGGGTGTCACCACTGCTTTCTTGAACCAGATTGGCGAGCAGTACATCCGCGACAACGGTGCCAAGCCGTTGTGCAAGGGCTATGAAGGCTTCCCGTCGGCATTCTGCATCTCTGTCAACGATGTGGTGGTTCACGGCATTCCCGGCGACCTCTTCATCAATGAGGGCGACAATGTCACGCTTGACTGTGTCATTGACCTCAACGGCTATGTTGCCGACTCGGCTTACACCTTCGCTGTGGGCGAGGTGAGCCCCGAGATGCAGCGCCTGATGAAGGTGACCCGCGAGGCCCTCTATATAGGTCTTGACAAGTGCAAGGCGGGCAACCGCGTAGGCGATATCGGTCATGCCGTGCAGATGCACTGCGAGAAAAACGGCTACTCTGTGGTCCGCGAACTCTGCGGCCACGGTGTGGGTTTCAAGATGCATGAGTCGCCCAACGTACCCAACTACGGTGTCAAAGGCACCGGTCCGCTGCTCAAGGAAGGCATGGTCATCGCCGTTGAACCGATGGTCTGCATGGGCTCCAAGAACGTCAAGTTCTCCAAGGAGGACGGCTGGACCTGCCGCACTCGCGACGGCAAGCCGGCAGCCCACTACGAGCACACCGTAGCCATCACCGCCAACGGTCCCGACATCCTCACCACACACGAATTTATCGAAAACAAGTAAAACAACACACGGTAAGTAAAACAACGAATGGCAAAACAAGCATCCATACAACTTGACGGAACCGTCGTCGAATCCCTCGGCAACGCCATGTTCCGTGTCGAATTGGAAAACGGACACCAGATCATTGCCCACATCTCCGGCAAAATGCGCATGCATTACATCAAGATTCTTCCCGGCGACAAAGTGCAGATCGAGATGTCTCCCTATGACCTCACGAAAGGCCGCATCACTTACCGTCACAAGTAGGCTCAGACCTAACAAGAAGAAAAAGTAACAACAAGATTAATAATTACACAACATGAAAGTAAGAGTCTCAGTCAAGAAGAGATCGCCCGAATGCAAAGTGGTTCGTCGCCACGGGGTGGTCTATGTTATCAACAAGAAAAATCCTAAGTTCAAACAAAGACAAGGATAATTAAAAAACAAAACAGATAAAAAGAATCTATGGCACGTATTGCAGGTATTGACTTACCCAAGAACAAAAGAGGAGAGATAGGTTTGACCTATATCTTCGGTATCGGACGTAGCACCGCCAAAGAGATCCTTGCCAAAGCCGGCATCGATGAAGGCAAGAAGGTGCAGGATTGGACCGACGATGAGCAGAACGCCCTTCGTAACATCATCAACGACGAGTACAAAGTCGAAGGCGCCCTCCGTTCCGAAGTCCAGATGAACATCAAGCGACTGATGGATATCGGCTGCTACCGTGGCATCCGTCACCGCCTGGGTCTGCCCCTCCGTGGTCAGAGCACCAAGAACAACGCCCGTACTCGTAAGGGTAAGAAGAAAACTATCGCTAACAAGAAGAAAGCTACCAAGTAAGTAATGGTTGTAGCGCCCCAGCCGCGGATTAGAATGTGACCTCAGGAGTGGTTGGCAGTAAGAAACAAAGAAAATCAAGCAAAAACAAAATGGCAAAAACTTCAAAACCGACCAAAAAAAGAGTCGTAAAAGTTGAACCTCAGGGAAGAGCATGCATCTTTGCATCCTTCAACAATGTCATCATCTCGTTGACAAACAACGCCGGTCAAGTGATTTCTTGGTCGTCTGCTGGAAAAATGGGCTTCCGCGGATCGAAGAAAAACACTCCGTACGCCGCTCAGATGGCTGCGGAAGATTGCGGCAAAGTTGCTTATGATTTGGGCCTAAGAAAAGTCAAGGTCTTCGTCAAGGGACCTGGTCAAGGACGTGAATCTGCAATCCGCGCAATCAACACCTGCGGTATCGAGGTTATGGAAATCACCGACATCACCCCGCTGCCTCACAATGGTTGCCGTCCCCCCAAACGTCGTCGTGTGTAATTATTAATCTTAAAAGAACAACAGTACAATGGCAAGATACACTGGTCCGAAGACCAAAATCGCAAGAAAATTCCACGAGCCTATCTACGGCCCGGACAAAAGCTACGAGAAGAAACCTTATGCTCCCGGCATGCACGGCCAGAACCGTCGCCGCAGCAAGACCTCCGAGTACGGCATCCAGCTCAACGAGAAGCAGAAAGCCAAATATACCTACGGCATTCTCGAGCGCCAGTTCCGTAAACTCTATGCCGAAGCCTCCCGTCGTGGTGGCATCACCGGTGAGGAGCTGATGAAACTCATCGAGGCTCGCCTCGACAACGTGGTCTATCGTCTCGGCATCGCCCGCAGCCGCGCTCAGGCCCGTCAGCTGGTTTCCCACCGTCACATCGCCGTCAACGGCAATGTCGTCAATGTTCCTTCCTATTCCCTGAAAGAGGGTGACGTCGTCTCCGTCCGCGAGCGCAGCAAATCGCTCGAGGTTATCACCGACGCTCTCGCCTCGCGTGCCAACAACTATCCTTGGCTCGAATGGGACGGCGCCAGCATGAGCGGCAAGTTCGTCAACTTCCCCCAGCGCTCCGACATCCCCGAGACCATCAACGAGCAGCTCATCGTTGACCTCTACTCCAAGTAATAGTATATAGGACGTCAGTCTGAGCCTTGGCTTGGACATCAACTCAATCAAAGAAAGAAAGGATCAATAATGGCAATATTATCATTCCAAAAACCCGATAAGGTGGTCATGCTTGAAGCTGACGACTTCCGCGGCACGTTCGAATTCCGTCCGCTGGAGCCCGGTTACGGCACAACCATCGGCAACGCTTTGCGTCGCGTCCTTCTCTCTTCGCTCGAAGGCTATGCTATCACATCTGTCCAGATTGATGGCGTCGACCATGAGTTCTCCTCCCTCCCCGGAGTCGTCGAGGACATGACCGACATCATCCTGCGTCTGAAGCAGATCCGCTTCCGCCGTCAGCTGGAGGATTACGACCACGAGAAGATTTCCTTCACGGTCAAGAATCAGACAGTCTTCAAAGCCGGTGACCTCAACAGCAATCTCAATGGTTTCCAGGTGCTCAACCCCGACTTGGAGATTTGCCACATGGAAGCCCAGACCGAGCTCCGCATCACCCTGTCCATCGACAAGGGTCGCGGCTATGTCCCGGCCGACGAGAACAAGCGCGCCACCGACCCCATCGGTGTCATCGCCATCGACTCTATCCACACGCCTATCAAGAAGGTCATGTACGCCGTCGACGACTACCGCGTCGAGCAGCGCACCGACTATGAGAAGCTGACGTTCGATATCGAGACCGACGGCTCCATCCACCCCAAGGAAGCTCTCAAAGAGGCAGCCACCATCCTCATCCAGCACTTCATGCTCTTCTCCGACGAGCGCATCACCCTCGATGTCGAGACCAAGCCCGTCCAGGAAGAATTCGATGAGTCCACGGCACACACCCGCCAGCTCCTCAAGACCAAGCTTATCGACCTCGACCTCTCGGTCCGCGCACTCAACTGCCTCAAGGCCGCTGAAGTCGATACCCTGGGCGATTTGGTGTCGTTCAACAAAGCCGATTTGCTCAAGTTCCGCAACTTCGGCAAAAAATCACTTACCGAGCTCGAGAACCTCGTGGCTTCGAAGAACCTCGAATTCGGTATGAATGTAGCAAAGTATAAATTAGATAAAGAATAAGAAAGAATATGAGACACGGTTGCAAAGTAAATCATCTGTCCAGAACCCACGCTCATCGCGTTGCTATGCTCTCCAACATGGCCACCTCGCTCATCATGCATAAGCGCATCGAGACCACTGTTGCCAAAGCTAAAGCCCTCCGCGTGTATGTCGAGCCTCTTATCAATCGTTCGAAAGAGGACACCACCCATAATCGCCGTATCGTCTTCAGCTACCTCCACAGCAAAGAGGCCGTCAACGAACTCTTCCGCGAGGTTTCGCAGAAGGTCGCCAACCGCCCCGGTGGCTACACCCGCATCCTGAAGACCGGCATCCGTCACGGTGACAACTCCGAGATGGCCATCATCGAGCTCGTCGACTACAACGAGAACATGCTCAAAGACACCACCAAGAAGGCTGCCAAGAGCACCCGCCGTAGCCGCGCCAAGAAGGCCGCCGAGGCTCCCGTGGCCGAAGCCCCTGCCGCTGAGGCCCCCGTCGCTGAGGCTGAAGCCCCCAAGGCTGAGTAATTCTATCTGGAACATACTCCACATTGAAGCCCCTGCCATCCGGCAGGGGCTTTTCTTTTTGTCAACCCCCTCCCAACCCCCTTCCAAGACCGTACCAACACCGTACCAACTCCTACCATGGTAGGAGTTGGTACGGTGTTGGGTAGGAGTTGGTACGGAGTTGATACGGTGTTGGTGTTGATTGTCAGTGTGATACAAATATGTTAAAATTTTCGTTTTTGATACCTTGTCGACAAGGATGAAATAATTCTCAAAGTATGATTTTTTTTTTGTAATTTTGCGTTTTCAACGAAATAGATAAAATAATAACAAATAAACATAAATAGTTATGAGTCAGATTATAGGAATCAAGGGCCGTCAGATTCTCGACAGTCGCGGCAACCCCACAGTTGAAGTCGATGTGTATACCGACCAGGGCGCCATGGGTCGCGCCGCCGTTCCGAGCGGTGCCTCCACGGGCGTACACGAAGCCTGTGAGCTTCGCGATGGCGACAAGAGCCAGTTCCTCGGCAAGAGTGTCATGCAGGCCGTGAACAATGTCAATACCGTGTTGAACGACGAGTTGCAGGGTATGTTCGTCAGCGAGCAGAAAGCCCTTGACATGAAGATGATTGAGCTCGACGGCACTGAGAACAAGAGCCGTCTGGGTGCCAACGCCATCCTCGGTGTCTCTCTGGCCGCCGCCAAGGCTGCCGCCCTGGAGACCAACCAGGAGCTCTTCCGCTACCTCGGCGGTGTGGGCGGCTATACCCTCCCCATCCCCATGATGAACATCCTCAACGGTGGTTCGCATGCCGATAACAGCATCGACTTCCAGGAGTTCATGATTCTCCCCGTGGGTGCCCCCACCTTCAGCGAGGCACTCCGCATGGGCGCAGAGGTGTTCCACAACCTCAAGAGCGTCCTCAAGAGCAAGGGTATGAGCACCAACGTCGGCGACGAAGGTGGCTTCGCCCCCAACCTGGGCAGCAACGAGGAGGCCCTCACCTGCATCCTCCAGGCCATCGAGAAGGCCGGCTACCGTCCCGGCGAGGACGTCTACATCGGTCTTGATGCCGCTGCTTCGGAGTTCTACAATGCCGAAGAGAACATGTACGAGCTCAAGTGGAGCACTGGTGAGAAACTCACCCCTGCCCAGATGAGCGACTTCTGGAAAGACTGGGTCAACCGCTATCCCATCATCAGCATCGAAGACGGCATGGCTGAGGACGACTGGGACGGCTGGCGTCTCCACACCGACAGCATTGGCGACCGCTGCCAGCTCGTCGGCGACGACCTCTTCGTTACCAACGTTGCACGTCTCAAGATGGGTCTTGAGAAGAAGGTGGCCAACTCCATCCTCATCAAGCTCAACCAGATTGGCACCCTTACCGAGACCATCGACGCCGTCAACCTGGCTATGCGCAACCAGTACACCGCTATCATCAGCCACCGTTCGGGCGAGACCGAGGACACCACCATCGCCGACCTCGTCGTGGCCATGAACGCAGGCCTCATCAAGACCGGCTCCGCCTCGCGTACCGACCGTATCTGCAAGTACAACCAGCTGATGCGCATCGAGGAGAGCCTCGGCGACCAGGCCTACTACCTCGGCAAGGATTTCAAGTTCCTGAAGAAATAATACTGTTGTCTCCCCGACAACAGACAGCAAAGGGTGCCCCGGACTTTCCGCGGCACCCTTCTCGACAAAAAATGAAAGACTGAGACACCCATGACCACCATCCTCATCGCCATTGTCGCCCTTGTGGCAGGAATCCTCGCCGGAATGCTTATCGCCGGCCGTGGCAAGAACGCCCTCACTGCCGAGAAGCAGACCCTCGAGGCACAGCTCGGCGCCGCACGTCAGAGCCATGTCGCCGAGACGGCGCTGCTCAACCGTCAGCTTGAAAGCCAGAAGGCCGACGCTGCGAAAGACCTGCAGACCGCCAAGGCGGAGGCGGCACAGGCCCTCCAGGCCGCCAAAGAGGATGCCGACCGCCGGCTGGCCGACTACAAGGAGGAGGTCCTCAAACGTCACAACACTGTGGTGGACGAACTCAAGGCGAACCACCAGCGCCTTCTCGACGAGCAGGACCGCCGTCACCGCAGCGACACCGAGGCCCTGGAGAAACGTTTTTCCGACACTATCGCCGCCCTCCGCGAGCAGGTGGAGAACACCACCAACACCATGCTCAAGCAGCGTCAGGAGGAGTTTTCCGATGCCAGCACCAAGAATATCGACAGCATCGTGAAACCTCTCAAGGAGACCATCGACAAGATGAAGGAGGAGATGGCCAAGAACTCAACCGTGCAGACCACCATGAGCGCCGAAATCAAGACCAACATGGAGCACATGATACGGCAGAGCATCGAGGCTCAGCGCAGCGCCGAGGAGCTGACGCGCGCCTTCAAGCACGAAAGTAAGACCCAGGGCGATTGGGGCGAGGTGGTGCTGAGCAACCTGCTGGAGAAGCAAGGCTTTACCCCGGGTAAGGATTTCGAGACACAGGTCGTGATGCGCGACGAGGATGGACAGACCATCCGTCCCGACGAAGGAGAGAACCTGCGTCCCGACGTGCTGCTGCATCTTGACGACAAACGTGACGTCATCATCGACTCCAAGGTCTCCATGACCGCCTATATCGACTATGCCAATGCCGAGGATGAACTCTCGCGTCGCCACTTCCTCAAGGAACACATCGCCAGCTTGAAAAAGCATGTCGACGAGCTCTCTGCCAAGAACTACACGCAATACCAGATTAATCCCCACCTCGACTTCGTCATCATGTTCGTTCCGCAGGTTCCTGCCCTGTGGGCTGCCACCGCTGAGGAACCCTCGCTCTGGCAGGACGCCATGGAGAAGAAAGTCTTCATCGCCGACGAGCAGACGCTCTACGCCGCCCTGCGCATCATCCGCATCACCTGGACGCATATCGACCAGGAACAGAACCACAAGCGCCTCTTCGAGCTGGCGCAGGAGATGATCAACCGCACGGGTCTCTTCCTCAAGGAATACGACACCATCGGTCACAGCCTTCAGCAGGCCCTCGAGGCCTTTGAGAATGGCAAGAAAAAGCTGCAGCCCGGCGGCATGAGCATTGGCACCACCGCCAACAATATACTGAAACTGGGTGTCGAGAATCGCCGCTCCAACCGCAAGGTCAAGCGGCAGGAGACCGTCATCCCTACCGACTACATCGACAACGCCCTCGACCTTCCCGCAGATAACACGGAGGAGGAATAACCCCAAAGACCCTAAACCCCACATAATATGTATCGCAATCTTCTACCGAGCGAAATCGAGCAACTGGAGCGGCAAGGCAACTACTCCGACGACTGGTCCACCGTGCGTGTGGCTGACCTGTTTCTTGTCAAAAACGTGAGGAACAGCACCCTCAGCAACTGCACCCTTGGAGCCAATGTCACCATCCGCGATGTGCGCCTGCTCTCCGGTTACACGCTGGGCGCCAATGTGACGCTATTCAATATCGGCGAGATGACGGGAGGCGGGACGCCCAAACCTCTCGAGGTGATGAATGAAAACGGCGGGCGCGCCATCGTTCCCTTCGCCGGCATGACTATCAGCGACGCCTATATGTGGGCCCGCTACCGTGGCCGTAAAGCCTTCATGCAGAAACTGGAAGCCTTCACCACGAGTGAGGTCGGAAGTCGGAAATCGGAGGTCGGAGAGTGTTGCAGCATCAAAAATACCACCTGCATCCGCAACGTTGACATCCTCTCCAGTGAGGAGGATCCCACGGTGGTCGACAGCTGTATCACGCTGTGTGACGGCGTGGTAGGTTACGGGTGCACCGTGGAGCATGGCGTCATCGCCGATCGTTTCCTGTTGGGCGAGCACGTGCATCTGGAGTTTGGCCTTCGTTTGAACGATACCGTGGTGGGCGACAACAGCACACTGGCGCGCTGTGAGGTGGGCAATAGCATTATCTTCCCTGCCCACGAGCAGCACCATAACAACTCGTTCCTCATCGCAGCCCTCGTTATGGGGCAGAGCAACATCGCCGCTGGCGGCACCATAGGTAGCAACCACAACTCGCGCACCGCCGACAATGAGATTGTCGCTGGCCGTGGCTTCTGGCCGGGACTCTGCTGTTCGTTTAAGCACAGCAGCCGCTTCGCTAGCTACTGCCTGCTCGCCAAGGGCAACTATCCTGCAGAACTGGACATCACGCTGCCCTTCGCGCTGGTGAACAATAACGTGAGCAAAGACCAGCTGGAAATCATGCCAGCCTACTGGTGGATGTACAACATGTATGCCATGGACCGCAATAGCAAGAAGTTTGCCAAACGCGACAAGCGCGTGGTGAAAGCCCAGCATATCGAGTTCGACAACCTGGCGCCCGATACCGCCGAGGAAATCTTCCGTGGCATCATGCAGCTGCGCGCCTGGATGGCGGCCTCTACGAGCGACACCGTCTATGCCCAGAGGCAGGAGAACAGCAGGCGTCCCACTGTTGTCCTCAAAGCCGAGGAAGGTCTTAAGGCCTACGAGGAGATGCTGATATATTATGCTATGAAAACGGTGAAAGGTGAAAGGTTAAAGGTGAAAGGTGAAAGGTTAAATGACTGGCTCAACATTGGAGGCCAGTTGGTGGCCAAAGCCGACATGGAGCAGCTTATCGCTGATGTGGAGAGTGGCGCTATCGGCAGTTGGCAGCAAGTGCACGAGCGTATGGACGCCTTGTGGGAGACTTATCCCGCCCAGCGCGAGGCCCATGCCTATGGCATCCTCTGCCGTCTGGCAGGTGTGGACGCACTCACCGACGACCTCTGGCAGCAATATCAGCTGCGCTATACCGAGATACAAAAGTATATAGAAGAGCAGAAGGTCGTCAGCCGTCGCAAAGACGATGTCAACCCCTTCCGCAACATGACCTATTGGGACGACGCCGAGCGAGAAGCGGTGTTGGGATAAAAAAAGAAACGCTCCCGAATTGGGAGCGTTTTTCTTTTTCAAGGATTCGCTTATCTGAAGATTACATGGCGTTGACCTGACGCATGCATTTCGACTTCAGGTTGGAAGCTTTGTTCTTGTGGATGATGCTGCGCTTGGCAAGCTTGTCGATGATGCTGATCATCTTGGGCAGACGCTCGGTAGCCACGGCCTTGTCTTCCAGAGCACGGAAGTCGCGCAGAGCGTTGCGCATAGTCCTGGCGTAGTATCTGTTCTCAACTCTTCTTTTTTCGCTCGAGCGAATTCTCTTTTTTGCAGACTTGTGGTGTGCCATAAATTAATTCTTGTTCTTATTCTTTATACTATTATTTACAATATAATCATCACTCTTCACTTATCACTCTTCACTGATTTTGTACCGCGTGCGGGATTCGAACCCGCGATTTTGAGAATGAAAATCTCACGTCCTGGGCCAGCTAGACGAACGCGGCAGCCGTTTTTTTGCTCAAAATTTCTTTTGAAAAGCGGGTGCAAAAGTACGAACATTTTCCGACATGGCCAAATTTTTTTCAACGCTGTCGGTTCATATCTTTTGCCTTCTACTCGTTATCTGCCTGGAAACGAAAGCCTAAGCGCTTGCCTGTTACCAGCATTTTTTTGTCAAAATTACTCTTCATCTCACCCACGGAAACGAGCTTAACTTCGTCATACGGAGGGGTCAAAAGATCAAAATTGGTGGTATATTCGATAGCCGATTCGACGATACCTTGGACGCTCTCCGGTGTCACCGTCGAGGTGTTGAAATTGGTGTAGAGCATGCCCAGCTCACGTTTCCCTTCGATGAAGTAGTGCTTCTCGTTGTTGACAAAGATGCGTCCAATCATGTATCCCAGGTCGTTGTCGCGCTGATAGGTGAAGCTGTCGGCCAGGAAGTTGTAGATGTGTATCACGCCGCAATAGCTCCTCCGAGGGTCTTCCCTCACATAGGGGGTCTTCATCACTTGGTGGTCGCGCGAGAACTCGAAGACATTGGTATGCATCATGAACAGCAGAACGTCGCCGGCGAATGTCACCTCGAACTCGAAGTCGCCGCGGTCGGTGAATTCGAATACCACCTGTTTGCCTTCCTCTTGGCAGCGTGCGCGGAAGAGTTCGATGAGCTGGCGAGTCTGTGTGCGGAAGAGTTCGAAGGTCTCCTTGGTGGCATCGAATACGTTCTTTTTCAGCTCACTCTTAGTGAAGACGAGGTCTTTCAGTGATTCTTTCAGTTCCATAAAGTTGAGTATAAATATTGGGTTATAGTTTCATTTTCTCGCGTGCGATATCGGGCGTGAGGGTATAGGTGGAGCCCTTGGCGAGCGAGGGGAGGTCGAACATGAGGTCCGTCATGATGCTCTCCATGATGGAGCGCAGGCCGCGGGCGCCGAGGTGGTACTTCACGGCGCGCTCGACCACGAGGTCGAGGGTCTCGGGGGCGAACTCCAGCGTGATGTCATCCATCTTGAAGAGCTCCTGGTACTGTTTGACGAGGGCATTCTTGGGTTCGACGAGGATGCGGCGCAGTGCGTCGCTGTCGAGGGGCTGCAGGGCGGTGAGCACGGGGAAGCGTCCCACGAGTTCGGGGATGAGGCCGAACTTCTTGATGTCCATGGGCTGCACATACTGCAACATGTTGTCGCGGTCGAGTTCGGCGCGTGTCTCGTCGCCTTTGAATCCAATGACGTTGCTGTTGAGGCGCGAGGCGATGGCGCGTTCAATGCCGTCGAAGGCGCCGCCGCAGATGAAGAGGATGTTGCGGGTGTCGATGGTGATGAGCTTCTGCTCGGGGTGCTTGCGGCCGCCCTCTGGAGGCACGGAGACGAGGGCACCCTCGAGGAGTTTCAGCAGGGCCTGCTGCACACCCTCGCCGCTGACGTCGCGTGTGATGGAGGTGTTCTCACTCTTGCGGGCGATCTTGTCGATCTCGTCGATGAAGACGATGCCGCGCTGGCACGCCGCCACGTCGTAGTCGGCGGCCTGGAGCAGTCGCACGAGGACGTTCTCCACGTCGTCGCCCACATAGCCAGCCTCGGTCAGCGTGGTGGCGTCGGCGATACAGAAGGGCACCTTGAGGAGGCGGGCGATGGTGCGTGCCAGGAGGGTCTTGCCCGTGCCGGTCTCGCCGACGAGGATGATGTTTGACTTCTCAATCTCCACATCATTCTTATCGCCATGCTCGGCGTTGTACTTCAGGCGCTTGTAGTGGTTGTAGACGGCCACGGAGAGGACGCGTTTGGCGGCATCCTGACCGATGACATACTGGTCGAGGAAGGCCTTGATATCGGTAGGAACGGGGATGTCCGAATTCTGAATTGTGAATTTCGAATTTTGAGAGGTCTGCCCCTGCTCTTTGAAGATTTTTCCGGCTTGTTCGGAGCAGTCGTGGCAGATATAGCCGTTGAGGCCTGCAAGAAGCATGCCGGCCTGCGAGGCAGGACGGCCGCAGAAAGAGCAGTGTTCTTCGTTGGTGGGTTTCTTGGACATTATTCGGAATGCGTTAATGCGTTAATGTGCTAAAATGTTAGTGTTATAAGAGTTGGTTTTTGGAGGCATCCTGGCGGATGAAGATGAACAGTAGGATGGTGAATGCCAGCAGCGACGAGCCGCCGTAGCTGAAGAAGGGTAGGGGGATGCCGATGACAGGCACGAGGCCCAGCACCATGCCTACGTTGACGAAGAGGTGGATGAAGAGGATGCTGGCCACGGAATAGCCGTAGACACGCGCGAAGGAGGAACGTTGTCGTTCTGCCATTACGATGAGGCGTTGCAGCAGGATGACATAGAGCACTATCAGCAGGGTGCATCCAAAGAATCCCCATTCCTCGCCCACGGTGCAGAAGATGAAGTCGGTTTCCTGCTCGGGCACGAAGTCGGCCTTGGTGAGGGTGCCGTTGAGGAAGCCCTTGCCTATGATGCCGCCCGAGCCGATGGCTATCTTCGACTGGTTGACGTTGTAGCCCGATCCCTGCAGGTCCTCGGTCTTGCCGAGCAGCACGTCGATGCGCTCACGCTGGTGCGGCTCGAGGATGCTGTTGAAGACGAAGTCGACCGAGAAGACGAAGAGAGCGCAGCTGGCCACCACGATGAGGGTGTGCAGGTAGTCGTTGCGGGTGCGTTTGTTGAGCCACACGAAGAGGTAGAGCAGCGCCAGTGTCACAAGGATGCCCAGGAGGATGAACTTGTTCACCAGCAGTGCCAGCACGAAGAGGACGATGGCAGAGACGCCGATGACGAGGATGTTGCCTGAGAGACCTTCGCGGTAGAGGGGGAGGACGAAGCCCAGAAAGACCAGCGCGGAGCCGGTGTCGTGCTGCAGGAAGATGAGTGCCGCGGGGATGGCGATGAGTGCTACAGTGACGACCTTGGTGCGCATCACCTTGAGGTCGACGCCGATGGCGGAGAGGTATTTCGACACCGCCAGTGCTGTGGCGAACTTGGCGAACTCCGAAGGTTGGAACTTGAAGGAGCCGAAGTCGATCCACGACTTTCCGCCCTTGGTGACGGTGGCGATGAAGAGTGTGACGACCAGCAGCACCATGACGATGCCGTAGATGGCGTAGGCTGTGTTGGAGAAGACGCGTGGCTCAGTATAGAGGATGATGATGGCCAGCAGGGCGGCGATGGCAATCCAGATGATCTGTTTGCCGTGCTGCACCGAGAAGTCAAACACTGCGGCGTGCTCCTCGTCATAGCCTGCGGCGTAGATGTTCAGCCATCCGAAGAGCATGATGAAGATATAGAGGCCGATGGTCAGCCAGTCGTATTTGGGTTTTTCCTGGTACATTTATCTTTTCCTTTGTTTCTTCACCCTGCGGGTGAGCGGCAGCTTCTGGCAGGGGTTGATTTCTTTGTACATCTTCTCCACGTCCTTGCGCTTCACCTCGCCGTTGAGGTACTTCTCGATGATGAGACCGGCGATAGGTGCCGCCCAGGTGCCGCCGCCGCCCTGCGCGTTCTCCACATAGACGGCGAGGGCTATCTTCGGGTCGTTCTTGGGGGCGAAGCAGATGAAGACGGAGTGGTCGTTGCCGTAGTTCTCGGCGGTGCCGGTCTTGCCGCAGATGTCGAGGCCGTCGACGCGTGCGCGGCGTGCCGTGCCGCCGGGCACATGCACCACGTCGAACATGCCGTCGGCGGCGATGTCGAAGTATTCCTTCTTGATGCCCGTCTCGTGGCGTTCGAGGTATTTGTCGTTGCGTATGGAGTCGGGTCCGTAGAAGCGCACCACGTGGGGAGTGATATAGTATCCGCGGTTAGCCACGATGGCGGCGAGGTTGGCCATCTGGATGGGCACCACGGTGACCTCGCCTTGGCCGATGGAGTTGGAATAGATGGTCGAGAAGGCCCAGCGCTCGCGGCCGTACCAGCGGTTGTAGTAAGCCGTGTCGGGGATGTTGCCCGTGGAGAGGCCGCTCTTGGGTAGGTCGATGTCGAGTTTCTGTCCGAAGCCGAAGCGCAGCATATAGTTGCGCCAGACGGTGAGGCCGTACTGGCTGTCCTTGTAGATGTTCTTGTACTTGCCTTGCTGGATGACGCGGCGGTATACCTGGTAGAAGTAGGGGTTACAGCTCATCTTTATGGCCTCGCGCACGGAGCGTGCCGACGGGTGGTTGTGGCAGCCCACGAGGCTTTTGTCGCAGGCGAAGCCTGTTTCGGGGGAGATAACGCCTAGGTCGAGGGCCACCATCGACTGTGCCACTTTGAAGATACTTCCTGGGGGGTACTGTCCCATGAGGGCGCGGTTGAGCATAGGCTTTGCCAGGTCGCCGTTGAGCATGAGGTAGTTCTTGCCGCGGATGCGGCCCACCAGCAGGTTGGGGTCGTAGGTGGGTGCCGACACCATGGCCAGCACCTCGCCCGTGGAGGGCTCGAGGGCCACTACGCAGCCGCGCTTGTTGGCCATCAACTCTTCGGCATAGGCCTGCAGGTTAGCGTCGAGGGTGGTGTAGAGGTTGCAGCCCTCGATGGGCATGGTATCGAGTTCGCCGTTGCGGTAGGGGCCTATCTCGCGGTTGTGTACGTCGACATGCATGATCTTCTGACCTTTGGTGCCGCGAAGCACCTCTTCGTAGCTCTTCTCCAGGCCGCTCTTGCCGATGTAGTCGCCGCGTTTGTAGTAGTGGTCGCGGTCGAGGTCGCCCTGGTCCACCTCGCCCACGTAGCCCAGCACCTGTGCCGCGATGGGTCGGTCGTAGATGCGCAGCGTGCGCTGCGAGATATAGAAGCCCTTGAAGCGGTACATCTTGTTCTCGAACTTGGCGTACTCCTCCTTGGAGATTTGCTTCATGAAGATGGAAGCCGAATAGGGCGAGTACTTGCGGGCTTTTTCCATGTGTTCGTCGAACTCCTCGCGCGAGATGTTGAGGCAGTGACAGAAATAGCCGGTGTCGAGGTCCTTCACCATGCGAGGGATGACCATGAGGTCGTAGACGGCCTCGTTGTGGACGAGTAGTTCTCCGTGGCGGTCGTAGATGAAGCCGCGGGCGGGGTATTGGGTGACATTGCGGAGGGACTGCATGATAGCCTTCTCCTTGTATTCTGGGTTGAACAGCTGCAGTATCGCCAGGCGCACTATAAAGAGCACCCCGACGACGAGGAAGATGATCTTCACCACGCGGCTGCGGTCTGAGAACTGATTTGACATAGATAATTATTAACGCACCCCTGCGTGTAATATTGTATAGCTGCCGAAAAAAATACAAAGGGGGCGGAATGCAAGTCGGGAACGCAGCATATTATTCTCTGTGCAGATTGTGGTTTGTTGGACTTAGAATTGCGATTGCGGTTGGGTTTGGGCTCTCGTGCGACAGGGGGTGAGTATCCGCCGGGTTTGCTGGCAATGTGAGTATTGGATGAATTATTTTCCTGCATCCAAGAAATTATGTACCTTTGCATCTCGGAAAAATGGCCTTTCCTTGTTTTTTCGTGGGAAGGAGCAGAAAGGAAAAAGAAGTTTTTGCGGTTATAGGTTTGGCTTAAGGAAAGTTAAATAATGTTAAATTCGTACTTTTTTTCATACCCTTGTAGATAATTGCACAAAAAAAATCCTATTTTATAGTAGAAACGTTTCTGAATGACAATAGAAGACCGGCAGAAATACGAGCATTTCTATGGTCTGATTGAGCGGCACAAGGCACTAGTGGAGGGGCTGTGTATGCGCCGTGCATCAGGCGATAGCTGTTATTGTGCCGAGTTGATACAAGAATGTTATATCAGTATATGGAAACACGAAAAACAAATCAGCGCCGACATACATCCGTTGCAGGAGACGATGTGGATATATTGGCTGTGCCGCAATGCCTTCTCGCGTTTACGTTTCCTCCAACGCACACATCTCTATGCTCCCCTCGACGAGAGTATGGCCGACACTATCGCTACTACGGACAACCTAACCCAGATACGCGACTATATCGAATCCCTCGCCACAATACTCAACTCTCACGAACGCCGAGCCGTTGAGCTGATGGCAGAGGGTTATACCCCTGACGAAATGGCACGAGAGCTCGGCATCAAAACCCCCAGCGCCACCCAACTCCGCTACCGCATCATCGCCAAGCTCCGCCGACATTACAAGACAGAAAATAAAAATAACAAGCAATGAAAACATATCAGTCTTACCCCACATTGCAGCCGCTCACGACTGAGGATCTCGCCTATATCCGAGCCCTCGCCGACGAGCATTCTGTGGGTCTTGAACACCGTTGCGCCCGCTACCGTCTTCGAGCCAACACCCGCCGTGTCTCAGTCGCGGCCTGTCTTTTTGCAGTCTTCGCCTTCGGTGCCGATACCGCCTATGCGCAGCCACCGCTCTACACCGAGATGGCCATCGTTGGCGACACCACCGCCACTCAAGCTTCCGATACCATAAATGTGATGCTTAGTCAAATATGAGCGCACCGAAGAACATAAAACGTTTCTGGATGTGGGTGGGCATAACTCTCCTCGTCGAACTGGCCGTCTTCTCCCTTTGGAAGAGGTGGTACTGGTTCTTCCCCACCCATGCCGTCAGTGAGGTCTACACTCGGTATGCTGACACCGACGGCCTCAACGTTGTGTTCTTCAAAGACTACAAGATTAATGATACTGTGTGTGTCGATGTGACGTATATTGAAGCCACTAGTGATTCTGCATGGAATGAGATAAAGAAAGACTTTCGAATAGCTGTCCCCCCGGAAATAATAGAATTTTACGACAGTAACTCGGTTGATTTAAAATTTGCACCACACAACAATTATTCATCACCCCAAGATTCTATTCTTATAAACAACGATATAATCGTCTTTGCATATCTGAAACAAACTGTCCTGGTTTTCGATATTAAAGATGAAAAACAAGTTGATGCAATAATTAACCGTCAAATAATCAATACAATTAACCAAAAAAAAGAACCATGAACAAGAAGGTATTATCAGTAGCTTTACTTGTAGCACTTGGATTGGTAGCCACAAGCTGCCAAAAAGAAAACACTTTGGATTTCGCATCTGGGACTACTACCTCCAGGGCTAGCACCGTGTACACGGTGCAGTATGTCGTTAACGGCATACTGCACTCGGAATCGTTTCAAGACGAAGAAGATGTAGATGCTTTGCTGATGTACCTTATGTCACTTGTTCGTGAAGGGTATGATGTGATAGTTTTTGATAACAACTATAATCTTAACACTCATTCATCCAAGGAGGTTGTAAATTATACAGCATTAACTGATGCTGATGCGACAAAATGGGCCAGGAATAAAATGCAAGAAGGATATTCCGTACATGTATTCTATGATAAAAGTAACAATACATTCATATGCAAAGCATATAGATAGCACTTATAAAAAAATATTTACTTATGCCTTTCATCTGACACCATTCTGCACGTTATGCAGTGCTGTCGCGTAAAAAACAAATAAGAGAGGGTGCAGTGCGGAGAAGAATCTGAAACCTTGGAACCGTCGAAGATTCTACCCTGACACTCGCACCCGGGAAACATAGAGCCTTATAGCACTATGCGCTGTCAGTTGCATCCGCAACCGATGTCTCTTATAACGAGCACCCGCTTTTTTTATTGCATAGCACTTCATTAAATTCAGCCAAGGGTATCTACAGCCCCCATTTGGCTCATTTTACCCGTTTAGATCATATTTAAATAAAAATCTATATGAAACAAATTATCAAAATTTTCCTCTCTACCTGTTTTCTCATGTCCTCTAACATCGTGTCGGGACAGACAAATCAGGAGTTTCCAAGTCCGGCATTCCATTGGAAGTGTCCATCGGCCAATTCCGTGATGAACTTCCATCCGGCAACAACCACACCACTCCATTTCGACAGCATCCCCTATGCCGAAGACTACACCATTGTCGTGGTCTACAAGCCTGTCGTGGATACTGAAGCCTCCGTGTGGCAACTTGCTTTTGCCGACAGCCTTGTTCAAGGGCTGACAACCGAACGCATTTTGTCCGGCAGTACAGCCATTCGCTATGCCAGGGAGTCTGACCACAAGCCAGTGATTCACACTTTGCGTCAGTCCTCTCCCGACATGCCTTCCACCAACGTCAGCCTGTCTGTTGGTGATGGAAACATCAAGGTTTCCGAGGTGCTGTATTTCGATCGTCGTCTTGGCAATGCCGCCTTGCGCCGTGTGCAGTCTGCCCTGGCCGTCCGATATGGAATCACC
>CACYIK010000006.1 GCA_902774395.1 uncultured Bacteroidota bacterium
TAGCAACCATTGTATAACCCTTGTTTAACGCTCGTTTTTCGATTGTAAAACGTTAAACGAACGTTAAACGAACGTTAAACGAGGGTTGAAAAGATTGACCTGATGTAAGTTGTGTGTGTATTTTCTTTTCTAACGACAACATAGACAACGCGGACAACTTGCGCCCCGCAACATGCGAGGCTCTTGCTCAGTGCATGTTGCACTGAACTTGTTGTTTTAGTTGTTTGTGTTGTCTTCAGAGAGCGCGTCCCTCCGGGACGCTAAGAGGAGGAAGGAGGGGACCTGTGGGTCCCCAGACTTGCGTCTGGGGTTTGCTCCACGTTGGTCGCAAGCCATGCCCCAAGGGGCAGGCAGACTGAGAGCGCGTCCCTCCGGGACGCTGAGAGGAGGGTGGGAGTCTTGTGAATCCCCAGACTTGCGTCTGGGGTTACTGAGAGAGCGCTCCCTCCGGGAGCTATAGGATACACTCCTCATTCATCACTCATCATTCCTCACTCATCATTCATCACTCATCATCCATCACTCATCACTTATCATTCCTCATTCTTAATTCTTAATTTTTAATTCTTAATTCTTAAGCGAGAGGCTGATTCTGCGGCGGCGGAGGTCGACGTCGAGGACTTTGACTTTCAGGTGCTGGTGGAGGTGTACCACCTCGTTGGGGTCGTTGACGCGGCGGTTGGCCATCTGGCTGACATGGACGAGGCCGTCCTGGTGCACTCCGATGTCGACGAATGCGCCAAAGGCGGTGATATTGGTCACGATGCCCGGCAGCACCATGCCCTCATGCAGGTCCTCGATGCGGGTGACGTTCTTGTCGAACTCGAAGACCTCGAACTTGGCGCGGGGGTCCAGGCCGGGTTTCTCGAGCTCCTTCATGATGTCCTGCAGCGTGGGGAGTCCGCAGTCGTCGCTGACGAAGTCGTTGAGGACGATCTTCGAGCGCAGCTCCTTGTCTTTCATCAGGCTCTCCACGTCGGCGCCGACGCTCTGGGCCATGCGCTGCACCAGGGCGTAGCGCTCGGGGTGTACGGCACTGCGGTCCAGCGGGTTCTCGCTCTCGCGCACGCGCAGGAATCCTGCGCACTGCTCGAAGGCCTTGTCGCCGAGACCCTTGACGGCGTGCAGCGCCTGGCGGTCGGCGAAGGCGCCGTTCTTGTTACGGTGTGCCACGATCTTGTCGGCCAGTGCGGGGCCGATGCCGCTGACATAGGAGAGCAGCTCGCGGCTGGCGGTGTTGAGTTCCACGCCCACGCTGTTGACGCAGGAGACCACGGTGTCGCCGAGGCTCTCGGCGAGCATCTTCTGGTCGACGTCGTGCTGGTACTGTCCCACGCCGATGCTCTTGGGGTCTATCTTGACGAGTTCGGAGAGGGGGTCCATGAGGCGGCGGCCGATGCTCACGGCGCCACGCACGGTGATGTCGTAGTCGGGGAATTCGCGCCGTGCCACGTCGCTGGCGCTATAGACGGAGGCGCCGGCCTCGCTGACGGAGACGGCGATGACATTGCGGTTGAAACGGCAGCGCTGCACCACTTCTTCTGTCTCGCGGCCGGCGGTGCCGTTGCCGATGGCGATGGCCTCGATCTGGAAGGCCTCGACGAGGGCTTCGAGCTTGTTGATGGCGGCATGCTCCTCGCGTACCGAGGTGAAGGGATAGATGGTCTCGTTGTGGAGCAGCTGCCCTTGTGCGTCGAGGCACACCACCTTGCAGCCCGTGCGGAAGCCCGGGTCGATGGCGAGGGTGCGCTTCTGCCCCAGCGGGGCGGCGAGGAGCAGCTGCCGCAGGTTCTCGGCGAAGACGCGGATGGCCTCGCGGTCGGCGCGCTCCTTCAGCAGGTTGCGGAACTCCGTCTCGATGGAGGGCTCTATCAGCCGCTTATAGCTGTCGGCCACGGCGAGAGCCATCTGGCCGGAGGCACCGGATTTTCCGGACATTCCTGACTTTCCGGGTTTTCCGGGGAAGCAGGCCTCTATGCAGTCTTCGTCGTTTTCGGGGCGCACGTGGACTTTGAGGACGCCGGCATCTTCGCCGCGGAAGAGGGCGAGGATGCGGTGTGACGGGGCGCGGTGGATAGGCTCCTTCCAGTCGATCCAGTTCTCGAACTTTGCCACACGCTCGTCGTCCTTGTCGACGCCGCGCGCCAGCGCGGCGGTGAGGAAGGCCTTGCGGCGGAAGATGTTACGCACGCGGTTGCGCACGGCGGCATCCTCGCTGACACGCTCGGCGATGATGTCGCGGGCACCTTGCAGGTCCTCGGAGGTGAAAGGTGAAAGGTTAAAGGTGAAAGAGGTATCCTTCGCCGCTCGCATAATATTGTCGGCCAGGGGCTCGAGGCCTTTCTCGATGGCTATGGTGGCGCGGGTGCGGCGTTTGGGGCGGTAGGGCAGGTAGAGGTCTTCGAGGTCGGTGAGCGTCTCGGCGGACTCTATCTGGCGGCGCAGCTCGGGGCTGAGCTTGCCCTGCTCCTCGATGGAGGCGAGGATGGCCTCGCGGCGCTTGTCGAGCTCTTTGAGGCGCAGCAGCAGGTCGCGGATGGCGGCGATCTGCACCTCGTTGAGCGACCCCGTCACCTCCTTGCGGTAGCGCGCGATGAAAGGCACCGTGGCACCCTGTTCGAGGAGTTCTATGGTCTTCTCCACCTGACGTTGGTTGAGATTCAATGCATTGGCGATATAGGTAGCGTAATTACTCACTGTAGTTAAATTATTTATAGGTGTTCGTAACCCTCGGTTCAAGCTGCAAAGTTACACAAAAAAAGAGGATAAATAAAAAAAATTCTTGCCGTATTGAAAAATATATGTATTTTTGCACTTTGAAAAAAAATTAAAAATTAATTAATACCCAATCATTATGAAGAAAGCTTTATTATTTGCAGCAGCGCTGCTGACCAGCGGAGTCATGATGGCTCAGACTCCGACCATCGTGTCGACCCAGGTCGAGAAACGCAATGTCATCATTGAGGAGTTTACCGGTTATCATTGCACCTGGTGCCCCGACGGCCACCGTGTCTGCAACGAGATTGCTGAGCAGCATGTCGGTCATGCCTGGTCCATCAACATCCACCAAGGCTACTACGCCGAGGGTTCGGGCTACACCACCACCTATGGCGACAATATTGCCGGCCTGTACAGCATCAACTCCTGGCCCAACGGTGTCGTCAACCGTGGTTCCTCTGCCTCAAGCAATCGTTCCGCTTGGGTAAGCCAAGCCAACGCTGTTCGCGAGGAGAACTCGCCTGTCAATGTCGCCGCCGTGGGTAACCTCGACGCCGCCAGCCGCACCGTCACCCTCCATATCGAGCTGTACTATACCAGCAATGCTTCCAACGCCACCAACCTGCTGAATGTCGCCGTGCTGCAGAATAATGTCATTGGTCCGCAGACCGGTGCCAACAAGAACCCTGACTACATGGAGCCCAACGGCATGTACCGCCACATGCACATGTTCCGCACCCTCCTCACCGGCCAGTGGGGCGTCGAGATTCCTGCCACCCAGGGCACCTTCATCGACACCACCATCACCTACACCATACCCGCCAGCATCGACGGTCTCGCCATCAGCGATGTGAACGACATTGAGTTCATCGTCTTTGTCACCGCCCCCAACCACAAGAACATCCTCTCTGGCGCCAAGGCCATGATCATCACCGAGGAGCCTACCGTCAACACCTTCAAGGTCGAGAGCACCGGCTGCAGCCTCGAGTTCCAGCCCTATGTCAGCATCACCAACAGCACCGCGAACGACATCGCCAGCTGCACCTTCGAATATGACGGCGCTCCCTATACCGTCTACAAAACCATCCCCAGCCTCCAGAGCGACACCATCCACATGCCTATCTATACCATCACCGTCAGCGGTGAGCCCGACCAGAACTGCGTCACCACCAAGACCGTGAGCCTCACTGGCTTCTCCACCACCGGCGGCGACGACCACACCGTCACCACTGCTGCCAAGAGCGTCACCTTCGCCGACTTCCATATCTACACTCAGGCCGGCCCCTTCGTTGCCCGCATCGGCATTGACGCCTACGGCTCGGAAGCCAGCGTCTCCCTGCTCAACCAGAGCAACTGCGAGGCCGTCTGGACGGAAGGTCCCTGGACCGATATCGCCGGCTTCAACCCGCAAACCATCCAGTACATCTCCCAGCTTCCCAATGCCCGTCATTTTGAAATCACCTTCAACCCCACCACCGCCGGCCTCTATGTCCTGCGTCTGAACGACAGCTACGGCGACGGCTGGAGCATGACCAACGACAACGTTGTCTCCGGTCTGTGGGTGCGCAACAACGATGGCGAGTTCCTGGCCTTCCCCCAGGGCTACACCAATGGCGAAGACTTCATCGCCAAGGACTTCTTCCTGAACGTGACCAGCACTGGCGACGGCAGCCATAGCCGTGTGGGCATCGACGGCGTCGAGAGCGTCAGCGTCAACACCTGGCCCAACCCCGCCAGCCACAGCGCCACCATCAGCGCCGGCAGCGCCATCCGCAGCCTCGAGGTCGTCAACACCCTCGGCCAGGTGGTCTTCCGCACCCAGAACGTCAACAGCGACCGCTATGAGCTGAACGTCAGCGAGCTCAACAGCGGCATCTACTTCCTCAACGTCACCACCGAGCAGGGTACCGTCACCCAGCGCCTCAGCGTGGTGAAGTAATGAGAGCTCTGCTTAAATAAGATTTATTATAAAAATATAGCGCGGGATGCAATAAATCATTGCATCCCGCGTTATCACTTCAAATATTTATAGTACTATAATAATGAAACGAATACTGACAATCAGTGCACTGATGCTTGTAGCAAGCATCGCTTTCTCTCAGCAAAACGCAGTCATCGGGAACGTCTCTTCCCGCGCCAAGGCGATGCGCATGATGAACTTCAGCCGTCCCGAATACCAGATTAAGGACATCAAGGTCTATACCGACACCATGACGGTATACTCGCTGGCGAACCAAGTCATCTACCCCTTCGGCGAGTGGGACTCCATCGAGTATTTCATGACCAACAACAAGCTGCACTGGTACCGTGAGAGCGGCTACCGCCAGGCCTTCGACTCCAGCGAGGTGTCGGTGAACCGCCTGCGCCGCCTCGACGACAGCTACCTCGACCTCTTCTACTCCATCTGGACCCGCAAGATCGAACTCCTCGGCGGCTATATCGCCGACCGCGAGGTGACGCTGATCAACGGCATCCACCCGGGCATGTCGAAAGACGACGTCTTCAAGGTCTTCTTCAAGAAATACCCCAAGTCGTACACCGCCGAGGTCACCGTCCTCAAGGTGGTCTCCGGCGCCAACGAGGTCGCCGAGATATACACCTTCAAAGGCACCAAGCTCCGCCACATCAAGATTGAGACGTCGTATAAGTACTACTAGTGTTTAGTGTTTAGTGTTTAGTGGTTAGTGGTTAGTGAGGAGTGAGGAGTGAGGAATTAAGAATTAAGAATTAAAAATTAGGAGTGATGGGGGAGTGAAAGGGGAGTGAAGGAGGAGTGAGAGGGACAAATGAAAGGCTGACGCAGTACCGCCGTAGGCGGAAATAATTTATAAGATTTATAGATTTCGTGAGCGAAGCGAGCAGGAGAAAAGAAAAAGAGATTAACCGAGACCGACCCCCGCGCAAGCGGCAAAATCTACAAGATCTACGAGATCTCGCTTCTTTTAGTTGCTCATTACATTTGATTGATTTAATAGGTATTCGCAGGCATACCATTGATTGAGAAGAAAAAATCTACAAGATCTACGAGATCTCGCCGAAGGCAGGAGAACAAGAAAATGAGGAACGAGGAGTGTCCTATGCCACCCACTAAAAAAAAGTGCACTGCACTTTTTTTCGGTTCTTTCAATCCGATACATGTGGGGCATCTCATCATCGCCAACACCATGTTACAGCAGGGGGGCGTTGACGAGGTGTGGCTCGTGGTGTCGCCGCAGAACCCGCTGAAGGAGCGCGCCACGCTCCTCGCCGACCACCACCGCCTGCAGATGGTGCAGCGCGCCGTCGACGACAACTACCGCCTGCGGGTCTGCGACATCGAGATGCACCTGCCCATCCCCAGCTACACCGTCGTCACCCTGGCGGCGCTGCAGGACAAATACCCCGACCGCGAGTTCTGCCTCGTCATGGGCAGCGACAACCTCGCCACCTTCGACCGCTGGCGCAACTACCAATACATCCTCGACAACTACCACCTCCTCGTCTACCCCCGCCCGGGGAGCGAGCACTGCAAGTTCGCCAGCCACCCCAACGTCACCCTCGTCGACGTGCCGATGATAGACATCTCGTCGAGCTATATCCGCCAGCAGATCGCCGCGGGACGCGATGTGCGCTACCTGCTCACCGAGCCGGTGTACAACTATTTAACCGAAATGCATTTCTACGAATGAAAAAAGGAGTAAAGAAAGGTCTTAAGATTACGGCATGGGTCTTCGGCTCACTGCTGTTCCTCTTCGTATTGGCCACCCTGCTGGTGTCGCCCATCGCCGAGAGCTACATCAACAGCCACGGCGAGGAACTCGTCGGCCGCAAGGTGCATGTCGACGACGTCACCATCAACGTCTACTCCGGCCACCTGGCCATCACGGGCTTCACGCTCTACGAAGACAACGGCACCGATGTCTTCGCCCGCTTCGACACCCTCGACGTCGACGCCAGCCTCCTCAAGCTCCTCGGCAGCACCGTACAGCTCAACCACGTCACCCTCGCCGGCCTCGACGTCAACATGATCAAGGACGGCGACACCTTCAACTTCCAGAGCATGCTCGACCACTTCGCCTCGGACAGCACGGAGACCGTGCAGGACACCACGCCCAGCGACTGGGTCATCCGCATCCACAACATACGCATCAGCCACGCCCAGATACACTATAACGACGTCGTCGACAACAAGCACTGGCACCTGCCCGACATCAACCTCCGGGTCCCCGGCTTCGTGCTGGGCGGCGACGAGCAGAGTGAGGGCGGCCTGCACATAGCCTTCGCCGAAGGCGGCGACCTCAACCTCGACGGCCACTACCACGAGCAGCAGGGCACCTACGACTTCGCCGCCAGCCTCACGGGCTTCAAGCTGAAGAATATCGAGACCCTGGCGGCCGACTTCCTGCAGTTCGACCGGCTGGGTGGCAGCCTCGACCTGCGCCTCAACGCCGCAGGCGACATCGGCGAGATCACCAAGAGCCGCATCGGCGGCACCGTGGCGCTGCGCAACCTCGACCTGCAGAACAAGGGCGCCCAGGTGGCAGGCTTCAAGAGCCTCGACATCGTCATCAACAACGTCAACCTCGACGACAACGCCTTCGACATCCAGAGCCTCAAGCTCGACGGCCTCACCGCGCAATATGAGCAGTGGGCCGACCACTCGAATATCGACGACTTGATGAAACCTTCCGGAGAATCCGGAAATTCCGGAGAATCCGGAGAGGCCGGAGAAACCGGCGATACGGCTGCTGCTGCCAAGCCGCTGGCGCTCACGCTCCATGAGCTCGCCGTCACCGACGGCAGTCTGACGTATGTCGACCATACCCTCCCCGACCCCTTCTCCTTCCCCGTCACCAAGCTCAATATCGAAGCCACCGACCTCACCCTCGCCGGCGGCAACAACGCCAAGCTGCGCGCCATGCTTCCCGGCGGCGGACACCTCATGGTGAAATGGGAGGGCGACATCGACCACTGGAAACGCCACCAGGACCTCTTCATCTCCGTCAAGGGCCTCGACATGAAGCAGCTCAGCCCCTGGACCGTCTACTTCACCGGCAACCCCATCGAGGACGGCGTCTTCTCCTTCACCTCGCGCAACACCATCAAGAACAGCAACATCAACGGCAAGAACAAGCTCGACATCTACAAGGCCAAGGTCGGCAGCCGCCGCAAAGACGTAGAGCCCCAGCAGAAGCTGCCCCTCAAGACCGCCCTCTATATCCTGAAAGACAAAGACAACAAGATACTCTTCGACGTGCCCGTCACCGGCAACATCGACAACCCCGAGTTCAGCTACATGAAGCTGGTGTGGCAGACGCTGGGCAACCTGCTCGTCAAGGTGGCCACGTCGCCCATCCGTGCCCTGGGCAACGCCTTCGGCTTCGGCAATGACGACCTCGAGTTCATCGAGATAGAGCCGCAGCAGCGCGGCCTCACCTCCGAGCAGTACCACATCCTCGGCGAGCTGGCCACCGTGGCCAAGTCCGACTCCCTCGTCCACCTCACCCTCGAGCTGCAGATGCCCGCCCCCGCCGACGACTCCGCGGCCCACCGCTATGAGTTCCGCAACGGCATCGTGCGCCGCTACCTCCTCGAGCAGGGCGTCAGCGAGCGCCAGATCACCGTCACCACTGGCCAGCCCGTGAGCGACGGCGACCGCACAGGCTACGCCATCACCTCGGAAATGAAAATCGACGAAGAAAACTAAAAGGTAAAAAGTAAAAAGTAAAAGGTAAAAAGTAAAAAGTAAAAACTACTCATCATTCATCACTCATCATTCATCACTCATCATTATTCTTGTTCTCCTGCCTGCGGCGAGATCTCGTAGATCTTGTAGATTTTTTCTCAATCAGAACCCCGAAGGGGAACCGAACACCGATAAAAATGATATTTGATACAGTGAGGAACTAAAAGAACTATCAGAACTTTTTTCTCCAGCAGATTTTAAAAGATTTAAAAAGAATTCATCACTCCTCACTAACCACTAACCACTAACCACTAACCACTAACCACTAAACACTAAACACTCCTCACTCATCACTCATCACTCATCACTCATCACTCATCATTCATCACTCATCACTCATCACTAACCATTCATCACTAACCACTGATTATGGAACAAACCGACATACTCACTCCCATTGACTATAATGACGACTCCATCGTCCACCTTGAGGACATGGAGCACATACGTCTCCGCCCCGGCATGTACATCGGCAAGCTGGGTGACGGCTCCTCCCATGACGACGGCATCTACGTCCTCATCAAGGAGGTCATCGACAACGCCATCGACGAGTTCACCTCGGGCTTCGGCAAGAAGATAGAGGTGAAGATCAACTTCGGCGAGCGCCGTGTCAGCATCCGCGACTACGGCCGCGGCATTCCCCTCGGCAAACTCGTCGAGGCCGTCAGCAAGCTCAACACCGGCGCCAAATACGACAGCAAGGTCTTCCAGAAGTCCGTCGGCCTCAACGGCGTGGGTACCAAGGCCGTCAACGCCCTCAGCAGCTGGTTCAAGGTCCAGTCCATCCGCGACGGCAAGACCCGCATCGCCGAATTCGCCGAAGGCAAGCTCACCAACGATACCGGCATCATAGCGGTCGACGGTTCGGCCGTCGACACCGGCACATTGGTCGAATTCATCCCCGACAGCAAGCTCTTCGGCAACTACCACTTCATCGGCGAGTACGTAGAGAAGCGCATCTGGAACTACTGCTACCTCAACCGCGGCTTGACGATGTACTACAACGACAAGCGCTACTACTCGAAGAACGGCCTCCTCGACCTGCTGGAGAACAACCTCCAGAGCGACCCCCTCTACCCCATCATCCACATCAAGGAGGGTGACTTCGAGGCCGCCTTCACCCACATCAACGGCCAAAGCAACGACTACTACTACTCCTTTGTCAACGGCCAGCATACCACCGAGGGCGGCACCCACCAGAGTGCTTTCCGCGAGGCCTATGCCCGCGTCGTCAAGGAGTTCATCAAGAAAGACTACTCCCCCGAGGTCATCCGCCAGGGCCTCGTCTGCGCCCTCTGCGTCCGCATCCAGGAACCCGTCTTCGAGGCACAGACCAAGACCAAGCTCGGCTCCACACACCTGGAGCCCAACAAGGTCGACGGCACCAACGACTCGCCGCTCCTCAAGACCTACGTCCTCGACATCCTCAAGCGCAACCTCGACAACTACCTCCACATGCATGCCGAGACTGCCGACGCCCTGCTCACCAAGATTAACGCCAACGAGAAAGAGCGCAAAGAGATAGCGGGCATCAAGAAGGTCGCCCGCGAAGCCGGCAAGAAGGCCAGCCTCAACAACCGCAAGCTGCGCGACTGCCACGTGCACTACAACACCAACCATGCCCGCCGCCTCGAGAGCACCATCTTCATCACCGAGGGAGACTCCGCCTCGGGCTCCATCACCAAGAGCCGCGACGTCGACACCCAGGCCGTCTTCTCCCTCCGCGGAAAGCCCAAGAACACCTACTCCATCTCGAAAGTCGACGTCTACAAGAACGAGGAGCTCAACCTCCTCCACAACGCCCTCGACATCGACGACGGCATCGACAACCTGCGCTACAACAACGTCGTCATCGCCACCGATGCCGATGTCGACGGCATGCACATTCGCCTGCTGTTGCTCACCTTCTTCCTCCGCTTCTACCCCGAACTCATCCAGACCGGCCACGTCTACATCCTACAGACGCCCCTCTTCCGCGTGCGCAACAAGCAGAAGACCACCTACTGCTATACCGACGAGGAGCGCATCGCTGCCATCCACGACACCCCCAAGGCCGAAATCACACGATTCAAAGGTCTCGGCGAGATCTCTCCCGAGGAGTTCAAGAACTTCATCGGCAAGGACATGCGCCTCGACCCCGTGCTGCTGCACAAAGACTTCGACACCAAGGGCGTCCTCTCCTTCTACATGGGTGAGAACACCCTCGAACGCCGCGAGTTCATCATGAGCAACCTCCGCGTCGAAGACGACGAATCGATAGTGGTGGCATAAAAAAATTTGGCCATATTATATTTATTTACTAATATTGCATCAAATTCTCACTACTATGACAACTACCAAAAAACGCAAAAAGAATCTGATAGTCAGTTATAAAAATCTGTCCGACGACCTGAAGGAATTGTTCAAATCGGCCTATCCTGACGGTTATAGCAACTTCCTGCAACGTTTCGAGAAGCCCAACGGCGAGACAATTTTCGTTGTGCCCTTCGAGACTGACGACACCTGCTACATGGTCAAGTTCGAGGTGGTCATCGACACCCTCGGCGAAGACCTCGACAAGGCCCTCTTCGACGATGACGACGACAGCGGCAAGGAAGACGAGTTCGCCCCCATCAGCGAGGCCCTCGAGAAAGAAGAGGACAACACCTCCCACAAGGAGCGCGTGCTGCGCCACGGCGACTTCGAGACCAACCTCGAGGAGGACGAGAAGCGCAAGAAGAAACTCTCCCTCGGCATCAACAAGGAGGAGATCAAGGCCGCCTTCGGCGACGACGACGATGTCGAAGAACTCGACAGCTACGAGAAGATCGGCGAAGACGACGACGAGCCCGATGACGACTTCGAGCCCTCCGACGAAGACCTCCGCGGCATCGAAGAGGAATACTTCGACGCCGAGAACCCTCCCCTCGACGCCACCATCCCCGACGAGGAGGCCGTGAAGCCGGAGCCCAAGAAACGCGGCCGCAAGAAGAAAAACGAGAAATAACGAAAAAACAAATAGAATCATGAAGAAAATTGTTTATACCCTCTGCCTCGCAGCCCTGTTCCTCGGCTACAGCGCCGCCGCACAGACCCAGGAGAGCGGTCTCCGCCACTCCATCTACCTCAATGGCAACATCCCCACCGGTGACTTCGGGTCGAGCGTCAGCAGCGGTCACAGCACCGTGCCCCTGACCTACGAAGAGATTGGTAAAGACGCCTCCCTTGGCTTCGGCCTCGGCTACCGCGTCAGCTACGCCTTCCCCATCGGCCTCGGCACCGTGGCACCCTTCGCCGGCATCGACATCCTCTGGAACACCATCGACGGCAAATGGGCTGACCTCTATAGCGACGCCTACTACACCTGCCCCACCTACTTCAACGTGCCCCTCCTCGCCGGCATCAACTACACCTACGAAGAGGTGTGGGACAACATCACCCCCTTCGGTGAGTTCGGCGTCGGCACCGACTTCTTCTGGATGACCCCCGAAGGCGACGGCAACAACGACAGCTACTATTTCGGCTATAAAGCCACCTTCGCCTTCTCGTGGATGGTGGGCGCCGGTGCCTACTTCGGCAAATATGTCAGTGCCGGCCTCTACTACTACGGCATGGGCAAGCACACCGTCGACTACACCTCGGGCACCCTGGACGACAACGTCACCGCCAGAACGCAGGTGCAGACCAACACCGCCGCCGGCATGGGCCGTCAGCAGCGCACCGTCGGCAGCCTCATGCTCCGCGTGGGATTCCACTTCTAGGGAATTAAGAATTAAAAATTAAGAATTAAGAATTAAAAATTAAGAATTAAGGATTAAGGATTTATTTTTTCTTCCCCCTCAAGGCTGGTGCAGCAATGCACTAGCCTTTTGTATTAGTAGCCAAAAACGACCCTTATATAACAGACAAAAAAAAGGCTGGCGTGTCGTTGACACGCCAGCCTTTTTAGTGTTTAGCGTTCAGTGGGTAGTAAGTAGTAGGTAGTAGGTAGTGGTTAATTTTTAATTTTTAATTCTTAATTCTTAATTAATCTTGTCGAAGCCAAGATAGGGTCTCAGGCACTCGGGCATGACGATGCCGTCGGGGGTCTGGTTGTTCTCCAGCAGGGCGGCCACGATGCGCGGCAGGGCCAGAGCCGAGCCGTTGAGGGTGTGGCAGAGTTGCATCTTGCCGTTCTCGTCTTTGAAGCGCAGCTTCATGCGGTTGGCCTGGAAGGTCTCGAAGTTGCTCACCGAGCTCACCTCGAGCCAGCGCTTCTGTGCGGCGCTCCACACCTCGAAGTCGAAGGTCATGGCAGAGGTGAAGCTGATGTCGCCGCCGCAGAGTTTCAGGATATGGTACGGCAGGCCCAGCTTGTCGAGCAGGCCTCCGACATGCTTCTTCATCTCCTCGAGCTGGTCATAGCTGCGGTCGGGATGTTCGATGACCACGATCTCCACCTTCGAAAACTCGTGCAGGCGGTTCAGGCCGCGCACGTCCTTGCCGTAGCTGCCGGCCTCACGGCGGAAGCACTCGCTGTAGCCCACATGTTTGATGGGGAAGCGCTTGGCGTCGACCACCTCGCCGCGGAAGATATTGGTGATGGGCACCTCGGCGGTGGGAATCATATAGAATCCGTCGAGCGGGATGGAGTACATCTGTCCCTCCTTGTCGGGCAGCTGGCCGGTGCCGAGGCCGCTGGCCTCGTTGACCATCAGCGGCGGCTGGATCTCCACGAAGCCTGCATTGGCGGCCTCGTTGAGGAAGAAGTTGATGAGGGCGCGCTGCAGGCGGGCACCCTTGCCCTTGTAGAAGGGGAAACCGGCGCCGGTCACCTTGTTGCCCAGCTCGAAGTCCACGATGTCGTACTTGGCGCAGAGCTCCCAGTGGGGCAGCGCGTCGGCGGGCAGCTCGGGTTTCACGCCGAACTCGGCCACGACGACGTTGTCGGCCTCGCTCTTGCCCACGGGCACCGTGATATGCGGCGCATTGGGCAGCGAGATAAGCTTCTCGTTGAGGGTCTTCTCCACGGAGGCCTGCTCCTCGCCCAGGGCTTTCTCCTCACCCTTGAGTTCGGCGGTGCGCAGCTTGGCGGCTTCGGCCTCGTCTTTCTTACCCTGTTTCATCAGGGCGCCAATCTCCTTGGCGATACGGTTCGACTCAGCCTTTACGCCGTCGGCCTTCACCTGCAGGGCGCGGCGCTGGCTGTCGAGCTCAAGAATCTCGGCGATACGCTCCTCCACATTCTGCACATTCTTGATTTTCAGTCGTGCAATAATCTCGTCGGTATGATCTTTGATATACTGTAACTGTAGCATCTTTTATGATTATTAAGTTTAGAGATAACGCGCCGTCATGGTATTTATTATATATTGGAATAAAAAAAACGGCCCTAAAAAAGAAAGCCAGCGCTGGTATCAGCGCTGGCCTGAGAATCATTTTATTTCACTCAAATCTTTTTCAGTTTGATGACAGACTTGACGTTGTAGCCCATGACGCTGATGTTGATGGTCATCGTCATCTTGTTGCCATCGATGTCGATGGTGGCTTTGGTGACTGAATTTTCCACAGCATCCTTCATGGTCAGCTGGTCGTCATCGATGCTGTAGGTGCCGTGGGTAGTCTCTTCCTCGCCATCATCGTAAGAGACAGCGACATAAGTGTGGTCCTCGTTAAAGGTAACCTTGCTACCGTCGCCGGGCTCAGTCTCGGTATTGCTCTGACCCTGGTAGGTCTCGGTCATGGTCGTGGAGGTCACTTCCCAGGTGCCGATGATGTCCTTCTCATAATCTTTGGAGCAGCTGGTGAAAGCAAAAGTTGCGACTGCGCAGAACATTGCGGCCAAAAGTTTCATTTTTTTCATAATAACTCGTTTTTTTTAAAGGTTAAACTTATTTCTATTTCGCGGAGAGAGAGGGATTCGAACCCCCGGACCCTCGCAGGTCAACGGTTTTCAAGACCGCCGCAATCGACCACTCTGCCATCTCTCCGAAATGAAGTGCAAAAGTACTACTTTTCGGCGACATGGCCAAATATTTTTCACAAAGCACTATGGTTTAGCATACTGCACACCACCCCGACGGTCTTTATCTCCTCTCTGTTTTTAAGAAAGAATCCGTTTAGTGGGCCATCGAGGCGGCGGAGAGCATGCCGATAAAGAACACCAGCAGGCAGATGGAGATGACCACGATGGTGAGGATGCCGTAGAATTTCCAGTAGCTCTTGGTGTTCTTCAGGAACAGGACCGCCTTTTCGTTGTCTCTGTTGTTGACGGCGTCCCTGGCGGCGTTGGCGCCACGGAACATGAAGACGGCTACCGGAACCATCAGACCGGACAAGAGGATGTAGAGGATACCCGTAATAATCAGAGCTGTGGAGTTAATCTCGGTATTGGCGGGCATGCTGCCGTAGCTATACAGGTCGTAGTTGTACGCGTAGTCAACAAACGAACTCGAGATAAGGACGATAACGCCGGCGAGGACCATCAAGGCCGCTCCGATGACTGCCATCACGCCGAAAAAACGATACCATTTGCCCGTGCTCTCGACATAGTTGGTGACTTCCTGCATGAGTTTTTGATCTTTTTCTTCCATGGTTCAAAAAATATTAAATTGTTAAACTAATAATTTTCAGGCATTCACAAGTCCCCGCTCAGTGCACTTGCCGACAACAAAGATAAGTGTTTTTTTTGATTTCCAGCAAAAAAAGTGCGAGGAAAAAGAAAACCCCGCCGGGATGTCGGCGGGGTATCTAGATCAAAAATCTAAAACAAATTACCTTTTTCTCTCTTTTGTAATGTTTAAGGTTTAATGATTAACGATTAAAGTTTGCTGCGGCAGCCTCATTAACCATTAACCTTTAACCTATAACCTTTATTCAGCCTTCTGCATGAAGTGAACTTCATTCAGGCTGATTATTCAGCCTTCTGTATGAAGTGAACTTCATTCAGGCTGATTATTCAGCCTTCTTGGCGTACTTTTTGTACTTGTTCATGAACTTGTCGACGCGACCAGCGGTGTCAACGAGTTTCAGCTTACCGGTGAAGAAGGGGTGCGAAGTGTTCGAGATTTCGAGCTTCACAACGGGATACTCATTACCATCGGTATAGGTGACGGTCTCTTTGGTGTTGGCACAGCTCTTGGTGAGGATCATGTGGTCGTTGGACATGTCTTTGAACACCACGAGGCGATAGTTTTCGGGATGAATTCCTTTTTTCATTTCTTTACTTTTTGCCGTCTAACCCGTTAATTGTTAGACGATTGTTTATAATTCGTTTATTAATTTCGTGCTGCAAAGATACAAACATTTTCTGAACTGGCAAAATATTTTTTTTCAAATGGCTTGATTCCTATTACCAATTAACTATGGTATCCTTTTCTGTTTGTCGTTTCCACGAAGCATACATCTTTTCTTGCCATTCCCAAATTGATGTTTGAGAGTAGTATGCACTTTCTTCCGCCATTAGGTAAAATGGAGTTACGCGGACATGGTAACCTTCAGGTGATGATCTATGGTGAGAGGCACAGTATGCGAACACACGGACGGTTTGCCTTTCATAAGCTTTTAAATGAACAGAAACGCTTTTTCTAATCACTAGATTTTGCACGTTATCACCGATTGTTTCCAGCAACAAACCGCGACGTATTACCACATCTATTTCTCTGCCTGTCAAATTTTCTATCTCAAAGTATAGACCAAATATGCTGTACCATCCGCTTGTGCCACCCTTTGTGTCAATCGGAGAGGTCTTTACCTCCACATCACCATTTAATATTCGATTGGGAAGGCCATCATCAGAATCATCCACTCCTATACCAATCCTGTCCAATTCCGGGCCATTAATTGTTTCATCATCGTCACTTATTGATTTATTATCACCATTGGCATCAGCACAGGTTTCACCCAATAGTTTTGCGCCACCCATACCTTTGTCTTTCACCTTTTCAAGTTCGGGATATTGCCTAATAAAGCAATCTTCATATCTTTCCCCTGCCTGTACTGGCACATAAATTGGCGTTTGTGTTATTCGGTTTGTGACATTTCGTACAGACTTTCGTGTACGCAATGACATATCATCATCATTGTCTGGTTCTAATCCAAGATCAGGTTCATCATCATATACAGAATATAACCCGGAACCAGGCTCTTCGCCAGTTGTACTTCCCGAACACTGATTAATTGCAACAAGTGCAACGATTATTGCAGCAATAGCCAGTATTACCGCAATAATACGAAATCGGCGCTCCTCAGGTGTGAAGTAGCTCATAGCTCTACATGATACTTTATATTATAGAAATACTGGTAATAGTCCTGTTGTGCAGAACTATAACTCCCTCCCCTGCCGCAACAACCTTTGATTCTTAATGGACCAGACCCCATTGTTCGATAGATACTTCTGTTTGTAGAGTTGTATTGCAGTCGCATACCGCTGCTTTCTGCGGTCAAACTATAATACCCGGAAGATGGTATTTTCAAGTTTACGCTCTTCTCAGAAAAAGATGTGCTAGCATAAACTGTTTCAGAAGAAATGTAATCTCCGTCAGAATCACGTAATACTATTTGCACATAGCCGGATTTTTTAGCTCGAAGACTCAATTCGTCTATCACCACAGGAACGTCAGCATAAAACCACATTGCATAACCCTCATCATACGAATTATTGCTCTCAGCTGGCAGACCCACCGAATAGCGTAATGAAGCGTACCGTGACAATCGTTGACCCAGTTCCGCCATTTCATTTTTTTGTTTGACCACAGTATCCTCTAGTCTTGCAATATGCATCTTGTGTTGATTAATATCATCTTTTTTTTGTGCAAGTTCCTGGTCTCGTTGCAGCACAGATTCTTCCAATGAACCTATTTCGGAGAAATTCTCACGGATAACATAGGCTGCCGCTGCACCACCTACTAGTAATAACAGCAATAAGACAATAACCAGAGAAAATTGTTTTTTCTTTTTCCGTTCCTTATCGTATTTCTTTTCCCATTCAACATTCTGATCATGCAATCGCGCCAGGCGTTCTTGAATGTCACTTAATCCCGAATGCCCGGCATCTCTAGTTACTGCCACACGGTCATACTGCGCCACCTTGTCGGCAACAACAATCTCACCTTCTTCCAGATTCACGGTTGCATTACCTTGCCCAATTCGGAAAGAACGAGGCAAGGCGACGATACAGTTTCTTGGCAAGGTATCGATAATGCGTTGTGTTTCTTTTTTCAGTTGGTTATATTGCGCATTTTGGTCATAGAACGATTGAGAATTAAACTCCACTTGGCCATTGTCGGCCACATGAATCATCGAGCTTCCATATACGGCAGTTTCAAATATACGCTCCATTACATCGAAAGCCTTCTTCACATTGCGAAAATACACACCGTTGAATGTAAGGCTTAGTCCTACAAACTCATGGGTGCCTTTTTGCCCAATATGATGAAAGTATACATAGTGTATAATCTCTGGAGCATGCGAGATTACAAGTGTCTCGTCCCCTCGATGCAAAGCCGAACATTGTTTCAACTCATCATCTAAACCGTCGTGCGGATATTTTTCATATCCATTGCGAGAACCTATGATATGCAAGTCGTAGTTCATGGTGACTATTCTCTTATAACTTTAATCTTCAATTTTATACCATTTATACCAAACGTATTAATAGTGGCTGTAACTATTCCATTTGATTTTTCCTGAATACCAATCTTATACAAAGTAGAAGTGTTTTTCGCTGCGGTAAGCCCCTGTCCAATCTGTTCCCACTTTGCAGTATGCCCATTTTGTAATTCAAAAACAATATTATCTTGTTTTGTCCTATACTCATATTCATATGTATTTCCAGACTTTTTGGTTAGATTTATAGATTTGCCATCTATTTTTAATGCAACATTGCCTTCTGTAGGTGTAACTTGGGGGGTGTTTTTTGTTTCACCATCTTTCTTTACGACAGAACCACTTTGGCTCTCTGCAGAACCACTTCGGGTAGTGCTGGACGAAGCGCCAGAATCTGAATTAGTGGCACCACTTGCTTTCTCACCATTAAGATTAAGCAGAGTCGAGTAATTACTATTTAAATCGCGTAATTTACTAGCAGCATTAATTGTATCATTTTTTAGGGTCTCAATGTCGCTATCGCTTACACTATCTTTACACAAAAGATCGTTTATATTTTTTGTATATCCCTGAATATCGTCAATTAGTTGAGCAACTTTTCCATAGTTATAAGATGTTTTAAATGAACTATCAATAGTGTCTAATCCATTTTGAATTTCCGAAAGTGTTGAATCTGTCTTGTCACGAAAATCCGCAAAAGATGTTTTGTCAAAATCAGATTTTCCCGGCAGTGTGCCTTTGGGCCAGAAAACTATCAGCAGAGTAATCACAGCGAGGACACATGCAGTAGCAAATAGTATTTTCTTTTTATTTCCTTTTTTCCGTAATATTTCGTCTATTCGGTTAATGTCGGAACTAATCTGGATGGCAAGACTGTTGCCTTCATTTGTTCCTACAACGTATTTCAGGTTATTTAACCGTTGTTGTATTATCTTTAGTTTTTTCCTTTTTTCTATTAGGACATTCGCACGCTGCTTATCTGATATGGACTTGTGAAGAATACTAAACTCTCCAGCCAGGTCTCTCAATATCTTTTTCTGTCGTTCCTGCTCGGAGGTGATAATCGGGTCAACAATTGGGTCAACTTTTGGCTGAACTACCGTAGGTGGTTTTGGGGAGTCCTTGGGTGAAGTGGAAGATTTCTGGATGGGTACCGATGGTTGCGATGAAGAAGCAACGGGAGGATTTGGCTGTGCAACTACTTGAGATGGAGAAGTAATGTTCTGTACTGGTGCAATAGCCCTTTCTGACAAATACACCCAGGAGGCTGTCTTCAGGTTGGCAATAATATGCTCCGATTTTGTGTCAAGATAAAGACCCTGCTTTAGGCTTACCGACTGCGTGTTAAGGCGGAACGTCTCGTCCATCTGTACAACACAATCGCCAAACCATCCACGCGTTTGCTCCTCAACAAATTCTTCTATCTTGATTATCGCTGCTGTTCCTTCTGCGAAACGACCAATTCTGTAACGGGCTTGTCCTGCAGACGGGATAATTCGCGTTGTTAAAATAACATCCTTTGACAGAGCAGAATAAATTTCTTCGAAGAGATTAAGCAATTTGGGAATATCGGTACAGTAATATCGTTCGGAAAAAGTGAGTGCCATGCCCAGAAATGAATTAGGACGCCCTTTGACTGACTGCATATTGTACCGCAAGTATATATACGAAACCTCGCTATTGTCAGCATTGCGATAAATGGCCATTTTCCTTCTATCTCTGCAATCGCTATCATACAAGAGTTGGAACAGGTTTATCCTTTCCGGGGTTGCATTGTACATGTCGAACCCGTCGGGTACTCCGAATATATAGAACTGAGGGTTATTCATTATTGCTTAATCTCTTCTAAGGAAATAATTATCTATTTGCGTATGGCATTCCAAAGCATTGCGGGGTAATAATCTACCCCTGCAGTATAATACTCGCCTCCGTTCTGCGCAGCATTAAATGTACCTGCAGAGAAAGGAACAAATGTATAGTTGTGTGGTCTCCATAAGCGAGATATTGGATGATGGTTCTCGTAAGGTTCAAAAATGTTGATATTGCGCTCTGAGAATTGTTGGCGTATTTCGCTGTGAAGCTGGTTGATATTTGGCCGTCCATTCCCCAAGAAAGGTACACCACACTCGGGCCTATCTACTCGAGTACAGACAAATATAACTTTGTCCTTTGGAGTTACCATGGGGGCGCCTACTCCATTTCTCATTCCTCTGATACGTTCAGCCAAATGAGCTCGCATCACTTGGTCATCGCCCCAATTCTTTGCGAGGAAGAACACCCAAACTTTGCGGTTAGGGCAACTGAAAATATTGTTAAGATACAGGGGGAATCCCTTGGTGACATCTTTTGTGTCAAAATAGTGTTCACCAGGGGCCTCAACTATTTGACAAATAGAACGCCGACTGTCTGATACCTTGACAAGCATGAAGTTAACCACGCCAGTTCCGCCACCAGTTGTCGGCGAATATACCACATCATGAAAGTTTTTGCACAATGCTTGATAGCGTGTGTCATATGCCGGTCGGAAAATGGGATCGGGCATTACGTTGTAGCTTTTGCTCTCAAGATAACGTGTAAGGCGTATCAATGCCATGGTCTTACCTATTGTACGTGCCCCAAACATAATCACCAGAGGTGTCTGTTGGTCGGTAATGGCGGTGATAATTGAATTGGGGTCATTCAATTCCTGTTCTGAATAGGTTTGGGTACCTTCCAGAAAATCGGGGTTGTCACTAATGGGAGGCTGACCGCCTGCACCAACGGTGTCACTTAAATCAAGTGTACTCATATTTGTTGAATTTTAGGTGATTAATATTCGCGTTTACGGAAAGCAATGTCAAAGAAGATGAATCCGGCCACGTCAACCATGATGGCCAAGATAACCCAGAACCACAGGCCACGACCTTTGTATATGGGGTCACCAGCGAAAAGACCTTTCCATACGTCAATAACACTACGCATTTTAGAGGTTTGTGTAACGTTAGTTTTATACAGGCGTACATTTTCCTGTACTGGTATCAATTCTTCTTTATGCGTGGAACCAAATTCATTTTGTAGATAATCCATGTATTCACCAATGAGAGTGTATGAACGAGTAAGAACATGGTCGGTGGCGACAGTTGGTTCGTCGTTCTTTTCCGGATGTTCTTTTATCTTTTTTTCGATGGTCGTGATGGCTTTGATATTATCATTAATATCCTTTTTGCTCTTATGAGATGCAATAGCAGCGAGGCGAGCATCGTAGATTTCTTTCATGCGAGACTGCTTCGCTTCTTCGACACGGCCACCAAGAATCTCTATCAATTCTTGTCGGCCTTGATGAGTGTTGTTACGTAACTTTACACGCTGTATTTTTGTTCCCAATTCAGCTTCGAGTTGCAGCATTGCCTGCTCCGCAGCATCAGCCCAACCCAGATTGCCTGGATTATTCACTTCCAGGGCGACATTTTTCCAGAGATTGTCTATTTTGTTGCTGAAAGCTGCTTTGTCGGCATCAATAATGCGTTTGGCCGTCTGGTCGTCTGCTAGGTCTTGAAGGCGGGATTTTGTGTTTGCCAAATCCTGTATCAAAACATCCTTAATGGTGGATTTATAGAAAAAAGTATGTGTATTGGTGGGAATGCTGAAGATAACCCAGAAGAGGAGCAGGATCACAATACCACCGGCGATGTTTCGACCTGGATGCTCGGTGTCTACATACTTGTTGCAACTATCGACTATCAGTTTAGTTCCAAGCGATGAAAGCACAAAGAACACAATGGTAACAACCCAGAAGATTATCACAGGCCAATCGGGCAAAAGCAAGTGCAATGATGCTGTGGTCGCCCAACAACTAATTACCATCAATGCCGCAAAAGCGACCATTGAAAAAATTTTCATGAATCCGTTCTTTTCCATATTATTATAGTATTAATGTTGTTATCTATTGTAATATTTTATTTCTCGTTTTCTTGTCTCTTTCCCGTCAATAATACGTAGCGTCCAGTTTCCGGCACCATCATATTCTTCTTTATATGTTACGACTGTCGGTTGTGACTGCCGTCCATATCTTTTTGTTGCAGGTGTGCGTGTTAGTCGAAAGCCTGTGTGGTCATATCTGTATGTATCACTACGCACCAAATCGAAATCTGCGTTGTAAACTTCAACCTTAATCAACCTACCCTCGTTGTCATATAAGTAGTGCATATTTGTATCAGTTCCACATGACATGTCGGTTAGTATACCCGCTTCATATTTAAGAGCTTTTGTTTTCTCCCCAGAGGCTGTATAATGACGTTCACGGCAGGTCTCAGCATCGTCTTCATATTCGTATTCAATTCTTTCTTCCATTTCTCCAGCATCAAGGTTCGGGTGTTTTGTCACAATTGCTTGTTCCAATTGGGGATCTTTGCCATAGTCGGAATAGTAATAGTGCCATTGGGTGGTGATTCCTGTTTCTTGGCAATAGGTGCGCATCTCCAGTTTGATGTTGTTAAGATAGGTTGTCGTTGTCTGCTCGTGCAATCTTCCATGGTCTTTAACCAAGAATCGACTTTTAATGTAACCTTCGGGAGCGTACTCTGTCCGGCAGTAATAGATTGTGTCGGGTACTTGTCTGGTAACATGTTCCACTACCATGGTATTTCTCTTTACCTTTCTTGTTACCACTTTTTTGAAAAATAAAAATACACGATGAGTATCTTGCACATTAACCAAGGTGTCTTTTTTTACGTGAATAGTGTCGGGTTGTAATCTACTGCCGATGTTTGACTCTTCCACGATATGAACTCTCCCATATAGGCCATCTGTTTGGCGGTCATTTGGAATGTTCTGTGAAAAAGCCGACTGACTTGTAAAGACGAGTGTTGCAGCAATCAATACTGTCCTCAACAATTTGCACTTTTTGTAGCTTCTGTCCACCATGAACATCATTTCATTGTTGTGGCAGATACCGTGCCGGATTCTGTTGTTGGGTTGAGGAATAAAGTAAAAAGAAGCGCGGGTATCGCAGTTCATCGCTTATCCCGCTAACCAGGCTCTCGCATTGCCTACTGTCTGAGAATAAGCAATGCCCGAAGCCCGCACTGTAGGCGCAGCACAAAAAAGTGTTGTACCATACCACGAACGGAGGCAATTGCTTTATCTTGCAGACAGTTTCGAAATTGCGAGATTCGGTTAGCCGCAGATAAAACGTTTCGCTCAACGTTTCCTTTTCAATATCCTATCGCCCACCCTTCACTTGGTCAAAAGAATACACAAACTATTGAATATCAAAATATTCCTCAACCTATTCCCTAACAACGTTTTGGGTGTTTGACGACGCAAATTTACGAATATTTTTCGAACTGGCAAAATATTTTTCTCAAAATCAGCAAATATTGACAAAGGACGGGCCAGAGCGACGGTGATTCCCGGCGGAGGGTCGTATACAATAAATGACGACAGTCTGCGTTATAAGGGACATGACAAAGACAATATTTCTTGCGGGAGGATGCTTCTGGGGCATCCAGCACTATCTGAAGCAGATCAACGGCATCACCGAGACCCAGGCGGGTTTCGCCAACGGCGACGAAGAATATGCACAGCGCGTGGCCGAGGGCAACGGACCGACCTACGAGGAGGTGTATACCGACACCACGGGATTCGCCGAGACGGTGCGTGTGGTCTACGACGACGAGGTGTTGCCGCTGAAGAAACTGCTGGAGCTCTACTTCCTATGCATCGAGCCCACGTCGGTGAACCGGCAGGGCGACGACGAGGGCACGCGCTACCGCACAGGCATCTATTACATTGACCCCGAGGACCGTCTGGTGATTGACGAGGTGTACCGCGCGGTGGGACACGGCTATTCCTCGCCGCTGGCGGTGGAGGTGGAGCCGCTGCGGGTCTTCCAGCCCGCCTCGGACTACCATCAGGACTACCTCGCAAAGAATCCCGACGGATACTGCCATATCCCTGAGGCTCTGTTTGAAATGGCACGAAGAGCCAACCGGAAAGTTGAAAATTGAAAATTGAAAATTGAAAATTTCCTTGTCAATTGGAAAAAAGTGCGTATCTTTGCACCCGTTTTTGTGGTGTGGAGACACACTCCTCCACCACCGCAGAGCGGCGGTCCCCCTCCCCTAGCTTAGGGGAGGAGCCGAAAAAGATAGAAAGCGGATATGGCGTAATCGGTAGCCGCGCCAGACTTAGGATCTGGTTCCGAGAGGAGTGGGGGTTCGAGTCCCCCTATCCGCACACAAATTGAAGACTGAAAAATGAAAACTGAAAAACAGGTGACGCGGCGTGCGTGGCAACGATTTCGTTGCTCTTTTTTCATTTTTCCTTTTTCATTTTTCCTTTTGTTTTTCGCGCACGCGCAGGCGAGTTATATAATACTGCCGATGGACGAGACACAGAAAAACCACCTGAAAGCCTACGGCGTGGCCTACTGGAGTCTGCAGCGCGAGGTGGAGGTGACCTGGCTGCTCAACTACCGCGGCGGCACCTTCATGATGAAATATGCCGACGACATCGAGCGTGAGTGCAAGCTGCGCGGCGTGACCTGCGAGGTCATCGCCGACGGACAGAGCTCGGCCATCCTCAGCTATATCGCCGACCCCGGCGTGAACATGGACGCCGTGAAGTTGCAGAAAGCCCCCAAGATTGCCGTCTACTCGCCCAAGAACAAGCTGCCGTGGGACGACGCCGTGACACTGGTGCTTACCTACGCCGAGATACCCTACGACGTGGTGTACGACGAAGAGGTGATGTCGGGCGTGCTGCCCACCTACGACTGGCTGCACCTGCACCACGAGGACTTCACGGGCCAGTACGGCAAGTTCTGGGCCAACTACCGCAACCAGCAGTGGTACATCGAGGATGTGCGGCTACAGGAGGCCACAGCCCACAAGCTGGGATTCAGCAAGGTCAGCCAACTCAAGCTGGCGGTGGCCAAGAAAATACGCGACTTCGTGATGGGCGGCGGATTCCTCTTCGCCATGTGCTCGGCACCCGACAGCTACGACGTGGCGCTGGCAGCCGAAGGGGTGGACATCTGCGACGCCATGTTCGACGGCGACCCCATGCAACCCAACGCACAAGGCGCGCTGGACTACAGCAAATGCTTTGCCTTCAAAGATTTCCGCATCAGCACCAACCCGTCGGAATACGAGATTTCGTCCATCGACATCGACGACCGCGCACGTCAACGCCAGGTGAACGAGAAGAACGACTTCTTCGTGCTCTTCGACTTCTCGGCCAAATGGGACTGGATACCCACCATGCTGACGCAGAACCACACGCGGCTGGTCCATGGCTTCATGGGCCAGACCACGGCCTTCCGCCGCGAGCAGGTGAAGACGAGCTGCGTGATACTGGGCGACAACAAAGAGCTCGGCGAGGTGCGCTACCTGCATGGCGAATACGGCAAGGGCACCTGGACCTTCCTCGGCGGCCACGACCCCGAGGACTACCGCCACTTTATCGGCGACCCGCCGACGGACCTCTCGCTCTACCCCAACTCGCCAGGATACCGACTGATACTAAACAACATACTCTTCCCCGCAGCAAAGAAAGAGAAACACAAAACGTGATAAGAAGTCAAAAAGTCGAAGAGACGAAAAGTCAAAAGGGAGTGAGAGGGAGTGACAAGGAGTGAGAGGGAGTGAGAGGACAATAGTCAGCATACCACGTAATTCAAAGCAAAAAAAATGACAATGAAAAACAAAAACATAAATATCAACAACATGAGAGCAAAGAACATTCGTCCTTTCACTCCTTTTCACATCCTTTCACTCCCCTTCACTCCCCTATTGTTTTTACTCCTTTCATCTCTCACCTCACAGGTGCAGGCGCAGAACGGTACGTGGACGGTCTTCGACACCCGGTCGAGTGACATCTGCAGCAACAACATCTCGGCCATTGCGGCCGACGAGAACGGCCTGTGGGCCGGCACCTACCAGGGCCTCTGCCGCATGAAGCGGTCGACCTGGACCGACTACGCCATGTTCAACGAGAAGCTGAAGAACCAGTCGGTGAACTGCCTGATGGTGGACCAGCGCGGTGTGCTGTGGATAGGCACCGACGACTACGGCGTCATCGAGTGGGACGGCACCCACTGGACCGAATACAGCGAGGAGACGCGCCGGCTGAAGATGAAGTTCGTCAAGGAGATCGTCATCGACCACGATGGCGTGGTGTGGATTGGCGTGACGCTGGGCGGTGTGGTGAGCTACGACGGCAGCAGCTGGGAGAAATACACCCCTGCCGACTGCGAGCTGCTGAGCGACTTCATCCTCGACATCGCCGTGGACCGCGACAACAAGAAATGGATCACCTCGAACGGCGGCGTGAGCGTCTATGACGGCACGCGCTGGGTAAACTACACCACCAGCAACTCGAACCTGCCCGACAATATCGTGCCGGCCATAGCCATCGACAAGGACAACGTGAAATGGTTCGGCACGCTGAGCGGCTTGGCGAGCTTCGACGGCAAGCGCTGGCGGGTGTGGAACACCAAGAACAGCCCCCTGCCCGGCAACCAGGTGAACGACATCGCCATCGATGGCGACGGCCTGCTGTGGGTGGGTACCGACAAGGGCGCCGCGGTGTTCGACGGCGAGAGCAACTGGGTGGCTTTCACCCCGAAGAACTGCAAGATACCCTCGGGCAACATCTACAAGGTGACCCACGACCCACAGGGCAACCACTGGTTCGGCAACGACAACCGCGGCCTGTCGCGCCTCAGCGGCTTCACAATGCCCGCAAGCAGCGGGAAGCCTAGCAACAAGAGTGGCGAACAAGAAGCCAGCGACGAGAACGTGCGCATCAACCCCCACCTCGCCGACGGATACATCACTATCTCCCTCGAGAGCCCTTCGGCCACCGTCACCTTCACCAACAAGGACGGCAAGGTCGTGAAGACCGTGGATGACTACAAGAACAACCAGAAAATCAAGATACACCGCATGCCCAAAGGCATGTACATCGTGGGCGTGAAGACCGTGCGCGGAGAGAAGAAAATCAAGTTCAATCTGAAATAACCAGTGACGATGAAAAAGTTTTTTTTACTGGCAGCAATTGTTTCCATTTTCAGTTTTCATTTTTCCATTTGCCAGGCGCAGATGCTAGACCCTGCCAAGGTGTCGTGCAGCGTCAAGGAGACCTCGGCCACAGAGGCTGAGCTGGTCATCACCGTCAAGCTCGACGCCGGCTGGCACATGTATTCGCAGCACACCGACGAGAACGGTCCCATCGCCACCTCGTTCGAGTTCACCAAGAGCAAGGACTACGCCCTGGTGGGCAAGGTCAGCGAGCCCAAGCCCCACGAGGAGAACGACCCCCTGTTCGGCTGTGTGGTGAAGTCGTTCGAAGGCACCGTGGTGTTCCGTCAGAAAATCAAGCGTCTGTCGCAGACAGACTTCACCGTAAAAGGCGTCATCAGCTACCAGCTCTGCAACAACGGCAGTTGCATCCCTCCCGAGGATCACGACATCACCTTCAAGGTGAAGGGTGCCTCCGGGGAAGCGGCCGCCGAAGAGCCCGTGGCTGTCGCGGAGAGCCCGGAAGCTCCGGAGAACCCCGAGACTCTGGAAAATCCGGAAGTTCCGGAAACTCCGGAAACTCCAGAGAATCCCGCATCCCAAGAGAACTCCGAAGAATCCCAGAGCCTGCTGCTTATCTTCCTGGGAGCCTTGGGCGGTGGCATCATCACGATGTTCACTCCCTGTGTCTTCCCGATGATACCCATGACGGTGAACTTCTTCATGCACAGCAGCGAGAACAAGCGTAAAGGCCGCCGTCAAGCATGGTTCTTCGGTTTCTCTATCGTGTTTATCTTTGCTGTGTTGGGCGGTGTACTGTCAGCCCTGCTGGGGCCCGAACAACTCAACACCATCGCTACCAACTGGATTCCCAACCTCATCTTCTTCGTCATCTTCTTCATCTTCGCACTGAGTTTCTTCGGCCTCTTCGAAATCAAGATGCCCGAAAAGTGGATCAACGCCAGCGACGAGAAAGCCGACAAAGGCGGCTTCATTGCCCCCTTCTTCATCGCGCTGACCACCGTGCTGGTGAGTTTCAGCTGCACAGGTCCCATCATTGGCGGTGCCCTGGTGGGCCTCACCACCACTGCCGGTGCCGACGCCGAGACTGCCAACCGTTGGGTGTCGCTACTGGTGATGCTGGGCTTCGGCATCGGCTTCGCCCTGCCCTTCACCCTGCTGGCTTTCTTCCCGCAGTTCCTCAAGAAGATGAAGAGCGGCTCGTGGCTCAACACCGTCAAGGTCTCCTTCGCCTTCATCGAGCTGGCCTTCGGTCTGAAGTTCCTCCAGATGGCCGACATCGACCAAAACTGGGGCCTGCTGCCGCGCGACATCTACCTGGCACTGTGGATTGTTATCTTCGGCATGTGGGGTTTCTATCTGCTGGGCAAGCTGCGCTTCAAGGGCGACGACCCCGTGGAGCATATTGGCACTGGCCGACTGATGATAGCCATCGTCGACCTTGCCTTCGTGGTCTACATGATTCCCGGCCTCTGGGGCGCCGAACTGAAGGCCCTGTCGGGCTTCGTGCCACCCATGGAGAGCCAGAGCTTCACCATCCAGAAGATTGTGTATGAATACAGCGGCAACAAAGGTGGTCAGCTCCCCGCCGACCGTAAATATGCCGACAAGCTGCATGTACCGCTGGGCTTCGAGGCCTTCTTCGACCTCGACGAGGCCAAAGCCTTCGCTCGCCAGGCAGGACGGCCCATCTTCGTCGACTTTACTGGCAAGAACTGCGCCAACTGCCGCGAGATGGAGCACTACGTGTGGACCGACACCGAAGTGAAGAAAATCCTCAATGAGGACTTCGTCATGGTATCGCTCTTCTGCGATGAAAATACCATCGAGCTGCCCGAGAACGAGTGGGTCACCGACGACAAGGGTAAGACACTCAAGACTCTCGGCCGCCGCAACGGATACCTACAACGTAGCCAGTTCAACATGAACGCCCAGCCCTACTACGTCATCATCAACGCCGACGGCAAGGTGCTCACCAAGGAGAACTACAAATACGACCGCGATGTGCAGAAATTCATCGACTGGCTCAACGAAGGAAAGAACAATTTTAAGAAATAAACCATGAAAAAGACCCTATTTATCGCAGCCATACTCACCCTCTTTTGTGTCCGACTTTCTGTCGCCGAAGCCCGTCCCGTGGATGTCGACAAGGCCATGAAGAAAGCCCAGACCTTCTGGAATGCAAACCGCCCCGCCGGCGTGGCACAGGCAGAAAGCGTGAAACCGATGACCTTCGCCGGCCTCGACCAGATGTACATCTTCGACATCAACGGCACCGGCTTCGTCATCGTTGCCGCCGACGACAACGTGAGGTCCATCCTCGCCTACTCGTTCGAGAACACCTTCTCCGCCGACCTCAACCCCGAGACCGCCTATTGGCTGTATGGCTACAACGGCCAGATTGCCGATGCCGCCAAGAGCGACACCACGGCAGGCGACCCCGACAGCACCGCCAGCCATAGAATTGTCCTCCCCCTGGTCAAAACCAAATGGGACCAGGGCGACCCCTACAACACCTACTGTCCTTACGACTCGACGCACCATGCCCGCACCGTGGTGGGCTGTGTTGCCACCGCCATGGCGCAGATCATGAAATACTGGAACTATCCCTACCGCGGCGAGGGCAGCCACAGCTACTGGCACCCCAACTACGGGGAACTCAGCGCCGACTTCGGGAGCGCCACCTACCTCTGGCATGTCATGCCCAACTCCGCCAGCTTCAGCACACAGACCTGCCGTAATGCGGCAGCCCTCATCTCGTACCACTGCGGCATCGCCGTGGACATGTGGTATGGTCCCTCCTCCACCGGCGGCAGCGGCGCCTATTCCTACTGCAGCGACAGGAACTCCGCCTGCGTCGTCAACGCCTTCATCGACAACTTCAAATACGACCCCGACCTCTACCAACTCCGTCGCCACGAGGCCTCTGAATCCCTCTGGCTTGCCCTCGTAGACTCCAACCTCTACGCCCGCCAGCCCATCTACTACACGGGCAGCGACTCCACCGGCGGACATGCCTTCATCTTCGATGGTGTGGACACCACGGGGCTCTACCACATCAACTGGGGCTGGGGCGGCTCCTGCGACGGCTACTACCCCATCTCCAACCTGGCGCCCGCTCCCGGCGGCATCGGCGGCAACGCCACCTATACCTTCAACCTGAGCCAGGGCGCCGTCTTCGGCATACGTCCCGGTCAGGAAGAGGTCTTCGACACCGTAGACTACTACGACACCATCTGCAACAACGAGAGCTATGCCCATTTCCACAACTATGACATCCTCGCCGTCAACTTCGCCAACAGCGGCAACGACACGCTGCTGCACCACCTCGACACCGTCTTCCACTACTACCTGACCTCCATCCCCACCAAGCAGCTGATGCTGTCGGCTAACAACGGCACCAGCGAACGCCAGATAGTCACCTATTGCCCCGCCCACGGCTACACATTCCCCGAATGCAGCTTCACCAAGGAAGGCTACACCTTCTTCGGCTGGTGCCGCAACAAGACGGGCGACAACGTGATCTACCATCCCGGGGAGACAGCCTTCTTCTACGACAACCCCACCTTCTACGCCCTCTGGATTGACAACAGCCACCTCGGCGTCGACCCACAGATTGCCGGCTCCGAACTCATCGTGTGGCCCACAATGACGAACGACCAGGTCACCCTCCTGCTGTCCGGCGCCGACGGCTATCAAGTCAGCGTCATCGACGCGCTGGGACGTGTCATGATACAGCAGAACGTGTGTGGCGAGAGGGGTCAAATTTCCGTCAGAGAGCTCCCCGCGGGCAGCTATTTGATACTCGTCTCGACACCCGAAGGAATTTATAAGAGACGTATTATCAAGTTATAGCGAAATAATTGACAGAAAAATTTGGTAGATTGGGAAAATGTTCGTACTTTTGCACCCGATTTTGAAGAGAGAGAAGTCTGAAAAATATCAATTTTCAATTCTCAATTTTCAATTTAAGAGAGTGCGGGGTAGAGCAGTGGTAGCTCGTCGGGCTCATAACCCGGAGGTCGTCGGTTCGAATCCTTCCCCCGCTACCTAAATCAAAAGTGAGCAGGACGCAAGTCCTGCTTTTTTTTATGCATATACCACAGCGAAAGCTTGCTTTCAAGCGGTGGTATATGTATAAAAAAGCAAGAACCGCGAAGCGGTGCTCACTTTTGATTTAGGTAAAGCCTCCCTCAACGGATCGCGAGCGCAGCGAGCAATCCTTCCCCCGCTTGGCGAATGCTTGCTTTCAGACAGGTAGGGAACGAAAAAAGCAAGAACCGCAACGCGGTGCTCTCTTTTGATTTAGGTAAAGCCCTTCCCCTAGGATCGCGACCGAAGGGAGCAATCCTTCCCCTCCCAGCGAGCAATCCTTCCCCTCCCCCACCCTTATATCACACCAACGGGGTGTCCCCTCTTATCCGACAAAAAAAACTTTTTTGCAGTTCCGATTTTTATTCGTAATTTTGCAAATTGAATCATACACAACAGAAGCAATGGAAAACACTGCATGCAACACGCTTCAATCAAGAAGAGTCGCCACACACACCTCAGCGGAAAAGGCCAAATCGACAGCCAATACTGAACGGAGGATGTCCGTAGAAGAGTATTTCGGAAAAGTTTTGAAAAAACTCGACGAGCACTATGCAGGTCTACAAGAAGGTTGAGATTGACCCTTCTGCCAACGAGGATATTGATGAGCTATTCGAGTTCCTCATTGAAGGAATCCTAAAAGCCAAAATGATTACAAGGTAATAATACAGCTAGAGAAAAGCATACAAAAAGAGCGACTTTTTACGGTCGCCCTTTTTTTGTGTCTGTACATTTTCTCAGTTGCCTTATCGCATTACGACAACCTTTTGTGCTGGCAGGTCGCCAACCTTGACGATGTACACGCCTGACGGCAGGGCGTGGTTCTGCACCTTGCGTCCTGTGATGTCGTACACCCGCACCTCTTCATTCGTGATGCCCTCGACGCAGACACGCCCGTTGAACACGCTAATACGGATATCACCTGCGCCTACCTCGCCAATGCCCTGTGTCCCGTCTGAGACGAAATAGGCGATAATGGTAGTGTCGCTGGTGACGGTCAGCGTATAGGGGTTGTCGGTGCTACCCGTGCTCCAGTGATCGAAGCGGTAGCCGTCGGCAGGAACAGCGTACAGTACAGCGTTATGGTTGGTACAGGACGGTTCAGTCAGAATCTGCACAGTGCCCATGCTTTCATTCTCCGACATGGCAAAGAAACCAATTGCCGTTTCAATATAGTTGGAGAATTGTGGCATCTGGGCTACATAGTATGCCAACCTACCGCAGGGTATATACACAGGAATATCTGTCGGTATTCCTGCGAAAGCATCAGTGCCAAGTTGTGGCGGCATTTGTCCCAAGAACTTCATGGATGTTATTCCACTGCAACCATAGAAAGCCCACCCCCCAATGCTAGCAACAGAATTGCCGAAAGTCACCGAGGTCAAACCTGTGCATCCAAAGAAAGCAGTCAAACTAATGTTGGTGACAGAGTTCGGAATTGTCACCGATGTTAAGCCCGTGCAATTTTTAAAGACACCTTCATCAAAACTAGTGACTGAGTTCGGAATTGTCACCGAAGTCAAACCTGTGCATCCATCGAAAGCCGATCTACCAATACTGGTGACAGAGTTCGGAATTGTCACCGAGGTCAAGCCTGTACATCCTTTAAAAGCCGAGCTACCAATACTGGTGACAGAGTTCGGAATTGTCACCGAGGTTAATCCAGTCATTTCATAACACAGAAAATCAGAAATGATCATGACACTGTCTCCAAAGGTAAAACTGGTAATATTTGGACATTCATAAAATGCCGGATATTTATTTTCATAATAAAAACTCCCTGCCGATGTGCAAGATATGGCGTTAAACATCACCGAGGTCAAGCCTGTGCATCCTTTAAAAGCCGATTGCCCAATGCTGGTGACGGAATTCGGAATTGTCACCGAGGTCAAGCCTGTGCATCCTTCAAAAGCCGATTGTTCAATGCTGGTAACAGAGTTCGGAATTGTCACCGAGGTCAAGCCTGTGCATTCATAGAAAGCCGCTCCCCCTATACTGGTAACGGAATTCGGAATTGTCACCGAGGTCAAACCTGTGCATCCATAGAAAGTCGACCCCTCTATACTGGTAACGGAATTCGGAATTGTCACCGAGGTCAAGCCTGTGCATCCATAGAAAGCCGCCTCCCCTATACTGGTAACGGAATTCGGAATTGTCACCGAGGTCAAACCTGTGCACCTACGGAAAGTCTCCTGCTCAATGCTGGTAACAGAGTTTGGAATTGTCACCGAGGTCAAACCTGTGCATTCTTCGAAAGCCGAGCTACCAATGCTGGTAACAGAGTTTGGAATTGTCACCGAGGTCAAACCTGTGCATCCTTCGAAAGCCCCACTCCCAATATTGATAACAGAGTTCGGAATTGTCACCGAGGTCAAACCTGTGCATCCATAGAAAGTCGACCCCTCTATACTGGTAACGGAATTCGGAATTGTCACCGAGGTCAAACCTGTGCATTCTTCGAAAGCCGAGCCACCAATGCTGGTAACAGAGTTTGGAATTGTCACCGAGGTCAAACCTGTGCATCCATCGAAAGCCCTACTCCCAATACTGATAACAGAGTTCGGAATTGTCACCGAGGTCAAACCTGTGCACCTACGGAAAGTCCCCTGCTCAATGCTGGTAACAGAGTTCGGAATTGTCACCGAGGTCAAACCTGTGCATCCATCGAAAGCCGATCTACCAATACTGGTGACAGAGTTCGGTATTGTCACCGAGGTCAAGCCTGTGCATCCATAGAAAGCGAAACTCCCAATACAGGTGACAGTATATGTTATTCCACTATAGGTGACAGAGTCGGGAATTATTAAATCTCCGACAGGCTTTGTGTAGTTTCCCCATAGAATATTTATACTATAACCCGGGTATGTTACCGTGACCATACCACCATCGATGTTATAGTACAACGTCTGTCCGCTAGGCGCCACAGCTGAAAAATTATAAGCAAAAACCGCCTGACTACATAATAATGCGGCAAACAAAAATAATACTTGTTTTTTCATATTAATAAGGTGTTAGTTTTTTTCATATTCCCCAACCAGCGTAATCGTCACCAATTTCTTCAATAGAACAAACCATACCAAGACTCTCAACATCAATATCAGAGCCATCTTTCACTTGTAATTTTGCCAGGTTCCCACCTTTTAGTTTTACAATGAGAACATCTCCATTTGGGCGTGTTACTTTGTAAATCTTTCCTGCTTTGAAACTAATACTTTTCATTTTAGGTAATATTAATAACCAGCCTACTCTTTTGGGATTTTCGGCGTTCTCCCCCTCTGGCTCGGAGAAAAAAACCATACGAAGAAAGTGGAGCCGTCCAATTACGCCCTATCCTTTTTGTGTGAGGGCTTCGACTCCCTATAATGTAAAGTATTTGGTGCAATGAACCGCTCCACATAAGGATATATAGAGATACAATATATCCAAAGGAGCATTTCATCTTCCCTTATTCCAAACATTATTTAGGTGAGTTGTCGAAGTTCACACAATCGGAATAAAGCGAAAATGCGCTTTCTAACGGTAAACCTACCTATCGGTTTACGAGTGCAAATATACAACTTTTTTTCATACGACAAATTTTATTTTCATAACACACTGTATCTGTGACATTAAAAAGCCAAACTTCGGGCACTTTCCCATATTCTTTATACTCACATCCTCAACGTTTTGCTCCCAAATAAGCATATTTGACATTTTCGTCCCCAAAAACAAACCGGTTGACAATATACAAACTGCTTTATTTAATGTTTTTTTTGCCAATTTGAAAATAATTTGTATTTTTGCACCATCATTATGGAACAAGAAGAGGTCATACAGCGCATCAAAGAACTCGGCAAGAAGATACTCCCCGAGGGAGCATCGCTATGGCTCTATGGTTCCCGCGCCCGTGGCGATGCCCGCCCAGACAGCGACTACGACCTATTGATTCTACTTGACAAGGATGTGTTACGTGAACACGACACAGATGTCATCTGCGACATGGCTGAACTAGGATGGGATTTGTCCGCAGAAATAAACGCCCATGCCTACCCAAGAAACAAATGGAACAGCTGGACTTATTCTCCTTTTTACAAGAACGTCATACAAGATAAAAGAGTATTGATATGAGCCTCAGTGATGAAGAACGCAAAATAATTGTCGAGTTAGAAATCGAAAAAGCTAATCGAACCTACGAAGCAGCCATGCTCATGGTTAACAATGAGCATTGGGAAAGTGCTGCCAATCGGTTATATTACGCATTATTCCACATTGTCAATGCGCTTCTCATACACGATGGACACCAGGTGAACACACACAAAGGCTCACATGCCTTGTTTGGGCAATATTATATCAAAACAGGGAAACTACCACGCCTGTATTCAAGCGTCTACCAAAAGTTGGAAGCCATCCGCGACGAGAGTGATTATAATTGGGCTTATAACATCACCCCCGAAGATATTATAGAGAAAACAACTCCTGCCCGCGAGATGATTGATGCCATCACAAAAATGGTTAAAGAATAACATCAAAAGAAACTGGTGCGAAAAGATAACGGTTGATTCCACCAGAACAATGAAACGCCTATTATACATAGTATTCTTTATCTGCTGTCTCTCGGTCACGGGGCAGGCGCAGGCTATCCGCAACAGCAACAACTCCGCCATCGCCACCATCGAGAGTGACGGCACCGTGCGCAACGGCAACAACTCCTACCATGGCAAGATCGAGAGCGACGGCACCATACGCGGCAGCAACAACGCCTACCTGGGCAAGATTGAGAGCGACGGCACCGTGCGCGGCAGCAACAACAGCTACCTCGGCAAGGTGGAGAGCGACGGCACCGTGCGCGGCAGCAACAACAGCTACCTGGGCAAGGTGGAGAGCGACGGCACCGTCAGGGACAGCAGCAACCGCACCCTGGGCTACGCCAAAGGCGTCGCCATGCGGCATGCCGCCCTCTTTTTCTTCTTCAACTTCTTCAAATAAGGAAAGCCTCCCTTCGATAAGACTATCGAAGGGAGGCTTTTTTTATGGCCAACAGCGCTGACTATTTCAGTTTCTTGAGGATCTCCAGCGTCTGGTTCCAGAACATCTCGACGGTCTTGATCTCGATGCGCTCGTCGGGGCTGTGGACGCCGCGCAGCGTGGGACCGTAGGAGATCATGTCCATGTTGGGATACTTCTCACCGATGAGGCCACACTCGAGGCCGGCATGGATGGCGCGGACAACGGGCTCCTTGCCGTACATCTTCTTGTAGACGTCGACGCCGACCTTCAGCACGCGGCTGTCGGGGTTGGGTGTCCAGCCGGGGTAGCCGTCGCTGTGCTTCACGCGGCAGCCCGCCAGGCGGAAGGTGCTCTCCATCTTGGCGGCAGCGGCCATCTTGGCGCTCTCCACAGAGCTGCGCTGCGAGGTGGCGATGTGGATGATGCCGTCGCGCATCTTGATGGAGGCGAGGTTAGTGGAGGTCTCCACGAAGTTCTCAATCTCGCGGCTCATCGCCAGCACGCCATGGGCGCAGGCGTAGAGGAGGTTCACCAAACGCTCCTGAGTGTCCTTGTCGATGAGTTTCTTGGGCATCTCCTTGACATCGCGGATCTCGAACTCCATCTCGGGCTCCGTGCTGCGGAACTCGAACACCATGGCCTTGCCCATCTTGGTAACCATGGCCTTGAAGGCGCGCACTTTGTCTTCGGGGACGGTGACGAGGGCTTCGGCCTCGCGGGCGATGGCGTTGCGCAGGTTGCCGCCGTCGATGGTGGCGAGGCGCATGCCATATTTATAGGTACCCTCCCAGAGGATACGGTTCAGCAGCTTGTTGGCGCAGGCGCGGCCGCGGTTGATGTCGTCGCCGCTGTGGCCACCCACCAGTCCGCTCACCTTGACGCGGAAGGCCTTGTGACCCTTGACGGCAGGCACCAGCTTATAGTCCATCTCGGCGGTGGTGTCGATACCGCCGGCGCAGCCGATGCAGTACTCGCCCTCATCCTCGTCGTCGAAGTTGAGGAGTATCTCGCTCTTGAGCCAGCTCTTGCTGAGGCCGTTGGCACCGGTGAGGCCGGTCTCCTCGTCGACAGTGATGAGGGCCTCGAGGGCGGGATGGGCGATCTTCTTGTCCTCGAGGATGGCGAGGATAGCGGCGACGCCGATGCCGTCGTCGGCACCCAGGGTGGTGCCGTCGGCGGTGAGCCACTCACCGTCGAGGACGGGCTGGATGGGGTCTTTCATGAAGTCGAACTTCTTGCTGCTGTTCTTCTCGCAGACCATGTCCATGTGGGCCTGGAGGCAGACGCCGGCGCTCTTCTCATAGCCCTTGCTGGCGGGCTTGCGGATGAGCACATTGCCCAGCTTGTCGCTCTTGGTCTCGAGGCCGTGTTCCTTGCCCCAGTTCACGAGGTAGGCGCTGATGCGCTCCTCGTGCTTGGAGGGACGCGGAATCTGCATGATCTCACCAAACCAGTGCCACACGCGCTCCGGTTTGAGTCCTTTTAATACATCTTGTTTCTTCATGGGTATCTAGTTTTTATTTAATTCGGAACTGCAAAAATACATATTTTTACGCACATGGCGAAAATTATTTTTCATTCAGGTTCATGCGACGGACAATGTCGGCCTTGCAGGGGTAGCAGATGTCGCCAAAAGCCGGACTGCCGTATTCGAGGGCCAAGGTGTCGTTGACGGGGATGCGGGTGCAGTCGTCGACAAGGAGTTCGTTCCAGGTGCTGTCGCTCATCGGCTGTCGGTAGAGGTTGTAGTAATATGCGCTCATTCCATAGCGCTTGCGGCCAATGGTGACAATGTCGACATCACGCACAGCCCGGCGCCTCCCGTAGACCGTCACACTGTCGTCGGCCAGGCCATTGTAGTCGCTCAGCGCAATGCAGAAGCAGTCCAAATCCTTCAGCCGCTGCCGGATGCCCTCAATCTCGTCTGCAGTGAGGCCGATGGTGGCGCCCACCTCGACAGCGTCGATGGGACCAGAGGTTTTCCAGCGGTAAACAAACTCTCCTCCGGCGACGCGGGTGTGAAAATGATCCACCTTGTCCCCGTCAAACTCCAAGTCAAGATAGGCGCCGCTGTCCATCGCCGAGCGGGTATAGTCCGCCAGTGTCCACAGTTCGCGCTCGTGCTCGCAATAGTGGGCAACGAGACCGTCGACCTCCACCTCGTCCGCCTGGCGGCTGTCGAGCCACCATGTGAGGCCGAAAAGAAGCAGATTGCCCACACCCCACAGGAAGACCACGCGCTGGTAGGTATCGCGCATGCGGACATTGCAAATGGTGATAACAAACGCCAGCAGCAACAAGGGTATCCAGAGGAGGATCGTGATGACAAAGAAGAACTCCATCTCAGCGTTGCCCGTGGTTACACACATCGCGGCAAGCAGCATTGTAACAAGCACCTTCACTCCGATAGCGGCACTGCGCCAAAAGGTCATTCCTTTCTCTTCTTTCATTAACGCATTCCCTTTCATTCATACATTAACGCATTCCCAAGAGGCGCCGGCCGTAGGGAGTAAACGAGACCTGCTTCGAGAGCCATTTGACAGGCAGGGCCACGTGCTGGATACCGCAGCAGTAGGGAGTGATGTGGTAGAGGTCGTAGACGACATTGATGCTGGTATGTGCGCTGTCGATGAAGAAGTTCATCGTCATCGGCATTTCCTTGGCATTGATATATTCGTCAAAGAGGCATCCCTGTATCTCGCTGTTGTCGTCGAGTTCATGGATGGCGCGAGCCACCACGCGGCAGAGGCGCGAAGTGTCGATGAGGTCGTCCAGGTTGACGATCTCGCCGCTTTCGACATCCACGGTAAGGTACTGCTCGCCATACAAGCCATGGATGGCACCTATATCGTAGTTGCCGTAGCCTATGAAAAAGGTGGCGATATTGCCCGACTGGCTGCAAGTGCTGTTCATCTCGGAATAGCTGTAGGGCTTGTCCTCGTCGATATTCTTCACCATCTCGCCAGGAACCTTGTGGATGACATTATCGCGCCATTCCGCGACACCTTTCTTAATGTCGGTAGTGGGCTCGACATTGAAATAGAAAGACATGAGCTCCTTCATGGCCTTCTCTGTCATCATTCCCTCCTCGGGCCACACCACAGAGAAGCGTTCCCTCACATAATAGGTCTCGTACTCCGGGCCGAGTTCCTCGTCATGGACGACAAAGCACAGCTGGTCCTTCACCGTAAAAGTCTTGAACTCCTTCGTCGTGGCAGCCTCGTCGACCGAGTCGGCGACTATCGGCAGGGAATCATTCTCTGTCTTGGCTTTTTCGCCGCCACACGCAGCCAGCAGGGCGGTAGCGAGAGCGAGCGCAAGTATCTGTTGTTTCATCGTCACAGCTATTACTTTAAAATAGGATGCAAAGATACAACTTTTTCCTCACACCACGAACTTTTTTTCCTTATTTCCCATTTTTTGTGTATCTTTGCAGTCGCATTAAGATGTATAAACATTATCGTTAGACAGATGAAAAGACTACTATTAGCCTCATTGTTTCTTACCACACTGCTCTTTGCCTCGTGCATCAAGGACGAGCTGCCGAACAACGAGTGCGACATCCTCAGCGCATGGGTCGAGGGTGAGGAATACGAAAGCTTTTTCTACCAAACCACACAGATGCGTATCGACAACATCCCGTCGAACAGCACGGAGATTGTCTTCCAGGTGCGCACCAAGACGGGTTTGCCGCCTATCCCCGTGTATTTTGCACTCACCCCCGGCGCCACCATCGAGCCCGCCAACGGCTCGCTGCAGGACTTTTCCAATGGTCCCGTGACCTACATTGTGACGTCGGAGGACGACGCGTGGTGCCGCATCTACCGCGTCGACTTCCAGGAGGCCAGCTCCTCGGCCTCCTCCCACTTCCGCTTCGAGCACGTGGCAGTCGACACCTTCACCAACGGCAGCACCTACCATATCTTCTACGAGATTGAGGACAACATACGCCGCAACATCTGGGCCTCGGGCAACGCTGGCGTAGCCATCCTGCACGGCGACTGGACTCCCGCGCAGTTCCCCACCCACTCGACAGACAACGGCTACCAGGGCAAAGGCGTATGCCTCAACACGCAGTCGACCGGTGCCTGGGGAGCGGCCTTCGGCAAACCCATCGCCGCTGGCAACCTCTTCCTCGGCAGGTTCAACGTCAACGCCGTGCTCACCGATGCGCTGAAGGCTACAGAATTCGGCATCCCCACCAGCCAGCAGCCCGTGAAGGTCAGCGGCTGGTATAAATACACTCCCGGCGACACCTTCACCGATGCCTCGATGCAGCCCGTGCCCGGCCGCGTGGACCAAGGCCATATCTACGCCGTCTTCTACCGCAACCACGATGCCCAGGGCAACCCCGTGGTGCTCTACGGCGACAATGTGCTCAGCAGCGACCTCATCGTCAGCAAGGCCGAGCTGGTGCCGGCGGCCACCGACCAGTGGACGCACTTCGAGATCACTCTCGAGGGCGGCAGCGCCGACCCTGCCATCCTCGCCGCCATGGGCTACAGCTACACCGTGGTCTTCTCCTCGAGCAAGGACGGCGACACCTTCGAGGGCGCCGTCGGCAGCACGCTGTATGTCGACGAAGTGACGGTGGAATTTCAAGCGAACTAAGAAGTGAGAACTAAGAACTAAAAACTAAGAATTATGAAAAATCATTTGTCCTTTCACTCCCTTTCACTCCCTTTCAATTCCTTTCACTCCATATTAATCCTTTCTCTTTTCACCTTTCACCTCTCACCTTTCACCTCGTCTGCCCAGGATATCACGGTTCGCGCGGGCTATAACATCGGTGGCACGGCACCCCTGCCCCTGCCGGCCTCCATACGCAGCATCGACGCCTTCCGCCCGACGTTCTCCCCGTGCATCGGGGCCGATTTTCAATTTTCAATTTTCAATTTTCAATTTTCCGCGGGCCTTCACCTCGAGAACAAGGGCATGGACATCGACGCCACCGTCAAGAGCTACCACATGGAGATGACGAAAGGCACCAGCCACATCAGCGGCCTCTTCACCGGCCACATCTCCCAGCAAGTGACCCAATGGATGCTCACGGTGCCTGTCTCATTCATCATTCATCATTCAACATTCAACATTAAGTTTGGCCCCTATTTCTCGCTGTTGCTCTCGAAGGAGTTCAGCGGCATCGCCTCCGACGGCTACCTCCGCCAGGGCGACCCCACGGGTCCCCGCATCGAGATTGGCAACAAGGAGGGCGAATGGGCCACCTACGACTTCAGCGACGAGATGCGCAGCCTGCAATGGGGACTGGGCGTGGGCCTCGACTGGCGCTTCAGCCGACATGCGGGACTCTCGGTCGACCTCAACTGGGGACTCTCCGGCATCTTCAATAGCGATTTCAAGACCGTCGAGCAGCCGCTCTACCCCATCTACGGCAGCATCGGCCTTTTCTATAACCTTTAACCGCAACCAATGAAAAAATTATTCATTGCGATGCTGATGCTTGCATCGCTCCCCTGCTTGAATTCTCAGCCACTCACCCTGTCGACCACCCAGCCGCCCTTCCTGAAGGCGGGCGACCGTGTGGCGCTTCTCTCGCCCTCCTATGCCAGCAGCCTGGGCGAGGTGGACTCGACAGCCAACGTGCTGCGCGACTGGGGGCTGGTGCCCGTCATCGGCCCTAATGTGGGCAAGGTCTTCGCCGGGAAATATGCCGGCACCATCGCCGAGCGTGTCGCCGACCTGCGCTGGGCACTGAACGACACCACCATCAAGGCCATCATCTGCAACCGTGGCGGCTACGGGACGATACACTACATCAACGCCATCTCTCTCGAGGAATGGGGCGCACACCCCAAATGGCTCGTGGGCTTCAGCGACATCACCACGCTGCACGGGCTGCTGACACGTGCCGGCGTGATGAGCATCCACGGCACCATGGGTCTGTTCCTTGCCAAAGGCGGCACCGACAGCAGCAGCACGCTGATGCGAGACCTAATCCTGGGCACCGTGCCGCGCTACGAGGTGGCGCCGCACCCACAGAACATCGAAGGCCACGCCACCGGCGTCCTCGTGGGCGGCAACCTCTGCACCTTCGCCCCCAACCTCGGCACTCAGGCCGACGCCTTGCAGGGCGAGGACTTCATCCTCTTCATAGAGGAGGTGGAAGAGTCGATGCACAACGTCGACCGCCAGTTCTACATGCTGGCCCTCAACGGCGTCTTCGGTGCCAAAGGGCGCTGTAAAGGAGTGGTGCTGGGCGACTTCACGGACTGTGGCAACGAGTTCACCTTCGAGAGCATCGAGGCCATGCTGCGCCAGTACCTGCTGCCGCTGGGCATCCCTTTGCTCTGCGGCTTCCCGGCGGGACACGACGCGGTGAACCTGCCGCTGGTGATGGGAGCGCCGGTGACCCTCGACGTCCGCAACGACGGCGCCACCCTCCAGTTCGGCATCGACGGCCGTCAGCAGGAGGTCAAAGTCGAATAGTCCTCTTTATCATTGAATTTCGAGCTCCCACTCGCCGGCCTCGACAGTGCGTTCCTGCGGGGTGCCGGGGAAGAGTGTGGCGGTGGTACCTTTAGGCACCGCAACCTTCAGGGTCTTGCCTGTTATCTCCACACGGATAGCGCCGTAAGCGGTGGGCTTGGTGCACCTCACCCAGTCGACGCCTGAGACAGGCTGGGGGTCGATGAAGAAATGCTTATAGCCAGGCTGATAGGGGTCGGGACGGATACCGGCAACGGCTTGGTAGAACCAGATGCCGATGCCGTTGTAGCAGTTGTGGACACGGCTACGGTCCTCCTTGCCGGGACGGCCGCAGTCCCACGACTCCCACGTAGTGGTGGCACCTTGGTTTATCATGTTGAGGTAGCCGGGATAATCCTCTTGCCAGAGAACCGTGGCCATAAGGTCGGCCTGACGCTCCTTTATGCACCACTCGGTGAAGATGGGGACGCCGACGAGGCCAACGGCGATATGGTCGCGGTACTTCCCGTGGATGTCTTTTAATAACTGTTGTTTGACGACGGCAGCAGTGGCGCTGTCGGGCGGGACGCCCTGCAGCAGGGCATAGCACTGGTCGAGCACCGTGCCATTGGCATAGGTGTGCGTCTCGGGATGGTAGAAATGGCGGTGGATGTCTTTTACCAACCTTTCTCGCCAGGCAGCAAAACGCTCAGCGTCGTTGCTGCGTTCAATCACATAGGCCATCTCCTCCATGTCAGCGAGGCATTCGGCAAGGAAGCAGTTGCTGACATGCAATACGCTTTCGCCGCCTTTATCCACACCTTGGCTCCACAAGGTCGCCGACCACAGTTCAGGAACAGCCCAGTCGCCGAGAAACCACGAACGGCGTTCGGTGTCGGGCCACGGTTTCAATATTCCATCCTCGCAATGACGTTCAACGAAGTCGAGCCAACGGCACATCTCGTCGTAATATTCATAGATTATCCTGTGGTCATCGTAATTCAAGTAAGTGCGCCAAGGAGCCTTGATGATAAAGCCGCTCCAGTAGGGACCGCCGCCGGTGCGGAAAGCAGGAGCAACGTATGGCAGGTCTCCGGTGGAATCCATGGCGTCGGCCCAGGCCGTCAGCCAGTTGCGGTAGGTGTCGCGCACATCCCATATCGTCTGCAGCGTCATGGTGGACGAGTTGCCGTCGCCGCCATAGCCCATGCGCTCGATATGGGGGCAGTCGACCATGTAGCCGCTAAAGGTGAGGCAGCTGAGGGTGTACTTCACCATGTCGTGGATGGCGTTGAGGCGCGGGTCGGAACACTCGAAGGAGGCACCCTCCTTGGGGTCGACGGCAGAGATTTGCAGGGCAGTGGCATATTGGTATTCGGAAATTGGGCTGCCCATATTGGCCGTGTCGACGCCCCGGATGCGCACATAGCGGAAGGCGTGCATGTGGAAACGGTTGGTGAAATGGATGTCGTCGTCACCGGTGCCGTCGCTGATGTATACGTCCGTCTCGGTGAACGGCGGCTTGGCATCCAGATGGTCGAGATACTCCATCGTTATCTCATGTCCTTTGGGCTGAGGGAGGAAGCTAGCCTGGAACCAGCCCGTTACCACACGTCCGAAGTCGAGCAGAATGGAGCCGTCGGGTTGCGGCGTTTCGGATATGGGCGATAGAAAGTCGACAATACGGTTGCCCTTGAATTGCTGATAAGAAACGGCTAGGCCCTTGGCGTCATAGACCGCCGCGGGCCGCCAGTCGGGCTTCACGCGTGCGTCGTAGCGTTCGCCGCCAAAGTGCATGGGCTGCCAGTTGTCGGTGTAACTATAGCCGGATGGCGAGGCCTTCCAGGTACTGTCGGTCTGGGCGAGTATGTACAACAGTCCGCATTCCTCGTCGGAGACACATCGCACAACTTTGGCCTTGGCCACCGCCGGAGTGCCATAAATGCGTCCCCATCCCTGCCCCAGCCAGAGCATTATCTCGTTCTCTCCTTCATGAATATACGGCATGATGTCGTAACGTACCGTGAGGGCCCGCTTGTCGAGCTGCGACACGGCGGGTTGCAGGACGTCATCCCCCACTTTCGTCCCGTTGACATACACCTCGTGGTAACCCAGCGAGGTGACGTCGACGGTAAACTTGAGACTTTCGAATTTGTAATGTTTCAAGTCGTCAGCCGACACGGTGAATGTCTTCCGCAGCATAGGCGTCTCCGCCCATCCGCCCGGTGTCCGGGTTGACGATGATTCGGTGCGGCAGCCGATGAACTGCTGCGCCTGTGCTGAAAAAGAAAGATGGAAAACCAGGATTGCACAAAGTGTATGCCGTAGCATGTGTTTTAGTATAGTGCCGTTATCTTTCATTTCTTAATAAAATCATAGCCTGATGGCTCCCTGAGGGGAATTTGTGTCGAAAAAAAAGCTGTCTACAATCGAATGACCATCTCTATCGGGTAGTGGTCGGAGATATACGGCACGCCGTAGTCGCCGTCGAGAATACGATATTGCTTTACTTCAATGTCCCCACGGACAAAGAAGTGGTCGATACTGGTACCGGGGCCTTTTCCGAAAGCGTTGTAGGTAATGGCATGACAGAGTTTTGTCGACACCTGGTCGCAAGCGGGCGTCAGGTGGACATAATTAAAAGCCAGAAGAGCCGTGTCGAGAATGGAGGAATTCATGTCACCGCCCACGATTGCGGGGACTACCAAAGCGCTCATGGAGGGCGTGAAGAACGAGGCAAGTAACTTCGCGCTCTTGGCACGGGCCGTCTTGCCCACATGGTCGAGGTGGGTGTTGACGTAATAGAAATTGCGGGCCGTCCGTCGGTCGAAGAAGTTGGCCAGCGTGGCGGTACGGTAGCAGGCGGCATCCCATCCTTTCGACGGCACCTTTGGAGTCTCGCTGAGCCATATCGTCTGGGAATTGTCTAATCTCAACTGCGCGGTGTCATAGTAGATGGCCATGAACTCGCCGGCCTCCTTGCCGTCGTCGCGTCCCACGCCGATGCGCTGGTAGCCGGGCAGGTTGCTGTCGAGGTACTGCAGCTGGTCAATCAAGGCTTCCTGCAAGCCGATGGCCGCCGGACGTTCCTGGAGAATCATCCTCACCACCGCAGCCTTGCGGTACGGCCAGCCGTTCTCTCCGTCGATATTCTCCCACGAATTGTAACGGATGTTAAAGGAGATGATCTTCAGCTCCTCGGCGACCGAAGTGGAGCCAAGGTGCTCGTGGAGCTCCTCGGCGACCGAAGTGGAGCCAAGGTGCTCGTGGAGCTCCTCGGCGACCGAAGTGGAGCCAAGGTGCTCGTGGAGATCTTGTGCCGCCACACCCTGCCAGGAAAACAGCAGCGCGACGCATAACAATGCTCTGTAAATGTGTTTCATGGTTTTATTTTATTCGCAGATTCATAACGTGGAAAAGCGGGAAATATTGCAACATTCCTCGAGAGGTATACCTGCCTCAGCCTTAATATTTTAAACGTCAGTTTAACGTTCGTTTAACGTTCGTTTAACGTTTTTGCATCGTTAAACGAACGTCAAAGTAATGTGAAAATAAGGTGGATTACAGCTCTCTAATACTAACGGCAAAGCCACCGCAGGGGGCCATCTTCAACTTGAGGGTGGTCTTGGAGGTAACTTTCTTCTTAGTGATGGTGTAGGAGTAGGGGTTATATTTTAGTGATGAGTGTTGAGTGATGAGTGATGAATCGTCCGGGAGGCCGCAGGCGTCTTTGCCGTCGGCGTAGATGATGGCCTCGTAGGTCTTGCCGGGGGTGAGGAAGTCGAGCTTAACGTTGAACTCGCGGGCATTCTCGTCGGTGATGCCGCCGATGTACCAAACATCAGGGGGTGGAACTAAGTCAATGTGATCTGGCAGAACGGATTGATAGGTGATATGTTTTGGGATAGCATCAAACCACGAGTCAACACTGTCTGGATAGCTATAGACGTACCGCATCGTGTTGCTAATCACCCATTTTTTTCCGTCGGGGAGGGAGGCAAGGCCTTCGGCGGCCTTGTTGAGGGACGACACCTTGGGTTTGCGGGCGGTGACGATGTAGTCGCCGGGCTCGGCGTAGAGATAGATGCTGGTGTCCCAGTCGACGGCGACATCCTTGATAAACTGGAAAGCGTCGAGATGCTGCTCATAGTGCTCGGGGAAGTCGGCGGCCATCTGCAAGGGTGAGTAGAAGGTCACGTAGAGGCCCAGCTGGTTGCAGATGGTGTGACTCATCTTGCCGCCCCAAGGGACAATCTTGCCCATGTCAGGCTCGAAGATGCCGGGGGTGTAGTCCATCGGGCCGCCCTGGAGGCGCGTGAAGGGCAGGATGGTGGTGTGGCCGGGATGGATGCGCTCGCGGAACTCGGTGCCCATGGCGCTCTCGTTGCCAATCATATTGGGCCACGTGCGGCAGAGGCCTGTGGGACGCACGGCCTCGTGGGCGTTGACCATGATGTGGTGCTTGGCGGCCTCGACGATGGCGTAGTGGTAGTGGTTGTTGATGGGCTGGGAGTAATGTCCTTCGGCGAAGGGGATGATGGTGCCGACATAGCCGCTCTTGACGGCGTCGTAGCCGTACTGGTTCATCAGGTTGTAGGCCTTCTCCATCCAGCGCTCGTAGTTGACGGTGGAGGCAGAGCTTTCGTGGTGCATGATGAGGCGGATGCCCTTCTCGTGAGCGTACTTGTTGAGGGCCGGCAGGTCGAAGTCGGGATAGGGCGTAAGGAAGTCGAAGACGAAGTCTTTCTGCTTGCCGTACCAGTCCTCCCAGCCGACATTCCATCCCTCGATGAGGAGTGCGTCGAAGCCGTGCTTGGCGGCGAAGTCGATGTAGCGGCGCACGTTGGCGTTGTTGGCGCCATGGGTGCCGTTGGGAATGGCATGCTCGAAATCGGTCTCACCGAGTTTCACGGAGGGGAACTCATTGGTGTAGTTCCAAGTGCTCTTACCGCTGATCATCTCCCACCACACGCCCATGTACTTCACGGGATGTATCCAGCTGACATCCTCCAGCGCGCAGGGCTCGTTGAGGTTGAGGATGAGGCGTGACCGCAGCACGTCAGTGGCCTTGTCGCACACCATGACGGTGCGCCACGGAGTGTGGCAGGGTGCCTGCATGCGGCCTTTGTAGCCTGCAGCGTCGGGACAAAGGTGAACCTGCAACGTGGCACTGCATACACCCTTGTTTTCTACTTCATAATGTTTACTCCTGTCTGGGCGAGTTCCTATAGCCATCACCACCTCATCCAGGATCTGTTTCAGCTCCAGATGCATCGTCGGGAAGTCCAACGTGGCTGCCTCGTGGATATTGATATAGAGTCCGTCGTCGGTCTTCATCTGCAAGGCCGTCTGAATCCCCTTGCGCGAAAAACCGGTCCACGGCCAGCCGCCGTGCTCATGGCTTTTCTCCCAGAGGCTGTCAATCTGCGAGAGACGGCTTTGGGTGTAGTTGTACTCCTGCGTGTCGTAGTCGCCCGGAATCCACCACGCCGTATGGTCGCCAGCCATCACAAACTCCGTCAGTTCCTCTTTGAACCAGAAGCAGACGAGAGCATTTGATTGCTTGATTGTTTGATTGTCTGATTGCTTGAGTGAAATAAATGCAGGGAACTCGTAGCGGAAGCCGAGACCGTCGTCGTAGAGGCGGAAACGAATCTGCATGATGGTAGGCAACGTCTTGGAACGTCCGTCGGCACTCTCCACAGCCCCTGCGGGCTGCTCCAGCGTAACCAGCATCTCGTTGTAGTGGTTGCGGATATTGGCTTCCTCGCCCCAGACGGGCTGCCATGTCTCGTCGAAAGACGTGTGATCCACATCCTTGAGCACAAAGGCATGCGCCAAATCGTCGCGCCATTCCAGCGTGAAGCCCATCTTCGACGGCAGCACCACGGCCTTGCCGTCGCGGTAGAGGCTGTAATAAGGCACGCTGTCTTTCAGTTCGAACCGAAGTTCTAACCGGCCGTCGGGGCTGCTGACTTTTGACTGTTGGGCGTTGGCCGAAACGCCCGCCGCCAGCAATATCACCAATGCAAATAGTATCCGCTTCATAGTTTTTTTCAGTAAGTAGTGGATATAATTAGTGGGTAGTGTGTAGTGGATAGTGTGTAGCATCGCGGTCAAGTGCTACCCACTACCCACTATTCACTACCCACTTTTTTTATTTGAAGTACTCGACGCCGCTCTCGAAGATCTTCTGATCGTCGCGGAAGTCGATGTTTTGTGCGCTCCACTCGGTGCGGCGCTCGCTGTGGCCCATCTTACCGAAGACGCGGCCGTCGGGGCTGGTGATGCCCTCGATAGCGCAGTAGGAGCCGTTCATATTGTACTCCTCGTCCATGGTGGGCACACCCTGGAGGTTGCAGTACTGGGTGGCCACCTGACCGTTCGCAAAAAGGCGGTCGAGCCACTCCTGCGGAGCCACGAAGCGGCCTTCGCCGTGCGAGATGGGGATGGCGTAGACGCCGCCCAGCTCGGCCTGGCGCAGCCAGGGGCTGAGGTTGCTGCTGACGCGGGTGTAGGCAATCTTGCTCTGGTGACGGCCGATGGTGTTGAAGGTCAGGGTGGGTGCATCTTCGGCCTGCGGACGAATCTCGCCATAAGGCACAAGACCCAGTTTCACCAAAGCCTGGAAGCCGTTGCAGATGCCGAGCATCAGGCCGTCGCGCTTGTTGAGCATCTCCATTACGGCCTCGGCGATGCGCGGGTTGCGGAAGACGCTGGTGATGAACTTGGCCGAGCCTTCGGGCTCGTCGCCGGCGCTGAAGCCGCCGGGAATCATCACGATCTGGCTGTTATTGATGGCGCGGACGTAGGCGTCGACGCTCTCGCGGATCTGCTGACCGTTCTGGTTGCGGAAGACAATAATCTCGCTCTCGGCACCGGCGCGGTTGAAGGCGCGGGCGCTGTCGTACTCGCAGTTGGTGCCGGGGAAGGCGGGGATGAAGACGTGCGGCTTCGCCACCTTGTGGGAGCAGAGGTGGATGCTGTCGAAGTGGATGGGTTTAATGGGTTCAATGGGTTTAATGGGCGATGTGCTGCGGGTCGGGAAGACACCTTCGAGGGTTCCCTGCCAGGCGGCGAGGGCCTCGTCGAGGTCAATCTTCTCGGTGCCGACATAGAAGGCCGCCTCGTCGATGACGCAGCCAATCTCCTTGCAGCGGAAGGGCATACCCTCGGCGTTTTCCACCTCGACAACGATGTTGCCGTAGTGGCGCGCCACTAATTCCTCATTCCTCATTCCTAATTCCTCATTTAGACGGACGCCGAGTTTGTTGCCGAAGGCCATCTTGCTGACAGCCTCGATGATTCCGCCGTAGCCGACGACGAAGGAGCTCTTGACCTTGCCGTCGAAGATAGCCTTGCGCAGGGCTGCATACTGGGCCTGCACGTCGTCGTAGACGGGCATGCCGTACTGGTCTTCCTTGACGTCGAGGAGCAGCAGCTTGTTGCCGGCCTTCTTGAGTTCGGTGCTCACCACATGGTGCACGTCGCCGGTACCCACGGCGAAGGAGCAGAGCGTCGGCGGCACGTCGATGTCGTTGAAGGTGCCGGACATGGAGTCCTTGCCGCCGATGGCGGGCAGCTTGAGGCCCATCTGGGCGTTGTAGGCGCCGAGGAGGGCGGCGAAGGGTTCGCCCCAGCGGTAGGGGTCGTTGCCCAGCTTCTTGAAGTATTCCTGGAAGGTGAGACGCACACGGCTGGCGTCGCCACCGGCGGCGGCAATCTTAGCCACGCTGTTGACAATATTCCAGGCGGCGCCGTGGAAGGGGCTCCACGACATCAGGTAGGGGTCGAGACCGTAGGACATGAAGGTGACGAGGTCGCAGTGGCCGTCGAGCAGCGGCAGCGTGGCAGCCATCACCTGCGTGGGCGACAGCTGGTACTTGCCACCGTAAGGCATGAAGACGCTGCGGGCTCCGATGGAGCTGTCGAACATTTCGACCAAGCCCTTCTGCGAGCAGACGTTGAGGTCAGCGAGAACTTTGAGCCAAAGGTCCTTAAGGTCCTTAAAGTCCTTAAGGTCCTTAAGGTCTTTAGCGGGCATGGCCACAGAAACCGTCGTCTCCTGGTGGGCGCCGTTGGTGTCGATGAAGCGGCGGGAGAGGTTGACGATCTCCTTGCCGCGCCAGTTGATGACCATGCGGGGCTCCTCGGTGACGGTGGCCACGACGGTGGCTTCGAGGTTCTCCTCGTCGGCATATTTCAGCATGAGGTCGACATCCTTGGGGTCGACGACGACGGCCATACGCTCCTGGCTCTCGCTGATGGCCAGCTCGGTGCCGTCGAGGCCGGCATATTTCTTGGGAACGCGGTCGAGGTTGATCTGCAGGCCGTCGGCCAGCTCGCCGATGGCCACGCTCACGCCGCCGGCGCCGAAGTCGTTACACTTCTTGATGATGGAGGAGACCTCCTCGCGGCGGAACAGGCGCTGGATTTTTCTTTCTGTGGGGGCGTTACCCTTCTGCACCTCGGCACCGCAGGTGGTGAGGCTCTTGGTGGTGTGGCTCTTGGAGGCACCCGTAGCACCGCCGATGCCGTCGCGGCCCGTACGGCCACCCAGCAGGATGATGATATCGCCGGGGTCAGAGGTGAGACGCTTCACGGCACGACGCGGAGCGGCGGCGATGACGGCGCCAATCTCCATGCGCTTGGCCACATAGTTGGGGTGGTACACCTCGTTGACCAAGCCCGTGGCGAGGCCTATCTGGTTGCCGTAGCTGCTATAGCCGTGGGCGGCGGTGGTGACGATCTTGCGCTGCGGCAGCTTGCCGGCGAGGGTCTCGTTGAGAGGCTTCGTGGGGTCGGCAGCGCCGGTGACGCGCATGGCCTGGTAGACATAGGTACGGCCCGAGAGTGGGTCGCGGATGCAGCCGCCGAGGCAGGTGGCGGCACCGCCGAAGGGCTCAATCTCGGTGGGGTGGTTGTGGGTCTCGTTCTTGAAGTTGATGAGCCACTCCTCCTTGTTGCCGTCGATGACCACGGGCACCACGATGGAGCAGGCGTTGATCTCGTCGCTCGGCTCCTGGTCGTCGAGGATGCCGGCCTTCTTGAGGCGCTTGGCGGCGAGGGTGCCGATGTCCATCAGGCAGACGAACTTGTCGGTGCGACCGGCGTACTGCTCCTTATGGTCGGCGAGGTACTGCTTAAAGGCGCCCTCGATGAGGGGACGGTAGAAACCGTCGTCGAACTTCACATCCTTGAGCTCGGTGGCGAAGGTGGTGTGACGGCAGTGGTCGCTCCAGTAGGTGTCGAGCACACGGATCTCCGTCATCGTGGGGTCGCGGTGCTCCTCGTCGCGGAAGTAGCGCTGGATATGCTTGAAATCGGCAAAGGTCATGGCCAGACCCAGCGACTCGTAAAGGTCCTTAAAGTCCTTAAGGTCCTTAGGGTCGTTAAGGTCCTTGTCCTTGAAGCCGTCGAAGACAATCACATCGGCGGGCTCGTCAAAGTGGTCCTCGAGGGTCTCGGGCTTGGGCTCATCCGTCACACGGCTGTCCACGGGGTTCACGCAGTGCTTGATGATTTTCTCTCTAGATTCACTAGACAATCTAGAGCTACTAGAAATCACATAGGTCGTGGCGCTCTTGATGATAGGTTCCTCGGCATCGTTCAGCAGTTTGACGCACTGTTCGGCGCTATCGGCGCGCTGGTCGAACTGGCCGGGGAGGTACTCCACCGTGAAGCAGAAGTCGTCCTCCTTGTGGGGGAACTCCTCATCGTAGATATCATCCACGGGAGGTTCCGAAAAAACGGTCTGCTTGGCCTGTGCGAAGGTGGCGTCCGAGACATTCTCCACGTCGTAGCGGATCAGCACGCGCACATCCTCGGCCTCAATGCCGAGGTATTCGCTCATTTCATTCTTCAACTCCTTGGCCTTCACGGCAAAGGGAGCCTTCTTCTCAACAAAGATTCTTCTTACCATATCTTAATATTGCTTGATTGCTTGATTGTTTGATTGCTTGATTGCTTGAAAATCAATTTTCAATTCTCAATTTTCAATTTCCACGAAGTTCTCGGGATGCTTGGCCATCTCTTTCTTGAAGAGGCTACGGACCTTGCGGATATCGGCCTCATGGTCGTCGGTGGTCCATATCGTCTCGCCGAGATAGATTCTTTTATTCTTGAAATCCAGGAAAGCCGGCACGATAGGCACACCTGCCTGATGGGCGATCTCCCAGAAGCCACGTTTCCAACGATGCACAGGCTTGCGCGACCCTTCCGGCGTGATGGCGATGGAGAGGGGCTGTCCTTTGGCAAACTCCGCCACGGCGGCACCCACCATGTCGTTTTTGCGGTTGCCGCGGTCTATCGAAATACATCCCAAATGACGCAGGATGGGTCCCAGCGGCCAACGGAAAAACTCTTTCTTGATGAATATCCTGCCATTGGAACAGACCTGCCACAGATAGGCCGTACCCACCAGATAATCAGACGTTGACGTATGAGGAGCAACGGCATATACACACCGCTCCAACTCAGGCCGGGAGTCCTTCTCGGGGAAGTCGAACTTCCATCCTCCAAGCTTGGCTATTGCTATCCAGATTTTTTTCATAACAAAATGCAAAAATACACTTTTTTTCGCGAATATAATAAATAATTTTTTCACCACCTGTTGAAACGGGGTTTAAAACGTCCCCTACCCCACCCCAACGACCTAGCAACACCCTATCACCCACTAACAAGGAAGCCGCCCTTGCGCGTTTCGGCGCAAGGGCGGCTATATATTGATTTATAATTTCTTACAACAAATACTACAACTGAGCCCGGATAGCCCTCTCGACGGTCGTCATGGAGGAAGTCTGGGCATCGTAACGGCCCACCACGTTACCCTTGCGGTCGATGAGGAACTTGGTGAAGTTCCAGGGGATATCGCCGGGTTTCTTCTCCTTGAGCCATACATAGAGGGGCGAGGCGTTGGCGCCGTTGACATCTATCTTGGCGAACTGGGGGAATGTGATATTGTAGGTGCTGGTGCAGTATTCATGGATCACGTCGTAACTGCCGGGGGCCTGACCGCCGAACTGGTTGCAGGGGAAGTCGAGGATGGTGAAGCCCTGGTCGCGGTAGGCCTCATAGATACGCTCGAGATCCTCATACTGAGGAGTGTAGCCGCACTGCGTGGCGGTGTTGACCACCAGTAGTACCTGGCCTTGGTAGTCGGCCAGCGACACGCTGTCGCCTCGTCCGTCGAGGACACTGAACTGGTAGATGTTGTCCTTGTTTTCCGTCTTTTCCTCGCTCTTGCAGGCGGCGACCAGCATCGTGGCGACCAGCATTAATGCTAGGAATTTCACTTGTTTCATATTAAATTATTTTTTGTTGTTCAATACTTTAGTCAATGCGCACATCTCGTCGAGGGAGGGACCTGTAACGGAACAGCTGCCGCCGGAAATTTCGGCGTTGATCCTGGGAGCAGCTATCAGCCTGTCGCCGAGCATGATGGCCAGATAGCGGCCGACGTTTTCGGCGGTGACCTGACGGAAGATTTCGGTGCCAACGCTATCGAACCTCCAGGCAACGTCTGTACTCAGTTTCCAGTCATCGACCCAGGCGGAGTCGATGTGGCTGCCGTCGAGGATGGGACGATGGTCGTCGTAGTAGACGCAGAGGAAGCGGTAGAGAGTGTCGCCGTCCATCGGGATACGATTCCAGAAGTAACGCTCGCCGATGACCTTCGCGTCCATATTTCTCTCTATGCCTTCGAAAAAGGCGGCGGTGTCGGAGGCATGAACAAGGAGACCGTCGTAGGTGTCCCACTCGTGTTTAAGGCTGTCGGGACGGCCTATCATCGCCATATGGACAAGATCCCTGTAGCGCTGGCTGTCGAAATTCAGCACATTCCAGAGACCGAAGTCGGCGGCAGTATAGTGGGCACCGAAGACTTCGTCGGGATTGACATCACACCGAGGCTCATCGCTCTGCGGTGCCTCCACTTGGTTCTTGCAGGCGGCGACCAGCATCGTGGCGACCAGCATCAGCACTAAGATTTTTACTTGTTTCATTTCCATGGTTTTTGTGTGTTTCGCGGTGCAAAAGTACATATTATTTCCAATATATCAGAAATTAATTGTATTTTTGCACCGCGAAATAATAAATCATTTATAATATGAAGATAAGACTCATTGCTTTAGCCATCGCTTCACTGCTGATTTTCGGCACAGCGACGGCACAGAAAAAGAAACAACAGGAGCAGTACAACGGCGGCATCACCACCGAGATGATGCAGCAGATGAAGAAGGGCTTCGGCGGCTCGGCCAGCGACAAGGCCCTCCGCAACATCATGGTGAACAACTCGCCGGCCAAGCTGGCCATGAACTACGAGAACGCCACCAAGTTCGACTCTCACTTCTCGAACCGCGTCATCAGCAAGGCCGTCACCGACCAGAAGTCGAGTGGCCGCTGCTGGATGTTCACCGGCATGAACGTGCTGCGCAACCAGGCCATCCGCCACCACAACCTGCCCGCCGACTTCCAGTTCTCGCAGGCCTACCTCTTCTTCTACGACCAGTTGGAGAAGAGCAACCTCTTCCTGCAGGCTGTGATTGACACGTATAAAAAGCCCATGAACGACCAGGAGGTCGAGTGGCTCTTTAAAAACCCCATCGGCGACGGTGGCCAGTTCACCGGCGTGGCCAACCTCATCAGCAAGTACGGTCTTGTGCCCAGCGACGTGATGCCCGAGACCTTCAATACCAACAACACCTCCAGCATCAGCAACCTCATCGCCCTCAAGCTGCGTGAGGACGGTCTCCAGCTGCGCGAGATGGCCGCCCAGAAGGGCATGACCGCCGCCAAGCTGCAGGCCAAGAAGACCGAGATGCTCGGCACTATCTATCGCATGCTGGCCCTCACCATGGGCGAGCCCCCCGCACAGTTCACCTGGCAGCAGAAGGACGCCAAGGGCGAGATCGTGGAGACCGCCACCTACACCCCCATGGAGTTCTACGAGAAATTCGCCAAGACCGACTTCTCGAAGTACTACATGGTGATGAACGACCCCACCCGCGAGTACTACAAGGTGTATGAGATCCAGTACGACCGCCACGTCTACGACGGCCAGAACTGGCGCTACCTCAACCTGCCCATGGAGGACATCGCCCCCATGTGCATCGCCTCCATCAAGGACAGCACCATGATGTACTTCAGCTGCGACGTGGGAAAATTCCTCAACCGTGACAACGGCCTCATGGACATGAACAACTACGACTACGAGAGCCTGATGGGCACCACCTTCGGCATGGATAAGAAGCAGCGCGTAGCCACCTTCGCCAGCGGCTCGAGCCACGCCATGACCCTCTGCGCCGTCGACCTCGACAAGGACGGCAAGCCCATGAAGTGGATGGTCGAGAACAGCTGGGGCCCCAACTACGGCTGGCAGGGCAACCTCATCATGACCAACGACTGGTTCAACGAGTACATGTTCCGCGTGGTGCTCGAGGAGAAATATATCCCCGCCAACATCCGCGCCATGATGGACCAGAAGCCCATCATGCTCCCCGCCTGGGATCCGATGTTTGCTCCGGAAGAGTAGCATTAAAAATGTTAAAATAAACATAAAAGTTGATTCTGCATTTGGTGGAATCAACTTTTATGTTTATTTTTGCACCCAGTATGAAAACAAACAAATTGATGGATGAAATCAGGGAGACGATGTCACCCGAGATGAAAAAACAAATGGAGTTATCGGTGAGCATTGCCAACCGTATCTATGAGATTCTCGAAGCAAAAGGTCTTTCTCAAAAAGATTTTGCCCGCATGATGGGCAAGACCGAAACCGAGGTGAGCCGTTGGCTGTCAGGCACACATAACATGACGATGGCCACCATTGCCAAAATTAGCACTGTCCTCGGAGAGGATATCATAGCTCCGGTTCGTCACATCCCCGCACCACGTCGTCGCCGAAACATTGCAGCGGTACTATAACCTCACATCAGTGCGACATTTACTTTATGAAAAAAACGGAGAATATTGAACTGATTCAATATTCTCCGCTTTTGTTTTAATAATAAAAAGATATCCTTTTACTACTCTTTTCGTGTGTTTGCTTCTATCTTTGCAAGAAGTTGTACTATTGCCCAAAGTCCTAATTCAACGAGATAACCACCTAATGTAATGATAAACGGTGTAAAATCCCGACGATACGAACTTTCTGATAAGCATGAGAACAAGGAAATTATAACAGCAACAGCACCCAGAAACATCATAACCGTTGCAAAAGTATGCCACCCGCTGGGTTCTTTGTCCTTGGATGTTCCATATCCTTTTTTTGAGATTCTTCTTATCTCATCATATTCCTCTTCGGTTAAAGTTTGCGCGGTATCGATCTTATATGCTTTGCGTTTAGCATCATAAGAATCATCAAACAGAGGATACTCCAGGGTGCATACCGAATCATCGGAATAGACACGTTCGCCAAGTTTAAGGTTCTCCAGTAGTTGCTGTTTCTCTTTTTCTCGTTCCAATGCTATTTCCTCTTTTCTCTTTTCAATGTACTTCTGAATCCTCTCGTCCATATCTTTCCGCCGTTTACTGTTGGCCCTTCAGTTCTTGTGCTCTTCCGCACCCCGTCGAGCAATAATACAAGAAGCGTGGTGCCGTGTACCACTTCTTCTAATGGAGGTCTTGAGATTACCTTTTGGCGGAGAAATAGAGAACAGCCCACGCTAATACGCGCGAAGCCGTCATACTCTCTTGCGCCAAATGAAAGGTTCTCAAGTTTCCATTAGCAAGACGAAGATACAACGCTTCGTTTGATTTCCTTATGAAATCGACTGCAAAATTACGATATTTATTTCATTCGGCAAAAAATATTTTCTCTACGTCACAAAAAATGTGTATCTTTGCACCGCATTTTATGCGTATAATTAATAACAAAATACAACAATATCACAATGAAGAAAGCATTTTTATTCCTTGGCGCTATGGCTATCTGCGCCAGCGCTGTGTTCGCACAGGATGAGAAAAAAGAGGACGAGGGCTACAAGTTCGACACCATCAAGGTGCTGCCCATCACCTCCGTCAAGAACCAGAACAACGCCGGTACCTGCTGGAGCTACTCTGGCATCGCCTTCCTCGAGAGCGAGCTGCTCCGCATGGGTAAGGGCGAGTACGACCTGAGCGAGATGTACGTGGTCGAGAAGACCTACAACGACCGCGCCTATGCCGCCGTGCGTACCCACGGTGACGTCTCCTTCAGCCAGGGCGGCGCTTTCAACGATGTCATCTACTGCCTCCGCAACTACGGCATGGTGCCCGACGCTGTGATGCCCGCCGGTAAGATGTACGGCGACACCCTGTCGAACCACACCGAGCTCAGCGCCCTCACCGACGTGATGGTCGAGGCCGTGGCCAAAGGCAAGCTGAAAAAACTCCAGATGAGCCCCGACGGCCAGCCCCTGTGGCAGAAAGCCATCGCCGCCGTCCACGCCATCTACCTGGGCGAGATCCCCGAGAAGTTCAAATACAACGGCAAGGAGTACACCCCCAAGAGCTTCGGTGAGAGCCTCGGTCTGAACCCCGACGACTATGTCAGCATCACCAGCTTCACCCATCACCCCTTCTACGAGCAGTTCGTCATCGAGATTCAGGACAACTGGCGCTGGGGTCTGAGCTGGAACCTGCCGCTGGACGAGATGATGGAGGTCTTTGACTATGCCATCGAGAACGGCTACACCATCGCCTGGGGCGCCGACGTCAGCGAGCCCGGCTTCCGTTACAGCCGCAAGGGCTTCGCCGTCCTGCCCGCCACCGAGGCCCCCAAGGCCGGCGTGGGTAGCGACCAGGCCAAGTGGAGCGGCATGAAGGCCGCCGACATCGCCGACGAGGCCGCCAAGCACCCCACTCCTCAGCGCTGGGTGACCCAGGAGGAGCGCCAGCAGGCCTACGACAACTGGGAGACCACCGACGACCACGGCATGCTGATCTTCGGCACCGCCAAGGACCAAATGGGCAACGAGTACTACATGGTGAAGAACAGCTGGGGCCAGTACAATGGCGAGTTCGGCGGGAACTTCTTCTGCAGCAAGGCCTTCGTCCGCTACAAAACCATGAACATCGTGGTCCACAAGGACGCCATCCCCGCCCACATCAAGGCTAAACTCGGCATGACCGACACCAAAGCCAACACCAAGAAAGGCAAAAAGAAATAATCATACCTATTGATTAAAAAAAGCCCTCCGAGTTGTCGGAGGGCTTTTTTTTGATAAAGGGAGGAATGCTATTGTCCGCTGAAACGAGAACGCACCTGCTGCGACTCCGTGTGGCAGCGGAACTCGGGGGCGTAGACGCTCTGCAGGGTGCAGATGCCGGTGGCAAAAGCTCCCGCATGGCGTACCCACAGGTCGTATTCCACGTAGTAGTGGCCTTCGTTGAGGCGGTCGATAAAGCAGTCGGCGGCCTCGTCGCGGATGTCGACATAGTAGCGCAAGCCGTCGTTCCAACACCAGCCGCTGGCGGTGCTCACAGGCTCGAAGCCTGCAGCACGCTGGTCGCGCAGCACCATTCGGTCGAGGTCGCGCTCACAATATATATCAATATGTACACGCACGCGCTCACCCACCTGCAGCTTCTGTCCGGGCTTGAGGAGCGTGAGGCTGCCGTCGGTGGCCACGGTGGAGAGGGTGCGGCGCAGGGTGATGCCCGTGCCCTCGGTGCGTATGCTGTCGAGGGGCGTGTCGTGGCTGTAGAAGACGGCACCCCAGGCGGGGAAGGGCGAGGTGGACCGCAACTCGATGGTGATTGCTTGATTGTCTGATTGCTTGATTGCATAAGTGGCGGTGCGCGAGGTGTCGGGTGCAGCGAGTCCCTCAGGGGTGCGCAGGAGGGCGGCGACGGCCTGAGCGGTGGCCATGTCGGTGCGCCAGGTGGTGCCCTGGCGGTAGGAGAGAATCCACTGCTGGATGCGGCTCACGGCCTCCCAGTCGTGCATCACATCGGCCATAACGTCGACCATCAGGGCGGCGTCTTCGACCCTGAGGTCGTTCCAGTACATGCCCAGGCTGTCGGCCACATGGGCGCTCTCGCGGATAATTGTAGCCATGCGGACGGCCTCGGCGGTATCGCCCATGTGCAGGAGGGTCAGCGCCAGCTGTCCCTGGCTGCGAAGCGTAAGGTCGGGCTCCATGGTGTGCCTACGGGCCCGCTGCAGGTAGTAGGAGTAGGCTTGCCGCGTCAGGCTGTCGCACTTGTCCAGGGGTTTGAGGCCAAGCCAGAGGCTGCGGGTGTAGAGAATTGAAAATTGAGAATTGAGAATTGAAAATTGGCTGACGGTGTCGCGCTTGTATTGCTCTAGGAGCTGGCGGTCGAGGTAGTCGATGGCTTTGATGTAGTCGCGGCGGTAGTAGCTATCGTCAGCCAGCGAGGGACAGGTGGCGAGGCGTTGCAGCACCGCTTCGGTGGTGTAGAGGCTGGCCTCGCGTCCTCCGGGCATCCAGCTCCATCCGCCGTCTCTCTGCTGTGCCTGCAGCAGGTCGTGCAGCTGCGACTTTATGCGCGAGGCGGCCTTTGTACGCTCCTTTTCGGTGGCGGAGGGGTTGAGCGAGGCGACATGGTCGACAAAGACGCTGTTGACCATATAGATATTGCCCGGCATACGGTGGCGCTTGAAGTATGGCAGCGCCTCGAAGGCGTAGTCCATGGGGCGTGCGGTAAAGACAATGTCGAGCGAGTCGCCCGCGCGGCGTGCGGGGAGGGTGTAGGTGCGGCTCACCTCGCTGCCGTCGGGGCTGCCGGCGATGTAGAGCAGGCGGCTGGTGGTCACGCGCTCCTTGTCCGAGAGGACAGGCAAGCTTCCGCGCTCGCCGTCGGTGTGGCTTCCGCTGCTGGCATATATCTTATACTCGGCGGTGGATTGGCAGTTGTTGTCGACGACGAACCGGCATGAGGCCGGCGCTCCGGTGCGAGGCTCCAAGGTAACGGTGGTGTCGGCGACCCGCTTTCCCTCTATCTCGAAGCAGACCTTTGCCGTGAGGGTGCTGTCGGTGAGGTTGGAGACCTTGGCGCGCAGCTCTATGGTGTCGCCTTGGCGCAGGAAGCGTGGCAGCTGGGGCTGCACCATCAGTTCTTTCTGCGTCTGGACGACGCGTTCGAGCCCTCCGAGGGCGTAGTCGTCGGTCCAGGCGAAAGCCTTCACGCTCCACTGGGTGAGGGCGTCGGGCATGGTGAAGCTTACCGTGACACTGCCGTCCTTGCCGCTGCGCAGGGCAGGCTCGAAGAAGGCCAGCGTGGAGAGATTTTTTCGAATTGAAAATTGATTGGTGCCGTCGAAGTCGAATGCCGGCGCTATTTCGGCGATGGCATCCTTCGGGACATTGACCCCGGTGCGCTTGCGCACGCTGCCCTGCAGAGTCACCATGTCGCTCACGCCGCCGTCAGAATAGCCCATGCCTCCCAGGACGGTAACAACGTCCTCAACGCTGTTGCCGGGCATACGCTGGATGTCTTCGCTGCTCAGCCTCGCCCCATGCTCGGGGGCTCCAATCTCAATCACAGGCGCCTTATCATCCATAATAACTATTTCATCAAGGCTTACAGCCGACGGCGTGAGCTGGATATCGCATATCGTCGCTCCTGTTTTGGGGATATTAACCTTGTAAATAACTCTGTTATAGCCCACATATGAAATCTCGAGTTCATAGTTTCCGCTGGGGAGCAACTGGAAGAGGTAGCGGCCGTCGAAGTCGGTAGAGGCTCCGTTGAATTGTTTTCCGTTATATTTCAGCACCACGTTGACGAAGGGAAGTTCCTCGCCCGTTCTGGCATCGGTGATGGTGCCCGCGAGGGTTCCTGCTCCATAGCGCATGGCAATCTGCTTGTGCCAGTCGTCCAGCGCCCACAGGGTGTAGCCCAGCTGCGGCTGGTAGCCTACGGTATAGACATTGAACGGGATGTTTTCAGGGCGGAAATGGCCAAAGCGTGTTTCGGAAATTATGATATTGGTTCGCGGGTAGTCGAAACGGTAGTCGAAACGGTAGCCTCCACGGTCGATCCACGGATTTAAGCCGAAACGGAGCCTGCTGTATTGCTCAAGCGATTTATCGTACATGGTCATGCAGAGGTTGGCCTCGATGCCTGCCGAGTCGGCGTCCATGATTCGCAGGCGCCACTGCTCCCGTTCGCCGGGCTGCAGCCGGTCGCGGAAGGTCTCGGTCTCTATCTTGCATTGCAGTTCGGGATGCAGCACAACCAGTCTTAGGGTGCGTTGGAAGTCTCGCCCGTCACGCACCGCCGCGAGCGACACGACACATCTCTCTTGCGACATGTCCTTGGTGATGGGGATGGAGAGCAGGGTGGTCTTGCTGCTGTCGAGCACGAGCATCCCTTGGCTGATAATCTCAGCGGCATTCGTCACACGGTAGTAGAGCGGCTGGTTACCGAAGGGGGATCCCATCTCGATGCGGAGGGTGTCGCCCACGCTGCAGACGATGGGGAACCAATCATAGGTGTTTAGCGGCGGCGTGGTGCGCATCCAGACGAGGTCGGTGCCGGTCACGCGGCCGCTGGGGGCGACATAGTTCACCACGGTGTCGTGGTGCATGCCGTCAGGCATCTCGAACAGGAGGCGGTACATGCCTGAAGGCAGGTCATCAAGGGCGATGGAGCGCTCGCTGGTGAGGGTGTCGAGTCTGATCTCCACCACTGGCCAGCGGTGCGGGTCGGCCTCTTCGGGCGTGAAAGCCAGATGGGGGAACTGACGGCGGAAGTCGGCCTCGCTGCCCACCCAGCGGGCGTCGCGATACTCGGCCATCAGTTGCGGTTCGAGGAAGCGCAGCGTGTCGGGCTGACGCAGCTGCTGCACCGTGACATGTACCATGCCCTTGAGCGGCTGGTGGTCGAAGTTGTTGTAGCAGTAGGTTAAGATTGCTTGATTGCCTGATTGTTTGAGTGCTTGAGTGCTTGATTGTTTGATTGATTGAGTGGCATGGGTTAGCGAGGAGAGGAGGCAGTAGCCGTCGGCGCCGCTGACGCGCAGCGACAGGCAGCTCGCCTGCAGCTCGCCGTCGGCATCGATCACACGGGCGTAGGCGGTGAAGATATAGGTGGTATAGCGGCTGGTGTCCTTCTCGTCGGGCGTAGGGGTAAAGGTGAACTGGAACGTGCCGTCGTCGTTCACCGTCAGGCTGTCGTGGTAGGGATATTCGTCGGCCAAGGTCTGCCACTGCAGCGGGTCGCGAAGCCGCTCGCGCGACACCTCCCACCGCACCTGTGCGCCGGTCATCGGGGCACCGCTGTAGGAGGCGGCCATGCCATAGAGCGTCACGGGCTGGCCCATGCGGCGCACCGCCACGGTGTCCACACCCTCCTCGGCCGTGGAGAGCGTCACCGTGAAGTGCGGCGGCTTGTAAGCCTCGACGTCGATATATTCGTATTCGTAATACTTGCCGTCGTCCGAACACACACGGAGAGTATAGCTGCCGTTCCGCCCGTCGGCGGGCACCACAAAGCGACCCCAGCAGCGGCCTTGGCGGTCGGTGGTGAGGAACAGGGAGTCTTCTTGAACGCTGCTGCTGTTGAAAAAGAAAGCCTCCAACTTTAGGTTCTTCGCCGGACGGATGCGAGGCTCCCATCGGCTACCATGCTCACTGCGGTCGTAGGCCACGCAAAGGAACTGCACCGTGTCGCCCAGCCGGTAGATGGGACGGTCGGTCATCACCACCTCCAGTTGATGGGTGGTTTTGTTGTAATCACGGCTGGTACTATGCACACCTTTCCAGAGGTAGCTTTGTTGGTCGTCATAGCTAAACTCATAGCCGTCGACATTGGCCGTCAGCTCTTTGTATTGGATGAAACGGTATTGCCACGACGAGACGGGGAAGTGGAAGTATCCCTTCTTGTCGGTGCGGCAATGGCGTGTGCGGTCGCGCCCTGTGATGTCACCTTCGCCGTGGAGGGTCACCTTCTTGCCGGCCAGGGGTTGGCCAGTGATGCGGTCGACGAGGTAGCCCGACGAGGGCCACAGCAGGGTCTTCTTGCCGGCGGCGGCAGACAGGCCATAGGTTATGAAGAGTCCATCGGCCGACTGGAATCGTACGTAGCAGAGGCTGCTGTCGGTGTAGGCCACCAGGTAGTAGTCGCCCTGCGCCACGGCGGGCAGCGACACCAGGTAGTGATGCTTCAGGTGGTCGCCCGAGTCGGGCAGAGGCTGGTCCCATTCGGCCACGGCACCTATCTGCCGCAGGGTGTCTTCGGGCCAGTTGTGGCGGTGGCTCGACAGGCTGTCCTGCCGCACCAGACGCATGTGCAGCAACGGGGTGTTGCGCGCCTCGATGACGGCCAGTCGGCTGCTTCGCGACGACTCGGTCTGGCTAAAGCGGATGCTGTACTCCGTCTGGCAGATATACTTGCGCAACTGACGGCAGCAACGCGCGCCATAGGTGCCGGGGTAGCGCCGTTCCGTCTCGAAGCAGAGCTGCTCGGCAGCCACCTTCCGGTCGAGGATGCTGAGGGCCGAAGCACGTTTGTAGCATAGCAGCGCCCACATGTCAGGTGAAAGGTTTTTGCTTGAGTAGAGCGCGTCGAGACTGTCGAGGGAGGCAAGATAAAGACTGTCCGAAAGCAGGAATGCCGACCGATGCAGGTCGAACCAGAGCGTCATATCGGCGGAGCCGTCGGCATAGAGGCCCGCTACGCGCCGTACCACCTTCTGGCGGAAGTCATTGTTTCTTCCGTTGCCGCTCACCAAAGCCTGCACCAGCATACCCAGCAGCGAGTTGTCGATGGGCGGCAGCGTCAGGGTGTCACGACGGAACATCCGCCGATAGCCGTCGGGGCTTGTCTCGCGCAGCAGGTCGGCATAAGCTACGATGCTATCCACATAAGTCATCAGGGTGTCTTCTATCCGCTGGCGGTGCCACGACCGATAAGGCAACTTCGGGTCATCGGAAGGTTTTCTCCTTTCTATGCGGTGGTAGTTTTGACTGTAGACTTGTCCGTAGGTCTGAAAGAGGAAGGCGTAGGCCACAGCGCGGTCGGCGCCTTGCAGGCTGTGTGTCAGCGCAGAGTAGCGTGCGATGGCCGAATCGGTGGGGTGTTTGTCGTAGGCATAGTCGATGGCGGTGAGATAGAATGTCGCCAGGAGGCATTCCTTGCCGTCCCCTTTCACTTGTGCCTTTCGCAAAGCCTCTTCGGCCATGGTTCGCGCCGTGGCGAAGTGTCTATACGTCACCAGGCTGTCCAGATGGTTCCAAGTGTTTGCCTTGTTCTGCCCATGGCACCATAGCGTGGGCAGTGCAAATACAATCAGCAAGATAAAGCTAATTTTTTTCATGGTGGTTGATTATTTTTGTTGGGCAAAGATACAAATTATCCACAACATAGCCAAAATAAATATGCTTGTTGTACGTTACTTATATATGCGTATACTGCTCATCACACCGCCGCTCACGCAGCTCAACACCCCCTACCCTGCCACGGCCTACCTGAAAGGCTACTATATGGCGCAGGGCGCGGAGGTGCGGCAGGTGGACCTCGGCATCGAGGTAGCCGACCGCGTGCTGTCGCGGGAGTTCCTCGCGGGCATCGGCCTCGAGGAACAGGCACGGCTGATAGAGCCCGTCAAGCGCTTCCTCCGCGGACAGGACGACACCCTCGGACCCCGCATCGCCAACCGTTCTTTATTGCCCGAGGGCAAACGCTTCGAGCAGCTCGACGAGGACAACCTCGAATGGAGCTTCGGCGTCAGCGGCACCACCGACAAGGCCATGCACCTCGCCACCCTCTTCATCGAGGACATTGCGGATTATATCCGCGAGCACGTCGACCCCCACTTCGACCTCGTGCGCTACGCCGAGTACCTCAGCAACGACGCCCCCACCTTCGACCCCCTCTACAACGAGCTGCAGCAGGTGCCGTCGGTCATCGACCGGATGATGCTGGAGATTCTTGAAAAGGAGTGTAAGGAGTACAAGGAGTGCGAGGAGTGCAAGACAATAGATAAGGTGTGCATCACGGTGCCGTTCCCGGGGTGCTTGTATGGGGCGCTGCGCTGCGGACAGTGGCTTAAAGCCCACACTTCGGCTACCGTCGAGATTGGCGGCGGCTTCCCCAACACCGAATGGCGACAGCTGAGCGACCAACGCATCTATGAGTTCTGTGACGAAATAGTGATTGATGGTGAAATAAAGGGGAGTGAAAGAGGAGTGATAAAGGGGAGTGATGGGGAAGTGAAGGGGACAATACAATTTGAAGATAACATTGCTGATAGTATAGCGGACAATATGAGCGACAAGGACATTTGTCCCTCTCACTCCTCCCTCACTTCCCCTTCACTCCCCCCTCACTACCCCTTACCCACTGAGATCTGTCCCGACTTCAGCGACTTGCCATTAGAAAAGTACCTCTCGCTGACCGAGATGACCAACCCCATGCACCGGCTGTGGAGCCAGGGGCGGTGGAACAAGATGGTGATGGCCCACGGCTGCTACTGGCACCGCTGCGCCTTCTGCGACACCTCGCTCGACTACATCGGCAACTACCACGCGCCTAAAGCCACCACGGTGGTCGACCACATGGAGCGCATCATGGAGCAGACGCACCGCACAGGCTTCCATTTCGTCGACGAGGCCCTGCCACCCAAGCTTTTAAAAGAAGTCGCCGAAGAGATACTGCGCCGCGGCCTGGCCGTCAGCTTCTGGGGCAACATACGCTTTGAGAAAGCCTACACCGCCGAACTCTGCGACCTGCTGGCCGAGGCCGGCATGGTGGCCGTGAGCGGCGGCCTGGAGGTGGCCTCCGACCGTTTATTAAAACTCATCGACAAGGGCGTCACCATCGCCCAGACCGTCGAGGCCTGCCGCCATCTGCGCGACGCCGGCATCATGGTGCACACCTACCTCATGTACGGCTTCCCCACGGAGACTCTCCAAGAAAGCGTCGACGCCCTCGAGACCGTGCGCCGCATGTTCGACGAAGGCATCGTCCAGAGCGCCTTCTGGCACCGCTACGCCATGACCTGCCACTCCCCCAGCGGCCTCAACCCCGAAAAGTATGGTGCGAGACGGGTCACGCTGGAGCCAAACCCCTTCTGCAACAACGAAGTCGACTGGATGCCAATTGAAAATGGAAAATGGAAAAATGAAAATTATCCGGGTGCGGATGCTAATTCTCAATTCTCAACTCTCAATTCTCAATTTAATTACGATATCGAGGCCGTCGGCGCAGCTTTACGACTGGCCACATATAATTATATGAACGGCCTCGGCCTCGACCAGCCGGTACGCAGTTGGTTTCCCATCAGGGTACCCAAACCAAGGGTCTAAATAAAAAGAAAATAGCAGCATTCTCACCCTCCGCTTTTTTACCCCGTAGGGGTTTTCTTTTAATTGGATTATCGGGCGATATCCTCGTCGTTGCTGTCGCCTCGTTTGCTGCGGCGGAGGCGTTTGATGTAGAGCTCGATGCTCTTGAGTCCCCAGTTGATGAGGATGACCACGGCGACGGCGATGAGAGCTTCGCACCACATGCCGTAGCCACAGAGGCAGCCCACGGCGGCGCTGCACCAGATGGTGGCGGCGGAGGAGAGACCGTGGATGGTGAGGCCGTTCTTCATGATGACGCCGGCGCCGAGGAAGCCGATGCCCGTCACCACCTGCGAGAGGACGCGGAGGTTGTCGTTGTTCACCGGGCCACCCGCCAGCTTGGCACTCATGATGACGCTCTCGCTAATCAATATAAATATACAGGCACCGACGGCCACCAACGAGTTGGTGGTGAGGCCTGCCTGACGCTGCTTGAGTTCGCGCTGCGTGCCGATGATGATGCCGGCGATGAGAGCGCAGGCCAAACGGAAGACAAAAACATTTAACGGCATTGTTATTTTTTTTAAAGACAACAAAGAACAAGAAAAACAATTTATATCATTAAGCTTTACTGCTTTTTATTATTTGTCCTTTTTTGTTCTTTCTTGTCTTTTAAAAACTAATATCAGTTGTCTTTTCCAGCGAGGATGACGACGATTTCGCCTTTCACTTCTTTCTGCTGGAAGTGGGCGAGGACGTCGGCGAGGGTGCCGCGGGCGGTCTCGGCGTGGAGCTTGCTGATTTCGCGGCTCACGGAGACCTGACGGTCGGGACCGAGCACCTCGATAAGCTGTTCCAGCAGCTTCACCAGCCTGTAGGGGCTCTCGTAGATAATCATCGTACGTTCCTCGTCGGCGAGAGCGTTGATAGCCGTCTGACGGCCTTTCTTATGCGGCAGGAAGCCAAGGAAGACGAAACGGTCGCACGGCAGGCCGCTGTCGATGAGCGCCGGCACGAAGGCCGTGGCACCCGGCAGACATTCCACCTCGATACCCTCTTTCACCGCTTCGCGCACCAACAGGAAACCCGGGTCGCTGATGCCGGGGGTGCCGGCGTCGGTGACCACAGCGATAGTGGTGCCGCCCTTCAGCCGCTCGACGAGTCCCGCCACCGTCTGGTGCTCGTTGAAGATATGGTAGCTCTGCAACGGCGTATCAATGCCGTAGTGCTGCAACAGCACACGGGAGGTGCGGGTGTCCTCGGCGAGGATGAGGTCGACAGACTTGAGAACCTCGACGCCACGGAAAGTCATGTCGCCGAGGTTCCCAACGGGTGTCGGTACTAGGAACAATTTCATTGTTCTTGGGTTATAGGTTATAGGTTATAGGTTATAGCGGGCTGACGCAATCGACCTGCGCAAGCGTCTATAACCTCTAACCCATAACCACTAAACTTTTATTCCTCCTCGAAGTCGTCGGGGATCTCCATGTCGTGGTAGACGTTGGTCACGTCGTCGTCCTCCTCGAGGATGCCGATGACCTTCATGACCTTGCGGATGGTCTCGGTGTCGACCTGACGCAGGGTGTTGGGGATGCGCTGGAGCTCGGCGCTCTCGCACTCGATACCCTTCTGCTCGAGCATCTTCACCATATTGCCGAAGTCCTCATAGGCGGTGTAGAGGGTCAGGTACTCGTCGTCGGCCTCCATCTCTTCCAGACCACCGTCGATGAGTTCCATCTCGAGTTCCTCGATGTCCATCTCGGGCTTGCGGGGGATGACGAAGACACCCTTGCGGGTGAAGAGGAAGGCGAGGCTGCCGTTGGTCTCAAGGGTGCCACCGTTCTTGTTCATGATGGCTTTGACGTTGGCGACGGTGCGGTTGTTGTTGTCGGAGAGGGCCTCGATGAAGAGGGCGATACCGTGGCTCACGTGGCACTCGAAGGTAAGCTCCTGCATCTGGGCGGCATCCTTGTCGTTAGCCTTGTTGATGGAACGCTGGAGGGTGTCCTTGGGCATGTTGCAGCCACGGGCGTTCTGCACGAGCAGACGCAGACGGGGGTTGCTGTCGGGGTCGGGACCACCTTCGCGCACGGCGATGGTGACCTGCTTCAGAATGTTACTCCACTGTTTCGAGCGCTTGGCATCAGCGGCGCCTTTGGCTCTCTTAATCTTTGACCATTTGTTGTGTCCTGACATAATGATTAGTTTTATTGTTTGATTGATTTATTTATTGTTTTCTTTCCCCCACCCCCGTCCCCTCTCTGCAGGGAGGGGATGAAGGGGAGGGGGTTATAACGTTATTACGATTTCGTCTTCCATTGAATATAGGTGATCGGCATGTTCTTCTCGAGGAACATCTTCTCATAAAATGTCTGCGTGAGCTTGGCCTCGCCGTCGTAGTCGGTGTGGTAGAGGTCGTTGGTGCTGAAGAGAACCTCTACGTCATGTGTCGGCAACACCTCGTTGAGGGTGTAGTCGTAGAGCTCCTGGCTGTCGGTCTTGAGGTGCATGATGCTGCCGGGGGCGAGGAAACGGCTGTAGGTGTCGAGGAAGCGGGGCGACGTGAGGCGCTTGTTGGGCTTCTTCAGCTGCGGGTCACAAAAAGTAATCCAAATTTCGCTCACCTCGTCGGGGGCGAAGAAGCGGTCGATAAGTTCGATACGTGTGCGGATGAACGCCACATTCTTCATCTGCTCCTCGTTGCTGGTCTTGGCTCCACGCCAGAGACGGGCACCCTTGATGTCGACACCGATGTAGTTGCGCTCGGGGTGGATGCGGGCCAGCGCGATGGTGTAGTCGCCCTTGCCGCAGCCCAACTCCAGCGTGATGGGATTGTCGTTACCGAACTGCTCGCGCCAACGTCCCCTCAAGGCAAACCCCTCCTTCTCCAGCTGGTCGAAGCCCACCTGGAAAAGATTGGGGAATGTCAGGTTCTCTGCGAACCGCTGCAACTTATGATGTCCCATCGGCTTAGAGTTCCTTGATTACGATATCTCCGTCGTACCACGACTTGATGTGGTTGTAGAGAGCCTCGGCCTTGGTGCGGGTCGGCGCGCTGCCCATCGAGACATAGTACATGTCGTTCTTCTCGATGATATAGGCGTCGCAACCCTGCTCATGCAGGCGGGCGGTCATCTTGGCGGCAGTACCCTTGTTGAGGTAGAAGCCCGCGATGATGTCGAAGCCCTGCTTGCTGTTCTTCTCCACGTAGACGTAGACGGGGTTGGCGTTGTCGTCCTTGGCTTTCTTCTTGGGAGCCACGGCGGCACGCTCGGTCTCCTTCACCTGCTGCACCTCGGCGGCGGTACGCTGCGGCGCGGTGGTCTGCAGACCCAGATCGTCGACGATATTGTCAAGCAGGCTGTTGAGGGCAGCGCTGTTCATCAACTCGCCCTGGACGATATGGCGCACCTTGCTGGCATACGTCTGCTTCAGCCACGGCTCGCAATACTCATAGATATAATCCTCAAAGGGAACGAAACGCTGCAGGGCGTAGCGGTCGCCCATCAGTTGTTTCATACGCTCCTCGGCATACTGGCGCACACGGTCCATCATCGGCACGCGGGCACTCATATAGTTGCGTCCGGCGAGGAACTCCATGATATAGTCGGTCATATCGGCACAGAGGATGTCGACATTGCGCGAAATCTCGGCCGGTCTGTATTCTATCATGTCGGGATTGAAGCTGAAGTAGCTCTCGGCAGGCACGTTGAGGTGCTTGCCGGCGACAGCCTTGACGGCCTTCGTCGGGGCCTGACGCATCACCAGGAAATAGTAGGCGGCGCCACCACCTCCGAGCAGCAGCAGTATCAGCAGCAGCCACAGCACCCAGCGGTGTTTCTTGCCCTCTTTCTTTTCCTTATGTTTCTTCTCTTTGCGTTTCTTTTCGGGCTTCTCCTCCTCCTTCATCTCGCGCTCACGCTCCTTGGCTTCCTCACGTGCACGTTTCTCCTCCTCTTTTCTGCGTTTCTCCTCTTCTTTCAGCTGACGCTCACGTTCCTTCTCGGCCTTCTTGGCGGCGGCCTTCTGGCGCTTCTCGTCCTCTTTCAGACGGCGTGCGGCCTCCTTCTGCGCCTTCAGGGCATCAGCGGCAGAGGTCGACACACTGGTATTGGCCACCACGTTGTCGCCCGTAGCCTGCGAAGCGGCCACGGCGGCCAGGATGGCGGCACGTTTCTCGGCCTTGATACGTTCCTCCTCGGCCTTCTGCTCTGCACGCTGGAGGCTGGCGAGTTCTGACTTCTCGGCCTTGCGGCAAGCCTCTTCGGCACGCTGTTCGGCGTTGCGGATCTCCTCCTCCGAACGGCGGCGCTCCTCGGCTTCGCGCTCGGCGGCCAGCATCTTCTGCTTGGCCTGGAGGCGTTTCTCCTCGGCGGCATCCTTCTCGGCCAGCTCTTGCAGTCTGGCACGCTCTTTCTCGGCCTTGGCTTCGGCTTTTGCCTCGGCTTTCAGACGTTCCTTCTCGGCCTTGGCCTCAGCCTTCTCGGCGGCCTTCGTCTTGGGCAGCTCATCGAGCTTCCTTAACGACTCCGTCCACGAATCGGCATCAGCCGGCGCGGTCTCTTGTGCGGGCTCGTCGGCAGGAGTCTCCTCGGGGGCGGGCTCGACGACGGGCTCCGGCTCGGGAGCAGCGATAGACTCGGGTTCGGGAGCGGGAGTAGGCTCGGGTTCGGGAGCAGGCGCAGGTTCAGGTTCGGGGGCCGGAGCAGGCTCCACCTTCTGCACCTCTGTCACCTCGGGCTCGTCCTCGAACTGGGCGAAAGGATCGTCGCTGTCGCTATGATCATAGGTCTTCACCTCCTCGAGGGGTATCTCGTTGGCATTGCCGGCATCCAGCACCAGACCCTCGGTCATGGTGAAGGTGAAAGAGCCTCCGTTGAGAGACAGCGTGCCGAGCTCACCGAAGCGATGTTCGCCGCTGCGCTTGATTTTCTCACTCAGCGCATCGATATAGTTGCTCCACATCTGACGGGCGACATCCTCGCTAACACACTCGCGACGGGCGATCTCCTTCACGACGGAGTCGTCACCCGTGGTAATCGAACGGAACACGATATTGCGTGTCGCGGGATAATAGATACGGGCGTCGGGGTCGTGGCGGGGACTCTGTTCCACACTCTCAAAGGTGCCAATCTCGGGCAGTTCCACTTTCTGTCCCTGTTGCAGCAATTCAACGATTAAATCAGTTATGTTCATATTCTATTATGTTATTCTCTTGTTCTTTTCAGTTCATTCTCGGCGGCACAGAGGTCTTCCGGCGTGTCGATGCCGATATTGGCGCAGGGGGTCTCGCTCACGGCGATGGAATAGCCCGCCTCGAGCCAGCGCAGCTGCTCCAGTTTCTCGCTGCATTCCAGCATGCTCTGAGGCAACTGGCACACCTCTGCCAGCACCTGGCTGCGGAAAGCATAGATGCCCACATGCTTGTAATAGGCGCCGGCCTCGAGCCAATGCTCGAACTCCTCACCGCGGCGGTAAGGGATAGGCTGGCGGCTGAAGTAGAGCGCACGTCCGTCGGCGGCACAAACCACCTTCACGTTGTTGGGCGATGCCAGCTCCTCGCTGGCCGTGATGCGCGTCTTCAGCGTGGCGATGGCCGTCGCCTCATTGGCGAAGCAAGCCATCAGGCTCTGCAGCTGCGACGCCTGCACAAAAGGCTCGTCACCCTGCAGGTTGATCACCACATCGTAGTGCTCGCCCTGCCGTGCCAACGTCTGCATCACCTCGCCACAGCGGTCCGTGCCGCTGCGGTGCTCTGTCGAAGTCATCATCACGCTGCCCTCGCCGAATGTCTCGTTGACATGGGCGAAGATGCGCTCGTCGTCGGTAGCCACCACAGCGCGGTCCACGCCGGGTGTGCCGGCAGCGACACTGTATGCATAGTCGATGATGGGCTTCCCGGCCAGCAAAGCCAGCGGCTTGCCGGGAAAACGCGTCGACGCGTAGCGTGCAGGTATGACAGCCAAAACTTTCATGTTATCATCTCTTTATCAATCCGCCATCGTCTCAGCCCCGAAAAGGCTGTTAAACTCGGCGTCAATCTTATTGATAATCAAACCCAAATCGGAGCGATTCTCAACAAAGTCGTATTCATCGGTATCCACCACCAGCATCTTGCCTTTGTAGGACGAAGCCCAGTTCTCATAGCGGTTGTTCAGGTTCGTCAGGTAGTCCAGACGGATGCGGCTCTCATACTCGCGGCCGCGCTTCTGGATGTGGCGGATCAGCGTCGGCACATCGCCGCGCACATAGATGAGCAGGTCGGGCTTCGGCAACAGCGAATAGGTCATGTCGAACAGCTTCGTATAGGTGTCCAGGTCGCGGGAGGTGATCAGACCCATGTCCTGCAGGTTGGGAGCGAACACACAGGCATCATCGTAGAGCGAGCGGTCGCGCACAAAACTCTCGCCGCTCTCGGCCAACTCGGCCAGCTGCTTCACATTGGCATACAACGAATGAACCATCATGTTGAACGACCAACGACGCATGTCCTCATAAAAACTGTTCAGGTAGGGATTCTCCTCCGACGGACCAAACACCGCCTTGTAACCATAATGACGCGACAGAAGCTTCGTCAACTCCGTCTTTCCTGCGCCTATATTTCCCGAGATTGCTATCTGCATACTCATTTTTTCATACCATGCAATTCCCTTTTCATTTTGATACAGAATCACATGACGTTATTACACCATACTATTTAAAAAAGCAAATATACGCTTTTTTTTTATATTATGAAAAAAAACTTCAAAACAGTCCCGCCGAAGCCACCAAAAAGCCCTCCAAAAGCCCCCTCAAAAACCCCAAAAAATCACCCCAAAAACACCCCAAAATTAACAAAATCATAACCACCTGTAAATCAGCACCAACACCGTATCAAGTCCGTATCAAGTCCGACTCAACTCCGACTGAACTCCGACCACAGTCGGACTTGATACGGTGTTGGCACGTTGATGGCAGGTGGATGATACCTCGTAGATACCTCTTGCGGCAAGAAAAAGCCGACACAAAAGCTATATTTCATACTATCAGCAGGTTACCCTGATAAAATGCAAACAGCATTCAAAACAACACAACCATCTCATTCCATGGTATTTATCAAATTTCACAACACATAATGCAATGGATGCCACAACAATATTTGTCCAATTATAAAAAAATGTGTATTTTTGCATATTTAAAACCGACTTCATGCAAGTCGGAAGAGATAATTATGTTTCATAGAATCAGATTATTATGATGAACATTGACAATCTTGACGAACTAATCAAAATGGCACTCCGCGAGGATATCGGCGACGGCGACCACTCCACGCTCGCATGTATCCCCCCCACGGCACAAGGCACCGCCAAAATGGTGGCCAAGCAGGACGGAATCCTGTGTGGTGCCGAGGTAGGCGAAAGGGTGTTCAAGATAGTGGATAATAATCTGAAAGTAAGCCTTCTGAAACATGACGGCGAGGCTATCGTCAAAGGAGACATCGTGATGACCGTCGAGGGACCGTCGGGTTCCATCCTCACCGCCGAGCGTACCGCCCTCAACTTCATGCAGCGCCTCTCCGGCATCGCCACGGAGACCCACCGCATGGTGCAGATGCTCAAGGGTTTGAACACCCAGCTGCTCGACACCCGCAAGACCACGCCCAATATGCGCCTGTTGGAGAAATACGCCGTGAAATGCGGCGGTGGCACCAACCACCGCATCGGCCTCTACGACATGGTGATGCTCAAAGACAACCACGTAGACTTCGCCGGCGGCATCGAGGCGGCTATCGACCGCACACACGACTACCTGAAAGCCAAGGGCAAAGACCTCCGCATAGAGATCGAGGTGCGCAACCTCGACGAGCTGCAGCGCGTGCTCGACCATGGCGGCGTAGACCGCATCATGCTCGACAATTTCGACACCGACACACTGCGCGAAGCCGTGCGCCGCATCGATGGCAAATATGAGACCGAGGCCTCGGGCGGCATCACCGAGCAGACGCTGCGCGCATACGCCGAGACGGGGGTCGACTTCATCTCCGTCGGAGCCCTTACCCATCACATCAAAAGCCTGGACCTCTCCCTCGTAAAGAAATGAGCCAACTGAAAGTCTGGATACGGATGCTTCGCATAAAAGGCAAGCAGTTCGGACGTCACCTGCTATACAAAAGGAAGGTGCGCCAGATTCTCTATTTCACTTACAATGTGCCGTTTCCCGGGGGAAAAGGGGTCTCCATCTATCACGTCACCAGCTATTTCATCGTCAGTTCGCTCGGCGGCGGCTCCATCCCGCAGCGAGCCAAGGGACTGGCCTACTCATTCCTGGCAGCCCTGCCGCCACTGCTGATTTTCTTTTTCTCACTGGTGGCCTACTTCCCCGTCGACGGCGTGCAGGACGAGTTGCTCAACAGCATGGGTGGCATCGTACCCGAGAAGATCCTCGGCCCGCTCACCAACACCGTCAACGACATCATGGGTCATCGCCACTCCACGCTGCTCTCCATCGGTTTCATCACCTCTATCCTACTGGCGGCCAACGGTATGAACGGATTCATCCTGTCGCTCAACTTCGCCAACAAGAGCATCGAGAAGCGCCCCTTCATACAGCGTTTCCTCATCTGCCTGGCGCTGGTGTTCATCATGTACCTGCTCATCGTACTGGTCATCTGCCTGCTTATCGGCAACAAACAGCTATTGCACCTGCTTGTCAACCAAGGGTGGTTCACCGATACGGCCTTCAGCAAACTGCTGTTCAACGTCGCGCGCTGGGTGCTGCTGTCGCTGGCCACGCTGCTGGCCGTCTCGCTCATCTACTACTGGGCACCAGTGAAAAAACAACGGGTGGGATTCTTCTCGGCAGGCTCTGTGCTGGCCACGGGGATGTTCTTCCTGCTCACCTGGGGTTTCGGCGTGTATATCAACAACTTCAGCCGATACAACCTCCTTTACGGATCCATCGGCACCCTGCTACTGCTGATGCTCTGGATATACTTCAGCTGCATTGTCCTGCTAGTGGGCTACGAACTGAATATCAGCATCTACAACGGTACGCTACGCGGCAAGAGACGTGTGGCGCGACGCGAACTGAAAGAAAGAATACAAATTTTCAAAGATGATAATACAAAAGAATCACGGGAAAGTGGTGCCTAACGAAAGCACCAAGAGAGAAAAATTCAAGATGGTGGCCAAGACCATGGTCAGCCTCGAGGAGGTGCTCGCCGACGAGTTGCGCGAGCTGGGTGCCGAGAACGTCGTCGTGGGCAACCGCGCCGTCGAGTTCGAAGGCGACATGCGCCTGCTCTACCGCGTCAACTACTGCTGCCGCACGGCATTGGCCATCTTGAAGCCCTTCGCCGAGTTCGACGCCAACGACGAGCAGGAGCTCTACGACCAAGTCTATAAGATTCGCTGGGAGAAAATCCTCGACGTCGACGGCACCTTCATGATTGACAGCACCACCAGCGGCGAGGTGTTCACACACAGCTACTATGCCGCCCTGAAGACCAAGGACGCCATCGTCGACCGCTTCCGCCGCAACTTTGGCAAACGCCCCAACATCGACACCGAACAGCCTGACTACAAGTTCAATCTGCACATCCGCGACAACCATATCACCCTGCTGATGAACGCCAGCGGCGACTCGCTCCACAAGCGCGGCTACCGCCAGGGCGTGGGCGTAGCCCCCATCAACGAAGTCCTCGCCGCCGGCCTCCTGAAACTCGCCGGCTGGGATCAAGCAATCAAGCAATCAAGCAATCAAACAATCAATTTCTACGACCCCATGTGCGGCTCGGGCACCATGCTCATCGAGGCCGCCATGATGGCCAACAATATCCCCGCCCAGTACTACCGCAACCGCTTCGGCTTCATGAAATGGAAGGAGTTCAACCTTGGCGAGTGGAAGAGTGTCAAGGCCGAAGAAGACCGCAAGATTGGCGCCTTCGACTTCGAGGGCGAGATTTGGGGTAACGATATCGACGAGCAGGTCATCCAACAGTGCGAGAAGAACCTCGAATACACCAAGTTGCACAAGGATGTGATGCTTCATATCGGCGACTTCGCCGACCAAGAACCGCCCGAGGGCAAGACGCTGATAGTCACCAACCCGCCCTACGGCGAGCGCATCAAGGTCGAGGACCTCAACGCCATGTACGAGAAACTCGGCGACACCTTCAAGCAGAAATACGGCAAAGACTGCGACGTATGGCTCATCACCTCCGACTTCGAGGCCATGAAACATATCGGCCTGCACCCCTCGAGGAAGATCCCCGTGCAGAACGGAAGCCTCGACTGCCGTTTCCTCCACTTCGAACTCTACGACGGCTCGAAGAAATCTAAGAACTCCTAGCCGCTACGCGGCAGAAATCTAGTAAATCTAGTAAATTATTTGCTGACGCGGTTGTTGCGCAAGCAAAATTTACAAGATTTACAAGATTTCGCGAGCAAGGCGAGCAGGAGAATAAACGTATGCTAAGATTGGACGAGATAAAGCAGGCGGCGTTGGCCGTGGGGTTTGACGACTGCGGCGTCGCCCGTGCCGACGCCCTCACCGACGAGGAATACCCCCTGCGCGAATGGCTACGCCGCGGCTGGCATGGCGACCTCGAATATATGGAACGCAATGCCAACAAGCGCATGGACCCGCGTCTGCTCGTTCCAGGAGCCAAGAGTGTCATCTGCTGTGTCAGCGCCTATCCCCCACCCGATGACATCCTCCCCGCCTCCGGCGGAAATCCTGGAAATCCAGGAAATAGATTCGATAAGATTTCCCAAGATTTTGATGGCCCGGACAAATCCTGGAAATCCCCAAAAAATCTCCAAGATTTCCATGATTTCGCGAAGCGGGAGAAGGTGGCTGCATACGCAAAATATCGGGATTATCACAAGGACATCAAGCAGATGCTCTTCGCCCTGCGCGAGCGGCTGGGCATCGAGGGGAAATGCTGCTGCGACACCGTTCCCATCAGCGACAAGCACTGGGCCGCGCGTGCCGGCCTCGGATGGATAGGCCGCCACACCCTCCTCGTCACCCCGCGGTGGGGCTCGTGGGTCAACCTCGGCGAGATTGTCACCACCGAGGAAATTAAACATAATTCATCACTCATCACTCATCATTCATCATTCTGCACCACCTGTGGCCGCTGTGTCGACGCCTGTCCCAACCACGCCATCGCCCCCGACGGCCCTCCCATGCTCAACGTCACCCGCTGCACCGCCTACTACACCACCCATCACCAGCGCGAGTTACCCCCCGACATCGACACCCACGGCTACACCATGGGCTGCGACCTCTGCCAACTCGCCTGTCCCTTCAACAAAATCAAGCCTTAAGCCAGTCGAAAGATTTGTTCTTCCATGTGATGTCAGTCCGATTCTCGAGTCTGTACGCCGACCTTTCGAAGGGTATCTCTCGGTAGGCACGGTCGAGATTGTGGAAACGAAGAAAAGACTAACGGGAACAGCGTGATAGCGTGGAATCCCTTCGGTGGAAAATGCGGTGTATGTATTATCATCGGCCGCATAGTCATAGCAGTTTCAAAGCTATCGCAGCACAGGCTTCAGCGTCGGCTAAAGCGTGGTGATGATTCTCCAAGCAGTAGCCGCAGGCCTCGCTGACAGTGTGCAGCTGGTGGTTGGGCAAATGCTTCAGCTTGCGGCGCGAAGCGCGGAGGGTGTCGTAAAAACGGTAGTCGGGCCAGTCCATCTGATACACCTGCATCACTGCCCGCAGACATCCCTCGTCGAACATGGCGTTGTGTGCCACCAGAGGCAGTCCTTCGATACGAGGTGCTATTTTCTCCCACACCCGCGGGAACACCTCGGCGTCGTCGGTGTCCTCGGGCCCGAGTCCATGCACCCGCTGGCAGAACCAGGCATAGTAGTTTGGCTCCGGCTGTATGAGGCTGTAGAACGTGTCCACCACCTCGCCGCCGCGCACTACCACCACACCCACACTGCACACGCTACTCCGGCATCCGTTGGCCGTCTCGAAATCTATCGCCGCAAAGTCCTGCATACGCTATATCATGTATTGTTTTATCCAAAGCCCGAAGAAGCGATCGCCGACGCGGTACTTACGGTCAGCCTCGACAACAAGATCTTGTTCTTGTAGTTTTTTTATTGCAGCTTGTACGGAGCTTGCCGTGGACAACCGATGATGTTTGATGAATGCCGCAGAAGTAATCTGTGAAGCCCAACCGTCGGCAGCAATGGCGTAGAGAAGTGACTTTTGGCGGAGCGTTGTCCTGGAAAGGATTTCGCGGTAAAAACTGTCATTACCGTCAATGATGGATCTCAAAGAGTACTGCACAGTTTCCTCGTCGCAAGCGTCTCCGACCGCCGTATTGGAAAAAATCTCGTTCAACAGTCTCTGCACATAATAGGTATGCCCTTCAAACATGGCGTAGATTTCCGATGCGATGGCCGTAGGAATCGCCTTCCCTCGTTCATGGAACTTCTCTTTCATGAAAGCGACGTATTTGTCTCGTGCAATAGCATCAAGAGAAATATTATCCGCGCTCTTGTAGAACGGACGGCCGGCACTGTCGAACATCATGCCAAGCAGGTGACGCTCGCTGCCGGCAAAGACAAATCGACAATTGTCGATTTTCTGGATGTGACCCCTGAGCAAAGCCTCGACATTTTTCTCCGGATATTTCGCAATCTGCTGGAACTCATCGATAGCAACAATACATGGACGGTCTGCTTGCTGAAGATAATGGAAAATCTCTTCCAACGTAAACTCCGGATGATCAATGTCCCCCAAAGCAATGTTGAACGACGGGAGACCTGTGGCGGCATCGAACCCAAACCTTCCATTCACGCTCTTGAGTGCTTGGACCAGTCTCTGCGTCAACTTCTTGCCGTAAGGAACAGTCTGTTCATACACTGCGCGTCCCAAGACATAAACCAACTCCTGCAGGCAAGTGGTATGCAATATGTCGACAAAGAACGTATAGTAGTTGTCGGCAATCTGCCTCTGGTCAAAACAATACTGTATCAGACCCGTCTTACCCATACGGCGTTCTGATCTTATTACCACATTATTCCCGTTGCACAATAGCTTCATCATACGGGCCGACTCCTGCTCGCGGTCACAGAAATACTCAGGTTTGATTCGCCCCGACACCACAAAAGGATTCTCGTCTTCTTTCATAATTATCAATATTTTTCGGCTGCAAAGATACGAACTTTTCTTTATATTATGCAAATCAAATTATGCAATTTGAATAATTCAATTCGAATAATAACCATATATTATTATACAACAGCCATTTATATGGCATATGAATGATTATTCCACATGCTTTCACATTCGCAACTTCAACCTGTAAGTAATCCTTACAAGCTACCATCTCAGGCATTTGTTCGAGATTTCCAAACAGCTTCATCTTGCTGTGGAATCATAACAACGTGCATTTTTTGCACATTATTCGTAGTGGTATGTGCATAATTTGCACTTACCACCGTATGACAGTTGTTGCATTTTTTGCAACAACAACCATACTGCCTAATATAATAACTTGTGCATTTTTTTTCACATGTTGCTTGATAAATATCACGCAAATTGTTAGAATTTTGTAAAACCTGCTTTCTTCGTGACTTCTTCGTGGGTTCTTTGTGCCTTCTTTGCAAGCAAAGCAATTGAACTGGAACTCAACCAAATGACACCTGCACCAACACTAACACACAAACAACTCATTTTCAGCACAATCAGTCCATAACCTTTCGACGATCCTTCGGCGGTCTCTTTACATTTTGTCAAACCACGTGTCATTTTTCTCTCTATTGACAAAAAATTGTGTATCTTTGCAGTCGAAATTCGCGTCACAAATGACATAAAAATCGAATAAGATGAAGGTGGAAAGAAGCCTTCGTGATTTACCTGCGACCACTGAAAGTGTGATGAGCACCGCTTTAATACGAATTAATACAGCGAATAGCTCCGCTAAATAATAAAACAAAATGTAGCGGGTCAGCGCCACTGAAATTAATCAAATCAAGCGAAAAACGCATTAACGTTTTGTTTGCATTGCACTTTTTTTAGTGCATATTACATTATAGATGCACTTTTTTTAGTGCATATTAAAAACATTTTGTATCTTTGCAGCCAGAAACGAAAACGACAACTCACCATGATTGACGATGTATTATACGAGTTTATGCGCGAGCAGCTGGCAACGACAAGCCTTGATTTTGTGCGCTATTTATATCCACAAATTGATTGGACATTGCGGATGTTCGGTCTTGTGGGCCCACGAGGCGTGGGTAAGTCAACCCTCATAAAACAGCATATAATCTTCGAAAAAGACAACCAAAAGGCGCTCTATATCTCGGCCGACCACAGTTATTTTGCCAACCACACGCTCTTGGAGGTGGCCTCGGAATGGAACAAAGAAGGGGGCACTCATCTGTATATCGACGAAATACACAAATATGAGAATTGGTCGACAGAACTAAAAAATATCTACGACGGTTATGGGGCGTTGAAAGTAATCTTCACAGGATCGTCGGTGCTCGACTTGCTCAAGGGGCAGGCCGACTTGAGCCGTCGCGCTGTCATGTACACCATGCAGGGACTCTCGTTCCGCGAATATCTTGAGATGTTCCACAGCATCAAGATGCCACAATACACGTTAGATGATGTTATCGCCAACAAAGTAGACGACACCGTGCTTCCCCATCCGCTTCCGCTCTTTAGGCAGTATCTCCAGGATGGTTACTATCCTTTCAGCAAAGAAGGTGCATTCCGGTCGCGGCTCGACCAAATCATCACCCAAACCCTCGAATCCGACATCCCACAATATGCCTCCCTCTCCGTCTCCACGGGACGCAAACTGCGTAGGCTGATGGCCATTGTGGCTCAGAGTGCTCCTTTCAAACCAGACTATTCCAGCATTGCCAACGCCCTTGGTGTCAGCCGCAATGTGGTGCCAGACTATCTTTTATATATGGAACGTGCGGGGATGATCGGCCAGCTACGTGATGAGACTGGTGGGGTTAGAAGCTTAGGAAAGGTGCAGAAAACCTATCTCGACAACACAAACATAATGTATGCCCTTGGGGCGGACAGTACCAACAAAGGCAACCTGCGTGAGACCTTCTTTTTCAATCAGACGCGAGTAGTAAGCGATGTTATCTCATCAGGAGCCTCCGATTTCATCATTGGTGACCACACTTTCGAGGTTGGCGGTAAAAAGAAAGGAAAGAAACAAATTGAGGATGTTGCCAACGGCCATATCGTGAAAGACGACATAGAGTATGGTCACGGGATAAGCATACCACTGTGGACATTCGGACTGCTCTATTAAACAACAACTCCCGCATTCTGCCAGGCTCCATAGGAGACACGGCCTGCGTGGTATACCTGCGAGCACCAAATAATAATGTCAGGTGTAGCGAGTCATCTTGTGGAGCAAACACATTGGCACTTGCATTTTTTGCACGTTATTCGTAGTGGTATGTGCAAATTATGCACATACGACCTTATAGTGGTTGTCGTATATTTTTCGACAACAACCAATCATCTCCATGTGAGCAATTTAACAGTTGTTGCATATTTTGCAACAACTATCATACTGCCTCATAAATTAACTGTTGCATTTTTTGCACAGGTTGCATGAAAAATAACACGCAAATAATGCGTGTTATTCCAACTGTCAAGTTTTCCTTGACACATAATGCGTTAGCATAGTAATATGCATAATCTGCACATTACCTCCTGCACCCGCCACACCTCTCTATTGGTTTTGCCCCCCCCGTCTGCTCCCCTTTTCGTCACCTTTTGGGTGCCACTATGTTACCTATATGGTGACTATATTGTTCCTTCGAAGAAGTACATTCATACCCGAACAACTCTGTCGGCATCCAAATAACGCAGTAGGCCTTTGTCGTCTAAATAAAAACACTCGCCACAATCTACGCAGATGTTGTTCCCTGCCGAGCAGGGTTCATCCCATGTTCCGTCTGTCGGATTCATCTGTGCCGTATGGCCGAAGACCTGTGTAAAACACCCTTCTACATTGTCATACTCATGGATGTCGGCCCATACCATCGACCCAGCGAAGCTGCTTCCCCCACGGATGGCCCCCACCATCGTCAAAGCGTCCATAAACCCGGTACGCTCGTCCGTCTGTAGGGATTCGCGAAATAGCTCATCGACCTTGGTCGCCAACGCTTGGGCATCGTTCTTGTCGACGTCATCGAACAATCCGCACCAATCAACCCAAACAGGATGCATACCTGCATGAGAGAACAGGAACGGCTTACCGCCCACATTCTGGTATGCACACAGAGAGAACAGGTCGGTGTTCTCGTAGAAGAGCTCCGATATAACATCCGCCCACTCGTAGCAGAACCGGTCAGCATACACCGTCCACAGCCCCCAGGGATCACCGAGATACGAAAGGTCGTGGTTCCCCAGCAGCATCGTCACTCGGTCTTGATATTGGTGGGCGAATGCTAAAATTTCTCGCAGATTCTTTAATGCATCCAGGCCACTGATACCCTCGTCGTCATAAGGGTCGACGTAGTCGCCCAGAAAGATACATGGTGTACCGGCTTCGACATAAGGTATCGCTTCTTTCCAAAACGTCCTCCCGTGTACGTCGGGAATAATTATTGTGTTTTTTATTGGTTCCATAGCATCACTGTTTTATACTATATAACCAAGAACAAACAATTATTTCCACAAATTCCAATGTCTTTAATCGACGGTTCTCCACTTCTCTGGGGGGTATTCATTCTTCATCGGCAATATGGTTGGTGATGTCGAAGTAATAGTCCTCGAAGTGTGTCTCTTCTTCTGAAGTGACTACATATTGCAAAAGGTCGTAGTATCGTCCATTTTCATGAATGATATTCTGTTGGTATAGGCGTATCCACTCGCCACGGCCGGGGTACCATTCAAAAATAAAGGCAATTAGGGCATATTCAAGGCGCACATAGTGTTTGCTGTCTGCGATAAAAAAAGGATTGTCCCTTGAACATCCCCTATTCTTGGTGGAATAGTTCAAGTACCGTTCAGGGTTTTCGTTTAGTCCATTTGTCATAATCGCATCAACCAGAGCCCTATGGAGTTTTGGATGCTCTTGCACAACCCATCCTGCCAGTTCTTCAAGCGAAGAATGGTGTCCCATCTGTAGGCAACGCCCATTCAGCACATACTGATTCTTCCCGGTATCCATCACCGTCGTCGTACCATCATTTTGGTAATAAATCCTGAGATACTGGCCATCCGTAGGGATCATCAGCTCGCTGTCGTCTTCGTAAAAAAAATTATCTATGACCACTTTTTCTCAAACAGATAATCTGCTTAAATCAAATCCATATTCGGCAAATAGTGCATCAATATCAGCATAGTTGACCTCTTCCCGCAAAACCCCCGCAATATAATTGATAATGACGTAGGTTTGTATCACCTCTCGGCTGTAAAGTGATGGAACATGCCGCTCATAGTCCGCTTTCTCGTATGGATGTTGCGGCGTGCGACAAAGTTCAAAGTCAAGTAATTCTAATGCCCAGGTGTAATTCTGTTCATGGATTGCATTATGGAGCACTTCGTGGTCGTGCATAGTGCGAAGATTGCCTATAAGAATTTCAGCTGCAATCATGTGGCTTTGTAAATATCCTTTACGATTGTATTGTTGCCATTTCGCCACTTCTGCCTCAATCTGTGTTTTATCCATGAAAGGTGCATCACAGATACGGTATGGACATTCCACATTATATTGGAGAATGGCTGGTTTGATAGTGGTTTTAGTCTGAGGGATGTATATCGGATAGTCTAGTTCCATAACACATTCCATCTGATTGGTCTTGATGCCGAGAGCCTGCACATCCTGACAACAATAATAGTCTCGCAATGCGTCCTCCAATAATAATAGCCCCCATATATCCGTTGGCATTTCGGGCGTATAAAGGAATGAATATTGAGAATAGCATAATCCATTGCCTTTACTCACAATATAACGTCCACTATCATATCGACCTACAATATAACTGCGACCATGTAATGCTGATGGAGAGATTATTTCTTCTTTCCCGTCGATACAACATAACAATGGATAGCAATGCACCATACCCCGCATTGCAACAATGCTATATTCAAGAACACTTGCAGAATAACAATTCATTTTTCGAAGTAGGGACATTCCGTAAGGAGAATATTTCGTTTGGCAAACGGGCAATCTCCATCTGGTGCAATATTGTCGTTTTTTAGTTTTTTCCTGATATTAAGAAAGTGTTCTGTGGTTTTAATGCCATACATATAAGAACACTTATAAAGAGGAAAACCATTATCTTGTTTTTTCTCTATTATATGTTTGCATTTAATAAACATTGTTTCCGTTCAATTAATAATAAGGGCGGCGTGAGCTCATACGCCGCCCTGTTTTACACAGCTTATACCATTCTGTACATAATGCCGCAACTACTCTCCGAAGTTTTCGGACAGTTGCCCATGCAAACGTCTTTCGACTGCTTGCTGATGTTCAATTCCATCTTCATAGTGATTCAAGATTTGATGGTTATAGATGTACTGACTGGGAGACACCATTTATCCCTTTGTATCATAAATGCGATGCAAGTCTACCGTGGCCTTTGGTAGCCGCTGCAACGCGGATTCAAACTCTTCTCCATTCAGAGGGTCACAACCCTCCATCATTCTATGTGCTAAACGATGGCGAACTTTTGCCATAAAACAGCAATTCTCTGCTGCTTTACGGTAGTCGTGGTTTTCCACGTAGTTTTGCCCTGCACACAAGTTGCAATATCCGCAATATTCGTGCTGCCCACATTCTTCATATTTCTGAAGAGTGGCGGTCTGCCATTCTTTCAATTGAATATTATTACGCAAAACATCTCCCACGGAGTTTCCTTTCAGGTTGCCAAAAGACATTGGGAAACTGCAACAAGGTTGAATATTACCCTCTGGTGTAATGCAGTACGATGTCACTCCTGCGCCGCAGGCGTTTACATCCATCTTTCGAGGCTGTCCTCCATAATTAGGTGCTTCCGGCCCTACATACATTGGGACATTGCTGTCACGTAATACCACCTGTAGTTGGTCTTCGGTCAATCGCAACTGTCGAGCACACTTGTCACCCTCTATGCTGTCTGTAATGTTGAGTTCAAATTGCGGCACAGCACCAAGCGAACGTGCGATGTCATTCACTTTATAATAGCTGTGTAAGTTCGGCTGCATTATACAACATTTCAAATTAACTGGCACGGCCAATTCCGTTAGTCGACGAACAACTTTCATACTCTTTTCCCACGATCCTTCTACACGTGTAATGGCATCGTGATCTTCGGCTATACCGCTATAGATGCTAACTCCAACAAGCCGAGGATAGTAATTAGCTAGTCGGTCAACATCGTTAACGATACGCTGCCCATTTGTAAAAACGTCAAATGCAATCTCCTTTTGGTATAGGTAATCTATTATTTCCCAGGCAAAAGGCTTTGAGAAAGGATCACCACCCGACAGGCAAACTTTCACCAATCCAGCCTCGTTTAGTTCATCGATGATGCGTTTATAGTCGTCCAGCTGTAACTCTTTCCGGTCACCACGGTGACTCTGTTCGCCATCGTTACGTGTTGCACCAGGGTTGTAACAATGAATGCACCTCTCGCTACAATTATAGGTCAATTCAAACATTACCGATGCGACTACTCCGTCATCTTCAACTGAGGAGAAATAATCCATTTCGGCGCTGGAAGTATCCATCGGCAACTTCTCTTTGACCGTCTGCGGAGCTGTACGGCTGGAGATATTGTTTTGGCGTACAGAATTACGGTATTCCTGCTCCTCTTCCTTGGTAAAGATATGGGTGCATAGCAAACCATTCCTAACAAGCAGTTGAAAGAAATTATCAATTGATTCAGGATCAATTCCTGTCGCATTTGCCACTTCGTCCACTCTCACTTCTCCATTTCTTCCCGCAGCAAGCACATGCTTTATAACATCGGCAGAATAGTCCTCAAAGAAGTTGCTGACACCCTCTATGAGGTTGTACATGATGGCCACATGCTTCTTCCCAAGAGAGGCGTTTCTCTCACTATATCTACCGCATGTCCATGCCGGACGATAATAATAAGCATCCTCTTTCATAGTCACCAAATGATTAATTTTCCCATTTTCTTTATCTTTTGATGTTATTAAATGCATTGGCAATATCCGACCACGCTTCCGAACTTGAGCCACCGCTTTCCCTTCTCGCACCGTATATGGCGAACGCGCCACCAATAAATAGCAAAACGATGCCTATTGCCATAAAAGTCGCAGAGATGGAGCGGTCATGCATGAAAGCGAATGGAAGAAGTGAACAGACTACACCCACAATTATCAAAACAATACCTATAGTCTTTTTGTTTTTAAAACTTTGGACTGCTCTTTCTTCTGCCTCTATCTTTGCTTTTTCTACTTGCTTTTTCGCCGCTTCTTTTTTTTCAATCAACGACTGTAACTTCTGCTTGGCATTAGGGAAGACCTCCTGTACGGTGATATTATAGATTGCACGTATAGATGCTATCAACAATTCTTCGTCTTCAGCACTACCTCGAATAATGATAGGTTCGCTAACATTTTCTTTGAATATCCTGAACTCCAGTTTATGAGCGTTGCAACATTTCAAGAATTGTTCCTGAGTTAGTTCGAAATAAACTAGCATTTCGTCGTCACTATCGTTCCCACTCTTTTCCGTCACCATAAGTTTTATTTTCTCACCATCGTCTACATTTATTATCATACCTTTACAAGGAGATGATACGCGCTCAGCCAAGTCTTCTAGTTGATCTTTCTCAAGAACAGTCCTCAGTAACACATCAGAATACCTAATAGAGAAGCTGGTACCAACAGTTGAATTATAATGAAAGTTAATATTTGGCCCTTCAACGTCGTATCTTTTACATACGGCATCTAATTCTGGGTTACCGGTTAGGTCATTTTTACAAACTATCTCAACTCTATCCTCAAATTCATCCGCATAAACTTCGAGGAGGCTTCCATATTCTGCGACAAGTTGTTCCTTATTGAGCATACCCGTATGAGGTTTTTCCACGTCTGCGGCATTTGTTACCCATTGCAAGATTTTTTTTCCTGCATCAGGGAAGACCTCCTTGTCAACAACATAATTATACAATGAACGAAGAGAGTCAATTAGCAACTCTTGATCCTCCATATTGCCATTGATAGCTATTGATTTACCCGTCTGTTTGAAGATTTTGAAGCCCAATTTGTTTGCATTGCAACATTTCAAAAACTGTTCATCATCTATTATGAATATTGGCTCTCCCTGTTCTGCCTCCAATTTTATGTTTTCTTTTTCGTCAACAATAATAAACATACCCCTAGATGGAGCACCTATCCCCGATTCTTCAGCCGCTGTTTTGTTATTACTTGTTTTATTGATTAAATCCTGCTCGTTATAATGAAAAAGGAAATACTTACCACTTTCGAGGGCAGCATAACCAGCCATAATGTCGGGTCTTTCTGCATTGAGGGCACTACATATATGATCCAATTCCGAATTGCCCCCCATGCGGAATCGAGTGAAAACTTTTTTTGTTCCCTCGAATTCGTCTTCCATTATAGACAAAACCTTGTTATAATCCACCTCTGTATCCTGATATTGCTGACCAGTGGTGTTCGCTTCAGAAGAAATATTCGGGTTTGGTTCACCACATGCAGGACAGACATGTACTTTCCTGTCATAGTGAGTGCCACACTCCTTGCATACTGCATCATCTACCATAGTCTCAGTTCCAGTAGTCAAATCTTTCCCGCAACCGGGGCATCGTTTTGCATACGATGAAATCTCTTTTCCGCAATGCGGACATGGAATAAGTGCCATAGTTATTTTGTTTTTATTGTTTTATTGATTTCTGCATCTTCAACCGATGGAAGCACGGCTACCACCATGCCGGGATGCACTTGTTGGGCAAGCGCCAGGAGGTCGTCATTGTTCAACCGGATACATCCTTCACTGGCCCGAGTACCTATGCTCTCAGGGAGATGGGTGCCATGGATTCCTATGCCTTTGTGCTTGCCACAGTTCAGCCGGATAAACAACGGACCATACGCTCCTTCTATCTCTCCATTGCCGTCCCCGAAATCATGCTTCCACGATGAGGCGTCTTCAATACTGGCCACACTGAACACCCCTTCCGGTGTACGCATGTCGCCAACCTTCTGCTTGTCCCCATACGATTGTCCACAGGCCATGGGGATATTCATCAATTCCGAACCGCGATAATCATATAACGCCAGCGTCATGGACGACTTGTCGACGATGATAAAGCGGGCATTCTTGATGCCCTCGACTTGGTCGGAATACCATCCGTGGAGAAAGCCAAAGCCAATATAGGGTAGCGCTATTACCACTCCAAGGGCTATGTAAAGGATTATATGTCGGCGCCTATTATTCATATTCAACATGTACCTCGTATCTTCCATTGCCAATACTCATAAGTTTCAGGGTACCGTCTTTCATATATCCGGTATTGGGCGCAGACTGCTCCGTGAGCAAATGGAAGGTCTCGTCATCATCGAATATAAAGTACAGCAGCTGTCTCCTTTGGGAATGTTTGTTCGTGATGATGACAGCCAAGTCCGTGTATTTGGAGTCCTTTCTGTATTTACGGGAACGATAGACGTTGTTGCTTTTGGCCTTCTCATGACGGCAGAATACCTGCCAGGTTTCTGTCGCCATGGGGTCGATGCCATATTCTTCCATCTTTTCCTTGCTGATGTTACCCTTGTAATGGTTGTGTTTGAAATAGGACAGCAATGCTTTCTTGTAGCGCGTCTCCGACAGCATCTTGCGCGCGTCGTCATTGCCGAATATGCTGTTCAGTAAGAAGAAGTCGGCTTTCGTCGCCATATAGTCATACGCAAGGTATCCTTCCACAACCTTGTCCTTGATTACCTTTCCCGAGGCGTCTTTCGGAGCATATTTTCCATAGAGATAGGGCTTGGGGGCTGACGTTACTATATCATAGACAATAATCTCAGTGCCATAAGGGAGTGAGCCAATCTTGTTGTTGTCCATATCGAAGTCAGGCGAGGAACGCATGTTGATGATTCCTGACATCACGTAATAGCGGGGAGCTTCTGCATCCCGTTTCTCAGGAATATATACATTATTATAATAGAACCATCCTCCAACACCAATGGCCGCAAGAAGAAGGACTATGATAGTAATCACAAGCCCCTTCTTTGACTTTTTAGGGGCAGGGGTGGCTCCGTTTGCTGCAGCAGAAGGCTGGGCTGCATCAGAAGTTCTATTATTATCTGATGTCGGCTGAGGTCTTTCCTCCTTCGGTTTCTCGACTGCCTTTGGGGAATCTTTCGTCTCCAACGGCTTTTCAACAGGGGTTGTCTTTTTCTCAAAACTTTCTGCCTTTGGTTCCGTTTCGAGGGACTTCTGCGAGATTAACTCTTTGACGGGGGCTCCACAATGGGGGCATTCTTCAGCGTTCGGGCTGACCATACGTCCGCATTCGGGACATGCTACGAGTGCCATAGTTTTACGTTTTTCGTTTTTATACTTCGTTAAAGACAAACGAAAAAGCGCGGGTCTAAACTATTTTGCTTATCCCGTCAACTTAGGCCTTCGCATTGCCCACCAACCGAGGATAAGCAATGTCGAAGCCCACGCTGTAATGATACTATAGGAATACTATGGTTATCATACCCATGGACGCCGGTCATCGCGTTACCTTGCGGTTGGTTATTTGAAGTTGCGAAGTTCAAGTTGACCGCAGCATAACGTTTAACTCAACGTCTTTTCAATATGTCTGTCGCCCGCCCTCGTCCCGAAGGACTCTCTAGATGGTGACGCTCACTCCCATTCGGTCGTGTTCATCACTCATCGCGCCCTATTGGACTCCGACGATTGACGGTGCAAAAATACATACTTTTTTTGAATCCACAAAATTTTTGTGATATTCCACGAGCAACATGCGTTTTTTTATTATTGCTCAACACATTGATGTCGCCTCAAAGAAAACACAATTAACCCATGAATAACTCATCGAGAAGAAAAGGCTTTGCGAGGTGGAGAATCAACGCCTCGCAATCCTGCAGCCGCTTGCGCAGCTGGTCGATGTTGTCTTTCTCTTTTTGCATATCTTAGCGTCTTTTTTCGACTGCAAAAATACAAAACATGTATGCCACAACGTGACACATGTCGTCAAAAAATGTAACTGACATTTTGGCAGAAAGATGACATTTGGCACAGTTGTTGTTTTAATCTCAATCAGAACTATCAGAACAATCAGAATTTCTTTTAGTTCTTTTCGTTTTGATTGAAATAAAAAAATGATTGAAATAAAAACAGAGATATTATGCAAGGCAAACTTAACGTACAGACCGAGAACATCTTTCCGGTCATCAAGAAATTCCTTTATTCGGACCATGAGATATTTCTGCGCGAGCTCATCAGCAATGCCGTCGACGCCACACAGAAGTTGAAGACTCTCTCGACTCGCGGCGACTTCAAGGGCGAGCTGGGCGACTTGACCATCGACGTGAAGATCGACTCGAAGAAGAAGACCCTCACTGTCAGCGACCGCGGCATCGGCATGACTGCCGACGAGGTGGAGAAGTACATCAACCAGATAGCCTTCAGCGGCGTCACCGACTTCATGGAGAAGTACAAGGACAGTCACGAACCGCTGATAGGGCACTTTGGCCTCGGCTTCTACAGCGCCTTCATGGTCAGCGACAAGGTGGAAATCTTCACCAAATCGTGGAAGGAAGAGCCGGCACAGCACTGGAGCTGCGAGGGCAATCCTGAGTTCAGTATGGAAGAGATTGTAGGGGCGTACTCCAGTGTACGTCCGGAATCCGACCGCGGCACCGACATCGTGCTGCACATCGCCGACGACTGCAAGGAGTTCCTCGAAGAGGGCACCATCCTGCAGCTGCTGAAGAAATACTGCCGCTTCATGCCCGTGGCCATCCGCTTCGGCGAAGAGAGCGTGTGGGTCGATAGCGAGACCGACTGCGATAAAGACGGTAAGCCTAAGAGAGTCGAGAAGAAGCAGCCCCGCATCATCAACGACCCCGAGCCTGCCTGGAAAAAGAGTCCGTCGTCGCTGACAGATGAAGATTATAAAAAATTCTACCACGAGCTGTTCCCCATGAACTTCGAGGAGCCGCTGTTCCAGATACACCTCAACGTCGACTACCCCTTCAACCTCACCGGCATCCTCTACTTCCCCAAGGTGCGCAAGACTATCGACCCCAACCGCAACAAGATTCAGCTCTACTGCAACCAGGTCTTTGTTACCGACCAGGTGGAAGGCGTGGTGCCCGACTACTTGATGCTGCTGCACGGCGTGCTCGACTCGCCGGACATCCCGCTGAATGTCAGCCGCAGCTACCTCCAGAGTGACGGCAACGTGAAGAAAATCTCGCAGCATATCAGCAAGAAGGTAGCCGACAAACTGGAAGAAATGGCGAAGAATAGTGATGAGTGCGGAGTGAGGAGTGATGAATCAAAAGACGCGTCAGCCAACTCATCACCCATCACTCATCACTCATCACTCGAAGAAAAGTGGGACGACATCAAAATCTTCGTGCAGTACGGCATGCTGACGGATGAAAAATTCTGCGAGCGTGCCATGAAGTTCTACCTGCTCAAAGGTGTGGACGGCAGCTACTACACTCTCGACAGCTACCGCGAGAAAATCAAGGCCCTGCAGACCGACAAGGACAAGACCGTCTGCTACCTCTACGCCAACAACGCCGAGGAGGAGCACGCCTACATCGAGAAGGCCAAGGCCAAAGGCTACGACGTGCTGCTGATGGACAGCCCGCTGGAGAGCCACTTCATCAACCTGCTGGAGCAAAAGATAGAGAAGAGCCGCTTCGTGCGTGTCGACAGCGACACCGTGGAGAAACTCATCCCCCACGACGACAGCATCCCCGAGAAACTCAGCAAGGAGGAGAAAGAGAAGCTGCAGCCCATCATCGAGGGCGAGATTGACAAGCAGAAGTTCACCGTACTGCTAGAGAGCCTCGAAGAGAGCGACGCCCCCATGCAGGTGACACAGAGCGAGTTCATGCGCCGCTACCGCGAGATGGCACAGACCTCGGGCGGCGGCATGGGCTTCTACGGCGACTTGCCCGAGAGCTACAACCTCGTGGTCAACATCAACCACCCGCTCATCGGCCGCGTACTCAACGAGACCGACGCCGAGAAGCAGAAAGACCTCGTCCACCAGCTCACCGACCTGGCCCTCCTCGCCAACGGCCTGCTGAAAGGCGAAGCCCTCAGCAAGTTCCTCAAACGCTCGGTGGAGATGATATGAGAATGTGTTAACGTGTGAATGCGTTTGCTCCACTTCGGTCGCAGGCCGTGTCTCCTTTGAATCCAGGCAGAATGCGAGAGTGATATTGAACACGAATTGCCATGAATACGCCATATAATTAATGGATAATTCATGGCAATTCATGTTTTCAGCCATGTAAAGATACGCACTTTTTCCGACGCGCACAAATTTATTTTTCTTCCCCCGCCCCGCCCGACACAATATTTCCCACCCTAACGCGTTATAATATCAAACAATAACAACATGAGCACCCAGCAGATACAGCAGACCCTCGCCGAGTACTTCGCCACCCAGCCGGTGCTGAAAGCATGGCTCTTCGGCTCCTACGCCCGCGGCGAACAGCGCGAGGACAGCGACGTGGACATCATGGTTTCGCTCGACCCTCAGGGTCATGTCGGCCTTTTCAAACTCAGCGGTATGCGTCTAGACCTGATGGACTTGCTCCACCGCGATGTGGACCTTGTGACCGATAAAGGACTTCTGCCTTTTGCCCGAGAGAGTGCCGAACACGACAAAAAACTGATGTATGAGAGAGCACAGTAAAGATCGTATGCGGCTTGAGCATATCTCCGAAGCCATAGAACGCCTGCAGACCCACGCAGGAAACCTCGCCGAAGATGAGTTGAAGAAGGATGTCATGCGATACTATGGCATCGTCAAAAACATTGAGATAATCGGCGAGGCTGCCCGTATGCTGACCGAGGACTTCAAGGCGGCACATCCCGCCGTGGATTGGCGAAGCATTAGCGGCATGCGCAATTTCCTTGTACATGAATATTTCCAGGTGGACAGCGACACTGTTTTCAGCGTTATCCACAACGAGATACCCGACCTGAAAACCCTTGTCGACCGCTACCTTGCCGAGACCGACTGGGAATCCTGGAGCAAACAATAAACAATATTATATATGAAACAAACCATCCTCACCCTGGCTGCGGCTGCATTGCTCTTCGGCGCCTGCGGCACGAAACAGGAACCCGTCAACGAAGAACAACCAAATAACAATACCACTATGGAACTGAAGAACGTCAACGAACGCGTCAATATGGGCGCCAAACTGTATGTCACGCCACAGCCGGCGCTGATGATTGCCACCTACGACGCCGAAGGCAACCCCGACGTGATGATGGCCGCCTGGGGTGGCCAGTACGAGGGCAACCAGGTCTGCTTCCAGCTGAGCAGCCACAAGACCACCGACAACCTGCGCCTCAACAAGGCCTTCACCCTCAGCTATGCCGACGCCCGCACGGTGGCCGAGAGCGACTACTTCGGCATCGCCAGCGGCCGCGACGTGAAGGACAAGGTGGCCCACGTGGGCTTCCACTGCACCAAGAGCGCGAACGTCAACGCCCCCATCATCAACGAGTACCCACTGGCTATGGAGTGCAAGGTGGTGGAGATGATTGAGCGCGATGGCGGCGGCGCCTTCGTCGTGGGCGAAATCGTCAACGCCGTAGCCGACCCCGCCATCCTCACCGACGGCAAGATCGACATCAAGAAGCTCAACCCGCTGGTGTGGGACGGCTCGTCGTTCAACTACTACACCATAGCCGACAGCGTGGGCAAAGCTTGGAACAGCGGAATGAAACTGAAATAATAAATTATAAAGTATATGAATATCATCATCACCGGCGGTGCCGGATTCATCGGGAGCCATGTGGTACGTCTGTTTGTCAACAAGTACCCGCAGTATAAGATTATCAACCTCGACAAGCTGACCTACGCCGGCAACCTCGCCAACCTCAAGGACATCGAGGACAAGCCCAACTACAAGTTCGTGCGCATGGACATCTGCGACTTCGACGGTGTCTACAAGCTGATGCAGGACGAGAAGGTCGACGGCATCATCCATCTGGCCGCCGAGAGCCATGTGGACCGCAGCATCAAGGACCCCTTCACCTTCGCACAGACCAACGTGATGGGCACCCTCAGCATGCTGCAGGCCGCCAAGCTCTACTGGGAGAGCCTGCCGGAGAAGTACGAAGGCAAACGCTTCTACCATATCTCGACCGACGAGGTCTATGGCGCCCTGGAGATGACCCACCCCGAGGGCATCAAGCCTCCGTTCACCACCAAGGCCAGCAGCGGTGAGCATCACCTCGCCTATGGCGAAAAGTTCTTCACCGAAGACCTCAAATACCAGCCCCACAGCCCTTACAGTGCCGCCAAGGCCTCGAGCGACCACTTCGTGCGCGCCTTCCACGACACCTATGGTCTGCCCACCATCGTCACCAACTGCTCCAACAACTACGGTCCCTACCAGTTCCCCGAGAAACTGATACCCCTATTCATTAATAATATACGTCACCGTAAACCCCTGCCCGTCTACGGCAAGGGCGAGAACGTGCGCGACTGGCTGTATGTCGAGGACCACGCCCGTGCCATCGACCTTATCTTCCATCAAGGCAAGATTGCCGAGACCTACAACATCGGCGGCTTCAACGAGTGGAAGAACATCGACATCATCAAGGTGGTCATCAACACCGTCGACCGCCTGCTGGGCCGTCCCGAGGGACAGGACATGGACCTCATCACCTACGTCACCGACCGCGCCGGCCACGACATGCGCTACGCCATCGACAGCAGCAAGCTGCAGCGTGAGCTCGGCTGGGAGCCCAGCCTGCAGTTCGAGGAGGGCATCGAAAAAACCGTCCGCTGGTACCTCGACAACCAGGAGTGGATGGACAACGTCACCTCCGGCGACTACATGAAATATTACGAAGACATGTACGCTAATCGGTAAACTGAAAATTGAAAGTTGAAAATTGAAATTCAAGCGGGGCCTTTTGGCTCCGCTTTTTTTGTTTTGAATTTTTTTTCATTTTTATACAATAAAGAAATATTTTCCCCGTTTCTTAACTAGAAATATAATTACAAAGCAATATATATAATTATGAATAAAGAGTTGACAAAAGCAGAGGAACAGGTGATGCAAGCCATCTGGAAGATCGAGAAAGGATTTGCAAACGAGATTGTTGCGGCGGTGGAGAGCGATGCTGCGTACAACACGGTGCTCACCGTGGTGCGTGTGTTGGAGCAGAAGGGCTTTGTGGCGCACGAAACCTTCAACCGCTCGAACCGCTACTATCCACTCGTCTCACGCGAAGAGTATATGAAACAGATGCTGGGCGGTATCGCGCACCGCTGGTTTGGCTCGTCGTCGCGGGCGCTGGTGTCGTTCCTCGTCGACAAAAAGGAAGTCAGCCTCGATGACCTTGAAGCCATCACCAAAGAAATTGAAAATTGAAAGTTATGATACGCTGGATCATCTTCTCAACCCTATCGGCAGGCCTTCTATATGGCCTGTACAGCCTCACTTTTCGCCGCGACCGCTGGCTAAAGCTGAATCAATGGTATCTGCTAATAGCATTGCCCTTCAGCACATTACTTCCTTTTCTCCCTTTGCCCGACATTTTCGCTTCTGCCTCGCAGCCTATCGTTCCGGCTGAGAAATTCATGGTGACGTTGAACGAAATCGATATCACAGCCTCATCGTCGACACAGACGATTAGGCTGATGGACATCCTCCCCGAAGCCTACCTCATCGGCCTTGCGCTATGTCTCGCGTGGCTAATGTTCCAGATGGCGGCGCAGGCGGTGCTTGTCGTCAAGCTCAGGCGGAAGCATACCGTCTATGGGGCTGGCGACGGCTTCGACATCCCTCGCCGTGCATCGCTCATCCTCACGGACGACAACACCGCGCCCTATTCTTTCTTCAACCAGATAGTGGTCGGCACGCACGGTCTCAGCGACGAGGAGCTGCACTGCATCCTTGCCCATGAGTCGCATCATGTCAGGGGATTCCATTCGTTCGACCTCCTCTTCGCGAGGATGCTATGCTGCATGGCATGGTTCAATCCTTTTGTCTGGCTGATGACTCGCGAACTGCGAGCCGTCCAGGAATTCCAGGCCGACGCTGCCTCGCTCGGCGCCTGCGGCCGCGAAGACTATCTGCACCTGCTCTACAGGCAGGTCACCGGTACCGGATATGGCCATATCACCAATAATTTCCAAAGTATTAACATCAAAAAACGTATTGTTATGATGAACAAAACGAAAACGCGCTTCGGCGCATGGAAAGTGCTGGCAGCACTGCCCGTGGTAGCACTGCTGACGATGGTGGGCTGCAAGCCCGCCACCGAAAAGGCTGTCGACCAGGAGGAAATCCCCTTCGAATACTCCGGCGAAGACAAGTCTGCACCTATGGATGCCGACACCGACCAAGTCTTCCAGTTGGTGGAAGTGGATCCCGAGTTCCCCGGAGGAATGGAGGCTCTCACAAAATACCTCTCCGAGAACATCAAGTATCCCGAACAGGCCAAGAAGGATAAAATCCAGGGCAGAGTGTACATCTCCTTTGTCGTGGAGAAGGACGGCAGCGTTGCCGACGCCAAGGTGCTGCGCGGCATCGGTGGCGGCTGCGACGAGGAGGCCCTCCGCGTAGTCAACGCCATGCCCAAATGGACTCCCGGCAAGATGCGCAACACGCCCGTCCGCGTGCAGTTCAACTTACCCGTTGCCTTCAAGCTGCAATGAAAAAGATTTCTTTCGTTGCAATATTCAGCGTCCTGTTGCTAGCCGGCTGCGGTGCTTCGCGGCCGGCCGGCGGCTGGACGACTTGCGAGTGCGAGCGGGCGATGAAGGTACCGAATAGGGCGTTCCGTACGTGGCTGGTGGAAAAGGGATATGCCGAGAAGGCTGGATGGAAGAAGTTGAGGGCCACCGAGGAAGGGTGTAGGTTGAAGGAGATGGAATGTTTCGGTCAAGGCATCGAGAGCCTTGAGGGTATTGAGTTGTTCCCGCAGCTGGAGCAGCTGACCTGCAGCGACAATCCCATCGAGGAGCTGAACCTCAATGGGCTGCCGCAGCTGGAAAGGCTCTACTGCCTCAATGTGCCGCTACGACGACTGGAGATGGACAGATGCCACCACCTGAAGCGTGTGCAGATCAGCTATACGAACCTGACATCTGTCGACCTCGCACCATTCCCGGAATTGGAACTGCTGCTCTTCATCTTCTCGCCGCTGACGGAGATAAACCTCACGCCCTGCGTCAACCTCAAGCAGTTGTATATCCGTGGCACAGAGATTCGCGAGGTGGACCTGCGACCTTGTGTCAAGCTATTGGAGCTTCATGCGCAGGACACACCGCTAGAAACCATTATTGTCTCCGAGGAGCAGTATAAGGGTGAGATAAAGGCGTCGGTGGGCGACTCGGTGAGAATCGAGGTGCGCTAGGCAATAATTAATGTGTTAATGCGTTAATGTGTTAACGTGTTAGTTATTGTATGAAGAATATTATATTTGATTTCGGCAATGTGTTGGTGCAGTGGCATCCGGAGTTGGTCTACGGCGACTATTTCGGCGACGAGGCCAAGGCATGGTGGTTCCTGCGCCATGTGGCTGATATAGACTGGCGCCAGCGCATCGACGCCGGCGAGAGTGTAGACGGATGCATCCGTGAGAAACAGGCGCAATATCCAGAATATGCCGAGGCCGTGGAACTCTACCGCTCCCGCTGGCGCGAGATGCTGACTGACGAGGTGCCAGGCATGCGGCAGCTGCTCTCCGAGCTACCGGCTGCAGGCTACCAGCTCTTCGGCCTCACCAACTGGAGCATGGAGACTTTTCCTGAAGCCAGGGAGCATTTCGGAATCCTGCAGATGATCGACCGCTATGTGGTGAGTGGAGCCGAAGGCTTGGTGAAGCCCGACCCGAGACTCTTCCAAGTGCTCCTCGACCGCTACCAGCTGAAAGCCGAGGAATGCCTCTTCATTGACGACAATCCCGACAACGTCGCCGCCGCCAAAGGCATGGGCATGCAGGGCATCGTGTTCAATGGGGCGGAGGATTTAAGAAAAATGATATTCAAAGGGGAGTGAAAGGGAGTGAAAAGGAGTGAGAGGGGGTGAAAAGACAAATGCTTTAAGTTATGAAAAAATTTATTGTTGCAGTATTAATTTTCAATTTTTATTTTTCATTTTTTAATTTTGCTCAAGCGCAGAACCGTTTTGACGCGACGGCCTTCGCGGGATTCAACATGAGTCAGATTGACGGCGACGGTGCCGGCTCATACAACCACCCCGGCCTGCGGGCAGGCGTGGGCACCAGCTTTACGCTGGGCAGCGACCTCGACTCCCCCTGGCGTATGGTGGTGGAAGTGGCTTTCACCAACAAGGGCTCACACGTCGAGGCCTACGACCGCGACCTCTCGGCCAGCTATATCGAATTACCCATCATGATGTCGTACAACGCCATGGAGAACCGCCTGCGCGTGGCCGCCGGCATAGCCCCCGCCGTGCTGGTGGGTGCCAGCGTGACAAACTATGGCGCCGAGGACGTCCTCTCGCAGGAGAACTTCTGCGCCGTCGACTGGCTACCACTCACCCTGAGCCTGCGCTACCGCTTCGCCGACCACCTAGGCATCGAGGCTCGCTACCAGAACTCGTTCCTCAGCATCACCAAGGAGAACGGCAGCGGCACCTACCGCATCTTCAAAGACAACAAAGGGTGCTTCACCCGTCTGGTCTCCTTTATGTTGACCTATACCTTCTAAAAAAAGATTCCCGGCAACGACATCTGTCATTGCCGGGAATCTTTTTTTATATGCCTGACTAGGCTTTCTTAACAACACTCTTGTATCCGCTCAACAGACCGGTATTGGCGCTGCCGATGAAAGCGAGGATCTGCTTACCCTCGTCGGTATTGCCATAGTGTTCCTTCACCTGCTCCACGGCATCAGTGACATTGAGACCCTTGACAAAGATGTAGCGGTAGATGTCGCTGATGCGATTGATGCTTTCCTGTGTGAAGCCGCGGCGCTGCAGGCCGAGGGTGTTCACGCCACAGTACTGTATAGGATAGCGGGCAGCCTTGATGAAGGGAGGCACGTCCTTGTCGATGAGGGCGCCGCCCTGGGTGATGACATGCGAGCCGATATGGATGAACTGCAGGCAGGCCGTCTTGCCACCGAGGATGACATAGTCGCCCATGATGATATGGCCTGCCAGCGTGGCGTTGTTGGCCAACACGCAGTTGTCGCCAATGACACAGTCGTGGGCCACATGCACGTAGGCCATCAGCAGGTTGCCGTTACCGATGACCGTCTTGCCGCTGGCGGCGGTGCCGCGGTGGATGGTGCAGCACTCACGGATACTATTGTTGTCGCCAATCTCCACGGTGGAGTATTCGCCAGCGAATTTCAGATCCTGCGGCACGGCAGCAATCACAGCGCCGGGGAAGATCTTGCAATTCTTGCCAATGCGGGCACCGGGGAAGATGGTCACATTGGGGCCAATCCACGTGCCGTCGCCTATCTCCACATCTTCATAGATGGTGGTGAAGTTAGAAATCGTAACATTCTGGCCAATCTTGGCGTCGGGGTGTAAGTCGTATAAAGTCATTATGGGGTATTTTATTCCTTATATTAATTATTCTCTTGGGGATGTGTCTTGATATAATCCATCAAGAAGAGGGCGAAAGCCACATTGGCCTTGTGTCCCGGCTTGAAGATGGAGAACTTGGCGTTGAGCATAGGTCCTGCCAGGCGCACGTCACCCACGAAGTCGAGCAGCTTGTGGCGTGCCGGCTCGTTGGGGAAATAGGGCACCGTGGTGTTGAGCACGCCGTCGTGTACCTTGAACTGGCTGACATCCTTGTTGAAGGTCTTGCCGAGGCGCTTGAGCTGCCGCGAGGTGAGCTCCTTGTTGACGAACACCAGCGCGTTGTCCAGGCTGCCGCCCTTGATGAGGTTGAGGTGCAGCAGCGGCTCTATCTCGTGCAGGAAGACGAAGGTGCGGCAGGGTGCGATACCGGCGGGATACTCCGAGATGTCGTTCATGTCGGCCTCTTGGCGGCCAATGACGCTGTTGGGGAAGTCTATCTCGCAATGTACGGCGAAATGGTCGCAGGGTTCCACGTCATAGACCGACCCCGTGGGCTTGTACTCGAAGTGAAGGGGTTCGTTGATGGTGTAGCTCTTGCGCGGCGTCGCCATGGTGCGGATGCCCACACGTACCAGCTCGAGCATCCAGGGACGCGACGAACCGTCGATGATGGGCACCTCGCCTCCGTCGAGTTCTATCAGCGCGTTGTCGACGCCCATGCCATGCAGGGCCGACATCAGATGCTCGATAGTGGCGATAGAGTGGCGGCCGCTGCCGAGAGTGGTGCCGCGCGAGGTGGCGCCGACATTGGTGGCCAGGGCCGGCTGGGTGATGATATTGGTGCGGTCCGTCCGACGGAAGGCGATGCCGAAGTCCTCAAAGGCTGGCTTCACAGACACGGTGACCGTGCGGCCCGTGTGGAGGCCGGGACCCGTCAGACGAAATTCTTTCTGTATTGTATTCTGATATTGCATTTGAGTAAATTAGAAAATAGGAACGAAGCGTAGTGATTCCATGCGGAACAGTTGGGGTTGGTCGTTCTCCAGACCCGCCTGATGGCGGCTCAGGTGCAGCGGGTGGACGAGTTCCGGCAGCGAGACGTCGGGCATCTCCCAGAAACGGCTGTTGCGGCGATTCAATCCCCTGAGGATGTAGAGCGTCAGGTCGTAGCCTGTAGCCGCCAACGTCGACGTAGGCTCGGAGCCATAGCGCTCGCGGAACTCCTTCAGAAAGTCCACATGCACGCTGTTGGTCATATCCCAAGCGGTGGAGAAGGTATGATAGTTCAGTAGCTGCAGCTGTGCGAAGTCCACATCAGGGTAATCGCGTGTCCAGTCGCTCAACGTGTAGAAGGTGGGGCTGCCGCTCTTGATGGCCGACAGGCGGTTGAGGACATTGCCCACATATACGCGCATCTTGTCGGCCTTGAGGTCACAGATGCTTATCACGCTGCATCCCGGCGTGGCCTTGAGGGTCTGGGTGAGCTTGTTGCTCTGGTTCCAGTTGAAGAGGGTATACTTCAAATCTTTGCGCGCGGTGAGCTGACGTTTCAGCTCGTCGAGCACAGGTTTCTCGGTGGCGGCACCACTGTGGATAATATAGAGATGACCCTCGGGCCGCTCAGTGGCCATATTGTCGAGCACAGTCTCAATCTGGCTCTCCATCGAGGGCTGTATCTTCACCATATAGGCGTTGTCGGCACAGATCTCGCTGCGCGTGGACATGGGGTTGACAATATACACGCCGGCCTCTTTGGCCAGTGCGGCAGCTTTGGAGAAGGCGTCGCGGAACAGCAGCGCCACCACCACATCGGCCTCGGCGGCATTGTGCGAACGGAATGCTTTCTCTACCGCCGCGGCATTGTTCTCCGACACGTCTGCCACATTGAGTTCCACACTGATACCCTGGCCGGCCAGGTGGTCGAGTGCCAGACGTATGCCCTCGTAGAACTCGATGAACTCGAACTGTTTGTAGCTCTTCTTACCCCGCTGTTCGACGTCGAACTTGGAGGTCGATATCTCGTCTATCTGGTCGAGGTGCAGGGGCATCAGCAGCGACACCTTCAGCACCTTTCCTGTGGTGCGCGCCGGCGGTGTCGACGGCGACTCTTGTTTCTTCTGTGCCTTCTGCGTGCTCGTGGCGTTCTGGGTTCGCGGAGTATACTGTGCCGGAGGCGGCGTGCTCGGCGAGTCCTGCGGCTTCTGCTGCGGCTGGCTCTTCTGCTGGCGCTCCTCGGTCTGGCGGCGTATCGCCTCCTGCTTCTCGCGCTCCATGTCCTGCGACGAAGCGGCAAACTGACCCTTCACCGGCAGCCACACCGTGTCGCCGGCATGAAGGAAATGGATGTCGACATGCGTCACGGCGTCGTAGCTCTCCACCTTGTAAGCCTTGGAGATAGAGTAGACCGTCTGACCCGTCTCCACGATATGCACATAATACTTGCGCCCGTGGAGCGTCTGTGTCTCGGTCGAGACCTTGACGGGAGTCGTCCCAGGAGCCTGAGCCCTCAAGGTGAAAGGTGAAAGGTGAAAGGTGAAAGCCAAAGCCATCACCGCCACTATTACCTTTCGCTTTATTCCAGTCATATTTTTCATATTTTTTTTCTTTTCACCTTTCACCTCTCACCTTTCACCTCTCACCTTGGGTTACTCCCATTCGATGGTTGCGGGGGGTTTGGAGCTGATGTCGTAGCAGACGCGGTTGACGCCCTTCACACGGTTGATGATCTCGTTCGAGACCTTGGCCATGAAGTCGTAGGGCAGGTGGCTCCAGTCGGCGGTCATGCCGTCGACACTCTCCACGGCGCGCAGCGCCACGACGCTCTCGTAGGTGCGTTCGTCGCCCATCACGCCGACACTCTGCACCGGCAGCAGCATGGCGCCAGCCTGCCACACCTTGTCGTAGAGGCCCGCGTCGCGCAGACCCTGGATGAAGATATGGTCGACCTCCTGAAGGATGTGCACCTTCTCGGGCGTCACATCGCTCAAGATACGGATGGCCAGTCCGGGACCCGGGAAGGGATGACGGCCGATGAGTTCGTCCTTGATGCCCAGCTGGCGACCCACGCGGCGCACCTCGTCCTTGAAGAGCGAGCGCAACGGCTCCACGAGCTTCAGTTTCATATAGTCGGGCAGGCCACCCACGTTATGGTGGCTCTTGATGGTCTGGCTGGGACCTTTGACACTCGACGACTCGATGACGTCGGGATAGATGGTGCCCTGTCCGAGCCATTTGGCGTCGGTGATGAGCTTGGCTTCGGCGTCGAAGACGTCGATGAAGGTCTTACCGATGGCTTTGCGCTTCTTCTCGGGCTCGGTAACGCCAGCCAGCACACCATAGAAGCGGTCCTTGGCGTCGACACCTTTCACATTGAGGCCCATATCCTTATAGCTCTCGAGCACGCTCTCGAACTCGTTCTTGCGCAGCAGGCCGTTGTCCACAAAGATGCAGTGCAGCTGGTGGCCGATGGCACGGTTGAGCAGCACGGCGGCCACGGTGGAGTCCACTCCGCCGCTGAGTCCCAGCACCACCTTGTCGCCACCCACCTTCTCGCACAGCTCCTTGACAGTGGTCTCGATAAAGCTGGCGGGCGTCCAGTCCTGACGGCAGCCACAGATGTCGACCACAAAGTTGCGCAACAGCGTGTTGCCGTCGACGGAGTGATGCACCTCGGGGTGGAACTGGATGGCGTAAGTCTGCTCGCCCTCAATCTGATAGCCGGCATACTTCACGTTCTCCGTCGAGCAGATGGTCTTGTAACCCTCGGGCAGCACCTCGATGGTGTCGCCATGGCTCATCCACACCTGGCTGCCCATGGGCACACCCTTCATCAAGGGGTTGCTGCTGTCGATGAAATTGAGGTTGGCGCGGCCATACTCGCGGATCTTGCTCTGCTGCACGCGTCCGCCACCCCACTTGGCCAAATACTGGGCGCCGTAGCACACCGCCAGCAGCGGCAGTTTGCCCTTGATATTGCTCATGTCGGGCACCGGAGCATCGGCGGCGTTGCAGCTATAGGGGCTGCCCGAAAAAACGACACCCTTCACGTCGGCCGTGAGGGCAGGAATCTTGTCAAAAGGATGGATTTCACAGTAAACATTCTGCTCGCGAATCTTGCGCGCAATCAACTGAGTGTATTGAGAGCCAAAGTCTAAGATGATTATCGTGTCCATATATTTATATATTTTAAAAATGCAAAAATACATTTTTTTTCGAAACACAAAAAATAAAGTTATGAACCGACCCTCAAAAAAGGTCTCCGCCATACCCGACAAAAGACCCATCCGGGAGTCCCCACGCCCCCACCCCACCCAACCCCACTCTTACCGGAATCGGAGGTAAGTAAGAGAGGGGTAAGAGAAGAGTAAGAGTTGAGTAAGAGATGGTGGCTATTACACACTGATTAACAGCCGGTTGCAAAAACCGATTTCGGAGGCTTTTTGAAAGTTTTTTCATTTTTTCATAAAACACTGAATATCGGCAAAATACATCCACAGGCAACCTTTTTGTATATTTTTTATATTCATATCGTTTTTTTTTCGTACTTTTGCAAGTTATGAAAAATGCGAAAATCTTTATCGGATTCTGCGCAGTATGCTTGCTGCTAGTAAGTTGCAATGGTTTCAACAAATTGCTCAATAGCAACGATTATGACGCAAAGTATGCCGCGGCGATGAAATATTACAACGAGAACAGTTACTCTCGTGCCGCCCAGTTGTTCGAGAACCTGACCCTCTACTATCGTGGCCGCGAAAACGCGGAAAATATCGCTTGGTACTATGCCATGTCGCTGCTGAAGGAGAAGGACTATTTCACCGCAGGCTACCAGTTCAAACGTTTCTCCAAGCAGTTCCCCTATAGCGACCGGCTGGAGGATGCCCTCTACTATTCGGCCTACTGCAAGTATATGGACTCGCCCGAGTACAATCTGGACCAGAGCCAGACCAAGGAGGCCATCGAGGAGTTTGAAGCCTTCGCCGAACGTTACCCCCACAGCACTCGCATTCCCGAGCTGAACAACAACCTCGACGAGCTGCGCAAGAAGCTGACGCGCAAAGACTACGAAATAGCTTACGGATACTATTTCATCGAAGAATACCACGCTGCCTATGAGTCGTTCAAGCAGTTCCTGAACCTGTACCCCGAGGCGGAGCAGCGCGAGGAGGCGATGTACTACATGCTCGAGTCGAGCTACCGCTACGCCATCAACAGCCGCGAGGACAAGATGTACGAGCGTCTGCAGCAGGTAATCAACGATTTCGACAAGTTCAGCAGCAGCTTTGCCGACTCGAAACGCCTGGCCGCGGCGCAGGACATCTACACCAAGACCCGCGAGGCCATGGCAAAAATCCATCAATAAGAACAAAAAACAAAAATCAGCAATAATAAAATGGAAGAGAAAAAGAAGAAAGTGGTGAACACCACCATTACGAGAAACACGGCCGATTTCAGCCGTGGAACGGAGAACATCTACGAGACTGTGGCCGTGCTCACCAAACGTGCCAACCAGATTGCCGCCGAGGAGAAACGTGAACTGCACAACAAGATTGACGACTTCAAGTCGAACAACGATACCCTCGACGAGATGTACGAGAACCGCGAGCAAATCGAGATCGTGCGCCGCTACGAGATGCAGCCCAAGCCTACGCTGGAAGCCACTGAGGAATACCTTGAGGGCAAGATTTACTACCGCAACCCGATGAAAGAGAGCCCCGAAGTGAAACAAGCCGAGGCTATCGACGAGGAAATCAAGCAGATTGAAGGCTAAAAATGAGAATCATCGTCGGCATCACCGGTGGCATCGCGGCCTATAAGGCGCCCGAATTGGTGCGCCTGCTGAAGAAGGCAGGCCATGAGGTGCGCTGTGCCGCCACGGAGCACGCGCTGGAGTTCGTCACGAGGGTCACCCTCGAGACGGTCTCGGGCAACGCGCTCTATACCGACCTCTTTGCCTCGGGCCGCACAGAGCATATCTCCCTCAAGGACTGGGGCGAGATGCTCGTGGTGGCTCCCGCCACCGCCAACATCATCGGCAAGGTGGCGAATGGCATCGCCGACGACGCCCTCAGCACCCTGCTGCTGGCCTTCTCTGGCAAACCCGTCATCATGGCTCCCGCCATGAACTGCGAGATGTGGGCACATCCTGCCGTACAACGCAATATCGCGACACTCAAGTCCTGGGGCATCCGCATGGTAGGGCCTGAGGAGGGTGAGCTGGCCTGCGGCGTGAGCGGCGTGGGCCGCATGGCGGAGCCGGAACAAATCGCTGGCGCGATTTGCCAAGGTGAAAGGTTAAAGGTGAACCCCGAAGGGGAACTGAACACCTTGGAAAATAAAGATAATCAAGTGAAGAAAGGTGAAAGGTGGCTTGTCACAGCAGGACCGACCTACGAGCGCATCGACAGCGTCCGCTTCATAGGCAACTACAGCAGCGGCAAGATGGGCTTCGCACTGGCTCAGGCTTTGGCCGATGCTGGGGCCGAGGTGGAACTGGTTTCAGGACCCACATTTTTATCCATCAACCATCCACGAATCCATCGTACCAGTATCGAAAGTGCCCGCGAGATGTACGCCGCCGCCACCGAGGTCTTCCCCCGCTGCAACGGAGCCATCCTCTCCGCCGCCGTGGCCGACTACCGCCCGTCGGAGTGTGCCGACCACAAGCTCAAGAAGAACGGCTCGGAGGGCATGCACCTCGACTTGGTGCAGAACCCCGACATCCTCGCCACCCTCGGCAGCATGAAGACCGACAAGCAGACGCTCGTGGGCTTCGCCCTCGAGACCGACAACGAGGAGGCCAACGCACAGCGTAAACTGGAGAAGAAGAACCTCGACTATATCGTCCTCAACTCGCTGCGCGACAAAGGAGCCGGCTTCGGCGTCGACACCAACAAGGTAACCATCATCGGCCGCAACGGCAGCCGCAAAGAAAGCCCCCTGCTCACGAAGCAGGAGATTGCCAAACTCATTGTTGAAGAGGTTGCGTTATAACGGCATAACGTAATAACCTTATTACAAGAAAATGAAAAAACTTAGCATCATCGCCATCATACTGGCCTCCGTGGCAATCGCCGGCGAGGCCTTTATTTTCGCCACGCGCAAAGACGCGAACGAACAAGAGACTCTCCACACTCGCGCCATCCGCGCCGACTACCGCGTCTATGCGCCATCTATCCCCGACACCCTCTACTTCTGCGGCGAACGCGTGCCGCTGAACTTATGGTACGTGCGCGAAGGGCTCGACCGCGAGCTGGTCAGCAACATGTACTACCAGAGTAGCACGCTCTTCAATATCAAGCGTGCCACCCGCGTGTTCCCCACCATCGAGCGCATCCTCAAGGAGGAAGGCGTGCCCGAGGACATGAAGTACCTCTGCGTCATCGAAAGTAACCTGCAGAATGTCACCTCGCCCGCCGGCGCTGGCGGCTACTGGCAGTTCATGAAGGCCACTGGCGTGAAGTACGGTCTCGAGATCAACGACGAGATAGACATGCGCAACGACCTCGAGGAGGCGACACATGCCGCATGCCGGTATTTAAAATACCTCAAGCGCCGTCTGGGCAACTGGACCAATGCCGCTGCAGCCTACAACTGTGGCGAAGGAGGCCTCGAGAAACGCCTCGCCAACCAGCAGCAGAAGAGCTACTACGACCTGTTGCTCAACCGAGAGACCCAGCGTTACGTCTACCGCATCCTCGCCCTCAAACTTATCATGCAGAATCCGCAGGACTACGGCTACCACGTGCGCCGCTGCGACACCTACCCCGAGCTGCCCTATGAGGAGGTGACCCTCGACGGCAAAGATGTCGACCTGGTGCAGTTCGCCGTCGACAACGGCACATCCTACAAGATGCTCCGCACCATGAACCCCTGGCTGCAGACCGACAAACTGAAGAACAAAGCCGGCAAGAGCTACAAGGTGCGCATCCCCACCAAGAAAGGAACCGAATACAGCACCATCACCAAAGGTAAGCACGACACCACGGTAATAGAAAGCATCTGATGGACGACGAGAAGATCAAGATATTAGGGGCGCGGGAACACAACCTGCAGAACGTGGACTTAGAGATTCCACGTGGCAAACTGGTAGTGTTCACTGGGCTCAGCGGCAGCGGCAAGTCGTCGCTGGCATTCGACACCATCCATGCCGAAGGACAGCGCCGCTATATGGAGACTTTCTCGGCCTATGCCCGTCACTTCATCGGCAACATGGAGCGTCCCGACGTGGACCTCATCGAGGGCCTCTCGCCTGTCATCTCTATCGAGCAGAAGAGCACCAACAACAACCCGCGCTCGACGGTGGGCACGCTCACCGACACCTACGACCTGCTGCGTCTGCTCTACGCCCGCATCGGCAAGGCATATAGCACCGTCAGCGGCAAGCCCATGGTGAAATACAGCGAGGAGAAGATACTGGAAATCATCACCTCGGAGTACGGCAGCCGCGACATCAAGATTCTCGCCCCGCTGGTGAAGGGCCGCAAGGGCCACTACCGAGAGCTCTTCGAGCAAGTGGCGAAGAAAGGGTTCCTGAAAGTGCGCGTCGACGGCGAGGTGAAGGAGATCACCTACAAGATGCAGGTGGACCGCTACAAGGTGCACGACATCGAGCTGGTGGTTGACCGCCTGCGTGCCGATAGAAACGCCACCCGCCTCCGCGAAGCCGTCCAGACAGCCTTCCGCCAAGGCAAAGGCATCCTGATGATTTTAGATAATGAAGACGGCAGCAGCCGTTATTTCAGCCGCATGCTGATGGACCCCGACAGCGGTCTCTCTTACCCCGAGCCGGAGCCCAACACCTTCTCGTTCAACTCGCCCTACGGCGCCTGCCCCCACTGCAACGGTCTCGGCGAAGTGGCGCAGATCGACATGCAGAAGCTCATTCCCAACCCCAAGAAGAGCATCAAAGACGGCGCCATCGAGGTGCTGGGGAAATATTCGCCCACCAACTACGTCTACCGCAAGCTGGAGCTGATGGGCAAACACTACGACTTCACGCTCGACGAACCCTTCGAGAACCTTAGCGAGGAGGCCGTCAACGCCATCCTCTACGGCAGCAACCATTTCGCCGGCATCGAGGACCCCGAGGACCCGGGCTACCTCAGCGAGTTCCAGGGCATCGTGAACTACATCACCGAACTCGCCGGCGACGAGAGTCCCGCCAGCCTGCAGAAGTGGGCGGCGAGCTTTATGAATACCGTGCCGTGCCCCGAATGTCACGGGCACCGTCTAAAGGCCGAATCGCTGGCCTTCCGCATACTAGATAAGAATATAGGCCAGCTGGCAGACATGGACCTGTTGGAGCTGGAGGAGTGGCTGCGGGCATTGGAGCCGCAGCTCGACGAGCGCGACCAGAAGGTGGCGCACGAGGTGCTCAACGAGATACTCAAGCGCCTGTCGTTCCTCAACAACGTGGGTGTGGGCTACCTCTCGATGAACCGCAGCGCCAAGAGCCTCTCCGGCGGCGAGGCACAGCGCATACGTCTGGCCACACAAATAGGCTCGCAGCTCACCAACGTCTTATATATATTGGATGAACCCAGCATCGGCCTGCACCAGCGCGACAACCAGCGCCTCATCGAGAGTCTCAAGCAGCTGCGCGACCTGGGCAACAGCATCATCGTTGTCGAGCACGACCGCGACATGATGCTCGCCGCCGACTACCTCGTCGACATCGGTCCCGGCGCCGGCATCCACGGGGGAAAAGTATTGTTCGCCGGCGACCTTAAAGACCTTAAGGACCCTAAAGACCTTAAGGATCCTTCGCTGACACTGCAGTATCTCTCTCGGCAGCGCGACATCGCCCTGCCGCAACGCCGCCCCATCGAAGGCCGCGAGCACATCCTATTAAAAGGCGCTACCGGCAACAACCTCAAGGGCGTCGACCTCGACCTGCCGCTGGGTATGTTCGTCTGCGTGACGGGCGTCTCGGGCTCCGGCAAGTCGACCCTCATCAACGACACCCTCCAGCCCATCCTCAGCCAACATTTCTACCACTCGCTGCGCGCCCCCCTGCCCTACCAGAGTATCGAGGGCATCGAGCATATCGACAAGGTCATCCAGATAGACCAGAGTCCCATCGGCCGCACACCGCGTTCGAACCCCGCCACCTACGCGGGCTTCTTCGATGACATCCGGCGCCTCTTCGCCGAGCTGCCATCGGCACGCATCCGCGGCTACAAGCCCGGCCGATTCAGCTTCAACGTCAGCGGCGGCCGCTGCGAGCACTGCAAGGGTGCCGGACTGCGCACCATCGAGATGAACTTCTTGCCCGACGTCTACGTGCAGTGCGAGGTCTGCGGCGGCAAACGCTACAACCGCGAGACATTAGAAATAAGGTATAAAGGGAAGTCCATCGCCGACGTGCTCGACATGACCGTCAACGAGGCCGTGGAATTTTTCGACGCCCACCCCAAGCTACGACGCAAGTTGCTGGCACTACAGGACGTAGGCCTCGGTTACATCACCCTCGGTCAGCAGAGCACCACCCTCAGCGGCGGCGAGGCGCAGCGCGTCAAGCTCGCCACGGAGCTCAGCCGCACCGATACCGGCAAGACCCTCTATATCCTCGACGAGCCCACCACGGGCCTCCATTTCGAGGACATCCGCATCCTCCTCGGCGTGCTGCAAAAGCTGGTGGACAAGGGCAACAGTGTCCTCGTCATCGAGCACAACATGGATGTCATCAAGGTAGCCGACTGGGTCATCGACCTCGGTCCCGACGGCGGCCGCGCCGGTGGCCGCATCACCTTCGCCGGCACCCCCGAAGCGTTAGCCCAGCAAAAGGATAACTTCACAGGGCAATACCTGAAAGCGGAGCTGGATGCCATGAAGCAATGACCGAGAGCAAGCAGACACGCCGCATGCATGGCCACAACTATGCCGTGCCAGGGACCTACGAGGTGACCCTGGTGGTTGCCGACCGTCGGCCTGTCTTCGGCGAGATTGTGGGCACCACGAAGGCGGGCGGCGAGGAGCCGCACCTCAAGCCGTCGCCCCTCGGCCAGACCGTCCTCGACAACGAGATTCCCAAGATACACCGCTATTACCCTATGGTCGACATCTGGCAGGTATGCCTCATGCCCGACCACATACACATGATTGTCCGCATCAACCGACCGTTACCAGAAAGCAAGCACCTTGGCATCATCATCGGTGCTTTCAAGGGCGGCGTCAGCCGCGCCTGGTGGCAGCAAACGGAGGCCACTGCAAGTCCCGCCACGGTGCCTGCGGCGTCAGCCGCAGGGTCCTCGTCCCGTCCTCCCCTCTTTGAACCCAACTACAACGACCATATCCTCATGCGCGACGGACAGTTGGAGAACTGGAAACACTACCTCCGCGACAATCCGCGCCGCCTCATGATGCGCCGCGAGTACCCCGACCTCTTCCGACACGCTCTCTGCATCACTATCGGCAGAGTGCGATACAGTGCTTTCGGTAACATGCTTCTCCTGCGCCAACCCGAGAAGCATCAGGTCTTCTTCCACCGCAAGACCAACGGCATACCCACCGAGAATACCGACCACTGGAAGAACGAGAGCCGTCGCCTCATCTCCGCCGCCGAGAGTGGAGACGTACTGGTCACCCCCGGCATCTCCGAGTGCGAGAAGAGGATAAAGAACATGGCGTTGGAACAGAAACTGCGACTGATACACATCCAAGCCGATTCCATCGGACAATATTGGAAACCCGAGCGCAGCCGTTTCGAGGCATGTGCTTACGGTTCCCTACTGATTCTTGCTCCATGGCCCGAGGACATGCCCGCCTTCGAGAGCGACTATGAGCGTTTCCATTACCTCAACCGGCTGACCGAGACCGTCTGTGTCATCAGCCACACCACCGCAGTTTCCGTGCAAGGCTTACGCCCTGCCCACAGTGGCCAATAGGTTTTCGAAAGCCACAGTGACATCGGCGTCATTCCCAAAGCCATTGGACCCATAGCCACCGTATTATCGGCATCAGCCGATGGGTATTTCATAAATAATTCATCTCACCCCACAGAACCATGTTTTAGTAAAAAAGAATGGCTGCCGACACTCTCGACAGCCATTTCATTTTAGTGTTGCGATAGCCCTATAGCAATTAAAACAATCAGTGCAGTTCCGCCAAGTACACCCAATGCAGCTGCGCCCGTTATTCTTGCATTCTCCTCTTCATAATCATGCACCTGATATGCCTCCGTTTTTGAGGACACCTCTACACTATTTATTTTAAAAATAAAAGTATAATCATTCTGCACATCTTCTATTTTTATCGGAAGAAGAATACTCACCCTCTCTCCTTCCAACGTCTTGGCCTTTTCCATTGCATCGTCACTAGAGAATCCATTGGGAAACAACGAATTCGTAATCCACTTATTTGAAATAAAATGAATGTTATCTACCGGAACAAGAATGTCCTCCAGTTTGGCTCCTCGTGGCAGTGTCGTTGGCACCTGACCCTCATTCATCTTGATATACTTTATTCCCGAATGTATCATTTTTGAAATGCTCTTGTCGGTATTGACATATACGACATCATCCCAAATTATTTTCAAAGCATGGCTTGTTTTGTTATATATGGTAAATGAGTATTGATTATCCAATACAAGCCAGAAAATTTTTATATTTTCATCCTCGAAGACGTATTTGGTTACGCCCTCGTCGGAACTATCTTTTAAGATTGTTTCAGAAAAGCGATCTTTTGAGTTGGATGGCAATTCCACCTTATCCAAAGACACGGAATAAATGGCTTGTCTTGTCGTGGTAATCACATCTTTCATCACAGTACATGACTGAAGCAAAAGTACTACTACGATTGTAAGAAATAATATTTTTTTCATTCTTTTTATCGCCAGTGTTATCCTGTTGGCCCCTCAGGTTTTATAATAATTAAATAATACTGGTGCGTTAACTTTTTAAATATCTTTGTAATATATTGATAATTTAATAATTATAGAGTTCTTTGACAAAATTGATTTGAAATTCTTCCG